>NZ_JAPEPJ010000002.1 GCF_026340255.1 Streptomyces sp. NBC_01408 | reverse complement strand
GGTCTGCGCAAGTCCTACGGCGACAAGACCGTGCTCAACGGCATCGATCTGCACATCCCGGCCGGGTCCGTGTTCGCCCTGCTCGGGCCTAACGGAGCGGGCAAGACCACCGTCGTCAAGATCCTCTCCACTCTCGTCACCGCGGATGGTGGGCAGGCTCGGGTGGCGGGCCACGACGTCGCCACTGCTCCGCAGGCGGTTCGGGCTGCGATCGGTGTCACCGGGCAGTTCTCCGCGGTCGACGGCCTGATCACCGGCGAGGAGAACATGCTGCTGATGGCGGACCTGCACCACTTGTCGAAGCGTGAGGGCCGCCGGGTGGCTGCCGAGTTGCTGGAGCGGTTCGACTTGGTGGAGGCGGCGAAGAAGCCGGCTTCCACCTACTCGGGTGGTATGAAGCGCCGCTTGGACATTGCCATGACGTTGGTGGGCCGGCCGCGGATCATCTTCCTGGACGAGCCGACCACCGGTCTCGATCCGCGCTCGCGTCACAACATGTGGCAGGTCATCCGCGAGTTGGTCTCCGATGGTGTGACGGTCTTCCTGACCACGCAGTACCTGGAGGAGGCCGACGAGCTCGCCGACCGTATCGCTGTCCTCAACGACGGCAGGATCGCGGCCGAGGGCACCGCCGAGGAGCTGAAGCGGCTGATCCCCGGCGGCCACGTCCGGCTCCGCTTCTCCGACCCGTCCGCCTACCACAGCGCCGCCTCCACCCTGCGCGAGGTGACCCGGGATGACGAGGCGTTGGCGTTGCAGATCCCCAGTGGCGGGACCCAGCGCGAGCTGCGCTCGATTCTCGACTGGCTGGACTCGGCCGGCATCGAGGCCGACGAGCTGACGGTCCACACCCCCGACCTCGACGACGTGTTCTTCGCCCTGACCGCCACCACCGACCAGCCCAAGGAGTCTGTCCGATGAGCTCCCTCTCCCTCGCCGTCCGCGACTCCTCCACGATGCTGCGCCGCAACCTCCTCCACGCGCGCCGCTACCCGTCCCTCACCCTGAACCTGCTGCTCACCCCGATCGTCCTGCTGCTGCTCTTCGTCTACATCTTCGGCGACACCATGAGCGCGGGAATCGGCGGCGGAGGGCGCTCCGCATACATCGCCTACCTGGTGCCGGGCATCGTGCTGATGACCATCGGCAGTACCGTCGTCGGGACCGCGGTGTCCGTCTCCAACGACATGACCGAGGGCATCATCGCCCGCTTCCGCAGCATGGCCATCCACCGCGGGTCCGTGCTCATCGGGCACGTCATCGGCAGCGTGCTGCAGTCGATCGCCAGCGTGGTCCTGGTGGGCGCCGTCGCGGTGGCCATCGGCTTCCGGTCCACGAACGCCACGCCGCTGGAGTGGCTCGCGGCGTTCGGGCTGCTCGCGCTCGTCGCCCTGGCACTCACCTGGATCGCCGTCGGCATGGGCATGGTCAGCCCGAACGCCGAGGCGGCCAGCAACAACGCGCTGCCACTGATCGTCCTGCCGCTCATCTCGAGCGCCTTCGTCCCGATCGACGCGATGCCGGGGTGGTTCCAGCCGATCGCCGAGTACCAGCCCTTCACCCCGGCCATCGAAACCCTGCGCGGCCTGCTCCTCGGCAGCGAGATCGGCCACAACGGATGGCTCGCGGTCGCCTGGTGCCTGGCCCTCACCGTGCTCGGCTACCACTGGTCCAAGGCGGTCTTCAACCGCGACCCGAAGTAAGCGGGACAACCGCGCGGACCACCTCCCGCAACTCGCCCCACCCGAGGACGGCGTACCCCGACACCGCGTCGGCGTCCGCCGTCCCGTCCGTGGAATGCCGGTGCGGCTGGCTGACCGGTTCGGGCGCCGCACGGACACAGCGGGTGCCGATCACCCGGGGTGATTTCCTTCGCCGTGGCCGATCCGCCGTGGCCGATCCGCCGTGGCTAGTCCGCCGTGGTGAGTCCGGCGCGTTCGGCGAGGGCGCCGCCCTGGAACCGGCTCTCGGCGCCGAGCTCCTCCAGCAGGTCGGCGATGTGGCGGCGGCACGTGCGCAGGGACATGCCCATCCGCCGGGCGATCACCTCGTCCTTGGCGCCCTCGGCCAGCAGCCCGACCAGCGCACGGCGCAGGCTCGGGCCGACCTCCTTGTATGCGGCCTCGCTGCTGCCGTGGAACGGGGTCGCGCCGGACCAGTGCTGGTCGAAGACCCGGCACAGGTACGCCACCACGTCCGGGTCCCGGACCAGTACCGCCCCCTCGCCCGGGCCGCCGTCGGCACGCCGGGGCAGGAAGGCCACCGAGCGGTCGAACACCACGGCCCGGTCAGGTAGTTCGGCGGCGGTGCGGTACTCGGCGCCGGCCTCCGTGAGGGTCTCCACGTACCCCTGGGTGGAGAGGCTGGCGCGCGCCGAGTGCTGGTAGAGGGTGCGCATCACGACCCCGCGACGCAGCATCGCGAGGTCCCGTTCGATGGCGTCGCCGAGGCGGTGCGGGGCCCGGCCGCCGCCCGGCTGAATGCTGAACACCTCCTCCCGGCAGCGGGCCGACTCCTCGGTGAGCATCGCCGAGGCGGCCGCGAGGTCGGGCAGCACGTCCACGCCCTGCCGGTGGTCGCGTTCGCGTCGGGCGGCACGGTAGTGCGGTATCAGGGAGTGCAGGTCCTCGCGTACGGACTGGGCGTGCGCGGCGGCCCGCGCGACCTGGGCCTCCAGCGGACCGACCGCCTCCGCCGCGGCCGCGTCCGGGCTGACCGGGATCAGCTCCTCCGGGCTGCCGGGCGCCGGGCGCAGCAACCGGAGCAGCAGCAGGGTGCGGCGGGCCCCCTCGGCCTCCTCCAGGCTCATGCCGAGGCATTCGGGCACGTCGGGCGGCCACCTCTTGAGGCTGCCCTGCGACAGTGCGTACTCGAAGACGGCGACGGCCCGGGCGTCCAGCCGGGGCAGATCGATGGAGTTTGTCTGGATTGTCATGGTTTCCCCCGCGATGCGGCCCTGCTACTTCCGTGCCATGCAGGCTATTGCCAGCTCACAGGGGTGGACCAAGGGGGCATGTAGGTATGAGCCTTGAGCATCCGGCCGGGCCACACCCCATCAGGCCGATATGCCGACATACGGCGTGAACCGCCCGACGCGGGCGTTCGCCGCCGGTCCATGATCTCCCCATCCAGGAGCTGTGCCATGTCCAGAACCCTCCGCTGTCTGCTCCTCGTCGCGGTCCTGCTGGCCGGCGGCGCCTTCGCCGCCCGAACGGAGGCAGGGCCGGGGGCGGCCGCCGGGCACCAGCGGGGTGCGCAGGGCGGGGCGACCGTGGTCCTCGCCGGGGACCTTCTCGACACGAGCTGGGGCGACGACCACATCCGGCCCTCCCTTTAGGGGGTGGCCGTGTCGTCACAGTCGCTCTCCAGTCACCGCTGAGAGGTGCCCCCGGGCCTACGGGCGGGGCGCCCACCGGGGCCCGTTGGCCCCCCGTCCGCCTCTTGGTTCCGCCGTGCGAAGTGCGAGGTCGTTGAGCGTGTCATCACTGCCCGAGACTCCGTCCCGGTCCCTCACCGGGCCGCGGCGGACACGCGCAGAGGGTCCCGCGGACCTGGCGCTGCTGCCCGACCTGGTACGCGCCGTCCTCGCGCGGGGCGGGACCGGCCGGGCCGGGGCGCCGGTGGACTGGGTCGTGGAACCGGGCGAGTTCTGGTGCCACGTCCGGCCGGGGGGTGCCGTCCGCCGCGCCCAGGGGTGGAAGCTCCACGTCTCGGCCACCCCGCTCTCGGCCCCGCTGGTCCTGGCCCGGGCCGCCGAGGTACTGACCGCCCACCGGGCGCCGTTCAAGTTCGCGGCCAGCCCCGCGCGGGTCGCCGCCCTGGTCTCGGGGCGCTTCGCCCGGGGCGGGGGCGGCAAGTTCATCACGGTCTACCCGGCCGATGACGCACAGTTCCGGCTGCTCGCCGAGGAGTTGCACCGGGCCACGGTGGGGCTGCCCGGCCCCGCGGTGCTCTCCGACCGACGCTATCTGCCGGACAGTCAGGTCTACTACCGCTACGGGGTGTTCGCGGCGGCCCCCGAGCTCACGGCCGACGGGGCCTTCGCCGCCCGCCTGACCGACCCCGAGGGCCGGCCGGTCCCCGACGAGCGCAACGCCTGGTACAGCCCGCCGTCCTGGGCGGGCGACCCGTTCCCGGGCCGCCCGGTGGCTCCGGCCCGCAGCACCGCCACCGCGAAGCCGGTGCTGCTGCACGAGCGCTACCTCGTACGAGGCGCGATCCAGCACTCCAACAAGGGGGGCGTGTTCCGGGCGGAGGACACCGCCACCGGCGACCAGGTGGTGGTCAAGCAGGCCCGTGCTCATGTGGGCGCCGGCCTCGAAGGGCTGGACGTACGAGACCTGCTGCGCCGGGAGGCGGCCCTGCTGGAACGTTTCGGCAAGCGGTTCCCCGACCGGGTTCCCCGGCTCGTCGAGGTGTTCGAGCAGCAGGGCAGCGCGTTCCTGGTCGCCGAGTCGGTGCCCGGAGCGACCCTGCGCCGGACCGTCGCCGAGCGGCTGGTCCGGGAGGGCGCCGCCTGCCCCGACGAGCGGACCGCTGACTCCCTGGTCCGGCAGCTGCTCGAACTGGTCGGTACCGCCCACGAACTCGGCGTCACTCTGCACGACTTCAACCCCAACAACGTCATGGTCACCCCCGACGGGCGGCTGCGGCTGATCGACCTGGAGATGGCCGCCGCGGAGGGCGAACGCTGGGTGCTCGGCGCCACCCCCGGCTACACCGCCCCCGAACTGCGCGCCGCCGATCAGGTGGCGCCCGCGTTCGGCCCCGGCGTGGACCTCTACGCCCTGGGCGCCACCGTCCTGCACACCCTGACCGGCGCCGATCCGCTCTTCGCGGCGGACCGGCCCGAGGCCGGGGCCCGCCCGGACGAGGAGCGACTGTCCCGGCTCTTGGAGCTGCTGGCCCGCGACCAGCCGCTCGTACGGCGGTTCGCGCCGCTGGTCCGGGGGCTGATGCGGGACGTGCCCGCGGACCGCTGGACCCTGGAGCGGGCTCGGGGGGCCCTCAACGGCGGCGCGGCACCGGCGGAATCGGCGGCACCGGCCGCACCCGCTGGTATTGCGAGGTCTACAGGGGCTACGGGGTCTACGGGGTGGTCTACGGGGCCGGCGCAGGTGCGTGCACGGCTGCTGCACGACGGCATCGCCCACCTGCTGGCCACCATGCGCCCGGCGGACCCCGACCGGCTCTGGGCTGCGGACTCCTTCGGCGAGACCTGCGACCCGGTGGCCCTCCAGCACGGCTCGGCGGGCGGGGTGAGCGTGCTCGCCCGGGCCCTGCGTCACGCGGACGACCTCGCGGCCGGGTTCCCGTACGGGACCTCCTGCGGGACCGCCTACGGGTCCCCGTACGGACCGCCGGTCACCCGGGAGGCCCTGCGCGCGGGGCTGCGTACGGCCGCGGTCTGGACGGCGGACCGGCAGGAGGCGCTGCCCGGCAACCTGCCCGGACTCCACTTCGGCCGTTCGGGCACGGCCTGGGCCCTGCTCGACGCCGCCCGGGCGCTGGAGGACGCGGCGCTCACCGAACGCGCCGTCGCGCTCGCCCTGGCGCTGCCCGTGGAGTGGCCCAACCCCGATGTCTGCCACGGCGCGGCCGGCGCCGGCCTGGCCCAGCTGCACTTCTGGCGCACCACCGGGGACCCGCGCTTCCTCGACCGTGCCGCGCAGGCCGCCGAAGGACTGCTGGCGGCGGCCCGGCGTACGCCCGAGGGCGTCTTCTGGCCGGTGCCCGAGGACTTCGACTCCGGTCTGGCGGGCGCCTGGCACTACGGATTCGCGCACGGAGTGGCCGGCGTCGGCACCTTCCTGCTCCTCGCCTGGGAGGCCACGGGTGACGAGCGGCTGCGCGCCGCGGCCGTGGCGGCGGGCGCCACCCTCGCCGACGCCGCCCGCCGCGGACCGGCGGGCACGCTGTGGCCGGTGGACCGGGCCCGGCACCTGTCGGACTCCCCGGACCTGGCCCGGCACTGGTGCAGCGGCTCCTCCGGCGTCGGCACCTTCCTGGTCCGCCTCGGGTCCGCCACCGGCACCCGCGATGAGGGCCTGGCCGATCTGGTGGAGGGCGCGGCCGCCGCAGTCCGGGCGGGCAGGGTGACCGATTCGGCCGCCACCTGCCACGGGCTCGCGGGCAACGCCGAGTTCCTGCTCGACGCCGCCGAGCTGACGGGCGAGGCACGCCACCGCGCGGGAGCCGAGCTGCTGGTCGAGCACATGTCGGCCCAGGCGGTCCTGCGCGACGGCCGGCTGCTGGTGCCCGACGAGAACCGCAAGGCCGTGCTGGCCGAGTACGCCACCGGTCTGGCCGGGAGCCTGTCGCTGCTGCTGCGCCTGCGGTACGGCGGCCCGCGAGCCTGGCTGCCCGAGGGCGAATCCGCCCACCCCTGAGTGTCCGGTGGCCGTCGGCCACCGGCTGCCGGGCCCGCCCGGGTCCGGCGTTGCACCCGCAGTTCCATCCGCACAGAAGGAGACCGCCATGGCGGAGTTCGACATCGATGCCCTTCAGGTCCTGCCCGAGGACGTCCGTACCGAGGACGCCCGCGGTGAGGAGCACGCCGCCGCGCTGATCACGGCCTGCCGCTTCCGGACCAGCGGCTGCTGATCGCCTGCTGAACCGGCGGCGACCCCCTTCGCCGCCCCTGGGAGGGGACCGGATCCCGCACCGGCCCCCTCCCTCATACGTGCCTCGGCGGGCTCACCCGCATGGGTCTACAGGGCGCCAGGCCGGCGGTCCGGCAGTTCGAGCACGGCCTGGAACTGCCCGAGCGCCTCGTGGATGCGGCCCGTCGCCAGGTAGGCGCGGCCCAGGCGCGAGCGAATGTCCATCTCCAGCCAGTCGTACGCGGGTTCGGTGAGCGGAGACAGCAACTGGTGCTGGATAAGGGCCTGGTGATGGAGGGCCACGGCCGCACCCGGATCCCCCACGCCCTGCTCCGCCGTGCCCAGCCGGGTCAGGCTGCACGCGCAGAGGAAGACGTCCCCGGCCTCCCCGACCAGGTGGACCGCCTGGCGGAGCAGGCTCTTGGCCTCGGCGTACCGGCCGCGGCGGAGGTGGATCTCGGCGGCGAAGCTCAGGACCCTGCCGAGCATGCGCGGTCTGCGGCCCCTGTCGGCGTGGGTCCGGGCCTCGGCGAAGCCGGCCAGCGCCTCCTCGTTCCGTCCCTCCAACTGGTGGGCGAGGCCTTTGATGACGAATCCGATCGAGGCGATCCAGTCGTTGTGCGGCGCCCGGTACACGGCCAGCGCCTCGGCGACACGAGAGATCGCCTGGTCGGCCTCACCCACACTCACGTCGACGGACGCCAGCCCGATGAGGGCCCGGGTCTCTTCGATCGAGTCGAGGCCGCGCCGGCTGAGGTGGAGCGCCTCGGTGAACACGGTCCGCGACTGCGTGTACCGGCGTTGGTACACGCCGGTGTAGGCAAGACAGTTCCGCAGGGCGAGCGCCATCCGCGGGTCGGTGGCCTCGTCCACGTGCGCGAGCGCGATCTCGAGAGCGGTCTGGGACTCGTGGTAGCGGCCCTGCCGCGTGAAGTAGTCGACCAGCGCCTCGGCGATCCAGCACGCGTAGTCGACCTCGCCGAGGACCACGGCCTGTCCGACGACGTCGACGAGCTCTCCACCGGCCGCATCCAGCCAGATCTCCGCGTCCTTCCAGGTCGCGAACGGTGCTCCGGAGGGCTGGGGTCCGGTGGGGAAACCGGTGGGGAGGCCCCAGTCACTGGCGATCCGGGCGGCGTCCAGGTAGAGGCGCAGGGCGGCCGTGCGCGTGCCGGCGGCCTCGTCGGGCAGGGCTTCCGCGAGGCGCCGCGCGTGCACGCGGACCAGATCGTGCAACCGGTAGCGGCCCGGACGCGGCTGTTGCAGAAGGTTCGCGTCGACCAGGCTTTCCAGGATCCGCTCGGTGTCGTGGGGCGGCCGGCCGAGCATGGCCGCCGGCGCCAGCACATCGAACTCGACCGTCGGTGCCTGGCCCAGGGCGCGGAATCCGAACTGCTGGTCGGGTGCGAGCTGGTCGTACGACAGCCGGAAGGCCGCCTCGACGCTGCGGTCCCCGATGCTCAGTTCGCCGAGTCGGCGTTCGTCGCCCGCCATACGGCCCACCAGGTACTCCACCGTCCAGGTGCGGCGGTCCTGCAGCCGGGACCCGGCGATGCGCAGTGCCAGCGGCAGCCCGTCGCACAGCCCGGCCAGCCGGCGCGTCGCCTCCGGCTCGCGGCTCGCGCGCTCCTCCCCGATGATGTGCGTGATCAGCAGCACCGCACCTCCGCTCCTCAGCGGCTCCAGCGTGACCCGTCGGTCGGCGTCCAGTTCGGGCAGCCGTCGGCGGCCGGCCACCAGTACCCTGCTTCCCGCTCCTGCGGGCAGCAGCGGTCGCACCTGGTCGGCGTCCTGGACGTCGTCCAGCACGAGGAGCAGCCGTAGCGGGCTGGTCGCCGCGCGCCAGGCGGCGGTGAGTTCTTCGAGGTCGCTCGGCAACTCGCCTTTGGCTGCTCCCAGGGAGCGCAGCAGGCGCTGCAGTGCCTGCTCGGGAGTATGCCGCCGCTGCGTGCTGTGCGCGCGCAGGTCCACGAACAGGCTGCCGTCCGGGTACTGGTCGCTGAGCTCACGGGCCGCGCGCACGACGAGCGCGGTCTTGCCGACACCGGCCGTACCGTCCACCGTCACGATCGACAGGGAACCGGGCGCATAAGCCTCGGTCAGCTGCGCGAGCTCGGCCTCCCGGCCGACGAGGCGGCCGGCGTCGCCCGGCAGTTCATTGACGGTCCGACGGGTCCGGGGCCGGGCGGGCTGCGCGGCGGAGCGCGCAGCGGCCGGACCGAGCAGGTGTTCGTCGTCGCGGCGCAGCACCGCTTCGTACAGCCGGTGGAGCTCTTCCCCCGGATCGACGCCGAGCTCGTCACGCAGCCGTACGCGCATGCCCTGATAGGCGTTCAGCGCTTCCGCCTGGCGTTCACAGCCGTACAGGGCCCGCATCCGCAGCGCCAGCAGCGACTCGTCGTACCGGTCGGACGGGGACAGGATCGTGAGGTCGTCCAGGGCATCACCGAACCGGCCGAGCAGGACCAGGCATTCGAGTCTGTCCAGCCGGAGCCCTCGCCGGCGCTCCGACAGCCGCTCCCGCTCGGCCTGCGCGAACAACCCCGGCAGGCCGGCCAGCGGCTCGCCCCGGAACAGTGCGAGCGCCGAGGACAGCTGGTCGACGGCCCTGGCCAGCTCGCCGGACGCCTTCGTGCGCCGCGCCTCGACGCCCCGCTCGGTCAGGTCCGCCACATCGAGCCGGACCCCGTCGACGGCGAAGCGGTACCAGCCCTTTCCGCTGCGGATCACCGACTCCGTATGGCGGGTGCCGTCCGCGTCGAGCGCCCGGCGCAGCGGGTTGACGTGACTGGCCAGCACTCTGTGGCCGGATGCGGGTGGCTCCGACCCCCACACTCCGTGCATCAGCTGCTCATGGCTCACCACGGCCCCCCGGCTGAGCAGCAACGCGGCCAGCACGGCCTGCCGTTTGACGGGCCCCAGATCCAGCGGTGCTCCGCCCCGGCACGCCCGTAACGGCCCGAGCACCGCGATCCGGAGCTGCTCGGGAGGTTCGCTGTCCATGGAGAAGCCCTGCTTTCGCACATCATCGGAATTTCATCGGCTCTGCAGCGTGTCCGGTCATGGTTGCAGAGATGCGACGGAGAACGGCTGAAAAGCCAGGGAGCGCAAGGGGCACGGTGTGATCGAGTTGACGAGCGTGATCAGGGATCTACGGGAGGAGTTGGGCCGGGCGATCGCCGCGGCGGAGGGCGAGGCGCTGCGCTTCGAGCTGGGACCGATCGAGTTGGAGCTGTCGGTCGCGCTGGAGCGGTCCGGGCAGGCGGGGGCGAAGGTGCGGTTCTGGGTGGTGGAGTCCGGTGCGGAGGCGGCGGTGAGCGCCGTCTCGGCCCAGCGCATCTCACTGGTGCTGCAGCCGGCCTCGGCGGGGGCGGACGAACCGCCGTTCATCTCCGGCCGCGCTGACGCACACGAGCAGTGAGCGCCGTCGTGGGCGGGGCGATGGAGCCGGACGGGCTCGACCGGCGGCGGGCGGTCCAGGTCATCACCACGTGCGGCGCGGGCGCCGGAGGGCGCGGGTCGGGTTACCAGGTGGCCCGGAACGTGGTGCTCACGGCCGCGCACGTGGTGTGCGGCGCGGCGACGGTGCAGGTGCGTTTTCTCACCGAGGACGGCGGTACGCGGGAGTTGCGGGGCAAGCCGTTCTGGGTGAACTCCGCCTCGGACGTCGCGCTGATCGCCATCGAGGACGCAGCCGTCCGCAGCCCGGCCGCGGGCAGCCCGGCCGGTGCTGAGGTTGCGCCGGTTCGGTTCGCCCGTGTCTCGAAGCCGGTGGAGTGCGAAGCGCTGGGATTCCCGAGGTTCAGACTGCGTGCCGGGACCGCGTCGCCGGACGGCGGTGCGGCCGTGACGTATCGGGATTCCCACCACGCGCGCGGTGAGACCACCCCGTTGTCGAACCAGCGCGAGGGCAGTCTGGAGATAAGTCTGAAGTCTTCCCCGGAGCACGACCCCGAGCGGGGCCGTTCGCCTTGGGAGGGCATGTCGGGGGCCCCGGTGTGGAGCGGCGGGTACGTGATCGGCGTCATCACCAAGCACTACCGCTCCGACGGGCTCGGCACGCTCGCGGCGAGCCCGGTGGACCGCTGGTACCGGCAGGTGGGTCCGCAGGAGATCGGCGAACTGAGCTCGTCGATCGGGTTGCCGGCGCATCCTGGCCGACTGGAGGAGCTTCCCCGTACAACGCCGCTCCCCGGTGCGCCGGAGCTGCGGGAGGCGGCCGGGCTGCTCGCCTCCAGGGTGGCCGGCCAATGGCGGAAGGAGGAGCGGCGGCGGCATGTGCACGACCCGTTCCCGCTCCCCGTGTGCTTCCGGAAGGCCGACGCGCGCCTGCTCGATCACTGGGCCAAGATCCTCAACGCACCGCCCGGGGCGGATCCGGCGCCGCTCGCACTGGCCGGCCGCATCGACCGGATCGTGGAGGTGTACCGGTCCATCCCGTCCCGCCGGCTGGTGGTGCTCGGTGCGGCCGGGGCGGGCAAGACGATCCTGACCCTGCGCTTCGTCCTCGACTGGCTGGACGCCCGTACGCCGGACGAGCCGGTACCGGTGATCTTCAGCCTGGGATCATGGGACCCGACCACCGTCTCCCTGCGCGACTGGATGTGCCACCAGCTGGTACGCGACCACGGCCTCGCCGCTCCCGCCGCACACGAAGGGAATCTGGCCGGCGCGCTGGTCGACACCGGCTGGATCCTGCCCGTCATGGACGGGTTCGACGAGATCGCCGGCGGCCTGCGGCGTGCAGCGCTCAAAGAGCTCGACCGCACCACCACCCCGCTGCTCCTCACCAGCCGGCCCGGGGAGTACGCCGAGGCCGTGGAGACCCGCCCGTTCCCGAAGGCTGCCGTCGTCGAGCTGGACGACCTGACCTTGGACGACGTCGCCCTCTACCTGCCTCTCACCAGCCGTCCGGGTACGGACGGCGGTACGCGCAGCACCGTGTGGGAACCGGTCCTGGACGAGCTGCGCAGGCACCGGCGCAGCCCGGGCGCGGAGAACGTGGCCAGGGTGCTCGTCACCCCGCTGATGGTCGCCATGGCCCGTGCCGTCTACAGCGACGTCTCCGGATCCGACCCCGTACGGCTCCTGGACACCGCCACGTTCGACTCCCCGGAGGCCCTGCAGAGGCATCTCCTGGCCGCGTTCACCCCGGCCGCCTACGAGCCCTCGCCGACCGACGGCGGCAGCGGCGGTCGTCGGCGGCAGGACTGGAACCCCGACCGTGCGCAGCAGTGGCTCGGCTACCTTGCCGCGCACCTGGACCGACTCGGCAGGGCGGGCACGGGCGTCCCGGCACGTGACCTCGCCTGGTGGCAGCTGGGCACCACGATGAGCCGTTCCTCGCGCATGCTCGTGATCGGATTCCTGGCCGCACTGGCCCTCGGGGTGACGACCGCCGTCGGGAACGTTCCCGTGGACTTGATCGCGACATCGTTCGGGCTCAGGTTCGCGCTCGTGCGGGGGCTCGTGGTCGGGCTCCTGCACGGGCTGGTGAACGGGCTGTTCTTCGGGCTCGTGTACGGATTCGTGTCGCAGGGCGCGGCAGAGCCGTCGCGCGTACGCATCCAGGTCTTCGGCAGGACCGGGCACAGGCGTACGGGGGTCCTCCCCAGGTTCCGGCTGGGGCTCGCGTGCGGGGTCCTGGCCGCGCTCGTGCTCTTGTTCCTGGACAGGGTCGTGGTCGAGTCCCTGGGGCTCGGGGACGGCCTGGACGGCGGGCTCGTGGGGGGCCTCGTGTTCGTGCCCGTGCTCGGGCTCGGGGTCGGGTCGGTGTTCGGGCTCATGGCCTGGCTGGAAGTTCCCGTCGACATCAGATCGGGTGTCAGTTCCTCGGAGCTGCTTGGCCAAGACCGCAGGAACGTGGTCTTCCATCTGCTGGTGTGGGCGCTCGTGTTCGGGACGGGAGCCGGATGCGCCAACGCATTCACGGCCGGGCCCGTGTGGGGACTCCTGCTGGGGCTCGCGTTCGGGATCGAAGCCGCCTTCGCGGGCGGACTCGCGTACGGACTCGCTTTCACCGCTTGGGGCCAGTGGGTGGCCCTCGCGCGCATCTGGCTGCCGCTCACGGGGCAGTTGCCCTGGCGGCTGGTCGCCTTCCTCGACGACGCGTGCGAGCGGGATGTACTGCGCCAGGCCGGCGCGGTCTATCAGTTCCGCCACGCTCAACTCCAAGATCACCTGACCCGGGTCTTTCTGGCGGGCCGCAACAGCGGCCGGCCGTGACCGGCACATCGCTGCACTGCGCATTCCTCGTACTCCTCCAAGAGATCAAAACACCCTGACGGGGGTCAGCATGAGAACTGGCAAGCACACCCAGAACCCGCACGACCGGCGCGGGACGGCCCGTGCCGTCCGGAACGTTCCGGTGCCGCGCGGCCCGCTTCGACTGGCGACGGTTGCCGCCGTTGCGGGCGGGGTGCTGGGACTCTCAGGAACCGGTCCCGCTGCCGCGGACCCGGTGACGCTCACACTGCGGTACACGTGCTCGACCGGGTTGATCGGGAATCTGCCTGTCACGGTGCGGATCCACTCGGACGTCCCCGAGTCGGCCGAGGTCGGAAGGCCCACCCTGACCTTTCCCGTCAACGCCGCGGTGCCGGTGCCCGCGGACGCTGCGAAGGCGCTGGGCAGGATCGGTGTGACGACCGTGGAGGGTGCGGCGGAGGCGCAGGTCCGCGTGGCGTCCCCGGAGGGGGACAGCCGGGTAAAGGTGCCGGTCGATGTGAAGGCCGGCATCCCGGCGGCCGGGTCCTTCCACGTCGAGGCGTCCGGCTCCGCACCGGCGCTCACCTTCAGGCAGGCGGGCAGCGCGCGGATCACCGTCGGCGACCTCGTAGTACATCTCGCCCTGAAGGACGCGAGGGGCGACGTCGCCTACCCGGGCGAGATCCACGCGCGGTGCACGCCGGATGCCGGGCAGAACAACGTCCTGGCGTCGTTCCGCATCACCGGTGCCGGTGCCGGTCCCGGTCCCGGTCCCGGTCCCGGTCCCGGTCCCGGGACGGACACGGGCGAGGCCGCGTCCGGGGCGACAGGCACTGCCGGTACAGCCGCCCCTCCCGGTACAGCCGCCGCTCCCGGCGCACCGGCAGCCGACCGGACCGCGTCAGGCGCCACCGAGTCCACACCGCCGGGCGCGCTCCCCGAGACCGGAGCCGACCCCACCCTGTGGCTGCTAGGCGGCGCGGGCGTGCTGCTGGCTGCCGGTGCGGGCACCCTCTTCGCCGTACGCCGAACCCGTGCGGATGACGGCGTCGGCGATGCCGCCGCGACCTGACCGGGCGACCAGGCTGATTCACGTCCCCCGTTGCGTTATCGCCTCCGACCGGGCTACGAAGGAGCCGCACATCCACATCGACCACAATTGGCGCAACACACAGAACCGCTCCTCCGAAGTGCAAGCCCTGATCGACAAATTGGAGAACTGGCCGTGACCGGCATCGAATTCCTGGCCTCGTCCATCGCGACCGGACGCCTGCACGGGATCGGCATCGGCTCCACCCTCGGCGAGGTCGACCGGGCCGTCCTCCACCGCTTCGTCGAAGTAGTCGACGAGGGCGGTGAGTCACTGCGCCGCGACTACGGATTCGTCGAGTTCTACTTCAATCCCGGCGACGAGTGGGTGATGTCCGGCGGGTCGATCGAGTTGCACCGGCTCGCGTCCGGCTACGACATGGCGGAGGAATGGGCCCTGACCATGGGGGTCGAGTTCCCCCGCTACGTCGCCTGGGAGGACGTGCGGGACGCGCTCGCCCGCGTCCCCGGAGCCCCGGAATTCAAGGCGACCGACCAGGGCGGCTTCCTCGAATACCGGGCGGCCGCGTCCAACGTCTCCGTCATCGTCGTGGACGACGACGAGGAGGAGCGGGGCTACCACGCCGGGCACGGGGACGTGTGGAGCGTCAGCCTGTGGGCGCCGGTACCTGCGAGGTGACCGCTTGCGGGGCCGCCGAAGTGTGGCGGCCCCGCTGTGCCCGCAGCCGGGGCAGGAAGCCACCGGCAGCCGCGCCTACACCGGCACGACCATCACGCGCGCGGGCCGGGTGCGCTACGAGCACGACGCGTTGGGCCGCCGCATCTCGAAGCAGCACCTCGCCGACGACGGCACCGTCCTGGAACACATCACGTTCACCTGGGACGGCGACACGCTCTGCGAGCAGACCGTCCAGGGAGACCCGGGGGCCGACCGCATCACCCTGTCCCGGGACCACCAGGGTGTGCGCCCACTCACCCAGACCGAGCGCAGGTTCGCGGCGGACGCCCCCAGGAGGCGGTCGACGAGCGGTTCTTCTCCATCGTCACCGATCTCATCGGCACCCCCAGGGAGCTCGTCGACGAGTCCGGCGAGCTGGCCTGGCACACCCGCAGCACCGTGTGGGGGTCCACGGCATGGGCGGCGTCGAGCACCGCCTACACACCGTTCCGCTTCCCCGGGCAGTACTTCGACCCCGAGACGGGGCTGCACTACAACCGGTTCCGCTACTACGACCCGGAGTCGGGACGCTACGCCTCCCCCGACCCGCTGGGCATCACCCCGGCACCCGACCCCGTCGCGTACGTCGGCAATCCACACCGGCGCAGCGACCCCCTGGGACTGTCACCGTGCCACGGCGGCATGGACTACATGGAGGACAACCGGATCCCCGCCGGCGATCCGGTGACCCACGGCCCGACCGGACAATCCCCACTACAATGGTGGACTTCTCAGGCTCATGGTGCGCCATTCCGGTGCGGACGGATCCTGGGTCGCCCAGCGCGTCGCCAACGAACTCGGCACCACCGTGCGCGCGCCGACGGACCGCGTCGGCGTCGAAAGACTGGGGGGCCCGGGGCAAACGCCACAGATCGACAGGGGCGGCTACTGGAGGGTATTCCTCCCCATGCTGGAAGGAAGATGACCCGAATGGAAATGATCGGTTTCTACCGGGAGATGGACCCGGAGAACGATGCCGTGTTCCGCGAACCCATCGGGGACAAGGTGCGGGATCAGGCGCCCTATCCGAAGGCGGAGGTGAAGCGGTACCTCGACTCCGGACATCCGATCTTCGACATCATGGAGTTGACGATTGATGTCATCGGGGGCGCTTTCCGCGTGCCCGGCGGATCGTCGCTGCTGTCCGACGGCCGTTTCGTCTGGCGAGTGGACCTCGCCGCTTACGTCGAGCGGTACAACCTCGAACTTCCGGCGGAATTCGTCGAGCATGCCGGCAGCCACGGATTCTCGATGCCGGCTGAGGACCTGCCGACCCTGCGCGCCGTCTCCCAGGCTGCGTTGAGCGCCCTGGGGTTCCGCGTGGTCGGCGGCGCGGGGCCGGCTTCAGGCGGCGGTCCTCGTCAGTAATACCGGCGCTCACGCGGTCGACGATTACCGACAGTGATCGAGTCGCGGCAGTCGGAAGGCCCGGGAACTCCTGGGCCGCCAGCTCGATCACGGCAGCGGCTGACCGGCGCTGGTGTGGTGCAGAGCCTTCAGCGATGGCTGCCAACTCTGGGGTCTGAATCCGTCGGCCAGTAGCCACAGGAAGTCGCCCAGGTCGCCCGCGACAACACCGGTCTCCCCCTCGGACCCGAGGAAGACGACGGGCTGCTCGGCCAGCGGCCGGCTCGGGCGGATGGACGGGGTGGTGCTCGTGACCTTTGGCGCTCGCCCGGATTTCGCTGTTCAGATCTTGCGGGCCAACGGTTGCCCCGCGAAGCTCACCCCTTCCAGGCCATGGGCCATGAGGTTGCGAATGTTGCCGTGATCAGTGTCGTTCGGCGTCGCCAGCACACTGCGATAGTGCTCACCGAATGCCAACAGCGCTTCTTGGTCGCTCAGCCCTTCCAGCAGGGCCAGTCCCAGCGTCTTGCAGGAACCCTCGTTCTCACCTGCGGCATTTTCCAGTTCCCCGTTGCGGAACGCCTGCGGCTGATACTCGTAATGCGCGGCGACGAAGGCCAAGGTGTCGGCGAACTCGTGCTCACCTGACGCAAGGCTTGCCCGCAGCGAGTTCAGATCAGTCATGTTGGTTCTCCTGGGTTGAACAGACGATCCGATTGCCGTCCGTGACCGGACGACATTACCCCCTTATGGCCAGCCGGTAAGAATCGCGCGACACGTCCGAACGAGCGGCATCTCCGCAGGTCACGATGTGCGTCTGTACGACCCGCCGAGAGCCGGTTTCGGTCCGGGCGATCGGCCGCGAGGGCCCTGCTGATCAGCAGGGCGCTTCCGCTCCCGCCCTGTGCCGCAGGCGGCGGGGGCCTGGACGGTGGGACGGCTGAGGGGAGACGACGGTGCCGCGGTCCAGCCTGTGGTGACCGTTCTGTGGCAGGGGGAGGGCCTGAGTACAGGGGGCGGGCGGTACATGGACGAAGGTTCCCGCCGCAGTGCGCCGCCACCCGAAACCGGCGACAACGATCACTGACGGAGCCGGGCGCTACTGTGCCGCGCCTGTCAAGGACGCGGACCAAGAGGGCCCGGGATCACCGAAACTGTCGACCCCCGGCCTGCCATCGGTGCGGACACTCCCGCCCGCATACCAACCCGGTCAGAAGCCAACCGGCAGGGGTGGCTCCCGTTCTCATTGCCGATCATGGACTCTATCTCTGATCTTGGCCAGTGCTCCGCC
Source organism: Streptomyces sp. NBC_01408 (assembly GCF_026340255.1). Taxonomy (GTDB): domain Bacteria; phylum Actinomycetota; class Actinomycetes; order Streptomycetales; family Streptomycetaceae; genus Streptomyces. The sequence continues at coordinate 1,288,766 of NZ_JAPEPJ010000002.1, read as the reverse complement.
CTTCAGGGCGGGGGTGAAGGCCATCCTTGGCCCGGAGGCGCGGAGCGTCGGAGTGCTCTGCGCCTCCGGGGTGACGGTTAGACGGGACGCTGCTGGTTTCGATGTACTGCTTGACGGCGGTCAGGGGTGCGCCGCCACATGAGCTGGCGAAGTAGGAGCCGGACCAGAAGTGTCCGCCCCACAGGTGCCGGCGGACGTGGCTGTCGTACTCCTGGCGCAGCCTGCGGGAGCTGACGCCTTTGAGGGAGTTGACCAGCTTGGAAAGCTGCACCTTCGGCGGGTAGTGCACGAGCAGGTGCACGTGGTCCTGTTCGCCGTTGAACTGTTTCAGCTCGGCTTCGAAGTCGGCGCAGACCTCCCCCATGATCTCTTCGGTGCGGGTCAGCATGGCGTCGGTGAACGCCTTCCGCCGGTACTTCGTGACAAAAACCAAGTGAACGTGCAGGTTGTAAACAACATGGCGACCCGTTCTGACATCGGGGTTAGGTTTCCAGCGTGGTGACATAAGCCAATGTTAGGGTTTCCGTTGTGAGTCAAGACTCCCTGGTGAAGCGGCAGTTCGGGCACCGTGCCCGTCTTTCGCTATCGCGCGCCGAGGTGTTGAAGACTGATGGCCAGGCGCACGCGGCCCGCACCATGTGGAACCTGCTGCACGCCTGGTGGCGGATGATGCCGAAGGAAGAACGGACTCTTGCGAACGCGGACGCCGCGATCCGCCAGGCCCGCGAGGACATCGACTTTCTCGCTGTCCTTCCCGCGCAGGCCGCGCAAGCGGTGTTGAAGACGTACTTCCAGGCGTGGAAGAACTGCTGGGACGGCCGCGCCGACGCCCCGAATTTCAAGGGCCGGTTCCGCACGGTGATGTCCGTGGACATTCCGCAGGGCCGGGACCTGAACATCACCCGCGTGCACCGCCGCTGGGGCATGGCCAACATTCCCAAGGTGGGCCGGGTCCGATTCCGGTGGACCAAGGACCTGCCCGTGGGCAAGCACGCCAACGGGGAGAACCGGATCACCGGGGCGCGGCTGGTCAAGGACGTGCTCGGCTGGCACATCGCCTTCCGTGTTCGGACCTTGGAGGCCAAGCCCGATCCCCACCAGGGGCCGGACGTCGGCATCGATGTGGGCGTCACCGTGCCCATAGCCCTCTCGGACGGCGAAACGTACGAGCACGGCGAATGGCTGACCGGCAAGGAGAAAGCCAGGCTTCTGCACCTGGAGCAGCGCGCCGCGCAGCGTAAGCAGCACCGCAAGCCCGGCGAGCCCACCAGCCGCCGGCTGCACCACACCTACGACCAGATCGCAGGACTCCGCGCGAAAGCCAAGCGCCGGGCCCTGGACTGGCAGCACCAGACGACCACCGTCATCGCCCGCACATACGGCACCGTTGTGGTCGAAGCACTCACCATCACGAACATGGTCAAGTCAGCCAGGGGAACCATCGAAGAGCCGGGGAAGAACGTCGCCCAGAAATCCGGGCTGAACCGCTCCATCAGCGGGGAGGCGTGGGGCCGGACGGTCACCATGCTGACGTACAAGACCGCCCAGCTCGGCGGCACCCTGTACAAGGTCCCGGCCCCTGGCACCTCCAGGCGCTGCTCCGCGTGCGGCTTCACCACGCCCGGCAACCGGGAGTCCCAGGCCGTGTTCGTGTGCAAGAACCCGGACTGCGGCTGGTCAGGCAACGCCGACTGGAACGCAGCCCGGAACGTCTTGCACCTGTACCGGATGGGCCACGCGCTCATCCCGGCTGCCGGGAGGGCAGTCGTCAGGCGTGCCAAGCGCGTCAAGCCCGCTGCCGCAAGGTAAGCAGGAATCTCCCGGCTTCAGCCGGGAGAGCACTTCAATGCCATGCTAAAGTCCTCCGGATCCAGCTGATTCTCCGCAAAGCGTACGGCGGTTCCTGCATCGTCACGGACTCGCGTTCCATCGGCGCGGAAGGCCCGGCGAACGTGGTGTTCCGCCGGGAGATCGCTGCGGCGGACGACCCCGAGGCCGTGCGGGCTCAGCGGCCAAGGAGTACCGGCAGGAGCTGATGCATCCCTATCGCGCCGCCGAACGCGGACTCGTGCACGACGTGATCGACCCCGCCGGGACAAGGCCCCTACTGATCCGGGCACTTGAGGCACTTGAGGCACTCGACGCTCTGCGCACGAAGGACGCCCGGCTGCCTTCGCGCAAACACGGCAACCCGCCGATGTGACCCGGCAAGAACACAGAACCGCAGGACAGAGACGGCAAGACGGCAAGACCGCAAGACAGAGGGGACATCCAGGAACCATGACAGGTAACACCAGGCACGACGGAGCGTGGCTGCGCCGATTCCACCCGGCGCCGGATGCCGGTGTCCGGCTCGTCTGCTTCCCGCACGCGGGAGGCTCGGCCACCTTCTACTTTCCTGTCTCCCGCACGCTGTCACGGTCGATCGAGGTGCTGCCGGTCCAGTACCCGGGCCGGCAGGACCGGCACAGCGAACCGTGTGTCAGTGACATCGGCGAGCTGGCCGACCGCGTGGTCGAGGAGCTGCTGTCCCTGGACACCAAGCCGCTGGCCCTCTTCGGCCACAGCATGGGCGCCATGGTGGCGTACGAGGTCGCCAGGCGCCTGGAGCGCATGGAGATCAAGCCCCTGTGCCTCTTCGTCTCCGGTCGGCGCGCCCCGTCGCGTACGCGGGACGAGAACGTGCACCAGCGCGACGACGACGGCCTGATCGACGAGCTCAAGAAGCTTGGCGGGACCGACTCCCAGATCCTGGGCGACCCGGACGTGCTGCGGATGTTCCTCACGGCCGTCAGGAGCGACTACAAGGCGGTGGAGTCGTACCGTCACGTTCCGGGCCCTCCGCTGGACTGCCCCGTCGTCGCCCTCACCGGCGACGACGACCCCCGAGTGACGCTCGACGAGGCCAAGGCCTGGAGCGAGCACACGGTCGGCGGCTTCGAACTCAAGGTGTACGAGGGCGGCCACTTCTACCTCAACTCCCATGCGTCGGCGGTGATGGAGACGATCTCGGCCGGCATCGCGGAGCCGTCGCTGACCGGCCCGCCCGCGTCGGACCGGTGACGGATGGCCCCCGCGAACCTGCTCGGCATCAGCGATCTGCACGTCAGCCATCCGGAGAACCGGAAGATCGTGGCGAACCTGCGGCCGACGCCGGACGACGACTGGCTGCTGGTCGCTGGTGATGCCGGGGAGCTGATCGAGGACATCGAGTGGGCTCTGAGCACGCTGCGCGACCACTTCGCCAAGGTCGTCTGGGCGCCGGGCAACCATGAGCTGTGGACGCCCCGCGAGGACCCGGTGCACCTCCGGGGCGAGGAGAGATGCCGCGTTGGCCATCCGCGCGAGTGGCGCCGCCCCGGCCACCTGCGCGACGTCCCCCGTCGTGTGCTGCCCGAGACGAGAACTCCGTGATCGAAGAGATACTGCCGCCGAACGTTGTGGTGGCCGAGGCGTACGACGACTCCGCACCGGCCGAGCTGTATCCGGAGGAGGCCAGGGTCGTCGCCAACTCCGTGGACAGTCGGCGGCGTGAGTTCGCCACGGCACGGCTGTGCGCGCGACGCTGCCTCGCCCAGCTCGGCCTGCCACCCGGGCCCCTGCTGCCCGGCCGGCACGGAGCGCCGCGCTGGCCGGAATCCGTGACGGGCAGCATTTCGCACTGCACCGGCTATCGCGTCGCGGCCCTGGCGCGTACGTCCGATGTCGCCATGATAGGGATCGACGCGGAACCCGATCAGCCGCTGCCCGCAGGCGTGTTGGAGAGCATTGCCCTGCCTGGTGAAATCGCGAGGCTGCGCAGACTCCGGGCGACCGAACCCGGTGTGTGCTGGGACCGCCTGCTGTTCAGCATGAAGGAAGCAGTCTACAAGGCCTGGTATCCGGCCACGGGGCACCGACTGGATTTCGAGGACGCCGACATCGAAGTGGACGCCGCGGCAGCCTCTTTCACGGCACGCATCATCCCTTCCCGGCCCCAGAACAGTGGAGAGGCCGGTCTTCTGAAGGGCCGTTGGCTGGCTCGGCGAAATCTTGTGGTCTCCGCCATCGCCGTACCGAAGGCGGTGGTCGTGCCTGACGAACCCGTGCATGGTTGGCGGTGACGTGTCGAAGGTGCCGGTCAGCGCCGGAGGTCACCGTGGCTGACCGGGCCTGCGGGTGGCGGTCTGCCGACGTGAAAGCAGCCCGGCGATGGCTTGGACCGTGGTGCTTGTGTGGTTGCGGCGGCCGTGGTGACGGACGAGTGCCCGCCAGTTCCTGAGGTGTGCGATGCGGGTATCACGATGCCGACCCGGGTCGCCGCCCTTGAGCTCGGCGGCATCGGGATCCGCGTCAACGCCGTGGGCCCCCGGCCTCCGACAGGAGCGCTGCCTGCCCGAACGCCGGTGTTGGGCCAACGATTTCACCGACCTGTGGACTGCGACCGGGCAGCGCATGCTCAGTTGACCCGCGCGACCGCCCTACCCGCCCACGACCCGAAAGACATCGGAGAACCCGCACCGGACGGCCACCCGGCACACCATGCTGCCCGCACTCGAAAGACCGCCCCGAACCCGCCCGACACCCGTGATCAGAGTGCACGCGATGGAGCGAGGTTCAGGGCAAGTCCTCGTCCAGCCGGCCCCGTTCGACCAGACACTTCAGCTTCGCGGGTGCCCCCTCGATCTTCGCGATCTCGGCCGCAAGGCCGATCCTCGGCACGATCTGATTGGCCCGCACGGGCTCCGGAGCGTCCCCCCGCCCCCGCGAACGGCGACACCTCTTCCGCCCCCGGCGGCGTCTCCCGCGGCGCGTGCGCCGAACGGCTACCCAGATCGGGGTGCCTTCCGGCCCTCCGTTATAGCTAGTCGAACGATCTACCGGTTACTTCGATTGCATGACGAGGATTGAATCGCCCAATCGGATGACATCGCTGTTGGTGAAATAAAAGGAAGATGCCATGAGCCTGCCCCAGCATTGGTGGAGTGCAAGTCAAAGTTATGTCTCGGAGATCCTGTCACTGCTCGCAGCCGCGCCGGATCGCGATGTCGTTCATTGGCGTGGCGAAGCCTTCTCCGGTGGTGACTTGATTCGGTCCGTGACTGAAACATTCCTTGCGCTGCGCAATTGCGGAGTGGGTAAGGGGGATGTGGTAGCGATTCTGGTCGCACCCAACAGCCCTGAGATGCTCACCGTGCGGTACGCGACACATCTGCTCGGCGGTGCCGTGTGCTATTTGCGAACCACTAATCCTGGTACCAAGGCAACGGTCCTTCCGCTGGATCACCAGATCCAAATCTTGCGCGAGACAGAAGCCGTGACTGTCTATGCCGATGCCGAAAGTTCGGAGCGCGCGATAGAGCTCGCTGATGGTAGTGGGATCCCGGTAACGCGACTTCAGCATGGGGAACCCAACGAGGTCGGCCGGGTCGATGTTGCCGACACCCCGGGCGCCGTGTCATGGGAGCCGGATGCGCTGGCCGTCATCGGCTTCACGAGTGGCAGCACGGGACGGCCCAAAGGCATCCGGTTGGCGGGCTGCGCATGGGAAGCCACAATGCGTGCATGGATGGAGGTTGGTCGTGAATACGACTGTGCGTCGATCCTGGTGTCGACCCCTCTGAGTCATGGCGTTGCCGCGATGGCAGACGCAGTCTTCGCCTTGGGCGGAGCGCTCTATCTCCATGAGACCTTCGATGTCGAAAAATTCGTGCACACCGTCTCCGCGGAGAAGGAGGTCTCGTGGACGTTCATGGCGACAAATCACGTGTTCCAACTCCTCGACCATCTGCGCGAGCGGGGAATCCGCGACAGTGACGCTGTGGAAGCTGCGGGCTTGTCTTCGCTGAAGCGGATTGTCTACGGCGGCAGCCCCGCGGCACCCGCTCGAATTGCACAGGCGTTTCGGCTTTTCGGCCCTGTTCTGGCGCAGGGGTATGCCACGAGTGAGAGCGGTCGGATCACGATCCTGACACCTCAGGAGCACGGCGACCCGGATCTCGCGGCCACTGTCGGTCGGCCCTTCCCTGAGGTGGAGGTCGTCGTCTGCAGCTCGGATTCGGGTGCGCAGTTGGCGGCGGGGGAAATCGGCGAGGTTCGTGTCCGCTCGCCTCAGATGATGGACGGCTATAACGGCGATCCGGAATTGACTGCACGAGTGCTTCGTGACGGCTGGTATTTCACCGGAGATATCGGCTGTCTCGACGAGCGAGGCTATTTGACTCTCTTGGGTCGGGTGGCCCACGTCATCAAGGTCAGTGGCGTCAAGGTTCATCCGATAGTTCTCGAGGCGGAAATTCTTTCCCACCCGGGTGTCCGGCACGCCGCCGTATACGGGGTGCGGGACGAGGACGGAAGCGACCATATCCACGCCGCAATCGAATGCGATCCGGCCGAGGTGGTCGAAGTAGAAGATATCCGGGCGAGAATTGCCGAGGCGCTGTCCCCGATTCACGTGCCCGAGAAGATGCATATCTTGAGCGCTCTGCCGATGAATAGCAACGGCAAGCCCGACAAGGTACTCCTGAAATCGCAATTTTCCTAGCGCAGACCTTTCGGTTCGCAGGTCAATCCAACCGCTACGTCGAGAAGGCGAGTGAATGAACGTTCACCTGGCATCATACCTGAGTGGGAATACCGCTGACGATCTTGCTGAAAGCAAGCGCGATTTCCTGGAGATCGGTCGCCTCTCCGGTAATTACCCCATGGCCACTGCGCGGCTCGATGGGGTGGATTCGGAAGTAAGCGTCTGGTGCAGCAACGACTATCTTGGAATGGGCCAGAATCGCCAGGTCATCGCGGCCATGCAAGCCGCGATCGATACCCATGGCGTAGGTTCCGGAGGTTCCCGGAATATCGGTGGAACCAACCATCATCACGTCCTTCTCGAAAATGAGCTGGCGGATCTGCACGGCAAGGAATCCGCTCTCCTTTTCACATCGGGGTACACGGCCAACGAGGGATCGCTCTCCGTGCTGGCGGGGCTTCCGAAAGATACCGTCGTATTTTCCGATGCGAAGAACCACGCCTCGATCATCGACGGTCTCCGGCACAGCGGTGCGCAGAAGCGCGTCTTCAGGCACAACGACGTCGCCCACCTGGAAGAATTGATCGCGGCCGCTCCCGCCGACTGCCCGAAGCTTATCGTCGTGGAATCGGTCTATTCCATGTCGGGCAACGTTGCGCCGCTCGCCGAGATTGCCGACATTGCGGACAAGTACGGTGCCACGACCTTCATCGACGAGGTCCACGCGGTCGGCATGTACGGCCCGCAGGGCGCCGGCATCGCCGCGCGGGAAGGCATAGCCGATCGGTTCACCGTTGTGATGGGTACCTTGGCAAAGGGTTACGGAACGGTCGGCGGCTACATAGCGGGACCGGCGGCCCTCGTGGACGCGGTGCGGACCTATTCGCGCTCGTTCGTCTTCACCACCTCGCTGCCGCCGGCGGTCGCGGCCGGTTCGCTGGCGTCGGTGCAGTACCTGCGGTCCTCCGATGTCGAGCGAAAGCTTCTCTCGGAGAATGCGCGGCTTCTGCACAGCCTTCTGATCGCGGCCGACATCCCGTTCATTTCGACGGACTCCCATATCGTTGCGGCCTTCGTCGGCGATGACGATATGTGCAAGCGGGCGTCCCGGCTGATGTTCGAGCGGCACGGGATCTACGTCCAGTCCATCAATGCCCCCAGTGTGCCCGCGGGCGAGGAGATCCTGCGCATCGCTCCGTCTGCCGTGCACGATCAGAACGATGTCGAGAACTTCGCCCACGCTCTTCATGGAATCTGGAAGGAATTGAACATCCCGACCGCGAGTGCCCGAGACTGGTTCACGTCCGAGCTCCGCGGTGGCGGCGCTCGCACCGCCGCGAAAGACGGACTGCCGCCGCAATGACCATGTCAGTTGTCGGCGTACTGGCCGACACGGCGGCGCAGCGACCCGTCCACTCTGCCGTGGTCTACGAGTCCGAGCATTTCACCTACGGGTGGCTGTGGGAACAGGCACGTCGCTACGCCTCCGTGCTGCGAGCCAACGGGGTACGGCCAGGAGACCGGGTCGCCATGCTCCTGGTCGACACCCCGCAGTTTCCCGCTGTGTACTTCGGCGTGCTGGCGGCCGGCGCCGTCGCGATCCCGCTGAATGTCATGTCGACCGCGTCGGAGATCGATCACGTCCTGACCGATGCCGACGCCCATTTCCTGGTGTGCGCCGCCTCCTTGCTCGCCCGGGCGAGAGAGGCGGCGGAGCCGCTCGGCACGGTGCTCCTCACTGTCGGCCCGGGCCCCGCGGGCACTGTCGACCTGGAGAACGCGGCACGGGAAACAGCGCCGATCGACGATTCCGCGGTGCGGGAACCCGACGATGTGGCGGTCGTGTTCTACACGTCCGGTACGACGGGTGAGCCGAAAGGGGTGATGCTCACCCACCGGAATATTCTGTACAACGTCGAGAGGATGGTCGCCACTCCGTATGCGTTCCGGAGTGACGACGTATTGCTCGGGTGCTTGCCGCTGAGCCACGGCTTCGGTCAGATTTGCGGCATGCTGACCGGATTCCGCGCCGGTATATCCATCGTCATGATGCCGAGGTTCTCCGGGCGGGAGGCCCTCGCGCTGATGACGAAACACCGGTGCACGGTTTTCATGGGCGTGCCGACAATGTATTTCAAGTTGCTCGATGCGGTGGCCCAGGGAGAGCAGGTTCCTCTGCTCGACCGCATGTACAGCGGGGGATCGGCGCTGCCGGTCAAGACCCTCGAGGATGTCCGAAGCGCGTTCGGATGTCCTGTGTACGAGGGCTACGGGATGACCGAGACCTCTTGTAGCGTTGCCTATCACTATCCCGGCCTAACTTTTCGATCCGGGACAGTCGGTGTTCCGATCACTGGCATCACTGTCGGTATAGCTCGGCCGAATGCCGACAGGATAGATCTCCTGCCCGCGGGTGAGGTGGGCGAGATCGTGGTGCGCGGTCCGAACGTCATGGCCGGATATCTCGGTCGCCCGGATATCACCGCTGAGGTTCTGATCGACGGCTGGTTCCTTACCGGCGATCTCGGCAGGCTGGATGGCGACGGCTACCTTTCGGTCGTGGGCCGTAAGAAGGACTTGATTCTGCGTGGCGGCTACAACGTCTATCCGCGCGAAATCGAGGAAATCCTCCTCGGGCATTCGGCCGTGGCACAGGTGGCGGTTATCGGTGTTCCGCACCCTGTGCTTGGTGAGGAGGTCTGGGCGATTGTCGTGCCTGCCCGCCCGGAGGGCGTGACCTCTGGAACGGATGAAGAGATCATTGAATGGGGCAAACAGCGCCTCGCCGCATATAAGTACCCTCGTCGAGTCGAGTTCACCGACGCTCTCCCGATGGGGTCCAGCGGAAAGGTTCTCAAGCGGATGCTCGTCTCGAAATACGAGTCGACCGCCAGCTCGTCACTCTGCGGCTGACCGGCCGCCACAGAATCACATTGGCGCAGCGCCCGCAGCGCGGCTGCGGGTGCTGCGCCTCCGCTCAAGCATCGTACGTAACAAATAGGTAGGGCGACTCGACCATGGCTGAAATCCAAGCGGACACGTCGGCATCGACCGAGGAGATCGCCATCGTCGGTATTTCCTGCCGACTGCCGCATGCGGAGAACCCCGCTCAGCTGTGGCAGCTGCTGCGCGACGGCCGCAGTGCGATTGGCGCGCCCCCAGCAGGCCGCCCCGAACTGCTCTCTCGGCCGGGGGGCTATCTCGAGGACGTCAGCGGCTTTGATGCAGGCTTCTTCGGCATCAGTCCGCATGAGGCGTCGTCGATGGACCCGCAGCAGCGGCTCATGCTTGAGCTCGCCTGGGAGGCATTGGAGGACGCCAGGATCCTCCCGTCCGATCTTGCCGACAGCCGGACCGGTGTCTTCGTCGGCGTCATCGCCGACGACTATGCTGCCCTCACGCATCAGCACGGGGTCGAAGGCATCACCCGCCACACCCTGACCGGTCTCAACCGCGGCGTCGTTGCCAACCGGATCTCCTACACCCTGGGTCTGCACGGACCGAGTGCAGCCGTGGACACCGGCCAGTCCTCCTCGCTGGTTGCTGTGCACCTGGCAGTCGAGAGCTTGCGCCGCGGCGAGTCCGCCATGGCCATCGCCGGCGGTGTCAACCTCAATCTGGTGCCGGACAGCACCATCGGCGCGGAGCGGCTCGGCGCACTTTCACCAGACGGTCTCAGCTTCACTTTCGACGCGAGGGCGAACGGATATGTACGCGGTGAGGGCGGCGCGTTCGTGGTGCTCAAGCCGCTGCATGCCGCCGTAGCGGACGGCGACCCGGTCTACTGCGTGCTGCACGGCAGCGCGATGAACAACGACGGGACGACCGAGGGTCTTACCGTACCGAGTCCGGCCGGCCAGCAGGATGTCCTGCGGCAGGCGTACGAGCGTGCCAAGGTGTCCGCGGAGCAGGTGCAGTACGTCGAATTGCACGGCACGGGTACCAAGCTGGGCGACCCGATCGAAGCGTCGGCCCTGGGCGCGGTGCTCGGTGACGGCCGCGTGGACGGAGCTGAGCTTCGGGTCGGATCGGTGAAGACCAACGTCGGCCACCTTGAGGGGGCCGCCGGCATCGTCGGCTTGCTGAAAGCGGCGCTCTGCATCCGTAACCGCGAGCTCGTGCCGAGCCTGAACTTCGAAACCCCCAACCCAGACATTCCGTTCGACGAGTTGAAGCTCGCCGTACAGCGAAGCCTCGAGCCGTGGCCGAGGCCGGACGAGCCGCTCTACGCAGGTGTCAGCTCGTTCGGTGTGGGCGGTACGAACTGCCACGTCGTGCTTTCGGACTGGCGCACTGAGCTGGCGGCGGAGGAGGAGTTGCCTGGCGCTGACTCCGGCTCGGGTGTGGTGCCGTGGGTGCTGTCGGGTAAGTCGGCTGAGGCTGTGGCTGGTCAGGCGGGGCGGCTGGTGTCCCTCCTGGAGGGGCGTCCGGGGCTGGATGTCGCGGCGGTGGGTCGTTCGCTTGCGGTGTCGCGTGCTCGTTTCGATCACCGTGCGGTGGTTGTGGGGGAGACTCGCGACGAGCTTCTGGCGGGTGTTCGGGCGTTGGCTGCGGGTGTGCCTGCGGCTGGTGTGGTGTCGGGTCGTGCGGTGCCGGGTGGTGCGGGTAAGACGGTGTTCGTCTTCCCTGGTCAGGGTTCGCAGTGGCAGGGCATGGCGCTTGAGCTCTTCGATTCCTCCCCGGTGTTCGCAGGGCGGCTGGTGGAGTGTGAGCAGGCTCTGGCGCCGTTCACGGACTGGTCGCTGCTGGATGTGCTGCGCGGTGTGGAGGGTGCGCCTGATTTTGACCGGGTGGATGTGGTGCAGCCCGCGTTGTGGGCGGTGATGGTGTCCCTGGCGGCGTTGTGGCGTTCGGCGGGCATCGAGCCGGATGCGGTGGTCGGTCACTCGCAGGGGGAGATCGCGGCGGCTGTGGTTGCTGGTGCGTTGTCGCTCGAGGATGCGGCGAAGATCGTCGCGTTGCGTAGCCGGGCGATCGTGAAGCTGGCCGGCACGGGTGGGATGGTGTCGGTAGCTCTGCCGGCCGACGAGGTTCGCGAGCTCATCGCCCATTGGGGCGGTGCGATCGATATCGCCGCACACAACGGCCCCGAGAGCACGGTCGTCTCCGGCGACCCGGACGCCCTGGCCGACCTCGTCGCTCAAAGTGAGGTCAAGGGATACCGTGCCCGCACGATTCCGGTCGACTACGCCTCTCACTCCGCTCACGTCGACTTGTTGGAGGATGAGCTTCGGGAGCTGTTGTCCGGCGTCACGCCGCGTACCGGTGACATCAGGTTCTTCTCCACTGTCACCGGGCAGCCGCTGAACGGTGAGGAGCTCGACGGCGGGTACTGGTTCCGCAACCTCCGCCAGACCGTCCAGTTGGAAGAAGCCACCCGTTCTCTGCTGGGCGACGGGCACCGCGTCTTCATCGAGGTCAGTGCCCACCCGGTGCTCACCCCGGCCCTCAGTGACACGGCCGACGAGGCCGGCGTCGGCAGCACTGTTGCTGTCGGATCGCTTCGGCGCGACGACGGCGGACGGGATCGCTTCCTGGCCTCGGTCGCAGAGGCGCACGTCAACGGAGTGGGGGTGGAGTGGGAGCGGTTCCTGCCGGGTTCGGGTTTGGTGGATCTGCCCACGTATGCCTTCCAGCGTCAGCGTTCCTGGCTGGATGGTCCGGCGGTCGGGCCGGTCCGGGTCCGGACCGTTGCGGCAAGGCGGAGCGGTCCGAAGCGGTCCGCGCCGCGAGGCGATGAGCTGGAGCTGGTGCGTGCGCACGTGGCAGCAGTGCTCGGCCACGGATCGGCGCGCGACGTGGACATCGACACGACCTTCAAGGACCTGGGCTTCGACTCACTCTCGGCCGTCGAGCTTCGGAACGCGCTGAACAGGGCCACCGGGCTCTCACTGCCCTCCGGCCTCCTTTTCAACCACCCGACCCCGGCCATCCTCGCCGAACACCTCGGTGGCCAGCTCCTCGGCCTGGACCAGGGGCAGGGCCAGGATGACGATGCGTACGAGGCCATGGCCCTTGACGAGCCGATCGCGATCGTGGGCATGGCATGTCGGCTGCCGGGAGGGGTCGCCTCTCCGGAGGACCTGTGGCGTTTGGTCAGCAGCGAAGTCGATGCGGTCGACGGATTCCCGACCAACCGAGGCTGGGACCTTGATTCGCTCATCGCCCCCGATCCGGACAGCCCTGGCAAGACCTACGCCACCACAGGTGGCTTCTTGCACGATGCGGACCGGTTTGATGCCGAGTTCTTCGGCATCAGTCCCCGCGAGGCAGCGGCGATGGAGCCCCAGCAGCGGCTGCTGCTGGAGACGGCCTGGGAGGCCTTCGAGCAGGCGGGCATCGACCCCGCCGTGCTGCGCGGCACCCGCACCGGTGTGTATGTGGGCGCGACGGCACAGGAGTACGGGCCGCGGCTGCACGAGCCGTCCGGCGGATACGACGGCTACCTGCTGACGGGCAACACCGCCAGTGTGGCCTCGGGCCGGCTGGCCTACACCTTCGGGCTGGAGGGCCCGGCGGTGACGGTCGACACCGCCTGCTCGTCCTCGCTTGTCGCGCTCCACCTCGCCGCCCAGTCGCTGCGCCAGGGCGAGTCCTCCGTGGCCATCGCCGGCGGTGTGTCCGTCATGGCCACGCCCGGCATGTTCGTGGAGTTCTCCAGGCAGCGCGGGCTGTCGCCGGACGGGCGTTGCAAGGCGTTCTCCTCGTCGGCGGACGGTACGGGCTGGGCCGAGGGTGTGGGTCTGCTGGTGCTGGAGCGGCTTTCGGACGCGGAGCGCAACGGGCGCCAGGTGCTCGCGGTGATCCGTGGTTCCGCCGTGAACCAGGATGGTGCGAGCAACGGTCTGACGGCCCCGAACGGGCCTTCGCAGGAGCGGGTCATCCGCGCCGCGCTGGCCAACGCCCGCCTGTCGGCGTCCGAGGTGGACGCGGTGGAGGCGCACGGCACGGGCACCAAGCTCGGCGACCCGATCGAGGCGCAGGCGCTGCTGGCCACCTACGGCCAGGACCGCGAAGAGCCGCTTCGACTCGGCTCACTGAAGTCGAACATCGGTCACACGCAGGCCGCGGCGGGTGTCGCGGGCGTGATCAAGATGGTCATGGCCATGCGCAACGGGGTTCTGCCGGCGACGCTGCACGTGGACGAGCCGACCTCACACGTCGATTGGTCGGCCGGCGTGGTGGAGCTGCTGACGCAGGCCCAGGAGTGGCCGGAGCTCGACCGTCCGCGCCGGGCGGGCATTTCGTCCTTCGGTATCAGCGGTACCAACGCACACCTCATCATCGAGCAGGTCACGGAGGTCGAAGCTCCGGTGGAGGAGCTTTCGGTGCCGTGTCCGGTGCCGTGGGTGGTGTCGGGCAAGTCGGGGGCTGCTCTGTCGGAGCAGGCGGATCGGCTGGTGTCGTTCCTGGAGGAGCGGCCGGAGCTGGATGTCGTGGCTGTGGGCCGTTCGCTGGCCGTCTCGCGTGCTCGTTTCGATCACCGTGCGGTGGTCGTGGGGGAGACCCGAGAGGAAATCCTGGATGCTCTGCGGGCACTGACCCCGGGCGAGGCCGTCTCGGCGGGTTCGGTTGCGTTCCTGTTCTCCGGGCAGGGCAGTCAGCGCGTGGGCATGGGCCGTGAGCTGTATACGGCGGAGCCCGTGTTCGCGGCTGCGTTCGACGAGGTCGTCGGTGCGTTGGATGTCCATTTGGACCGTTCGCTCGCCGCGGTGATCGAGGGTGAGCCGGAGCTGCTGCAGCGGACGGGGTTCACTCAGCCGGCGTTGTTCGCGGTCGAGGTGGCCCTGTTCCGTCTGCTGTCTCATTACGGGGTGACCCCGGATTATCTGGTGGGTCATTCGGTTGGTGAGCTGGCGGCGGCCCATGTGGCGGGTGTGCTGTCTCTTGAGGACGCTGCCCGTTTGGTGTGTGCGCGGGCGCGTCTGATGGAGGGTGTTGCCGAGGGTGGGGCGATGGTTGCCCTGAACGCGGGTGAAGCGCGCGTTGCCGGGTGGCTCGAGGGCCGTTCCGGTGTGGATGTGGCCGGGTTCAACAGCCCTGCCAGCACCGTGATATCGGGTGACGAGACGGCAGTGCTCGAAGTCCTGGAGCTGGCTCGCGGGGAGGGTGTGAAGGCGAGCCGGCTGAAGGTGAGCCATGCTTTCCACTCCGCGCACCTGGACGGAATGCTGGCGGAGCTCACCGAGGTCGCCCGGACCCTGACCTATTCGGCTCCCCGGATCCCGGTCGTTTCGAATGTCACCGGTGAGGTGGTTGAGGAGTTCACTGCCGAGTACTGGGCTGTTCAGGCGCGTTCGGCGGTCCGTTTCGCCGACGGCATCGCCACGCTGGCCGGTCTTGGTGTGACGGCGTTCGTGGAGCTGGGGCCCGACGGGACGCTTGCGGGTCCGACGGGCGAGTGCCTGGCCGACACCGAGGGCATCGTCGTGGTTCCGGTGCTGCGCAAGGACCGTTCCGAGAAGCGTTCCCTCCTCGCCGCCTTGGGCGCTGTGCACGCACATGGTGTGGGTGTGGACTGGGAGGGGTTCCTGCCGGGTTCCGGTGTGGTGGAGCTGCCGACGTATGCGTTCCAGCGTGAGCGTTTCTGGTTGGATGCGCCGCGTTCCGGTGATGCGTCGGGTCTGGGTCTGACGGCTGTGGATCATCCGTTGTTGGCTGCGGTGATCACGGAGCCTGATGGTGATGCGGTGCAGTTCTCGGCTTCGGTGTCGCTGTCTTCGCATCCGTGGCTGGCCGATCACGCGATGGGTGGGACGGTCCTGGTTCCGGGGACGGTGTTCCTGGAGCTCGCGGGCACCGCGGCCGAGCAGCTGGGTTACGCCACCGTCGAGGAACTCACCCTCCAGGCACCCCTGGCCCTCTCGGAGAAGACGGGCGCCCAGCTGCGGCTGACCGTCGACCGGGCCGACGCGCGCGGCGATCGTCAGTTCACCGTGTACTCGCGGACCGGCGAAGAGCAGTGGACCGCCCACGCGGCCGGCCTGCTCACGTTCTCCGTCCCCTCGCCGGGCGTTTCCCTGGACCAGTGGCCCCCGGCCAACGGCACCCCCATCCCGCTGGACGGGGTCTACGACCGCCTCGACGACCTGGGCTACGGCTACGGGCCGGCCTTCCACGGTCTGCGCGCCGCCTGGCGCGCCGGTGACGACCTCTTCGCCGAGGTCGCCCTGCCCGACCAGCTCCACACCGAAGCCGCGCGCTTCGGTGTGCACCCCGCCCTCCTCGACGCGGTTCTGCACCCGCTCGTGCTGGAGGCCCCGGCCTCGGCGCAGGACGACAGCACGATCCGCCTGCCGTTCTCGTTCTCGGGCTTCGTGCTGCACGCGGTCGGTGCCACGGTGCTGCGCGTCCGCTGGACCCGTACCGGCCAGGACACGGCCCGTCTCGCTCTCGCCGACGGCGCCGGCGCTCCGGTGGCATCGATCGAGTCGGTCGCCCTGCGGCCGATCGCCCGCGATCAGCTCGCCGTTGCCGGCCCGGCCATGGAGTCCCTGTACCGGGTGGCCTGGGAGGCCGTCCCGGCGGTCGAGCCGGTCGCCGACCAGCGGTGGGTCCGGCTGGGCGAGGCGCCCTACGCCGACCTCGCCGCGCTCAGCGCTGCGGTCGACGCGGGATCTGCCGTACCGGAGTTCGTGGTGATCGGCGAGCAGGAGCTCGTCGTCGGCACCACCGGTGATGTACTGGACCAGACCCATGCCACGGCGGCGCGCGGGCTGGAGGCGGTGCGGGAATGGCTGGCCGCCCCGCAGTTCGCGGCGAGCCGCCTCGTCCTCGTCGTGCCGGACGGCGCGCTGCACACGGCCCCGCTCGTGGGCCTGATCCGTACTGCGCAGACCGAGCAGCCCGACCGACTGGTCCTCGCCCACGTGGACGAGGGCGGTCTGGAGCTGCTGCCTGCCGTGTTGGCTTCCGGTGAGCCTGAGGTGGCGGTGCGGGGCGGCGGGTTGTTCGTGCCGCGTCTGGCGCGTGCCGGGGGTGTCGCGGCGGGTGTGGTGGAGGGTCTGGACCCGGAGGGTACGGCCCTGGTGACCGGTGCTCTGGGTACGTTGGGCCGTCTGGTGGCGCGTCGGTTGGTGACGCATCACGGTGCGCGGCACCTGCTGTTGGTGTCGCGTCGCGGTGGTGAGACTCCGGGTGCTGCCGAGTTCGTGGCGGAGCTGGAGGAGCTGGGTGCGCGGGCTCGGGTGGCGGCGTGTGACGTGTCGGACTTCGACGCGCTGGCGGGTCTGCTGGATGAGGTCGCGGTCGAGCGTCCGCTGACTGCCGTGGTGCATACGGCGGGTGTCCTGGACGATGCGACGGTCGCGTCGCTGTCGGCCGGTCATCTGGAGCGGGTGATGCGTCCGAAGGTGGACGCGGCCTGGAACCTCCACCGCCTCACCGAGTCCCCCGGCCTCGCCTCGTTCGTCATGTTCTCGTCCATCGCGGGTCTCATGGGCAACGCCGGCCAGGCCAACTACGCGGCCGCGAACACCTTCCTCGACGCCCTCGCGCAGCACCGCCGCGCCCAGAACCTGCCCGCCACCTCCCTCGCGTGGAGCCTGTGGGACAGCACCGACGGCATGGCCGCAACCCTCGCCGACGCCGACGTCGCGCGGTGGAAGCGGAGCGGAATCGTCCCTCTGACCCCGGAACTGGGTCTCGATCTGTTCGACGCGGCGCTCGCCTCGGCGGAGCCGCTGCTGGTCCCCGCCGAACTCGACCTGGACGCCCTGCGCGCCCGGGCCGAGGAGAACGCCCTCCCCGAGCTGTTCACCGGCCTGGTCCGCGTCCGCCGCCGGCAGGCGGCCGGCGCCGCCCGCGGCGCCGACTCGTCGTGGGTCCAGCGGCTGACCGCGCTGGCCGCGCAGGAGCGGGCGCAGGCCGTGCTCCAGACCGTACGGGAGACCGTGGGGCTGGTTCTCGGGCACGGCGCCAACGCAGACATCGACCCGGCCAAGGCCTTCAACGACACCGGCTTCGACTCCCTCACGGGTGTCGAATTGCGCAACCGGCTCAACTCGGTGACCGGTCTGCGACTGCCCACCACCCTCGTGTTCGACCACCCGTCGCCCCAGGCGGTGGCGGACTTCCTGCTGGAGCGGCTCGACGCGACCGCAATGGCCGTCGTCCCGCCGGTGGTCGCCCACGCCCCGGGACTGGACGAGCCGATCGCCGTGGTCGGTATGGGGTGCCGCTACCCGGGCGGGGTCTCCTCGCCGGAGGACCTGTGGCGGCTCGTGGCGGAGGGCCGGGACGCGATCGACGAGTTCCCGTCCGACCGCGGCTGGGACGTGGAAGGCCTCTTCGACCCGGACCCCGAGAAGGTCGGCAAGTCGTACACGCGCAAGGGCGGATTCCTCTACGAGGCCGCGGAGTTCGATGCCGAGTTCTTCGGTCTGAGTCCGCGTGAGGCGATCGCGACCGACCCGCAGCAGCGTGTGCTGCTGGAGGTCGCGTGGGAGGCGCTGGAGCGTGCGGGAATCGACCCCGCCTCGCTGCGCGGTTCCTCGACCGGTGTCTACGCGGGCGTGATGTACAACGACTACGGGTCGCGGCTGGGGAGTGCTCCGGAGGGCTTCGAGGGGCATTTGCTGACGGGCACGATCGCGAGTGTCCTGTCGGGTCGGGTGGCTTACACGTTCGGCCTTGAGGGGCCGGCGGTGACGCTGGACACGGCGTGTTCCTCGTCGCTGGTATCGGTGCACCTGGCCGCTCAGGCGCTGCGCCAGGGCGAGTGCTCGATGGCACTCGCCGGCGGTGTCACCGTGATGTCCACGCCGACGACCTTTGTCGAGTTCTCGCGTCAGCGTGGTCTGTCGCCGGACGGGACCTGCAAGTCGTTCGCGGCTTCGGCGGACGGTACGGGTTGGGCCGAGGGCGCGGGCATGCTGGTGCTGGAGCGTCTGTCGGACGCTCAGCGGCTCGGGCACAACATCCTTGGTGTGATCCGTGGTTCCGCGGTCAACCAGGACGGTGCGAGCAACGGCCTCACCGCCCCCAACGGGCCGTCGCAGGAACGCGTCATGCGCCAGGCCCTCGCCAACGCCCGCCTCGCTCCGCACGAGGTGGACGCTGTCGAGGCGCACGGCACCGGTACCCGGCTCGGTGACCCGATCGAGGCCAACGCGCTGCTGGCCACCTACGGCCAGGACCGCGAAGAGCCGCTGCGTCTGGGATCGATCAAGTCGAACATCGGTCACACGCAGGCTGCCGCGGGTGTCGCGGGCATCATCAAGATGCTGATGGCGATGCGTAACGGGGAGCTTCCGGCGACGCTGCACGTGGACGAGCCGACGCCGCACGTCGACTGGTCGACGGGTGCGGTGGAGCTGGTCACCGAGCGTCGGGCGTGGCCGGAGGTGGCGCGTCCGCGTCGCGCGGCCGTGTCCTCGTTCGGTATCAGTGGTACGAACGCGCATGTGGTCCTGGAGCAGGGCCCGGAGCCAGTCGTGGCCGGTGAGCCGGTGGTGGCGGGGCTTCCGCTGGTGGTCTCGGCGAAGAGCGAGGCGGCCCTGGCGGCGCGTGCCGGCCAGGTGCGCGAGCTGCTGGCCTCGGAGAACGTCGACCCGGCGCGGGTGGCTTCGGCTCTCGCGACCCGGGTCCCGCACCTCCCCTTCCGGGCTACGGTTTCGGGCGCCGGCCGGGATGAGCTGTTGGCGGGCCTTGAGGCGCTGGCCTCGGGTGGGTCCGCGGCGAACCTGGTGCAGGGCGCGGTCACGGGCCCGGGCAAGACGGTGTTCGTGTTCCCGGGTCAGGGTTCGCAGTGGCAGGGCATGGCTCTGGAACTCCTCGACTCCTCCCCGGTGTTCGCCGCCCGGCTGGTGGAGTGTGAGCAGGCTCTGGCTCCGTTCACGGACTGGTCGCTGCTGGACGTCCTGCGCGGTGCGGAGGGTGCGCCCGGTTTCGACCGGGTGGACGTGGTGCAGCCGGCGCTGTGGGCCGTGATGGTGTCCCTGGCCGCGTTGTGGCGTTCGGTGGGTATCGAGCCGGATGCGGTGATCGGTCACTCGCAGGGTGAGATCGCGGCGGCCGCGGTGTCGGGGGCGCTGTCGCTGGACGACGCGGCGAAGGTCGTGGCCTTGCGCAGCCGGGCGATCGGGAAGCTGGCGGGTACGGGCGGGATGGTCTCGGTGGCCCTGCCGGCCGACGAGGTCCGCGAGCTCATCACCCGTTGGGACGGCGCCATCGACATCGCCGCACACAACGGCCCGCGTTCCGTGGTGGTCGCCGGAGAGGTGACCGCTCTTGAGGAGATGGTCGCCTATTGCAAGGAGAACAAGATGCGCGCCAAGCGCATCCCGGTCGACTACGCCTCCCACTCCGCGCACGTCGAAAGCCTGCGGGACGAGCTTCTCGACGCCCTGTCCTCGCTCACCCCGCGCGCCGTCAAGGTGCCCTTCCTCTCCACCGTCACCGGGCAGCCGCTGGACGGCACGGAGCTCGACGGCTCGTACTGGTTCCGCAACCTCCGCCAGACCGTCCAGCTGGAGGAGGCCACCCGGACCCTGCTCGACCAGGGCCACCGCGTCTTCATCGAGGCCAGCGCCCACCCGGTGCTGACCATCGCGCTCCAGGAGACGATCGACGACACGTCGTACGGCAGCGCCGTCACCGTGCCCTCGCTCCACCGTGACCAGGGTGGACTCGACGACTTCCTCGCCTCCGCGGCGCAGGCCCACGTCTCGGGCGCCCCGCTCGACTGGGCTGCCGTGGTCGGCGGACCCGGCGCGGTCGTCGACCTGCCGACCTACCCCTTCCAGCGCCGGCGCCACTGGCTGGAGGGCCCGGCGCCGGCCGGGGACGCGGGCGGGCTCGGCATGGCCGCCGAGCGGCACCCGCTCATCGGCGCCGCGCTCTGGATGGCCGGCGAGGACAAACTGGTCCTGAGCAGTAGGATCGCCCTGAACACGCAGCCCTGGCTGGCGGACCACGCCGTGGCCGGCACGGTGCTGCTCCCCGGTACCGCCTTCGTGGACCTCGCCATCCGGGCGGGTGACCACACCGGCCTCGAACAGCTTGAGGAGCTGACCCTCCAGGCACCGCTGGTGCTGGCCGGCCGTGGCGGAGTACAGCTCCAGGTCGTGGTCGACGCTCCGGACGAGGAGGGCCGGCGCGTGCTGTCCGTCCACTCCCGCCCTGAGCCCGAGTCCGACGATGCCGCGATCCACCCGTGGACCCTGCACGCCACCGGCGTACTGGGTCACGCGGAAGGACGTGCGGGCGTACCGGCCGACACCGCCTGGCCCCCGGCCGGCGCCGAGCCGGTCGACCTGACAGCGGCGTACGACACGCTCGCCGAGCGGGGCTTCCAGTACGGACCCACCTTCCAGGGCCTGCGGGCGCTGTGGCGCGCCGGCCAGGAGATGTTCGCCGAGGTCGCGCTCCCGAAGGACGTCCCCCTGGGCGAGTTCGGGATCCACCCGGCCCTCCTCGACGCCGCCCTGCACCCGCTGGCGCTCGCGGAGGACGGCCGCCTGGCGCTGCCGTTCGCCTGGACCGGCGTTCGGCTGCACGCGGTGAACGCCAGCGTGCTGCGCGTACGGATCACTCCGGAAGGCTCGGGTGCCGCCCTGTCCCTCGCCGACGCGAGCGGTGCGCCGATCGCGTCGGTGAAGACGCTCAGCCTGCGGGCCGTGGACCCCGCGCAGCTGGCCGGCTCGGGCACCCTCCGCCAGCCGCTGCTCCAGGTGGAGTGGACGTCCGCCCCGGAAAGCGCCCCGGCCGCCGGATGGGCCGTCCTCGACGAGTCCGGCAGCGGCTGGCGGGGGCTGCCCGCCCCTCTGGGCAGTTACTCGGAACTCGCCGGCATGGTCGGAACCCCGCCGCTCGTCGTGGTCCCCTTCCCCGGCGAGGACGGCCCCGGCGCCGTGGCACACCGGGCCCTGCGGCTGGCCCAGGAGTGGCTCGCCGAGGAGCGGTTCGCCGACTCGCGCCTGGTCTTCGTGACCCGTGACGCGACCACCGCCCGCACGGAGGCCGGACTCGGCTCGGCTCCGGTCTGGGGGCTGGTGCGTACCGCCATGGCCGAGAATCCCGACCGGTTCGGCCTGCTGGACCTGACGGACTGGGACGTCGCCGAGGCCGAGCTCGGCCGTGCGCTGGCCGTACCGGAAGCACAGGTGAGCCTGCGGGACGGGGCAGTGCTCGTACCGCGGCTGGTCAAGTCGCCCACGACGGGCGACACCGTGCCCGCCCTGAACCCCGAGGGCACCGTGCTCATCACGGGCGCCACCGGCACCCTGGGCCAGCTGTTCGCCCGCCACCTCGTCGCCGAACACGGCGTACGGCACCTGCTGCTGGCGAGCCGCCGCGGCCGGGACGCGGCGGGCATGCTGGAGCTGGAGTCCGAACTCACGGCCCGCGGAGCCGATGTGTCCGTGGTCGCCTGTGACACGGCCGACCGCATGGCGGTCGCCGCGATGCTAGACGCGATCCCCTCGGAGCACCCGCTCACCGCGGTCCTGCACACCGCCGGCGTCCTCGACGACGGCACGCTGCACGCCCTCACGGCCGAGCAGCTCGACACCGTACTGCGCCCCAAGGTCGATGCCGCCCGGCACCTGCACGAGCTGACGGCCGACCTGGAACTGGACGCGTTCGTCCTGTTCTCCTCGCTGGCCGGTACGGTCGGCACTGCGGGCCAGGCCAACTACGCTGCGGCCAACACCTATCTGGACGCCCTCGCGCACCACCGCCGGGCCCTGGGCCTGCCCGGTACGTCGCTGGCCTGGGGCCTGTGGGCCGAGGGCAGCGGGATGACCGGTCACCTGACCGACGCCGACCTCGCCCGCATGTCCCGGGGCGGCATCGCCCCCATCGGCAGCGAGCAAGGGCTGGGGCTGTTCGACGCGGCCCTCGCGACCCGTCGGCCGGTGCTTGTTCCGGCGCTGCTGGACTACACCGGACTGCGGGCACAGAGCGAGGACGGCACCCTGCCCGCGCTCTTCCACGGCCTGGTGCGCCCGGCGCGGCGCGCCGCCGTCGGCGAGCAGGCGGGCGGGAACTCCCTCCAGGAACGCCTGGCGCCCCTGGCCCTCCAGGACCAGGAGCGCGCGCTGCTGGAACTGGTCCGCGGCGTGGTGTCCTCCGTACTGGGGCACACCGACGCCGACCAGGTAGCGCCCGACCGGGCCTTCAACGAGCTGGGCTTCGACTCGCTCAAGGCAGTGGAACTGCGCAACCGGCTGAACGCGGCCGCAGGTCTGAAGCTGCCCGCGACGCTGGTGTTCGACTACCCGAACACGGTCGAGCTGGCCGGCTTCCTGCGGACCGAACTGCTCGGCCCGGCCGCCGCGGTGGCCGTGGCCGAACCGGTCGTCGGCGCCTCCGACGAGCCGATCGCGATCGTCGCGATGGCCTGCCGCTACCCGGGCGAGGTCAGCTCCCCGGAGGAGCTGTGGGCGCTGCTGTCCGACGAGCGGGACGCCATCGGCCCGTTCCCGAACGACCGCGGCTGGGACCTGGACGGCCTGTACGACACGGACCCCGACCACGTGGGCACCTCGTACACCCGGCACGGCGGATTCCTCTACGAGGCTCCGCAGTTCGACCCCGAGCTCTTCGGGGTGAGCGCCCGGGAGGCCATCGCCATCGACCCGCAGCAGCGCCTGCTGCTGGAAATCTGCTGGGAGGCCTTCGAGCGGGCGGGCATGGACCCGACCTCTCTCAAGGGCAGCCAGACCGGTGTGTTCGCCGGTGTCATGGCCAACGACTACGCGGCACGCCTGAAGGACACCCCCGAGGGCCTGGAGGGCTACCTGTCGGTCGGCAGCACGGTCAGTGTCGCCTCCGGCCGCGTCGCCTACACCTTCGGCCTGCAGGGACCGGCGATCACCGTCGACACCGCCTGCTCCTCCTCGCTCGTCTCCATCCACCTCGCCGCGCAGGCGCTGCGGAACGGCGAATGCGGGCTGGCCCTGGCCGGCGGTGTGACCGTACTGGCCGCGCCCACCCTGTTCGTCGAGTTCAGCCGGCAGCGCGGCCTGGCACCGGACGGCCGGTGCAAGTCCTTCTCCGCTCAGGCGGACGGGGCGGCCTGGGCCGAAGGCGCAGGAATCCTCCTGCTGGAGCGGCTCTCCGACGCCCAGCGCAACGGCCGCCGGATCCTCGGCGTGATCCGCGGAACCGCCGTCAACCAGGACGGTGCGAGCAACGGCCTCACCGCCCCCAACGGCCCCTCCCAGGAGCGGGTGATCCGCCAAGCCCTGACCAACGCGGGCCTGACCACCGCGGACGTCGACGCGCTGGAGGCCCACGGCACCGGCACCACGCTGGGCGACCCGATCGAGGCCCAGGCCGTACTCGCCACCTACGGGCAGGAGCGCCCGTCGCCCCTCCTGATGGGCTCCCTGAAGTCCAACATCGGACACTCCCAGGCCGCCGCCGGTGTGGCCGGCGTCATCAAGATGGTCATGGCGATGCAGCACGGGGTGCTCCCCAAGAGCCTCCACATCGACGAGCCCAGCCCGCACGTGGACTGGTCCGCCGGTGAGGTGGAACTGCTCACCGAGGCGGTGCCGTGGCCGGAGTCCGAGCGGCCGCGCCGGGCAGGCGTGTCCTCCTTCGGCATCAGTGGTACCAATGCCCACGTCATCGTGGAGCAGCCGCCGGCCGAGGGGACGGTCCCGCCGGCCGAGCCGATGCCGGTCGTGCCGCTGCTGCTGTCCGCGCACAACGACGCGGCCCTGCTGGCGCAGGCCGACCAGGTGGGCGCGGCCCTCGCCGACACCGGGCAGCAGGATCTGGCATCGACGGGCCGGACCCTGGCCGTCGGACGGGCCGGACTGCCGCACCGCGCCGTGGTGGTGGCCTCCACCGCCACCGAAGCGGTCGACGGACTGGCGGCACTGACCGTGCGGGGTACACCCGTGGAAGGCCGTACGGCCTTCCTCTTCACCGGTCAGGGCAGCCAGCGACTCGGCATGGGCCGGGAGCTGTACACCGCCTACCCCGGCTACGCCGAGGCCCTGGACGCCGTATGCGAAGAGCTCGACCAATGGCTGGAAACGCCGCTGCTCGACGTCCTCTTCGGTGAGGACCCGGCGCCGCTGGACCAGACCGGCTTCACGCAGGCCGCCCTGTTCGCAACCGAGGTCGCGCTCTTCCGGCTCCTCGAAGGCTGGGGCGTACGGCCGGACTTCCTCGCGGGCCACTCCATCGGTGAGCTGGCCGCCGCGCACGTCGCCGGCGTCCTCTCGCTGGCGGACGCGGCGCAGCTCGTCGCGGCCCGCGGCCGGCTGATGCAGGCACTGCCCGGCGGCGGCGCGATGCTCGCCGTGCAGGCCGAGGAGCAGGAGGTGCTGCCGCTGCTCGCCGGACGGGAGGACCTGCTGGGCATCGCCGCCGTCAACGGCCCCACCTCCGTGGTGCTCTCGGGCGACGCGGAAGCCGTCGAGGCCATCGGAGCCGAACTCTCCGCCCAGGGACGCAAGACCAAGCGACTGCGCGTCAGCCACGCCTTCCACTCCCCGCACATGGACGCGATGCTGGACGAATTCCAAACGGTCGCGAAGGGGCTCGCGTTCGCCGCGCCCACCATCCCGATCGTCTCCACCCTGACCGGGCAGCCGGTCGGCGCCGAGGAACTGACCACGCCCGAGTACTGGGTCCGGCACGTCCGCCGGCCCGTGCGTTTCCTGGACGCGGCACGCGCCCTGGAGGCCGAAGGCGTACGGACCTTCCTGGAGCTCGGCCCGGACGGCGTGCTCAGCGCGATGGGGCAGGACTTCCTCGACGCGGGATCGCTCCTGGTCCCGGTGCTGCGCGGCGGGCGCCACGAGCCGCACACCGCCGTCACCGCCCTGGCCCACGTCCACGTACGGGGCGTGCCGGTGGACTGGCCCGCGCTGTTCGGCGAGAACGCCGGACCTGCCGCGGACCTGCCGACCTACCCCTTCCAGCGCCGGCGCTACTGGCTCACGGAGGGGCCCGGCGGCGGCGACGTCACCTCGGCCGGACTCGACTCCGCACGGCACCCGCTGCTCGGGGCCGCGGTTCCGCTCGCCGACTCCGACGGTGTCCTGTTCACCGGCCGGATCTCGGCCCGCAGCCACCCCTGGTTCGCCGACCATGCCGTCGCCGGCACCCTGCTGGTCCCGGGCACGGCCCTGGTGGAGCTCGTGCTCCACGCGGGCGCCGCGCTCGGCTGCGAGCGGCTGGAGGAACTCGCCCTCCAGGCACCCCTGGTCCTTCCCGACCAGGGTGCGCTCCAGCTCCAGATCACCGTCGGCGGCCCCGACGGAGACGGCCGCAGGCCCGTCGCCGTCCACTCGCGCGGGGACCAGGAAGGCGACGTCTGGGACCGGCACGCCACCGGAACCGTGGTGAACGCCGTTCCCGGCGGCCCCGAACCCGACCTCGCGTCCTGGCCTCCGGCGGGCGCCGAAGCCCAGCCGGTCGAGGATCTGTACGACCGCCTCGCCGACCAGGGCTACGGCTACGGCCCCGCCTTCCAGGGCCTCCAGGCGGCATGGCGCTCGGGCGAGGACCTCTACGCCGAGGTACGGCTGTCCGTCGACCCTGATGGATTCGCCCTGCACCCGGCACTGTTCGACGCCGCGCTGCACGCGCTGCTCCTGGAGGAGTCGGCCGAACTACGGCTGCCCTTCTCCTTCGGCGGCGTCCAGCTGACCGGGTCCCCGACCGGCACCCTGCGGGTCAAGCTGTCGGCCGGCCCGGACGCAACGGTCGCGGTCAGCATCGCCGACGAGACGGGCGCGCCGGTCGCCACCGTCGCATCGCTCGTCCTGCGGGCCCTGCCGGCGGGGACCGTGCCGACCCGCCCCTCCGACCAGCACGTGTACGCGGTGGAGCGGGCCGGTGCGGAACTCCCCACCGGTGGCGACACGACCGTCGTCGTCCTCGGCGAGGCCGACCTCGGACTCGTCGCCGAGCACCACGCCGACCTCGCCGACCTGGCCGCCTCGACGGCGGACGGCGCGGCCGCACCCCACGTGGTCGTCCTTCCGGTACGCCCGGCCACTGCGCAGGAGACCGGCCGGGTCACGGAGGAGGTGCTGGCGGTACTGCGGCAGTGGCTCGCCGGTGACGCGCCGGCCGGAGCGCGGCTCGCCGTGGTCAGCACCGGGGAACTGGCGCACAGCGCACTCTCCGGGCTGATGCGGACCGCCGCGTCGGAACACCCGGGACGTTTCCAGCACGTGATCACGGACGGCCTGCCAGCCGGCCGCGAGCTGCTGGCCGCAGCCCTGGCCGACCCCCGACCGCAGCTCGAACTGCGCGAGGGACAGGCTTACGTGACCCGGCTCGCCAAGGTCCCGTACCCGGTCCGGACCCCGGACGTCGACGACGCGTTCGACCCGGAGCGTACGGTGCTGATCACCGGTGGCACGGGCGCACTCGGAGCCCAGGTCGCCCGGCACCTGGTGACCGGCCGCGGCGCCCGCCGCCTGCTGCTCACCAGTCGGCGAGGCGGGGCGCAGGACCTGGTCGCCGAACTGACGGCGCTCGGCGCGGACGTACGGGTCGCGGCATGCGACGCGGCAGACCGCGACGCGCTGGCCGGGCTGCTCGCCTCGATCCCGGACGAGCACCCGCTCACCGCGGTCGTGCACGCGGCCGGAGTCGTCGAGGACGCCACGCTGGAGGCCATGAGCCCGGAGAGCCTCTCCCGGGTCCTGCGGCCGAAGGTGGAAGCCGCCTGGAACCTGCACGAGCTGACCGCCGGACTGGAGCTGACGGACTTCGTCCTCTTCTCTTCCGTCGCCGGCCTGGTGGGCAACGCCGGACAGGCCAACTACGCCGCCGGCAACACCTTCCTGGACGCGCTCGCCGAACACCGGCGCGCCGAGGGCCTGCCCGCCGTGTCCCTCGCCTGGGGTATGTGGCAGGACGGCATGGCGAGCGACCTCGACCGTGCCGACCGGGCCAGGCTCACACGCAACGGGATCCTGCCGATGCCGACCGACCGGGCACTTGCGGCCCTCGACACGGCCCTGGCCGGAGCCAGGGCGCCACAAGCCGACGGCGAGGCGGGGACCCGGCCGGTGCTCGCGCCGGTGGCACTCGACCTCGCGGTACTGCGGAGCCTCGGGGACGCACTGCCCGAGCTGTACCGGGGCCTGGTGCGCACCGAGCGCCGAGCCGGCCGGCGTACCTCCGCTCCGGCGGAGATCCCGCTGGCGCAGCGGCTCACTGGCCTGGACGTGGAAGAGCAGCAGCAGCTGCTGCTCGACTTCGTCAGGGAACAGGTCGGCATCGTCCTGGCCCACCCGGCCCCGCGGACGATCGACGTCCAGCGCGGACTGCTGGACCTGGGCTTCGACTCCCTCACCGCCGTCGAACTGCGCAACAGGCTGAACACCACCACCGAACTGCGGTTGCCCAGCACGCTCGTCTTCGACCACCCGACCACCCGAGCCGTCGCCGAATACCTGCGGGGCGAGCTGGTCGGCGAAGTGGCAGACCCGGTCCAGGCAGCCCTGGACGCACTTGAGGCCGCTCTCTCGGCCGCCGGCCCGTCGGGCGGCGACGGACCGGCAGGAACGTACGCCGCGCGACTGCGCGGCCTGCTTCGGACGGTGGACGGCGGCCCCGACGGTGCCGACGGCGCCGACCTCGGCCTGGCAACCGACGACGAACTCTTCGCAGCACTTGACAACGAACTCGGCAGGTAGACATGAACAACGAGCAGAAACTTCGCGACTACCTCAAGCGGGCAACGGTCGACCTGCGGGAGAGCCGTCAGCGTGTGCAGGATCTGGAGGAGCGCGCACACGAGCCGATCGCGATCGTGGGCATGGCGTGCCGGCTCCCGGGCGGTATCGCCTCCCCGGACGACCTGTGGGCGCTGCTGAGCGCCGAACGTGACGCGGTCGGTCCCTTCCCGGAGGGCCGGGGCTGGGACCTGGAAAACCTGTACAACCCGGACCCCGACCACCTCGGGACCTCGTACGCCCGCGAAGGCGGCTTCCTGTACGAGGCGGACCGGTTCGACGCCGAGTTCTTCGGCATCGGCCCTCGCGAGGCGGCGGCGATGGACCCCCAGCAGCGGTTGCTGCTGGAGACGGGCTGGGAGGCCTTCGAACACGCGGGCATCGCCCCGACCGAGCTGAGGGGCACCCGTACCGGGGTGTACATGGGCGTCATGTACGACGACTACGGCTCCCGCCCCAATGCGCCCGAGGGCTTCGAGGGCTACCTGCTGACCGGGAGCGCGGGCAGCGTCGCGTCGGGTCGTCTGTCCTACACCTTCGGCTTGGAGGGGCCGGCGGTGACGGTCGACACCGCGTGTTCCTCCTCGCTCGTCGCGCTCCACCTCGCCGCTCAGTCGCTGCGTCAGGGTGAGTGCTCGATGGCGCTCGCCGGTGGTGTGACGGTGATGGCGACACCGGGCACGTTCGTGGAGTTCTCCCGGCAGCGCGGGCTGTCGCCGGACGGGCGGTGCAAGGCGTTCTCGTCGTCGGCGGACGGCACGGGCTGGGCCGAGGGCGTGGGCGTGCTGGTGCTGGAGCGGCTGTCGGACGCGGAGCGCAGCGGGCACCGGGTGCTGGCGGTGATCCGTGGTTCCGCGGTGAACCAGGACGGTGCGAGCAGCCAGCTGACCGCGCCGAACGGGCCTTCGCAGGAGCGGGTCATCCGCGCCGCCCTGGCCAACGCGCGGCTGTCGCCGTCCGAGGTGGATGCCGTGGAGGCGCACGGTACGGGTACGCGGCTGGGTGATCCGATCGAGGCGCAGGCGCTGCTGTCCGCTTACGGCCAGGCCCGCGGGGACGACAACCCGTTGTGGCTGGGTTCTCTCAAGTCGAACATTGGTCACACGCAGGCCGCGGCGGGTGTCGCGGGCGTGATCAAGATGGTCATGGCGATGCGCAACGGGGTCATGCCCTCGACCCTGCACGTGGACGAGCCGACCCCCGAGGTCGACTGGTCGGCGGGCACGGTGAAACTGCTGACGCAGGCCCAGCAGTGGCCGGAGCTCGATCGTCCGCGCCGTACGGGCGTGTCGTCCTTCGGGATCAGCGGGACCAACGCTCACGTGATCCTCGAAGAGCCGCCGCGCGAGCGTGCTGCCGAACCGGTGACAGGACCGGACGCTGCTGTACGACAGTCGGAGTCGGGCCAACAGACACTGTCGGCACCGTGGTTGCTCTCGGCCAAGTCGGAGACCGCGCTGCAGGCACAGGCGAGCCGGCTACTGGCCTGGCTCGCCGGCCACCCCGAGGCGGATGACGCCGATGTCGCTGCCGTCCTGACCGCCGCGCGCGCTCAGCTGGGTCGGCGCGGCGCGGTGCTCGGCGCCGACCGGGCCGGTCTGCTCGCCGGCCTCACGGCCCTGGCCGCGGGTTCGGCATCCCCGCACGTGGTATCAGGTGTCGCCACCGCCGGCGAGACGGCCTTCCTGTTCACCGGTCAGGGCGCGCAACGTGTCGGAATGGGCGCAGGGCTGGCCGCCGCGTTCCCCGTGTTCGCCGCTGCCCTCGACGAGGTGTGCGCGGAATTCGACGCCCTGCTGGGGGTATCGCTGCGCGAGGTCATGTTCGGCGGGACCGGTGCTGCCGGGAACAGCGCCGGCGACACCAAGCGCATGGCCCTGCTCGACCGGACGGAATTCACGCAGCCTGCGCTGTTCGCGTTCGAGGTGGCGCTGTATCGCCTTGTGGAGTCGTTCGGCGTGACCCCGGACGTGGTGGTCGGGCATTCGATCGGTGAGCTGGCCGCGGCCTATGTGGCCGAGGTGTGGTCGCTGGCGGACGCGTGCCGGCTCGTTGCCGCCCGCGGTCGACTGATGGGCGGGCTGCCGACCGATGGAGCGATGCTCGCCGCCGCGGTGTCGGAGGAGCGGGCGCGGGAACTGCTCGCGGCCGGGACGGTCTCGTTGGCGGCCGTGAACGCGCCCGCGGCGGTGGTGTTCTCGGGCGAGACGGCGGCGATCCTCGCACTGGAGGACCAGCTGGCGGGCGAGGGTGTGAAGACGACCCGGCTGACGGTCAGTCACGCCTTCCATTCGGCGTTGATGGAGCCGATGCTTGCCGAGTACGGGCAGGTCGCCGGATCGGTGACGTACCGGACGCCGCGCATGGGTGTGTGCTCCACGGTGTCCGGTGCGCCGGCCGGTCCCGAACTGCTGACGCCGCAGTACTGGGTGCGACAGGTGCGAGAGGCCGTGCGGTTCGCCCCGGCGGTGCAGTCACTCGTCGACGCAGGCGTGCGCCGGTTCGTCGAGGTGGGGCCGGACGCGGTGCTGGCGGCGATGACCCGCCAGACACTGACCGACGAGGTTGCGTCCCGCTCGCTGGTCGCGGCGGGGGCACGGCGCGGCGTCGACGAGGTCGGCCAGTTCCTGCGGTTGCTCGCCGCCGCCCACTGCTCGGGCATGACCGTCGACTGGGCGCTGCTGTCACCAGGAAGGCCGGCCACCCACCTCGACCTGCCCGTCTACGCCTTCCAGCAGCGCCGTTACTGGGTGCAGCCCGACGACGACGCGCTCGGTGACATGGGCCGCGCCGGTCTCTCCACGCTCGACCATCCGATGCTGCGCGTCGCCGCGCCGCTCGCCGGTCGAGACGAATGGCTGTTCAGCGGCAGGCTCTCCACCACCGACCAGCCGTGGATCGCCGACCACACGGCCTTCGGAGCGGTGCTTCTGCCCGGCACCGCGTTCGTGGATCTCGCGCTGGCCGCGGGTCGCCGCCTGGACCTGCCCGTCGTGGACGAACTCGTCCTGGAGACGCCGCTGCTGTTCGACGGTGCCGCTGCCGTGGACGTGCAGGTCTCGGTGACCGAGCCCGACCACACCGGCCGTCGGCGCCTGTCGATCCACTCGCGTGCCGTCACCGGCACCGCGGGGTCCGACCCGGGCGAGCCGGACTGGACGCTGCACGCCACCGGCACCCTCGCCCCCGCCGACGGCGTGACGCCGGACTGGACCGACCCCGACTGGCCGCCGGCCGACGGCACGCCGATCGACGGAACGCGTCTGTACGACCGGCTCGCGGACCTGGGATTCGGCTACGGCCCGAGCTTCCAGGACGTGCGCGCCGCCTGGACCAGTGGTGACGACGTGTTCGCCGAGGTGACCCTGGACGAGGCGGCAGCGGGCCGGGCGGCGGGCTTCGGGGTGCACCCGGCGCTCCTGGACGCGACCTTCCACGCTGCCATCGACGTGCTCGCCGACGACCTCCCCGACGGCAGGCTGCCGCTTCCGTTCTCCTTCAACGGCGTCCGTGTGTTCCGGCACGGCGCCACCGCGGTCCGCGCCCGCATCATCCGTTCGGGTTCCGAGAAGGTACGCATCGACGCCTGCGACGCCACCGGCGCCGCGGTGCTGTCGATCGACGCCGTGCTCGCCCGCCCCGCGGACGCGACCGCTCTCGCCGGTGCCCGCAGCCCGCTCTACGCTGTCGACTGGACGCCGGTGACGGCGCCTGCGGTGTCGGACCGGCAGCTGGTCGCACTGGGTCGACCCGTCGCAGGCTGCGCCGAGACGTTCGAGGACGTCGCGGCGTTCGCGACGGCCGGGGGCCACACCGGCGCGGCTGTCGTCTGGTCGCCCGAAACGGCGTCGGCGGACGGCGACGACGTCCCCGCGACGATCCGCACCGCCGTGCACAACGCCCTCGCGGTGCTGCGCGACTGGCTCACCGAACCGGGCTGCGCCGACTCGACGCTGATCGTGCTGACCCGCAACGGGGCAGGTCTGCCCGGTGAGACGCCGGACCCCGCGGCAGCGGCCGTCCGCGGCCTGGTACGCAGTGCGCAATCGGAATACCCGGGGCGCATCGTGCAGGTCGACCTCGACGACCACGACCTCGCGGACCTGCACCAGCGGATCGCCGCCGCGGTCGCCGCGGACGAACCACAGCTCGCGGTCCGCGGCGGCGCCACGCTGGCACCGCGGCTGATTCGTGCGATCACCCCCGAACCGGCCGGCGGGCACTTCGGTGACGGCACGGTCCTGATCACCGGCGGCGCAGGCGGACTGGGCGCCGTCACCGCACGCCACCTGGTCACCCGGCACGGGGTGCGCAGCCTGTTGCTCGCCTCGCGCCGCGGCCTCGACGCGCCGGGTGTCGCGGAGCTGGTCACCGAGCTGACCGCGCTGGGCGCCGACGTACGCGTTGCCGCGTGCGACGTCAGCGATCGCGCCGCGGTCGCGGCGCTGCTGGAATCCGTACCGGCGCACGAACCGGTGACCGCTGTCGTGCACACCGCGGGCGTGGTCGACGACGGCACCATCGAAACCCTCACCGCCGAGCAGGTGGACCGGGTGCTCGCCCCGAAGGTCGATGCCGCCTGGCACCTGCACGAGCTCACCCGCGACATGGACCTGTCGGCGTTCGTGCTGTTCTCCTCTGCCGGGCCGCTGCTCGGCGGGCAGGGCCAGGGCAACTACGCGGCCGCGAACGCGGCGATGGACGCGCTCGCCCAGGCGCGCCGCAGCGCCGGTCTGCCCGCGCATTCGCTGGCCTGGGGGCTGTGGAAGCGCGGCATGGCCGAGGCGTTGAACGACCCGGGTGCCGAACACCTGGTGCGTCAGATCCGCACGCGTCTCGGTCTGTCCCCGATCGAGCCGGACACCGGCATGCAGATGTTCGACGATGCGTTGACCACCGGCGAACCGATGCTGATGACCGCACTGCTCGACACACCCGCCCTCACCGCGCTGGGCAGGCTCGGCACGCTGCCCGCGCTGCTGCGCGGCCTGATTCACGTACCGCCGCGCGGCCAGGTCGCCGACAGCCCGTTGCGCCAGCGGCTGCTCGACGCCCCCGCCGATCAGTGGGAGGCGCTGATCCGGGGCGAGGTCCGCGCGATCGCCGCCGCGGTCCTCGGCCACGAGTCGGCCGACGCCATCGACCCCGAGACACCGTTCACAGATCTGGGCTTCGACTCGCTCGGCGGAGTCGAGTTCCGCAACCGGGTGACCGCCGCCACAGGCGTTCAGCTTCCGCCCACGCTGGTGTTCGACTATCCGACCGCCGCCGCTGTCGCGGGCTTCCTGCGAACCAGGGTCGACGGTTCGGAGCCGGCGCGACCCCGCCGCGCCTCGACCAGTGCCAGGGCCAGGGCCGACGAGCCGATCGCGATCGTCGGCATGAGCTGCCGGTATCCCGGCGGCGTCGAGAATCCCGACCAGCTCTGGGAACTGATCGACGGGCGCGTGGACGCGATCACCCCGATCCCGGGCGACCGCGGCTGGGACCTCGACCACCTGTACGACACCGACCCCGGCAAACCTGGCAAGATCTACACCCGCGAAGGCGGATTCCTGCATGCCGCAGGTGATTTCGATGCCGCCTTCTTCGGTATCGGACCCCGTGAGGCAGCGGCGATGGACCCGCAGCAGCGGTTGCTGCTCGAGGCGTCCTGGGAAGCGCTCGAAGATGCCGGTATCGATCCGACCTCACTGCGGGGCAGCGATACCGGGGTGTACGCGGGCGTCATGTACCAGGACTACGGCTACAACGCGCGCGAGGCCGCCGACGGTGCCGCGGAAGGCTATCTGGCGACCGGATCGGCCGGCAGCGTCGTCTCCGGCCGGGTGTCCTACGCCCTCGGTCTGGAAGGACCCGCGGTGACGGTGGACACGGCATGTTCGTCGTCACTGGTGGCCTTGCACCTGGCGGTGCAGGCATTGCGCGCCGGGGAGACGTCGCTGGTCCTGGCCAGCGGGGTGACGGTCATGTCGACTCCTCTGCTGTTCGTGGAGTTCTCCCGGCAGCGGGCGCTGTCACCGGATGGGCGCTGCAAGGCGTTCTCGAGTGCTGCGGACGGTGTCTCGTGGTCCGAGGGCGTCGGCGTGCTCGCCCTCGAGCGGTTGTCCGACGCACAGCGCAACGGGCGCCCGGTACTGGCCGTGATCCGCGGTAGCGCAATCAACCAGGACGGTGCGAGCAACGGCTTGACCGCACCGAACGGTCCGTCCCAGGAGCGGGTGATCGCGCAGGCACTGGTCAACGCAGGGCTGGCCGCCACCGAGGTGGACGCGGTGGAGGCGCACGGCACAGGCACCACCCTGGGTGACCCGATCGAGGCGCAGGCGCTGATCAACGCCTACGGACAGGATCGCGCCGAGCCGCTGCGGATCGGGTCGTTGAAGTCGAACATCGGGCACGCGCAGGCGGCTGCCGGTGTCGGCGGTGTGATCAAGATGGTGCAGGCGCTGCGGCACGAGACGTTGCCGCCCACCCTGCATGTTGACGTGCCGTCGCCGCACGTGGAGTGGTCGGCGGGCGAGGTACGGATCCTGACCGAGGCCGAGCCGTGGCCGGTCGGGGAACGTCCGCGCCGGGCGGGAGTGTCGTCGTTCGGGATCAGCGGGACCAACGCGCACGTGATCCTCGAAGAGGCGCCCGCGGTCCCGCCGCGGCCGGTCGATCCACCGCGCCCGGCGGCCATGCCGTTGCTGCTGTCCGCGCGGACGACTGCCGCGCTGCGGACCCAGGCGCGCCGTCTGCACGACGCGCTGCGCGAACGTCCGGAGCTCGACCTGACCGACGTCGCGGCGACGCTGGCGTTGCACCGCGCGCGGCTCGAGCAGCGCGCCGCCGTCGTGGGCTCGGACCGGGAGACGCTGCTGGCGGCCTTGGCGCGCCTGGCAGCCGACGAGCCGGGACCGGGCATCGCCAACGGCGCCGGTCAGACAGGCACGACAGCGTTCCTGTTCACCGGTCAGGGCGCGCAGCGGATCGGGATGGGCGCCGGGCTGTACCGGGCGTTCCCGGCCTTCGCCGCCGCGCTCGACGAGGTGTGCGCGGAATTCGACGCACACCTGGGGCATTCGCTGCAGGATGTGATGTTCGGCGCGCCGGCCGCTGCGAGCGGCGCGACTGCCGAAACCCTGCTGGACCGCACCGAGTACACCCAGCCCGCATTGTTCGCGTTCGAAGTGGCGATGTATCGCCTTGTCGAGTCGTTGGGCGTGACGCCGGATGTGGTGGCCGGGCATTCGATCGGCGAGCTGGCCGCGGCGTATGTGGCCGGTGTGTGGTCGTTGTCGGATGCGTGCACCCTCGTTGCGGCCCGGGGTCGATTGATGGGGGCGCTGCCGACAGGTGGGAGCATGCTGGCCGCCGCGGTTCCG
This sequence comes from Streptomyces sp. NBC_01408, assembly GCF_026340255.1. Lineage (GTDB taxonomy): Bacteria > Actinomycetota > Actinomycetes > Streptomycetales > Streptomycetaceae > Streptomyces. The sequence continues at coordinate 1,253,232 of NZ_JAPEPJ010000002.1, read as the reverse complement.
GAGGGGCGGGCCGTGGAGCTGCTGGCGGCGGGTCATGCCGATCCGGCAGTCGCCGCGGTCTCGCTGGCCGCTGTGAACGCTCCCGATGCGGTGGTCTTCTCCGGAAACACCGAGGCGGTATCGGCGCTCGAGTCGAGGTTGGTGGCCGAGGGCGTCAAGACCAGCAGGCTGCGGGTGAGCCACGCGTTCCACTCCGCCTTGATGGATCCGATGCTGACCGAGTTCGCGGAGATCGCCGCGGGCCTGACGTATCACGAGCCACGAATACCTTTGTGCTCCACGGTTTCCGGCGCATTCGCCGGCGATTCGGTGGGTGCGCCCGAGTATTGGGTACGGCAGGTGCGCGAGGCGGTGCGCTTCGCCCCGGCGGTGCAGTCACTGCTCGATTCGGGTGTGAGCCTGTTCGTCGAGTTGGGCCCGGACGCGGTGCTGACGACCATGACCCGCGCCACTCTGGCGACAGACCTCGCAGCGCGCGCATCGGTGGTCGCGGGATCCCGTCGCACGGTCGCCGAACCCGAGCAGCTGGTCACCGCGCTGGCAACCGCGCACTGCGCGGGCCGGCCGGTGCGGTGGGCGGCCTACTTCGGAGCTCGACCGCAGGCACGGATCACGTTGCCCACCTATCCCTTCCAGCACGAACGATTCTGGCTGCTGCCCGCGGAGGCCGCTGCGCCGCTCGCCGGTGCCGACTCCGCCGACCATCCGCTGCTGCACGCCCAGGTGCAGCTCGCCGGCAAGGACGAGTGGCTGTTCACCGGCAGGCTCTCGCTGCGCACGCACCCATGGCTCGCCGACCACGCCGTCTTCGGCACGACCTTGATGCCAGGTACCGGATTCGTGGAACTGGCTCTGGCCGCTGGTGCCCGGCTCGGCGTGCCGCGCCTGGCGGAACTGGTGCTCGCGGCGCCGCTGATTCTCACGACCGATGGTGCCGCGGATATTCAGCTCGCTGTGGGCGAACCCGACGCCGATGGGCACCGGACCGTGGCCATCCACGCCCGCGCCGCCGACGCCTGGGTGCTGCATGCCCGTGGCCTGCTCACGCCCGCCGCGCCGACCGCGGCGCCGGGCTGGTCCGATGTGTGGCCTCCGGTTGCGGGCGATCCGGTCGACGGGCAGCAGGTGTACCGCGCGCTCGGCGGCCTCGGCTTCGGGTACGGCCCGGTGTTCCAGGGTGTTCGCGCCGCGTGGTCGCGCGGGGAGGAAGTGTTCGCCGACCTGGCGCTCGACACCGACACCGCAGCGCGCGCCACCGCCTTCGGACTGCATCCGGCACTGCTGGACGCCGTATTCCACGCGGCTGTCGGCCATCTCGCCGGCGACGGGCCCGACGGCCGGGTGCCACTGCCTTTCGCCTTCGACGGTGTCCAGCTGGCCCAGTCCGGCGTGGGTGCCTTGCGCGTCCGCATCGCCCGCATCGCACCGAACACCTTGCGCGTGGAAGCGGTCGACCCGACCGGTGCCCTCGTGCTGAGCATGGAGTCGGTGCGGGCCCGCCCGATGGAGCGGCAGGCGCTGGCCCAGCTGCGCGGCGCGGCACCGTTGTTCGACCTCGAGTGGGTCGCCGTGCCTGCCGTCTCCAAGGCGGACACCGGGCGCATCGTCGTGCTCGGCGACCCGGCGACCGTCGAGGCCCCTGAGCCCCCGACATGCTGTGTCGATCTCGCGGAACTCGCTGTGCTGCAGGATGTTCCCGACACGGTGGTATGGTCTGCGCCCCGCGGAACCGGTGCCGGCGCGGCGGACATACACGCCGGCGTGCTGACGACGCTCGCACTGTTGCAGGGCTGGATAGGCGGCGAACACCCCGGCCGGCTCGCGATCGTGACGCGCACGGCCGCCGGACTGCCCGGCGAGGAACCCGATCTGGTCGGAGCCGCCGTGGCGGGCCTGGTGCGCAGCGCACAGTCCGAGCACCCGGGCCGGTTCCTGCTCATCGACCACGACAGCGACGCCCTGCCGATCAAGTCGCTCGCCGATGCCCTGGCCCAGGACGAACCGCACATGGCCGTTCGCGAGGGCCGGCTCCTGGCACCGCGATTGCAGCCGCTGCCCGCCACCGAACCGGGCGTGCCACTGTCGTTCGACCACGGCACGGTGCTCATCACCGGCGGCACCGGCGGCATCGGCGCGATCGTCGCCCGCCATCTGGTCGCAGCGCACGGAGCACGACGGCTGCTGCTGACGTCGCGGCGCGGTGCGGCCGCGGACGGCGCCGCGGAACTGGTCGCCGAGCTGACCGACCTCGGCGCCCACGTCCGCGTCGTGGCGTGCGACGTCACCGAACGCACCGCGGTCCAAGCCCTGCTGGCCGACATCGACACCGACGCCCCGCTGACCGCCGTCATCCACGCGGCGGGCGTTCTGGACGACGGCACGATCGACACCCTCACCGCCGCGCAGACGACACGGGTGCTGGCACCGAAGGTCGACGCGGCACTGCACCTGCACGAGCTGACCCGCGACCTGGATCTGTCGGCGTTCGTGCTGTTCTCGTCCGCGGCGCCGTTGCTCGGCGGGCAAGGACAGGGCAACTACGCCGCCGCGAACAGCGCGCTGGACGCGCTGGCACGCGTGCGGCGCAGCGCGGGCCTGCCCGCGCACTCGCTCGCCTGGGGACTGTGGACCGTCGGCATGGCAGGGGTACTCGGCGGGGACGGCGCCGAGCAGTACGCCCGCCAGATCCGGGCCAGGCTGGGCCTGGTCCCGATCGACCCTGAGTCCGGGACGGCGCTGTTCGACAACGCACTCGCGACCGATCGGGCGACACCGGTGACGGCACTGCTGGACACGGCGGCGCTCACCGCCCTGGCGCGCGGCGGCACACTACCCGCGGTACTGCGCGGCATGATCCGGGTTCCCCCGGCCGCCGCGAGTGCCGGTGTCGGCCTGGCGCGGCAGCTGGCCGCACTGCCCGACGCCGACCGCGACGGTGTGATCGTGCGAGAGGTGCGCAACGTCGCCGCGGCGGTCCTCGGCCACCTGTCCGGTGACGCGATCGACCCGCACGCGCCGTTCACCGAGCTCGGGTTCGACTCCCTCGGTGCCGTCGAATTCCGGAACCGGCTCGCACAGCTGACCGGGCTGACGCTGCCATCGACGCTGATCTTCGACCACCCGACCGCCGCCGATGTGGCGAAACTGGTGCGATCGCTGATCGAGGAATCCGACACCGGCGTGGTCGAGCAGGCACCGGCCGGCGTGCGCGGCACGATCACCGACCTGGTGTCGGCGGCGCATCGCCGCGGTGAGCTGGCAGGGGCGATGCCCCTGCTGATCGCGAGCTCGGCTCTGATGACCACGTACTCCGCCGACGAGGCCGCCGCACAGCGCCCAGCTGCGTCGCAGCTCCTGGCGCGCGGCGCCGCGGCACCGGCACTGATCTGCATCCCTTCGTTCCTGGCGGGATCGGGCCCGCACCAGTTCGCCCGCCTGGCTCGCGAACTGGGCGGCGAGCGGCAGGTCAGTGCGCTGCGGCTGCCCGGTATGCGCGCGGGCGACGACCTGCCGGCGACATGGGCGGCGGCGATCGAGAGCCTCGCCGCGGCTGTCGCATCGGAACTTGAGCGAGGCCCGGTGGCGCTCATCGGCTACTCGGCCGGTGGTGCGCTCGCCCATGCGGTCGCCCGGCGGCTCGAAGACGACGGCGGCGAGCTCGCGGGCGTCGCGATGATCGACACCTACTCCCCGGAAGAGCACGAACTCAACCGCCTCGTGCTCACCGACGCGCTGGGGCAGATCCTGTCCCGGGACAACGCACTGACCCCCGTCGACGACCACGGCCTGGTCGCGTTGGGCGGCTATGTGCGGATATACCCCGAGCGCGAGGCCAAGCGGATCGCCGCGCCGACGCTGAATCTGCGGGCCTCCGTGACGCTGAGCAGCTTCGGGGACGTCGACCCCGTCCCCGACTGGCTACACCGTGGACCGGCCGAGTACATCGAGGCAGACCACTTCTCGATCATCGAGGAACAGGTGGCAGAGACCGCCGCGCACCTCCGGCGCTGGCTCGATTCACTCAGCAGCCATTGATATCCGAACCGTCGGATTCGAGGAACGAGGACACATTGGGGCACGACCCCGTGGCGACGGGCAGGTAATTCTCCACGATCTGGCCTCTCGGAGCCGTCGAGGTCCCTCGACGGCTCCGAGAGGCCGACGGACACACCGGATGGCTAGAAGAACGTTCATGATGGTGCTGCCCGCCTCGCGGCACATGCGTCTGGTGCCGGCAGCCGTGCTGAACAGACCCCGCGAACGCGGCATCCCTGCCCGAGACGCCCACGGGCGACGCGGTGCGTCAGTTCACCGGAGGCATGAAATCTGCTCAGTCGCAACCCTCCGGAAGTGAAATCATTCAACTCGCAAAATCCGTCGGAGGCACAAAACTGCTCAGTCCGCAAATCTGGCAGAGGCATATAGTTCCTTCGGTCGCAATAGCTTTGGCGAGAAACTCCCAGCTTGACAGCGTTGTGGAGTTTGCTTATATTCCAGTCGGTCAAGTCCCGCCGCGCGATATCCGAAGGTGTTCATGACCGCGCCTCTAACGTTACCGAAGTCCAGGCAGCAGTTGATTCTTGCCATTCTTATGTTGTGTTCACTGCTGATTTGGATAGAAAATACCGTCCTGAGTACTGCGCTGGAGACCCTTGCAGACCCGGTCCGTGGGCTGGGGGCCAATCCCGGTCAGCTGCAATGGGCGACCGGTTCGTACACTCTGGCTTTCGCCACATTGATGTTCACTGCAGGCGCATTGGGCGATAGGTTCGGTCACCGGACTGTGTTTGCCAGTGGGTTGGTGATCTTCGCCGGGTCCTCGCTGTGGGCGGCGTACACAAGCGGTGCGGGCCAGCTGATTGCAGCTCGAGCTGCGATGGGGGTGGGCAGTGCGCTGATCACGCCCGCCATGATGGCCATCCTTATGTGGACCTTTACCGGCCCCGCGCGGGCTGCCGCGATCGGCATTTTCTCGACGTCGGCCGGTGTCGGAATGGCTGCCGGCCCGGTGCTGGCGGGGTTCCTGCTCGATCGTTTCTGGTGGGGCTCGGTCTTTCTGATCAATGTTCCGGTCGCGGCATTGGCGTTGGTCGGGCTCGCCGTGCTGGTTCCGAATTTCCGCAGCCCCATTCCGCGACCACTGGACCCCGCTGGAATGTTGCTGTCGATCAGTGGGCTCGTCGCGTTGGCCTACGGGCTGATCCGGGCGGGGCAGGTGGCGGCGTGGAGTCGTACCGATGTTTGGGCGCCGATCGTTGCCGGTCTGGTTCTGCTGGCCGTTTTCGTACTCGTCGAACTGCGCCTCAAGGTGCCCAGCTTTGATCCGCGACTGTTCGCGCAACGCACATTCGCTGGCGGCAATGTGGCGCTCGGATTGCTGCTCTTCGGTGTGGCCGCCATCACCTTCTATAACGCGTTCTACCTGCAAGGCGCGCTCGGATTTTCGCCGATGAAGGCGGGTTTGGCCAATATCCCGACTGCACTCGGCGCGCTCGCGGGGGCACCCCTTGCCTCGCGCCTGGTTCGCCGCCTGCCGCTCCGCCTTGTCACCGTGCCGGCGCTCACCGTGGCTGCGCTGACCATGGGTGGGTACGGGTTCCTCGGACTCCAAACTCCACTCGTCTGGATCGAGGTCCTGTTGTTGATACAGGGTCTCTCGGTCGGCATGGTGATCGGCCCCGTTACGGCTGCATTGATCAGCGACCTGCCGTTGGAACAGGCTGGTGCAGGATCGGCCGTCACCAACACCGTGCGACAAACCGGCAGTGTGATCGGAATTGCAGTAGGCGGAACGATCATGTCGATCATGTACCGACGTGCGATCGAACCTTCGCTGGAGGGCGCATCCGGTCCGGTGCAGGATCAGGCGCGAGTTTCCGCCGAACAGGCCCGCCATGTCGCCACCACTATCCACCAGCCCTCTCTTGCCCAGGCTGCCGATAATGCGTTCATCCATGCTATGCACGTCGGCGCGGGCTGGATCGCGGCCGTCGCACTCCTCGGAGCAGCTGTGCTGCTGATTACCTTGCCTGCTGCCGGAAAGAAGAAGGGTCCGACATCAGAGCCGGACTACGAAGAGGCCCGCAGCTGCGAGCCTCGATCCACCGCGTGATGGGCTGTCTGTGGTCCGATGCGGATCCGCCGCGTATCGAGTGAGCTTTGACTGATGGTGTGGCTCGAATCGAAGGAGGCCCCTGTTGTCGAAAATGAATGATCCCGCTGTGCGTGCGGTCGAATCGGAGCGGGATTATGTGTCCTCCTTGTACGAGTTGCTCACCGAGCGGCTTTCCGAGGCGCGAGTACACCGAGCGAGTGTGCTGAAGGCCCCGGCGGAAAGCGCCGGTGAGGCATACGAGAGAGAAATCGCCGCCGAGCGTCTGGCCAAGGAAATCGGCCGGCTGGAGGGCGCCGAAAAGGGGCTGGTCTTCGGGCGCATCGACTGGACGGATGGCACGGCCCTGCGCATCGGGCGGATCGGACTGCATACGGAGGAGGATGACCTGCCTCTGCTCGTGGACTGGCGCGCGAACGCGGCGCGGCCCTTCTACGAGGCGACACCGGTCCACCCGATGGACCTGCGGCGGCGCCGGCACCTGCGCCTCGAGGAGCGCACGGTCATCTCGGTGAGCGACGAACTGCTGGACGGGACCGCCCCGACCGACGAGGACGTCGTGGGTGACGGCCCGTTGACCGAGGCCCTGTCGGCACGGCGCACGGGCAGGATGCACGCGGCCGTCGCGACGCTGCAGACCGAGCAGGACGAGATCGTCCGTTCCGCCCACCGCGGGGTGACCGTGGTGCAGGGCGGGCCCGGCACCGGCAAGACGGTGGTCGCCCTGCACCGGGCGGCCTATGTCCTGTACGCGTTCCCGCGCGCCGCGGAGGAGGGTGTCCTGGTGGTGGGCCCGAACGCCCGGTTCCTCGACTACATCTCCCAGGTCCTTCCCTCGCTCGGAGAGAACGACGTCGTTCTGGCGACCTGCCGGGAACTGGCCGGAGTGTCCACGGACACGGTGGACCCGTTCGATACGGCGCGCCTCAAGGGCAGCTCCGACCTCGCGGACGCCTTGGCCGGTTTGCTGCGCGTCCACCAAGCCCCCGCCGGTGACTTCACCGTGCGGGTCGGACAGGAATTGGTTCACCTCTCCGGTGAGGAAGTCGCCGCGGCACGCGACGCCGCCGTGGCAGCCGTATCGGGGCACAACCCCGCGCGCCAGGTGTTCAGGGAGCTCTTGGTCGACGCCGTCACCGACACGATGCAACGAGACATGGGCGACCTCCTGGAGCAGATCGACGCCGATGCCGAAAGGATGACGGGCATCAACCTCGACCGGTTCACGGGAGCCGCCCAGCGCCGTGCCGAAGGTGCGGCCGACCCGGGTCCGGTCCACGAGCTGGACCTGGACGCCATCCGAGCCGATCTCCTCGACGACGCCGGCGTCGACCGAGCGGTCGAGGTGTTGTGGCCGCGGCTGGCACCCGGTGACCTCGTGCAGGCGCTCCTGACGAACGCCGGCGCTCTCGCCGAGCGCCTGCCCCGCCTGACCGCGCAGGAGCGGTCCCTTCTGCTGCGTGGTCCGGACGACCCTTGGACCGATGCCGATGTGCCGTTGCTGGACGAGGCCGCGAGCCTGGTCGACGGCCTCCCCGAGCGGACGTACGGGCACGTCGTCGTCGACGAGGCGCAGGAACTGACCGCCATGCAGTGGCGGATGATCGTCCGCCGCTGCCCGGCAAGGGCGATGACGCTGGTGGGTGACTTCGCCCAGGCAGGCCCGGTCGCGACAGCACGCGACTGGAGGGAAGCACTGAGCCCCCACGTCGGACCGCGGTTCAAACTGCACAACCTGACCGTCAGCTACCGCACCACGCAGGAGATCCTGGAGAGCGTCCGGGACCTGCTCACGCGGATCGCTCCGGACCAGAAGCCCACACGGTCACTGCGAAGCGGTGAGAGCCCTCGCACCGTGACCACACCCCCGGACGGGTTGGTCACCGCCGTCGTTCAGGAACTCCACGCCCAGAGCACCGCGCACCCGGGCGAGCTTCTGGGAGTGATCTGCGCGGACACCAGGGTGAGCGAGCTGACGGACCAGGGCATCGCTCACCACGCACGCATCGTGCCGGCGTCCGAAGCACGCGGCCTGGAATTCGACGGGGTCGTCGTCATGAACCCCGAGGAAATCATCACGACCCGCCCCGGTGGGGAAAGGGACTTGTACGTAGCCCTGACCCGGGCCACCAAGCGCCTCTGCACCATCGCCGTCCAGCCCGCCTGAAGACTCGGCGCCCGCGTCGTCGCCGCGGGCGCACCCGGCGCGGTACAGACACCGGACCGCGCACGGGGCTGCTCAGGCTTGTCCCGTAAATGATGTCTGAGTCGCCGTGGGCCGGGTGGTAGTGGTCGGATGCGGTCGTTTATCCGGCGAGTGCGAGGTTGTGCATGAGGGCGATGCCGAGCATGGTGTGGTGGACTCCGTCGCCGTTGAGGCGGCAGTCGCGGAGGATCTTCCAGGTCTTCATGCGGGCGAAGACGTGGGCGGCGCGGGCGGGTGCCTGCTTGTGGGACTTGATGCGGGTCTGCTTCGGGTCGGGTGGTTCTTCGCCTTTGCGCCGGCGGTGCGGCAGGACGAGTCCGGTGCCCGGGTAGCCGCCGTCGGCGATGGTCATGGTCGTGCCGACAGCGGCTTCGGCGCCGGATTCCTCCGATGCCTTGCAGTCGTCGCGGTTTCCGGCGAGGGGCCGGCCGACCACGATGACCAGGCGGGTGTCGGCGTCGATGACGACCTGGTGGCTGGTGGGGTACCGGCAGTTCTTCGACCGGGCGGCGGTGGTGTGGTCGCGGGCGGGGACCAGGGTGCCGTCCACGATGAGCACGGTGTCCTTGGCGAACCGTTTGCGGGGCTGGAGCGCGAGCATCGGCCCGAGGTGGTCGATGATGCGGTCCGCCGCCGACTTGGACACGCCGAACAGCGGAGCGATCTGGCGCATGGTCAGGTTGGTGCGCCAGTACGCCGCGACCAGCAGTGCACGGTCCTCCAGCGGAAGGCTCCACGGCCGGCCCTTGCGGACCGCGTCCGCACCCTCACGCCGCAGCACGGTCACCAGCTTTCCGAAGCAGCGCGGGCTCAGCCCCGTGAACGGGGCTATCCAGGACGGCTCCGACGCCGTGATCACACCAGCCACCGCAAGATCATCTCACGCCAGACCGGCAGTTACGGGACAAGCCTTCGCCGCCTCACCGCTCGTGGCCCCATCGCGGCATTGCCGCAGCGGTGGAACGCGCTCAATGCCCTTGACCCGGCCGACTACTTCACGGTGGCGAAGTAGTCGTACTCACACGTCGTGTATCGACGGCTGTCGGACAGTCACGTACCCGACGAACGGTTCGTACGTATCCGGCAGATGCCGTTTCCTTACGCCAGGGGTCCGCTCCCCAGCAACATAGGCACGAATGGTCTTCCTGTCACCGGTATACCGGGCGATCTGCGAGATCGTCCAGCCCCGCGCCCACAGGGCGCTGATTTCCACATCTTCCACACATGCCAACGTGGGAAAGCGGGCCTCCTTCGATGGGAAACGCTGGTCAGGTGCGGTAATCGCCGGTATCGAAGGAGGCTCGCCCTTCACTTCGGAGCCACACGGGACAAATGGGAAATTTCGGCGAGCCGGCGAAAGGTCGAGGCTGAGACTCGTCCCGTAAATAATGTCCGAAATACCTCGGCTAGGCCGTCGCGGGATCCGCTCGTCTATCCGGCGAGGGCGAGGTTGTGCAGGCACCGTACTGAAGCCGAGGTGCGAGAGCTCTGGACGACCAGTACAAGGCCATGACCATCGACGGCGGCGGCCGAGCACTCGATCAGTTCCACAGGCTGTCCGGCCCCGACCTGAGGTGGTGGCGGCGCCACTTGTGGGATTACGGGACAGGTCTTAGTTCGGAGTGGACAGTCCCCGCAACTCGGTGCCATGCTCATCTATCTGAGTCGGGCCTTTTACCTGCAGGGGTTGGACTCGCGAGATTTGAACGCGGGAAAATGGGGGATCGCTTATATGGGTAGCGTGAACGACAGGTTGACGTGGAAACCGAGCTCGAGCAGTGGTGATATACGTGACACCCGAGCTTCCCCGCGGGTCGGGCGATCCCCGTTGCAAACTGGGACCGCGGTGCCGACCGGCACCCTCGATTCCAATCTCCAGATCATGTTGATAATCCAAGACGACATTCGTCGATACAGTATCGAGGGAATGCTTCGTTCGCTTGACATCCGGTTGACAGTGCAATTCAGCGCGGATATCGAAGATCTCTCGACATTCCGCAACGGCCAGCTGATCATTTCATCCAGCAATGCTTTGGAGCCTGTACCTGCCGAGATCGCTGAAAAGCTGCGTATTCACAACATAAATGTACTGGTCCTGGTGGATTCGGCAGACGTTGTTGAGCAATCCTGGGTCGATCATGCCAACGGTTTCCTGGACTGGGCGGATCTCCGTCCCGAGACCCTGCGCGAAGCGATCGTCGATGTGGAGACCGGACGATTTCACGTGTCGGCGACTCTGGCGCGACGATCCGTCACGGCACCCGACCAGGCCGGTGATGACACCACCTCGAAGCGCGCGTCGATGATTGCGCTGACGGCACGTGAACACCAAGTGCTGTGCCTGATTGCCGAGGGGCAAAGTAACCGACAAGTCGCTGGATCGCTGAGTATCTCTGAGCATGGAGTGAAACGCATGGTCGGCATCATTTTGGCCAAGCTCAACTGCCCAAATCGGACTCTTGCGGTTGTTCGGGCCATAGAGTCTGGGCTCCTCGTTGTGTGAGGTGTCGACCCATTGGCGAAGTGCTGTCCGTCCTAGCCCGTCCATGAACAGGTCGATCCCGGCCTGCGGTGGGCGCGACAGCTGGGCCCTCTGGCCTGCGCCGATCCGTCTCTCCGGCCCCTTCGGCGTGATGCGCATTGATACGGCCGATCCTCCCCAGCCGCTCCCCAACGGGGGTTAATTTTCCCCACATTCTCCCCAGCGGAGTCTGCCTCTGACCGGGCATCGCCGCTGGCCGGGGCCGTGATCCGCGTGTCACGTCAGGCACGCTACGTAGTGGCAGCGGGGCTGGAGCAGACGGCGGCTGCTGCTTGGTGGTGCTCGCGGTTGGGTGCGGCGGCTCGTTCACAGGGACAACAATCCCTCCTGGCGACCCCGCGCGACCACCGACTGTTCGCGGCCTTGCTGGGGGACGGGGCTGTGCGGGGTCAGTGCTGCAGGCCGGCCCTTGCCCCACGCGGACCGGTGCAAGTGGCGAGGGCCGCTGCGACAGGGCCTCAGTTGCCGGGCCCCGCGTGGGCTGTGCCCGCTCGAGCGCGGAGGGTGGGCTTGGCCACCCGGGAGTGGGGGGCCAGTCGTCGCAAGGCGAGCATTCCGCCGATGCCGGGTACGAAGGAGAGCGCGCGGGCTCCTGTCGAGGCGTCGGCGGCGGTGAGGGAGAAGGTCACCGCGATGGAAATGAGGTAGGCCGCACCGTGCGCAGGCCCACCGAGCGAGGAGACCGATGCGGCGTGGATGGTGAGCAGGTTGGCCATCAGGGCAAGAAGCGAGGCGGCCTCGATACCGGCCGCAATGCGCAGGACCTTCATGCTGTTCATGCTCATGCTCCCGTCGTGGAGCCGGGGCGGACGATCATCAGGACGACCACGACCGACCACAACAGGTTGAACGTTCCGGTGAGCATCGCCAGTCGGGAGGCGGCGGCGTTGAGTGCGGCGTCGTCGGCGTCGGCGGAGTCCTGCCCTGCCAGTGCGAGCAGCCGCTGCTGGCGCGGCAGTATCGCGCCCGCGAGCAGGACCGCGGCGAGCGCGGTGAGGACCATCGATGCGATCAGCCACGCGTCGGTGAGGACGCCGAGCTGGGTGGCGGTGGCAAAGCCGAAGACGGGCACGACGAGCCCGGCGACCGCGTATCCGCGGCAGACCCGGTGCAGGAACCAGGCGACACCGGAGGGGCGCCCCTCGTCCCCGCCCTTGTCGGTGACCATCTGTGTCGCATAGCGGGGGAAGAGCGATGTTGCCACGGCGATCGTTCCGACCGCGAGGATCGCGGCGATCACGTGCACGGACAGCAGGAACTTGGTCACGGTGGGGCGCCTCCAGACAGGAAGGGGACTCGGCAAAGGGCAGTTGGACCAATATGTTGGCTACCAATAGATAGCACGCCTACGCATCACTTATGTAGACTGCCTACTCATGAAGGCGGATGCGTTGCGCGGCCATTTGGACGGACTCCTGCTGGCGGTCCTCGAACCGGAGCCCCTGCACGGGTACGCGATCATCGCGGCGGCGCAGCATCGCAGTGGCGGTGCGCTCGAACTGCGCACGGGCACCATCTATCCGGCACTCCAGCGCCTGGAGCGGCTCGGCCTGCTGCAGAGCAGCTGGGACGCGGTGGGTGAGCGGCGGCGCCGCCGCTACGAGTTGACCGAGGCGGGCCGACGCAGCCTGGCCCAGGAGCGCAGTGCCTGGGCGGAGTTCACTGCAGTGATCAGCTCGGTCCTCAACCCCGCGATCCCGTCGCCGGGACAGGCCACATGAGCCCCGAGGCCGCCAAGAAGACGCGGGTGATGCAGACGTCTGCCGACGCAGTGCCGGGCGACGCGCCCGACCCCATCGACGCGTACGCCGCCACCCTGTCGCAGTCCCTCCAGGGACCGGCCCGCGCCAAGGCCCGGATGGTCGAGGAGCTGCGGGGTGGCCTCGAGGACGCCGCTGCCGCCTACGCCGAAAGCGGTGTCCCGCACGAGCGTGCCGTAGAGCTGGCCGTACACGATTTCGGCGCACCGCGCGACGTCGCAGCCGCCTTCCAGCACGAGCTGACCATCGCCCAGACCCGGCACACCGCGCGTGCCGCCGTGCTCGCCGTGCCGTTGGCGGTCGGCTGCGCCCTGCTGGTGTGGGGCGCCGGGCACCACCCTGCCTGGGAGCTGCCCCGCATGTCACAGCTGCTGACCGTGCACCTGGCCGGCGCCGCCGCTGCTGCGGCGTCCGTGCTGGCCGTGGTCACCCTCGCCGTCACCGGGCGCCTCGCCCGCACGCTGCCGACGCCGCGGCAGTTGCCGCGCACCGTGGCATGGATGGGCACGGCCGCGAGTATCGCCATGGCACTGGCCGCGTTCGTCCTCGCCATTCTGTCCGTCGTCGTCGCGGGCTGGCCCCTGGCGGTTGCTGCCGGCGCACTCGCCGCGACGGCGCACGCCGTTCTCGCCTCATCGGCCCGCGCCTGTCGCCGGTGCACCCGAGTCCCCTCGTGACGGGCGAAGAGCGCCTCCGTCCGCGGGGGGTCCTGGTCCTGCTCGAAGACCGCACGGAAAAGTGCTGTCGAACCGTGCGGTGAGGATGGTCATGCAGGACTGTCATCGGCTGGGTACGCCGCCGGCAATCGTTGCTCGGGGATCTGCGGTTGTGTACTCGGTCGGCCTGCCTACCCGAATCAGTTCTCGTTGAGGCAGCCCTTGGGGGTCCAGGTGCCCAGGGGTTTGGTCTTGCGGCGGCGGGGTCGGTCGCCGGTCGCCGGTCAGGGCGATGGTGCCGGCCCAGGTCGGGTGGGGTGAAAGCCCGCGGGCTCTATGCTGCCGGTTCGCCAGGTCCAGGCGGCGATCTCCACACGGTTGGGGGCGGCCAGCTTGAGCTGGCCGCCGGCGAGATGCGTCTTCACCGTAGAGAGGGAGACGTGCAGCGACGCGGCGATCTCCGCGTGGGTGTGGCCGAGGGCGACCAGGCGCACCACCTCCAGCTCCCGTGCGGTGAGGGATTCTTGCGACTTCGGCGTCCGTCCTGGGAACTCCCAGGGCCAAACACACGGCCAGCGCGGAGGCGCCCCAGTCACCCGTGCGCGCGGCCAGTTCGGCGAAGACCTCCTCGTCGTCCCGTCCGGTGGCCAGCATTTCGAAGGCCTCCAGGCCAGTGCGTTCTCGCCCTCCCCATGGCTCTGGCCAGAGGCTACAGCGATGCTCGAACGCGGCAGAGCGGCGTGGTGACTTGAGTGAGCGGCCGCGATTGCCCTGCCGTGGGGACCGCGTCGAATCGGCGAGTTCGGCGGTGATCACTCGCGTCCGATCGAGGGTTTGTCCCCCAAGCTCCGCACCGAGTCCGCCCGCGCCACCGCCCTCCTGCGCGCCCTGCTCGTGCTGACCAACCTCGAAGTCAACCGCTGACGACACGCTGACGAACGATCAAGAACCCAGACTCCTGCCCAAGAGAATCAAACCGGCACCGACAGCGAAGCCGACGCCGTCCGCCGCTCCCGCCGATATGCCCCAGGCGGGGCGCCGAAGTGCCGCTTGAATGCCTTCGCGAACGCGAATTCCGAGGTGTAGCCGGTGTTCTCGGCCACGGCGCTCAGCGAGTCGGCCGTCTCGCGCAGCATCCGCGCCGCGATGGCCATCCGCCATGTCGTCAGGTAGCTGAGCGGCGGCTCGCCGACCACCGCGGTGAACCGCCGGGCGAACGTGGCGCGCGACAGCCCGGCCCGGTTCCCCAGCGATTCGACGGTCCACGGATGCGCCGGGTCGTCATGGATCGCTTTCAGCGCCGGGGCGATCAACGGGTCGTTCAGTGCCGACGCCCAGCCCTGCGTCTGCTCCCTGGGCAACTGGGCGTACCAGGACCGCAGAATATAGAGAAGCAGCAGATCGACGAGCGTCGTGACCACTGAGTCCGAACCCGGCTGAGGCTGGTGGATCTCGGCGCAGAGCTGGTCGACCGCCGAGCGCAGCGCCGGATGGCGACCGGGGCTGGCCGGGAGGTGGATGACCTCCGGGAGGTCGCCGAGCAGCGGATGCGGCCGGTCGATGTCGAGGTGGTAGGCCCCGCATACCAGCACGCTGGGAGCGCCGTCGCCCTCGACGGTGAAACTCCCGATCGGCGAGGAGGTGTCGACGCGGTCGGGCTCGAAGGCGACCAGCTCGCTGGTGACCGCGTCACAGATGGCGTGATCGGTGCCGCGCCGCAGGAACACGACGTCGCCGGGGCCCAGGGCTATCGGATCGCCGCCGACCGGCAGGAGAAAGCAGTGTCCTTCGACGACGACGTGAAATCCGGCTCCCGCGATGGGCTGGAAGCGCACACCCCACGGCGCCTGCGCGTCGGTACGGACAACAGACGGACGCCCGGTGCGCAGGGCCGCAAGCGTGTCGCTGAGTATGTCCATACACTCACCATAGCGTGCTGAGATCGAGACGATCAGACAAAGAATCGAGACTTGAGGCCATTCGTTGTCTCGGTCGTGACTCGTAGCGTCCTCGCTATGAACAACACAGCAGACACCCAGCGTGTCGTCGTCATAGGTGGTACCTCCGGCATCGGATTCGCCGTTGCGCAGGCCGCAGCGACTCAGGGCTCGAACGTGGTCGTCGCCTCCAGCAGCCAGGGCCGGGTCGACCTGGCGGTGAAGAAGCTCGGTGGCCCGGCCGAAGGCATCTTGCTGGACGTCGCCGACGATGCTGCGCTCGCCGCCTTCTTCGACCGGATCGGCGAGTTCGACCACCTCGTCTACACGGCGGGCGAGGCCCTGCTGCTGAAGCCGCTCGCCGACCTCACCGCCGAGGAGTCCCGAGCGTTCTTCGAGCGCCGCTTCTGGGGTGCCCTGCTCGCCGCGAAGTACGCGACGCCGAAGCTCCGTCCCGGCGGCTCGATCACCTTCACCTCCGGCGCCTTCGCCACCCGGCCCGCCCCCGGAGCCTCGCTCGGCGCAAGCATCACAGCAGCCGTCGAGGGTCTGACGCGAGCCCTGGCACTGGAACTCGCCCCACTGCGGGTCAACGCGGTCCGCCTCGGCGCGATCCGCACCGAGCTTTGGGACAGCACCGTGCCCGAGCCCGAGGCCTTCCTCCAAGCGCAAGGCAGCGGCCTTCCCGTGCAGCGCGTCGGCAGCCCCGAGGAGGCTGCGGCGGCCTACCTCTACCTCCTGAGCAACGGCTACGCGACCGGCACGGTGCTCACCCTCGACGGCGGAGCCGCACTGGCCTGACATCGGCTGCTGTCGGACCGACAAGCCCGGTCCGATAGCCTCGGGCGCCACCCCCGGCATGTTCTGCCGGAGAGTAGGAGCGAGACAGACAGCGACAGAGCGGAATCCGCAAAGACCCCCCTGCCAAACGATCTACACGCCAGACTGTCGCCCACCACCAGCACGAGCACGCCAGCAGCCCGTCACGCCAGCCCCGCTGACCAGCACGTTCGAAGATGGCGAAGCTTCAGTGATTCCGGCCGGTCGTGCAGGTGACGACGCTGGGTTCAGTGGCAGAGTTCCATGATGGTGTCGTCGAAGTCGGGGAACTCCTGGGCCGCCAGCTCGATCACGGCGGCCGCCGACCGGCGCTGGTGCGGTGCGAATCCTTCAGCGATGGCTGCCAACTCCGGATGGGGGCGCGCCTTCCAGTCGGGCTCGTACGAGGTGGCAGCCTCCAAGGGGCCGAAGCCGTCGGCCAGCAGCCACAGGAAGTCGCCCAGGTCGCGCGCGACAACACCGGTCTCGCCCTCGGACCCGAGGAAGACGATGGGCTGCTCGGCCAGCGGCCGGCTCGGGTGGATCAGCCAGAACGCCGCGTACCCGCCCGTGCCGTCCTGTCCGAACACGCGGAAGTCGCTGCCGTCCAGTTCGCTGTTCCCGGTCCACGCCTGGAACCAGTCGGTGGTCTCGGCAGCGGACAGGAAGGCCGGGAAGGGCTCGAAGTCGACCCTGGTCTTCCCGTCGGCGTAGTCGAATCGAACGGCCATCGCAGTGGCCAGCGCGGCGGGGAACTGTCGGTCATCGGTGGGCGTCACGGGGACAGGCTAGCCAGGGGGTCGGACATCGACGCTCTACGGGCCTGCTCAGTTGATCAACGGTGCTGATGTGCGGTCTACAGCCAGTCGCGCTTCTTGAAGATGACGTAGAGACTCACACAGACCACGGCCATCAGCAGGATTGCAAAGGGATAGCCTCCTGCCCACTTCAACTCCGGCATGTCTTCGAAGTTCATGCCGTAGATGGTTCCCACGAGTGTGGGTGCAAACAAGATGGCGGCCCACGAGGAGATCTTCTTGATCTCCTCGTTCTGTTCGAAGCCGGCTTCTGCCAGGGCGCGCATTTCGGCGTTCTGTTGCTGGGAGACCAGGGTGGCGTTGACCGTCAGGATTTCTGTGAGGGCCTGGCGGAAGCCGTCCACGCGTTCGCTGGTGTGGGTGACGTGGTCGGCGACGTCGCGGAGGTAGCGCTGGAGTTCCTCGTCCGTGCCGTACTTGGCGAAGCCGGCCATCAGGCCGTGGAGCATGCCGACCAGGGGGCGGGTCGCGCGCTGGAACTCGACCATTTCGCGGGAGAGTTCGTAGATGCGGCGGGACACCGCCGGGTCGCCGCGGAAGACCTCGGTCTCGATCTCGTCGATGTCCGTCTGGATGCCCTCGACGACCGGGGCGTAGCCGTCGACCACCGCGTCGAGGATGGCGTACAGGGCGGCCTCCGGGCCCAGTCGGAGCAGCTCGGGGGTCTCCTCCATGCGGCGGCGGACGCTGGAGAGGTCCGGGGCGCCGCCGTGGCGGACGGTGATCAGGAAGTCCGGGCCGACGAAGATGTGGAGTTCGCTGAACTCGACCTCCTCCTGCGCGTCGAGGTAGCGGGCCGCGCGCAGGACGACGAAGAGGGTGTCTCCGTACCGTTCGAGCTTGGGTCGCTGGTGGGCTTCCAGGGCGTCCTCGACGGCGAGTTCGTGGAGGTTGAACTCGCCTGCCAGGGAGTGGAGTTCGGGCTTCGTGGGCCGGTGCAGCCCGATCCAGGCCATGCCGTCGGGTGCTTCGCGCAGTTGGCGGAAGGTGTCGGCCAGGGTGGTGGGGGAGGCGACCCGGCGGCCGTCGCGGTAGACGGCGGAGTCGATCACGCTGCGGTGGTTCGGCGGAGCAGGGGCCGGGGGTGTGGGCTGCGGGGACGGCGGCGGTCCCGCCGGAGGGGTGACCGGCGGGGAGGCGGGGCGGCGCCATCCCGTGCGCCTTTCGGACGGCGAGGGGTGGCGGTCTGGGCGCTCCGACATCGCAGGTCTGCTCCCGGTCGGCCGAACGTGTGTTTACGGGCAAGGGGCAGGATATATGGGGGAAAGGGGCATCGGGTCGGTCTCCCGCGGACAGGTTGCGGGCGCTGGGAGGACACTTCTCCTTGCGGACAGAAGATGTCCGCAAGGAGGATTAGTTTGCTGTCATGGCCTCCAGGAAAACGCATCCGCATCCCGTACTCGGCACCCGCGCGCTCAACCGCGCCACGCTCGCCCGCCAGCTGCTGCTCAGCCGGTCCGAGATGTCCGCGCGGGACGCGGTGTCCCACCTCCTCGGACTCCAGGCGCAGAACGTGAAACCGCCCTACTTCCAGCTCCACGCCCGCCTCGCCGGATTCCGGCCCGCCGGGCTCGCCGGGCTCATGGAGTCCCGCGAGGTGGTCCGGATGGTCACCCTGCGCTCCACGATCCACACGCACACCGCCCACGACGCCCTCACCCTGCGGCCGCTCGTCCAGCCGGCCCGCGACCGCGAGGTGAACTACTTCCGCAAGGGCCTGGCCGGGGTGGACCTGGAGCGCCTCGGCGAGCTCGCCCGTGCCTTCGTCGAGAGCGAGCCGCGCACCATGGGGGAGATCCGGGAGGAACTGCTCAAGGAGTGGCCCGAGGCCGACCCGCAGTCGCTGTCCGTCGCCGCCCGCTGCCGGCTGCCGCTCGTGCAGGTCACGCCCCGCGGAGTGTGGGGGCGCAGCGGGCAGGTCCGGCTGACCACCGTGGAGCGGTGGCTGGGGAAGGCAGCCGGTCAGGCGCAGCCCGTGGACGAGGTCGTGCTGCGCTACCTCGCCGCCTTCGGGCCCGCCTCCGTCAAGGACATGCAGGTGTGGGCCGGCCTGACCCGGCTGCGCGAGGCCTTCGAGCGGCTGCGGCCGGGGCTGGCCGTCTTCCGGGACGAGAACGGAGTGGAGCTCTTCGACCTGCCCGACGCCCCGCGGCCGGACGCGGACACGCCCGCGCCGCCGCGCTTCCTGCCCGAGTTCGACAACCTGCTGCTCTCGCACGCCGACCGCGGCCGCGTGGTGCCCCCCGAGACCAAGGGCCGCACCTGGACGGGGAATCAGTCCCACTGCACCCTGCTGGTCGACGGGTTCCTCGCCGGGCTGTGGAAGCTGGACGGGTCCGTGGTGACCGTCGAGCTGTTCGGCACGGTCAGCAAGGCGCACAAGGACGAGATCGTCGCCGAGGGGGAGCGGATGATCGCCGCCATGGCCGATACCGCTGAGATCGGTGACGCCGCCGACTCCCGTCCGGCCGCAGCCGCAGCCGCAGCCGTGCCCGCAGCCGTGCCCGCAGCCGCGCCCGCCGACGTCGCCCGCAGCGCCGCCGTACGCTTCGCGTCAATCCACGGCTGACGCTGCTCTAGTGGTCCTTTCGCCGGACACGGCACGATGCCTGCCATGACCGAAAGCACGCAGAACAGCACCCGAGACAGCGCCGCCGGCCAGTTCCTGGCCGCGCGGGACTTCCTGCTGGAGCGCCGAGGGGACTACGAGGCCGCCCACGCGGGATTCACCTGGCCCCGCCCGCACCGCTTCAACTGGGCCCTGGACTGGTTCGACCGCATCGCCACCGGCAACGGCGCGGACGCCCTGCGGATCGTCGAGGAGGACGGCACCAGCCGGAGCGTCTCCTTCGGGGAGCTGGCCGTACGGTCCGACGCGGCCGCCAACTGGCTGCGGGGCCAGGGGGTCGCGGCGGGCGACCGGGTCCTGGTCATGCTCGGCAACCAGCGGGAGCTGTGGGAGGTCATGCTCGCCGCGATGAAGCTGCGCGCCGTCGTCATCCCCGCCACCCCGCTGCTCGGCGCGGCCGACCTGCGCGACCGGATCGAGCGCGGTCACGTGCGACACGTCATCGCGCGCGCCGAGGACACGGCCAAGTTCGACGAGGTGCCCGGCGGCTACACCCGTATCGCCGCCGGCCCGGAGGTCCCGTCCGGCTGGCGGCGGCTGGAGGACATGTACGCCGCCGACGCCGACTTCACGCCCGACGGCGAGACCCTCGCCACCGACCCGCTGATGCTGTACTTCACCTCCGGCACCACCGCCCACCCCAAGCTCGTCGAGCACACGCACGCCTCGTACCCCATCGGGCACCTGTCCACCATGTACTGGCTCGGCCTGCGCCCGGGCGACGTGCACCTCAACATCGCCTCGCCCGGCTGGGCCAAGCACGCCTGGTCCAACCTCTTCGCACCCTGGAACGCCGGCGCCACCGTCTTCGTCCACAACTACGCGCGCTTCGACGCCGAGCGGCTGATGGCCGAGATGGACCGGCACGGCGTGACCACCTTCTGCGCCCCGCCCACCGTGTGGCGGATGCTGATCCAGTCCGACCTCACCAAACTGGCCACGCCCCCGCGCGAGGCCGTCGCCGCCGGGGAGCCGCTCAACCCGGAGGTCATCGAGAAGGTCCGCGAGGCCTGGGGCATCACCATCCGCGACGGGTTCGGTCAGACGGAGACCACCCTCCAGGTGGGCAACTTCCCCGGCGTGCCCGTCAAACCCGGCTCGATGGGACGTCCGGCGCCCGGCTACAGGATCGTGCTCGTCGACCCGGTCACCGGCAAGGAGTCCCCCGACGAGGGCGAGCTGTGCGTGGACCTGCGCACCGGGCCCGCGGGGGTGATGACGGGCTACCGCGACGACCCCGAGCGCACGGCCGAGGCGATGGCGGACGGGCTCTACCGGACCGGCGACATCGCCTCGCGCGACGCCGACGGGTACCTCACCTACATCGGCCGGGCCGACGACGTCTTCAAGGCCTCCGACTACAAGATCAGCCCGTTCGAGCTGGAGAGCGCCCTGCTGGAGCACGAGGCCGTCGCGGAGGCTGCCGTCGTCCCGGCCCCGGACGCGCTGCGCCTCGCCGTCCCGAAGGCGTACGTGACGCTCGCCGCGGGCTGGGAGCCCGGGCCGGAAACGGCCCGGGCGCTGTTCGAGCACTCCCGCACGGTGCTGTCCCCGTACAAGAGGATCCGCCGCATCGAGTTCGGGGAGCTCCCGAAGACCGTGTCCGGCAAGATCCGCCGGGTGGAGCTGCGGGACCTCACCGCGGCCGGCTCGGCGGCTGAGTACGAGGAGTCCGAGCTGGGCTGACCTCGGGCGGCCGGTTCCGTACGGGGTTCCGCGCGCGACCTCGTACGGGATCCCGTACGCACCTCGTACGAGGTCCCCGGGAATCCCGTACGGAACCCCGTACGCGGATCCCTACGCCGGGAGGTGCGCCTCGATCGCGGCGACGACCTCGGGGGCCTCGGGCTCGGTGCGCGGGCGGAAACGGGCCACGACGTCACCGGCGGGGGAGATCAGGAACTTCTCGAAGTTCCACAGGATGTCCCCGGCCTCGCCCTCGGCGTCCGCGGTCTTCACCAGCTCCTGGTACAGCGGGTGCCGGTTCTCACCGTTGACCTCGGCCTTCTCCAGGATCGGGAAGGTGACGCCGAAGCCGGCCGCGCAGAACGTCTGGATGTCCTCGGCGTTGCCGGGCTCCTGCCCGCCGAACTGGTTGCAGGGCACGCCGATCACGGTGAAGCCCTTCGCCTCGTACGCGAACTGCAGGCGGGCCAGCCCCGAGTACTGGGGGGTGAGCCCGCACTGCGAGGCGGTGTTCACGACCAGGATGGCCTTGCCCTTGTGGGCCGCGAGGCTGGTGGGCTCGTCGGACAGGGTGGTCAGCGGGATGTCGTAGAGGCTCATCGGGCTCCTCGGCAGGAAGGGCGGCTTATGAGGCGGCCGGTAAAGGCGGCCAATAAGTAGGGGTTAACGCCTCCGAGCCTAAAGGGTGCCCCGTCGGCCCTGCCGGGGCCGGGGTGTCCGGCCTGATCGGCGGGACACCCCTCGGAACACCCTCGGGACACATCCTCGGAACACTCCTCAGGCCCCCGAACCGACCAGCTCGTCCGCCGGGTCGTTGACCGGCAGCGGCATGCCGGTGAGGTCCATGACGAACAGCGGTATCCCCAGGTCGTTCGCGCGGGTGCGGGCGTCCTCCGTATATCCGGCGAGCGAGAAGTAGACGCTGGTCGCGGAAGCTGTAAGTCCGTTCAGCCAGACGCACTCCACCGCCCGCAGCCCGGCCGGTGCGGTGGTCGGGTCCACCTGGGCGACCAGACCCGGAGCCCGCAGGTCCACGGCCGCGGAGGGGATCGGCCGGCCATCGGGCTGCCGTACGTCCTGGAAGCCGAGCCAGCGCAGGTACAGCGCGGCCGTGGCCACCGCGTCACGGGCCGTCCGGATGGTCACCGGGCGGAACGCGGGCCGGGCCGGAGCGGCCTCCGCCTCTCCGGGGAGCTGCCCGGCCGCGCCGCCCGCGGGCTCCGTCCGCTCCGGCTCCGTCCGTTCCGGCCCCGTCCGCCCGGGGACGCGCCGCCCCACACCCGTGCGCTCCGGCCCGGCGGGCTCGGCCGGCTCCAGCGGATGCACCGCGATCCGCACCACCGTCCCGCAGGAGCCGCATCCCAGCTCGGGGTGCGGCCACTCGCTCTCCCGCCCGCAGGCCGTGCACCGCACCGCCACCCAGGCGTCCGACCAGGTGCGATGGGTCAGCGGCTCCGGTGGCGCCGTCAGGTCCAGCGGTGGCACGACCGGGCTTCCGCAGGCACAGGGGAACACCGGGGAGGTGTAGCTGTTCTCGCGCAGGCACGCCGGGCAGCGCACCGGTACCGCTTCCGCCATGAGACCCGGACCTCCTCCGTCGCTGTGCGTAGGTCCATGCTCCACCACCGGCCACGAACGGGGGAGCCAGTCCTCGGATTCCCGTGGTTTCCGGCCGGAGGCGCGGCCAATTTGTGTGACTGACCGACCAGGACGCGGCTTTTGGTGGGTTCCGGGGTGCCGCAGCGCCTTGACGTGCGAGGAGCCGCCGCTTAGCTTGTTCCGTATAGCAGAACAAAACTTCCGGATTACGGAAAAGCCTGACCGTCGGACCCGCAGGAGAACTCGATGCCCCGTATGACAGCCGCCGCCGCTGCAGTGGAGATCCTCAAGCTCGAGGGCGTTTCGCAAGCCTTCGGCGTGCCCGGCGCTGCGATTAACCCGTTCTACCGCGAGCTCAAGAACGTGGGCGGCATCAACCACACGCTGGCCCGCCACGTCGAGGGCGCTTCGCACATGGCCGAGGGCTACACGCGTGCCAAGGCGGGCAACATCGGTGTCTGCATCGGTACCTCCGGCCCCGCCGGCACCGACATGATCACCGGCCTGTACTCGGCGATCGCGGACTCGATCCCGATCCTGTGCATCACCGGTCAGGCTCCGGTCTCGAAGCTCCACAAGGAGGACTTCCAGGCCGTCGACATCGCCTCGATCGCCAAGCCGGTCACCAAGAAGGCCACCACCGTCCTGGAGGCCGCGCAGGTCCCCGGCGTGTTCCAGGAGGCCTTCCACCTGATGCGCTCCGGCCGTCCGGGCCCGGTCCTGATCGACCTCCCGATCGACGTCCAGCTGACCGAGATCGAGTTCGACCCCGAGACCTACGCGCCGCTGCCGGTCTACAAGCCGACCGCGACCCGCGCCCAGGCCGCCAAGGCCATCCAGTTCCTGCTGGAGTCCGAGCGTCCGCTGATCGTCGCCGGTGGCGGCATCATCAACGCCGACGCCTCCGACCTGCTCGTCGAGTTCGCCGAGCTGACCGGCGTCCCGGTCATCTCCACCCTGATGGGCTGGGGCGTCATCCCCGACGACCACGAGCTGAGCGCGGGCATGGTCGGCGTCCAGACCTCGCACCGCTACGGCAACGCGACCTTCCTGGAGTCGGACTTCGTCCTCGGCATCGGCAACCGCTGGGCCAACCGTCACACCGGTTACAACCTCGACGCGTACCTGGGCGACCGCAAGTTCGTCCACGTCGACATCGAGCCCACCCAGATCGGCAAGATCTTCGCCCCGGACTTCGGCATCGCCTCCGACGCCAAGGCCGCGCTGGAGCTCTTCATCGAGGTCGCCAAGGAGCTCAAGGCCGAGGGCAAGCTGCCGGACTTCTCCGCCTGGGCCGCCTCGGGCCAGGAGCGCAAGGCCACCCTCCAGCGCCGCACGCACTTCGACAACATCCCGATGAAGCCGCAGCGCGTGTACGAGGAGATGAACAAGGCCTTCGGCCCGGAGACGCGCTACGTCACCACCATCGGTCTCTCCCAGATCGCCGGCGCGCAGATGCTGCACGTCTTCAAGCCGCGCCACTGGATCAACTGCGGCCAGGCCGGCCCGCTCGGCTGGACCATCCCGGCCGCGATCGGTGCCGCCACCGCCGACCCGGAGACCCCGATCGTCGCGCTCTCGGGCGACTACGACTTCCAGTTCATGATCGAGGAGCTCGCGGTCGCCGCGCAGCACAAGGTCCCGTACGTCCACGTCCTGGTGAACAACGCCTACCTGGGCCTGATCCGTCAGGCGCAGGGCGGTCTGGGCATCAACTTCGAGGTCAACCTCGAGTTCGAGAACATCAACACCCCGGAGCTGGGCGTCTACGGCGTCGACCACGTCAAGGTCGCCGAGGGCCTGGGTGTCAAGGCCATCCGCGTCACCGACCCGAACGAGCTGGGTGCGGCCTTCGAGCAGGCCAAGAAGCTGGCCCAGGAGTTCCAGGTCCCGGTCGTCGTCGAGGCCATCCTGGAGCGCGTCACCAACATCTCGATGAGCAAGACGGTCGACATGAGCGACGTCACCGAGTTCGAGGAGCTGGCCACCGAGCCCGGCCACGCCCCCACCGCGATCAAGTCCCTCAAGGTCTGATCCCCCCGTACGACCCGGCGGCCCCCGTCCCTCCGCGAGAGGAACGGGGGCCGTTCGCGTTCTCCGTACGTACGGCTCCCAGCCCCCGGAGCTGCCTCAGGGCTCCTGCGGGAACCGCACGGGGACGGCGGTCAGCGTCGCGGGACCGGCGGCCGCGTCCACGGCGAACGCCGCCCGTGCCCCGGGCCCGTACGGAGCCTCCGGCGCGTCCGCGTCCGCCCACAGGTCCTGGCCGTCCCGCGGCCGCACGTCTGTGACCTCGTACGCCGTCGCGAACGGCGTGTGCCGGGCATAGTCGGAGGTGAGGAGGGTGCCGCCGCCGTCCAGGAGCCCGCCGCCGATGTCCTCGGCGACCTCGGCGAGCAGGCCCGCGTGGACCACGGCCGGGTCCGGCACGTACACGTAGCGGCCAGGGGGCCGCACGGCCGGCTCGGACAGGCCGCGCCCGGTGAGCGAGGCACCGGCGGGCAGCAGGGTGGCCCGGCGCGCGGTGACCGGCGGGGGCTTCCCCCACTCGCCCAGGCCGTACCACAGGACCATCTCCTGGATCGCCCCGTCGTACGAGATCCACTCGGCCTCGTCGGCCCGCCCGAGGTCGGGTACGGCCCCGGGCGCGAGGCCGGGTGTGAGCCGGATCCAGCCGCCGCCGGTCGTGCGTACCCGCTTCAGTGCCCAGGACAGCGGCGGACTGTACGACTCGGGGTCGTGGCTCCCGTCCGGCCCCGGAGGCCGCATCAGGTCGATGAAGTCGGCCTCGCCCTGGCTGTTGAACCCGCTGATGTCCTCGCGGGCGGGGAAGAACATCCGGGTGTCCATGGCCCGTCCGTTGGCCTCGGCCATCTCGACGGTCAGCGGGTCGGTGTCGACGGCCGTGGTGTGGTGCGACCAGCTCAGTACGAGGGCGTCGGCGCCGCTGCCCAGGCATATCGCCTCGATCAGCACCACGCCGATCTCGTGCAGGACGCGTCCCAGCTTGTACTCGGCCACAGCCAGGTGGGAGGACAGCTCGACGCTGTCCGGGGTGAAGTACATGTGGGGGGCGTACTCCCCGAACTTCGCGGAGGCCAGCCCTCGCAGCCGCACCTGCTCCGAGGCTGCGGCCACCAGCGCGGCCGGATGCCCCGACCCCCACTCCGACCTCGGTCCCGACTCCCCGGCCGAACCGTCGTCGCGCATTGCCGCTGCCAGCAGGCTCTGGCCCTCGTCCGTCAGCAGGGCCCGGAACGTCTGAAGATCCATTGGGCCATCCAAGCAGGAACGACAGAGCGCCGAGTCACGGGACCGTCCGTGACTCGGCGCTCTGGTTTGTGACCGCCCGACGGGGCGAGGCTGGCGCGACAGGACGTTCGCACCGCCGGGCGGAGTAGGAGGCTCCTCGGGTCCGTGCAGGGGGCTCTGTGCGTAGCCCCTGTACGGGAGAGGAGTGGCTGGGACCGTGGTGGGCAGCGACGAGAACTCCGGCGTCGTCTCCCTCAGGTCAAGAGACGGGCCTCGGAACCCATTACCACCGCACTGGCTCGCAAGCCCACCACGGTCCTCGTCCTGCCCTTACTGCGTACCACCCCTCATCCGGGTATGCAGCTCGGGCTCAGCACCCGGGGCCTGACCTCCCGTCAGGCCCCCGGTACAGCTATCGGCTCAGGCGTCGCGCAGGGCGCGGACGGCCTCCTCGACGCGCTTGCCGTAGTCGGCGTCGGCGGCGTGGAAGTGAGCCAGGTTCTTCTCGATGACGTCCTCGAGGGTGACCTGAGACAGGCCGCCGGCGATGTTCGCCACCAGACGCTGCTTCTCGGCCTCCGACATCAGGCGGTAGAGCTCACCGGCCTGGAAGAAGTCGTCGTCCTTGGTGTGGGCCGGGGCCTCGTGGGTGCCCGTGTAGCCGGAGACGGCCTTCGGGGCGCCGAGCGCCAGACCGGTCTCGGCCGGACCCTGGTACGAGTTGGGCTCGTAGTTCTTGTCGTGGCGCGAGCCGTTGCGCAGCGCCATGACACCGTCGCGGCCGTAGTTCTCGGCCTTCGTGGCCTTCGGGGCGTTGACCGGCAGCAGGGTGTGGTTCACACCGAGGCGGTAGCGCTGGGCGTCGGCGTACGCGAACAGACGGCCCTGGAGCATCTTGTCCGGCGAGGCGGTGATGCCCGGGACGAAGTTGTTCGGGGAGAAGGCGGACTGCTCGACCTCGGCGAAGACGTTGTCCGGGTTGCGGTCGAGGACCAGACGGCCCACGCGCTGCAGCGGGTAGTCGCTGTGCGGCCACACCTTGGTGAGGTCGAACGGGTTGAAGCGGTAGTCCGAGGCCTCGGCGGCGGGCAGGATCTGGACGTAGAGGGTCCAGCTCGGGTTCACACCGCGCTCGATGGCCTGGAGCAGGTCGGTCTGGTGCGAGTTGGCGTCCGAGCCGACGAGCTCGGCGGCCTGCTCGCCCGACAGGCAGCGGATGCCCTGGTTCGTCTTGAAGTGGTACTTGACGAAGAAGGCCTCGCCCTGCTCGTTGGTCCACTGGTACGTGTGGGAGCCGTAGCCGTTCATGTGACGGTACGACGCCGGTATACCGCGGTCACCCATGAGCCAGGTGATCTGGTGCGTGGCCTCGGGGGCGTGCGCCCAGAAGTCCCAGACGTTGTCCGGCTCCTGCTTGCCCGTGAAGGGGTCGCGCTTCTGGGAGTGGATGAAGTCGGGGAACTTGATCGGGTCCTTGATGAAGAACACCGGGGTGTTGTTGCCGACGAGGTCGTAGTTGCCCTCTTCGGTGTAGAACTTCAGGGCGAAGCCACGCGGGTCGCGGACCGCGTCCGCGCCGCCGAGGGAGTCGGCGACGGTGGAGAAGCGCAGGAAGGTCTCGGTCTTCTTGCCGACCGTGTTCAGGAACGCGGCGCTGGTGTACGCGGTGACGTCGTCCGTCACCTCGAAGTGGCCGTACGCGGCCGAGCCGCGGGCGTGCACCACGCGCTCCGGGATGCGCTCGCGGTTGAAGCGGGCGAGCTTCTCGAGGAGCTGCTGGTCCTGGACCAGGAGCGGGCCACCGACGCCGGCGGTGGCGGAGTTCTGATTGTCGGCGACCGGGGCGCCGGACTCGGTCGTCAGCGTGCGCTTCGACATGGTGACCTTCCGTACGGGTAACTGCTGACGGAAGGCGTCTTCCGTCATGCGGAACAGCCTAATTTCGGCATGAACGCAACGTCAACAGTTTGTTGAACAAAGATGGGAGAGAGGTGATCCGGACGGCGCCGGCACTTGGGCGCGACAGGACAGGTGTCAGCACCGGCGCCATCCGGAAACTCAGGTCCCCTTGCGGGGAGGCCCGGGCCCGAGGGCCCTGGGTGGATCAGACCTGGGCGCCCGAGAGGCGCTCGACCGCGCGCAGCAGCGCGGAGTGGTCCAGGCCGCCGTCGCCCTGGGCGCGCAGCGAGGCGACCAGCTGGGCGACGACCGCGCCGACGGGCAGGGCCGCGCCGACGTTGCGGGCGGCGTCGGTGACGATGCCCATGTCCTTGTGGTGCAGGTCGATCCGGAAACCGGGCTTGAAGTCGCGGTTCAGGAAGTTGGCCTTCTTGCGGGTCAGGACCGTGGAGCCGGCCAGACCGCCGTTGAGGACGTCCAGGGCGGCCTCGAGGTTCACGCCGGACTTCTCGAGGAAGACGACGGCCTCGGCGCACGCCTGGATGTTCACCGCGACGATGAGCTGGTTGGCGGCCTTCACCGTCTGGCCGGAGCCGTGCGGGCCGCACAGGACGATGACCTTGCCGAGGGTCTCGAGGACCGGAAGGGCCTCGTCGAAGTCGGCCTGCTCGCCACCCACCATGATCGACAGGACGGCCTCGATGGCGCCGGCCTCGCCGCCGGACACCGGGGCGTCGATGACGCGGATGCCCTTCGCGGCGGCGTTCTTGGCGAGGTCGATCGAGGTCTGCGGGGTGATCGACGACATGTCGATGATCAGCGCGCCGGACTTCGCGTTCTCGAGGATGCCGTTCTCACCGTAGGAGATGGCCTCGACCTGCGGGGAGGCGGGCACCATCGTGATGATGACGTCGGCGTCCTTGACGGCCTCGGCGATCGAGCCGGCCGCGGAACCGCCGGCGGCGGCCAGGCGCTCCAGCTTGTCCTGCTCCAGGGTGAAACCGGTGACCGAGTAGCCGGCCTTCAGGAGGTTCTCGGCCATGGGGGAGCCCATGATGCCGAGACCGATCCAGGCAATCGACGGGAGCGCAGCGGGGTTGCTCATGATGAGGGTCCTTCTCTTAATGCTTTGTACGAAAAGCGCGTGGGGTGCCTGGCTGATCGCCCGGACTTTGTCCGCTTACTTCGCGGCGCGAGCCTCGGCCGGCAGCCATGCGAAGGAGGCGGCAGCGTCGGCGGCCTTGTACTCCAGGCCTACGTAGCCCTCGTATCCGGCCTTCTTCAGCTGGTCGAGCAGCTCCTCGAGGGGCAGCTCGCCGGTGCCGGGGGCACCGCGTCCGGGCTTGTCCGCGATCTGGACGTGCCCGGTCTTGGCGGCGTACTTTTCGATGACCTCGGAGAGGTCCTCATCGTTCATCGCCAGGTGGTACAGGTCGAGCAGGAACTTGGCGTTGCCGAGGCCGGTGGCCTCGTTCACCTTGTCCACTACCTCGATGCCGGCCGGGGCGCTCACCAGCGGGTAGAGCGGCGACTCGGGCTTGTTGAGCGTCTCGATCAAGAGGATCGCGCCGACGCGGTCCGCGGCCTGGGCCGCCACGACCAGGTTCTTCAGCGCGAGCTCGTCCTGCACGGCAGGGTCGACGCCGTCGACCCGGTTGCCGTAGAGGGCGTTCAGCGCCTTGCAGCCGACCGAGGCCGCGAAGTCCGCGGCCACGTTGATGTTGGCGTTGAAGCGCTCCGACTCCTCGCCGGGAACCGATACCGCACCGCGGTCCGGGCCCGGCAGCTGGCCGGCGTAGAAGTTCAGGCCCACCAGCTGGGTGCCGGCGTCCTCAAGGGCTTTCTTGAGGGCGTCGAGCTCAGTCTGTGCGGGGGTGGGGGTCTCGATCCAGGGCCACCACAGCTCGACCGCCGTGAAGCCGGCCGCGGCGGCAGCCGCGGGACGCTCCAGAAGCGGGAGTTCCGTGAAGAGGATCGAAAGGTTCACATCGAAGCGCTGGTCCGTGTATCCCATGAGGGGTGTGCGCTCCTTCCGTATTGCGGAAGTTAGTTTCTGCTTGATGGAAGACTGCATCGGGCTTGTCCCGGATGTCAAGTACGGACTGCCGGAAAATCGAGAGCGCGGGGTAGCTTGACCAGCGTGCGATTGAGAGTGGAGTTCACGACCGAGCCCTTCGATCTAGAAGAGGCCCCCGCCCATGCCGTGGCCGCCCGCGAGGTCATCCAGAAGGCCCAGCTGGACGCGGTGGACGTCGGCCCGTTCGGCAACACCGCCGAAGGAGAGTCCGGCCCGGTGCTGGCCGCGGTGGCCGCGCTGCTGCGCGACTCCCTGGAGGCCGGGGCCACGCGGGTCTCCCTCCAGGTCAACGTGATCGGGGAGGAGACGCCATGACCGAGCCCCGCGACCACCCCTTCGTCACCGCGGTCAAGCCGCTGGTGGACGCGATGGGCGGCGAGCTCATGGATCCCGCCCTCGCGCAGCCCGACGACGTCGTGCTCAGCTGGGAGGGCCAGGAGCTGCTGGCCGTGCGCCTGCCCCAGCTCTCGGATTCGCTGGACCACATCCTGGCGGCGCTGGAGCGCCGGCACGGCGTACCGTTGGCCCAGCTCGACCGGAAGTCCAAGCAGGACGTCGTGCGGATACTGGAGGCGCGAGGCGCCTTCTCGGTCCGGCACGGTGTGGAAACGGTCGCGGGCGCCCTGGGTGTAAGCCGCTTCACGGTCTACAACTACTTGAACAGGGACGCCACCACCTCAAAGGGGTCCAAGAGCAGCCAAGAGTAAGAGCCGATTCACCCAGTGTGACGAGCCGCCGCCCAATTCACCCGGGCGGCGGCTTTTGTGTACGGGAAGTTTCAACAAAGTGTTGACGCCGTGTTGTCGAGGGCGTTAGCTATGCGCAGCCCGTCAAGCAACAACAGGCCACGGAGGCCTACCGTGACTTCGAGTCCGACCCCGGGTCTCACCCGGTTCAACGCCTTGGACGACAGCGCGGCCACGGCCGATCTGCACGAGGTCTGCGCCAGTTCGGCATGGGGGAGCAAGCTGCTCGCCCAGCGCCCCTTCGCCACTGCCGAGTCCCTGTTCGCCGCGAACGAGTCCGCCATGGCGGAGCTCACCGCGGAGGACCTGGGCGAGGCCATGGGAGGCCACGCGCCGATCGGCCGGCCGAAGCCGGGAGACCCGACCTCCGCCCGCGAGCAGCGTGGCATGGCCGGTGCCTCGGAGGAGCTCAAGAACGAACTCCTCGAACTGAACCTGGCCTACCAGGAGAAGTTCGGCCACGTCTTCCTCATCTGCGCCACCGGTGCGACCGGTGAGTTCATGCGGGACGCGGTCAAGGTCCGGATCGACAACTCGCCGGAGCAGGAGCGGGAAACCGCCCGCGGCGAGCTCGTCAAGATCAACAAGATCCGCCTGACCCGACTCGTAGAGGGAGAGTGAGCATGAGCACTGAGACCGCGGCATCGCCGAGAAATTCGGTGTCCACGCACATCCTGGACACCAGCATCGGCAAGCCCGCCGAGGGCGTCGCCATCTCGCTTTCGGCCCGTACTGGACTGGACGGCGAGTGGGCGGCCCTGGGTGGCTCCGCCACCGATACGGACGGGCGCTGCAAGGACCTGCCGGCCCTGCCGGAGGGCACCACCCACGTGCGTCTCGACTTCGAGACCGAGACGTACTTCACGCGTCAAATCAACACAGTGAAGCAAGCCGAGGCGCAGCAGGACGCCCCCCGCGTAAGGGACAGCGGTGCGTTCTTCCCCGAGGTCACCATCACCTTTGCGGTGAACCCGGGCGAGCATTACCACGTACCGCTGCTGCTCAACCCGTTCGGCTACTCCGTTTACCGAGGGAGCTAGCATGGCCACGATTCTGGGCCAGAACCAGTACGGCAAAGCAGAGAACCGCGTCGTCAAGATCACGCGGGACGGCGACACCCACCACATCAAGGACCTGAACGTCTCCGTCGCCCTCTCCGGCGACATGGACGACGTCCACTACTCCGGCTCGAACGCCAACGTGCTGCCGACGGACACCACCAAGAACACGGTGTACGCGTTCGCCAAGGAGTACGGCATCGAGTCCGCCGAGCAGTTCGGCATCCACCTGGCGCGCTGGTTCGTCAACAGCCAGGAGCCGATCCAGAAGGCGCGCATCCGGATCGAGGAGTACTCCTGGTCCCGGATCGCCACCTCGGACGCGAACTCCAAGTTCATCGGCTCCGACGAGGTGAACCACTCCTTCGTCCGCGAGGGCATGGAGACCCGCGTCACCCAGATCACGTACGACGGTACGAACTGGGAGGTCATCTCCGGCCTCAAGGACCTGGTCGTCATGAACTCCACGAACTCCGAGTTCTGGGGTTACGTGAAGGACAAGTACACGACGCTGAAGGAGGCCTACGACCGCATCCTGGCCACCCAGGTGTCGGCTCGCTGGCGCTTCAACTGGTCGGACGACGAGCAGCGCATGCCCAACTGGGAGAAGTCCTACGCCGAGACCCGGAAGCACATGCTCCAGGCCTTCGCGGAGACCTACTCCCTCTCGCTGCAGCAGACCCTGTACCAGATGGGCTCGCGCATCATCAACCACCGTTCGGAGATCGACGAGGTCCGCTTCTCGCTCCCGAACAAGCACCACTTCCTCGTGGACCTTGAGCCCTTCGGCCTCAAGAACGACAACGAGGTGTACTTCGCCGCGGACCGTCCGTACGGTCTGATCGAGGCCACTGTTCTCCGGGACGGCGTTGACGCCCGTATCCCCGTGGACATGACCAACCTCTGATGCGGCACGCGTGTCCCGGGGCTCCGCAGTGGCCCCGGGACGGCGCGACACTTTTGAGCTTCGTGAATCGGCACCCGGACGCATCACTCGGGGCGGCAGTACTGTCAGCTGTCAAGGCCCCCGGCTCCGGCACTCAAATCTCCTGGGCCTTGCCGTGCCCGTACCGCCACTGAAAGCACGAGGAAGTCCCATGGCAGCATCGGCAGCCCCTGACAGCGCGGTCGAGCGCATCGTCATCGAGAACTGTGCGATCGCAACCGTCGACGCGAACGACACCGAGTACGCCTCGGGCTACGTGGTCGTCGCAGGCAACAAGATCGAGTCGATCGGTGCGGGCAAAGCCCCCGAGAACCTCGACAACGTGGTCCGCCGCATCGACGGCACGGGTCACCTCGTCACCCCCGGCCTGGTCAACACCCACCACCACTTCTACCAGTGGATCACGCGTGGTCTGGCCACCGACCACAACCTCTTCAACTGGCTCGTCGCGCTGTACCCGACGTGGGCGCGCATCGACGAGCAGATGACGTACACGGCCGCGCAGGGCTCCCTCGCCGCGATGGCCAAGGGCGGCGTCACCACCGCCATGGACCACCACTACGTGTTCCCCAAGGGCTCCGGCGACCTCTCCGGCTCGATCATCCGCGCCGCGTCCGAGATGGGCGTGCGGTTCACCCTCGCCCGCGGCTCGATGGACCGCAGCGAGAAGGACGGCGGCCTGCCGCCGGACCACGCCGTCGAGACCCTCGAGGGTGCGCTCGCCGACACCGAGGCGACCGTCAAGAAGCACCACGACGCCTCCTTCGACTCGATGACCCAGGTCGCCGTGGCCCCCTGCTCCCCCTTCTCGGTCTCCACCGAGCTGCTGAAGCAGGGCGCCGAGCTGGCCCGCCGCCTGGGTGTGCGCATGCACACGCACGGCTCCGAGACCGTAGAGGAAGAGCAGTTCTGCAAGGAACTGTTCGGCATGGGCCCCACCGACTACTTCGAGTCGACCGGCTGGCTCGGCGAGGACGTGTGGATGGCGCACAGCGTCCACATGAACGACTCCGACATCGCCGCGTTCGCCCGCACCAAGACCGGTGTCGCGCACTGCCCGTCCTCCAACGCCCGTCTGGCCGCCGGCATCGCCCGTGTCCCGGACATGCTCGCCGCCGGTGTACCGGTCGGCCTCGGCGTGGACGGCACCGCCTCCAACGAGTCCGGTGAGCTGCACACCGAGCTGCGCAACGCGCTGCTGATCAACCGCCTGAACCCGGTCCACCGCGAGCGCGCCCTGAACGCGCGCCAGGCCCTGCGCCTCGGTACGTACGGCGGCGCCCAGGTCCTCGGCCGTGCCGACAACATCGGTTCGCTGGAGGTCGGCAAGTGCGCCGACCTGGTGCTGTGGAACCTGAGCACGTTCCTGCACTCCTCGATCGCCGACCCGGTCACCGCACTGGTCTTCGGCGCGGCGGCCCCGGTGACGGCTTCGTTCGTCAACGGCAAGCAGATCGTCGAGAACAACCGACTCCTCTTCGCCGACGAGGACGCCATCGCCGTGTCCACGCGGGAAGAGGCCCAGCGCCTGGCGCGGATCACCGCGCAGGCCTGACCCCACGGAGTCCGGCCGGGGGGGACGGCCCCCGGCCGGTCGCCGCGGACCCGAGCGGGGTCCGTCGGCAGCCGCTCCCGGGAAGCGCCCGAGGAAATCCGAGGGCGCCCCCGGGTGCGGTGAAACGTGCCACCGGCTTCTCCACACAGAACGTCCGGCGCGGAACGGTTTTGGGCGAATCGATTCTGCACCCCTTGGGACACGTACGCGCACCACCCACAACTGAACACAGGCTCGACTCGCACAGCTTTCGCACCACCTCCAAGACACCCACGTCCCTGCCGACGTGTTACCCGACCGGAGGAAGCCGTGGCCGCAATGCCCAGGTTTCGCAAAGATGCAGTCGCAGTACCGGAGGAGAAGCACCCGGTCGACGAGACCTTGCCTCCGCTGAAAATGTTCACCAGCGGCCTCCAGCACGTGGCCGCCATGTACGCGGGTGTCGTAGCCCCGCCCATGATCGTCGGCCCCGCCGTCGGACTCTCCGCCACCGAGACCGCCTTCCTGATGGGGGCCTCGCTCTTCACCGCCGGCCTCGCCACCCTCCTCCAGACGCTCGGCTTCTGGAAGATCGGCGCCAAACTCCCCTTCGTCAACGGCGTCTCCTTCGCCGGTGTGACCCCGATGATCGCGATCGGCAAGGGGGAGGGGGACAACGCGATACCCATCATCTTCGGCGCGATCATCGTCGCCGGAGTCCTCGGCTTCTTCGCCGCCCCCTACTTCGGCAAACTCGTCCGCTTCTTCCCACCGGTCGTGACGGGTACGGTCATCACCCTGATCGGGGTCTCGCTCCTGCCGGTGGCCTTCAACTGGTCGCAGGGTGGGAACAGCACCGCCAGCGACTACGGCTCGATGAAGAACATCGGCATGGCCGCCGCGACCTTGGTCATCGTCCTGCTGATGCGCAAGTTCCTGCGCGGTTTCCTCCAGCAGATCGCCATCCTGCTCGGCCTGGTCGCGGGCACGCTCATCGCGCTGCCACTGGACATGACCAGCTTCGACGCCGTCAAGAACGCCTCCGTGGTCGGCTTCCCGACCCCCTTCCACTTCGGCGCCCCGCAGTTCCAGGTCGCGGCGATCATCTCCATGTGCATCGTCATGCTCGTCTGCATGACCGAGTCCACCGCCGACATCCTCGCGCTGGGCAAGATCGTCGGCCGTCCGGCGGACGCGAAGACCATCGAGGGGGGCCTGCGCGCCGACACCCTCGGCAGCGCGATCAGCCCGCTCTTCAACGGCTTCATGTGCAGCGCCTTCGCCCAGAACATCGGCCTCGTCGCCATGACCAAGGTCCGCAGCCGCTTCGTGGTCGCGGCGGGCGGCGGCATCCTGATCCTGCTCGGGCTCTGTCCGATGGCGGCCTCCGTCATCGGCGTGGTCCCGCTGCCGGTCCTCGGCGGCGCCGGGATCGTGCTCTTCGGCTCGGTCGCCGCCAGCGGCATCCAGACCCTGGCCGGCGCGGCCATGGAGAAGGGCGAGAACGCCCTGATCGTCGCCGCAGCGGTGGGCATCGGCCTGATCCCGATCGCCGCTCCCGAGTTCTACCACGCCTTCCCGAAGGACCTGCTGGTCGTCCTCGACTCCGGCATCAGCACCGGCTGCGTGGTGGCCATCCTGCTGAACCTGGCCTTCAACCACCTCGGCGTCAAGAAGGGCGCGGCCCCGGCCGCCCCGGAACCGGTGCCGGTGCACTGACGTCCGGCCCGCCCGCCGGACGCGGCGGCGGACGCCACGGCGGTGCGCACGCCACCCACTGCGGGTGTGGCGTGCGCACCGCCGTGTCCGTACGTCCCCGTCGGGCGAAGCCGCGCCGTCAGCAGGCCGCGGGAGTCCAGAGCATCAGGTTGCTCATCAGCTCGGCCTGTTCGATCGCGTCGTCCAGGGCGTGGTGCGTGTGGCGGCGGCGGGACAGCAGTTCGCGCGGCATCCGGCCCTTGACGGCGGCGCGCAACGGTACCCGCGCCTTCGCCGCGTAGAGCGTCTTCATGTCCAGGCAGCCGGAGTGTCCGAAGGGGCTGTCGGCGCCGAACCGCATCAAGTACCAGTACAGGAAGGTCCAGTCGAAGGAGGCCGGATAGCCGCACATCACCGGCTGCGCCCCCTCGGAGACCTCCCGCACCCAGGTGCGGAACTCGTCCATGGCCGCGCCCGGTTCGGCGCCCTCCTTCAGCAGCCGGTCGCGGTCCAGCCCGCTCACCGCCAGCGCCTCGGGTACGAACTCCTCGCTGATGGGACGCAACTCCCGGTAGAAGGTGAGCTGTTCGGGATCGGCGGCGGTGTACACCGCGCCGTCCTGCCGCCCCGCGACCGAGGCCCCGAAGCTGATCATCGAGTACGGCCCGGGAATGGGCCCGTCGGCCTCGATGTCGACGGAGATGTACAGACTGGGACGTGCGGTACGGGGTGCCATGCGCCCGAGCATGCCAGCCGACACCGCGCCGCTCACCCCGATTTCCGGCTGCTACGCGGCGTAGCCGCCCGGACCGGCTGCGGTGCGGAATCGACGGCCGACGGGCGCGGGGGGAGGATGGGAAGCGGAAGCGGGATGTGTCTGATCGAAGGAACAGCCATGTTCGCAGACAGCAAGGCATTCAGCGGATTCTCGGTCGACGACCTCGACAAGGCGAAGGAGTTCTACGGTTCGACCCTCGGGCTGCGCGTCTCGGAGGACAACACCATGGGCCTCCTGTCCCTGCACCTCGGGGGCGACACCACGGTCATGGTCTACCCGAAGGACAACCACCGGCCCGCCAGCTTCACCATCCTGAACTTCCCCGTGGACGACGTCGACCGGGCCGTGGACGAACTCACCGCGCGCGGCGTCAGCATGGAGCGTTACGAGGAGTTCGAGGCGGACGCCAAGGGCATCGTGCGCGGCGAGGGCGGCACGCCCACCATCGCCTGGTTCAAGGACCCGGCGGGCAACGTCCTGTCCGTGATCAACGAAACGCCGTGACCCGCGTCTCGCGGGTCCGCAGGGCGTCCCACGCGCCGACGGCACGACAGGCCGGGGCCGGACCGGCCCGTGCCTGCCGTGCCTGCCGTGCCTGCCGTGCCTGAGAGGGCCTAGGGCCTGTCGTCAAAGTGATCTTGGGTTGTGGATCATGGTGTCGTGATACGTCGCCATGAACTGTCCGATGCCGAGTGGGAACTCGTGCAACCGCTGTTGCCCCGGCCTGTTTTCGGGCGGCCGAGGCTGGATGACCGGACGGTTCTCAACGGGATCGTGTGGAAGTTCCGGACCGGGGTCGCATGGCGGGACGTGCCTGAGAGGTACGGGTCGTGGGCCAGCCTCCACACCCGTTTCCGCAGGTGGGCGGCGGACGGGACCTTTGAGCGGATGCTCCGGGCAGCCCAGGCGCAAGCGGATGCCGCGGGCGATATCGAGTGGCTGGTGTCGGTGGATTCCAGCATCGTCCGTGCCCACCAGCACGCGGCCGGAGCCCGAAAAGGGGGCTCCGCAGCCCGGCCCTCGGCCGGTCCCGCGGCGGGCTGACCAGCAAGATCCACCTGGCCTGCGACGGCTTGGGCCGGCCCCTGGCCTTCGTCCTGACCGGCGGGAACACCAACGACTGCACCCAGTTCACCGCCGTGATGGACGCGATACGGGTGCCTCGAACGGGACCGGGCCGGCCGCGGATGCGGCCCGGCCACGTCATCGGCGACAAGGGCTACAGCTCGAAGGCGATCCGGACCTGGCTGCGACGCCGGGGCATCGCCCACACCATTCCGGAGCGGTCCGACCAGGTCCGCAACCGGGCCCGGCGCGGGAGCCGGGGCGGCCGCCCGCCCGTCTTCGACAAGCAGGTCTACAAGCGCCGCAACGTCGTGGAACGGTGCTTCAACCGCCTCAAGCAGTGGCGCGGCATCGCCACCCGGTACGACAAGACTGCCCAGTCCTACCAAGCAGCCGTCACCCTCGCATCGCTCCTGATGTGGGCGTGACACTTTGACGACAACTCCTAGGAGGCCGGGGTGAGGAACATCCCGGCCTGATCGGCGCCCGCGGTGTTCTTGCAGGCGAAGCCCGAGGTGGCCGGCTGGGCGGCGACCAGCGCGAGGCAGCGGCCGGCGGCCAGCTGGCCGAAGTAGTTCGGGTGCATGGACTCCTGGATCAGCCCCTGCGTCTCGCTGCTGTCGATCCAGCGTCCCCACTCGCTGGTCTTCGCGGACGCCGGACTCGTGGAGCTGACCTGTGAGCTGGCCTTCGCGCACACCTCACGGCCCTGCATCATGTCCCGCAGGTCCAGGAACTGCACGCCCTTGGCAGCGGCAACCCCCTTGAGCCGGTTCGCGATCTGCGGCACGAGCGAGTCACGGGCCCAGTCCGAGTCCCGGTTCCAGAAGGGGCAGCCACCGGTGTTGAGCCGGCTCCAGTCGCTCTGCGTGTAGCGGTTCTCCGCGCCGCGCGGAATGGGCGACGGGTAGGACTGGAGGACGATCCGGTACGAGGAGTCGGCGTAGCCCGCCCCGCGCATCACGGCCCGGACCTCGTCCACGGACTTGCCGACCTTGGCCATGACCCCGTCGATCTTCTGGTCGACGCCGGACTGCTGGTCGTCGTAGCAGTACGAGTTCCAGATGATGAAGTCGTACGCGCAGTCCTTGATGATGTCGGCGAAGCCGAGGTCGTTGCCGCCGACCGACAGCGCGATCATCTTGACGTTGTGCGAGGCGGCCACGGCGGCCAGCTGATCGGCCTGCGGAGCCTCGCCCTTGTACGCCACGCCGCCGTTCGACGCCCGGAACACGTTGTCCGCGGTGGCCCCGGAACAGGCCAGGTTGACCGCCACGTCGGCGATGGGGCCGGCGCTGCGCACCTCGGCCGAGTCGGACCGGTGGCAGCCGCCGGCCGTGGTTCCGTATACCTTCGCCGGGTCGTACGTACTGCCGCTCACCCAGGCCCGGTCGGTGCCGAGCCGGTTCCCGCTGTTGGTCAGGCTGTTGCCCTTCCAGCGGCCGGCCTCGCCGGAGATGTAGCTGTCGCCCAGGGAGACGACGGCGGTCGGGCCGGTGCCCTGGCCTGCGGCGGCGGTGCCGGCTCCGGCCGTGAGCAGCGCGGTGAACGCGAGCGGGAGGGCCATGCCGACGGCGGTCAGTCGTCGCACGGGACTGGCTTGGTTCTTCCTTCGGGCGGTGCGGGATCCGATCACTGCGGAACTCCTGCGTTCGGCCACGCGGAAGCCCGGAACAACTCCGGTGCGTGGCTGGGAAAGTGGGGGTACCGCCGGCCGGTGGCAATCGGAAAGGTGACATGCCGACTCTTGTTACCGCTAGGTAGCCGCATATTACGATGAGGTAACGACCGACCGGTCGTTCGGCATCGACCGGGGCCGGAAACAGCTCCGCCCCCGGTGCCGTGGGGCAACGGGGGCGGAACCGCCGGATGTTCGGCTGCTGTGCGTTTCAGCCGAATGTCAGCGTGGCGTCAGCCGGAGAGCTGGTCGTACGCGGGGAGCGTCAGGAAGTCCGCGTAGTCCGCGTCCAGGGCGACCTGGAGGAGGAGGTCGTGGGCCTGCTGCCACTTCCCGGCCGCGAAGGCCTCCTCGCCGACCTCGGCGCGGATGGCGGCCAGTTCCTCGGCCGCGATCCTGCGGGTGAGCTCGGCCGTGGCCCTCACGGGTTCGCCGTCGTGCTCGAAGACGACA
Source organism: Streptomyces sp. NBC_01408 (assembly GCF_026340255.1). Taxonomy (GTDB): domain Bacteria; phylum Actinomycetota; class Actinomycetes; order Streptomycetales; family Streptomycetaceae; genus Streptomyces. The sequence goes on along the minus strand of NZ_JAPEPJ010000002.1, from coordinate 1,213,284 downwards.
CCGGCATTGATCCACTGCCAGATCTGCGAGCGTGAGATCTCGGCGGTGGCCGCGTCCTCCATCAGGCCGAAGATGCCGACGGCGCCGAGGCCGCGCAGCCAGGCCTCGATGTAGCGGATGCCGACCTGGACCGCGTTGCGCAGGCCCTCGTAGGTGGGCTTCGCGTCGAGGGAGTCGATCGCGATGAGCTCGCCCGGGGCCACCGAGACGTCCTCGCGCAGGCGGTCCTTCTGGTTCGGCTTGTCGCCGAGCACCGCGTCGAAGGAGGCCATGGCGATCGGGACCAGGTCGGGGTGGGCGACCCAGGAGCCGTCGAAGCCGTCGCCCGCCTCGCGGTCCTTGTCCGCCTTGACCTTCTCGAAGGCGACCTTGTTGACCTCGGCGTCCTTGCGGGACGGGATGAAGGCCGCCATGCCGCCGATGGCGTGCGCGCCGCGCTTGTGGCAGGTGCGGACCAGCAGCTCGGTGTACGCCCGCATGAACGGGGCGGTCATCGTCACCGCGTTGCGGTCCGGGAGGACGAACTTCTCGCCGCCGTCACGGAAGTTCTTCACGATCGAGAAGAGGTAGTCCCAGCGCCCGGCGTTCAGGCCCGCCGCGTGGTCCTTGAGCTCGAAGAGGATCTCCTCCATCTCGTACGCGGCGGTGATCGTCTCGATGAGGACGGTCGCGCGGACGGTGCCCTGGGGGATGCCGACGTAGTCCTGGGCGAAGACGAAGATCTCGTTCCAGAGGCGCGCCTCCAGGTGCGACTCCGTCTTCGGCAGGTAGAAGTACGGGCCCTTGCCGAGGTCGATCAGGCGCTGCGCGTTGTGGAAGAAGTACAGGCCGAAGTCGACCAGTGCGCCGGAGGCCGGGGCGCCGTCGATCCGCAGGTGGCGCTCCGCCAGGTGCCAGCCGCGCGGCCGCATGACCACGGTCGCCAGCTCCTCGGCGGGCTTGAGGGCGTAGGCCTTGCCCGTGCGGGCGTCGGTGAAGTCGATGCGGCGCTCGTAGGCGTCGATCAGGTTGAGCTGGCCGAGGACGACGTTCTCCCAGGTGGGAGCCGAGGCGTCCTCGAAGTCGGCGAGCCAGACCTTGGCGCCCGAGTTCAGGGCGTTGATGGTCATCTTGCGGTCCGTCGGACCGGTGATCTCCACGCGGCGGTCGTTCAGCGCGGCCGGGGCCGGCGCGACCTTCCATTCCCCCTCGCGGACCTGTGCGGTGTCCGGGAGGAAGTCGAGGGTGGAGGTCCGGGCGATCTCGGCTCGCCGCTCGGCGCGCCGGGCGAGGAGCTCGGCGCGGCGGGGGGCGAACCGGCGGTGGAGCTCGGCCACGAAGGCGAGTGCCGCTTCGGTGAGGACCTCGTCCTGCCGGGGCAGGGGCTCGGCGTCGACGATGGCCAGCGGGGACGGCGCTGGTGCGGACATATCTGTCACTCCTTCAGCGGCGGTGCCTGGCGGCCGCGGGGGAATGCTCGCGCGAGACGGCACGCAGTGCCGTCGGGTGTGGAGAGTTCCGGAATACGGTCGCGGGCGCCGTTCTTGGTTCAGGGCGCTTCTGACCAGTGGATAGTAATTTCCTCATGGTGGAAGTTCAATGGTTTGTTGATGTCGAGATTCTCTGAGTCGACAGATTCCACTTCCCGGTGGCCCTCAGTGCCACCGCCGTTACCCCCCGCTCAGGCCGCACTCCGGGCGCTTTCAAGCCAGTCGTGCCAGGTCGGGCGGGGTGTCGATGTCGAAGGCCTCCGCGATGTCCCCGCACTCCACCAGCGTGAGCTCGTCCGCGTGACGTGTCAGGTGCACCCGCGCGCCCTTGTCCCCGACGGCCGTCGCCGCGATGTCCGCCCAGCGGTCCGCGCCGAACAGCACGGGATGGCCGCGCTCCCCGTCGTAGGCCGCCGCCACCAGACTCGCCGGGGAGCGGTACGCCTCCCGGACCCGGGCCACGGCCGCCGCCCCGATGCCCGGCTGGTCCACCAGGGACACCAGGGCCGCACGGGCGCCCGTACCGGCGAGGGAGGCGAGGCCGACCCGCAGGGAGGAACCCATGCCCTCCGCCCAGTCCGGGTTGTCGGTCACCACGCACCCGCTCAGGTCGGCCCGCTCGCGGACCTCCGCCGCGGAGGCGCCGAGCACCACGTGCACGGGCCCGCAGCCCGCCTCGCGCAGGACGCGCACGGCGTTCTCCACGAGCGGGCGGCCACGGTAGGTCAGGAGGGCCTTGGGGCGGCCGCCGAGCCGGCGGCCACCGCCGGCGGCCAGGAGCAGGCCCGCGATCACTGGCGGACTGGTGTGGGACGACATGCCACCGATTCTCGCTCCTCCGCGGAACCCCGTGACCACCGTGACCGCGCCCACAGGGCCCGGCGTACGGAGGCCAGCGCCGCCCCGATCCGCAGCGGCTCGGCGATCCGGTCCTCGGCGGCGCTCAGCAGGGCCCGTTCGTCACGGTCGGTCAGCATCTCGGCGACTCCTTGCCAATCGGGGGCCAATACGGCGAGTCTGGACCTCGATTGGCCTGGACGGCAGAGCCAATCAGGGGAGGTTGGCATGGCAAACGGGCGAGTGGTCCTGCGGGCGGCTCGGCCGGGGTGGGTTCGGCTGCGCCGGGGCCTGGTCGGTGGGGTCGGTCCGCGGGGCCGCTCCGGGTTGTCTCCTCGGCTCGCGCACTGAGCCCGACCCGACGTCCTCGGCCCAGGTTGCGCGCTCGTCCTGCGGGGACAACCCTGCGCGTCCCCACTCCCCTCCACCACGGCTACGCCCACCCCCACCACCGCCAGGCTCCGCTTCCGAAGCCCGGGCGTGGGGCGGGGTCGCGCAGGAGAGTCCCCGCAGGACGAGCGCGCAACCCAGGCCGGACATGCGCAGCCGGGGCTCAGTGCGCGAGCCGAGGAGACGCTCCGGAGCGGCACCGACCCACACCCCGCCAAGCCCCCGCCAGGGCCAAGGCCAAACCCAGCCCCGCCGGCGCTTGAGGCGCGGGGTCCGGGGCGGAGCCCCGGCAACGGCGCCGCAGACGCACGCACCCCGCCAAGCCCCCCGCGACGGGGTCCCGCTGCCCGCGGCGGTGGAACGGCCGTACTGGGTGGCGTAGGGCGGCCGCGGGCCCGGCGGCGTACGGCTCAGCGCGTACGGATCAGCCGGCGGCTGCCGGCCGCGGCGACCGCGGAGGTGCGGGAGTCGACTCCGAGCTTGGCGTAGATGTGCACCAGATGGGACTTGACCGTGGCCTGGCTGAGGAAGAGCTTCTTGGAGATCTGCTGGTTCGACAGCCCGTCGGCGACCAGCTGCAGCACCTCCAGCTCCCGCTTCGTCAGCGCCTCCGCCGGGGTCCGCATCCGGTCCATCAGACGCAGCGCCACCGCCGGGGCCAGCGCCGACTGGCCCGCCGCGGCCGTCCGTACCGCCGCCGCCAGCTCCTCCGGCGGGGCGTCCTTCAGCAGGTAGCCGGAGGCGCCCGCCTCCACCGCTGCCAGGATGTCCGCGTCCGTGTCGTACGTGGTCAGGACCAGGACGCGCGGTGCGCCCGGGCGGGCCGTGATCAGCGCCGTCGCCGCGGAACCGTGCATGCCCGGGCCGAACTGGAGGTCCATCAGGACCACGTCCACCGGCCCGGAGGCGGCCAGCTCCACCGCCCGCTCGGCGGTCGCCGCCTCCGCGACCACCGCGAAGTCCGGTTCGGTGTCCAGTACCGCGCGCAGCCCGGCCCGCACCACCGGGTGGTCGTCGGCCAGCAGCAGCCGGATCGTCATCAGGGGGCCTCCACAGGGTCCCGGTCGGCCGCCGCGGCCGGCGCCGCGTCGATGGATGCGTCCACCGGAAGCGGCAGGGTGACGGCCACGGCGGTGCCCTGGCCGGGGTCGGACTCCACGGTGAACAGCCCTCCCAGGGTCTCGGCGCGCGAACGCATCGCGGGCAGCCCGAAGCCGCCCTCGCCCGGGGGAGCGGAGGCCACCGAGGCGGGGTCGAAGCCCCGCCCGTCGTCCACGACGTCCAGCGTGACCGAGGAGTCCATGAACGTCAGGGTGATCTCGGCGCGCCCGGCCCGCGCGTGCCGCACCACATTGGCCAGCGCCGACTGGGCGATCCGCAGCAGCGCCACCTCGTACGGGGTGGGCAGCACCCGCGGCGTGCCGCTCAGCGAGAACCGGACCCGCGGCCCCGGCACCCCCGTGCACAGCCGCTCCAGGGCGGCGGCCAGTGAGCCGTGCTCCAGGTCCGGCGGAGTGAGGGCCCGTACGAAACGGCGCGCCTCGGCCAGATTGTCCTGGGCGGCCTCCCGGGCCCGGGCGATGTGCTCCACCGCCGGAGCCCCGGCCGGCAGCGCCCGCTCGGCGGCCCGCAGCAGCAGCTGGATGGACGACAGCCCCTGGGCCAGGGTGTCGTGGATCTCCCGCGCGAGCCGCTCCCGCTCCGCCAGGATGCCCGCGCTCCGCTCGGCGGCGGCCAGCTCCGCCCGGGTGGCGATGAGCTCCTCGATCAGCTCGCGGCGGCGCTCGCTCTCCCGGTACAGCGCCTGGTAGCCCAGTACGGTCGCCACCGCCACGGCCCCGCCCAGCAGCGGCCCCAGGAACGCCCCCGGGCTCGGCGATCCGCTGTGCGTGAGGCCGTTGTGTCCGACGAAGCCGCCGATCGCGGCGCAGGCGGTCACCGCGACGGCCGTGACGCCCCAGCGCAGCCGCAGCAGGTGCAGCTCCAGGAAGTACAGCGGGAAGGCGATCCACAGCCCGTCGGGGGAGAGCGCGAGCAGCCCCGCCCAGGCCGCGCCGAGAGCCGCCAGCCACACCGCCCCGGCACGCGGCGAGGTGTGCACGACGGGGGCCCGTACGCCCGCCGCGTACACGGCGGCCAGGACCGCGCACACCGCGACCACCCACCCCGACCGGGGCGCGGAATCGGCGACGGCCCGCCCCGCGGCCAGCGCGAGCAGCCCGAAGAGCAGCGCGTGCAGGCACAGGCGCAGCACCTTCGACACGGGGGTGAGGGCGCGCGCGGCGCGGGGACCGGGAGGAGTAGCCATGGCCCGACCAGCGTAAGTGGGCTCCCGCCCGCCCCGGTCAACCAAAAGTTTGATGTCGGGATGCGCCCTTCGATACGAGGATCCCTCCTGTGGCGCGATGCCTTGTGCCCACGCGGAGGACCAAGGTGGGGATCATGTTCGTCGCATGGAGAGATCTACGGTTCGCGAAGGGCCGGTTCGCCCTCATGGGCTCCGTCGTCCTGCTGATCACCCTGCTGGTCGGCCTGCTGTCGGGGCTCACGTCCGGACTGGCCCGGGAGAACATCTCGGCCGTCACCGGCCTGCCCGCCTCGCACCTGGCCTTCGCCGCGCCCGGCGGTGACCAGAAGGTGTCCTTCACCAACTCCCAGGTGCCCGAGAGCGCCTGGCAGGCGTGGCGGCAGCAGCCCGGGGTGAGGGCGGCGGAGCCGATCGGCATCCGCACCACCAACGCCGTCTCGGGCGAGCGGACCGCCGCCGTGTCCGTCTTCGGCGTGGAACCCGGCGAGGGACCCGGCAAGCCGGGTCCGCGCGGCAGCGGCCTCGGCCAGGGCCGGGTGGTCCTCACCGAGAAGGCCGCCAAGGAGCTCGGCGGCCTCACCGCGGGCGCCAAGGTCAAGATCGGCACGCTCGAACTGTCCGTGGCCGCCGTGTCCGGCACCGCCTCCTACAGCCACACCCCGGTCGTCTGGACGGACCTCCTCGACTGGCAGCGCATCGGCAACCCCGGCACTTCCCTCGAAACCCTCGCCACCGTCGTCGCCCTCTCCGGCGACGGCGACGGCATCGACCTGGCCGCCGGGGACCTGGCCGCCGGGACCCGGGCGCAGACCGTGGACGAGGCCCTGGGCGCCATAGGCTCCTACCAGGCCGAGAACGGTTCGCTCCAGCTGATGCGCGGCTTCCTCTTCGCCATCTCGGCCCTGGTCATAGGCGCCTTCTTCACCGTGTGGACCATCCAGCGCAGCGGGGACATCGCCGTCCTGAAGGCACTGGGTGCCTCCACCCCCTACCTCCTCAAGGACGCCCTCGGCCAGGCCGTGGTCATGCTCGCCATCGGCACCGGACTGGGCACGGCGCTCGCCGCCGCCTTCGGTGCCCTCATCAGCGGAGGGGACGTGCCCTTCGTGCTCGACGCCGCCACCGTGCTGCTTCCCGCCGCGGTCATGATCGTGCTCGGTGCGCTGGGCGCGGCCCTGTCCATCCGGCGGATCACCGCCGTCGACCCGCTGACCGCCCTAGGGAGCGCCCGATGACCCTCCTCGTGCACGACGTCACGCTCACCTACCCGGACGGCGACGGCCGCCTCACCGCCCTCGACGAGGTCCGCCTGGACGTCCCCGCGGGCACCCTCACGGCGGTGATCGGCCCCTCCGGATCGGGCAAGTCTAGCCTGCTCGCCGTCGCCGCCACCCTGGTCACGCCCGACTCCGGCCGGGTCGTCGTCGCCGGCCGGGACACGGCCCGGCTCAGCGCCGCGGAGAAGTCGGCCCTGCGCCGCGAGAAGATCGGCATCGTCTTCCAGCAGCCGAACCTGCTGGCCTCGCTCACCGCCGCCGAGCAGCTCCAGGTCATGGCGCATCTCTCCGGCCGCCCCTCCCGGCAGCTGCGCCGCCGCGCGCTGGAGCTGCTCGACGCGGTGGGCCTGGCCGACAAGGCGGACCGCCGCCCCCACCAGCTCTCCGGGGGCCAGCGCCAGCGGGTCAACATCGCCCGCGCCCTGATGAACGAGCCCGCCGTGCTGCTGGTCGACGAGCCGACGAGCGCGCTGGACCACGAGCGCGGTGCGGCCGTGCTGGACCTGCTGGTCACCCTCACCCGGGAGCGCTCCACCGCCACGGTGCTGGTCACCCACGACCACGCCCACCTGGAACGGATGGACCGCACGGCGACGATGAGCGACGGCCGCCTGACCCAGGCCCCGGTCCCGGCGCCGTAGGGGCCTGGGTCAGAGCCCGGAGCCGCCCGTCGCGTCGATGACCTTGCCCGTGACCCACCGTGCGTCGTCCGAGGCCAGGAAGGCCACGACGTCGGCCACGTCCTCGGGGCGGCCGACCCGGCCCAGGGCCGCCAGGGAGGCCGCGTGGGCCTCGGCAGCCGGGTTGCCGCGCAGCCAGGCCGCGTTGACGTCGGTGTCGATGATCCCGGGGGCGACGGAGTTCGCCGTGATGCCCCGGGCGCCCAGCTGCTGGGCGAGGTTGCGGGTGAAGTTGTCCAGGGCGCTCTTGGTGGCGCCGTACGCGATGGCCTCGGGCATGGCGAGGTGGGCGGCGCCGCTGGAGACGTTGATGATCCGGCCGCCGTCGCGCAGCCGCTCCAGGCCGTCCCGCACGATGAAGAACGGCGCCCGCACGTTCACGGCGAAGACCTCGTCGAAGCCGTCCTCGGTCAGCGAGGAGAGGTCCGCGCTGCGCGCGATCCCGGCGTTGTTGACGATGATGTCGACGTCCCGCCCGGGGGCGTGGCCGCCGATCAGGGTGTCGTAGGCCGCCCACAGGGCGGCGGCGTCCCCGTGGCGGCCCAGCTCGGCGTGGAGCGTGAAGGCCCGTCCGCCGTCCTTGCGGATGCGTTCCACGACCTCCTGCGCCGCCGCCTCGTCGCGGGCCCAGGTCAGTGCGACGAGGGCGCCGTCGCGCGCGAGCCGCTCGGCCACGGCCCTTCCGATGCCCCGGCTGCCGCCCGTGACCAGCGCGGTCTTTCCTTCGAGCTTTCCTTCGAGTCGCTGCACAGCCATGTCGATGGGCCGCCTTTCATTTGTTGAGTGATCGACCAAGAAAGAAGGTAGCAGCTTTTTTGATCGAGCACTCTAAAATGTGGGACATGACGGAGACCCCCAAGCGAGGCCGGCCGCGCACCTTCGACCGTGCGACGGCACTGACGGCGGCCACCCGCCTGTTCTGGGAGCGGGGCTACGAAGGCGTGTCCATCGGGGACCTGACCGAGGCCATGGGGATCCGCTCGGGGAGTCTCTACGCGACCTTCGGGGACAAGAGGTCCCTCTTCGAGGAGGCGGTGGAGGCCTACGGCCGGTCGCCGGTCGGCGCCTTCGCCGGGCTGGCGCTGCGGGAGGAGCCCACCGCGTACGGCGCCTTCGCGCGCATCCTCCGGGAGGCCGCCGTGATCTATCCGGACCCCGCGCACCCGGCCGGCTGCCTGGTCATCAGCGCCGCCACCAACGTCACCCCGCAGGACGCGGGGGTGCAGGAGTTCCTCCGTATGCTGCGGAACGCGAACCTGGACGGCTTCGAGACCCGGCTGCGCCAGGCGCAGCGGGCGGGCGAGCTGCCCGTCGGGGCCGACCCCAGGGACCTCGCCGAGTACTTCGCCGCGGTCCTGCAGGGCCTCTCGCAGCGGGCCCGGGACGGGGCCGGCGCCGACCGGCTGACGGCGGTGGCCGAACTGGCACTGGCCGCCTGGCCCGGGGCGACGGACACCCCGGACACCCCGGACGCCCTGGCCTGAGGGCACCTCCCGGCTGGGGCGGCTTCCGGGCCTACGGGAGTTCCGCGGCCGCCTGGAGTCGCGGGGCCGCGTCCGGCCGGGCGCGCTGGAGCAGGTCCAGCCGCTGCCGCGCCAGGTGCAGGTGGCGCGGGTCGAGCGAGGGCAGGGCGCGCAGCAGGCGGATGAGCTCCGGGCCCGCCTCCACGGCCGCCGCCTGGTCCTTGAGCTGGGTCCAGCAGTACAGGGCGCCCGCGGCCGCGCCCTTCACCTCGGGGGCGTCCGGGGGCTGATGGGCCAGCCGGGACCGGCCGACGCTGGTCCACAGCTGGGTCGCGAGCCGGAAGTTGCCCGCCATCCGGGCGAGGTCGGCGCGGATCTCCGCCCACTGGGTGGCCTCCGCCGAGGTGTACCCGTAGGTCTGGAGGACGTGCGCTTCCCACGCCTGGGCGAGCGTGGCGGCCTCCAGGTGCCGTCCGGCGGTGGCCAGGGCGTGGATGTGCGGCCGCGGGTCCTGGCCGGGGGCGTGCTCCGGGAGCGGCGGTACGGGCACCTGGGGCGCCAGGGGCGCTTGAGGCGCCTGCGGGGCCGGGGCGGCCGGGCTGGTGCGGTAGGCGGCCGCAGGCTCCCGTACGGGCTCCCGTACGGCCTCCCGGGCCCCCGGTACGCCGAGCTCGCGGGCCGTCGGCAGGACCAGGGCGCCCGGTGGGAGCGCGGCGGTGCCCACCGCGAGGGCGTGCAGCTGGAGGTTGCCGGGGCGGCCGGGGCTGCTGCGGAGCTGGTTGATCCACTCCCGCGTGTAGCTGCTCACCCCGTCGCCGCCGCCCGCGAAGCCGGGCGGGGAGACCACCCCGTACACCTCGGCGGAGGGTGAGGCGGGCAGACTGCCGTACTCCTGGAGCACCGGCCACGCGGCCTTGTCCGCCGCGAGGTCGAGCAGCACGGTGGTCAGCCCGGCGGGCCGGCCGCGCAGCTCGGAACCCAGCCACTCCCAGGGCAGCCCCGTGTAGCGGACGCTGCCCGCCGTCGTCCCCGCCAAGCACAGGTGCAGCCGTCGGCTGCGGCGGTCGACCGTGAGCCGGCCCGACAGGTAGACCAGCAGCGGGCCGGGCGTGGCCGCGGCCGTACGCAGCCGCGTGAGCACGGTGTTCGGGTCGCGGGCGCCGTCGAGGTAGGTGGTGTCGCAGGGGATCTGGCTGTTCAGCATCATCGCCACGGGCACCACCCCCAGCGCGGCCAGGTTGGCGCTCGGCGCGACCTGGACCGTGCGGCGCCGCACGGCGGCGTCCCCCGCTATGAGGAGGACGTGCCCCCGCTGCTGCTCCACCGCGATGTTCTGCATGAGCAGACCGTACTCACTTCGCGCGGCGCCGGGAGCGGCCCGTCCCCCTGCTCCGTCCGCGGCCCGGCCCCCGGCCCGTCTCCGCCCCGGCCCTCTCACCGGCACCGGAGCGTTTCGGCAGGGCGTGCGAAGGCCCCGCCGCCCCTCGTTCACCGAGGGGCGGCGGGGCCTTCGCCGCGAGCTGCTGTGCCTGCCAGGGCTGGGGTGTCGGTCAGGCCGGGTTCTGGTTGGACAGGGCCACCGACAGCTCGGCCGCGACGCCCTGGAGGATCGGCACGAAGGACTCCGCCACCTGCTCGGTGACCCGGCCGGCCGGGCCGGAGATGGAGATCGCCGCGGCGGTCGGCGAGTTCGGCACCGACACCGCCAGGCAGCGGACTCCTATTTCCTGCTCGTTGTCGTCGACCGCGTAGCCCGTCTTGCGGACCTTCTCCAGCGCCTCCAGGAAGCCCTCGGGCGTGGTGATGGTCTTCTCGGTCGCCGCGGGCATCCCGGTGCGGGCCAGCAGGGCCCGTACCTCGTCGGCGGGGGTGTGGGCGAGGAGCGCCTTGCCCACACCGGTGGAGTGCGGGAGCACCCGGCGGCCGACCTCGGTGAACATGCGCATGGAGTGCTTGGACGGCACCTGTGCGACGTAGACGATCTCGTCGCCGTCGAGCAGGGCCATGTTCGCAGTCTCGCCGGTCTCCTCGACCAGGCGGGCGAGGTAGGGCCGGGCCCAGGTGCCCAGCAGGCGCGACGCGGACTCGCCGAGGCGGATCAGCCGGGGTCCGAGGGAGTACCGTCGGTTGGGCTGCTGGCGGACGTAGCCGCATGCCACGAGGGTGCGCATGAGGCGGTGGATGGTCGGCAGCGGCAGACCGCTGGCGGCGGAGAGCTCGCTGAGGCCGACTTCGCCCCCGGCATCGGCCATGCGTTCGAGCAGATCGAAGGCGCGCTCGAGGGACTGAACGCCACCGCTGGCGGCGGTGGGCTTGGCGGAAGCGTCGGTGGTGCTGGCGCTGGACGTCGGCACGGCGCGGTCCTTTCGGTGCTGGCAGGCAAGGAAGCAGCCTACCGGTCGGTCGGCGTCGGCCCTAGAGCCGGGGCGACGCCGTCCCCGCCGGTCAGAGGTGGTTTGTCCGGTGGCGGACCTCCTCGGGGAGTTGCCCGCCCGGCTCCCGGTGGTGGTAGCTACATTCTGTATAGCGAAATTCTAATTCCATCCTGTGGAAACCTCCAATTGTGGTGCGGGTGTGTCAGTGGTCCGTCCGGGCGCTCTTGACTGGTCCCGGATCGCCGTGAAGACTCCGTCAACAGAACGTTGAATTTCGCTCTGTGGAAGTAGATGGGGAGGTTCCGGTGTCCGACGTGGCTGTGGAACTGGTACTGCGCTCGACGCGCGTCATCACCCCCGAGGGGACGCGCGCCGCCTCGGTGGCCGTCGCCGGCGGGAAGATCGCGGCCGTGCTGGCGTACGAGGCCGAAGTGCCGTCCGGAGCCCGGCTGGAGGACTTCGGCGACGACGTCCTGCTCCCCGGCCTGGTCGACACCCACGTCCACGTGAACGACCCCGGCCGCACCGAGTGGGAAGGCTTCTGGACGGCCACCCGCGCCGCCGCGGCCGGCGGCATCACCACGATCCTCGACATGCCGCTGAACTCCCTGCCCCCGACCACCACGACCGGGAACCTGCGCGTCAAGCAGGAGGTCGCCCGCGCCAAGGCACACGTGGACGTCGGCTTCTGGGGCGGCGCACTGCCGGACAACGTCAAGGACCTGCGCCCCCTGCACGACGCCGGCGTGTACGGCTTCAAGTGCTTCCTGTCGCCGTCCGGCGTGGACGAGTTCCCCGAGCTGGACCAGGAGCAGCTGGCCACCTCCCTCGCCGAGATCACCGGCTTCGGCGGCCTGCTGATCGTGCACGCCGAGGACCCGCACCACCTGGACTCGGCCCCGCAGAACCCGGGCCCCAAGTACGCGGACTTCCTGGCCTCCCGCCCCAAGGACGCCGAGAACACCGCCATCCAGAACCTGATCGACCAGGCCAAGCGGCTGAACGCGCGCGTCCACGTCCTGCACCTCTCCTCCAGCGACGCGCTGCCGCTGATCGCCGCCGCCAAGGCCGAGGGCGTCCAGATCACCGTCGAGTCCTGCCCGCACTTCCTCACCCTCACGGCCGAGGAAGTCCCGGACGGCGCCACCGAGTTCAAGTGCTGCCCGCCCATCCGCGAGGCCGCCAACCAGGACCTGCTGTGGGACGCGCTCGCCGACGGCACGATCGACTGCATCGTCTCCGACCACTCGCCCTCCACGGCGGACCTGAAGACCGGCGACTTCGCCACCGCGTGGGGCGGCATCTCCTCCCTCCAGCTGGGCCTCCCCGCGATCTGGACCGAGGCGCGAAAGCGCGGACGCTCCCTCGAGGACGTCGTGCGCTGGATGTCGGCGGCCCCGGCCGCCCTCGCCGGCCTGGCGCAGAAGGGCGCGATCGAGGCCGGCCGCGACGCCGACTTCGCGGTCCTCGCACCCGAAGAGACCTTCACCGTGGACCCCGCGGAACTGCACCACCGCAACCGGATCACGGCGTACGCGGGCAAGACCCTGCACGGCGTCGTGAAGTCCACCTGGCTGCGCGGTACGCAGATCGCCGACCACGGCACCCCGACCGAGCCCACGGGCCTCCTCCTCGAAAGGCAGAACTGACAGTGGCACAGCGTTCAACTGGATTGGCTTCTTTCACCGGCAACGCGAACCCGTACGGAGGCGGCGACCCGTACGCGGACTACCGCACCGCGGACTTCCCGTTCACCCAGTACGCGAACCTCGCCGCCCGTGAGCTGGGCGCCGGTGTCACCTTCGCCAACGACGAGTTCTTCGCCCAGCGCGAGAACCTGCTCATCGCCGAGGCCGCGCACTTCGACCCCGAGCACTTCGGCCACAAGGGCAAGATCATGGACGGCTGGGAGACCCGCCGCCGCCGTGGCGTTTCCGCCACCCAGCCCTGGCCGACGCCCGAGGACCACGACTACGCCCTGGTCCGCCTCGGCGCCCCCGGCGTGATCCGCGGCATCGTCGTGGACACCGCCCACTTCCGCGGCAACATGCCGCAGGCCGTCTCCATCGAGGGCACCAACTGGGAAGGCGCCCTCGCGCCGACCCCGGAGGAGCTCCTCGGCGCCGACGTCAAGTGGACCACCCTGGTCCCGCGCACCGCGGTCGGCGGCCACGCGGCCAACGGCTTCGAGGTCAGCGCCGAGCAGCGCTTCACGCACCTGCGCGTGAACCAGCACCCCGACGGCGGCATCGCCCGCCTGCGCGTCTACGGCGAGGTCGTACCGGACCCGAAGTGGCTCGCCACGCTCGGCACCTTCGACGTCGTCGCCCTGGAGAACGGCGGCTCGGTCCAGGACGCCTCGAACCGCTTCTACTCCCCGCCGACCAACACCATCAACCCGGGCCGCTCCCGCAAGATGGACGACGGCTGGGAGACCGCCCGCCGCCGCGACAACGGCAACGACTGGATCCGCTACCAGCTCGTCGCCGAGTCCGAGATCCGCGCCGTCGAGATCGACACCGCGTACCTCAAGGGCAACTCGGCTGGCTGGGCCTCGCTGTCCGTCAAGACGGGTGAGGAGGGCGAGTGGACGGAGTTCCTGCCGCGCACCCGCCTGCAGCCCGACACCAATCACCGCTTCGTGCTCGACGCCCCGGCGGTCGGCACGCACGTCCGGATCGACATCTTCCCGGACGGCGGCTTCTCCCGCCTGCGCCTGTACGGCTCGCTGACGGAGACGGGCACGGCCGCCCACACCGCCCGCCACCAGGAACTGGGCGGCTGACCCACCCCCACGGCCACGTGCCCGCACGGCCGTAGGCGCGGCCGGGTCGCACCGCGCCCGCCTGTGCGGCGCGGCGTCCGGGGCGAGCCCCGGTCAACGAACCCGCCCCCGGGGGCCGACACCCCCGGGGCGCACGGCCCGAAGGGGCGCACCACTGCCCGGTGCGCCCCTTCGGCGCGCCCGCGTCCAGCCGGCAGGCTGGACCGGGGTGCCTGATCAGCCCCGCCGGCGTTTGAGGCGCGGGGTCCGGGGCGGAGCTGGACCACTCAGGCGTGCCAGATTCCCGTCGCCGCGGTGGCCCTGGCGTAGGCGGAGAAGTCGCGGGGTTCGCGGTGCAGGGCCCGCTGGACGCCGTCGGCGAGGTGGGCGAAGCGGCGCTCGGCGATCCAGCCGTAGAGCATGTTCAGCAGGGCGGTGTAGTCCTCCGGCAGGCCCTGGCGCGTCGCGTACTCCGCGAACTCGGCGGACGGTACGGGGCGGTAGGCGATCGGGCGGCCGGCCGCCCGGGCGATCTCCTCCACCACCTCGGCCAGGGTCAGCAGCCGCGGCCCGGACAGTTCGTACGCCTGCCCGCCGTGGCCGTCCTCGGTGAGGGCGGCCACCGCCACGTCGGCGATGTCCTCGGCGTCGACGAACGGCTCGGCTCCGTCCCCCGTCGACATCACCACGTCGCCGTCCAGCAACTGGCCGCGGAAGAAGGGGTCCTCGCTGAAGTTCTGCGAGAACCAGGCCGGCTTGAGGATCGTCCACTCGGCCCCGGATTCGCGTACCGCGCGCTCGGAGGGAAGCTTCTCCTCGCCGTCAGGCACCACCCAGTCGCGGGCGGAGAGCAGCACCAGCCGCTCCACACCCCGGGACACGGCGAGCTTGCTGAAGGAGCCGAGCGTCGTCGCGGCGTCGGCGAGCTGCGAGTCGACCAGGTAGGCCGCGCGGACGCCCTCCAGGACGGGTTCCCAGGTGTTCTCGTCGTTCCAGTCGAAACGGGTCGCGGGGGTCGGCCCCTTGCGGGAGGCCCCGCGGACCTCGTGTCCGCGCCGCCGCAGGCCCGCGGCCACGCGGCGCCCCGTCTTGCCCGTGCTGCCAAGTACCAGAATCGGTTGCGTCGTCATGTCCTCCAGTGAATCCGCCCGCAGTGAGGCGGAGAATGGTTCGTCCGCTCACTTCGATGTCTGAGCGTCTCAGAGGACCTGACCGTCCGAAGATGCTGTCTTAACCTTGATCCATGGATGCGTTGGCGAGCCTGCTGTACGAAGTGAGGTCCGACGGGGCGCTGTTCAGCCGGAACATCATGGCTCCGCCCTGGTCGGTGCGCTTCGCCGACCGGACGCCGCTCACGCTGATCGCCATGCTGCGCGGGGAGGGCCGGATCGTCCACGGCGGGGACGCCGAGCCCGTCGCGCTCGGCCCGGGGGACGTGGCCATCGTGGTGGGGGCGGAGCCCTTCACCCTCACCGACGACGCCGGGCTGTGCACGCCGCCGCTGTACGTGGTGCACGGCCCCGACCACTGCACGACGGCAGACGGCGACGAGATCAGCGAGGAGATCATGCTGGGCCTGCGGACCTGCGGGAACAGCCTGGACGGCCCGACCGTGCTGCTCACCGGCAGCTACCGGGTCGGAGGCCGGGTCTCCGAACGGCTGCTCAGCGCGCTGCCCCGGGTGGTCGTGGTCCGTCACGGCGGCGCACCCCGCCCGATCCTGGACCTCACCGTCGTGGAGATCACCCGGGACGACCCGGGACAGCAGGCCGTCCTGGACCGGCTGCTGGACCTGTTGCTGCTGTCCACGCTGCGGGAGTGGTTCACGGGCCCGGAGGCCGATCCGCCGGGCTGGTACCGGGCGCTCAGCGACCCCGTCGCCGGCCGGGCGCTGCGCCTGATCCACGACCGGCCCGCGCGACCGTGGACGGTGACGGCCCTCGCCGAGGAGGCCGGCGTATCGCGGGCCACGTTCGCCCGCCGCTTCAGCGAGCTGGTCGGGCAGCCGCCCATGGCCTACCTCACCGACTGGCGCCTCGCCCTCGCGGCCGACCTGCTGGTGCGCACCGAGGCCACCGTGGAGTCGATCGCCCGTCAGGTCGGCTACCAGAGTGCCTTCGGACTGAGCGTGGCCTTCCACCGCGTGTACGGGACCCGGCCCAGCCAGCACCGTGCGGCCGCTGCCCGGATGGCCGGCTGATCTTCCGCGTTGACAGGTGGCGGTCGGCTGCGTGTAATGGAGGCGGTGTCGCGTGACGCCGGCCAAAGAGCAGTGGGCCGGCCGGCCGTCGGGTGAACACCCTTCACACAAAGGGTTCGTCATGAGTACCTACTCCGCGCCCTGTTTCTGACGTAGCGCCGCGTGCGCAGCGCATCCGCCCGTCCGCACATTCACGACGACGTGCGGCGTCCCGTGCTCTGCGCCCTTCGCCCTGTGCCCCTCGCCCAGTGCCGTTCACCCTTCGCGCCCCCGAGTGCCATTGCCCCACGGCTCCCGCACCGCCGCGCGCACCCACCGCATCTTCCGGAGACACACCCGTATGCCCACATCGTTCAACCAGTCCGTCATCGAGGAGTTCCGCGCCAACGCAGGGAAGGTCGGCGGCCCCTTCGAAGGCGGCGACCTGCTCCTCCTGACGACCACCGGCGCCAAGTCGGGGATTTCGAGGACCACCCCCCTCGGATACGTCCGCCACGGCGACTCGCTCCTGCTCATCGGCTCCAACCTGGGTGCCCCGCACCACCCCGACTGGTACCACAACCTGCTCGCCCACCCCGTGGTGCAGGTGGAGGTCGGGACGCGGACCTTCGAAGCCCTCGCGGTCCCGGCCGAGGGGGCCCGACGCGATGAACTGTTCGCCCACGTCGTGCGGGTGGCTCCCGGGTACGGGGACTACCAGGCCCTCACCACCCGGGTCCTGCCGGTCGTCGTCCTGGAGCGCGCGGACCCCGACGGCTGGGCGGCGCCCAGTGAGGTCAGCACCCTCGGCGACAAGCTCCTGGAGGTCCACACCTGGCTACGCGGCCAGCTGCGCCAGGTGAAGGCCGAGGTCGACGCCCACTTCGCGGCCCGCGCGGCCCACCAGGGTCCCGGCGAACCGCCGGCCCCCGGCCTCGGGCTGCAGATCCGGCAGCGCTGCCTGGCGTTCTGCCAGGCCCTGGAGTTCCACCACACCAGCGAGGACGCGCACCTGTTCCCCGGGATCGCCCGCTACCACCCCCACCTGACCGGGACCTTCGACCGGCTCGCCGAGGAACACCGCACGGTCGCCCGCATCCAAGGCGAGCTGGCGGCGCTGCTGGCCGGCATCGGGATCGCCGATCCCCAGCGCTTCCGCACCGAACTGGACCAGATGTCGGCAGAGCTGAACGCGCACCTGGACTACGAGGAGGAGGCGATCCTTCCGCTCCTGGCCGACGTGCCCTGGCCGCCGGCTCCCCCCGTGGACGCCTGACCGGGGCCCGCGGGGGTCCTGGCGGCCGGCCGGCCCGTCCGGCTGCCAGGACCCACCCCGCCGCCGGGCGCGGGCAGGCCTTCCTCCGTGCCGTCGGCCGGGTCGAAACCAGGTGGGTTCCTGCGCGCCGCCCCGATGAGTTCCCGGCGGCCCGGGAGTCTGAGTCCTGAGTCCGGAGTCCTGAATCGTGAGTACGGACACGGACCACCGGACAAGGAGCGCAGAGCCATGGGAAAGCTGACCCTCACCACCTTCCTGACCCTGGACGGCGTGATGCAGGCGCCCGGCGGGCCCGAGGAGGACCGCACCGGGGGCTTCGAGTACGGCGGGTGGGTCGCGCCGTACGCCGACGAGGGCATGGTGGAGTTCGTGACCGAGGTCTTCGACCGCGTCGGGGCCTTCCTGCTCGGGCGCCGCACCTACGAGATCTTCGCCGGCTACTGGCCGCGGCACGACGACCCCGCCGACCCGATCGCGAGCCGGCTGAACAGGATGCCGAAGTACGTGGCCTCGGCCACGCTCAAAGAGCCGGCCTGGGCCGGGACCACGGTGATCGACGGCGAGCAGCTGCAGAGCGAGATCGTCCGGATCAAGGACGCCCTCGACGGCGAGCTCCAGGTGCACGGCAGCGGGGCGCTGGCGCAGTGGCTGCTGGCCCGGGACCTCGTGGACGAGCTGAACCTGCTGGTCTTCCCGGTGTTCCTGGGCACCGGGCGCAGGCTGTTCCCCACGGGCGGCCTGCCGACGGCCTGCGAGCTGACGGGCTCGCGCACCACCGCCAGCGGTACGGCCATCCACACCTACCGGGTGAAGGGCCGCGCTTCCTTCGGCACCATCGGGGAGTGACGGCCGCCGGGTCCGCCCGCCGGAATCCGCCGCCGGGTCCGCCCCCCGGAATGGGGTCGACCGGCAAGATCGGCTCAGCTAGCGTGGGCCCGCAACCGTGCGAGCCGCCGAAGTCTCCACCCGATCCGTTCCGTTGGAGTACCCGGTGACCGCGACCTCGCCCGCCCTCGCCCCAGCCACCCTCGCCGCCCCCCGCCGGACCTGGTCCGCCGACCTGCCCGTCCTGGCCGTGGCCGTCGTCTGGGGCGGCAGCTATCTGGCCGCCAAGGGCATCACCACGGCCCACACGGTGATCGCGGTGCTCGTCCTGCGCTTCGCGCTCGTGCTGCCGGTGCTGGTCGTCACCGGATGGCGGCGGCTGCGGGCGCTGACCCCCGCCCAGCTGCGCGGTGCGGGCCTGCTGGGCTGCGTACTCGGCGGGATCTTCCTGCTGGAGACCTTCGGGGTGGTGCACACCTCGGCCACCAACGCCGGGCTGATCATCAGCCTGACCATGATCTTCACTCCGCTCGCCGAGGCCGCCATCCGGCGCGAGGCGCCCTCGGCCGCCTTCCTCGGCGCGGCCGCCGTCTCAGTCGCCGGAGTCGTGCTGCTCACGCAGGGCGCCGGATTCATCGCGCCGGGCCTCGGCGACCTGCTCATCCTGTGCGCCGCCCTCGCCCGGACCCTGCACGTCCTGCTGATGGCCAGGATCAAGGCGGTCCAGGACGCCGACTCGCTCTCCCTGACCACGGTCCAGCTCGGCGCCGCGGTGCTCGTCTTCGCCGTACTGGCCGCCGTACCGGGCACCGGGGACACCCCCTGGGCCGCGGCCGCCGACTTCGGGCCCGCGCAATGGGCCGGCCTGGTCTTCCTCTCCGTCTTCTGCACCCTGTTCGCCTTCTACGTGCAGATGTGGGCCGTACGCCGTACCTCGCCCTCCCGCGTCAGCCTGCTCCTCGGCACCGAGCCGCTGTGGGCCGCCGCCGCGGGCATCGCCATCGGCGGCGAGCACCTCGGCGCCCTCGGATTCGCCGGAGCGGCCCTCGTCCTGGCGGGCACCGCGTGGGGGCGGCGCGCGGCAGGCTGAACAATTGTCCGAAAGCGGCCCCGCGCAGCTTGATCCTCCGGCCGTACTGTGGCCCCCATGCCCGCCCTCACAGGGGCCTGGTCACAGGTCCGGGAGCTCCTCCAGCCGTACCCGGCGCCGCTCCCGGCGCGACAGCTCGCACGCCTCCGCGACCCGGAGCGCGGCGAGCGCCTCGAAGCCCTCGCAGAGGTTGGGTCCCTCGCCGCGCACCAGACGGACGAAGGCGGCCAGCTCCGCTTCGTAGGCCGGGCCGAACCGCTCCAGGAAGCCCGTCCAGGGCTTGCTCGCAGGCGGCGGGCCGTGCGGTTCCGTCGAGGCGATCGGCGTACGGTCGTCCAGCCCGGCGGAGACCTGGTCCAGCTCCCCGGCCAGCTCCATCCGCACGTCGTAGCCGGCGCCGTTGCACCGCGTACCGGTCGAGGTGACGAGCGTCCCGTCGTCCAGCGTGAGCACGGCCGCCGCCGTGTCGACGTCACCCGTCTCCCGGAACCGCGCGGGCCCCGCGTCCGAGCCGGTCGCGTAGACCTCCGTCACCTCGTGCCCGGTCACCCAGCGGACCATGTCGAAGTCGTGCACCAGACAGTCCCGGTAGAGCCCGCCCGAGGTCGCCAGGTACGCGGCGGCCGGCGGCGCCGGATCGGCCGTCATCGTCCGTACGGTGTGCAGCCGCCCCAGGGCGCCGGAGCGGACCAGCTCCCGGGCCGTGCGGTAGCCCGTGTCGAAGCGGCGCATGAAGCCCACCTGGAGCACCCCGTCCACGGCGGCCACCTCGCGCAGCACCGCCAGGGAGCGGGCCAGGTCCGGGGCCACGGGCTTCTCGCAGAACACCGGCAGTCCGCCGCGCACCGCCCGTACGACCAGTTCCGCGTGCCCCTCGGTGGCGCAGGCGACGACCACCGCGTCGACACCCCAGGTGAAGACCTGCTCGACGGAGGGCGCGGCGGTGGCCCCGAGCCGGTCGGCCAGGCGGGCCGCCCGCGCGGGGTCGGCGTCGGCGAGCAGCAGCGATCCCGCGTCCGGCCGACGGGCCAGGGACGCCGCGTGGAACGAGCCGATCCGGCCAGTTCCGATGAGCCCGATGCGCATGCACTCAACCTGACCCCGTACGGGGGACCTGTCAATCTGCCCGCGCATGCCCCGATGACCCTTCATGGTCCACTGTGGCGGATACTGGGCGGCTGGAACCGGAATGACCGAATCATGACGGACGGCATGACGGACGAGACGACGGACGAGACGGACGAGGGAAGGGCGCGGCGACGTGGCTAGGGTTCGGACAGGGGTACGCGTCGTGGGCGCAGTGCTCGCGGCGGTACTGGGAGCCTCGCTCGCGGGCTGCAGCAGTACGGGCGGCAAGCGCGCCGAGGAGCGGGCGAAGGCCGCCGAGGCGGGCCGGCCGGCCGTGTCCACCCCGCGCTGGACCTTCGCGATGGTGACCCACGCGGGCGATGGCGACACCTTCTGGGACATCGTCCAGAAGGGAGCCAAGGAGGCCGCGGCGAAGGACAACATCAACTTCGTGTACGCCCACGACGACCAGGCGCAGCAGCAGGCCCAGTTCGTGCAGAACGCCATCGACCAGAAGGTCGACGGGATCATCGTGAGCCTCGCCAAGCCGGAAGCCCTCAAGGACGTCATCGGCAAGGCCGTCAAGGCCGGCATCCCGGTGATCACGGTCAACTCCGGCTCCGCCCAGTCCGCCGAGTACGGGGCACTGACCCACATCGGCCAGGACGAGGTGATCGCGGGCGAGGCGGTGGGCACGGAGCTCACCAAGCGCGGCCGCAAGAAGGCCGTCTGCGTCCTGCACGAGCAGGGCAACGTCGGCCACGAGCAGCGCTGCGCCGGGGCGAAGAAGACCTTCGGGGGCACGCTGGAGAACCTGTACGTCGAGGGCACCAACATGCCCTCCGTCCAGGCCGCCATCCAGGCGAAGCTCCAGGCCGATCCCTCCGTCGACGCGATCCTCACCCTCGGCGCCCCCTTCGCCCCCACCGCGGTCAAGGCCAAGGACGCGGCGGGCAGCAAGGCCGAGGTGGACACCTTCGACCTCAACGAATCGGTCGCCCGCGACCTGAAGTCCGGCGCCCTCGGCTTCGCCGTCGACCAGCAGCCCTACCTCCAGGGCTACGAGGCCGTCGACCTGCTGTGGCTCTACCGCTACAACGCGGACGTGCTCGGCGGCGGCCGCCCGGTCCTCACCGGACCGCAGATCGTCACCGGTGCCGAGGCCGCCGAGCTGGAGGAGTACATCAAGCGGGGCAGCCGATGAGCGCGTCCACCGCCGTGGACGAACGGCTGGCGCCGACCTCCCTGGTCCGCAGACTGCTGGGCCGCCCGGAGCTGGGCGCCGTGGTCGGCGCGGCAGCCGTCTTCGTCTTCTTCTCCTTCGCCGCCCCCAGCTTCCTGCAGGCCTCCAGCCTCAGCACGGTCCTGTACTCGGCCTCCACCATCGGGATCATGGCGGTCCCGGTGGCGCTGCTGATGATCGGCGGCGAGTTCGACCTCTCCGCCGGTGTCATGGTCACCACCTCGGCGCTCTTCACCTCGATGTTCAGCTACCAGATGACCGCCAACGTGTGGGTCGGCGTCATGGTGTCCCTGCTGGTCACCCTCGCCATCGGCTTCTTCAACGGGTTCATGCTGACCCGCACCAAACTGCCGAGCTTCATCATCACCCTCGGCACCTTCCTGATGCTGACCGGCCTGAACCTCGGCTTCACCAAGCTGATCAGCGGCTCGGTCTCCACCAAGTCCATCGCCGACATGGAGGGCTTCTCCTCCGCGCGGGCACTGTTCGCCTCGCAGTGGAACATCGGCTCGGTGACCCTGAAGGTCACCATCCTGTGGTGGCTGGCCCTGGTCGCCGTGGCCACCTGGGTCCTGCTGCGCACCCGCGCGGGCAACTGGATCTTCGCCGTGGGCGGCGGGGCCGACGCGGCCCGCGCGACCGGCGTGCCCGTCGTGAAGACCCGGATCGGCCTGTACATGGGCGTCGCCCTGTGCGCCTGGATCTCCGGCCAGCACATCCTCTTCTCGTTCGACGTGGTCCAGTCGGGCGAGGGCGTCGGCAACGAGTTCCTGTACATCATCGCGGCCGTCATCGGCGGCTGCCTGATGACCGGCGGCTACGGCTCCGCGATCGGCTCGGCCGTCGGCGCCTTCATCTTCGGCATGACCAGCAACGGCATCGTGTACGCCCAGTGGAACCCGGACTGGTTCAAGTTCTTCCTCGGCGCGATGCTCCTGCTGGCCACGCTGCTCAACGCATGGGTCCGCAATCGGGCGGAGGCGAAATGACCATGACCGACGCGACCGCGACCGCCCCCGGGGCAGGTACCGCACTGGTGAAGCTGACCGACGTCAGCAAGTACTACGGGAACATCCGCGCCCTCCAGGGCGTGTCCCTGGAGGTCTCGGCCGGCGAGATCACCTGCGTCCTCGGCGACAACGGCGCCGGGAAGTCCACGCTCATCAAGATCATCGCCGGGCTGCACCAGCACGACGCGGGCAGCTTCGAGATCGAGGGCGAGGAGACCCGCCTGGCCAACCCGCGCGCGGCCCTCGACCACGGCATCGCCACCGTCTACCAGGACCTCGCCGTCGTCCCGCTCATGCCCGTCTGGCGGAACTTCTTCCTCGGGTCCGAGCCCACCAAGGGCCGCGGCCCCTTCCGCCGCCTCGACGTGGAGTTCATGCGCGAGACCACCCGCGCCGAGCTGCTGCGCATGGGCATCGACCTGCGCGACGTCGACCAGCCCATCGGCACCCTGTCCGGCGGCGAACGGCAGTGCGTGGCCATCGCCCGCGCCGTCTACTTCGGCGCGAAGGTCCTCGTACTGGACGAGCCCACGGCCGCCCTCGGCGTCAAACAGTCCGGGGTCGTCCTCAAGTACGTCGCCGCCGCCCGCGACGCCGGCCTCGGCGTGGTCCTCATCACCCACAACCCGCACCACGCCTACCTGGTCGGGGACCGCTTCGTCCTCCTCAAGCGCGGCACCATGGCGGGCAGCCACACCCGCGACTCGATCACCCTGGACGAGCTCACCCGGCAGATGGCGGGCGGCTCCGAGCTCGACGAACTGAGCCACGAACTGGAGCGAGTGGCAGAATCAGGGCCGGACAGCACGACAACAGGCCCGGACACCCCGTCCGGCACCACCGCACCATGAGGGACGGCACGACTCGATGAGCACGTACCGGGACTTCGCGCTCGCCCACCGGGGCGCGGCACGGGGCACCGTCCTGCGGACCATCGGGACCCGTGAGCGCCGGTCGCACCTGACCGCACCGCGCGTCCCGACCGTCGGCATCGACATCGGCGGCACCAAGGTGATGGCCGGCGTCGTCGACGCCGACGGCGTCATCCTGGAGAAGATCCGCACCGAGACCCCGGACAAGTCCAAGAGCCCCAAGGTCGTCGAGGACACCATCGTCGAACTGGTGCTGGACCTCTCCGACCGGCACGACGTCCACGCGGTGGGCATCGGCGCGGCCGGCTGGGTCGACGCCGACCGCTCCCGGGTCCTCTTCGCACCCCATCTGGCCTGGCGCGACGAACCCCTTCGCGACGCCCTCCAGTCGCGGCTCGCGGTCCCGGTCATGGTCGACAACGATGCCAACACCGCCGCCTGGGCCGAATGGCGCTTCGGCGCCGGACGCGGCGAGGACCACCTCGTCATGATCACGCTCGGTACCGGCATCGGCGGGGCCATCCTGGAGGGCGGCCAGGTCAAACGCGGCCGGTACGGGGTCGCCGGCGAATTCGGCCACATGCAGGTGGTTCCCGGCGGCCACCGCTGCCCCTGCGGCAACCGCGGCTGCTGGGAGCAGTACAGCTCCGGGAACGCCCTGGTCCGCGAGGCCCGCGAGCTGGCCGCCGCCGACTCCCCGGTCGCCCACAACATCATCGCCAGGGTCGGTGGGAACGTCGCCGAGATCACCGGGCCGCTCATCACCGAGCTGGCCCGCGAGGGCGACGCCATGTGCGTCGAGCTGCTCCAGGACATCGGCCAGTGGCTCGGCGTGGGCATCGCCAACCTCGCCGCCGCGCTCGACCCCTCCTGCTTCGTCATCGGCGGGGGCGTCAGCGCCGCCGACGACCTGCTGATCGGCCCCGCCCGGGACGCCTTCCGCCGCCACCTCACCGGCCGCGGCTACCGTCCCGAGGCCCGCATCGCCAAGGCCGAGCTCGGCCCCGAAGCGGGCATGGTCGGCGCCGCCGACCTCTCCCGGCTCGTCGCCCGCCGCTTCCGCCGCGCCACGCGCCGGCGGGTGGAGCGCTACGAACGGTACGAGCGTTACGCGCAGCAGCTGGGCCGGCGCGACACCACGGGCCCCACGGACTCCAAGGACGACCAGCAGTGACGCCCCCCTCCCTGCCCCACCAGGCCTCCGCACCCGACGGTGACTCCGTACCGCCGCCGCCCGCGGAGGACCGCAAGCACGTCGTCCGGCGCCGCTGGATCACCGCGATCATCATCCTGCTGCTGGTCGGCGTCCCGGCGGGCTACCTCGCCGTGTCCGCCCAGCAGAGCCGCCAGAGCGGCCGCGACAAGGCCGCCAAGGTCGGCGCCACCAAGGTGCGCCCCGGCTGGCCCTCACGGGTGCAGCGCGGCATCTACGAGGTGCCGATCCCGGACAAGGCCTGGCGGGTCGGGTTCCTGGAGACGAACAACTGGCGCACGAGCCGGCTGTACACCCAGTTCGCGGTCACCCCGGCCGACCTGGACGCGTTCCTGACCTCCGTCGGCACCAGCCGGGACGAGCTGACCCCCGGGGTGTCGATCTCCGCGCACGACACCTCGGTCGCGGGATGGAACTGGACGACCCACTCCGACTGGCTCGGCACCACCGTCGAACAGCAGGATCCGCGGCCCACCCGCGACATCACCGTCGACCTCACGGACCCCAAGGTCTCCAAGGTCTACGTGGTCTCCTCGACCACCCCGTAGTGCCGTGCCGGGCGGCGCGACCCGGTGAACCCTTCCGGTCACAGCGCTGAGAGGTGTTCCGTAATTCAGGCGGCGTCGATCTTGAGGTTGTGGAGTACGGCGACGGCGCGCAGGCTGGTGACGCTGATCTTCGACACGAACGGACAGAGCGACGTATTAGGTCAATTACTTCCTGTTCTCTAATAAGTCACTTAATCTCCACGCTTCGGGTGGGCGCTGCGCCAGGCGTCGAGCCGGTCCACGGGCCACAGGGGGGTGCGGCCGACGTAGACGGGGGTGGGGAAGTCGGCGCGGCTGCTGTTGAGGTTGTAGACGTGCTGGACGGTGACCTTGAGTCGTGCCGCTGCCTGTTTGGCGTCTTCATATCCGGGAATTGCGATGGCCATAGATCCGATTCTACCTCGGTTATCATAGGTCAACTACTCGCATATTGTGGCGTAGGTCAACTAATTTATAACGGGGGGTGATGGTCATGCAGGCTGCCCAGACGCAGCGGAAATTCCGGGGCAAGAACAAGGCCCCGAAGTGGAAGAAGCCCGACGACGGGCAGGTGTCGGTGATGGTGCTGCCGCTGGCCGTCACCGACCCCGCCGAATTGGCCCGTGTCGAGAAGCTGTTCGGCGCGATGTGGTCGGTCAAGCGGGCCGTCCAGCGCGATGCCCGCGCCAAGGTCGATGGCTACTGGGCCGCCAAGCAGGAACGCGACGAACACGGCGCGAAGGTCGTACGGCAGCGCCTCGGCCTGTCCCGTGAGGCCTTGGAGCGCTGCGCCTACAAGCATCTCGAAGCGTCGGGGCACCTCAAGCACCACGCCTCCAAGGCCCTGGCCATGCACATTGCCGACGAGGTGTGGAACGGCGTCCAGCGCCACCTGTTCCCCGACGCCACCGGCAAACGGCATGGCCGCCCCAAGACGGGCCGCCGGCACGACTTCACCCGCATCCCCGGCCGCGCCCGCTCCCACACGACCGAACGCAAGTGGGAGACCTTCCGCCTGGTCGGCACCCTCCACGGCCACACCATGGCCTACACCGACGGCGGCCAGCACTCCCTTCAACAGCCCCTCCGGATGCCAGTGCCGGCGGCGCCGTCCGGCACCGTTCCCACCGGCAAGGCCACCACGTCCGGGAAGCCCGGCCGCCGGAAAGCGACCTGGTGGGACCACACCGGCCCGCTCGCCGTGATGTTTGCGGGCGGCCCCGAATCCGGACGGGGTGACCTCGTTCTGCCGGTGCGCATCCCGCAGCAGCCTGGCCAGTGGGCACGTGTCGAACACTGCCTCGCCAACCCCGGCCGCTGGCACAAGGTCGATCTCGTACGCCGCCGCAAGGCGTCCGCGCCGGGCGGCTGGGTATACGAGGCGCACCTGATGACCCTCGGCCCCGGATACACCGCCCCCGCCGTACGACAGATGCGTGAGCAGGCCGCCGCCCTGGACCGTATCGGCGGCGTGGACGGAAACGTCTCCAACGTCTCGATCGTCTCCCTGCCCTCCAGCCTGGACCCCTCCGAGGGTGCCCCGGCCTCCACCGAGATCACCCTCAGCCCGGAGGAACGGGCGCTGCTGGAGCGGGAAGCGAAGAGACGGCGCGACCGTGCGCGGGCGCTGGAGCGTTCCCGCCGGGCCACGAACACCGGGCAGTACGGGCTGTCGAAGAAGCAGGCCAAGCGCGCCGAGCGTCGGGCGGCCAAGGGCCTGGGATGCAAGGCTGTCACCGTTCCCGGTGGTGCCCGTGTCGCCCGCGTCGATGGCGTGCCCAAGCAGGCGTTCCGCCGAGACCGGCTCTCCACCGGCTACCGGGATCTGCGCGCCCGCCAGGCCGAACACGCCGCCTCGATGGCGGAGCACCGCCGTCACCGCGCCCGCCAGGTCGCCCGCGAGATCATCGCCGCCCACGGCGCCGTCCTCGTGGTCGAGGACTGCGACATCCGCACCTGGTACCGGCTCTGGGGCAAGCGCCTCTCCCAGACCACCCCCGGCCTGCTCATCGCCGCACTCGCCCGCGAATGCCAGGCATCGGGCGGCAGGCTCGTACGGGCCTCCACCTGGTCCACCGCGCTGTCCCAGCACTGCCTGTGCGGCGAGCGCGTCAACAAGTCGCTGCGGGAGCGCGAGCACAAGTGCATCGCCTGCGGCCTCGCCGGGAAGCGGGACCTTGTATCCGCCGCGCTGGCCGCGTTCGTCCGCTTCGCCGACGCGGATGACCCCAAGACCGCGTACCTGGACACCACCGCGTCCCGGCACGCACAGATCGTGTATGCAGAAGGGCTAGAAGAAGTCCTGCGGGAGTCAACCACACCTAGCCAGAACACCGCTTGCGGTGCTGGCCGCGTGGCAGTCCCACGGCAGCGCCGTGTGACCTCTGCTCCCCGAACTGCCGGACGGCGGTCCCGAGCGACCCCGGATGAGACACGCCCCAAGCGTGACCACGCCGGAAAGCCCGGACACCGCCCCGGCTGCAACCCGCAGCTCACCCTATGGTGAATTACGGATCAAGTCTTAGCCTGGGATCATGAAGTTCACCAAGCGGCTGCATTCCTGCGTCCAGCTGGAGAAGGACGGGCACACGCTCGTCATCGACCCGGGCGCCTTCAGCGAACCGGACGCGGGCCTGGGCGCCGACGCCCTGCTGGTCACGCACGAGCACCCCGACCACTTCGAGGAGGGCCGGCTGCGGGCCGCCCTCGACGCGAATCCGGCGGCGGCCCTGTGGACCCTGCGCAGTGTCGCGGAGAAGCTCGCCCCCGCCTATCCCGGCCGGGTGCACACCGTGGGCCACGGGGACACCTTCACCGCGGCCGGTTTCGAGGTGCAGGTGCACGGCGAACTGCACGCGGTGATCCACCCCGACCTGCCGCGGATCACGAACGTCGGCTACCTCGTGGACGGTTCGCTCTTCCACCCCGGCGACGCGCTGACCGTGCCCGACGCCCCGGTCGAGACCCTGATGCTCCCGGTGCACGCCCCCTGGAACAAGGTCTCCGAGGTGATCGACTACCTCCGCGAGGTCAAGCCGCGGCGCGCGTTCGACATCCACGACGCGTACCTGTCCGACATCGCCAGGCCGGTCTACGACACGGCGCTGGGCGCCCTGGGCGGCTCCGACCACGGCCGACTCACCGCCGGGGACAGCACCGAACTATGACTGTCGGTGGCGGGCGGTAGGTTGGGACGCATGCGTATCGCCACGTACAACGTCAACTCGATCACCGCCCGGCTGCCGCGCCTGCTCGCCTGGCTGGAGAGCTCCGGTACGGATGTCCTGTGCATCCAGGAGACCAAGTGCTCGGCCGAGCAGTTCCCGCACGCCGAGCTGCGCGAGCTGGGCTACGAGTCGGCCGTCAACGCCACCGGCCGGTGGAACGGCGTGGCCCTGCTCTCCAAGGTCGGCATGGAGGGCGTGGTGACGGGGCTGCCCGGCGGGCCCGACTACGAGGGCGTCCAGGAGCCCCGCGCGATCTCCGCGATCTGCGGCGGGGTGCGCGTCTGGTCGGTGTACGTGCCCAACGGCCGCGAGGTCGCGCACGACCACTACGGCTACAAGCTGAACTGGTTCCGCTCCCTGACCACCGCGATCGCCGAGGACGCGGCCGGCGCCCGCCCCTTCGCGGTGCTCGGCGACTTCAACGTGGCCCCGACCGACGAGGACGTCTACGACCCGGCCGTCTTCGCGGGCGCCACCCACGTGACCCCGGCCGAGCGGGCGGCCCTGGAGGCCCTGCGCGCCGCCGGGCTCACCGAGGTGCTGCCGCGCGCGCTCAAGTACGACCGCGCCTACACGTTCTGGGACTACCGCATGCTCGCCTTCCCCAAGAACAGGGGCATGCGCATCGACCTGGTGTTCGGCAACGAGCCCTTCGCCAAGGCCGTGACCGACGCCTATGTGGACCGCGAGGAGCGCAAGGGCAAGGGTGCCTCCGACCACGCCCCGGTCGTCGTGGACCTGGACCTGGACCCGCAGGCCCCGTAGGCCCCGTAGGCCGTGTCCGGGCGGACGCGACCGGCTCGGGCCGATCCAGGCGCGCCCTGTGGCCAGCCGGGGATCCTGGTGCAAGGCTGGGCGGTATGAACATCCCTTTCCTGGACAAGTGGCTGAACCGGCACGAAACGGAACAGGGTGCGGGGCTCGCCGCCGCTCTCGCGGAGGACCCCGAGGGTGTCGACGAGTTGTTCGCGGAGTGCGAGATGCTGCGCGACCAGGCGAGGGCGGCCGGCCTCGAACTCGACCAGAGCCCGGCCTCGTTGGAACAGCTCGACCAGCTGATGCCCCGCTGGCGGCGGGACCCCGAGGCGGTGCCGTGGCTGGGCAACGACGCGGGCTTCTACCTCGGGACCGTGATCATCAAGACCATCGCGGGCGCCGGCTGGCAGGTGTGGCCCAACGGTCAGCCGGTGATCCGGCTGGCCTCGGGCCGGGAGCTGAACGTGATCGAGTCGGGGGTCTCCTGGGCGATGACGGGGTCCCCCGAGCTCAGCCAGGCGTACGCGGAGGCCTCCGAAGGCTGATTCCCGTACGGCGCGATGAGCTTTATGTCCCCTTTAGGCGTGTCGAGGTGAAGTCCCCTTCCGGGGCTGGATAGTTTGCGCTGACCTCGACACACCGACAAGTGGGCAGGGCAGCGCATGGCCGTCGATCCGTTGATCGAGCTGCGGGACGTGAACAAACACTTCGGAGAGTTGCACGTACTCCAAGACATCAACCTCACCGTCGGCCGCGGGGAGGTGGTGGTGATCATCGGCCCCTCCGGATCCGGGAAATCGACCCTGTGCCGGGCGATCAACCGGCTGGAGACCATCGAATCGGGGACGATCAGACTCGACGGGCAGCCGTTGCCCGCCGAGGGCAAGGAACTGGCCCACCTGCGCGCCGAGGTCGGGATGGTCTTCCAGTCCTTCAACCTCTTCGCGCACAAGACCGTCCTCGCCAACGTGTCCCTCGCGCAGATGAAGGTCCGGGGGCGCAAGAGGGACGAGGCGGACAAGCGCTCGCGGGAACTCCTGGAACGCGTGGGCCTCGCCGACCAGGCCGCCAAGTACCCCGCCCAGCTCTCCGGCGGCCAGCAGCAGCGCGTGGCCATCGCCCGGGCCCTCGCCATGAACCCCAAGGCCCTGCTCTTCGACGAGCCCACGTCGGCGCTCGACCCGGAGATGATCAACGAGGTGCTGGAGGTCATGCGGCAGCTCGCCAGCGAGGGCATGACCATGGTCGTGGTCACCCACGAGATGGGCTTCGCCCGCTCCGCCGCCAACCGCGTCGTGTTCATGGCCGACGGCAGGATCGTCGAGGACCGGACTCCGGAGGAGTTCTTCACCGCCCCCGAGAGCGAGCGGGCCAAGGACTTCCTCTCCAAGATCCTGAAGCACTGAGGGGGCCGCCCGATGATCCCCGCCCCTGCTCCCGCCCCCGCCCTGGCCCCTGCACACGCCCTGGCCCCCGCTCCCGCCCGGGCTCTCGCGCCCGCCCTCGTACGCGCCCTCGCCCTCGTCCTGGTCCTGCTCGCCGCAGCGGTCGGCTGCGGCAAGCCCGGCAGCCCCCCGGTCAAGGGGCCGCAGCCCGAGGACCTGCCCGTCTACCAGGTCGACACCGGCTTCCGGCTGCCCGACTCGCCCACCTGGGAGCGGGCCAAGCGCCGCGGTCACCTCGTGGTCGGCGCCAAGGAGGACCAGCCGTACATGGGGGAGAAGGACCCGGCGAGCGGCCGCTACTCCGGCTTCGACATCGAGATCGCCAAGATGATGTCGGCCTCGCTCGGCTTCGACCCCAAGACGATCGAGTTCAAGACCATCGCCTCCGCCAACCGCGAGACGGCCCTGCAGAACGGCCAGATCGACTACTACGTCGGCACCTACACGATCAACGACAACCGCAAGAAGCAGGTCGGCTTCGCCGGCCCCTACTTCATGGCCGGCCAGTCCCTGCTGGTCCGCAAGGACGAGGAGGACATCAAGGGCCCCGAGGACCTCGCGGGCAAGAAGGTCTGCTCGGCCGCGGGCTCCACCCCGTACCAGCGGCTCCAGCGGGAGTACCCGGAGGCCGTCCTCGTCGCCTACGACACCTACTCGGTCTGCGTGGACAACCTGCTCACCCTCCAGGTCGACGCCGTCTCCACCGACGACTCCATCCTCCTGGGCTACGCGGCCAAGGTCCCCGAGGAGCTCAAGGTGGTCGGCAAGCCCTTCTCCGAGGAGCCCTACGGCATCGGCGTCCCGCGCGGCGACAACGCCCTGCGCTTCGCCCTCGACGACGCCCTGGAGGCGCAGGAGAAGAACGGCAACTGGCAGAAGGCCTACGAGGCCACGCTCGGCCTCTCCGGCGAGCCCGCCCCGACGCCGCCCGCCATCGACCGCTACCCGGCGAGCTGAGGGAGAGGGCACCGCCATGTACGTACTCACCGAGAACTTCGCGATCTACGGGAAGGGATTCCTCGGCACCGTCGAACTGACCGTCTACGCCTCCCTGCTCGCCCTGGTCCTGGGCTTCGTGATGGCCTCCTTCCGGGTCGCGCCCATCGGCTCGTTGCGGGTCTTCGGCACGGTCTGGGTGACCGTGCTGCGCAACACCCCGCTGACCCTGCTCTTCTTCGCCGTCCTGCTGGGCCTGCCCCGCTTCGGCCTGGTCCTGCCCTTCGAGGTCTTCGCCGTCCTGGCGCTGGGGTGCTACACCTCCGCCTTCATCTGCGAGGCGCTGCGCTCGGGCATCAACACCGTGCCCAAGGGCCAGGGCGAGGCCGCCCGCAGCCTCGGCATGACCTTCGACCAGACCCTGGGCGCGGTGGTCCTCCCGCAGGCCTTCCGCTCCGTCATCCCGCCCATCGGCTCCACCTTGATCGCGCTGGCCAAGAACTCCGCCATCGCCGGCGCCTTCAGCGTCAACGAGCTGCTCGGGACCTACAAGACCCTCAGCGAGCTGGGCTACAACATCATCTGGACCTTCGTCTGGATCGCCGTCGGCTACCTGATCATCACCCTGTCCATCAGCGCGCTCTTCAACGTGCTGGAAAAGCGCTACGGAGTCGCCCGATGACCGCGCACGCGCTCCACGGGGACACGGAGTCCACCGCCCTCTACGACATCCCCGGCCCGCGGGCCCAGCGCCGGCACTTCCTCTACGGGATCGCCTCCACGGTGGTGATCCTGGCCCTGGCCGGCTGGCTGCTCTACCTGCTCTTCGACACGAACCAGTTCACCGCCACCAAGTGGAGCCCCTTCACCTACGCGGGCATCCAGGAGCTCGTGCTCAGGGGCCTGGGCAACACCCTCAAGGCCTTCGCGTACGCCTCGGTGCTCTCCCTCCTGCTCGGCGCGGTGCTCGCCACCGGCCGGCTCTCGGTCCACCGGCCGGTGCGCTGGCTGGCCACGCTGTTCGTGGAGTTCTTCCGGGCCATGCCGGTGCTGGTGATGATCTTCTTCATCTTCGTCGCGCTGAAGGTCCAGCCGCTGCCCGCGCTGGTGGCGGGCCTGACCCTGTACAACGGCTCCGTGCTGGCCGAGGTCTTCCGCACCGGCGTCAACGCGGTGGACAAGGGGCAGCGCGAGGCGGCGTACGCGCTCGGCATGCGCAAGACGCAGGTGATGACCTACGTCCTCGCCCCGCAGGCGGTCCGCGCGATGCTGCCCACCATCATCAGCCAGCTGGTGGTGGCACTGAAGGACACCTCGCTCGGCTACCTGATCACCTACGAGGAGTTCCTGCACGCGGGCAAACTGATCGCCTCGAACCTCGACTACGACCTGCCCTTCATCCCCGTCGTGATGATCATCTCTCCCATCTACATCGGGATGTGCATGCTGCTCTCCTGGTTCGCCACCTGGGTGGCCAGACGGGAGCGGCGCAGCTACAAGACCAAGGCGGTCGAGGTGGCCCCCGCCGAACCGGGGACGGTGCTGCCGGGGAGGTAGCTCACAGGAGCCGTCCCGCCCGGCAGCAGCCGTGGATCACTGCTCGCGCAGCGGAACCGAGACGTACGAAGGATCGGTGCGCGGTGAGGAGAAGGTCAGCTGCGCGCCGGTGGGGTTGTGCTCGATGTAGAGCGGGTCGACGGTGTCGATGACGAGTGCGAGCCGGTGGCCCGCGGGTACGTCGTAGGCGGTGGAGAAGAGCTCCAGGTCCACGCCGAAGGCCTGCCCGGGGGTCTTGCCGTGGAAGGTGTACGGGGCGTTGCTGACCAGTTTGCCGATGCCCAGCGGGCCGACGTCGTAGAGGTACGCGACGAAGGTGCCGTCGGCCTTGGTGGGCGTGACGGTGGTGTGCAGTTTCACCGTGCCCCGCACGTGCCGGGCCTCCTCGTAGCGACCGGACTGCCAGACGGCGGCGAAGGCGCGGGGGAGGAGCGGTATCGAGGCGGCCGGGGGAGCCTTGGCGAACTGGTCGAGGATGCTGGAGAGGAAGAGGATGCCGCCGTTGGCGCCGGAGTCGACATTGGCGAAGAGGTGCTCGCTGTCGGAGAGCGCGAGTCTCTCGGAGCCTGCGGAGCCGACCGACTTCCAGTCGGCGTAGCCCTCGTAGCCGTCGGTGCTGCGGGACTTCAGCTGGACGGGGGCCTCGGTGTCGATCCCGTTGCGCTCGCCCTTGAGGTAGCGGTCGAACCAGCGGTGGGCGTTGGTCCAGGTGTCGTTGGGCAGGCCGAGCAGGCCGGAGGCCTCGGCGGTGGCGTGGTCGCCGGGGCGGAACTCCAGGCGCTTGGGGCCGGTGAGCTTCTCGAAGAACTCCGCGTACTGGTTGGGCGGGAAGATCGTGTCGCCCCAGGCGTTGCCCAGCATGATCGCGGCGCCGTTGGCGTTGATCCGGTCCACCTTCTCGGCGGCGGACCGCTTCTTCCCCCACTCGATCATCTGCGGCTCCCGGTCCAGCCGGGAGCCGAGGAAGTCGCCGAGGAGTGCCTGGAGTTCGGGGCCGGGCCGGCCGGTGAGATAGCCGGCGGCGCCGAGCATCCCGGCCGCCTGGAGGTGCTGGGTGCGGCCGGAGTAGATGGACTCGATGAGGTCGGCCCAGCCGCTGAGCGCGACCACGGCCTTGATGCGCGGGTCGTGCGCGGAGGCCAGCAGGCTGATGCCCGCGCCGTACGAGACCCCGCCCAGCCCGATGCGGTCCGCGTCGGCGGGGGTGTGGGCGAGGGCCCAGTCGATGACGGCGGAGACGTCGGCGATGTCCGGCGGGCCGGCCACCTCGATCTCGCCGCCGGAGAGCCAGAAGCCCCGGGAGGTGTAACTGACCACGACGTAGCCGGAGTCGGCGAGCTTCTTGGCCTGGGCGATGTATTCGATCTGCGGCATGCCCCAGCTGGTGGGCAGCACGATCAGCGGGTACTTCCGGCCGTCCACGGCGTCGGCCGGCGTGAAGACGTTGCCCTTGAGGGTGATGCCGCCGGAGCCCGGAATGTCGTGGAAGCGCAGTTCCGGGGAAGCGGCCGGGGCCGCTGCGCCGACGACGGCGGCGGGTGCGGGAGCCGCCTGTGCCTGGTGGGGGGCCAGGCCCAGGGCGGCTGCCGCCAGCAGAGCTGCCACGGCCGCGGCGGTGGTGGTGCGTTCCATCGGTCACTCCTCGCGTACGCCGGGGGTGTCAAAGTGACCCGACGGTAACGGGAGGGCCTTACTGGAGGTAACCCGCCAGTAAGTTACGTACTGGTAACAATTGAACAAGAGTCAAGTCGAGGGGCGGGCCGGCGGCCGGCCTTCAGCCGCTCTGGGCGCCGCCGGTCAGCGCGCTCTTGGCCTTCCAGTCGTCCCAGGACAGGTTCCACTCGCCGTAGCCGTTGCCCAGCTCGGCGTTGCCCTTCGAGCCCCCGCCGACCACCTCGAAGGGGTCGCCGATCTGGGACTGCGCGAAGAAGTCCTTCGCGTCGCCGTCGCTCATCCCCACGCAGCCCGAACTGGTGTTGGCGCGGCCGAAGCTGCCGGCGTTCCACGGTGCGGCATGCGCGTACATGCCGGACCAGGTGAGCCGCATCGAGTAGTCGACCATCTTGTCGTAGGCGTCGTCCAGGCCCACCGTCTGGGAGTCCATCCGGATGGTGCCCTCCTTCGTCATGATCACCATCTTCCCGGACCAGGAGGCCTTCTTGCCGCCGGGAGTGCCCGCCGAGACCGGGATCGTCTTGAGCGCCTGGCCGTCCTCGGTCACCGACATCTTCTTCGCGTCGAGGCTGACCTCGATCCGCCGGTCCTTGCCGATCTTGAACTCGGTGTTGTAGTCCCGGGCGAACAGGCCGCCGCCCTTGCCGGAGTCCACGCCGTTCAGGTTCATGTCGACCTTCACGTCGGTGCCGGACTTCCAGTACTCCTTGGGCCGCCAGTCGACGCGGTCGTTGCCGGAGTAGTCCTTCATCCAGCCCCAGGAGCCCTCGGTGTTGTTCGAGGTGGTGACCTTGAGCTGCTTCTCCACCTCGGCCTTGTTCGTCACCGGGTTGTCGAAGACGAGCGAGACAGGCATGGCCACGCCCACGGTGCTGCCCTTGGGCAGGTTGATCGAGACCTTGTTCACCTTGTCGGCGGGGCTGGTCTTGAACTGCGTGGTGGCGCTCTGGCTCTCGGTGTTCTGCGCCTCGACCTTGTACTCCGCGCCGGGCGCGGCGTTGCGCTCCGAGGTCCAGGTCTTCCCGTCGTCGGCTATCTTCCCCGGAAGCTCCGCGCCCTTGGCGTCGGTCACCTTCACCTGGGCCAGCTTGCCCTCGGCCACGGTCACCGTGACCGGCTCGCCCGCCTTCACCTGATCGCCCGTCAGGTTCACCGAGACCGCCATGTCGGACTTCGGCTTCAACTCGGCCTTGCCGTCGGCGGCGCCGCTCCCGCTCCCGCCCGAGCAGGCGGTCAGCGCGGCGGCCAGAAGTGCGGTACCCGCCATGGCGGTGCGGCGTATGCGGCTCAACGAAGGGCCCCTTCGAGTAGCGGTGGTATCAACCGTTTCGCACATGTAGATGCGAACGGCACGACTCTAGGTTGCGTAATCCGCAGAAAAGATCGTCCTTTCAGTTGTGACCTGGACCGCAGCAGAACGGTCATCGTCCGGTCACAATCGCCGCGCGCTTCGGTCACGGACGGCTGTGAGAGTCCTGTGCATCCCCGCCCAGGAGACGTACAGGAAGGCCGATCAGCCATGTGCGCACTGCTCGTGACCCCCGCCCAGCGGCACCAGGACCAAGAGCTGACGGTGCGTTCCCTGTCCGTCCCCGAATACCGGGAATTCCTCGGCCGGCACGGCAGGGCGAGCTTTCTCCAGTACCCCTCCTGGGCCGGAGTAAAGGACCTTTGGCGCTCGGAAAGGGTCGGATGGCACTACCCCGGCGGGGAGATCGAGGGTGCCGGGCTCGTGCTCTACCGCCAATTCCCCGGCACCCGTAAATACTTCGCCTATCTGCCCGAAGGTCCCGTCGCCGACTGGTCCGACCCGCGCATCGACCGCTGGCTCGACCCGTTCATCCGCCACCTGCGCGCATCCGGCGCCTTCGCCGTCCGCATGGGTCCCACCCCCGCCTACCGCCGCTGGGACGCCGCCACCGCCAAGTCCGCCACCGGGCCAGGACGGCAGATATCCGACGTGCTGGCCACCGAGGTCGACCCGGTCGGCGCGGCGCTCGCCGACCGGCTGCGCACCCGGGGCTGGAAGCGGTGCGGCGGCGAGAGCGACGGCGACGCCCAGCCCCGCCACGTCTTCCGCGTACCACTGGCGGGCCGCTCCCTCGACGACCTGTGGTCCGGACTGAACCAGGAGTGGCGGCGCAATGTGCGCAAGGCCACGAAGGCCGGTGTGGAGACGGTCGTCGGCACCGCCGCAGACCTCCCCGAGTTCTACCGGCTGCTGCGGA
Organism: Streptomyces sp. NBC_01408; assembly: GCF_026340255.1. GTDB lineage: Bacteria > Actinomycetota > Actinomycetes > Streptomycetales > Streptomycetaceae > Streptomyces. The sequence goes on along the minus strand of NZ_JAPEPJ010000002.1, from coordinate 1,176,595 downwards.
TCACCGAGGAGCGCGACGGCTTCCGGCTCGGCCGCTCCCTCGCGTACTACGAGCAGCAGTACGCGGTCCTCAACGCCGAGGAGCCCGGCCGGATGCGGCTCTACCTGGGCGTCCACCAGGGCGAGGTCCTCGCCGCGCACACGATGATCGTGGCCGGCAGCCGGGTCTGGTACCAGACCGGCGCCTCCGCCGACCACCGCCGCGAGGTGCGGCCCAGCAACGCCCTGCAGTGGCGCATGATGTGCGACGCCCACGCCCTCGGCGCGGAGGAGTACGACATGCGCGGGGTACCCTCCACCCTTGACCCCGACGACCGTTCCTTCGGGCTGCTGCGCTGGAAGCTCGGCACCGGCGGACAGATCGTCGAGACGCTCGGCGAGTGGGAGACCCCGATGGACGGATACGCCAACACGGCGCTCTACAAGGCCTTCCAGGCGTACCTGGCCCGCCGGTGAACCACGGCACCACGGCTACGGGTCCCTCTGCGGGCACGACGGCCACCGGGGCCGCGGCCACCGGGGCGGCGACGGACTCCACGGCAGCCACCGGTGCGGCGGCGGCTTCCGCCGCCGGGTCCGCGGCCGCCCGCGTCCCGGGCCCCGCCCCGTCCCCCGCCCCCGCACCGTCCCCCGCCCCGGCGAAGAGCTCGGTGCTGCGCAGCGGCGCGCTCATGGCGGCCGGTTCCGTGGTCTCGCGTGCCACCGGCTTCGTCCGCTCCGCCGTCGTCGTCGCCGCGCTGGGCACCGGACTGCTCGGCGACAGCTACGCCGTCGCCAACACCGTGCCGAACATCCTGTACATGCTGCTCATCGGCGGCGCGCTCAACGCCGTCTTCGTCCCCGAGCTGGTCCGCGCCGCCAAGGAGCACGCCGACGGTGGCTCCGCCTACACCGACCGGCTGCTGACCGCCTGCACGGTGGCGCTCCTGACGCTCACCGCCGTGGCGGTCCTCGCCGCCCCGCTGATCGTCTCCACCTACACCGACTACAGCGGGGCCCAGGCGAGCACCACCGTGGCCCTGGCCCGGTACTGCCTGCCGCAGATCCTCTTCTACGGGCTGTTCACCCTGCTCGGGCAGGTGCTGAACGCCCGCGGCCGGTTCGGCGCGATGATGTGGACCCCGGTCCTCAACAACTTCGTGATCATCGGTGTCTTCGGGCTCTTCCTCTACGTCTCGCACGACAGCCCGGCGGGTGCGGGCGGCCTGACCGCCGCCGACACCCGCCTCCTCGGCCTCGGCACCACCGCGGGCATCGTCGTCCAGGCCCTCGCGCTGATCCCCTCGCTGCGCGCCGCCCGCTTCCGCTGGCGCCCCCGCTTCGACTGGCGCGGCAGCGGCCTCGGCCGTCCGCTGCGCAACGCGGGCTGGCTGGTCCTGCTCGTCTTCACCAACCAGATCGCCTACTGGGTCGTCACCCGGCTCTCCACGACCACCGGAGCCAACGCCGTCGAGGCCGGCCTCGCGGGCGGCGCCGGCTACACCGCCTACAGCAACGCCTACCAGCTGTGGATCGTCCCCCAGGGCATCATCACCGTCTCCCTCGTCACGGCCCTGATGCCCCGGATGAGTTCGGCCGCATCCGACGGCGACCTCACCACCGTGCGCCGGGAGGTCTCGTACGCGCTGCGCTCCAGCGCCGCGCTGGTCGTGCCCGCCGCCGCCGTCTTCGCCGCCCTCGCCCCCTGGGTGATCGGCAGCGTCTTCGAGTACGGCCGCACTGGCGCCGCCGACATCGAGGTCATGGCGGGCATGCTCGTCGCCTTCGCCCCCGGCCTGATCGCCTTCTCCGCGCAGTACGTGCTCTCGCGCGGCTTCTACGCCCTCTCCGACACCCGCACCCCCTTCTTCCTCAACCTGGTCATCGCCGGGCTGAACGCCGCCCTGTCCGCCGCCGCGTACTTCCTGCTCTCCCCGCGGTGGGCGGTCACCGGCATGGCCGCGGCCTCCTCCGTAGCCTTCACCGCGGGCGCCGCCGTGACCGCGTACGCCCTCGCCCGCAGGCTCGGTCCCCGCGCGGGCACCCGTAACGAACGCCGCGCGACGGCCCTGCGCACCCACCTGCGCATGCTGGCCGCCTGCCTGCCCGCGGCCGCCGCCGGGTACGCGGCCGCCCACGCCGCCGACCCCTTCGGGAACTTCGCCGCGGCCGGGGCGGGAACCGCGGCGATCGCCCTGGTCGTCGTCCTCCTCGCCGGGCCATTGCGCCTGACGGAGATCACCGACCTGCTGGACTCCCTGCGGCGCAAGATCCGCCGTTAGCGGGAGGACAGGCCCACCGAACACCCTGGATACTGACCGGATGCCACGCGTACTGCTGATCGAGGACGACCCTTCCATCCGGGAGGGAGTGGGCCTGGGCCTGCGCCGCCGCGGCCACGAGGTCAGCGCCGCGGAGACCGGCGAGGCGGGCCTCGCCCTGATGGGGAGCTTCCGCCCCGAACTCGTCCTGCTCGACCTCATGCTGCCCGGGATGAACGGCGTCCAGGTCTGCCACCGCATCCGCGAGACCAGCGAGGTCCCGATCATCATGCTCACCGCCCGCGGTGACGACTTCGACATAGTCATCGGCCTCGAGGCCGGCGCCGACGACTACATCGTCAAACCCGCCCGCACCGAGGTCATAGAGGCCCGCGTCAAGGCGGTGCTGCGCCGCCTCCAGGACCCGGCCGGCAACCGCCCCGGGGTCGAGTCCCACGGCGAGCTGGCCATCGACCGCGCGGGACTGACCGTCGCCAAGAACGGCGAACGCGTCCCCCTGGCCCCCAGTGAGATCAAGCTCCTGCTGCACCTGTCGGCCTCGCCCGAGCAGGTCTTCTCCCGCCAGCAGCTCTTGGAGTACGTCTGGGACCACAGCTACCACGCCGACGCCCGGCTCGTGGACGCCTGCGTGCGCCGGCTGCGCCACAAGGTGGAGGACCCCGCGGGCAGCCCCCGTTACATCCAGACGGTGCGGGGCTTCGGCTACCGCTTCGGCCCCCTGTAGGCGTCCGTGCGACGCATCGCGCCCCTCGGCCTGCGCACCCGGCTGATCGCGGCCTTCCTGCTGGTCGCCGCGATCAGCGCGGTCACCACCGCCGCCCTCACCTACCAGCAGGCGCGCAACGCCATCCTCAAGCAGACCCAGGACACCGCCGTCAACACCCTGCGGGACCAGGTCGAGCAGCAGGAGATCCGCCTCCCCATGAGCCAGCAGGAGCTCCAGCGCGTCGTCACCGAACTCGGCAAGCGCGGCAAACCCCACCCGTGGATCGTCTTCGGCGAGTACGGCGGTTTCCGCACCTCCACCAACCCCGCCACGCCCACTTCCACGGTGATCACCGACAGCCTGCGCGAAAGGGTCCGCAGCGACCAGTACACCGCCTTCCAGCGCGTCGAGGACCAGCGCGGCAATTCCTGGCTCACCATCGGGGTCCCCGCCCTCTTCGAGCACAACGGCTACACCGAACCCACCGGGGCCGTCTTCTTCGCCAGCATCCCGCTCGCCACCGAGAAGCAGACCGTCCAGGCCATGGTCGACGCCGCCCAGCAGGGCGCCGTCCCGGGGCTGGCCATCGCCATCGTCCCCGCGCTGCTGGCCGCCCGCAGCGTGCTGAGGCCGGTCCGCGACATGCGCCGGGCCGCCCAGCGGCTGGGCCGCGGCCGCCTCGACACCCGCATCGAGGTCCGGGGCGCCGACGAACTCGCCGGACTGGCCCGCACCTTCAACGAGACCGCCCGCGCCCTGGAGCAGTCGGTGAGCGAGCTCCGGGACGCGGAGACCCGCGCCCGCCGCTTCGCCTCCGACGTCTCCCACGAACTGCGCACCCCCCTCGCCGGGATGCTCGCCGTCACCGAGGTCCTCGACGAGGACGCCGCGCGCCTGGACGCCGACACCGCCAAGGCCCTGCGCCTGGTGAGCGCCGAGACCGGCAAACTCGCCGTCCTCGTCGAGGACCTGATGGAGATCTCCCGTTTCGACGCCCGGGCCGCCGAGCTCAACCTCGACGACGTGGACATCGCCGAAGCCGTGCGCAAGACCCTCGAACGGCGCCACTGGGACGACGACCGCGTCGTCACCGAGCTGCCGTGCGGGGTACGCGCCCGGCTCGACCCGCGCCGCTTCGACGTGGTCCTCGCCAACCTCGTCGGCAACGCCCTGCGGCACGGCGGCGCCCCCGTACGCGTCACCGTGCGGACCGCACCGGGCGAGGACGGCGAACGGCTGCTGATCGACGTCGCCGACAGCGGGCCCGGCATCGCCCCGGAGGTGCTGCCGCACATCTTCGACCGCTTCTTCAAGGCCGACGCGGCCCGCACCCGCTCCGCCGGCAGCGGCCTCGGACTCGCCATCACCCTGGAGAACGTCCGCCTGCACGGCGGCACCCTCCGGGCGGGCAACGGCCCCTCCGGGGGAGCCCTCTTCACCCTCGACATGCCGCTGGAGGCCCGCGTATGACGGGGCGGAAGGCGAGGTCCCGGGCCGCGGCGGTCACGGCGGCACTGGCGGGCTGCGCCCTGCTGCTCGCCGGATGCGGGATCAAGACCACCGGGGTGATCGAGAGCGGCCATGCCGCCACCGTCAAGGCCCCCAGCGGCAAAGGCGTCGTCCTCTACTTCGTCTCCAAGGAGGGCGACCGGCTCGTCCCGGTCCCGTTCATGTTCGACGGCGGCTACACCATCGCGCCCTCGGCGCTCCTGCGGCTGCTGCTGGACGGCCCCATGGGGCCGGCTCAGGAGGCCGGGCTCACCACGGCGCTGCCCCGGCTGCCCGACGGGCAGGCGGAGGGGGCGTCGGTGGGCGAGTACACGTCGGACCACGGGATGACGGTCCGTCTGCCGTTCGCCGTGGGCAGCCTGTCGGAACTGGCCCGCAGCCAGTTGGTGTGCACCGTCGGCGTCTCCGTCGTGCCGGACGTCCTCAGCCCGGTCGTCCTGGAGGGCACCGACACCGCCCTCCCGGCCGCCCAGTGCAGGACGCGGCGCTGACGTGTGCGGGGCCGCTCGCCGGCCGCGCCCTTGCGTGCGGGGCCGCGCACCCGCCACCGTGACCCCATGGATCACGCCGCGGACGTCCCCGACGTCTTCGACCCCCGCATCTACGCCGAGGGCATCCCCCACGAGCGCTACCGGCTGCTGCGCGAGCACCATCCCGTGGCCTGGCAGCCGGAGCCCGAGATCGCGGGCTGGCCCGCCGGGCCCGGCTTCTGGGCGGTCACCCGGCACGCCGACGTCGTCCGCGTCCTGCGCGACCACCGCACGTACTCCTCCTGGCTGGGCGCCACCCAGATCCGCGACCCGGACCCGGCCGACCTGCCCTTCCTGCGCCGCACCATGCTCAACCAGGACCCGGCAGCAGCCTTCGGGGAGCACGGCCGGCTGCGCCGGCTCGTCTCCCGCGCCTTCACCCCGGCCCGCGTCGACGCCTTCGCCGGCCGGGTACGGGAACGCGCCCGCGCCCTGCTCGCCGCGTCGCGGGAGGGGGCCGAGGACGGCGCCGCCGACCTCGTGCGCACCGTCACCGACGAGTACGCCCTGCTGAACCTCACCGACCTGCTGGGCGTCCCCGCCGCCGACCGCGCCCTGCTGCTGGAGTGGACCGTACGGATCATCGGCTACCAGGATCCCGAGGACGCCCCGGCGCCGGTGCCCGGCCCGGACGGCAAGCCGCTCAACCCGCGCTCACCGGCCCTGCTCGGCGAGATGTTCGCGTACGCCCGCGAACTCGCCGCGCACAAGCTCGAACACCCCGGCGACGACGTGATGACGGCGCTCGCCCACGCCGGACTGGACCCGGCCGAACTGGAGATGTTCTTCTTCCTGCTGACCGTCGCGGGCAACGACACCGTGCGCAGCGCCGCTCCCGGCGGCCTGCTCGCACTCGCCCACGCCCCCGACGCCTACCGGCGACTCGCGGCGCGGGAGGTCCCGGTGGACGGGGCCGTGGAGGAACTCCTGCGGGTCCACCCGCCGGTGCTCAGCTTCCGCCGCACGGCCGCCGTCGACCACGAACTCGCCGGGCAGCGGATCCGGGCCGGGGACAAGGTCGTGGTCTTCCACGCCTCCGCCAACCACGACGAGCGCGTCTTCACCGACCCCGGCCGCCTCGACCTCGGCCGGACGCCCAACCCGCACGTCTCCTTCGGGGACGGCCCGCACGTCTGCCTCGGTGCCCACTTCGCCCGGCTCCAGCTGCGCACCTTCTACGAGGAGTGGTGCGCGACCATGCCCGTGCCGGAACCGGCGGGCCCGCCCAGGCGGCTGGTGTCGAACTTCATCAACGGGATCACGCGGCTGCCGGTTCGGGTGTCCGGGCCGGCCCGGTGACGTCCGCCACCAGCTCCGTCACATCGGGCCCGTAGGCATCGGAGTTGATCACCTTCAGGAGGAGGCAGAACGACGTGTTGCCGTATTTTCGGGCGAGGCGCTGGTGGTGCCGGGCGAGGTAGCGGGCTCCGGCCTGGTTGCTGTTGGCGGTCTGTCCGGACAGCAGGAACACCGGACGGGAGCCCTGACCGGTCGTCAGCCGCGCCAGCAGGACGTACTCGACCTGCCCCTTCACCCAGCGGTACGCCTCCCCGCCGATCCGGATGGCCGCGCGGTCCGGATGGCCCGACGGGAGGCCGACGTCAGTCTGTACTCCGGGCAGCATGGAGGCCAGGTGCGCGGTCGTCCGGACATTGGAGGTCGGCCCGCCGACGCAGAACTCGGCGCGTTCGCCGAAGCCCTGCCGGGCCGCGTCGTGGGTGACGATCTGGACGTTCGCCCCGCAGTCCTTGATCAGGGAGGAGATCTCCAGCAGGGCGAAGGCGTCGTTGCGGTGCAGGGACGAATCGGTGCCGCCCATCTGCCGGTTGACCACGAACAGGCAGTCGGAGCCGGTCGGCAGGCCGAAGAACGCCTGCTTGCGGCGGAGCGCGCGCCGCCAGAGGTAGGTCCGGGAGAACCAGCCGAGGCCGCCGCTGAAGGCGGTGGCTATCACCCCGAGCACGATGTTGCGCACGTCGTCGTTCATGCGCGGGATGCTAAGGCATCCGGTGCCCGGGGTCAGCGGCCGGTACCCGGCCGGCGCCCCGGGCCGTGAACGGCACGGCAGGGCCGACGTCCTGACGGGACGGCGGGGCGGCCGCTAGGCTCGGCGCACGCTGCCACTGGAGGTCCGGATGCACCGTTCCGCCGCCCGTACGCTACCGCTGCTGGCCGTCGCCGCCGCACTCGTCTCGACCGGGGCCGCCCCGCCTCCGGGCCCGGCCACCCCGGCCAAGGTGCCGGTGGCCACGGGCTACGGCGGGGCCGTCGCCAGTGTCGACGCCGACGCCTCCGCCGCCGGGATCGCCGTCCTGCGTTCCGGCGGCAACGCCGTGGACGCGGCGATCGCGACGGCCGCCGTGCTCGGGGTCACCGAGCCGTACTCGGCGGGCATCGGGGGCGGCGGCTACTTCGTCCACTACGACGCCGCCTCCCGCCAGGTGCGGACCATCGACGGCCGGGAGACCGCCCCGGCGACGGCCACCTCCGCCCTCTTCCAGGAGAACGGCCTCCCCATCCCGTTCGCCGAGGGCCAGACCAGCGGCCGCGCAGTCGGCGTCCCGGGCACCCCGGCCACCTGGAAGAGCGCCCTCGACTCCTGGGGCACCCGCCCGTTGCGCCAACTGCTCAAGCCCGCCGAGAAACTGGCCCGCGAGGGCTTCACCGTGGACGCCACCTTCCGGGCCCAGACCGAGGCCAACGAGGCCCGCTTCCGGGACTTCCCCGACACCCGCGAGCTGTTCCTGCCCGGCGGCGCCCTGCCCGTGGTCGGCTCCACCTTCAAGAACCCCGACCTCGCCGCGACCTACGCGGAACTCGGCCGAAAGGGGACCGGGGCCCTCTACCGGGGGCCGATCGCCGAGGACATCGTCCAGGCCGTCCGCAAACCCCCGGTCGACCCCGCCGCCACCCGCAACGTCCGCTCCGGCGACCTGACCACCGGCGACCTGCGCGCCTACGCGACCGAACGGCAGGACCCGACCCGGATCAGCTACCGGGGCCTGGACGTCTACAGCATGGCGCCGTCCTCCTCGGGCGGCACCACCGTCGGCGAGGCGCTGAACATCCTGGAGCGGACCGATCTCGGCGCCCTCTCCGAGACCCAGTACCTGCACCGCTTCATCGAGGCCTCACGGATCTCCTTCGCCGACCGGGGCCGCTGGGTCGGCGACCCGGCCGCCGAGGACGTGCCGACCCGGGAACTGCTCTCCCAGCGGTTCGCCGACTCGCGCGCCTGCCTGATCACCCCGGACCGGGCGCTGACCAGCCCGCTGGCCCCCGGCGACCCGCGGAACCCGGTGCCGTGCGCCACGACCGGGCGGGCCGCGCCGACCACCTACGAGGGCGAGAACACCACGCACCTGACGGTCGCCGACCGGTGGGGCAACGTGGTCTCCTACACCCTGACCATCGAGTCCACGGGCGGCAGCGCGATCACCGTCCCGGGACGGGGCTTCCTGCTCAACAATGAACTGACCGACTTCTCCTTCGCGCCGGCCGCCCCCGGTGTCCCCGACCCGAACCTGCCCGGACCCGGCAAGCGGCCGCGCTCGTCCATGTCCCCGACCATCGTGCTGGAGCACGGGAAGCCGGTCCTGGCGGTGGGCTCCCCGGGCGGAGCCACCATCATCACCACCGTCCTCCAGACCCTGACCGGACACCTGGACCGGGGCCTTCCGCTGGTCGACGCGATCGCCGCGCCCCGGGCCAGCCAGCGCAACCAGACCACCACCGAACTGGAGCCGGGGCTGTGGAACAGCCCGGTGCGCGCCGAACTGGAGGCCATCGGCCACGGCTTCCGGCTGAACCCCGAGATCGGCGCGGCCACCGGCGTCCAGCGGCTGCCGGACGGGCGCTGGCTGGCGGCGGCCGAGACGACCCGGCGGGGCGGCGGCTCGGCGATGGTCGTCCACCCGCGCGGGAACCCGTAACGCTCAGAGGGCGGTGAGGATCCGCGGGCCGTCGGCGGTGATCGCGACCGTGTGCTCCGCGTGCGCGGCGCGGCTGCCGTCGATGGTCCGCAGGGTCCAGCCGTCCGGGTCGCAGGTGTAGTCGTCGGTACCGCCCGCGATCAGCATCGGCTCGATCGCGAGGACCATCCCGGCGCGCAGCCTCATGCCGCGCCCCGCCGGGCCCTCGTTGGGGACGCCCGGGTCCTCGTGCATGTCGCGGCCGATTCCGTGGCCGCCGAAGCCGTCGGGGATGCCGTACCCGGCGGCGCGGCAGACCGTGCCGATGGCGTGGGCGATGTCCCCGATCCGGTTGCCGGGCAGCGCGGCCCCGATGCCCGCGGCGAGGGCCGCCTCGGCGGTCTCGATCAGCCGCAGGTCCGCGGGGCGGGCCCGGCCGACGGTGAAGCTGACGGCCGCGTCGCCGGCCCAGCCGCCGAGCTTCGCCCCGCAGTCGATGCTGACGAGGTCGCCGTCGCGCAGCCGGTAGCCGCCGGGGATGCCGTGCACGATCGCGTCGTTGACCGAGGCGCAGATCACGGCGGGGAAGGGCACCGGCGCGAACTGCGGCCGGTAGCCGAGGAAGGGCGAGCTCGCGCCCGCTTCGCGGAGCACCTCGCGGGCCGTCCCGTCCAGTTCCAGCAGGGAGACGCCGACCCGCGCCCGGTCCCGTACGGCGGCCAGGGCGTGGGCGACGACCCGGCCCGGGGCGCGCATCTCGTCGATCGACTGCTCTGTCTTGAGTTTCACCATGCCAATAACTATACCGGTATAACTTTAACGGGATAGTTATTGGGGGGCGGGGTAGTATGAGGTCATGGTCCGTACCCCTCTCACCCCCGAAGAGCGCGAGCGCGGCGAGCGTCTGGGCGCGCTGCTGCGCGAGGCCCGCGGCGGCCGCAGCATGGTCGAGGTCGCCGCCAGCGCCGGGCTCTCCGCCGAGACCCTCCGCAAGATCGAGACGGGCCGGGCGCCCACCCCCGCCTTCTTCACGGTCGCGGCCCTCGCCGAAGCGCTCAGCCTCTCCCTGGACGACGTACTGCGCCGCTGCGCCTTCGTCCCGGTCTGAGTCGTCCCGGTCTGAGCCGTCCCGTACGGACGGCCCGGCGGCCCGGCGGCCCGGCGGCCCGGCGTCCGAACGGCCCATCGGCAGGTGGGGACCGGCGGCGCGCGGGGCAAGCGTGAAGGCGTGTCAGCCAAGAACGCAGCGGAGCAACTCGGCCTCGGATTCGTCGGCGCCCTCCTCGCGGGCGGCCTGCTGCTCGCCGCCTGCGCCGCCCCCGGCGGGCGTACGGCCGCCCGCGAGCCGCTGAAGGACTGTCCGGCCTGCTCCGGCGACGGTTCAGCCGTCGGCCCGGGCCGGGTCGAACCCCTTGGCGATGAGCCGGACGGCTAGCGCCACCTCCCAGGCGAACACCGGGACGGCCGCGGCCGATCCCACCGCGGAGATCTGCTCGTAGAGCCCGAACGTCACGGCGACCGCCGAGGCGCATATCAGCGGGCCCCCGACCAGTCCCAGCACCGCGATGAACCGGGGCACGAGCCGCGAGCGGTACATCAGGTACGCCAGCAGTGCCGTGTTCAGGCCCAGGGCGAAGTTCGGCCCGAGCAGGAAGGTCCAGTCGTGCAGGGCCACGAGGGCCTGGTCGGCGCCCGCCGCGCCTGCCGCGCCTGCCGGGTCCTGGCGCAGCGTCACGAGAGTCAGGACGCCGAGGGTGCCGACGGTGATGACGACGGCCTCCAGGAAGCGGAAGCACACGTACCCCAGCGCCATCCCCTCGTGCCGCCTCTTGATGACGGGGAACAGTGCGACCCCGGTGCCGATGACGGCGGCCACGAGGACCAGTTCGCACAGGGCCCCGAGGAACGCCGAGGTGTCGGCGCCGGGGGCGAGGGTGCCCGCCGCCCCGTCCAGTACGGGCTGGTAGAGGGCCAGCCCCCCGATCGCGGCGACCTCGGTCACCAGGAACAGCACGCCCGCGACCGTCGCGGTCCTTCTGTCTGAGCTCATCTTCGGTCCTCTCGACCCACGAAGAGGTGTACGCCGTACACCTCGCGGCAACCGTAGGCGTACGGCGTACACTCGTCAAGCGGGATCAAGGGGAGTACCGATCGGTGTCCGGTCGGGAGGAGAGGTGCGACGACATGGCACAGCAGGCGGAGGCCGCCCGCCGGGCGCCGCTGAACCGGGAGCGGGTGCTGCGGGCCGCCGTCGCGCTCGCCGACGAGGGCGGCATCGAGTCGCTCAGCATGCGCAGGCTCGCCCAGGAGCTGGGCGTCGTGCCGATGGCCCTCTACAAGCACGTGGCCAACAAGGAGCAGCTCCTCGACGGCATGGTCGACGCGGTCGTGGCCGACATCGACCCCCCGGTCGGCGGCTCCGACTGGAAGGACGCGGTCCGCGGGCGCGTCCTGTCGGCCCGCCGGGTGCTCCTGAGGCACCGCTGGGCCTCACGGGTGATCGAGTCGCGGACCGGGCCGACCCCGGCCGTGCTGGAGTACCTGGACTCGATGATCGGCACGTTCCGGGACGGCGGCTTCTCGGTCGACCTCACCCATCACGCGATGCACGCCATGGGCAGCCGTCTGCTGGGCTTCAGTCAGGAGCTCTTCGACGACTCGGGAAGCGCAGGCGGCCCGGACGCGGGTGCGGGCGCGGGCACGGGCGCCGGGGCGGACGCGCTCGCCGCGATGGCGGCGAGGTACCCGAGGATCGCGGAGGTGGCCGCGGCAGCCGCCCATGACGGGGAATCCGCCGTCGGCCGGAGCTGCGACGACCAGTTCGAGTTCGAGTTCGCGCTGGACCTCCTCCTGGAGGGCCTGGAAAGGCTCCACCGACAGGGCTGGACCTCAGCGGGATCGCCTAGGGTCGGGGGATGACGGTGACTCCTCCCCTTCATAAATGAGGGGGCTTCTCGCTATGCCGGGTTGGCGTTGCGACGGACCAGCCCGGCCCGTAGAACGTTCAGGGCGCCCACCGTGTCCGCGTGCGCGGTGTGGCCGCACGAGACGCAGTGGAACCTCTCCTGTGTGGGCCGGTTCTCCTTGGCGACGTGCCCGCATTCGGGGCAGGTGCGGGAGGTGTTGCGGGGGTCCACGGCGATCACTTCCCGTCCGGCGCTCTCAGCCTTGGCGTGCAGGATCGTCAGGAACACCCCCCATCCGGCATCCGAGATCGAGTGGTTGAGTCCGGCCTTCGCGGCAGCCCCGTTGGGCAGGAAGCCGCCCGGCGTGGCGGGGTCGGGCTTCGGCGCGGGAGCCTTGACCATGTTGCGGATCTTGAGGTCTTCGTGCGCAATGAAGTCGTGTTCCCGCACGAGGTCGAGCGCGGTCTTGTGTGCGTGGTCCAGGCGCTGGCGGCGGACCTTGCGGTGCAGGGTGGCGACGCGTTCGACGGCGCGGCGGTGGTTGGCGGTGCGCTTGTCGCGGCGCACACGGGGGAATCGTGCGAGGGCTTGCTGTGCGGCTTCGAGCTTCGCGGCGGCCTTCCGGCCGTGGCGGGGGCTGGCGACATGCTCACCGCCCGAGGTGGTGAGGAACGAGGCTATGCCCATGTCGATGCCGACCACAGAGCCCGTCGCGGGCAGCGGCTCGGGGGCGGACTGCTCGGCGGTCAGGATGACGTACCAGCGTCGGCCTTCGCGCTTGACGCTGACGGTCTTGACCTTGCCGACCACCGGCCGGTGCTGGTTGACCTTCACGTACCCCACGCCCTGCAGACGGACGCGGGTCACCGGGTCGTGCGGGGTGGCATCCCACCGGCAGCCGTCCCCGTCCTTGGGAAAGTCGACCGTGTCGAACCAGCTCACCCCACGGAAGCGCGGGTAGCCCGGGGTCTCACCGGACTTGACGCGGCGGAAGAACGCGGCGAACGCCCTGTCGAGACGGCGCAGCGTCGCCTGCTGGGAGGAGAACGACCAGCGGCCCTGACGTTCCGGATCGAACGCCCGGATCTCCTTGAGCTGCACGGACTGCTGCCCGTACTTGACGCTCGTCTTCGACACGTGCCGCCAGGCGTCACGGCGTTCCTGCAACGCACCGTTGTAGAGCGAGCAGTGGTCGGCCAGCATCTCGCCCAGCGCGACCGTCTGGCCCGCGGTGGGCCGCATGAGGAACTTGTACGCACGGATCACCCGGCCCACCCCCTTCCACGCCGGTTCGCTTGGCCACAACACACTTGGCGGATGTCACCACGCTGGGAACCGGACCCCGATATCCGTCGAGGAAACCACGTCATCTACAACCTCCATGCCCACTTGGTGTTCGTCACCAAGTACCGGCGTGAGGTCTTCAACGAAGACATGCTGACCCGCTGCGAAGCGATCATGCGGGACGTCTGCGAGAAGTTCGAGGCCGATCTACGCGAGTTCAACGGCGAGGGCGACCACGTCCACCTGCTGGTGCACTACCCGCCGAAGATCGCCCTGTCCAAGCTGGTCAACACTCTCAAGGGCGTCAGCTCCCGATACCTACGCGCCGAGTACGCCGGCCGGATCAACCGCATCGGCATGGGCTCGGTGTTCTGGGCGCCCTCGTACTTCGTGGGCTCCTGTGGCGGCGCACCGCTGAGCATCGTCCAGGAGTACATCGAGAACCAGAAACGGCCCGTCTGACCGCCACCTCGCAGCCGCGGAGAACTCCGCCGCTTCGCGGCTCTGAGCCAAGGAGGCATTCCCGCCCGGCCCGAAGGCCGGGATTCCCTGCGAAGATTCAGAGATGGAGGAACTCGGCAGGGCGCGGTACGTCAGCCTCACCACCTACCGCAAGGACGGCACGCCCGTCGCCACCCCGGTCTGGGCGGTGGCCGACGGCGGTGAGCTGTACGTGTGGACGCGCAGCGACTCGTGGAAGGTCAAGCGGATCCGCCGCGACGGTCGGGTCACCGTGACCGTCTGTGATGTGCGCGGACGCGTCGAGGAGGGCGCGGCCGTCCGGGAGGGGCGGGCCCGGCTGCTGGACGAGGAGGGGCTGCGGCGGGTGCGCAGGCTGATGTCGCGCAAGTACACCTGGCAGTTCTGGATGGTGGACGTGCCCGCCACGCTGTGGCGCCGGGGCGTGCGGCCGCACACCGGTATCGCCGTCAAGCTTTGAGACTCCCGTAGCCCGCCCGTAACACGGCTGGGATCCAATGCGGTCATGGAGACCGCGACTGCACTGGCGATCAGTCAATTCTCGGACTATTTACGGGGGTTGACCCACAGGCTCGATCCCGGAGCGGGCTGGTACGGGGAGTTCCTGCGGCGGGACCCGGAGGGTGTGCGGGCTTGCCTCCAGGGGGCCGCGATCGCGCCGTGGGACGTCGTGGAGTCGCTGCTGCGGGACCTCGCCGGGCTGCGCGGCGAGGAGGTGGCGGCGCGGGAGACCGGGTACGCGGCCCGGCTGCGGGCCGCCGCCGTCAGCGCGTGGGACCGGCTGCCGGGCGGGACCGGGGAACTGCGGACCCTGCTCGCGGCGGCGGCCGGCCAGCGGGCCGAGGCGGACGCGGCCCTGCGGAACCTGTCCGCCCGCATGGCCGGCGCCGCCGACCGCGCCGAGGCGGAGACCCTGGCCCGGGAGGTCTCGTGGACCCGGGACGACGTGGCCCGCGCCGCAGCCCGGCACGAGGACCTGTCCGCCCGCCTGGCGACTGTCGCCCACCCCACGGCCCCCACGGTGCCGGCTGCGCCCGCCGGGCCGGCTGCGCCCGCCGAGCCTTGGTCTGCCGCGCCGGCTGCGCCTGCCGAGCCATGGCCTGCCGCGCCGGCTGCGCCTGGCGAGGCCCGGTCTGCCGCGCCGACTGCTCCCGCCGAGTTCTGGCCAGCTGAGCCCCAGCGTGCTGCGTCGGCTGCGCCCGCCGGGCCCTGGTCTGCCGGGCCCGGACCGGCCGAGTCCCCGGCGTCGCCGGGGGAGGGTGTGTTGCCGGGCGGGTCCTGGTCTGCGGTGGCGCCCGCGTCTGCTGCGCATGGCGAGCCCTGGCCAATTGAGCCCCAGCTTGCCGCGCCTGCGGTGACTGCCGGGTCCCGGCTGTCCGAGTCCCTCGCGTCGCCGGGGGTGGGCGGGCCCTCGTCCGCGGAGCCTGCTGCGCATGGCGATCCCTGGTCTGGCGGGTCCGGGCCTGCCGGGCCCCTGGCGTCGCCGGGGGAGGGTGTGTTGCCGGGCGGATCGTGGTCTGCGGTGCCTGGCGCGCCCGAGCAGGCTGGGCCCGCCGAGCTCTGGCCGGCCGGGCCGGCTGAGCATGCCGAGGCCTGGTCTGCTGAGTCGGCTGAGCCTGCCGAGCCCTGGCCGGCTGAGTCCCAGCCTGCCGGGCCTGCCGGGGCCTGGTCTGCTGGGCGCGGGCCTAACGAGGTTCTTGTGTCGCCAGGGGACGGTGGGTTGCCCGGTGTGCCGAGGCAGCGGGGGGCGTCGGGTTCGGCGGATCGCCGGGGGGAGGTGCCGGTGGAGGCGCCCGTCGGGCGGGCCGAGGGGCGGTGGCTGCGCGGCGGGCGGCGTTCCGGGGGAGCCCGGTACGCCGGAGCCGCCGCGGCCGGGGCCCAGGACTTCACCCCGCCGCCGGGATACGAGGCGGAAGGGTCCGGATCCGAGCCGGCCCGCGTCGCGCCGCGCGGAGCACGCTTCGGGCATCCCGCTCCGGCGTCCGGACCTGAGCCGGCCCAGGCCGTGCCGCAGGGAGTGAACTTCGGCCACCCTGTCCCGGCATCCGGACCTGAGCCGGCCCGGGCCGCGCCGCGGGGAGCGCGCTTTGGCCACCCTGCTCCGTCGGCCGGACCCGAGCCGGCCCGTGTCGCGCCGCGCTTCGGGCATCCCGTCCCGGCGGCGGGAGCCGAGCCGGTCGGGGCCGGGCCGGAGGCTGCCGGGCCCGGGCCCGGCAGGGCGGGGCGGGCGGCCGGGGTGCTCGTGGCCGAACTGATCGCGCTGCGCGCGCAAGCGCGGAGCGGCGAGGCCCACGCGCTGCTGTGCGAGGCGGCGGCCTGGCCCGCCGAGCGGCTGCCCGGCCTCGCCGTCGAGCTGGCCCGCGCCGGGCTCGCGGCCGACTGGGCCGGCGTCCTGTGGGAGGCGGCCTCGCTCCCGCCCGAGCGGCTCGCCGCCGCCGCGGCCGCGCTCGGCGAGGCCGGGCGGGAGGCCGACAGCCACGCGCTGCTGCGCCAGGGCGTGGCCCGCCCCGCCGCCGAGATCGCCGAGGCGGCGCTCGCCCTCGGCGGGGCCGGCCGGACCGGGGAGGCCGATGCCCTGCTCGGCGCCTTCGTCCGGGCCCGCACCGCGGAGGAGGCCGCCCGCCTCGCCCGCCGCGACCCGCAGTGGCTCGCCCCCCGCCTGCTCCACGCGGCCCGCGCCCTGCCTGGAAACCGGTACCGCGACCTGGTCCACGCCCTGCGCGTGGCCGGAATCGCCACGGCGTAAACCGCCCGTCTCCTGACCGCAATCGACCGCGGGGCGACGTAACGTGATCGACTACTCCAACCGCGCAACGCGGTCTTGCCCCACGCTGTGCCGAGGCCTACGTTCTACTCCCTACGTACTCCGTCTACGTGCGTAGAACCCGGCGTTCCCGTCGCGAGGAGCAGCTCATGGCCCAAGTCGTCCGCGCCGCGCTGGTCCAGGCCACCTGGACCGGAGACACCGAATCGATGATCGCCAAACACGAGGAGCACGCCCGCCGGGCCGCCGCCCAGGGAGCCAAAATCATCGGCTTCCAGGAGGTGTTCAACGCCCCTTACTTCTGCCAGGTCCAGGAGCCCGAGCACTACCGCTGGGCCGAGGCCGTCCCCGACGGCCCGACCGTCCGCCGCATGCAGGACCTCGCCCGCGAGACCGGCATGGTGATCGTCGTACCGGTCTTCGAGCAGGAGAGTGCGGGCTTCTACTACAACACCGCCGCCGTCATCGACGCCGACGGCAGCTACCTCGGCAAGTACCGCAAGCACCACATCCCCCAGGTCAAGGGCTTCTGGGAGAAGTACTACTTCCGTCCGGGCAACCTCGGCTGGCCCGTCTTCGACACCGCTGTCGGCCGGGTGGGCGTGTACATCTGCTACGACCGCCACTTCCCCGAGGGGTGGCGTCAACTGGGCCTGGCCGGAGCCCAGTTGGTCTTCAACCCCTCCGCCACCCACCGCGGCCTCTCCGCGCACCTGTGGCAGCTGGAACAGCCCGCCTCCGCCGTCGCCAACGAGTACTTCGTCGCCGCCATCAACCGGGTCGGCCGGGAGGAGTACGGCGACAACGACTTCTACGGCACCAGCTACTTCGTCGACCCGCGCGGCCAGTTCGTCGGGGAGGTCGCCAGCGACAAGGAGGAGGAACTCCTCATCCGCGACCTCGACTTCGACCTCATCGAGGAGGTCCGCAACCAGTGGGCCTTCTACCGCGACCGCCGCCCCGACGCCTACGGAGGGCTCGTACAGCCGTGACCAACCCGATCCCCCTGCACAGCCGCCACATCAGCGTCATGCCGGACTGGCTCGCGCTCTACTACCGCCACCCCCTCGAACTCACCCACGGCGAGGGCCGCCACGTCTGGGACGCCGACGGCAACCGCTACCTCGACTTCTTCGGCGGCATCCTCACCACGATGACCGCCCACGCCCTGCCCGAGGTCACCAAGGCCGTCTCCGAACAGGCCGGGCGGATCATCCACTCCTCCACCCTCTACCTCAACCGACCGATGATCGAGCTGGCCGAACGGGTCGCGGCGCTGTCCGGCATCCCCGACGCCCGGGTCTTCTTCACGACCTCCGGCACCGAGGCCAACGACGCCGCCCTGCTGCTCGCGACGACGTACCGCCGCTCCAACCAGATCCTCGCGATGCGCAACAGCTACCACGGCCGGTCCTTCTCCACCGTGTCGGTCACCGGCAACCGCGGCTGGTCCCCGACGAGCCTCTCGCCGCTCCAGACGTACTACGTCCACGGTGCCGTGCGCACCCGCGGCCCCTTCGCCGCCCTGCCCGACGCCGAGTTCACCGCGGCGGCCGTCGCCGATCTGGAGGACGTACTCGGCCAGGCGCGCGGGGGAGTGGCCGCGCTGATCGCCGAGCCGATCCAGGGCGTCGGCGGCTTCACCTCCCCGCCCGACGGGCTCTACGGGGCCTTCCGCGAGGTGCTCGACCGGCACGGCATCCTCTGGATCAGCGACGAGGTGCAGACCGGCTGGGGCCGAACCGGCGAGCACTTCTGGGGCTGGCAGGCACACGCCCAGAACGGCCCGCCGGACATCCTCACCTTCGCCAAGGGCATCGGCAACGGCATGTCGATCGGCGGGGTCGTGGCCCGCGCCGAGGTGATGAACTGCCTGGACGCGAACTCCATCTCCACCTTCGGCGGCTCCCCGGTCACCATGGCGGCCGGGATCGCGAACCTCTCGTACCTGCTGGAGCACGACCTCCAGGGCAACGCCCGGCGCGTCGGCGGGCTGCTGCTGGAGCGGCTGCGCGCGATCGCCGCCCACGTGCCCGCCGTACGGGAGGTCCGCGGCCGGGGCCTGATGGCCGGCCTGGAACTGACCCGGCCCGGCACCGACCAGGCCGACCCGGACGCGGCCGCCGCCGTCCTGGAGGCCGCCCGCGCCGGCGGTCTGCTGCTCGGCAAGGGCGGCGGGTACAACACCAGCGTGCTGCGCATCGCGCCGCCGCTCTCCCTCACCGTCGCCGAGGCGGAAGAAGGCGCCGAGATCCTCGAACAGGCGCTCCGCAGCATCCCGTAGGGGGACTCCCATGAGCATCCGCACCCTGGTCAGCGGCGGGCTGGTCGTGACCGCCGCCGACGAACTGCACGCCGACGTCCTGATCGAGGACGGCCGCGTGGCGGCGCTCGCCGCACACGGCTCGGCCGCCGCCGAGTCCTGGACCGCCGACCGTACGATCGACGCGAGCGGGAAGTACGTGATCCCGGGCGGCGTCGACGCGCACACCCACATGGAACTCCCCTTCGGCGGCACCGCCGCGTCGGACACCTTCGAAACGGGGACCCGGGCCGCCGCCTGGGGCGGCACCACCACCATCGTCGACTTCGCGGTGCAGAGCGTGGGCCAGGCCCTGCGCGAGGGGCTCGACACCTGGTACGACAAGGCCGACGGCAACTGCTCCGTCGACTACGCCTTCCACATGATCCTCTCGGACGTGAACGAGGGCACCCTGAAGGAGATGGACCTCCTCATCGGCGAAGGGGTCACCTCCTTCAAGCTGTTCATGGCCTACCCCGGCGTCTTCTACAGCGACGACGGGCAGATCCTGCGCGCCATGCAGCGGTCCTCCGGCAACGGCGGGCTGATCATGATGCACGCCGAGAACGGCATCGCGATCGACGTCCTCGTCGAACAGGCCCTGGCGCGCGGGGAGACCGACCCGCGCCACCACGGCGAGGTCCGCAAGGTGCTGCTGGAGGCCGAGGCCACCCACCGGGCCATCCAGCTCGCGCGGGTCGCCGGCTCCCCGCTCTACGTGGTCCACGTCTCGGCGGAGGAGGCGGTGGCCGAGCTGGCCGCGGCCCGGGACAAGGGGCTGCCGGTCTTCGGGGAGACCTGTCCGCAGTACCTGTTCCTGTCCACGGACAACCTGGAGGAGCCCGACTTCCAGGGCGCCAAGTACGTCTGCTCCACGCCGTTGCGTCCCCGCGAGCATCAAGCGGCGCTGTGGCGGGGCCTGCGGACCAACGACCTCCAGGTGGTCTCCACCGATCACTGCCCGTTCTGTTTCCGTGGTCAGAAGGAGCTGGGCCGCGGGGACTTCTCGAAGATCCCGAACGGGCTGCCGGGGGTGGAGAACCGGATGGACCTCCTCCATCAGGCCGTCCTGGACGGGCACATCAGCCGCCGCCGCTGGATCGAGATCGCCTGCGCGAGCCCGGCCCGGATGTTCGGCCTCTATCCCCAGAAGGGCACGATCGCGCCGGGCTCCGACGCCGACATCGTCCTCTACGATCCGCACGCCGAGCAGGTCATCTCCGCCGAGACGCACCACATGAACGTGGACTACTCGGCGTACGAGGGCAAGCGGATCACCGGACGCGTCGACACCGTGCTCTCGCGCGGCGAACTCGTCATCGACCGGCGCGAGTACATCGGCCGGGCCGGCCACGGGGTCTTCGTCCCCCGCTCCACCTGCCAGTACCTGTAAAGCCCGCACGCAGCAGCAAGGAGCCGCCCCATGGACTTCGGCCTCGTCCTGCAGACCGACCCGCCCGCCTCGGCGGTCGTCAGCCTCATGAAGCGCGCCGAACGCAACGGCTTCCGCTACGGCTGGACCTTCGACTCGGCCGTGCTGTGGCAGGAACCGTTCGTCATCTACAGCCAGATCCTGGCCAACACACAGAAACTGCACGTCGGCCCCATGGTCACCAACCCGGGCACCCGCACCTGGGAGGTCACCGCCTCCACCTTCGCGACCCTCAACGACATGTACGGCAACCGCACGGTGTGCGGGATCGGGCGCGGTGACTCCGCGATGCGGGTCGCGGGCCGCGCCCCCAACACCCTGGCCCGGCTCGGCGACGCCATCGACGTCATCCGCGACCTCGCCGAGGGCCGCGAGGCGCAGGTCGACGGCAATCCGATCCGCATCCCGTGGATCCGGGAGGGGAAGCTGCCCGTCTGGATGGCGGCGTACGGCCCCAAGGCCCTGGCCCTGGCCGGGCAGAAGGCCGACGGGTTCATCCTCCAACTGGCAGACCTCTACCTCACCGAGTGGATGATCAAGGCAGTACGGGAGGCCGCCACCGCGGCGGGCCGGGACCCGGACGCGATCACCATCTGCGTGGCCGCCCCGGCGTACGTGGGCGATGACCTCGCGCACGCCCGCGACCAGTGCCGCTGGTTCGGCGGGATGGTCGGCAACCACGTCGCCGACCTCGTCACCCGCTACGGCGAGCACTCCTCGATGGTCCCGGACGAGCTCACCGAGTACATCAAGGCCCGCCACGGCTACGACTACAGCCACCACGGCCGCGCGGGGAACCCGTCCACCGACTTCGTCCCCGACGAGATCGTCGACCGCTTCTGCCTGCTGGGCCCGCCCGAGGCCCACATCGAGAAGCTGCGGGCCCTGCGCGACCTCGGCGTCGACCAGTTCGCCGTCTACGACATGCACGACGCGAAGGAGGCCACCATCGACGCCTACGGCACACAGATCATCCCGGCGATCAACAACTGAAGCCTGGTCACCTCGGCCAAGGACCGGGAACTCAAGGCCCTGCGCAGGGCCGTCGACGCGGACGAGGCCATCACCGACGCCGCCACCTCCGACGACGTCGAGACGGGCAAGCCGGCACCCGATCCCGTCCGGCACGCCCTCGGGCTGGTGCACGTACCGCCCGACCGGGCGGTGTTCGTCGGCGACACAGTGTGGGACATGCAAGCCGCCAAGCAGGCCGGAGTGACCTGCGTGGGCCTGCTCTGCGGAGGGATCCCGCGCGCCGACCTTGAGGAGGCGGCCCCCGCCGCCGTGTACAGCGACCCGGCGGACCTGCTGGAGCACCTGGACCACAGCCCGTTCTCGGCACACAGAGCGTGACGGACCCAAGGCGGGTTCGGAGACCGGATGCCGGGGTCCGAACCCGCCTGAGTACGTCGAAGAGTGCTGCTATTCCCCCTTCGCGTCCTCCACCGCGTCCTTGATCTTCTCCTTGGCCGCGCGAGCGTCTCCCTTGACCTGCTCAGCGCGGCCTTTCGCGGTGAGGCTCTCGTTGCCGACCGCCCGGCCGGCCGCTTCCTTGACCTTGCCCGAGGCCTGTTCCTTCTTGGCCCGCATCTTCTCTTCACCCGACACGGCTGCGGCTCCTCTCGTGCGCCATTGCTTGCTGTGTCGCGCCTACCCGTTCCGGGTGACGTAAACGTGCTTCCGGATTCGGATCCGGATCCGGAACCGGGCCGGGGTCAGCCGGTGCAGGTGATGGAGAAGGGGACCGGGTTGGAGGTGGCGCGGGTGGGGCTCTGGAGTTCCACGGCCATCCCTGTGGTCAGGTTGCCGGCCTTCGCATAGGTCGTCAGCCGTACGGTGTCGTGCCCGGTGGGGTTGGTCTTGCCCCCGATGGACATGGTGCGCCAGTGCGGATCCACCACCGAGCCGTCGCCGGACACCCAGCGGTAGGAGATCAGGGTCGGCTCGGACGCGGTGAAGGTCGCGGTGAACGCCGGGGCCTGACTCTCGGGGGTCGGGCAGCTGCCGGTGTAGGTGGTGTTCGCGCCCGCCACCGACATCCGTACGCCCGAACCGGGGGCGGAGTCCTCGTCGTTGCCGTCGAGGGCGTGGACCAGCCCGGCGGCGATCAGTACGCAGGCGGCCGCGCCGGCCGCGACGAAGGCCGCCGTACGGCGCTTGCGGGGCGGGGCCGCGGGAGTCCGGTGCGCGGGCGACGCGTGCGCGAGCGGGGCGGGCGCGGGCTCCACGGTGGTGGCGGCCGGCGCCGCCGTGGGGGCCGGTGCCGGCGTGGGGACCGGTGTCGCCGTGGGGACGGGGGCCGCTGCCGTGGCGGGTTCTGCGGGAGCCGACAGGACGCGGGCGGCGGTCGTGGTGGCGTCCGGTTCGTGGGCGATGCCCCGCAGGGCTTCGGCGGCTTCGGCGGCCGGTGTCCGCTCGGCCGGCGCCTTGCGGAGCAGCCCGGCGATGACCGGGGCGAGCGGGCCGGCCCGGGTCGGCACCGGCGGTTCCTCGTCCACGACGGCCCGCAGGGTGCTCAGCGCGGTGTCCTGCCGGAACGGGGAGATCCCCTCCACGGCTGCGTACAGCATCACGCCGAGGGACCACAGGTCCGACTCGGGGCCCGAGGGGCGGCCCAGCGCCCGCTCCGGCGGCAGGTACTCGGGGGAGCCGACCACCTCGCCGGTCATGGTCAGCGCGGTGCTGCCCTCGACCATCGCGATGCCGAAGTCGCTGAGCACCACCCGCCCGTCCTCGGCGAGCAGCACGTTCGCCGGCTTCACGTCGCGGTGCTCCACCCCGACGGCATGTGCGGCGCGCAGCGCGCTCAGCACCTCCGCGCCGATGTGCGCGGCGTGGCGCGGGGTGAGTGGCCCCTCGGCGCGCAGCAGATCGGCCAGCGACTGCCCGCGGATCAGTTCCATGACGATCCAGGGCCGGTCGTCGTCCATGGCCACGTCGTGGACCGTCACCACGTTGCGGTCGGGTATCCGGGCCGCCGCCCAGGCCTCTCGCTCCAGCCTGCTGTACATCCGCGCGATGTCGCCGGCCCGCAGATGGGCCGGGGCCCGGACCTCCTTGACGGCGACCTCGCGGTGCAGCGTCTCGTCGAGGGCCCGCCACACGGTGCCCATGCCGCCCTCGCCGAGCCGGGACAGCAGCCGGTAGCGGCCGGCGATCAGCCGTTCCCCGACCGGTGCACCCGGTGCACCCGGTGCGGCCGCGGTCGTGGCCGCGGTGGTGGCCGTGCCTGCGGTGGTGGCCGCGGTCGTGGCCGTGCCTGCGGTGGTGGCCGCAAGCGCGCTCTCCGTCACGGTCTCGGATTCCTCGTTGTGCATGGGGGCGGGTCTCCCTCTGATCGCCTACCGACGCCGACATCACGTACGGATCGCGATCCCCGGTTCAACGGGGTGACTGGAAATTTTCGAAAATGGTTGAACCGAACACGTTCGCGATGGCGTGTTGCAGTCGTACGAGGAGTCAGCAGGCGTCTTTTTCAAGGAGTGTGGAGTGGCTTCGGTCATCGTTGGAAGCACGGGTCCCTTCACCGGGCAGAGCGTGGTCCTGGACGGCGAGCCCGTCAGCTTCGGGCGCAAGAGCGACAACACCGTCGTGATCGTCAGCCCCAGTTCCTCCCGGCTGCACGCCGAGATCCTCACGGAGGACGCCGGCTTCGTCCTCTACGACCGGGACAGCCGGAACGGCACCTTCGTCAACGATCAGCGCGTCACGCGGCATGCACTGCGTCCGAACGACTGCATCCGGATCGGCGATGAAACGTTCCTCTACGAGGCCCAGGACGCCATGGAGACGGTCATCGACCTGTCCCTCCTGGACGTGCCCCGGCCGAGCGCCGCGGACCCCGGCACGCTGCGGGTCACCATCACCGGCGGCGGCCCGGTGGGCCTCGCCTTCGCCCTGGCGCTCGACGAGATGCTGCCCGGGCGGACCGCCATCACCCTCTACGACGGGCGCTGGACCAGGAAGGGCTCCTCGGTCGTCTGGAAGGACGAGACCCAGGGGAACTTCCGCCGCCAGCAGGTGGTGACCGTCCAGAGCCGGCAGTACCTCGCCCTGCCCGAGGAGGTGCTCGCCGCCCTCTTCGACGATGGCGGCGCCTACTCCGAGATGTGGCCCGTCGGTCCGGACTCGGTCGACGGCCGCCCGCCCCGCAACATCCGGATCGCCCACATCGAGGACCGGCTGCTGGACCTGGCCAACCGGAAGCCATCAATCCGCCTGGTTCCCAAGCGTTTCGACGTGGCGGAGGAGCAGAACCGGATCACCCAGGAACACGTCCTGGTGGTCGCCGAGGGCGGCCGCTCCCGCACCCGGGAGCACTACGCCGACCGCTTCGGCGCGGCCGACGCCTCGATCTACTCCCTCGACGGCGAGCACCTCCAGGACATCGTGCTGGGACTGCGCGTCAAGTCGAAGCTGCCGGACCCGATGAGCGTGCTGCTCACCGTGTCGCAGAACCGGTTCCTGCTCAACTCGCTGCGCGGCGAGGGCTTCCTGAACATGCGGCTCACCCGGGAGGAGACCAAGAGCGTCATCGGCATCGACCCGGTCCGCCACGTCTTCGAGGAGTGCATCGCCGCCCGCCCCTGCCTGATGAGCCGGCAGGAGGAGGACAACGAGTTCCGCTGCCCCACCCACGGCACCCTCTTCCTGCCCGCCCTGCTGCGCGGTTCCCCGCTGTGGAAGGAGATCCGGCAGGGGCTCAGCCTGTTCGGGGTGGCCGAGGAGGACCTGTCCGCGATCACCTCGTTCCGGCTGGACATGGTGCAGCGCCCGCGGTTCACCGCACAGCTGCACCGGCCGACCGCGACCACCCCCGGCACCTACGGCTTCCTGCTGGGCGACGCGGCCAACGCCATCCACTTCTGGCCGGGCCGCGGCCTCAACAGCGGTCTGGCCTCGGCCACTTCCCTGGCCCGCTCGCTCAGCCGCGCATGGCAGGGCAAGCCGCTGCGGGACGCGGACTTCATCCGGCACGAGGCGGCGATGTCCATGCTCCAGTACCGGCACAAGAGCCGGGCCTGGAACGCCATGGTGACCACCGACGAGCAGGGCGTCACCCGCGCCATCAAGGACATCATCGCGCGCAGTGCGGAGGCCGGCGGGGGTGCGGCTGCCGGTGCAGGTGCCGCTGCCGGTGGCACCGGTGCCGCGGACGGGAGCGACCTGGACGCGCTGCTGGACCGGATGGCCGGGATCCGCGAACGGCTGGCGCCCCGGATGCCCGGCCTGCCCGGCGACGGGGAACTCCGTTCCCACCTCGCCTCGATCGCCCCGGCCACCCTCCGCACCCTGCGGGAGAGCGGCGCCTGGGACACCCTGATCGTCGGCGGCGAGGAGGCCGACATCGACCTCTTCTACCAGTCGGACTCCCCGGTCTTCGTCCCCCGCCCGGCCGACCCCCGGAGCCCCTCCCCTGTCGGCTGATCCCTACGGGGCCTCCGCGCCCCAGCTCTTCGGGCCTACGGCCAGCACCTCATCCCCGCGCTGAACGGCTGATCTGCCGCCGCTCCCGGCTCCCGGCCCCCGGTCAGCGCGGGGCCGGCGCCGGGGCGCCGGCCGGGACGTGCGGGCGGCCGGCGGACATCGTCAGGCGGACGTCGCGCAGGGCGGCCAGATCGGCCAGCGGGTCTCCGGTGACGGCGATCAGGTCGGCGCGGTAGCCGGGGGCGAGGCGGCCGGTGTCGGAGGCGATGCCCAGGGCGAGGGCGGCCTCGACCGTGGCCGCGTCGATGGCCTCGGCGGGGGAGAAGCCGATGTGGCGGAAGAACTCCAGGCTCGACACGAAGCCGTCGAAGACGGCGTGCGCCACGCCCGCGTCCGTGCCCGCGATGAGCCGTACCCCCTGGCCGGCCATCCAGGGGAGGAGGAAGCGACCGTCCCGATGGAGACCTGGCCCCGCAGGAGACCGGTGACCTCGTCCACGGCGAGGCGGGCGCCGGCCACGGCGGCCAGTGCGGCCCGGGCGTACGGCAGTACGGCGACGCCCGCGTCGGTCAACTGCACCTGACGGCCACTGCGGTCGAGCAGCTCCTGTCCCAACTCGCGCTCCAGCCAGCGTATTTGAGCACTCACCCCTGGCTGCGCCACGTGTACGCGCGCGGCGCCCCTGGTGAAGCTCGCCTCCTCGGCAACGGCGACGAAGTATTCCAACTGGCGCAGTTCCATGAGCGCCGAGTCTAAAGGGTGGCTTATGAGTGAGTTCTCTTCGCTGGTGTCGCGGGTCGAGGGTGAGGTGTTCCTGCCCGGGCAGGAGGGTTTCGACGAGGAGCGGACGGGTTTCCAGCGTGCGGTGGTGCACCGGCCCGATGTGATCGTGGGCGCGGTCTCGGCCCGGGACGTGGCGGCGGCGGTGGAGTACGCGACGGGCAGGGGCCTGCCGGTGGCCGTGCAGGCGACCGGACACGGCACCTCCGTG
The DNA here is from genome assembly GCF_026340255.1 of Streptomyces sp. NBC_01408. Taxonomy (GTDB): domain Bacteria; phylum Actinomycetota; class Actinomycetes; order Streptomycetales; family Streptomycetaceae; genus Streptomyces. Next base: position 1,150,093 of record NZ_JAPEPJ010000002.1, on the reverse strand, counting down.
GCGATGGACGGCGGGGTACTGGTCACCACCCGCCGGATGACCGGCGTCCGCGTCGATCCCCAGGCCCAGACCGCCTGGCTGGAAGCCGGAGTCCGCTGGGAACACGTCGTGCCCGAAGCCGCAGTCCACGGCCTGGCCCCCCTCAACGGCTCCGCCCCCCACGTCGGAGCGGTCTCCTACATCCTGGGCGGCGGACTGCCCCTGTTGGGCCGCACCTACGGCTGGGCCGCCGACCACGTCCTGGGCATGGAAGTCGTCACCGCCGACGCACAGATCAAACAGATCACCCCCGACAGCGACCCCGACCTGTTCTGGGCCCTCCTCGGAGGCAAAGACAACTTCGGCATCGTCACCGGCCTCGAAACCGCCCTCGTCCCCCAACCCCGCATCTACGGCGGCGGCCTCTACTTCGACACCCCCCACATCGAAGACATCCTCCACACCTGGCACCGATGGACCACCACCACACCCGACCACATGAACTCCAGCGTGGGACTGATGCCCGTGCCCGACCTGCCGTTCATGCCCGAGCCGCTGCGCGGCCGGTACGTCGCCCACGTCCGGATCGCCTGCACCGGCGGGGCGATCGCCGGCCGCAAGGCCGTCGCGCCGCTGCGCGCCGTCGCGCCCCGCCTGATGGACACCCTGCGCGACATGCCGTACACCGCGAGCGGCTCCGTCTTCGACGACCCGGTCCACCCGCACGGCTACACCGGGGATAACGCCCTGCTCTGCTCGCTCGGCACCCCGGTACTCGACGCCGTCCTGGACCTCGCCGGCCCGGCCGCACCCGTCATGTGCGTCGTGGACCTGCGCCACCTCGGCGGTGCGCTGGCCCGCCCGCCGGCCGTGCCCAGCGCCGTCGGCCACCGCGACGCGGCGTACATCCTGCGGGTGCTCTCACCCGTGGGGCCCTGGAGCGCGGCCGACATCGCCCCCGTCCACGAGGAGCTGCTCGCAGCCGTCCGGCCGTGGACCGTGGGCCGCAGCCTCAACTTCGTGTACGGGAACGGCCGCCCGGCCACGGCCGAGCGGCTCAGCACGCTGTACGAGGCCCCCGCACGACGGCGGCTGGCCCGGCTGAAGGCCGTGTACGACCCCGCGAACACCTTCCGCGTGAACCACAACATCCAGCCGGACCAGGCGCTATGACGTCATGACCTCATGACGTCAGCAGGACGGGCAGGTCACGCGGCCCGTTCGCAATGAAGGAGCCGGACCCCGGGATCTCGGATCGGGGTCGCGCCAGCCGGAGGCCGGGGAAGCGGTCGAAGAGCCGCGGCAGCGCGATCCCGGCCTCCAGCCGGGCGAAGGGGGCGCCGAGACAGTGGTGGGCGCCGTGCCCGAAGGCCAAGTGCTCGCGTCGCTCGCGGAGCAGGTCGAACTCGAGCGCGTCCGGGCCGTGCTGCTCCGGATCCTGGCCGGCCGCCGAGTAGGAGACGAGGATCGCGTCACCCCGCGGGATGGTCACCCCGTCCACGTCGATGTCCTGCGTGGCGAAACGCAGCGGCATGTGGGCCACCGGCCCGTGCAGCCGCAGGGACTCCTCGATGGCGTCCTGCCAGGTGGCCCGGCCGGCCCGGATGTGCGCCAGCTGGTCGGGCCGGGACAGCAGTTCCACCAGGGCGCTGCCCAGCAGGTTGGCGGTGGTCTCGTGCCCGGCCCCGATCATGAGCATCAGGGTGTCGGCCAGTTCCTGTTCGTTCAGCCGCTCGCCGTCCTCGTCGCGTACGGCGATCAGCTCGGAGGAGAAGTCGGGCCCGGGGTGCTCGCGCTTGTACGCCACCAGGTCGGTGAGGACCGCGTAGATGGCCCGCCCGCGTTCCTGGATGTCGTCGATGTTCCCGGGGTCGCGGAAGAAGGCGTCCATCATCTGCCGCAGTGATTCGCTGGTGGCCTCCGGTACGCCGAACAGCCGGCAGATCACCTGGAACGGCAGCGGGTGGGTGAACGCGGCCCGCAGGTCCACCGTCTCCCCGGCCGGCACGGCGGCCAGCTCATCCAGCAGCCCGCCCGTCACCTCCTCCACGGACGGTGCGAGCGATTTCGTTCGGCGGGCGGTGAAGGCGCCCGCCACCAGCCGGCGCAGCCGGGAGTGCTCGGCGCCGTAGGCCGTCAGCATGTTCTCCACGGACACCCAGGGGTAGAGCGGCCAGTCGGGCGTGATCTCGCCGTCGCGGAAGGCCGGCCAGTGCCGGCGGGGATCCTTGGACACCCGCGGATCCGTCAGGAGTTGCTTGATCCGCTCGTGCCGGGTCACCGACCAGGCCCGCACACCGCCCGGCAGCTCCACCCGGGCGATGGGCCCTAGCCGGCGCAGCGCGGCGGCCTCGGCGGCGAGATCGCTCCCCGTGGGGTCGAGGGGGAACACGCTCTGGGACATCTGCTGCTTCCAATCTGCCGGATCCGCCGACGGCCCCCCTGAGGGACCCGCCGGCGGACCCGCGGGCAGGCGACCGCCCACCGCGGCGGTTCCGAGGAAGGGGGTGGGAGCCACCGCGGTGGGCGATCACCAGCTAGTGGGAGCCGGACGTGCCGGGCTCCAGGTTGTAGTTGACGCGAAAGGTGTTGGCCGGGTCGTGCACGGCCTTGAGCCGGACCAGACGTGCGTGGTCCTCGGGGTCGTACGCCGAACGCACCTGCTCCGCACCGGCGTTCTCGCCGATGCCCATGAAGTTCACGAAACGCCCCGTCGTACGCGGGGCGAGGGCGTCGAAGAGCTGGCGGTGCACCGGCCCCACGGTCTCGGGGGTGAACGGGCCGACCAGCGGCGAGAGCACGTACAGCATGTAGCGGGCGTCGCGGTGGCCGACCGCGTTCGGCGCTCCCAGCCGGCGGGCCAGCGCGCCGCCGAGGTGGCGCAGTTCGACGATGCACATGACGGGCGCGCCGGGGCCGACCGTCTTGAGGATCGTCGGCACGTCGGACTCGGCCAGTTCGCCGAGCATGGCGACGTCCGCGTACCAGGGCATGGGCGTCGGCGGATCGTTGTGGACGGCCGCGCTCGCCGAGTACGGCATCTCCGTGAGCGTGTCCATCAGGCGGGGCGCGACGGCGCGCAGCGGCGCGACGGCCTTGCGGCCGGCGATCGCCCCGCCGGTGCAGGCGATCCGGACGTGGGCGACGTACCGGCCGCGCAGCGGCTCGGGCATGAACGGCAGGTCGGGCACGGGCATCAGTCCCACGCTGGAGTTCATGTGGTCGGGTGTGGTGGTGGTCCATCGGTGCCAGGTGTGGAGGATGTCTTCGATGTGGGGGGTGTCGAAGTAGAGGCCGCCGCCGTAGATGCGGGGTTGGGGGACGAGGGCGGTTTCGAGGCCGGTGACGATGCCGAAGTTGTCTTTGCCTCCGAGGAGGGCCCAGAACAGGTCGGGGTCGCTGTCGGGGGTGATCTGTTTGATCTGTGCGTCGGCGGTGACGACTTCCATGCCCAGGACGTGGTCGGCGGCCCAGCCGTAGGTGCGGCCCAACAGGGGCAGTCCGCCGCCCAGGATGTAGGAGACCGCTCCGACGTGGGGGGCGGAGCCGTTGAGGGGGGCCAGGCCGTGGACTGCGGCTTCGGGCACGACGTGTTCCCAGCGGACTCCGGCTTCCAGCCAGGCGGTCTGGGCCTGGGGATCGACGCGGACGCCGGTCATCCGGCGGGTGGTGACCAGTACCCCGCCGTCCATCGCCACGGAGGTGCCGTGTCCGGTCGCCTGCACGGCCACCGGCAGGCCCCTGCTCGTCGCGTACTCCACCGCCGCCGCCACGTCCCGGGCCGAGACCGCGCCCACGATCACATCGGGCCGGTGCACCACCGCACGCTGGAAACCCGTCCGCTCCTCGTCGAAACCCTCCTGCCCGGGCAGGAACACCTCACCCTCGACCCGCGACACCAGCGAAGAGAACTCACTCATAAGGCAACCTTTCCACGAAGGCGGAGCCAAGCCCCGCCTGCATAAATGATGTTGATGCGGCAGGCACTCCCTGTCCAATAAGAAACCGTGCTGGCCGTCAGAAGCCCTGCCTATTGGACGCGGTCGCGCGGATACCGCACGCTTTTCCCGGCGAACTCAAGTCAAGGAGCCGGTATGGGTAATTCGGAAAGCACGGCGGAGATGCACCGTGTGTTCAACACTGCCGCGGACGTCTACGACCAGAGCGGAGTGGACTTCTTCGGCCCCATCGGCCGCCGGCTGGTCGAATTCTCCGGAATCCGCGCCGGAGATTCGGTGCTGGACGTGGGCTGCGGCCGGGGCGCCGTGCTCTGGCCGGCCGCGGCGGCCGTGGGCGGCACCGGAGAGGTCATCGGGATCGACCTCGCCGAGGAGATGGTCAAGTACGCGGACGCCGACGCGCGGTCGCAGGGCCTGACCCACGTGACCACCCAGGTCATGAACGGCCAGGTGCCGGACTTCCCGGCCGGGCGCTTCGACGCGGTGCTCGGCGGGTTCAGCGTCTTCATCTGGACGCACGGCGGGGCCGAACTGCGCCCCTACCGCACGATCCTGCGCCCCGGCGGCCTCTTCGCGGCCAGCGCGCCCTCCTTCTTCCCCACCGCCACGGGCAAGTGGGGATTCCTCCCCGAGGACGTGCACGACCTGCTGCTGCCGCATCTGACCCAGCCCAAGGAAGGGGATGCCTACGACTGCCCCTTCACCAACATCCACAACAACTGGCTGGTGACCCCCGAGGCCGTCACGGCCACCCTGACCGACGCGGGCTTCACCGACGTGGCCGTACTGGAGGAGGACCTGCCCATCGTCGTGGAGTCCGGGGCCCAGTGGGTCGACTGGACCCGCTCGCACGGCATGCGCCGGCTGTGGGACAGGCTGTCCGAGCAGGAGGCGAACGAGCTGTCCGCCGAGGTCGCCCGGCGCCTGGACGCCCTGCGCTCGGCCGACGGCACCATCACCCTGCCGACCCCGATCGTGTACCTGCGCGGCCGGGCCCCGCAGGCCTGACCCGTCACCCCGCCGCAGTCATCCGCCGCAGCCCCGCCCACTCCAGGGCCGCGTACACCCCCACGACCAGCGCGCCGATCAGCATGAACACGATGCCGAACCCGGTGAGCGGGACGAAGTCCCCCGCGGCCACCACCAGGCAGGCGACGGCGGAGCCGAGGTTCACCCCGATCACGGCTTTGACCAGCCCGGCCGGGATCACCGGATACCCCGCGATGAGGGCCAGCGAGGCCGCCCCGCCGAGCTGGAAGAGCCCGAAGCCGATGCTGAAGGCGACGGGCATCCCGGTGGCGGAACCGAGCGGGCCGCACGCGGCGATGAGCACGGCGGCCATCACGGCGGTGCTGACACTGTCGATCCGCAGGACCAGCCGCAGGAAGCGGTCGGACGCCTGCCGGACGGCAGGGTCGGTCGTATGCATGGTCTGTGTCATGGCAGAGCTCCTTCGCACCGGACTGTGCCCCCACCGTGACACGGGACAGGTCGCGGACTCCATGACCTCAGAGGTCATGGAGTCCGCGACCCCGGCGGTTACGGTGGAGTGCATGAAGACCGAAGACCCGCCCCGCGTCGGGCTGTTGCTGCGCGACTGGCGCCAGCGCAGGAAGTTCAGCCAACTCGATCTCGCCCTGCGCGCCGAGACCTCCACCCGGCACCTGTCCTGCGTGGAGACGGGCCGGGCCCGGCCCAGCCGGGAGATGGTGCTGCGGCTCGCCGAGCACCTCGACGTGCCGCTGCGCGACCGCAACAGCCTGCTGCTGGCGGCCGGCTACGCCCCCGCCTATCAGGAGAGCCCCCTGGGCAGCGACCGCATGGCGATGGCACGCCAGGCACTGCGGAGCATGCTCGCCGGCCACGAGCCCTACCCGGCGGCGGTCGTCGACCGGGTCTGGAACATCGTCGACTCCAACCGCTCGATGTCCCTCCTGCTGGACAGCGTCCCGCCGACCCTGACGGCCGAGGGCGCGAACGTGATGCGCCTGATCCTGCACCCGGACGGCCTCCCGCAGCACTGCCTCAACTTCGCTGAGGTCCGCGCCCACGCCCTGGGCCGTCTCCTGCACCAGGCCAACGGCACCGGCCGCCCCGAACTGCGGGCGCTGTACGACGAGGTGTCCGCCTACCCGCCGCCGCCGGACACCGGCGCCCCGGCCGGCCCGGTCGACGCGACCGGTATGGTCGTCCCGCTGCGGCTGCGCACCCCCTTCGGCGACATGGCGCTGTTCAGCATGATCGCCACCTTCGGCGCGCCCGCGGACGTGACGCTCTCCGAACTCGCGGTCGAGACGTTCTTCCCGATGGACGAGGAGACGGCCCGGCTCCTGCGCCTGCACGCGGCGGCGGCCGACCCTCAGGGGCCCCAAGGCCCCTGAGGCGGCGTGGCCGGTCAGCAGACCGAGGTCGGGACCCTGCGCCCGGGACGGTGCGCCCGCACGTGCTGGACGGGCTGGATCGGCGGGTGCACGGTCGCCGGGTACATGGCGACGGCCTGACGCGCCACGTACACCCGGGCGACGAGCTCCGCGTGGTCGGAGCGCGGCAGCTCCAGTCCGAACTCCTCGCGCATGAGGTCCGGCACCTCCTCCGGGGCGAACCCGCGCGCCGAGGCCGTACCGTCCGGCAGCGTGGTGGTCAGGGTGGTGCCGTCCAGGAACAGGTGATCCTGCTCGCGCATCTGCTGGACGACCAGCCGCCCCGCGAACGGCGAGCGCGCATGCGTGGACATGAAGTGGTTGGCCACCATCCAGTCCGGCGCGTACCGCTGGTCGAGGGTGAAGGCGTGCAGGTCGAACCAGCCGTCGGCGCCCCGCGAGCGCAGCGCGTACAGCGAGGCGCCGGTCTCGGTGGCCGTCCGCTCCAGCCGGAAGCCCCAGCCGCCGACCGAGGTCTCGGCGCCGCCCGCCAGCTCCATCGGCTCGATGGGATTGCGGCCGAAGCCCGGGTCGCAGATCCACACCTTGCCGGTGTCGGGGGTCTCGGCGGTCTCCACGCGCAGCATCGCGTGCGTGGCCGGACGGACTCCCTCGGAACCGATGCGGACCCGCGAGGCCAGCCCCGTCACCCGGAAGCCGACGCGCTCCAGCGCCGCCGCGAGCAGCAGGTTGTGCTCGTAGCAGTAGCCGCCGCGGCGTGCGTGGACCAGCTTGTTCTGAACGTCCTGCAGTTCGAGGGAGACCTTCCGGCCGAGCACGATCTCGACGGTCTCGAAGGGGATCGAGGTGATGTGCGAGCGGGTGAGCGCCCGCAGAACGTCGAGGGTGGGCGCGAGCTCTCCGTCGTATCCGATCCGCCGGAGGTACGCGTCCAGGTCGAGGCGGCCGCCCTGCCAGGCCGTGGCATCGTCGTTCGTCGTCATGGTGGACATGGTGCATAGGGGTTCGGCCAGGGCCGGATACACCGGGCAATAAAACGTCACGTCCGGGGGTCGGCCCGGGTCCGGCCGAGGAGCAGCCGGGTCCGGCCCGGGGGTCGGTTCACCTGGTGTCCACCCGGTGTCCAGCCGTCCGTCCGGGATTGTCGGTGGGGTTTGTCGGTCGGGCGTGCTTTGCTGGAGACATGATCGATGAGTTCCTGGCCCGTGACCTGTCCGATGTGGAAGAGGCCGTACGCAAGGCGGCGGCGGTCGAGATCATGCCGAGGTTCCGGCAGCTCGCCGACCACGAGGTGGACGAGAAGACCGGACCGCACGACCTCGTGACCGTCGCCGACCGCAAGGCCGAGGAGCACCTCACGGCCTCCCTGACCCGGCTGCTGCCCGGCTCGGCCGTGGTGGGCGAGGAGGCCGTGCACGCCGACCCGACCGTGTACGGGGCGCTGCGCGCGGAAGCCCCGGTGTGGATCGTGGACCCGGTGGACGGCACCCGGCAGTTCGTCGCGGGCGACCCCGAGTTCTGCACCCTGGTGGCGCTGGCCCACCGCGGGGAGATCCTCGCCTCCTGGACCTTCGCCCCGGCGCTGGACGAGCTGGCGACCGCCGTGCGCGGCCAGGGCTCGTACGTCAATGGTGAGCGGATCCACAGCGGTTCGCCCGAGCCGGGCGCCGAGCTGCGGATCGCGATGGCCCACCCCCTGTACACCTCCGAGGCCGACAAGCGGACCCTCGCCCGGCTCGACGTGCCCGGGGTGGCGGCCCGGCCCTGCGGTTCGGCCGGCCTGGAGTACCTGAAGGTGGCTCGCGGCGAGATGGACGGCCTGGCCTTCACCTGGCCCTCGGCCTGGGACCACGCGGCCGGGCTGCTGCTGGTCGCGGAGGCGGGCGGGGCCCAGACCACGGTCGAGGGGGTGCCCTTCCGGGTGGACCGGGACAACGTGCTGCCCTTCGCGGTCGGCAGGGACGAGGCCACCGCCCTGCGGATCCGCGAGCTGCTGCGCGGAGCGTAAGAGGGGTGTGGGGGGTGTAGGAATAGGAAGGGGTGCAGGGGCGCCCGGCGGGGCCGGGCGTTGAGGGCCCGTACGTACGGGCGGAATATCCTGGGTGTGGTGGCGCCGCCGGACGAAGGAGACGCAAGTGCCGTCGATTCTCGATGCGGTCGTGGTGGGGGCGGGGCCCAACGGGCTGACGGCCGCCGTCGAACTGGCCCGGCGCGGCTTCTCGGTAGCCGTCTTCGAGGCCGCCGAGACGGTCGGCGGAGGAGCCCGGACCGAGGAGCTGACCCTCCCCGGCTTCCGCCACGACCCCTGCTCGGCCGTGCACCCGCTCGGCGTCGGTTCGCCCGTGTTCGCCACGATGCCGCTGAAGCGGTACGGGCTGGAGTGGCTGCACCCCCCGCTGCCGATGGCGCACCCCTTCGACGACGGCACGGCCGCGGTCCTCTCCCGTTCGGTCGCGGAGACGGCGGCGTCCTTCGGGCCGCGCGACGCGGGCGCGTACCGGCGGCTGGTGGAGCCGTTCCTCGGCCGGTGGGACACCCTGGCCCGCGACTTCATGTCCCTGCCGAGCACGGCCCTGCCCCGGGACCCGGTCACCCTCGCCCGCTTCGGGCTCGCCGGACTGCCGCCCTTCACCTGGCTGCTGCGCCGCTTCGGCGACGACCGGGCCCGCGCGCTCCTCGCCGGGCTCGTCGCGCACGTCAACGCCCCGCTCGGCGGGATCGGCACCGGCGCGGTCGGCCTGGTGTTCGCCCTGGCCGCGCACGCGAACGGCTGGCCGCTGCCGCGCGGCGGCTCGCAGTCCATCTCGGACGCCCTCGCCGCGTACCTGCGCGAGCTCGGCGGGACCGTCCACACCGGCTTCGAGGTGAAACGGCTCGACGACCTCCCACCCGCCCGGGCGTACGTCTTCGACACCTCGCCGACGGCGCTGTCGCGGATCGCCCGCCTGGGGCGCGCGTACGAGGGCTACCGGTACGGCCCCTCCGTCTTCAAGATCGACTACGCGCTGGACGGCCCGGTCCCGTGGACCGCCGAGGAGCCGCGCCGGGCCGGCACCGTACAGATCGGACCGGGCAGTCGTGACATCGACGCCGCCCTGCAGCTCGCCTCCAGCGGCAGGGCCCCGCGCAACCCCTTCCTGATCACCGCGCAGCCCAGCCTCGTCGACCCGGGCCGGGCGCCCGCGGGCAAGCACGTGTTCTGGGCGTACGGACATGTCCCCGCGGGCTGGGACGGCGACCTCACCGAAGCCGTGGAGCGCCAACTGGAGCGGTTCGCCCCGGGCTTCCGCGACCTGGTCCTGGCCCGCGCCACGGCCGGCCCGCCCCAGCTCGCCGCCCGCAACCCCAATTACGTCGGCGGGGACATCGCCTGCGGAGCCACCTCGGGACTCCAGCTCCTGCTGCGCCCGAAGCCCTCGCTCTTCCCGTACGCGACGGCGCACCCGGCCGTCTTCATCTGCTCCTCCGCGACCCCTCCGGGCCCCGGCGTCCACGGCATGTCCGGCCACAATGCGGCCAAGGCGGTCTGGCGCCGTCTGCGAAAGGACTCCTGATGGTCCGCATTACCCTCGTCCAGGGCGACATCACCACCGAGAAGGCCGACGCGGTGGTCAACGCCGCGAACTCCTCGCTGCTGGGCGGCGGGGGAGTGGACGGAGCCATCCACCGCCGCGGCGGGCCGGAGATCCTCGCGGCCTGCGAGGACCTGCGCCGCTCCCATTACGGCAAGGGCCTGCCGACGGGCCGGGCCGTCGCCACCACCGCCGGCCGGCTGCCCGCCGAGCACGTGATCCACACCGTCGGCCCGGTCTGGTCCCGCGACGAGGACCGCTCGGAGCTGCTGGCCTCCTGCTACCGGGAGTCACTGCGGGTCGCCGACGAGCTGGGCGCCCGTACGGTCGCCTTCCCGGCCATCTCCACCGGCATCTACGGCTGGCCGATGGACGACGGGGCACGCATCGCCGTGGAAACGGTGCGCGCCACCGCCACGTCGGTGCAGGAGGTCCGCTTCGTCCTCTTCGACGCTGCGGCGTACGCGGCCTTCGAGACGGCCGTCGCGGCCCATCCGTAGGGCGTAGGCGTGCCGGGCGGCCCGGGTCAGGGCGTGGCGCCGCCGACGGGTACGGGAGCGGCGGGCGGTACGGGGGTGGCGGACACGCGGCGGCGCAGAGGGGCGAAGGCCAGGAGGTAGCAGAGGCCGCCGAGCGGCATCAGGTCCAGGCTGGAAGCCATCGCGGCCGTGCCCAGGACGAAGAGCACCAGCGAACGGACGGCGTCCCGGCCCCTGAGGGCGGCGAGCAGGGCGGTCATCCCCAGGTAGAGGAAGAACGGCCCGACGGTGTACACCACGGGCATCACCCCGGGCACGTCCTGCACCTGCGCGAAGATCTCCCGCATCTCCGGCTTGTCGGCCGCCCGGAAACCGGCGTACAGGTCGATCACCGCCTGCGCGGCGGCCGCGCCCGCACCCACCAGCCCCGCCACCATCCCGGCCCGGGCCACCCGCCGCCGGACCGGCCCGCCGGAGGCGGCCGCCATCCGGCGCAGCCCCTCGCAGGCCGCCCCGAAGAACAGCACCCCGAGGAGGAAGGCGAGGTGACCGGTGGTCCACGCGGCCCCGGGTTCCTTGGAGCCCGGAGCGAGAAGGCGCACGGAGCCGTAGACGATCAGGAGTGCGGGGGCCGCTACGAAGGAGAACCGGGTGAGTCTTGCCGCTCGCTCTGTCATGGCTCAACCTTGCGGTCCGCCCGTACGGCGCCACCATGGGTGATCGCCCCGACAAGACCCCTACGGTGCACCCGGGCTGACTGGGGGTCGGTTCAGGGTCGGGTTCCGCCCGGGCGGGGACGGGGGTAGGTCCTGGACTGCTTGACGCTGCCGTACGCGAAGCTCGATTCGATCGAGGCGATACCCGGGATGGCGTGGATCCGGTGGCGCACCAGGGCCTCGTAGGCCTCCAGGTCCTCGATGACCACCCGCAGCAGGTAGTCGCTGCTGCCCGCCATCAGGTAGCAGTCCTGGATGTGCTCGATGCCGGCGACGTGCTCCTCGAAGAGCCTGACCGCCTCCGCCGTGTGCCGCTCCAGCCGGATCCGGACGAAGACGGTGACCGGGAGGCCGAAGGCGACCTGGTCGACCATGGCCGTGTAGCCGCGGATGAGGCCCGCCTCCTCCAGACGCCGGACCCGGCGCAGGCAGGGGGACGGGGACAGCCGGACGCGGTCGGCGAGGTCCTGGTTCGACAGGCGCCCGTCGGCCTGCAACTCCCGGATGATCTGCAGATCGACCGCGTCCATGGCCGCGCTCCTCGGGTTTCTGGGTGTTTCTGGGTATTCCTGCGGGCCGCCGGGTGTTTCTTCGGTGGTCCTTGGCAGATTCTGCCCCAAACGTATGTCCGAGAGGCAGAACTGGCAATCGGCTGCCCCGCCCCAGGCCCTAGCGTTGCCCAGGCACGGACCGGACCGGTCCGGGTCCCAGAGGCTGGAGCGTTTCCCTTGGTCGCGACGAACACCACCGGCGCGGCCGCGCCTCCCGACACAGCAGCCCCGCGGGCCGGAAACCCCGGCCGGCGCGGGCTCTCCCCGCAGGCCGAAGGCATGGCGGCGCTGCTGGTGACCGTGGCCATCTGGGCGGCCTTCGCGCTCAGCGCCCGCGCCCTGAGCGCCTCCTCCCTGCTGCCCGCCGACGCCGCCCTGCTGCGCTTCGGCGTACCGCTCCTCGTCCTGCTGCCCGCCCTGTGGCGGCGCCGCCACCGCATCGCCGCCGTACGGCCGGGCCCCGCAGCCAAGATCATCTGCGGCGCGGGGGTGCCGTTCTTCCTGGCCGCCATGCACGGCGGCGCCCTGACCTCGGCGGCGTTCGTCGGCTCCATCGTCCCCGGCATGGTCCCGCTCTTCGTCAGCGCGCTCATGGCCGCCCGGGGCCACGGAGCCCCCCGCGGCACCCAGCCGGCCGGGCTCGCACTCATCGCCCTCGGCGTGGCCGCCCTCGTCTGGCGCTACGTCGTCCCGGTGGACGCGGACGTACTGGAAGGGGCCGGCACGCTCCTGGTCGCCAGCGGCCTTTGGGCCCTGTACACGGTCGGGCTGCGCGACGTGGACCTCGACCCGGTGGGATCCATCGGGCTGCTGTGCCTGCCCTCCTTCGCGGTGATCGGGCTGCTGGTCCTGACCGGGGTGCTCCCGACGGGGATCGCCCACGCCGCCGGAACCGACATCGCGCTGTTCCTCGTGGTGCAGGGGCTCGGGGTCGGACTGTGCGCGGGCCTGCTGTACGCCTTCGCCATCCGCAGGCTGGGCGCCGGACGCAGCTCCGTCGTCGGCAGCCTGAGCCCCGTCGCCGTCGTCCTGCTCGCCGTCCCGCTGCTCGGCGAATCACCGACCCCCGCCGTACTGGTCGGCGTACCCCTCATCACCCTGGGCGTCGTACTCGCCAACCGGCGCCCCCGCACCGAGCCCCGTACCCCCGCCCGCACCCGTACCCGCCCCGAGGTCCCCGCAGATGCTTGAGCTCCTTCCCCCGCCGCCCACCGACCCGCTGTGGGACCTGACCTACGAGTTCGGCACCGACGAGCGCCCCGAACGCCTCAACCTCGTCCTCGGCGTCTACCGCGACGCGACCGGCAGCACCCCGGTCATGGCCGCCGTGCGCGCGGCCGAGATCCGGCTGGCGGAGCGCTCCGAGTCCAAGGAGTACCGCGGGCTGTCCGGCAACGCCGCCTTCAACCGCGCCCTGCTGGGGATGGTCCTGGGCACCGGTGGACCCGCCGACCGGGCGGCGGCCGTACAGACCGTCGCCGGCTCCGGAGCGCTGCGGCTGCTGGCCGACCTGATCTGCCGGACCCGCCCGGGCACCACCGTCTGGATCAGCGACCCCGCGTACGTCAACCACCGGCCCATCCTGGAGGCCGCCGGCCTGAACGTGCGCACCTACGCCTGGCGCGACGCGGCGGGCGACTTCGACGCCGCCGGAGCGCTGCGGGACCTGGCCGGGGCGCGCCGCGACGATGTCGTCCTGCTCCAGGGCTGCTGCCACAATCCCACCGGGGCCGACCCCTCGCGCCAGGCCTGGGAGGCGCTGGCCGAGCTGGCCGGACGGGCCGGCTGGGTGCCCTTCGTCGACCTCGCCTACCACGGGCTCGGCGACGGGCTGGAGGCCGACCTGTGGGCCACGCGGATGCTGGCGGAGCGGGTGCCGGAGATGCTGATCGCCGTCAGCTGCTCGAAGAACTTCGGCCTCTACAGCGACCGCACCGGCTGCGCCATCGTCCTCGGCGCCACGGCGCAGGCCCTGCGGCACGCCGAGACGGCCCTGCAGAACGCCGCCCGGACGCTGTACTCCATGCCGCCCGAGCACGGCGCGGCCGTCGTGACGACGATCCTGGAGGACGAGGGGCTGCGGGCCGCCTGGCGGACGGAACTGGACGTCATGCGGGGCCGGATCACGGCCAACCGCACGGAGCTGACCGCGCACCTGGAGGCGCTCGGCCACGGAGCCCTCGCCGCGTCCCTCGCGCGGCAGAAGGGCATGTTCTCGATGCTGCCGCTTACTTCGCCCCAGATGCTCCGGCTGCGCAGGCAGTTCGCCGTCTACGGCACCACGTCCGGGCGGATCAACATCGCGGGCATCCCGGCGGACCGGATCCCCTGCCTCGCCCGGGGCATCGCGGGAGTCCTGGAGGGCTGAGCCCTGCCGCACCGGAGGCGGCCTCCCACGGCGGGCTGCCGGCGGGTCCGGACATGACAGTCCCCGGCAGTCCGTCGAGTCCATGAGCCATCCGCCGTCGCCGATGGCTCCCCTGGATCGCGGGTGCTGCCGGGGGCCTGGCCAGAGCCTCGACAAGGGTCACGCGGGCCTCCGGACGTCTCCGGAGGGCGGTGCGGCTCTATCTGGTGTTCCGGTGTATTCATGAGTTTCCTCACTATTTGTCCCACGTCAAGAGGTGCGGAGAAACCCGCCCGACCGCCCGCCCGCCGAGCCCTCCCGCCCGCCGACGCAGCGCCCCGCGCCGAGCCCTCGGATAGGGTGAATCGGTAGGAATCAGGCCCCCCGGGGTGAGGTCGGTGCGGTGGACACTTACCAGTCGACGAGCGAGGTGCCGGAGCAGCCGGTGGCTGCTGTCGGCTACGCGGGCGTGCTCCGCGAGCTGCTGCCGATCGCCCTGTGGCGGGAGGACGCGGACGGGCGCGTCGTCGAATGGTCCCTGGCCGCACAGGACCTGCTGGGGCACCGCCCCGAGGACGTCATCGGCCGGTCCGGCTCCGCCGTGCTGGTCCCCGAGGCCAACCGGGAACTCGCCGAGGAGCTGACCCGCCGCGTCCAGTCCGGCGAGACGGTCGTCGGCACCCTGCCGGTACGCCACCGCGACGGGCACCGGGTGCCGATGGAGATGTGGATCGTGCCCGCCCGCGACCCGCAGGGACGTACGGGGGCCCTGCTCATCGCCGTGGAGACCTCCCAGGTCCTGCACATGCGGGACTCGCTGGCCGCCCTCCAGAGCCTCTTCACCCAGTCACCCATCGGCCTCGCCACCCTCGGCCCCGACCTGCGCTTCCTCCGGGTCAACGACGCCCTGGCCCGGATGAACGGGGTCTCCGCCGACGAGCACGTGGGCCGGCGGCTCACCGAGGTGGTGCCCGGGGTCAACGCCACCGCCCTGGAGGCGATGATGCAGCGGGTCCTCGACGTGGGCACCGCCGTCGTCGACGTCCGCCGCACCGGCCGCACCCCCGCCGATCCCGAACACGACCGGACCTGGTCCTGCTCCTACGCGCCCCTGCTCGACGGCTCCGGGCGCCGCCTCGGCCTGATCGCCTCCCTGATCGACATCACCGACGGCCAGCGCGCCCAGGCCGACGCCGAACGGGCCCGGCACCGCTTCGCCCTCCTCGCGGAGGCGGGCACCCGCATCGGCACCACCCTGGACCTGCGGCAGACCGCCCAGGAGATCGTGGAGCTGCTGGTACCGCAGCTGGCGGACTCCGCCGACGTACAGCTCCTCGAAGCGGTGCTCGAACCCGACGAGGCCGGAGCCACCGCCCACGGGCTGCTGCGCAGACTCGCCGCGGTCTTCCCCGACCCCTTCGCCCCGACCGCCCGGCTCAAGGCCGGCCAGACCTTCCGGATCCCGGCCGGGACGGCCTACGAGAGAGTCATCGCCGACGGGGTCCCCATGAACCTGTACAGCGCCGACGTCCCCGCCCTGATCACCGCCCCCCGCGCCGACGATCTGCGCGCCTACCTCGCCACCCTCGGGTGCGCCCGCATGGTGCCCCTGGTCGCCCGCGGCAAGGTCCTCGGCGCCGTCGCCGTGACCCGGCTGCGCGGGCGCGAGCCCTTCGACGAGGAGGACTGCGTACTGATCGACGAGCTGGTCGCGCGCGCGGCCCTCAACATCGACAACGCCCGGATGTACACCCATCAGCGGCAGGCCGCCCTGACCCTCCAGCGCAGTCTCACCAACAGCGCGCTGCCCGAGGTGGCGGGCCTGGAACTGACCGGGCGCTACCTGCCCGCCAGCGACCACGACGTCGGCGGGGACTGGTTCGACGTCATCCGGCTGCCCGGCGGGCGGACCGGCCTGGTCATCGGGGACGTCATGGGCCACGGGATCCACGCGGCGGCCGTCATGGGCCAGCTGCGCACGGCCGTACGGACCCTCGCGCGCCTGGACGTGCCCCCGGCGCAGATGCTCCGCTCGCTCGACGCGGTCGTGGCGGACCTGGGGGAGGACGAGATGGCGACCTGTGTCTACGCCGTCCACGACCCGGGGACGGGCACCTGCGCGATCGCCCGGGCCGGCCACCCCCCGCCGGCCGTGGTCGGCCCCGACGGGCGGATCACCTTCCTCGACGGCCCGCCCGGGACCCCGCTGGGCACGGGCGGGCGGGAGTTCCCCGCGCAGGAGGTCCGGCTGCCTCCGGGGAGCCTGCTCGTGCTCTACACCGACGGCCTCATCGAGGCCCGGGACCGGGACCTCGACCAGGGCATGGACCAGCTGGCACAGGCGCTGAGCGGGCCGGAGCAGCCCCTGGAGGCGCTGTGCGACGGGATCCTGGAGCGGCTGCTGCCGTACGCCCCCCAGGACGACGTGGCGGTGCTCCTGGCCCGCACCCGGCAGCCCTGACCGGCCGGGAGCAGGCCGGGCCGGGGCTTGGCCGGGAAGGGAGCGCGGCCGGTCAGGGGCCGCGCCTCACCAGGCCAGGTCCTCCAGCGCGTCGAGGTCCGGCTCCGCCACCCCCGGCAGTTCCCCGCCCCCGGCCAGCGGCAGCTCGGCCCAGATGACCTTGCCGCGGTCCGTGTAACGGGTGCCCCACCGCTCGGCGTACTGCGCGACGAGGAACAGCCCCCGCCCGCCCTCGTCGGTGGTGGCCGCGTACCGCAGGTGCGGGGAGGTGCTGCTGCCGTCGGACACCTCGACGATCAGGCTCCGGTCGCGCAGCAGCCGGACCCGTACGGGCGCGCTCCCGTACCGGATGGCGTTGGTGATCAGCTCGCTGAGGATCAGCTCGGTGGTGAAGGCGATGTCCTCCAGGCCCCACGCGCTGAGCTGCGCCGAGCCCGCGTTGCGCACCCGGGAGACGGCCGACGGGTCGCCGGGCACCTCCCACTCGGCGATCCGGTCGGCCTCCAGCCGCCGGGTGTCGGCGATCAGCAGCGCGATGTCGTCGCTCGGCGCCGGGAACAGCAGCGCGGCGAGCACGTCCGCACAGGCCTGTTCGGGGCTGCGGCCGGGCCTCGACAGGGCCTCGCCCAGCAGCCGCAGCCCGGTGTCGAAGTCCCGGTCGCGGTCCTCCACCAGGCCGTCGGTGAACAGCACGAGCCGGCTGGCCTCCGGCAGCTGGAAGTGGGCGGCCTCGAACGGCATGCCGCCCACGCCCAGCGGCAGCCCGGTGGGCAGCTCGGGGAACTCCACCCACCCGTCGGGGCTGACCAGCGCGGGACCGGGGTGTCCGGCGCTGGCCATCACGCACCGCCCGGAGACCGGGTCGTAGACCGCGTACAGGCAGGTGGCGCCGGTGATCTGGGCCGACTCGCCCACACCGTCCGAGGCCCCGTCCTCCTCGCTCCCGCCCTCACCCCCGCCCGCCGCCGC
Organism: Streptomyces sp. NBC_01408; assembly: GCF_026340255.1. GTDB lineage: Bacteria > Actinomycetota > Actinomycetes > Streptomycetales > Streptomycetaceae > Streptomyces. Next base: position 1,132,679 of record NZ_JAPEPJ010000002.1, on the reverse strand, counting down.
GCCACCGCTCTCGTTCTGGTCGATCCGGTTGATCAGCTCGTCCAGGTGGCCGAGGAGTTCGTCGGGGGGCAGGTCGAGCGTCGAGAAGTTGTGCACGGCGGTGCGCAGCCGCCCCATGGTGGCCGCGGCGTGCACCCCGTGGCCCACGACGTCTCCGACGACCAGCGCCACCCGCGCCCCCGGCAGCGGGATCACGTCGAACCAGTCCCCGCCGACACCGGCCTTCGCGGGCAGGTAGCGGAAGGCCACGTCCACGGCGTTCTGGTCGGGCAGTACCCGGGGCAGCAGGCTGCGCTGGAGCGTCACGGCCATGGCGTGCTCGCGGGTGAAGCGGCGGGCGTTGTCGATGGAGACCGCGGCGCGCGCCGCCAGCTCCTCGGCGAAGGACAGGTCCTCCTCGTCGAAGGGCTCCGGGGTGTCGGCGGCCCGCCAGAAGTTGGCCATGCCGAGGACGACGCCCCGCGCCTGGAGCGGTGCGGAAATCAGCGAGTGCAGCCCGTAGCCGAGGGCCAGGCGGGTCCCCTCGGAGTCCTGGGCGCGCCAGCCCATCGCGGCGTTCAGATCGGCGGCGAGCATCGCGTGCCCGGCGTCCAGGGCCGAGGCCATCGGCGCCGTCGGCACCTCGAAGCGGATGACGTCGCCGACCGGCTGGAGCGGATGGTCCGTGCTGACACCGCTCATGGCCGCCCGGCGCATCTCGGTGAAATGGCCGCTGACCAGCGAGGGCTCGTCACCGCGCAGCACCGGGTCCAGCAGTTCCACGGTGGTGAAGTCGGCGAAGCGGGGGACGGCGACCTCCGAGAGCTCCTCGGCGGTGCGCACCACGTCCAGGGTGGTGCCGATCCGCACTCCGGCGTCGTACAGCAGCTGGAGCCTGCCGCGGGCCACCTCGGCCCGGCCGGAGAGCGCGGCGAGCTCCGTGGAGTCGCGCAGCGTCATGACGGTGCCGGAGGGCTGGCCCGCGTACGGCTCGGTGGGCCGGACGTTGACGGCGAGCAGCCGGTCGCCCGCCAGGTGCACCTCGTCGGTCGCGATCCGGCCGGAGGTGAGCAGTTCCGCGGTGCCCGGGTCGAGGCCGAGGTCGCCGACGTGCCGCTGTTCGGGGTCGGGGGGCAGGTCGAGGAGCCTGCGGGCCTCGTCGTTCGCGAGGATCAGCAGATGGTCGGCGTCGATGATGAGGACGCCCTCGCGCACGGCGTGCAGGACCGCCTCGTGGTGCTCGTTCATCCGGGTCATCTCGGCGGCGCCCAGGCCGTGCGTCTGGCGCCGCAGCCGGCGGCTGACCAGCGCGGCGCCGCCGGTGCCGAGGAGGAGGGCGCCCGCGGCGGCGCCCAGGAGGAGCGGGAGCTGGTCCTCGACCGCGTCGGAGACGTTCGCCACCTCGATGCCGGTGCCGACCAGGCCGATGATGGCCCCGCGCTCGTCGCGTACGGGAACCACGGCGCGGACCGCGTCGCTCGGCTCGCCGGTGAAGGTCTCGGTGAAGGACTGCCCGGCCAGGGCGCGCGCCAGGTCGCCGGTGGCGCGCTCGCCGATCAGCTCCGGCCGCGAGTCGGTGTACCGGATCCCCTCGGTGCTCATCACGGCGAGGAAGTCCACGCCCGAGGCCCGGCGGGCGGCCTCGGCCAGGGGCTGGAGCGCGGCGGTCGGGTTCGGGGTGCGCAGCGCCTCCGGGAGACCGGGTGCGTGGGCGAAGGCCTCGGCGGCCGCGAGGGAGCGGTTGGCGGCGTCACGCCGGATGTCGTACCGGGCCTGGACCACCAGGGCCGCGGCGGCGGCGGCGATCAGCAGCAGCACGATCACCGCCTGGAGGGCGAAGACCTGACCGGCGACGCTGTGGACCCATTTGGACAGTCGCGCGAGCAGGCGCGGGCCCCATCCGGTCGGCTGTCGACCAAAACGTCCGGTCATGAGCCATTTCTAACACTGTCCGGGGGTTCGGGGTGGCTGCCGGGCCTCGCGATCCAGCCTTCGGGAACCCAGCCTCGCCGGCGTTTGAGGCGCGGGGTCTGGGGCGGAGCCCCAGGAAACCCGGCTCCGCCGGGCACCGGGCTCGCCGGGACCCGCGCCTCAAACGCCGGCGAGGCTGGGATGGCGGAGGCCCGGACCCCGGTGGGGGTCCGGGCCTCACCGGCCGGGACGGCTCAGAGGACGTCGGCGGCGATGTTCGCCGCGACCCGCTCCAGCAGGGGACCCGCGTTCGGGATGGACTTCGCCGGGTCGGGCTCCAGGTCCGTCAGCGGGTACGCCCGGCGGATGCCGGCCGCCTCCAGGGCCTCCTGGCTCAGCAGCAGGCGGCCGCAGACGGCCACCACCGGCTTGCCCGCCGCGCGCGCGGCTGCCGCCACGCCCGCCGGCGCCTTGCCGTGCAGGGTCTGCTCGTCCAGCGAGCCCTCACCGGTGATGACCAGCGTGGCCCGCTCCAGGGCCGGGGCGAAGCCCAGCACCTCCAGCATCAGCTCGATGCCGGGACGGAACGTCGCGCCGAGCAGCAGGGCCCCGTAGCCGATGCCGCCCGCGCCGCCCGCACCCGGGAGCAGTGCGCACTCGGCGGCCTTGGCGCCGATCGACTTCTCCAGCACCACCGCGAAGTGGGCCAGGGCCGCGTCGAGCGTCGCCACGTCCTCGGGCGAGGCGCCCTTCTGCGGGCCGTAGACCGCGGGCGCGCCCTTCGGGCCGGTCAGCGGGTTGTCCACGTCGCTGGCGAGGACGAAGTCCACCTCGGCGAAGCGCGGGTCCACGCCGGACAGGTCGGCCGAGGCCAGCCCGGCCAGCGCGCCGCCGCCCGGACCGACCGGTTCGCCGTTCGCATCCAGGAACACGGCGCCCAGCGCGGCCAGCATGCCGGCGCCGCCGTCGGTGGTGGCACTGCCGCCCACACCGAAGACGATCGAGCGCGCGCCCGCGTCCAGCGCGGCCTTCAGCAGCTCGCCCGAGCCGTACGTGGTGGCCGTCAGCGGCGCGAAGGTGCCCGCCGGGAGCAGCTGGAGCCCGGAGGCCTCCGCCATCTCGACCACCGCGGTGCCCTCGCGCAGCGCGAAGGCGGCCGTGACCTGGTCACCGAGCGGTCCGGTGACCCGTACCTCCCGGCGCTCGAAACCGGCCGCCACCGCGGCCGCGACCGTGCCGTCGCCGCCGTCCGCGACGGGGAGGGTCTCGATCTCCACGCCCGGTACGGCCTTGCGAAGGCCTGCCGTCACCCGCTCCGCGACCTGAACGGCCGTGAGCGAGCCCTTGAATTTGTCCGCGGCGATGAGCACGCGCGCGGTCTCAGTTACTGCTCCGTCCGTCACCTTGCTATTCCCTTGCTATCGAACAGTGCAGTCGCGCCGCCATGAGCTTATCCGGAGGATCCTCCTATGCCCATGAGTGGCCTGGGCCACACCCGGCGCGCCATGCCTCTAAATCGGTATATACGCCTGCATAGTGTGGCCGCATGAGCGCGGATTCACTGGAACAGCCACATCCGGACTCCCCAGGTGGCGGCTCCGGCGGACCTGCCGGGGGCACGCCCGACCTCACCGTCGTCACCGTCGGTGTGATCGCCGTGCTGGCCGTCGTCGGCTGGGCGGCGCTCGCCAAGGGCTCCTTCGACACCGCGTCGAGCACCGCGCTCGCCTGGGTGCTGGAGAACTTCGCCTGGCTGTTCGTGATCGCCGCCGACGTCTTCCTCGTCATGTGCGTCGTGCTCGCGGTCAGCCGTTTCGGCCGGATCCGCCTCGGCGCCGACGACTCCGAGCCCGAGTTCACCAACCTCGCGTGGATCGCCATGATGTTCAGCGCGGGCATGGGCATCGGCCTGATGTTCTACGGGGTGGGGGAGCCGCTCACCCACTACCTGAACCCGCCCCCCGCCTCCGGGGCCGCCCCCGCCACGGGCGCCTCGGCGCTCGCGGCCATGGAGTACTCCTTCTTCCACTGGACGCTGACCCCCTGGGCGATCTACGGCATCGCCGGTCTCGCCCTGGCCTACGCGACCTTCCGCAAGGGCCGCGGCAACCGCCTCAGCTCCGCCTTCGTCCCGCTGATGGGCGAGGAGCGGGCGAACGGCCGGGCCGGCAAGGCCATCGACCTGCTCGCCGTCTTCGCCACCGTCTTCGGCACCGCCACCAGCCTCGGGCTCGGGGCGCTCCAGGTGTCCAAGGGGCTCAGCCTCACCACCGGGATCGAGGACTCCACCGGCGTCGAGCTGGTCATCATCGCCTCGCTCTCTGCGGCCTTCGTCCTCTCCGCCTTCTCGGGCCTGCACAAGGGGGTCAAGTGGCTGAGCACCATCAACATCGTGCTCGCCGCCACCCTGATGCTCTTCGTCTTCGTCCTCGGCCCCACCGTCTACGTCCTCGACGTGATCCCCTCCAGCGTCGGCGGCTACCTGCACCAGCTGCTGCCCATGGCCAGCCGCACCGGCGCCTTCACCGACTCCGCCTGGCTCGGCGCCTGGACGATCTTCTACTGGGCGTGGTGGCTCTCCTGGGCGCCCTTCGTCGGCACCTTCATCGCCCGCATCTCGCGCGGCCGGACCATCCGCGAGTTCCTCATCGGCGTACTGCTCGTCCCCAGCGGGGCCACCGTCATCTGGTTCTGCGTGATGGGCGGCACCGCCATCCGACTCGACTCCACCGGCGCCGTCGACTTCGCCGCCGAGATCAAGGACGGGACGGAGGCCTCGCTCTTCGCGATGCTGGACGCCCTGCCGCTCTCCGCGGTCACCTCCTGGGTCGCCATGCTCCTGGTCATGACCTACTTCGTCACCAGCGCCGACTCGGCCTCCCTGGTGATGGGCTCGCTCACCAGCCGCGGCTCCCTGCACCCGCCCACCTGGCTCGTCGTCACCTGGGGCGTGCTGATGGCCGCCGTCGCCGCCGTGCTGCTCGTCGCGGGCGGCCTGAAGTCCCTCCAGACCGCCACCATCCTGGTCGCGCTGCCCTTCGTCATCGTCATGCTGCTGCTGTGCTGGGCCCTGGTGAAGGAGCTCCGCGAGGACCCCGGGGCCGGACCCGTCCGCCACCACGCCCTGCACGGCATGCGGGACGCGGTCACGGCCATGGTCGGAGACGCCCTCACCGAGCAGGGCGCCGCCCGCCACCCCCGGCTGCGGCGCGTCGCCGAGTCCAAGGGTCAGGGTCAGGGCCAGGGCCACGAGGACGGCGGCCCCGGTACCCCCGGAGGGTGATGCCCGCACCGTGATCCCCGGACCCCGGGGAGGCTGGGTAGGGTTGCGGCGTGACCACCACGGATGACTACGCCACCTACATCGCGAGCCTGCCCCGGGTGCTGGCCGGAGCGGCCGCCCTCTACCGGGACGGCGAGGGCCGGGTCCTGCTCGTCGAGCCCAACTACCGCGAGGGCTGGGCCCTGCCGGGCGGCACCATCGAGTCGGACCAGGGCGAGTCACCGCGCACCGCGGCCCGCCGCGAGAGCGCCGAGGAGATCGGCATCGACGTACCGCTCGGCCGGCTGCTCGCCGTCGACTGGTCGGTGGGCGCCGGCCGGCCGCCGATCGTCGCGTACGTCTACGACGGCGGGGTGCTGGACGCCGCACAGCTCGCCTCCGTCAAGCTCCAGGAGGAAGAGCTGATCTCCTGGCGGCTGGTCGACCCGTCCGAACTCACCGCCTACCTGCCCGGAGCGCTCGGCCTGCGCACGGCGGAGGCCTGCCGTGTCCTCCGGTCGGGCGAGGGCACGGCCGAGCTGGAGAACGGCCGCCGCCCCGCCGCCCCGTGACATCGGGGCCCCGTGACCGTGCCGACGCCGAGCAGGACAGAATCCAGTAAATGATCACCATGTACGCCTGGCCCAGCACCGCTGACGGACCCGAAGCCCTCCCCATGGTCCACTTCACCACCGACCAGCAGGCCGGCGGTGAGGTCACCGCCGAGGGGACGCCGGTCTGGCTGTTCGACACCGCGATACGCGAGGGCGGCTGGGCCCAGTTCACCGACTTCGAGGGCTGGTCCGTGCCCGCCACCGGCTGGCAGGCCTTCTACCGCCGCGAGGACGACCTCCTCGCCGTCACCGGCCCCGGCTCCTGCGAGGGCTGGTACCAGGGCAACCTCGGCGCTGACCCCGACTGGGTGGAGGCGGCCGCCGCCCAGCAGAGCGTGGTCCTGCTCGCCGCCCCCGTCCAGCACCCGTCGCTCTACAGCTACGCGGTGGAGGCCGGCGCCGCCTTCGCCCTGCTGGTCCCGCTCGCCGTCGTCTGACGTACCGCCGGGTCCGGAGCTACTTCCCCTCCAGCTCCAGCAGCCGCACCTTGCGGTCCAGCCCGCCACCGTAGCCCGTCATCGCGCCCGAGGCGCCGATGACGCGGTGGCACGGGACGATGATGCTGACCGGGTTCTTCCCGTTGGCCAGGCCCACCGCCCGCGAGGCGTTCGGCTTGCCGAGCTCCGCCGCGAGCCGCCCGTACGACCAGGTCTCGCCGTAGGGGATCCGCAGCAGCTGGTCCCACACGCTGCGCTGGAACTCGGTGCCCTCAAGGTGCACCGGGACGGTGAACTCCGTCAGCTCCCCGGCGAAGTAGGCCGTCAGCTCGCGGACCACCTCCGGGAAGGGGGCCGCGCCCGCCGGTACTCGTTCCCCGAAGGTCTCCTCGACGGGCCGGTGCCGGTGGTCCGTCATGTACAGGGCGCTGAGGACCCCGCCGGTGGAGACCAGGGTGAGCGGCCCGAGCGGGCTGTCGACGACCGTGTACTGCTTGCTGGTGGTGCTGGTGCTGGTGCTCATGGGATGTGCTCCTCAGACGGGCAGGTGGTTGATGGGGTGGTCCTCGGCGGCCCACAGGTACTGGACGGCGTACGCGCGCCAGGGCCGCCAGTCGGCCGCCCGCGCGGTCAGGGCGGTGGGGGTGGACGGCAGTCCCAGCCCCCGCGCCGCCCGCCGGACCCCGAGGTCGGACGGCAGGAAGGCGTCCGGGTCGCCGAGCGCCCGCATCGCGATCACCTCCGTGGTCCACGGGCCGAAGCCGGGCAGCGCCGAGAGCAGCGCCCGCGCCGCCTCCCAGTCGCTGTCGATGCCGAGCGGCAGCGAACCGTCGGCGAGCGCCGAGACCAGCGTGGTGAGCGTGGTGCGCCGGCTGCGCGGCAGGGCCAGCGCCTCCGGGTCCAGCCCGGCCAGCGCCTGCGGGGAGGGGAAGAGGTGCGTCAGCCCGCCCTGCGGGTCCTCCACGCGCTCCCCGTACGCGGTGACCAGCCGGGCGGCGTGCGTCCGGGCCGCCGCCGTGGACACCTGCTGGCCCAGCACCGCCCGTACGGCGAACTCCGCAGCGTCCACCGTACGGGGGACCCGCCGCCCGGGGGCCTTGTCCACGAGCGGGGCCAGCAGCGGGTCGGAGCGCAGCTGACCGTCCACCGCCTCGGGATCGGCGTCCAGGTCGAGCATCCAGCGGCAGCGGCTGATGGCGATGGTGAGGTCGCGCAGGTCGGTGAGGGCCAGCCGGCAGCCGATGTGGTCGGGCTGCGGGGTCAGGGCGACGACGCCGGTGCCGTAGGGCAGGCGCAGGGTGCGGCGGTAGGCGCCGTCGCGCCACTCCTCGACGCCGGGTACGGCCGTCGCGGCGAGGTGGCCGAAGAGGTTGTCGGGGTTCAGCGGGGTCCGGAACGGCAGCCGCAGGCTGATCGTCCCCGGGATCCGCGGCTCGACGTCCGCGCGGCGGCTGGCCTTCGCGGCCTTCTCCCGCAGCTCGCTGGGGGAGAGGGCGAAGACCTCGCGGACGGTGTCGTTGAAGGTGCGGATGGAGGAGAACCCGGCGGCGAAGGCGACGTCGCCCATCGGCAGCTCGGAGGTCTCGATGAGCAGCCGCGCGGTCTGGGCGCGCTGGGCGCGGGCGAGGGCCAGCGGCCCGGCGCCGAGTTCGGCGTTGAGCTGCCGTTCGACCTGGCGGGTCGAGTAGCCGAGGCGGGTGGCGAGGCCGGGCACGCCCTCGCGGTCGACGACCCCGTCCTGGATGAGCCGCATCGCCCGGGCCACGGCGTCGGCGCGGGCGTTCCACTCGGGGGAGCCGGGGCTGGTGTCGGGCCGGCACCGCTTGCAGGCCCGGAACCCTGCCTGCTGGCAGGCGGCGGCGCTGGGCAGGAACGTCATGTTCTCGACCTTGGGCGGTACCGCGGGGCAGCTGGGCCGGCAGTAGATCCGGGTGGTCAGGACTGCGGTGAAGAACCAGCCGTCGAAGCGGGCGTCCTTCGACTGCACGGCTCTGACGCAACGCTCGGTGTCGGTGTGCATGGCTCCAGGATCGGGGGTGGGATCACCTGCGGCTGGCGGATTTCCGACATCAAGCGTACCGGCGCCGGCGGCCCCGCGGGCTCTGGGGCTCCGCCCCAGAGCCCGCGCCTCAAATGCCGGCGGGGCTGGATTTTGCCCGGCGGACGGCAGAGGCAAATCCAGCCTCGCCGGCATTTGAGGCGCGGGGGTTCGGGGGCCGAGCCCCCGACGACGGCGCCGCGGCCGGGGCGGTCAGGGGCTGGCAGGGCCCGCGGCGGCGGACAGTCGGTACGCGTCGCGGGCCAGGGTGAGTGCGATCAGGTCGTGCGGGCGCGACAGGGACCGGGACGTCAGGTGCTCCAGGCGGCGCAGCCGGTTGAAGACCGTGTTGCGGTGGCAGTACAGGCGCGTCGCCGCCCGCCCGGCGGAGCCCTCCGCGGCGAGCCACGCGTCCAGCGTCTCCAGCAGCACCGCCCGGTCCGCCGGGTCCAGCTCCAGGAGCGCCCCGAGGACCTCCTGCACCAGCTCCCCCGCCAGCTCGGGCTGGCGGACGACCAGCGCCGTCGGGAGCCGCTGCGACAGCCGGACCAGGGACCGCTCCTCCGCCCCGCAGGTGGCCAGCGCCGTCTCCGCCAGCCGTCGGGCCCGGCCCAGCTCCGCCAGCCCGTCCACCACTGGGCTGATCCCGCCGGGACCGGGGCAGCGGTCGGCCAGCTCCGCCGCCAGCTCGTCCAGCGAGGAGGACCCGAGGGCCGCCACCGCCAGCTCCTGCTCCGCCCGCATCCGCCAGAACAGCCGCATCCCGCCCGCCGCCACCACCCGGTGGACCGAGTCCCGCCGGTCCACCGGCAGCACGACCACCGCGTACCGCCCCTGCTCCGGCAGGTCCAGGCCCGCCGCGGCCCGCGCCGCCAGGCCCGGCGCCGCGTCCCCCTCCAGCAGCGCGTCGAGCAGCGCCTGCACCCGCTCGTCGCTGCGCCGCCGCATCTCCAGCTCACCCGCCCGGTAGGCCTCCGCCGTTGCGGCGGCCTGCTGTTCGATCCCGGCCCACATGGCGCCCGCCGTACGCGCCAGCACCGGCAGGGCCTCCGGATCCTCCTCCGTGACGATGTCCAGCAGGGCGTCCCAGGTCAGCCGCCCCGCGCGCCGGTACGCGTACAGCAACAGGTCCAGCGGCAGGCCCTGTTCGGCCCGCCGACGCCCCAGCTCCTCCGCGTACGCCAGGTCCTTGCGCGAGTCCGAGCGGCGCGCGGCGAAGGCCTCGATGCCGTACCGCATCGCCTCGGTCACCTGTTGCCAGTGCTCGTCGCGCGGCACCGCGAGGTCGAACAGCGGGGAGTGCTTCGCCAGATCGGCTATCAGCTGTTCCGTCAGCACCGGGACGCGCTCCAGCAGCACCTCGGCCGCGGTCAGCAGCACCGACCACTCCGCTTCCGTGCGCGCCCTGCGTCCGCCCATGGCCGCAGAGGATGTCACCCGCCGGGCGCCGGCGTAAGGGGCCGCGTCGGCAGGTCTGTGCCGTTGCACAACCGCACCCCGGTCCCGGCTGGTCATCGGCAGCGATTCCGGTTCGGGCCGTGGACGGCCGCCCCGCCCGGTGCTGGTCTGTGCGCCAGCACAACGCCCGGACCGGGCTTGGCGGTAGGAGGGTATGTGGCCTCGCTTCAGGTACGCGGGCTGTCCGTCGGCTACGGGCCGGTACGGGCACTGCGCGACGTGTCGCTGGATGTGCCCGCGGGCGCTGTGGTCGTCGTACTGGGTGGGAACGGCGCGGGGAAGACGACCCTGCTGCGGGCGGTGTCCCGGACGCTCGCCTTCCACCGGGGCGCCGCCACGGACGGGAACATCAGCTTCGACGACCGGCCACTGGAGGGTCTGGGCCCGGACCGGGCGGTCGCCGCCGGGGTGGTGCAAGTACCGGAGGGGCGGCAGGTGTTCGCCCGGATGACGGTCGCGGACAACCTCCGGGCCGGCGCCCTCGGCGCCCGGGCCGGATCCCGCGCCGACATCGCCCGCTCGCTGGCCCGCGTGCACGAGCTGTTCCCGGTCCTGGCGGGGCGGGCCGGGCAGCGGGCCGGGCTCCTCTCCGGCGGCGAGCAGCAGATGCTCGCCCTGGGCCGGGCCCTGATGGCCCGGCCCCGGCTGCTGCTCCTGGACGAGCCCTCGCTGGGCCTGGCACCGAAGATGGCCGCGACCATCGCCGAGACGGTCAAGGAGATCAACGCCTCGGGCACCTCGGTCCTGCTGGTGGAGCAGAACGCGGCCCTCGCGCTCCGGCTGGCCTCGTACGCGTACGTCCTGGAGGTCGGCGAGGTCACCCTCTCGGGCCCGGCCGCCGAACTGGCCGCCTCGGACGAGGTCCGCCGCCGCTACCTCGGCCTCACGGGCGAGGACACCCCCGCTCCCCGCCCCACCCGCACCCTCACCCGGTGGCCGTCATGACCCACCCCCCGACCCCCACCCCGGCCAACCCACCCTCCGACCCCGAAGGGTCCTCCGACCCCGACGGCGCCGACGCAGTCACCCCGCCCGCCCCGCCCGCCCCGCCCGGGGCACCCGAGGCCTCCGCCGAACCCACCCGGCCAGCCGGGACCGGCGTGCCCGCCGCCCGGTCCCCGCACGCCGCAGGCGACCCGGCCGTCCCGCCCGCCCGTCCCGCCGCAGGCGACCGCGCCGCCCCGCCCGCCCGTCCCGCCGGGGGCGACCCGGCCGTCCCGCCCACCCGGCCCGCCGGGGGCGACGCGGCTGCCCTGCCCGCCCGGCCCGCCGCAGGCGACCCGGCAGGCGAACCGGTAGGCGGCACGGTCGGCGAGCCGCCTCTCTCCGTTCGCGACGTCACCGTCCGCTTCGCCGGGCTGACCGCGCTCGACGGGGTGTCCTTCACCGTCGAGCCCGGCAGCGTGCACGCCGTCATCGGGCCCAACGGCGCGGGCAAGTCCACCTGCCTCAACGTCCTCTCCGGGGTCTACCGCGCAGCGTCGGGCAGCGTCCGCTTCGGCGCCACCGAGCTCACCGGCCTCGCCCCGCACGACATCGCCGCCCTCGGCATCGCCCGGACCTTCCAGAACCTGGCCCTGCCCCCGCACACCACGGTCGCCGACAGCCTGCTGCTCGGCCGCCACCGGCTCATGCGGTCGGGCTTCCTCGCCACCGGGCTCCGGCTGCCGGCCGCCGCCCGCGAGGACCGCCGCCACCGCGAACGGGTCCGCGAGATCGCCGCCTTCGTCGGCCTGGAGGCCGACCTGGCCGCCCCCGCGGGCTCCCTCCCGTACGGCAAACAGAAACTCGTCGAGCTGGCCCGGGCCCTGTGCATGGAGCCCCGGCTGCTGCTCCTGGACGAACCCGTCGCCGGGATGACCGCGGACGAACGCCGGCGCACCGCCGCCGTCGTCGCGGGCGTCCGGGACGGCCTCGGCATATCGATCGTGCTGGTCGAACACGACATGGGGGTGGTGATGCGGCTCGCGGACGCGGTGACCGTACTCGACTTCGGAAAACGGATCGGCGGCGGAACCCCCGCCCAGGTGCAGAACGACCCAGCGGTCGTACGCGCCTATCTCGGCGAGGAGGACCCGGCCGCGTGACCACCTTCCTCGAACTCCTGCTCGGCGGACTCTCCATGGGCTCCGTCTACGCGCTCATCGCCCTCGGCTTCGTGGTCATCTTCAAGGCCACCGAGGTCGTCAACTTCGCCCACGCCTCCCTCCTCCTCGCCGGCGGATACGTCACCGCCGTCCTCCACGACGACATCGGCTTCTGGCCCGCCCTGGCCGCCGGCATCGGCGCGGCGGCCGCCGTCGGCGCGGGGGTGGAGTTCCTCGTGATGCGCCGCTACCGGGGCCAGGACCACAGCGTGCTGGCCATCGTCACCATCGGCGTGGACATCCTGATCACCACCGACCTCACCCGTCGCATCGGTACCGACGTCCTCGCGCTCGGCGACCCGTGGGGCGACGCGGTGGTCCACCTCGGCCCCGTCACCCTCCCGCAGACCCGCATCGCCGCCTTCGTCTCCGCGGCCCTCCTGATCGGCGCGTTCCTCCTGGTCTTCCGGTACACCGCCTGGGGCGTGGCCATGCGCGCCGCCGCCGAGAAGCCGGAGACCGCCGCGCTGATGGGCGTACGGCTGGGCCGGGTCTCCCTGGCCGCCTGGGCGGTCGCCGGAGCCCTGGCCGCCGTGGCGGCGCTCTTCCTCACCGTCTTCCCCACCCCCGGCCTGGAACGGGCCACCTCCCTGGCCGCCCTCAAGGCCTTCCCCGCGGCGATCCTCGGCGGCCTCGACTCCACCACCGGAGCCCTGGCGGGCGGCCTGATCGTGGGTGTCACCGAAGCCATGGCCACCGGCTACCAGAGCCAGCTCACCTTCCTCGGCCGCGGCATCGGCGACCTCGCCCCGTACCTGGTCATGGTCGCGGTGCTGCTGCTGCGCCCCGCGGGCCTCTTCGGCACGAAGGAGCTCGCCCGTGTCTGACGTGATCCCCGGGGCCGCCCCGGCCCCCGCCGCCCCGGCCGGGCCCGGCCCGACGCCCCCGGGCGCCGCCGGCAGGCCCCGCCGCGGCCGCGTCCGCCACGCCCTCTGGGCCGCCGCGGGGCTCGTCCTGCTCGCCCTGCCCTTCTACCTCGACCGGTTCTGGCTCCAGGCCGGGCTCTTCGCCATCGCCGCCGGGATCGGCGCCATCGGGCTCAACCTGCTCACCGGCGCCACCGGGCAGCTGTCCATGGGGCACGCCTTCTTCCTCGCCGTCGGCGCCTACGGGTACTGCGCGCTGGCCGGGGACGGCGGGCGCGCCGGCGGCCACGAGCTCGTCGGCCTCGGCCTGCCCAGCTGGCTCGCGGCCCTCCTCGCCGTCGCCCTCGCGGGCGCCGCCGGAGGGCTGTTCAGCCCGATCGCCGGTCGGCTGCGCGGCGCGTACCTCGGTATCGCCACGCTCGCGCTGATCTTCATCGGCCAGCACGTCCTGTTCAACGCCACCTCCCTCACCGGCGGCTTCAACGGCCGGGCCGTCGAACCCCTCTCCCTCCTCGGGATCACCTTCGACGACACCGAGACCGTGATCGCCGCCGTCCCCTTCCAGTCCGCCGAGAAGCTCTGGTACGTAGGCCTGGCCGCCCTCCTGGCCTGCGCCCTGTTCGCCCGGGGCATCCTGCACGGGCGCCCCGGCCGCGCCCTGAACGCCATCCGCGACCACAACATCGCCGCCGGGGTGATGGGCGTCCCCGTGGCCCGCTACCGGGCCGCCGTCTTCGTCCTGTCCTCCATGTACGCGGGGCTGGCCGGGGTCCTGCTGGCCCTGGTCTTCCAGCGCACCGTGCCCGACTACTTCGGCATGGTCCTGTCCCTCGAATACCTCGCCATGATCGTGATCGGCGGCCTGGGCACGGTCGCGGGCGCGGTCATCGGCGCCGCCTTCGTCTCCCTGCTGCCCCAGCTGCTCACCCGCTACAGCGACGCCCTCCCGCTCGTGTCCGCCCCAGGCACCGGCGGGATCGCTCCGGGCGAGGCGTCCCGCTACCTGTACGGCGCGGCCGTCGTCGCGGTCGTCCTGTTCCTCCCCGGCGGTCTGGCCCGGATCGCCGCCGCCACCACGTCCGCACGTTCCGCACGTCCCCCGAAGGAGCCAGCGTGAAGAGACCCAGCCCGAACAGAGCACGGTGCGCCGCGGCGTCCCTGGCGGCCGCGCTCGTCCTCACCGGCGCCGCCGGGTGCAGCGGCAAGGCGGGAAGCGGTACGCAGGAGAAGCAGGCGGAGGGAGGCGTCAAGACCGGTACGGGGGTCAGCGACACCGCCATCCAGCTCGGTGCCCTGACCGACATGACCGGGGTCTACGCCTCGCTGGGCAAGAGCGTCACCCAGGCCCAGCAGCTCTGGATCAAGCAGGCCAACGCGGCGGGCGGCATCTGCGGCCGGCAGCTGGAGCTCACGGTCCGCGACCACGGCTACGACCCGCAGAAGGCCCTGGCCGCCTACACCGAGCTGGAGCCCAAGGTGCTGGGCTTCGCCCAGTTCATCGGCTCCCCGTTCGTCGCCGCGGCCAAGGACCGCATCGACGGGCAGCACAAGGCCCTGGTCATCCCCCAGGCCTGGTCGGCCTCGCTGCTCGGCAGCCCGTACATCCGCACGGTGGGCGCCACGTACGACATCGAGACGGTCAACGCCATCGGCTACCTCCTCGACCAGAAGCGCATCGCCTCGGGGGACAAGATCGGACACGTGTACTTCGAGGGCGACTACGGCGAGAACGCCCTGGCCGGTGCCAAGCACGCGGCCCGGGAGGCCGGGCTGAGCATCGTCGAGCAGAAGATCAAACCCACCGACAACGACATGTCCGCGCAGGTGGCGGCCCTCAAGCAGGCCGGGGTCAAGGCCGTGGTGATCAGCGCCGGACCCAAGCAGGCGGCCTCGCTCGTCGGGGTGGCCGCGGCGGGCGGCTGGAACGTCCCGGTGGTCGGCAACAACTCGGCCTTCGCCCCCCAGCTGCTCGCCACCCCGGCGGGCGCGGCCCTGCAGAAGGACTACTACGTGGCCGCGTCCACCCTGCCGATCGGCGATGCCGCCCCCGGCCCGACGGCCCTCGCCGCGGCCTACAAGGCGGAGTACCCGGGCGCGGGCCTCGACAACGGCGTGGTGGCCGGCTACTCGGCCGCCGCGGTCTACGGGGAGGCCCTGAAGAAGGCCTGCGCCGACAAGGACCTCACCCGCGCGGGCGTCGGCAAGGCACTGCTGAGTCTGAAGTCCTACGACAGCGGCTTCGGGATCACGCACGACTTCTCCGACCCGAAGGCCCCCTCCACCCGGCAGAGCGTGATCATGAAGCCGGACGAGCAGACCCCGGGCGGCCTGAAGGTGGTCAAGCCCCCCACAGTCGCCCCGGCGGCGGAGAAGTACACCCCGACCGATTAAGCCCCTCCGGCGTTTGAGGAGCGGGGTCCGGGGCGGAGCCCCGGGAAACGGACCGTAAGCCGGAAACGACGGAAGGGCCCCCGGACGCCATCGGCATCCGGGGGCCCTTCCCTGTACAGCTACAGCTAGCGCAGCGTCGTGGCGCGGGCCTCGCGGCGGTTGTGCCGGAAGGTGTTCGCCCGGCGCGTCGTCGCGAACAGCGGAATGGTCGCCGCCAGCGCGATCTGCAGCGCACAACCCGTCTGGAGGAGCAGCTGACCGCCCGGGGCGTCGAAGGCCCAGGCCGCCAGCAGACCCATGGCCCCGACGATCCAGCTGAGCATGGCCACCGCGAGGACACCCCGCGGCTTGGGGTACTCGACCCGGCTCACCATCAGCCAGGCCACCCCGATGATCGCCAGCAGCGTCGGGATGAACGGCAGCTCCAGCAGGACGATCGAGACGACCGTCAGCGCGCCGAAGGGGCTCGGCATGCCCTGGAACATGCCGTCCTTCATCGTCACGCAGCTGAATCTGGCGAGTCTGAGCACCACGGCGAGCAGCACCACGATCGCGGCCAGCGCCGACATCTTCTGGTGCGCGTCGTCGGCGACCATGCCGTAGACGAGCACGAAGTACGCGGGAGCCAGGCCGAAGCTGATCAGGTCGGACAGGTTGTCCAGCTCGGCACCCATCGGCGAGCTGCGCAGCTTGCGGGCCACGATGCCGTCGAAGAGGTCGAAGACCGCCGCGAGCAGCATCAGTATCACCGCGGTCGCCGCGCTGTGCCGGGCCATGCCCGACTCGCCGCTGCCGGTGAGGTGCGGGATGAGGATTCCGGTGGTGGTGAAGTACACCGCCATGAATCCGCAGGTCGCGTTACCGAGCGTGAGGGTGTCCGCTATCGACAGTCGCAGCGAGAGCGGCATGTCGTCTTCGGCGGACTCCTCCTCGGCGGACTCGGGCACCCAGCCGGCGGCAGGAGTCTCGGGGTCAGTCACGGTCAATTCGGGTCACCCCCGCGGTGGTGGCCTGTCCGACCTCGACCGCGACCTCGACACCCTCGGGGAGGTAGATGTCGACGCGGGAGCCGAAGCGGATCAGACCGATGCGTTCGCCCTGCTCCACCTTGGTGCCGGCCGGCAGGTACGGGACGATGCGGCGTGCGACGGCGCCGGCGATCTGCACCATCTCGATGTCACCGAGCTCGGTGTCGAAGTGCCAGACAACGCGCTCGTTGTTCTCGCTCTCCTTGTTGAACGCCGGGACGAACCCGCCGGGGATGTGCTCCACGGACGTCACCGTGCCCGCGAGGGGCGCGCGGTTGACGTGGACGTTCAGCGGGCTCATGAAGATCGCGACCCGGGTCCGCCCGTCCTTCCACGGCATGATGCTCTGCACCACACCGTCGGCGGGCGAGATGACACGGCCCTGAGCGATCTCACGCTCGGGGTCGCGGAAGAACCACAGCATGCCCGCCGCGAGCGCGGTGGCGGGCACGGCCGCCGCGGCCCAGCGCCCGGACTTGCGCGCCCGGGTGAGGCTGAGCGCCGCGGTGGCGACGGTCGGCAGAAGCCACGGCGATGCTCCGCGTGCGAGACGTCCGTTGAGGAAGCCGACGCGAGGTGCAGAGGTTTGGCTGTGGGGCATGGATGACCTTCGTAGCGGGTGATTGCCGCGCCGCAAACGGGGGGACGGGACGGCGGCTTTACTGGAATGCTATCGGTTGCGCGCAACAACTGGGCAAGCCAGAAGCCGAGTCGATGGCCGTCGGCCAGTGACTGACAGTGATCCTTTTGCGACGAACCCATGGATGATTCGCCGCAAAAGGTACGTTCAGCCCTGGAGGCGGTACTCCTCGAGCAGGCGTCGCCCGATGATCATTTTCTGGATCTCGGCGGTACCTTCACCGATCAACAGCATCGGAGCCTCGCGGTAGAGGCGCTCGATCTCGTACTCCTTCGAGAATCCGTATCCGCCGTGGATACGGAAGGCGTCCTCGACGACTTCCTTGCAGTACTCGGAGGCGAGGTACTTCGCCATCCCTGCTTCGAGGTCGTTTCGTTCCCCGGAGTCCTTTTTGCGTGCTGCATTCACCATCATCGCATGAGCGGCTTCGACCTTGGTAGCCATCTCGGCCAGCTTGAACTGGATGGCCTGGTGTTCGGCGATCGGCTTGCCGAAAGTGTGACGTTGCTGGGCGTACGAGACACCCAGTTCGAAAGCACGCTGAGCGACGCCACAGCCACGCGCCGCCACGTTGACGCGGCCGACCTCGACTCCGTCCATCATTTGGTAAAACCCTCGGCCGGTCTCCCCGCCCAGGACCCGATTGGCCGGAATGCGCAGTCCGTCCATGATGAGCTCGGTCGTGTCGACCCCCTTGTAGCCCATCTTGTCGATCTTGCCGGGGATGGTCAGGCCCGGACGGACCTCCCCGAAGCCCGGCTCCTTCTCGACGAGGAAGGTGGTCATCGACTTGTGGGGCGCGGTGCCCTCGGGGTGTCCTTCGTCACTTCGTACGAGGACCGCCACCAGGTTCGAGCTGCCGCCGTTCGTCAGCCACATCTTCTGGCCGTTCAGGACGTACTCGTCACCGTCCCGCACCGCCTTCGAGCTGATGGCCGACACGTCCGAGCCCAGCGCCGGCTCGGACATCGAGAACGCGCCGCGCACCTCGCCCAGCGCCATCCGCGGGAGGAAGTGGTCCTTCTGCTCCTGCGTGCCGTGCTGCTTGAGCATGTACGCCACGATGAAGTGGGTGTTGATGATGCCCGAGACGGACATCCAGCCGCGTGCTATCTCCTCGACGCACAGCGCGTAGGTGAGGAGCGACTCACCCAGGCCGCCGTACTCCTCGGGAATCATCAGGCCGAACAGGCCGAGCTCCTTGAGGCCGTCGACGATGTCCTGCGGGTACTCGTCGCGGTGCTCCAGCTCGGTCGCGACCGGGATGATCTCCTTGTCGACGAACTCCCGGACGGTCTTGAGGATCTCCCGCTGGACGTCCGTGAGCCCGGCGGTCTGGGCGAGTCGGGCCATGGCTACTTCCCCTGTTCCTTCAGCGTGGGGCGGCCGGGCTGCTCGCCGCCGCGCTCCTTGATGTACGTCTCGGTCGGGACCATCACCTTGCGCCGGAAGACGCAGACGAGGGTGCCGTCCTGCTTGTAGCCCTTGGTCTCCACGTAGACGATGCCGCGGTCGTTCTTCGACTTCGACGGGGTCTTGTCGAGGACCGTGGTCTCGCCGTACAGGGTGTCGCCGTGGAAGGTCGGCGCCACGTGCCGCAGGGACTCGATCTCCAGGTTGGCGATGGCCTTCCCGGAGACGTCCGGCACCGACATGCCCAGCAGCAGCGAGTAGATGTAGTTGCCCACGACCACGTTCTTGCCGAAGTCGGTGGTGTTCTCGGCGTAGTTGCTGTCCATGTGGAGCGGGTGGTGGTTCATGGTCAGCAGACAGAAGAGGTGGTCGTCGTACTCCGTGACCGTCTTCCCGGGCCAGTGCTTGTAGACCGCCCCGACCTCGAACTCTTCGTACGTGCGTCCGAACTGCATGGGGATCAGGCCTCCGGGATCTCGAACTTGCTGGTGCGCTGCATACCGCCGGCGCGCCCCTTGCCCGCGATGACCAGGGCCATCTTGCGGCTGGCCTCGTCGATCATCTCGTCGCCGAGCATCGCCGAGCCCTTCTTGCCGCCGGCCTCGGAGGTGCACCAGTCGTACGCGTCGAGGATCAGCTCGGCGTGGTCGTAGTCCTCCTGCGAGGGGGAGAAGACCTCGTTGGCCGCGTCGACCTGGCCCGGGTGCAGCACCCACTTGCCGTCGAAGCCCAGGGCCGCCGCCCGGCCGGCCACCTCGCGGTACGCGTCCACGTCGCGGATCTGGAGGAAGGGGCCGTCGATCGCCTGGAGGTTGTGCGTACGGGCCGCCATCAGGATCCGCATCAGGATGTAGTGGTAGGCGTCCGCGCCGTAACCGGGCGGCTGCATGCCCACGACCAGCGTCTTCATGTTGATGGAGGCCATGAAGTCGGCCGGCCCGAAGATGATCGTCTCCAGCCGCGGCGAGGCGGCGGCGATCTCGTCGACGTTCACCAGGCCCTTGGCGTTCTCGATCTGCGCCTCGATGCCGATCTTGCCGACCTCGAAGCCCATGGTCTTCTCGATCTGCGTCAGCAGGAGGTCGAGGGCCACGATCTGCTGGGCGTCCTGGACCTTCGGCAGCATGATGCAGTCGAGGTTCTGGCCGGCACCCTCCACGACCGTGATGACGTCGCGGTACGTCCAGTGCGTGGTCCAGTCGTTGACGCGCACGACCCGGGTCTTACCCGTCCAGTCGCCGTTGTTCAGCGCGTCCACGATCGTGTGGCGGGCGCCTTCCTTGGCGAGGGGCGCGCAGGCGTCCTCCAGGTCCAGGAAGACCTGGTCGGCCGGCAGGCCCTGGGCCTTCTCCAGGAACCGCGGGTTCGAGCCGGGCACCGCGAGGCAGGAGCGGCGCGGGCGGAGACGGTTCACCGGGTGGACGGGCGTGGTCATGCGGGGACCTCCGTGCTTGCAAGGTTTTCGGTGTCGTGAAGGGGGTCGAGCTTGTTGGCTTTGCGGATCTCGTCGACGATACGTCCGATGATCTCCGTGATGCCGAAGTCCTTCGGCGTGAAGACGGCGGCGACTCCGGCCGCCTTGAGTGTCACGGCATCCGCGTTCGGAATGATGCCTCCGACGATGACAGGAATGTCACCCGCCCCCGCCGCGCGCAGGCGTTCGAGGACATCCGGGACGAGTGCGCTGTGGGATCCGGACAGGATGGACAGTCCCACGCAGTGCACGTCCTCGGCCAGTGCCGCCGAGGAGATCTCCTCGGGTGTCAGCCGGATGCCCTGGTAGACCACCTCGAAGCCCGCGTCGCGGGCCCGGACGGCGATCTGCTCGGCGCCGTTGGAGTGCCCGTCCAGGCCGGGCTTGCCGACCAGCAGGCGCAGTCGGCCCGAGCCGAGCTCGTCGGCCGTACGGGACACCTTCGCGCGGACCCCGTGCATCGGGGTGCCCGGCTCGGCGGTGACGGCCACCGGGGCCGAGGAGACCCCGGTCGGCGCGCGGAACTCGCCGAACACCTCGCGCAGCGCGCTCGACCACTCGCCGGTGGTGACACCCGCCCGGGCGCACTCCAGGGTGGCTTCCATCAGGTTCTCGGTGCCGGCCGCGGCCTCCTTGAGCCGCTCCAGGGCCTGCCGGGTGGTGGGGAAGACGAACGGGTCGCCGTTCCCCTGCCGGTCCGAGGACTCCTGACGCTCGGCCCGCCAGCGGACGATGCGCTCGACGGTGAGCGCCTCCACTGCCGGGTCGACCGTCATGATGGCGCCGTCCAGGTCGGACGTGAGCGGGTTCTCCTCGGTCTGCTGGAAGCAGTTGACACCGACGATCTTGTCCTCGCCGGCCTCGATCCTCGCGCGCCGTTCGGCGTGCGAGGAGACCAGCTCGGACTTCAGGTACCCGGACTCGACGGCCGCCATGGCGCCGCCCATCTCCTGGATCCGGTCGATCTCGGCCAGGCAGTCGGCGACCAGGGAGTCGACTTTGGCCTCGATGACGTGGGATCCGGCGAAGATGTCCTCGTACTCCAGCAGGTCGCTCTCCAGGGCGAGGACCTGCTGGATGCGCAGCGACCACTGCTGGTCCCAGGGCCGGGGCAGGCCCAGCGCCTCGTTCCAGGCGGGCAGCTGCACGGCGCGGGCGCGGGCGTCCTTGGAGAGGGTGACCGCCAGCATCTCCAGGACGATGCGCTGGACGTTGTTCTCCGGCTGCGCCTCGGTCAGGCCGAGCGAGTTGACCTGGACGCCGTAGCGGAAGCGGCGCTGCTTGTCGTTCTCGATGCCGTAGCGCTCGCGGGTGACCTTGTCCCAGATGCGGCCGAAGGCGCGCATCTTGCACATCTCCTCGATGAAGCGGACGCCCGCGTTCACGAAGAAGGAGATACGGGCGACCACCTCGCCGAAGCGCTCCTCGGGCACCTGGCCCGAGTCGCGCACCGAGTCGAGCACGGCGATCGCGGTCGACATCGCGTACGAGATCTCCTGGACCGGGGTGGCCCCGGCCTCCTGGAGGTGGTACGAGCAGATGTTGATCGGGTTCCACTTCGGGATGTGGTTGACCGTGTACGCGATCATGTCGGTCGTCAGGCGGAGCGAGGGCCCGGGCGGGAAGACGTGCGTCCCGCGCGAGAGGTACTCCTTGACGATGTCGTTCTGGGTGGTGCCCTGGAGCTGGGTGATGTCCGCGCCCTGCTCCTCGGCGGCCACCTGGTAGAGCGCCAGCAGCCACATGGCGGTGGCGTTGATCGTCATCGAGGTGTTCATCTGCTCCAGGGGTATGTCCTGGAACAGCCGCCGCATGTCGCCCAGATGGGAGACCGGGACCCCGACCCGGCCCACCTCGCCGCGGGCGAGGATGTGGTCGGGGTCGTAGCCGGTCTGCGTCGGAAGGTCGAACGCGACCGACAGGCCGGTCTGGCCCTTGGCGAGGTTGCGGCGGTACAGCTCGTTGGACGCCTCGGCCGTGGAGTGGCCGGCATACGTCCGCATGAGCCACGGACGGTCCTTCTGGCGCTCTGTCATCTCAGGCGTTCCCTCTGGCCCTTAGATGTTGCGGAAGCGGTTGATGGCGTCGAGGTGCGTGGCGCGCATCTCGTGGTCGCGGACGCCCAGACCCTCCTCGGGGGCCAGCGCGAGGACGCCGACCTTGCCCTGGTGGAGGTTGCGGTGGACGTCGTAGGCGGCCTGGCCGGTCTCCTCCAGGGAGTAGACCCTCGAGAGGGTGGGGTGGATCTTGCCCTTGGCGACCAGGCGGTTGGCTTCCCAGGCCTCGCGGTAGTTCGCGAAGTGCGAGCCGACGATCTTCTTCAGGGACATCCACAGGTAGCGGTTGTCGTACTCGTGGTTGTAGCCCGAGGTCGAGGCGCAGGTGACGATCGTGCCGCCCTTGCGGGTGACGTAGACCGAGGCGCCGAAGGTCTCGCGGCCGGGGTGCTCGAAGACGATGTCCACGTCCTCGCCGCCGGTCAGCTCGCGGATGCGCTTGCCGAAGCGCTTCCACTCCTTCGGGTCCTGGGTGTGCTCGTCCTTCCAGAACTTGTAGCCCTCGGCGCTGCGGTCGATGATCGCGGTCGCGCCCATCGCGCGGCAGATGTCCGCCTTCTGCGAGCTGGAGACGACACAGATCGGGTTGGCGCCGCCGGCCAGCGCGAACTGGGTGGCGTACGAGCCGAGTCCGCCGCTGGCGCCCCAGATCAGGACGTTGTCGCCCTGCTTCATGCCGGCGCCGTTGCGCGAGACCAGCTGGCGGTAGGCGGTGGAGTTGACCAGGCCGGGGGAGGCGGCCTCCTCCCAGCTGAGGTGGTCGGGCTTGGGCATCAGCTGGTTCGACTTGACGAGCGCGATCTCGGCGAGTCCGCCGAAGTTGGTCTCGAAGCCCCAGATGCGCTGCTCGGGGTCGAGCATCGTGTCGTTGTGGCCGTCGGAGGACTCCAGCTCGACCGAGAGGCAGTGCGCGACGACCTCGTCACCGGGCTTCCAGGCGTTGACGCCGGGGCCGGTGCGCAGCACGACGCCCGCGAGGTCGGAGCCGATGATGTGGTACGGGAGGTCGTGGCGCTTGGTGAGCTCCGACAGGCGCCCGTAGCGCTCCAGGAAGCTGAAGGTGGACACCGGCTCGAAGATCGAGGTCCACACGGAGTTGTAGTTGACCGAGGAGGCCATGACGGCGACCAGGGCCTCGCCCGGGCCCAGTTCCGGCACCGGGACCTGGTCCAGGTGCAGGGACTTGCGCGGGTCCTTCTCGCGCGTCGTGAGCCCCGCGAACATCTCCGCCTCGTCCTTGTGCACGGTGATCGCGCGGTACGACTCGGGGAGCGGCAGGGCCGCGAAGTCTGCGGCTGTGGCGGACTGCGACTGAATCGCGTCCAGGATGTCCTTCACGGTAGAGCCTCCGGCTTAGCGCTGATGAGGGTGCGCTGAGGTAAACGGGGGTGCGTAGAGCGTGTGTGGTGTGCCGTCGGTCCGGCTGGTGCGGTGGTGCTGGGCGACGCCCGTGGTGGGGCGTGCGGTGCCTGGTGACGCAGGCATCCGGGGCGCGTTCCGTGCCGGGTGGGCGTGGGTCGCGGGGACATCCGGACTGCTTTCAACGTATGGCACCCCGTGTCACCCGGCAAGGCACGGCGTGCCAAAACTTTCTCTCATTTGCCGATTGACCTGCACCGATGAGCGATGATCGATCAGAGTTACCCGTGAGTAGGGGCAAGGTGGACATACGGAAGTGGCCGCCCCCGAAACGGGGGCGGCCAGTGTGACGAGCGTCGCGTGCTCGTCCCGCTACTTGTTCTTCAGTGCCTCTTCGATGGTCCGCATGACCTCGTCCAGCGGAGCGTCCGTACGGGCCACCGCCACCAGCACCTCGCCCTGCGTACGGACCGCCGCCGGCGGGGCGGGCGCCGTGCTCAGCGTGCGGCCCGCGCCGATCCCCGTACCGAAGGTCTTCCGCACGATGGAGAAGGCGTGGTCCAGCTGCGCCTCCACGTCCCCCTGCCCGCCCGCCCGCAGCCAGCGCCGCAGCACGTGGTTGTGGGCGGTCACCACCGCGGAGGCGGCCACCTCGGCCAGCAGCGGGTCGTCGTTGCCGTCGTGCGGCTCGTGCTCGTCGAAGTGGGCCAGCAGGTAGCGGGTGAACAGCCGCTCGTACCGGGCCACCGAGGCGATCTCCCGCTCCCGCAGCGCCGGTACCTCGCGGGTCAGCCGGTAGCGCTCCACCGACACCGCCGGCGAGGCGGCGTACATCTTCATGACTTCCTTGATCCCGCGGCACACCGTGTCGAGCGGGTGCTCGTGCGCCGGGGCCACGTCCAGCACGGCCTCGGCGCGGGTCAGGGTGTCGTCGTGGTCCGGGAAGATCGCCTCTTCCTTGGACCGGAAGTGCCGGAAGAACGTCCGCCGCGCCACCCCGGCGGTCGCGGCGATCTCGTCGACCGTCGTCGCCTCGTACCCCTTGGTCGCGAACAGCTCCATGGCGGCCGCGGCGAGCTCGCGGCGCATCTTGAGCCGCTGCGCGGCCGCCCGGGTGCCGGCCGCGCTCTCCGGGGCGTCGGAGGCCGAGGAGCTGCGGGGTGAGGTCTTGGCGGGCTGGGACATAGAGCGAAAGTACTTCATTTGCGCAGGGGAGCGCGCCTGCGGGGGGTGGTAGGGGGGTGGATGCGGGGGAGAGCCCGCACTGGGCTCGGGAGGGTCAGTCCGCCGTGAGGGTCCGGCGGACCCGAGCAGCCCTCCCCACGCATCCGGCTCATGGGCCTGCCGGTCAGCGGGTGTCCCCTTACCGGCGGGCGTACTCACGGAATCCGCGGCCGGTCTTCCGGCCCAGGCAGCCCGCCGCCACCAGGTGCTCCAGCAGCGGGGACGGGGCCAGGCCCGGGTCGCGGAACTCCTTGTGGAGCACCTTCTCGATGGCCAGCGAGACATCGAGGCCGACGACGTCGAGGAGCTCGAAGGGCCCCATCGGGTACCCGCCGCCCAGCTTCATCGCCGCGTCGATGTCGTCGAGGGTGGCGTAGTGCTGCTCGACCATCTTCACGGCGTTGTTCAGGTACGGGAACAGCAGCGCGTTCACGATGAACCCGGCCCGGTCCCCGCAGTCCACCGGGTGCTTGCGCACCTTGACGCAGATGTCGCGGACCGTGGCGTGCACGTCGTCGGCCGTCAGGACCGTGCGGACCACCTCGACCAGCTTCATCGCCGGGGCCGGGTTGAAGAAGTGCATGCCGATCACGTCCTGCGGGCGCGAGGTCACCCGGGCGACCGCGATCACCGGCAGCGAGGAGGTGGTCGTGGCCAGCACCGCACCCGGCTTGCAGACCTTGTCCAGGGCCGCGAAGAGCTCCTGCTTGACCGCCAGGTCCTCGGCGACGGCCTCCACGGCCAGGTCCACCTCGGCGAAGGCGTCCAGCGAACCCGCCGGGGTGATCCGGGCCAGGGTCTGCGCGGCCGCCTCCTCGGTGAGCCGCCCCTTGGCCACCGCACGGCCGAGGGACTTCCCGATCGCGGCCTTCGCCGCCTCGGCCTTCTCCGCGCTGCGGGCGGCCAGCACCACCGCGAACCCGGACTGCGCGAAGACCTGCGCGATCCCGCTCGCCATGGTGCCCGAGCCGGCCACGCCGACCGTGCTGACGGGACGGCCCTCACCGGTCAGGCCCCCGTCCGGCGGGGTCTGCGCGTCACGCACGACCGTGGAGCTGCCCGGGGCCTCGTAGGTGTAGAAGCCGCGCCCCGCCTTCTGCCCGGTCAGGCCGGCCTCGGCGAGGTGGCCCAGGATCGGGGCCGGGGCGTGCAGCCGGTCGCCGGAGGAGGTGTACATGGCCTCCAGGACGGTACGGGCGGTGTCCACGCCGATCAGGTCGAGCAGCGCGAGCGGGCCCATGGGCAGACCGCAGCCGAGCCGCATCGCCGCGTCGATGTCCTCGCGGGAGGCGTACTTGGACTCGTACATGGCGGCGGCCTGGTTGAGGTAGCCGAAGAGGAGTCCGTCGGCGACGAAGCCGGGGCGGTCGCCGACCGCGACGGGCTCCTTGCCGAGCGCGCGGGCCAGCGCGGTGACCGCCTCGACGGCCGGCGGTGCGGTGAGGACCGAGGAGACCACCTCGACCAGCTTCATCGCCGGGGCCGGGTTGAAGAAGTGCAGGCCCAGCACGCGCTCGGGGTGCTGGGACTCGGCGGCGAGCCGGGTCACCGAGAGCGCGTTGGTGCCGGTCGCCAGGATCGTGTCGGGCCGGACGATCGCGTCGAGCTCGCGGAACACCTGCTGCTTGAGCTCGTACGACTCGGGCACGACCTCGATCACGAGATCCGCCTCCGCGGCGGCGGCCAGGTCGCCGAAGGTGCGGAAGCGGGCGAGCACGTCCGCCCGCTCCTGCTCGCTGAGGCGCTCCCTTGTGACGGAACGGGCGGTGGCGGCGGCGAGGGCGGCCGAGGCCCGGCGGGCGGCGCTCTCGCTGACGTCGATGCCGATGACCTCGTGACCGGCCCGGGCGAGGACCTCGGCGATGCCGGTGCCCATCGTGCCGAGGCCGACGACGGCGATGGTCTGGAGGGTGGGGTGACTGGACGGACGGTCCATCGAGGGACTCCAGTGGAAGAGGGTGACGACTGAGGGGGCGCGCGGCGCACAGCGCGCGCTGATGCCGTACGGAGAACCGTGCGGGAGGAGCCCAGGGGCGAAGGCCCGGGAGGGCGGGAACGGAGCGGCCCTGTCCCGGGGCCACGCCGTGCGAATACGAACCGACCGGCACGAGGCGGCTGCGTCACCAGGCCACCCTCGTACGTATGGAAGTGACAGTAACCCGTCGGTAACTGGTGCGCCAGAGTGCGGAGATGTGACCTGTACCGCCCAAATGTACCGATCATCGATCATCGATCATCAGCCGTTACGCGGGGCCGGTCGCGACGCTAGGGTGGCCCGCGTGAACGACGTGCTGGAGCGCCTGCGAGCGGAAGCCACCGGTTCGCCGGAGTACCCGGTGTACGAGTCGCTGCTCGCGGCCGGACCGGACGCCCTGGCCGCCTCCCTGACCTCGGCCGGACTGCCCCTGTGGGCCCGCGAACTGGCCGCGTACCGGCTGGGTCTGGCAGGGGACCGCCGCGCCTTCGAGTCCCTGGTGCTGCTCCTCAACCACCGGGACCCGCCGCGCTGCGCGGCCGCCGCCGAGGCCCTCGCCGTACTGGGCGACCCGCGCACCGCCCGCGCGGCCGCCGCCCTCGCCACCAACGGCCTGCGCACGGCCTACGCCCTCCAGCCGGTCCGGCTGCTCACCGCCCTGCGCGCCCCGGAGTCGGCCCCGGCGCTGATCGCCACCCTGTCCCGGCTGCTGTCCCCGCACGATCCGTACTGGCGGGTCGCGCTGGCCTGCGTCGAGGGCCTGGGCGCCCTCGCCGACCCGCGCGCCCGCGAGGTCCTGACCCGGGCCCAGTCGCACCCGCGCCTGGCGGTGGCGGCGACGAAGGCGCTGCGCGCGCTCGGCTGAACTCACACCCCCTCGGGGACGACGGCGAAGGCCTCCACCTCCAGCAGGAGCTCGGGGCGGAACAGTGCCGCGACCTGGACCGCGGAGGACGCGGGGAGCCGGTCGGCGGGGATCACGGCGTCCCGGGCCTCCCGGACCGCCGGGAGGTGGGCGACGTCCGCGACGAAGCAGGTGAGCTTCACGACGTCGTCGAAGGTCGCCCCGGCCGCCGAGGGTTCAGCCGCGGAAGCCCAGCAGGCCGTGCAGGGCCGCGCCGCCGGCCGAGGGGGTCACCGCGCGGGTGGCCGCGGTCGGCTTCGGGGCCGCCTGCGCGGGGCAGGTGGCGTCCGCGGCCTGCCCGGTCCTCAGGTACGCCGCGACCTTCTCGTCCAGGCACTTGTTGCCGCTCAGCGCGATGCCGTGGTTGCCGCCGCCCTCCTCGACGACCAGGGCCGCGCCCTTCAGCTTCTCCCGCATGCTGAGCGCGCCCGCGAACGGCGTCGCCGCGTCCTCCGTCGCCTGGAGCAGGAGGGCGGGCGGCAGGGCGACGTTGGTCACGTCAGGGGCCCGCAGCGGCTCGGTCGGCCAGAACGCGCACGGGGCGTTGTACCAGGCGTTGTTCCAGGTCATGAACGGGGCCTTGGCGTGCGTGCGCCACATGTCCGCCCGCCACTGGTTCCAGTCCCGCGGCCAGGCCGAGTCCCGGCACTGCACCGCCGTGTACACGCTGTAGCTGTTGGCCGCGGCGGGCTCCACCGCTCCGAACCGCTCGTACGCCGCCACCAGCGGCTTCGGGTCCCCCTTCAGCGCGTACGCCGAGAAGGCCTCGGCGAGGCTCGGCCAGTAGCCGTTGAAGTAGCCGCCCGGCATGAAGGTGTCCTCCAGCTCGGAGGGCCCCACCTTGCCGCCGGCGGGGGTCTTGCGCAGCGCGTCCCGCATCGCGTACCAGCGCGCCTCGACCCGTGCCGGATCGGTGCCCAGCCGGTACGTGGCGTCGTACTGGGCCACCCAGGCCAGGAAGGCCTTGTGGCGGGAGTCGAAGGCCTGGTCCTGGGAGAGGTTGTCCTGGTACCAGACCCCGCCCGGGTCGACCACCGAGTCAAGGACGAGCCGGCGCACCCGGTCCGGGTGGAGCTTGGCGTACACGGCGCCCAGGTAGGTCCCGTACGAGTAGCCGAAGTAGCTGATCTTCTCGGCGCCCAGCGCGGTGCGCACCCTCTCGATGTCGCGGGCGGCCGAGACCGTGCCGATGTGCGGGAGCACGTCCGCGTGCGCACTCCGGCAGGACTCGGCGAAGGAGCGCACCCGCTCCAGGTTGGCCCGCTCGGTCGCCGCGTCGCGCGGTACCGAGTCCGGGCGTACGGGGGTGAAGTGGCCGGCCCCGCAGGCCAGGGCCGGCTCGCTCTTGCCCACGCCCCGCGGGTCGAAGCCGATCACGTCGTACTGGGCGGCCACGTCCTTGGGCAGGGCGGAGGCGATGAACCCGGCGAGGGCGCGGCCGCTGCCGCCCGGCCCGCCGGGGTTGACCAGCAGCGGGCCCTGGGAGGCGGCGGCGGTGTGCGGGACCCGGGTGAGGGCGAGGGAGATCTGCCGCCCCGCGGGCAGGTCGTGGTCGAGGGGGACCTTGAGGGAGGCGCACTGCAGCGTGGGGTAGCGGGGGGTCGCGCAGTCGGTCCAGCGCAGGGCCGCCTTCGACGGCGCCGGGGCGGGCGGCGCCGCCGGTGCGGCCGTGACCGGGCTCGCGAGTGCGGCGGCGACGGTGGAGATCGAGAGCAGGACAGCGGCGCGCTTCTTCAAGGGGTGCAGCATGGGGCCTCCCAGCCGAGGGTTCTGGGCGGAATCGTCCCGGAAACCGCGTCCGGAAAGCGGTATTGGGCCCTCCAATGGCCCGATGTGATGACTTCTCAGGGGCTGCCGGGGGTCACAGGAGGGTGAGCTGGGTAGGCGGAGCTGACACCGGCTCCGCGGGCCGCTCGGGGGTGAGTACGCGGCGAGCCGCTCCGCGCCCGCCCGGACCGATGCCGAATGCGGCCGCCAGCTCGTGCACTTGGCGGGTGATCTGCCGCTGGTACCAGGTGGGCGCGTACGAGCCGCCCGCGTACATCCGCTCGTACCGCCCGACGAGGTGCGGGTGGTGCTCACCCAGCCAGGCCGTGAACCATTCGCGCGCCCCGGGCCGCAGATGGAGTACCAGGGGTGTCACGGAGGTGGCGCCCGACTCGGCGACGGCGCGGACCGTGTCCCGCAGCTGCTCCGGCGCGTCGCCGAGGAAGGGGATGACCGGCGCCATCAGCACCCCGCACTCCAGGCCGGCGTCGGTCAGGGTCCGTACGGCGGCCAGCCGGGCGGCGGGGGAGGGCGTACCGGGTTCGACGGTCCGCCACAGCTCGTGGTCGTCCCGTCCGGCCCGGATTTGGGCGCCCGGCCCGGAGGTGGTTGGCTTCGCCGTGACGAGCGATCACAACTGGAGGAACAGCTATGGCGCAGGTCGAGGCCACCACGGAGCGGATCATCGCGGCCGACGCGGAGACCGTGTTCGACGCGCTGGCGGACTACACCGGGACCCGGGGGAAGCTCCTGCCCGAGCACTTCAGCGAGTACGAGGTGATCGAGGGCGGCGACGGCGAGGGCACCCTCGTCCACTGGAAGCTCCAGGCCACCAGCAAGCGCGTGCGCGACTGCCTGCTCGAGGTCACCGAGCCCACCGACGGAGAGCTGGTGGAGAAGGACCGCAACTCCACCATGGTCACCACCTGGGTCGTCACCCCGGCCGGCGAGGGCAAGTCCAAGGCCGTCGTCACCACCGTGTGGAACGGCGCCGGCGGCATCGGCGGCTTCTTCGAGCGCACCTTCGCGCCCAAGGGCCTCGGCCGGATCTACGACACCCTGCTGGCCAACCTGGCGGGCGAAGTCGAGGGCTGAGAGGACTAGGGGGTGTCCGGTGGGTCAGGGCCGGGCCCGGCCCTGACCCACCGGACACCCCCTGAGTCCGAAGTGATGTCGTCCGCCCGCTGACCGGTGGGGCCCGCGCGGGCCGCGGGGGCTCACCGGATCGGGTGGATTTCCCGGCGGCGCCCGAGCCGCCGGAAGCCGGGCGTGGCCCCGGGCCGACAGGGGCCCCGGCGGTTAGGGTGGGCCTTCTGCGCGTGCCGTCCGCGTTGCCGGTGCGGACCGCGCGCACCGAGACGCGTGCGCCGGCCACGTGCACCGAACGCGAGCAACCGACCGCCCGGGGGCCCGATGAAGATCCTCATCTCCGCCGACATGGAAGGCGCCACGGGCGTCACCTGGCCCGCCGACGTGCTGCCCGGGACGCCGCAGTGGGAGCGCTGCCGGCCGATGTTCACCTCCGACGTCAACGCCGCAGTCCTCGGCTTCTACGACGGCGGCGCCGACCAGGTCCTCGTCAACGAGGCCCACTGGACCATGCGCAACCTGCTGCTGGAGCGGCTCGACGCACGCGTCGAGATGCTGACCGGCCGCCACAAGTCCCTCTCCATGGTCGAGGGTGTCCAGCACGGCGACGTGGACGGCGTCGCCTTCGTCGGCTACCACACGGGAGCCGGCACCGAAGGGGTCCTCGCACACACCTACCTCGCCAACTCCATCACCGGGGTCTGGGTCAACGGGGTGCGCGCCAGTGAGGGACTGCTCAACGCGCACGTCGTCGCCGAGTACGGGGTACCGGTCGTCCTGGTCACCGGCGATGACCTGACCTGCGTGGACGCCGCGGGCTACGCGCCGGACGCGGTGACCGTCGCGGTGAAGGACCACGTCTCGCGGTACGCCGCCGTCTGCCGCACCCCGGCCCGTACCGCCGCCGACATCCGGGCCGCCGCCAAGGAGGCCACGGCGCTCGCGGTGCGCCGCGATCCTGTGGCCGGCGGCCCCTACACGGTGGAGCTGGAGTTCGACGCCGAGCACCTGGCCATGGCCGCCACCGTGGTCCCGGGCGCCGAGCGGTGCGCGGAACGCAGGGTCGCGTACAGCAGCGAGACGATGTACGAGGGGATCCGGACCTTCAAGGCGGTCACGACCGTCGTCTCGGCCGCTGTGGAGGAGCAGTATGGCTGACATGCCCGCCATCACCGCCGAGGCCGTCGGTCCGCCCCCGGCCCATGCCCCGGTACCGGTCCCCGCCGGTGTCCCGGAGCCCCCGCCGGCCGTCGTCGTGGACGAGACCGCGCTCGCGGAAGCAGTCGAGTTCACCTCGGGCCTCATCCGTATCGACACCACCAACCGGGGCGGCGGCGACTGCCGCGAGCGCCCCGCCGCCGAGTACGTCGCCGAGCGGCTCGCCGCCGCCGGCCTGGAGCCGGTCCTGCTGGAGCGCACCCCGGGCCGCACCAATGTGGTGGCCCGGATCGAGGGCACCGACCGCGGGGCCGGGGCCCTCCTGGTCCACGGCCACCTCGACGTGGTCCCGGCCGAGGCCGCCGACTGGAGCGTCGACCCCTTCTCCGGCGAGGTGCGCGACGGCGTGGTCTGGGGCCGCGGCGCCGTCGACATGAAGAACATGGACGCGATGGTCCTGGCCGTCGTACGGGCCTGGGCCCGGGCCGGGGTGAAGCCGCGCCGGGACATCGTGATCGCCTACACCGCCGACGAGGAGGACACCGCCGTCGACGGCTCCGGCTACCTCGCCGACCACCACCCCGGCCTCTTCGAAGGCTGCACGGAGGGCATCAGCGAATCCGGGGCCTTCACCGTGCACACCGGCACGGGGCCCGCCCTCTACCCGATCGCCGCCGGTGAACGTGGCACCGCCTGGCTGAAGTTGACGGCGTACGGCACCGCGGGCCACGGCTCCAAGCCCAACCGCGCCAACGCCGTGAGCCGGCTCGCGGCCGCCGTCGCCCGCATCGGCGAGTACCGGTGGCCGGTCCGCCTCAGCGACACCGTCACCGCCTGCATCACCGAACTCGCCGCGATCCAGGGCCTGTCGGTGGATCCACGGAGCCCCGGCTTCGACCTCGATGCGGTCCTCACCGGGCTCGGCCCGGCCGCCGCCCTGGTGGATGCGACCGTACGCAACAGCGCCAACCCGACCATCCTCAGCGCCGGTTACAAGCTCAACGTCGTCCCCGGGGAGGCCACCGGCTACGTCGACGGGCGGATACTGCCCGGCGGCGAGGCCGAGTTCATCGCCACCCTCGACGAACTCACCGGCGCCGACGTGCGCTGGGAGTTCCACCACCGCGAGACGGCGCTCGAAGCCCCGGTGGACGGGCGGACGTACGGGATCCTGCGAGAGTCCGTCGAACGCTTCGACCCCGACGGGCGCGTGGTGCCGTTCTGCATGGCGGGCGGCACCGACGCCAAGCAGTTCTCCCGCCTGGGCATCACCGGCTACGGGTTCTCCCCCCTGAAGCTCCCGCCGGGCTTCGACTACTGGTCCCTCTTCCACGGGGTGGACGAGCGGGTCCCCGTCGAAGCCCTCCACTTCGGGGTCCGGGTCCTCGACCACGCACTGCGGACTCTGTGAGGGGAACCCTGTGATGGTGGCGCCGACCCTGCCCTACGGAAGCTGGCCCTCACCCATCGACGCGGGCCTCGCCGCCGCGCTCGACGGGCGGCCCGAGTACGTCGGCGCGATCGGCCCCGAGGTCTGGTGGACCGAGCCCCGGCCCCAGGAGGGCGGCCGCCGCGCCCTCGTCCGCCGCCCCGCCGGCGGCGGTCCCGTCGGCGAGGCCGTCACCGCGCTGCCCGCACCGTGGAACGTGCGCAGCAGGGTCACCGAGTACGGCGGCCAGCCCTGGGCCGGGGCCGAACGGGCCGCGGGCGGGCCCCTGCTGGTGTTCGTCCACTTCGCCGACCAGCGGCTCTACGCGTACGAGCCGGACGCCCCCGACGGCGCACCGCCGCGGCCCCTGACGCCCGTCTCCGAGGTCGGCGGCGGACTGCGCTGGGCCGATCCGGTGCTGCGCGGCGGCGAAGTCTGGTGCGTGCTGGAGGAGTTCACCGGTCCGGCCCCGACCGACGTGCGCCGGGTGCTGGCCGCCGTACCGCTGGACGGGTCGGCGGCCGGGGACCGGGGCGCCGTACGGGAACTGACCGACGGCCGGCACCGGTTCAGCACCGGGCCCCGGCTCTCCCCGGACGGGCGGCGCGCCGCCTGGCTGGTGTGGGACCACCCCCGGATGCCCTGGGACGGCACCGAGCTGCTGCTGGCCGAGATCACCGCGGACGGGGAGCTGACCGGGGTGCGCACCGTGTTCGGCGGCCCCGAGGAGGCCGTCGCCCAGGTGGAGTGGACCCCCGGCGGGACCCTCCTCGCCGTGAGCGACCGCGGCGGCTGGTGGAACCCGTACCGGGTGGACCCCGAAACGGGCGAGGCGGTCAACCTGTGCCCCCGCGAGGAGGAGTTCGGCGGCGCGCTGTGGAAGCCCGGGCTGCGCTGGCTCGCCCCGCTGCCCGACGGCCTCCTCGCCGTCCTGCACGGCCAGGGCTCCTCGGTGCTGGGCATCCTCGACCCGGACAGCGGCGACCTGGTGGACGCGGCCGGTCCGTGGACGGCCTGGCAGCCGACGCTCGCCGTGAGCGGGACCCGGGTCTACGGGGTCGCCGCCAGCCCGCGCAGCGCGTACGAGGTGGTGGAGCTGGACACGGCCAGCGGGCACGCCCGGGTGATCGGCGGCGGGGCCCGGTCCGGGGCGGCCGCGGCGGGTGCGGCGGGCGGCGCTGGCGGCGCGGGCCGGCTGGACCCGGCCTACTACCCGGAGCCGCAGAGCCGCACCTTCCTCGGCCCCGACGACCGGCAGATCCACGCGCACGTCTACCCGCCCCACCACCCCACCTGCCGGGCCCCCGCCGACGAGCTGCCCCCGTACGTGGTGTGGGCGCACGGCGGCCCCACCGACCACGTGCCGCCCGTACTCGACCTGCACATCGCCTACTTCACCTCGCGCGGCATCGGGGTGGTGGAGGTGAACTACGGCGGCTCCACCGGCTACGGCCGCGCCTACCGCGAGCGGCTGCGCGAGCAGTGGGGCGTGGTGGACGTGGAGGACTGCGCGGCGGTGGCCCGCGCGCTGGCCGCCGAGGGCACCGCCGACCCGCACCGGCTCGCCATCCGCGGCGGCAGCGCGGGCGGCTGGACGGCGGCCGCCTCCCTGGCCGCCACCGACCTCTACGCCTGCGCGGCCATCATCTACCCGGTGCTGGACCTGCTGGGCTTCGCCGAGGAGACCCACGACCTGGAGTCCCACTACACCGACGGCCTCGCAGGGCCCCCGCAGACCCTCGGCGTCCGCTGCCGCGAGCGCTCGCCGGTGGCCCGCGCCGACCGGATCACCGCCCCGTTCGTCCTGCTCCAGGGGCTGGACGACCCGGTCTGCCCGCCGGCCCAGGCGGAGCGGCTGCTGGCCGCGATGCGGGGCCGGTCGGTACCGCACGCCTACGTGGCCTTCGAGGGCGAGGGCCACGGCTTCCGGCGGGCCGACACCATGGTCCGGGCGCTGGAGGCGGAACTGTCGCTGTACGCCCAGGTCTTCGGGATCGAACGCGCGGACGTCCCCCGTCTGGCCCTGCACGACTGACCTCCCGGGGATGCGGTCACGGCGTGGGTGGAGCCCTGCGCATAGCCTGGGACCGTGACCTTCTCCCCCTACCTGCGCGAGGGTGCCCGCGTGGGCCTGCGGCCCTTCCGGCTCGCCGACGGGCCCGAGTTCACCGCCCGCGTGCGGGAGAGCCGCGAGCTCCACCGGCCGTGGCTGTTCCCGCCCTCGACCGTCGAGGAGTACGAGCCCTACGCGCGCCGCCTGGCAGCGGGCGAGGACCGGGCCGGATTCCTCGTCTGCGAGCTCGGGACCGGGGCCGTCGCCGGATTCGTCAACGTCAACAACATCGTGCGCGGAGCCTTCGAGTGCGGGGCCCTCGGCTACGGCGCCTTCGCGCACGCCGCCGGGCGGGGGTTCCTCCGGGAAGCCCTCGGCCTGGTCCGCGCGCACGCCTTCGCCCCGGCGGGGGAAGGCCTCGGACTGCACCGCCTGGAGGCCAACATCCAGCCCGCGAACGCCGCTTCGATCGCGCTGGTGCGCGGCGCGGGCTTCCGGCTCGAAGGGTTCTCCCCGGACTTCCTCCACATCGACGGGGCCTGGCGCGACCACGAACGCTGGGCGGTCACGGCCGAAATGCCGTGCCCGCCGGGCCCGCGTGGAACAGGATGAGGTCATGCGATCCCTCGTGCTCATCGACGCCCCGTCCAACCTCGGCCTGCGGCCGCCCGCGCCCGGCACCGTACCCGGGGTCTACAAGCTGGCCGGAGCCCTGCGCGAACAGGGCCTGCTCGGCCGGCTCGGCGCGCGCGAGGGCGGGGTGGTGGTCCCGCCGCGCTACGACCGGGGCGACTGGCAGGAGGGCGACGGGGTGTTCCACGCCCAGGCCCTCGCCGCGTACACCGTCAGCCTCGCGGACCGTGTCGAAGGCCACCTGCGGGACGGGGAGTTCCCCGTCGTCCTCGGCGGTGACTGCTCGATCCAGCTGGGCGCCGCCCTCGCGATGCGCAGGCTCGGCCGGTACGGACTGGCCGCGATCGACGGCTCCGCCGACTTCCGCCACCCCGGGAACGAGGCCGTGAACGGGCCGGTCGGCGCCGCCGGGGGAGAGGAGCTCGCCCTGTCCACCGGGCGCGGCCAGCGCGACCTCAGCGACCTGGAGGGGCTCTCGCCGTACCTGCGGGACGAGGACGTGCGCCTCTTCGGGCTGCGGGACGGGGACGCCGACCTGGTGGAACTGCGCGCGGCGGGCATCGCGGCGGCCACGGTCGGGGAGATCCGCGAGCGCGGCGCCGGGCCGGTGGCGCGGGCGGCGCTGGAGGGACTGCACCCGCCGGTCACCGCCGGCTTCTGGGTGCACCTGGACGCCGACGTGCTGGACCCGGGGGTGATGCCCGCCGTGGACAGCCCCGACGCCGGAGGTCTGGTTCCGGACGAACTCGCCGAACTGCTGGGGGTGTTGGTGCGCTCGCCGCGGTGCGTCGGGCTCAACGTCACCATCTACGACCCGGACCTGG
This sequence comes from Streptomyces sp. NBC_01408, assembly GCF_026340255.1. Classification (GTDB taxonomy): domain Bacteria; phylum Actinomycetota; class Actinomycetes; order Streptomycetales; family Streptomycetaceae; genus Streptomyces. The sequence continues at coordinate 1,096,549 of NZ_JAPEPJ010000002.1, read as the reverse complement.
ACCCGGACGGACGGGCGGGCGCGCTGCTCGCCGACCTCGTCGCGGGCGCCTTCACGTAGGCCGCGGCGGCCGCTCCGTCGGGCTTTGCGTAATCCTGACCGGTGGTGATCCGCGGAACCCCTGTGCACCGGCCGCCATCGCGTGTTCCATTTCCCTCATGGCCACCACCGTCCGACGTGCCGTCCTGACGCTCCCCGCCGCCCCGACCGGCCCCGAGAACCCGCTGCCCGCCCTGCGCGCGCCCGACGGGGTGCACGTCCTGGACGAGCGCTCGCGCCAGGGGCTCCCGCGCGACATGGCACGGCAGATCGGGTACGCCCCGCTGCGCTCGCTGCTGCCCGTACGGATCAGAGACGGATACCGACGCGAGCGCACGGAGCGGGAGTTCGACGCGGTCGTCATCGAGAACGCACACCTGCGGGTCACCGTCCTGCCCGGTCTGGGCGGGCGCGTCCACTCGCTCCTGCACCTGCCCACCGGACGCGAACTCCTCTACCGCAACCCGGTGTTCCAGCCCGCCGACTTCGCCCTGAACGGCGCCTGGTTCTCCGGCGGCATCGAGTGGAACATCGGCGCCACCGGGCACACCACCCTGTCCTGCGCCCCGTTGCACGCCGCGCTCGTCCCGGCGCCGGACGGAGGCGTGATGCTGCGGATGTGGGAGTGGGAGCGGCTGCGCGACCTGCCGTTCCAGGTCGACCTGTGGCTGCCCGAGGACTCGGAGTTCCTGTACGTCGGCGTCCGCGTGCGCAATCCGCACGAGCGGCCCGCGCCCGTGTACTGGTGGTCCAACATCGCCGTCCCGGAGGACCCGGGCAGCCGGGTCCTGGCCCCCGCCGACGAGGCCTGGCACTTCGGCTACGAGCGCTCGCTGCGGCGGATCCCGGTGCCCGGCTGGGAGGGCGCGGACCGCACGTACCCGCTGCGCAGCCAGTACCCGGCCGACTTCTTCTACGAGCTCGCGGACGGGGCCCGGCCCTGGATCGCCTCGCTGGACGCGGGCGGCCAGGGGCTCGCGCAGACCTCCACCGGCCTGCTGCGCGGCCGCAAGCTGTTCGTGTGGGGCGCGGGGGCGGGCGGCCGGCGCTGGCAGGAGTGGCTGACCGAACCGGGCACCGGCGGCTACGCCGAGATCCAGGCGGGCCTGGCACGGACCCAGCTGGAGCACGTACGGCTGGAGGGCGGGGCGGAGTTCAGCTGGCTGGAGGCGTACGGGCCGCTCTCCGCGGACCCTGCGGCCGTGCACGGCCCCGACTGGCCGGCGGCCCGCGCCGCGGCCGAGGGCGCGCTGGACGCCGTACTGCCCCGGGAGCGGGTGGACGCGGCCTACGAGGCGTGGCGCGGCCGCGCCGACACCGAGCCGGGCGAGCGGCTGGCGGAGGGCTCGGGCTGGGGCGCGCTGGAGGTGCTGTGCGGCGGCCACGAGCTGCCCGGCACCCCCTTCGCGGAGTCCGCACTCGGCGAGGAGCAGGCCCCCTGGCTGGAGCTGTGGCGCACGGGCGTCTTCCCGGCGCCGAAGCGGGTGGCGCCTCCGGGGCCCAGTCTGGTCGCCGCGCACTGGCGGGACATGCTGGAGACGGCCGCGGCGGACCCGCTCACCGAGTACCACCTGGGCGTGGCCCAGTGGCACGCCGGTGACGTGGCCCAGGCGGTACGGAGCTGGGAGCGCGGGCTGGCGCTGGCCCCCTCGCGGTGGCCGCTGCTGCGCTGCCTGGCGGTGGCGGACGCCCTGGCCGGGGACCCGGCGCGGGCGGCCGACGGGTTCGCGGCGGCCTTCGAGGACCTGGCCGCGGAGAGCCGGGGCGGCGAGCCGTGGACGGCCGCGGAGGCCGCGCTGGGCCGGGAGGCGATGACGGCCCTGCTGGCCGCCGGGCGGCTGGCGGAGGCCCGCCGGGTCTGGGACCGGCTGCGGCCGGCCCTGCGCGAACACGGCCGCTTCCGGCTGCTCGCGGCGCGGCTCCTGGCGGCGGAGGGCCATGTGGGCGCGGCCCGGCGGGTCTTCGAGGACGGCTTCGAGATCCCGGACCTCAGGGAGGGGGAGGAGACCCTGTCCGAGGTCTGGTCGGCCCTGACGGACCGCCCGCTGCCCGCCCGCTACGACTTCCGCATGAGGCCCTGACAGCCGGGTGCGGCGCCGCTGTCGGGGGCGCTGCCCCCGAACCCCCGCGCCTCAAACGCCGGCGGGGCTGAGAGGTGCCCGGCACAGGATCTCCCCGTTCAGGACCGAGAACCAGGCGTCCGGGTCGGCGCCCCAGGTGCGCCAGGCGTCCGAGGCGGCCGCGAGGTCCGCGGGCCTGGCGTGGCCGCCGCGGGTGGCGATGTCCGCGTACGCGGAGGCCGTCGTCCGGTCCGCCCACAAGGCCGACCACCAGGTGGTCTCCTCGGCGGTGGCGTAGCACCAGGCCGTCGCCGTGCACCGGACGTCGGTGAACCCGGCCTCCCGCGCCCAGGCCGCCAGCCTGCGCCCCGCGTCCGGCTCGCCGCCGTTGGCGCGGGCCACCCGGCGGTACAGGCCCAGCCACTCCTCCAGCCCCGGCGTCGCCGGGTACCAGGTCATCGCCGCGTAGTCGGCGTCCCGCGCGGCCACGATCCCGCCCGGCCGGCACACCCGCCGCATCTCGCTCAGGGCGCGCACCGGGTCGCCGACGTGCTGGAGCACCTGGTGGGCGTGGACCACGTCGAAGGAGCCGTCCGGGAAGTCCAGCGCGTGCACGTCCGCGACGGCGAACTCCACACCGGCCAGGCCGCGCTCCGCCGCGTACGCACGGGCCTGTTCGACGATGTCCGCGGACGCGTCCACGGCGGTGACCCTGCCGTCCGGGGCGACCAGTTCCGCCAGGTCGGCGGTGATGGTGCCCGGGCCGCAGCCCACGTCCAGGACGGACATCCCCGGCCGCAGCTCCGCGACCAGGTACGCGGCCGAGTTCGCGGCCGTGCGCCAGCGGTGCGAGCGCAGGACCGACTCGTGGTGGCCGTGCGTGTAGACCGCGGTCTCCTTGCCTGCGTTCATGGCCTGTTCCCTCCTCGTCGAAGCGTTGTGCCCACCGTAGTGGATCAGTTCGTCATCTGAGATGACCGTTTTGACATGTGGACACTATCCGTGTGCGCCAAGGGGATCGGGCGGGGCGGTGGCAGGGCTCGTCCCGTGCGAGGAGAGTGGGCGCAGGGGGTCGCACACCCGTGGCAGAGGACGGTGGGAGCCATGCCGGACACGCTGCTCGCACAGCACGCCGAGGCGCTGCGGCTCTTCGGCGAGCGCGTGCGCGCCGTCGCGGACGACCAGTGGGACGCGCCGACCCCGTGCGCGGAGTGGACCGTTCGGGACCTGGTCAACCATGTGACCGGGGAGCAGCTGTGGATCCCGCCGCTGGTCACCGAGGGCCGCACCGTGGAGGAGCTCGGCGACGCCTTCTCCGGTGACGTGCTGGGCGAGGACCCGGTCGCCGCCTGGGACCGGGCCTCGGCCGCCGCGCACACGGCCTTCGCCGCGCCCGGGGTGCTCGACCGGACGGTCCGGCTCTCCTACGGGCCCGCGCTCGGATCGGCGTACTGCTCGGAGCTGACCGCCGACTGCGTCGTGCACACCTGGGACCTCTCGCGGGGCATCGGCGCCGACGACCGGCTGCCGGACGGCCTCGTCGAGTTCTCCATCAAGGAGGTCATGCCGTACGCCGACGCGCTCGCGGGCAGCGGAATGTACGCGGAGCCGCTGGAGGTCCCGCCGGGCGCGAACGCGCAGACCCGGCTGCTCGCGCTGCTCGGGAGGAAGGGCTGACCGGCCCCGAGAACGGGCACACCGCACCAAATAATCGTATAAAGGGCAGGCGGGCAGGGCAGGTCCGGCGCACTGGAGCGGAGCGGGCGCGAGCGCGGAAGGCGGGAACCGGTGGCGGGGATGCAGCGCACGGCGGCGGAGGGCCGCGGTCCGGTCCGGTACGGGCCCCCCGCGCCCCAGCCGGGCTTGCCCGTGCTCCCCGAACTCCTCTCCGTCCTCGCCGCGGCCGCCGGCCGCTCCGCCCCCGAACCACCCGGCGGCGGCGAGCCCGTCCGCGAGGCCGCGTGCCGGTACTGGGGTCGGCGCGGGCTCGCGACCGCCCCGGAGAACGTGGCCGCCGGCCCCGGCGCCCCCGGGCTGCTGCTCGCCCTGCTCGGCGCGTACGGGGGCGACGTGATGCTGCCCCGGCCCTGTCCCGCCTGGTGGACACCACAGGTCCGGCTGCTGGGACGGCGGGCCTACCACGTGCCCACCCCGGCCGAATGCGGTGGCGTGCCGGACCCGTACGCCCTGCTGGAGACCGTACGGCGGGTGCGCGCCGAGGGCGGCGACCCGCGCGTGCTGCTGCTCTCGGTGGCCGACGACCCGACCGCGACCGTGCCGCCGCCCGAAATGCTGCTGGAGGCCTGCGAGGCCGCCGCGTCCGCCGGGCTGTTCGTCGTCAGCGACGAGAGCTGGCGCGACACCGTGCACCGGCCGCACGACACGCTCGTCCTGAGCCCCGCCGAGATGCTCCCCGACCAGGCCGCCGTCCTGGTCGACCTGTCCGGAGCGCTGCTGCCCGCGGGCTGGCCCGCCGCCGTGGTCCGCTTCCCCGCCACCCCGCGCGGGACCTGGCTGCGCGCCCGCACCCTCGACGTGCTCACCGCCACCGGCGCGCTGGTCGCGGGCCCCGTCGCCGGGGCCGCCGCGCACGCTCTCGACGAACCCGACGCCGTCGCCGGACGGGCCTGGGCGGCGGCCGCCCTGCACGGCGTGGTGGCCGCCGCCGCGCACCGGGAACTGCTCGCCGTCGGAGCCCTGGCACGGCCCCCGCAGGCCGGGCGGCACCTGTACGCCGACCTCACCCCGCTGCGCGCCGGGCTCGCCCGGCACGGTGTGGGCGACGCGATGGAACTGGAGGACTGGCTCGGCGGCCGGCTCGGCGCGCCCACGCCCGGCGGACAGCGGTTCGCGGACGAACTGGGGGCGCTGCGCGTGCGGCTGTCGACCGGTCCGATGCTCGGGGCCACCCCCGAGGAGCGGCTGGCCGCGCTCACCACCGCCGACCCGCTCGCCCTCCCGTACGTACGACGCTCCCTGGACCTCCTCGGATCAGTCCTGGCCGGGCTGGCCTGATCCCGCCCGGTGAACGGAGACACCTCGATGAGGGACCAGACAGACGCCCCCGCCGCCGCTGATCCCGGACCCGCCCCGGCCGCCGCTCCGGCTCCCGCCCCTGCCGCCGCGCCTGCGCCCCGCCCGGGCCCGGGCCCGAGCCCCGGCCCCGGCCCCCGCCCCCGGGGCGTGGGGACGGTCGCCGGGCCGCGGGCGCTCGGGGAGGTACGCCGCTGGCCCCGTTCCTTCGCCGACCGGCTGACCACCCCGTTGCCGGGGCTGCGGGGCTTCGCCCGGCTTGCCCGCGAGGGCGCCTTCCGCCCCGATCCCGCGGGGCTGCGGGGCATCCCGGACCTGCCGTACGAGCCCGCCCCGCTGCCCGCCGCCTCGCCCGGCACGGTCTGCGTCACCTGGGCCGGACACGCCAGCTGGCTGATCCGCACCGGCGGGCTGGCCGTGCTGACCGACCCCGTCTGGTCCCGGCGGATCCTCGGCACCCCGACCCGGATGACGCCCGTCGGGGTCCGCTGGGAGGACCTGCCGCCCGTGGACGCGGTGGTGATCAGCCACAACCACTACGACCACCTCGACGCGCCCACCCTCAAGCGACTGCCGCGGCACACCGCCCTGTTCGTCCCGGCGGGCCTGGCCCGCTGGTGCCGGCGCCGAGGGTTCACCCGGGTCACCGAGCTCGACTGGTGGGAGCACGCCGAACTGGGCGGCGTACGCTTCGAGTTCGTACCCTCTCACCACTGGTCGAAGCGGTCCCTGATCGACACCTGCCGGACCCTGTGGGGCGGCTGGATCCTCACCGACGCCCGCAGCCCGGCCCCGAGCAGGGTCTACTTCGCGGGCGACACCGGCTACGGCCACTGGTTCGCCGAGATCGGCCGCCGCCACCCCGGCATCGACCTCGCCCTCCTGCCGGTCGGCGCCTACGCCCCGCGCTGGTGGCTCGGCGACGTCCACGCCGACCCGGAGGAGGCCGTACGGGCCTGCCTCGACCTCGGCGCCCGCCGGATGGCCCCCATGCACTGGGGTGCCTTCGTCCTCTCCGCGGAACCCGTCATGGAGCCCCTCCACCGGACCCGGGATGCCTGGGCCCGCGCCGGCCTGCCCCGCGAAGACCTCTGGGACCTCCCGATCGGAGCCTCCCGCACCCTGGACGAGTGAGTCCGAAGGGGCGCCTGCGGGGAGGTGCCGTGGCGCTCAACGCCCCGGCCGCAGCCGGCGCCAGAGCGACGGGCCCGCGCTGATGAGCAGGGCCAGGCCCACCGCCAGGGCCACGCCCTTCCAGGGCTCCGGGAACAGCGAGCCGCCCAGGATGCCGATCAGCCCGTACGTCGCCGCCCAGGCCAGGCACGCCGGGGCGTCGCCGCGCGCGAAACGGCGCAGCGGGACCTCCGCGAGCAGGCAGGCCAGCATCACCGGGATGCGCCCCGCCGGGACCAGCCGGGAGACCACCAGGACCAGCACCCCGTGCCGGTCCAGCTTCGTCTGCGCCTGCTCCAGCCGTTCGGGCGTGGCCCGCCCGCGCAGCGCCTCCAGCCAGCGCGAACCGTTGCGCGAGCGCACCCCGCGCCGGCCCAGCCAGTACAGGGTCACGTCCCCGGTGAACGCCGCCAGCGCGGACACCCCGAAGACCAGCAACAGTCCGAAGGGCAGCGACTGGTGGAAGGCCACCACCGCCGCCGAACTGACCAGCGCCCCCGTCGGGATCACCGGCACCAGCGCGCCGAGCGCCACCAGCACGAACAGCGCCGGATAGCCGACCGCCTGCTGGGTCGTCTCCGGCGGCACCTGGCCGGCCGCCGCCGCCACGTCGCGCAGGATCACGGCAGCCGCACCCGCTCGCCGTGCCCGGGCACCCGTACCGTCACCTTCGGCGCCAGCCGCCGCGCCCGGCGCGCGAACTCCTCGCCCGGCGCGTGGAACTCGTGAGGCCGCACCGCGTCCAGCCCGATCGGCCAGTACGTCCCGTAGTGCACCGGGACCGCCGCCGCCGGCGCCAGTTCGGCCAGCGCCTCGGCCGCCCGGGACGGGTCCAGGTGCCCCGGACCCAGGTACGGTCCCCAGCCGCCCACCGGCAGCAGCGCCACGTCCACCGGCCCGACCTCCTCGGCCATCGCGTCGAACAGCCCGGTGTCGCCGGCGAAGTAGGTCCGCGCCGCGCCCTCGACCACGTACCCGAGCGCGGGGGCGAGATGCGGCCCGAACGGCAGCCGGCGCCCGTCGTGCCGCGCGCTGACCGCCCGTACCCGTACGCCGTCCCGTACGGCGGCCTCGTCGCCCGGCGACAGCTCCGTCACCGTCAGCCCGCGCACCGCGGCCACCCGCGCCAGCGCCGGCATCGCCCGGCGCGCGCCGCGCGGCACGATCAGCCGGGTGCCGGGCGCGAGCCGCGCCAGCGACGGCAGATGCAGATGGTCGGCGTGCAGATGCGACACCAGCACCGCGTCCGCCACCGCCGCCTCGGGCGGGGGCACCGCCCCGCGCCTGCGCCGCAGATGCGCCAGCCGCCGCGCGAACAGCGGGTCCGTCAGCACCCGGACCCCGGAATCCTCGACCGTGCACGTGGCATGCCCCCACCAGGTGATCTCCACCGGCACCCGGCCCCCTCCCTCGCGCTCCCTCGCGCCCGCACCCGCGCCTCGGTCATGAGCCTAAAGCTTGCCCCGTCGATCCGCCGGGAACCGGAAGTGACCGCCCCCTCCTCCCGGGCGGCGGTTGGGAGTAGGGTCGGGCGGCATGGAAGAGCTGCGCGTGGCCGCGATCGCCAGCCTGGCCCCGCTCGAAGACCTGGACGCCGACCCCTTCGCCGTGGACACCCGCAGCCAGCAGGCGATGTGCGCCCGCTGGGCCGCCGACCACGGCTACGTCGTGACGAAACAACTGCTCTTCTACGGGCTGCGCTCCGACCACTGCGGGCTCTGGTCCGGCATCGACGACGGGCAGGTCGACCTGTTCGTCGCCGCCAACCACCGGGTGCTGGCCCGCGCGCTGCGCTGCGTCGAGGAGTTCACCGCCGAATGCGAACGGCGCGGCGTACGGCTGGAGACCGCCGGACTCGACGAGCCGAGCTACACCTCCGCGATGAAGGCCGAGGTGCACCGCAGGCTCTCCATGCCGACCGCCGGCTACGACGGCACCTGACCGCCACCTGACCGCCACCGGAGCGGCAGCCGTGTCGCCCGGCCGGGTGAGCGGCGCTGTGCGAGCCTGGGAGGCGGGACGGGGGCCCGCGGGCGTGCGCGGGCCGAAGCGGTGAGGCGGGTGCGGCGTGTGGCGAGGACGGTGGCGGACCGCGGGCAGCGCCCTGGTACGGGTGATCCTCGTATGGGCGGTGTCCACCCTCACGATGCTCGCGCTGGCCGGGATCCTGCCCGACTTCCGGCTCCAGTCCGGCGACGGTGACGGCGACAGCATCACGCAGATCGGCCTGACCGCCGCCTGGGGCGCGGGAGCCTTCGGCCTGCTGAGCGCTCTCGTCTGGCCGGTGCTCGTACGGGCGCTGCTGCTGGTGCCCGCGCTGGTGCTCGGGCTGCTCGTCTTCTTCCTGAACGGCTCGCTGCTGCTGCTGGCGCTCAGCCTGATCCCGGCCGGCCGGGGCGAGGTGGCCCCGGAGACCGCCGTGGTGGTGGCCGCGGTGATGTCCGCCGTGGCTTCGGCGACCTCGACCGCGCTCGCCGTGCGCGACGACGAGGCCTACCGGCGCCGGCTCTACCGGCTCGCCGACCGGCGCCGCCGCAGGCAGGGCCGCGCGGGCGCGCGCGGAGCGGCCGGGGCCGCGCCGGGCCTGGTCTTCCTCCAGCTCGACGGGGTCGGGTACGAGGCGCTGCGCCGGGCCTCGGACAGCGAGTTGATGCCGACGGTGCGGGCCTGGCTGGACGACAGCCACCGCGTCGCGTCGTGGCGTACGGACTGGTCCAGCCAGACCGGGGCCAGCCAGCTCGGGATCCTGCACGGCTCCACCTTCGACGTGCCGGCCTTCCGCTGGTACGAGAAGGACACCGGCGAGGTGGTGGTCTGCAACCGGCCCACCAGCGCCGCCGAACTCCAGCGGCGGGCCGTCGAGCGCACCGGCGACGGCGGCCTGCTCACCCTGGACGGGGCCAGCCGAGGCAACCTGTTCAGCGGCGGCGCCGACCAGCTGGCGCTGGTGCTGTCGGTCTCGGCCAGGCGGGGCCGGGCGAACCGGTCCCGCGCGGGCTACTTCGCGTACTTCTCCGACCCGGCCAACGCGGTCCGTACGGCCCTGTCCTTCGTCGCCGAGGTGGCACGGGAGGTCGGCCAGTCGGTGCGGGCACGGATGCGCGGGGAGCAGCCGAGGGTGTCCCGGGGCGGGCTGTACCCGCTGATCAGGGCCTTCGCCACGGTGGTGGAACGCGACGTGGTGGTGGCGGCCGTGATCGGGGACATGCTCGCGGGCCGCGCCGCGGTCTACGCGGACCTGGTCGCCTACGACGAGGTCGCGCACCACAGCGGCCCGAGCGGCCGGGACACCGACCGGGTCCTGGCCCGCCTCGACCGCAGTCTCGCCCTGATCGCCCGGGTCGCCGAGCACGCGCCGCGCCAGTACCGGCTCGTGCTGCTGTCGGACCACGGGCAGAGCCCGGGCGAGACGTTCCTGAGCAGGTACGGGCTCACCCTGAAGGACCTGGTGCGGGCCGGCTGCGGGCTGCCGGTCTCCCGCCGGGCCGGCCGCACCCGCAGCGGCGCCGAGGCCCGCGCCGCCGTCCTCGCGGCCCTGCACCGGCCGGTGGAGGAGGACGAGGAGGCCGGTCCGGAGCCCGGCTCCGCCCCGGTGGTGCTGGCCTCGGGCAACCTCGGGCTGATCTCCTTCCCGGTGGTCCCCGGCCGGGCCTCGCGGGAGTGGATCGAGCGCGCGCACCCCGCCCTGCTGGCGACCCTGGCGAACCATCCGGGCGTGGGCTTCCTGCTGGTGGACGGGGTGGTGCTGGGCCCGGGCGGGGCGACGGCACGGCTGGACGTCCCGGGGGAGGCCGAGGAGTTCCTGGCGCCCTTCGGCCCGGGCGCGGCCGGGGCCGTCCGGCGCACCGACTCCTTCCCGCACGTGGCCGACATCATGGTCAACTCGGCGTACGACCCCCGTACGGGCGCGGTGCACGCCTTCGAGGAGCAGATCGGTTCGCACGGCGGTCTGGGCGGGGAACAGGGGCACCCGTTCCTGATGTGGCCGAAGGACCTCTCGGACCCCGGCGCCGAGCTGGTGGGCGCGGAGTCGGTGCACGTGGTGCTGCGGCGCTGGCTGCGGGAGGCGGACGGCCCGCAGGTCCCGGTCGGACCCGGGGCCGCCTCGCGGCCCGCCGAGGGGCCGGCGGAGGATCCGCGGCCGGAGGGGGACACCGGCGGAACCCTTCCGCCCACAGGGGTGCCCGCACGGGACGAAATCCGCTGATTTGGTGCCGCCTGCGCGGTGGCCGACCATGTGTCGACCTGCCCACCATGTGAGACATTTCGAGGCACACCACCGATGACCAGCACCGTAGCCCCGCCCACCGAGACCGCAGGGACCGCGGGGTCCGGCCCGCAGGGCGACCCGCACGCGCGCCGCTTCGGACTTCCCGTCGCCACCTGCCTGGTCATGGGCAACATCATCGGCGGCGGAATCTTCCTGCTCCCCGCCTCGGTGGCTCCCTTCGGGACCGTCAGCCTCGTCGCCTTCGCCGTGCTCACCGTCGGGGCGATAGCCCTCGCGCTGGTCTTCGGCCGCCTGTCGCAACGGCACCCGCGGACCGGCGGCCCGTACGTCTACGCCCGCGCGGCCTTCGGGGACTTCGCCGGTTTCCTCGCCGCCTGGAGCTACTGGATCACCGGCTGGGTCTCGAACGCGGCCCTCGCGGTGGCATCGGTCGGCTACCTGTCGGTGCTCTTCCCGGCCGTCGGCGCGCACAAGTGGTCGATGTGCCTGGCCGCACTGGCGGTGCAGTGGCTCCCGGCGCTCGCCAACCTGGCCGGCACCCGCTACGTCGGTGCGGTCCAACTGGTCTCGACGGTGCTGAAGTTCGTCCCGCTGCTGCTGGTGGCCGTGGGCGGGCTGTTCTTCTTCGACGCGGACAACCTCGGCCCCTTCCGGGCCACCGACCAGAGCGCCGTCGGCGCCGTCTCCGCCTCCGCGGCGATCCTGCTCTTCAGCTACCTCGGCGTCGAGTCCGCCGCCGTCAGCGCGGGCGAGGTCCGCGACCCGGCCCGCAACGTCGCCCGGGCCACGATCCTGGGCACCGCCGGCGCCGCCGCCGTCTACCTGCTCGGCACCCTCGCCGTCTTCGGCCTGGTCGCGCACGACACGCTCGTCACCTCCCAGGCTCCCTTCACCGACGCCGTGAACGCCATGTTCGGCGGGACCTGGGGCGGCACGGTGGTCGCCTGCGCCGCCGTGGTCTCGATCACGGGCGCCCTCAACGGCTGGACCCTGCTCAGCGCGCAGACCCCGTACGCCGCCGCCCAGGACGGGCTCTTCCCGAAGGCCTTCGCGACCAAGAAGCGCGGCGTACCGGTCGTCGGCGTCCTCGTCACGGTCCTCCTCGCCTCGGGCCTGACCGTCTACAACTACACATCCGGCTCGGAGGGCGTCTTCGAGATGCTGGTCCTGGTCACCACCTTCACGGCCACCGTCCCGTACCTGCTGTCCACCGCCGCCCAGGTCTACTTCCTCGCCACGGGCCAGGCGGAGCGCGTCGACCGCGCCCGCCTGGTGCGCGACGCGGTCCTCGCCTGCCTGGCCTTCGGCTTCTCGATGTGGCTGGTCGCCGGGTCCGGCTACGCGGCGGTCTACCAGGGCGTGCTCTTCCTCTTCGCGGGCGTCCTCGTCCACGCCGTCATGTCGGCCCGCCGGGCGCGCCGCGCCGGAGCCCCCACCGGCGCGTGAGGCCCCGTACCGGCGCGTGAGGCCCGTGCCGGGACGCGGCCGTCCGGGATGGGTTCACCCGGACGGCCGCACCCCGGATGCCGTCCCCACCCCGCCGGGGCAGGCTGTGGCCAATGACAGCCGCAACCGCACAGACGAGGACCGCGCCATGACCCACAGCCGGCGTATCGGCGTCATGACCGGGGTCGCAGCACTGCTGCTGACCGCCACCGCCTGCTCGGCGGGCCGGACCACCGTGGGCGAGCTCAGCTTCCGGGGCCACGACTCCACGCTCGAGGTGAGCTACTCCAACACCCCGGTGCAGGGCTGCCACCGCATCGCCGTCCCGCACGGCGCCACCCACGTCCACAACAACACCCTCGTCGACGTCGTCCTGTACCGGACGCCGGACTGCCGGAAGGGCGACCGCGACGACGGCATCTACGTCGCCACCACCCTCTCGAACGTGACGGCCCCCGCCAGCCTCCCCTGGCGCAGCTTCAGCGTCATCCACTGACCCTGGGGGACCCGACGAGGGTCCCCGTGCGGGGAAAATCGGCTGCGGCCGGGCGCCCGGTGCGCCCACACTGGGCGCGTTCCGCCCCTCCCGCCGCGAAGGAAGTCCGTGCAGGCTGCCGTCACCGTCACCCCCGCCCAGATCCCCGAACTGCTCCTCGGCCTCGCCACCGTGCGTCCCGTGTTCCTCTGGGGGGCGCCGGGCATCGGCAAGTCCTCGCTGGTCAGGAAGTTCGCCGACTCGCTCGGGCTGGAGTGCGTCAGCCTCCTCGGTACGCAGCTCGCCCCCGAGGACCTGATCGGCGTACCCCAGATCCGTGACGGCCGGTCGGTGTTCTGCCCGCCCGAGGCGATCGCCCGCGACGAGCCCTACTGCCTCTTCCTCGACGAGCTCAACGCCGCGACCCCGGACGTCCAGAAAGCCTTCTACTCGCTGATCCTCGACCGCCGGATCGGCTCCTACGAACTCCCCGCGGGCTCCATCGTGATCGGCGCCGGCAACCGCGCCACCGACAACGCCCTGGCCCGCCCCATCGCCTCGGCCCTCGTCAACCGCCTCACCCACGTGCACCTCCAGGCGTCCGCGGCCGACTGGCTGGTGTGGGCCGGGGAGAACGGCATCCACCCCTGGGTCACCGACTACGTCACCGACCGCCCCGACCACCTCTGGTCGCCGCCGCCCAAGACGGAGGAGCCCTTCTCCACCCCGCGGTCCTGGCACATGCTCTCCGACGCCCTGCACTCCTTCGGGACCGGCCTGGACGAGCAGACCCTGAAGATCGTCGCGCACGGCACCCTGACCCCCGCGCACGCCGTCTCCTTCTGCGGCTACGCGAAGATCGTCCGCCACACCTTCGGCATCGAGGCCATCCTCAAGGGCGACGCCTCCTGGCCCACCCGCCTCGCCGACCGCGACCTGCTCTACTTCCTCGCCGAGGCCTTCCGCGGCCGCCTGGTCAAGGAACTCCCGGCGCAGAGGGAACACGTCTCGCCCGCCGTCCGGCAGACCGCCCACCGGGCCAAGTCCCTGCTCGTCCAGCTCGCCGAGATCTCCGTCGAGGTGGCCCAGACCGTCATCGCCGACGACACCGACGGCCTGCCCGTACTGCCCGCCTGGTTCCTCGTCGAAGCGGCCCGCGACATGCCCCGCCTCGTCGAGGCCCGCCGGTGAGCGCGCGCACCCGCGCCCGGAAGGACGACCGGCCCGACCCGGCCGCCGAGGCCTTCGCCGAGGGCCTCGCCCTGGTCAAGCGGAACCCGGCCCTCGCCGCCGTCGACGCCGGAATCTGCCGCCAGGCCAAGTGCGCGGCCACCCCCGCCGGGGGACTGGCCGCCGTGGACTCCAACGGCACCGTCCACGTCCACCCCACCCGGCGCGCAGACCCCCGCGAATGGGCCTGGACGCTCGCCCACGCCTTCCTCCACCTCGGCTTCGGCCACGTCCCGGCCGCCAAGGACGCGGACCGGCCCCAGCCCGACCGCTTCGAGCGCGCCGCCCGCTGCGCCGTCGTCAACCGCTTCCTGCTGACCTTCCCGGCCGGACGGGCCCCCGACCACCTGCCCGCCGAGTACCCCGGCGGCGACGAGGAGACCCTGGCCGCCCGCTGGCGCCGCGACGGCATCCCCGCCGCCTACGAGCAGTGCGGGACCGCCGGGGACCACCCCGACCAGGTCCTGGTGGCCTGGAACGCCTGGAACAACACCGTCCCCGACTGGGAGACCGCCTTCGCGCACGCCCTCACCCGCAGCGTCTCCGCCGCCATGGACGTGGCCGGCGGCCGCCGCGACCGGATCACCGGGGAGCGCGTCCGCCAGCACCCCTGGGACCGCGCGCTGAACTGGTTCGTCTCCTCGTACCCGCTGCTCGGCGGGCTCGCCGGAGGGCTGCGCATCGTCGCCGACGCCGAGCTGGCCCGCTCCCAGGCCATCGCGGTCGCGGCGGTCAGCGCGCGCGCCGGAGAGATCTACGTCAACCCACTGCGCCGCTTCACCGACGAGGAATGGCGGTTCGTCCTCGCCCACGAGATGCTGCACGCCGCCCTGCGCCACGGCGAGCGCCGCGGCGCCCGGGACCCCTACCTGCACAACGTGGCGGCCGACTACGTGGTCAACGGCTGGCTCGTGGAGATGGGCATCGGCGAGATGCCCGAGGGACTCCTCCACGACCAGGCGCTGAAGGACCTGTCCGTCGAGGAGGTCTACGACCGGCTCACCACCGACCTGCGCAGGATGCGCCGCCTCGCGACCCTGCGGGGCAAGGGCCTCGGGGACATCCTGGGGGAACCGCTGCCGCACGCGGGCAGCTGCCCGTACACGGACCTCGACGAGTTCTACCGGCGCGCCCTGGTCCAGGGCTTCGACCTGCACGCGTACGGGGAACGCGGACTGCTGCCCGCCGGGCTGGTCCAGGAGATCCGGGCGCTGGCCCACCCTCCCGTGCCCTGGGACGCCCGGCTCGCGCGCTGGTTCGACGAGTACGTGCCACGTCCGGTGGCCGTACGGTCCTACGCGCGCCCGGCCCGCCGCCAGGCCTCGACCCCGGACATCCCGCGCGCGGGCCGTTACTTCCCGCCCGAGGAGGTCGCCCGCTGCACCTTCGGAGTGGTGCTCGACACATCGGGCTCCATGGACGCCGCCCTGCTCGGCAAGGCGCTGGGCGCGATCGCCTCGTACGCGCAAGCCCGCGACGTACCGGCGGCACGCGTCGTGTTCTGTGACGCGGCGCCGTACGACGCGGGCTATCTGCCGCCCACCGACATCGCGGGCCGGGTGAAGGTGCGGGGGCGCGGCGGGACCGTGCTGCAGCCGGGCATCGACCTGCTCCAGCGGGCCGAGGACTTCCCGCCCGGCGCCCCGGTGCTGGTGATCACGGACGGGTGGTGCGACACCCTGCGGATCCGGCGCGAGCACGCCTATCTGGTTCCGCAGGGTGCCTCCCTGCCGTTCACGCCGCGGGGGCCGGTCTTCCGACTGACCTGACGGTTTAGTCGAGGTAGTCGCGCAGCACCTGCGAGCGCGAGGGGTGGCGCAGCTTGGACATGGTCTTGGACTCGATCTGGCGGATGCGCTCACGGGTGACCCCGTACACGCGGCCGATCTCGTCCAGGGTCTTCGGCTGGCCGTCGTTGAGGCCGTAGCGCATGGAGACCACGCCCGCCTCGCGCTCCGAGAGCGTGCCCAGGATGGACTGGAGCTGCTCCTGGAGGAAGGTGAAGGAGACCGCGTCGGCGGGCACGACCGCCTCGGAGTCCTCGATGAGGTCACCGAACTCGCTGTCGCCCTCCTCACCCAGGGGGGTGTGCAGGGAGATCGGCTCGCGGCCGTACTTCTGGACCTCGATGACCTTCTCGGGGGTCATGTCGAGTTCCTTGCCCAGCTCCTCCGGAGTGGGCTCCCGGCCGAGGTCCTGGAGCATCTGGCGCTGGACACGGGCCAGCTTGTTGATGATCTCGACCATGTGGACGGGGATGCGGATGGTGCGCGACTGGTCGGCCATGGCGCGCGTGATCGCCTGCCGGATCCACCACGTGGCGTACGTGGAGAACTTGAAGCCCTTGGTGTAGTCGAACTTCTCCACGGCGCGGATCAGGCCGACGTTGCCCTCCTGGATCAGGTCCAGGAAGAGCATGCCGCGGCCGGTGTAGCGCTTGGCGAGGGAGACCACGAGGCGGAGGTTGGCCTCCAGCAGGTGGTTCTTGGCGCGGCGGCCGTCCTCGACGAGGATCTCCAGCTCGCGCTTGAACGCGGGCTTGTGGTCCTCCTCCTCTTCGAGCTTGTACTCGGAGAACAGACCCGCCTCGATGCGCTTGGCGAGCTCGACCTCCTGCTCGGCGTTGAGGAGCGGCACCTTGCCGATGAGCTTGAGGTAGTCCTTGACGGGGTCGGCGGTGGCGCCGGCGACCATGACCGTCTGCGCCGGGGCGTCGTCCTCGTCGTCGTCGGACAGGACGAAGCCGGCGCTGCCGCCCGTCTTGGGCGTCTCCTTCTCGTCGCCCTCGTCGAGGTCCTCGGCTGCCCAGTCCTCGCCCTCGGCCACGGGGGGCTCGCCCTCGTCGCCGTCCTTGGCGCCGGTCTTCTTCGCCGCGGCGGTCTTCTTGACGGCCGTCTTCTTCACGGCGGTCTTCTTGACCGTGCGCTTCTTCGGCTCGGCGGCATCCGCCGAGTCCTCGGCAGCGGCCTCGGTGTCGGCCGATATAGCCGCCGCGGCGGCCACGGGAGCGGCCGCGGTCTTGCGCGCGCCGATGGGGCGCGGCGCGGCGGCGGCCTTCTTGGCCACGGTGCGGGCGGGGGCGGCGGCCTTGCGGGGCTTCTTGGCGGGAGCCTTGGTGGCGGGGGCCGCGCTGACGTGAAGGGCGACACCCTCCTCGTCCAGGACCTGGTTCAGGCTGCGCAGGACCCGCTTCCACTGGTCCACCGGGATGCGGCCGGCCTCGAAGGCCTGGCGCACGTCGTCACCGTTGATGTGACCCTGCTCGCGGCCGCGCTCGACGAGCGCGACGAGGGCCTCCGATTCGGCGATCTCCGGAGGGAACGTACGGGACGGGCTGAGCGACACAAGGAGCCTCTCGTTGCGAACAGATATGGGGTGGACGGGACATCATCGCGCGAACTCGGGAAACAGACCCGAGGGGGGTCTGTATTCCGGGGCCGCGCGAGGACACCTGTCGGTTCATCGCACGCCCGAGTCGATTCGTTACGCGCTGAATTGAGTGACCTGCGCCACGCTGTGGCCGCGCAACCGATTCGGCGCGGATCCGTCCGGCCCCGCCGTCAGCCCGTTTTGCGGGCCTCGATGAGGAAACGGGCGGTGTGCGCGATGAACGGACCTTCGCGTTCGATCCGTTCGTGCAGCTCGCGCAACCGGTCCCGGTACTGCCCGACCGTGAAGCCGGGCACCATCCAGATCACCTTCCGTAGAAAGTAGATCACGGCTCCGATGTCGTGGAACTCCGTGCGCAGTCGTTCGGACCGCAGATCGACCACTTCGAGGCCGGCCGCTGTGGCCTCGGTCACCGCGTCGTCGGGGTGCCGGCCGCGCCGGACCTCCTCCGGCTGCGGGCCGAGGAAGTACTCGACGAGCTCGAAGACGCTCGCCGGACCGACCTGCTGCGAGAGGTAGGAGCCGCCGGGCAGCAGCACGCGCGCGATCTCGTCCCACCAGATGGTCACCGGATGCCGGCTGGTGACCAGCTCGAAGGCCCCGTCCCCGAAGGGCAGCGGCGGCTCGTCGGTGTCGGCGACCACGGCCGCGCCGAGCGGGTGCAGCAGCTCGGTGGCCTTCTGGACGTTGGGCGGCCAGGACTCGGTGGCCACCGTCAGCGGGGGCAGTGGACCGGACCCGGCGAGCACCTCGCCGCCGCCGGTCTGGATGTCGAGCACGGACCGGACCCCGGCCAGGCGCTGCCGCAGCAGCCCCTGGTAGCCCCAGGAGGGGCGCTGCTCGGTGGCCCGGCCGTCGAGCCAGGAGAAGTCCCAGCCGTCCACGGAGACCGATTCCGCTTCGGCGACGAGGTGGTCGAAAGTGCGCGTCATGTCTAGATCGTCCCAGGTCGGGCGCCGGTCAACCACCGGATATGTCGACTACAGTGGACGCGGGCCGTGACTGGCGTTCGGGTGGATCACCACCGGGGAGCGGCCCGGCGTACTCCCGTATGTCGACTGCCGCGCGCCTGGGCGAACCGCGACCGCGATCCGCAGCGACGTTCAGGAGACCCCATGACGACCGCCACTGCCCAGCTGATGGACGGCACCGCCCTCGCGCGGCGCATCTCGGAGCAGACCGCCGCCCACGCGGCGAAGATCACCGAGCGCACCGGCACCGCGCCCTGCCTCGCGACCGTCCTGGTCGGCGAGGACCCCGCGTCCGTGACCTACGTACGCATGAAGCAGAACCGCTGCGCCAAGGCCGGGATCACCTCCCGCCACGTGGAGCTGCCGGCCGCCACCACCACCGAGGAGCTGGTGGCCACCCTCACCGCGCTCTCCGAGGACCCCGAGATCAGCGGCATCCTGCTCCAGCACCCCGTCCCGCACCACATCGACGAGCGGGCCGCCTTCGAGGCCATCGCCCCGGGCAAGGACGTCGACGGGGTCACCATGCACTCCTTCGCCGCCATGGGCTTCGGCCTGCCGGGCTTCGTCTCCTGCACCCCCGGCGGGATCATGCGGCTGCTCGCCGCCTACGACGTGGACCTGACCGGCAAGCACGCCGTCGTCGTCGGCCGCAGCGCGATCCTGGGCAAGCCCGCCGGCATGCTGCTGCTGGAGCAGAACGCCACCGTCACCTACTGCCACTCGCGCACCCAGGACCTGCCCTCGATCGTGCGCCAGGCCGACGTGCTGGTCGCCGCCGTCGGGAAGGCCGAGTTCATCCGCGGCGAGGACATCAAGCCGGGCGCGGTGGTCCTGGACGCCGGGTACAACGAGGGCAACGTCGGCGACGTCCACTTCGAGTCGGCCGCCGCCCGGGCCTCGCTGATCACCCCCGTACCGGGCGGGGTCGGCCCGATGACCATCGCCGTGCTGCTGGAGCAGACCGTCCAGGCCGCCGCCGCGCAGGCCGGTCTGGACGGGTGAGTCCGAGGTGGCGTCGTCCGCCCGCAGGGCGTGCCTGGCACCTCCCCGCAGGCGCCACTTCGGACTCACCCGTCCAAACCTCGCGGCCCTCTGACGCGCCGCACCGGCCACCGCACGTCGAACGCCCCGGGCCCGTCGGCCCGGGGCGCGCCTGCCCCGCCCTTGCCCCCAGCCCTCAGCTCCGCGCGGCCGCGGCCGCGGCCCGGCGCGCGGCGGCCACGACGGGGGAGCCGCGGAACTCCCGGGACAGGGCGGTCAGCGGCCGGCTGTCCAGGCGGTACGGGTCCGGGTGCTCGGGCCCGGCGCCGGCCGCCCGGCCCTGGCAGGCCGCGGCCAGCACGGCCGCGTCCGCCACCACCGCGGCCCGCGCCTCGCACAGGCCCTGCCCGCGCGCGGCCTCGTACGCGGTCCGCCGTACGGCGGGGTCGAACCAGGGGGCCAGGGCCAGGATCCCGTCGTCGATGACGGACTCCCGGTGGATCAGCCGGATCCCCACCGGCGACCACCAGGTCAGCGGCACCGTGCGGACGCTGGAGGCGGCGAAGCCGCGCAGCGCCTTCCACAGCGGGTGCAGCCGCCGGTACCGGCTGAAGTCCCGCCAGGCCGGCGATCCGCCCACCAGCGGCACGATGAAGCCCGTGCCGACCATCAGGGCCGCCCCGGAGGCCAGCGGCGGGGCCACGTGCGTGGACAGCAGGTCCCAGTCGCGGCCGGTCCAGCGGGCGCCCAGCGCGGCCCACTTCACGACGAGGTAGCCGAGGTCCAGCAGCCCGCCGAAGACGATCAGGGCCAGTCCGGTGCGCAGCGGCCGCAGCGAGTGGTCGGCGCTCAGCAGCCATTTCCCGCACAGCCCCGTCAGGACCGAGCTGCCGACGGTGTGCGCGAGCAGGTAGCAGATGATCATCTCGCGGATCCACGGCGTGTTGGCGTAGTACGTGTCCAGGTCGCGCAGCCGCTCCACGGGCGCGTCGCCGATCACGAACAGGACGACGATCAGCAGCGAGACCCCGCCGAAGACGGCCACCGTCAGCCACGTCGCCCGCCGGACCACGGCCGGCGGGCCGCCGCCCCACTGCAGGACCAGCACCACGCAGGAGCCCGAGAACGCGGTGAGCACACCGAACACGAGCGGCGCCGAGAAGTTGACCACCCCGGTGAGACGGTTGACCGCGGAGATCGTCGGCGGCGCCGCCAGGAACATGACCAGGGAGCCGACGACGAGCAGCGCGCAGACCGCCCGCATCAGCGGCTGGTCCCAGCCCCGGCGCAGTGTCGGGGCCTTGGCGAGGAGCACCAGGATCAGGACCGCGCCCGGCACGTAGAGGATGAGGCCGTCCGTCATCTGGCCCGGCCGACCGGGTCGGCCGGGCCCACCGGGTCGGCGTCCTGGTCGAGGCCGGCGACGATCCGTTCGGCCGCGGTCAGCGGCGGCGCCTTCAGGGCCTCCCGGTCCGAGGCGCGCAGCACGCGCCACACCACCGAGGGGCGCAGCCAGTACGTGGGCGCGCTGCTCATGGTGATCACCTGGAGGAAGGCCGCGGTGAGCGCCTCCCGCGTGGTGGCGCCCGTCATCAGCCGGTCGACGTACCCGTTGAGTACCCCGGCGCCGGCCCGGGGCCGCATCCCCGTGGCGCCGGGGTAGAGGATGTCCTGCGAGGTGGCCAGCTCCCAGGCGGTGCTCACCTGCGGGGCGAGCGCCCGCTGGGCCTGGCGGCCGAGGGAGGGGTGGGAGAGCCCGCCCCTGGCGCGCAGCAGGGCGCGTACGGCCAGCAGTCCCTGGGCGGCGACCGTCATGCCCTGCCCGTACAGCGGGTTGAAGGTGGCGACCGAGTCGCCGACGGCGAAGAAGCCGTCGGGCAGGTCGGCCTTCTCGAAGTAGATCCGGCGGTTGGCGGTGCCCTGGGTGACGGCGACGTCCGTCAGCGGCTTCTTCCCCTCCAGGAGTTCGCCGACGATCGGGTCCCGGATGCCCTTGGCGAAGGGGATGAACTGGTCGGGGTCGCCGGTCGGCTGGCCGCCCCGGGTCCCGGACAGGGTGGCCTGCCACTGGCCGTTCTCGATGGGCACGATGGTGGCCGTCTGGCCGGGTACGTGCACGCGCGGGTCGGACTGCACGTTGACGATGGGGAAGTTCGCCGCGTGGGCTCCGGCGGGTGCCTCGAAGATCCGTGTCGCGTAGACCAGTCCGGAGTCGACCTCGGCCCGCCTGATGCCGCTGACGCCGAGTTCCTGGAGCCAGTTCCGGGCGCGGGAGCCGCGTCCGGACGCGTCCACCACGAGGTCGGCGGCGATGAGCCTGCCCGCCTCGTCCGGGGTGTCGACGCGGACGCCGGTGACCCGTGCCGCCGTGCCCTCCAGGCCGCGGACCCGGCTCTGCTGGAGGGTGGAGACGCCGGTCAGGCCGGTCACCCGGGCGCGGACCACCGAGTCGAGGAGGTCGCGGCTGCAGGAGATGTTGAACTGCTTCTCGCCGAAGCGCGGGATCCAGCCCTGGGCGGTCTTCGTGACGAGGTCGGTGGGCAGGCTGCGGCGGATCGCGCCCGCCGCCGTCCAGTCCCCGGTGATGCCCGGGAGGATCTCCTCGATGGCGCGGGCCCCGCCGGACCACATGACGTGGACGTGCCGGGCCTGCGGGAGTCCGCGCCGGGGCGCCGGGCTGTCCGGCAGGGTGTCCGCGTCGATGATCGTGACCGTCGCGTGCTCGGCGAGCACGGCGGCCGCGAGCAGGCCGGCCATGCTGCCGCCGATGACGACGGCGTGGCGGGGCGGGGAAGACTGGGTCATCGTGTGGTGCTCTCTGTCAGGGCCGTGCGAAGGGCATCGGCGGGGAAGTTGCTCGGCGGGGTGGCGCACGGCCGCCGGCCGGGACCAGGTCGCGCCCTGGGCCCGGCCGCCGGAGCGGCGCTCAACGTCCCCAGCCGAGCGAGGTCTTGATGCGCTCGATCGCCTCGGGGAACTGTTCTTCCCGGGGTGGTGGCAGGTACCCCTTGAGGATCTTGCCGAGGTGCAGGCCGAAGATCTCGGCCCGGATCTCCGCCGGATCCTCCTGGTCGGCCCGGGCGGCCGCCTGCCGCACCACCGAGCTCAGCCCGGCCTCCGAGTGCAGCAGTTCGGCGAGTCCGCCGCTGCGGCCCGTCAGCCGCGCGGCCACCGCCATGCCCGGTCCGTGGCTGTCGCAGGTGCCCTCGTCCACGTGCCATAACTCGTGGCAGGCGATGACGAGCTGGTGTTCGGGCCGGGTGTGTTCCTCGATCACGAGGAGGTCGCGCTCGTCCATCTGGAGCCAGAGCCCGCTGGCGGTGCCGGGCGGGAACGGAACGAAGCGGAAGTCCACGGTCCGCCCGCCGCGCCGTCGGCCGTACGCGGCGCACACGCGCGCGATGATCTCGGTGACGTCCGCCGAGCGCGCCAGCCGCGCGCCCTCCAGCAGATCGCAGCCCAGCCTCCGCATGGCCCGCGTGGTCCTCATGGCGTTCCCCCCTCGGCAGGGCGGCCCTCGGCCGGTGCCCCGCCGTTCGTGCCCGGAAGCCCGAGCTGCCCCTCGCGCGCGAGGAGATCGTCCAAGTGGTCGGCCAGTGACTTCCAGCCCTGCGGGGACAGCCGCCCGGCCCGGGTGACGATGCTCCGCACGTCGTGCCCCCGCATCACCGCCAGCATCGGGTTCTCCGCCTCCCGTTCGGCGGACTCCAGTTCGCGCTCGATCCCGGACAGCACGGTCGCGAGCGCCTCGGTGTCCTCGGCCAGCAGGAAGCCGCCCTCGACGCCGTAGAAGCGCTGGATCCCGGCGGCCGCCGCCAGGTTCGGCAGGCCCTCGCGCTGGGCGACCCGGGTCAGGGACTGCCCTGAGGCGTCGAAGGACTTGGCGATGGCGGCCAGCGCGTGGGGCTGACCGTCCTCGCGGAGCCGGGTGCGGCGCAGGTGCTCGAACCGCTGGTGCACCTGCTCCTTGAGCGGCAGCCGGGGCGGCCTGCCGTCTAGGGTCAGCCGGACGGCGTGCGGGGTCATGCCCGTCAGGTACGACAGGTGCTCCAGGTCGTCCCCGCGGTCCGGGGCGGTGGCCGACGTGAGGGCCAGGGCCCGCTCCACCGCGCTCTTGCTGTCGGCGAGCAGGAAGCCCGCGTAGACCCCGAAGAAGCGCTGCACGCCGGCCGCGTGGCCCAGCCGGGGCAGTCCGGTGCCCGCGTTGAGGGGGCCGAGGGAGGCGCCGGGCGCCCCGAAGTCGTCGGCGATGGCGGCGAGCGGCCACTCCCGGCCGTGCTTGTCGCGCCGGGTGGCCCGCAGGCGCAGGAACCGCCGGTGCACCCGCTGGTCCAGCGCCAGCTCGCAGACCGTGCCCGCCACCACCCCGGGGATCCGGGCGGGTTCGACGCCGGAGAGACGGCTCAGCCGCTCCACGGCCAGCACCTCGGCAGGATCCTTGCCGCGCTGGTCCGACAGCCCCTCGATACGACGCCAGATTGCAGCGAGGGCGGGTCGGGCGGCGGCTCGCACCTGCGGATTCTCCGTGAGTCGAGAAGGAGTTCGAGTGTTCTGGGCTGGGTGAAGCCTAGCCCCCCGCCCTCCGGCGAACCAGGGCGCCCCCCAACCTTTCCTGCCCTCGGGCTCAAGAAAGGTTGGCATGACCTGCGAGGTAATCGACCCGCTCGCAGGCCGCGCGGCACAGTGGAGCCATCGGGTTCCGGGGCCGCGCACTCGGCTCCGGCACCCGTCCCCGTGGCGCTGCGTCCGGCCGGCTCAGGAAGTCAGCGAGTGCAGGTACTTCGCCGTCGCAGGGTCGGCCGGGAGCAGGGTCTCGACGGCCAGCTCGGCGACGGTCACGTCCATCGGCGTGTTGAAGGTGGAGATGGACGACACGAAGGACAGCAACTGCCCGTCGTGCTCGATCCGCAGCGGCAGGGCGATGTACGGAACCGCGTCCTCCGGTTCAACGGCCCCAGCTCCGTACGTCCCGGCCCCGTGCGCGCCGGACCCGTGCCCGTCCTGCCGGTCCGCCACGGGGTAGGCCGCGACCTCCTCGTACAGCGCCCGCAGCGGCGCGGAACGCGACAGGGCGAGCTGCCGATCCATCTGGTCCAGCAGGTGCCCGCGCCACTCCCGCAGGTTGTGGATCCGCGGGGCGAGCCCCTCCGGGTGCAGGGTGAGCCGCATGGCGTTCAGCGGCGGCGCCAGCAGGTGCTCGGGCAGCCCGTCCATCAGCATCGCGATGCCCCGGTTCGCCGCCACCACCGTGTAGGTCCCGTCCACGACCAGCGCCGGATACGGCTCGTAGCCGGTCAGCAGCCGTTCCAGGCCCTCGCGCAGCACCCCCATCGACGGATCGTCCAGCGGGGTGTGCGGGTACCGGGGCGCGTAACCGGCCGCCAGCAGCAGCGCGTTGCGGTCCCGGACCGGCACGTCCAGATGGTCCGCCAGCCGCAGCACCATCTCCTCGCTCGGCCGGGACCGCCCGTTCTCCACGAAGCTGATGTGCCGGGAGGAGGAGTCGGCGCGTCCCGCCAGCTCCAGCTGGCTGATCCCGCGCCGCTCCCGCCAGTCGCGCAGCAGCGTGCCCACCTTCGCCGTAGTCATGCTCACGACGTTAGCCCTGACCGGGTCCGGCCGGCAGGGCTCATCCCAGGTCGAAGACGTTGCGCAGGCCGAGCCGGTAGCGCCACCGGTCGTGCCGCCGGGCGGCCTCCACCCCCGGCGCCCGGTACAGCGGCGTCACCGTGCACCGGGCGGCCGCCGAACCGTCGTGGTCCAGCAGGCTGTTGACGGCCGCGCGGGCCGAGGCGTTGGCCCCCTCCATCGTGGCCAGGTCGATGTCGACGGCCACGTAGTCACCGCTGAGGAAGAAGTTCGGGACGCGGGTGCCCGCGCTCGGCCGGTTGTGGAAAGTGCCGGTCGGATGGATCAGCAGCTCGTCCTCGTTGGTGGGGTTCGGGGTGCCGAGCCCGTCCACGCCCGGGTCCAGGAACCACGAGTGCAGCGCGGAATCGGCCAGCACGGTCCTGCCGGTGTCGTTGAGGGAGGCCTTCAGCTGCGCCCACACCTCCCGCGCCACCTCCTCGCGGGTGCACTGCTTGGCCGTCTTCCCGTACAGGATGCCCGGCTTGTCCCACTCCGAGATGTCCACCGACAGGCAGTCCACCGCCCTGCCGTCCCCGTAGTGGGCCGGGAAGTCGCGGGACGGCCAGTGCTCCGCCTGCTGGATCGCCGTCAACGACCAGGCGGAGTCGATGCAGTTGAGGTGTCCGTGCACCAGCGGGGCCCGCTCGGTGAGATAGAACTGGATGCCCGTCATCCAGTCCGTCTCCAGCTTGTCGCAGCGCCCCAGCATCGGGTCGGCGGCCCGCAGGCCCGCGCTCCAGGTGC
This sequence comes from Streptomyces sp. NBC_01408, assembly GCF_026340255.1. Lineage (GTDB taxonomy): Bacteria > Actinomycetota > Actinomycetes > Streptomycetales > Streptomycetaceae > Streptomyces. The sequence goes on along the minus strand of NZ_JAPEPJ010000002.1, from coordinate 1,071,143 downwards.
GGCGGGCGTGCTCGACGGGCAGGGCCGACACGTAGTGGTCGGCGGTGACGGTCTGCGCGGCCCCGGCCGGGTCCAGGACCACGACCCCGCTCACCCGGCCGTTCCCGTACCGCACCTCGCGTACCGTCCAGCCGAGCTTGAACTCCACGCCGAGAGTGCGCAGATGGGCCTCCCAGGGGTCGATCCACGCCTCGTTGGTCGGCAGGTTGAGGATCCGGTCGGGCGGGCCGTCCGCGCCGCGCCCGAGCGCGTTGAACACGAAGGCCTCGCCGAGGGTGCCGACCGTACGGGTGGAGGCCTCCTCGGCCTTGGTGGCCACGATGTTGCGGGTGATGCCGACGGCGAGGATCCGCTGGTACTCGGCGGACATCTGCCCCGCGCGTACGAACTCCCACCAGGGCGTGCGCTCCCACACCTCGTCGCGCCGCTCGTCGCAGCTGGTGAGGAAGACGAGCGCGCGGTCGACGAAGTACGCCGTCTCGTGCGCGGGGAGGCGGACCAGGGTCTGCAGGATGCCGCCGAGGGCGCGCCGGAGCTCGTCGGGCGTCAGCCCGGCGGCGGAGTGGCCGGGCCACGGGATGGGTGCGCGCAGGTCCTCGCGGCCGCCGGCCCGGGCGAACATCATCTCGGGCGGGGCGACGAGGTTGTCCCACACCCCGTTCGGGTTACCGGGGAAGGGGATGCGCCGCATGGTGTCGGGCAGGTTGTGGTAGATGCCCGGGATGAAGCGGAAGCCGTGCTCCGCGGGCAGGGGCCGGCGCCCGCCGCGGGCGCTGCCGGGCACGTCCATGCTGCGGGCCTTGCCGCCGAGCGCCCGGCGCTCGTACACCGTGACGGCGTAGCCGCGCTCCGCCAGTTCGTGGGCGGCCGTCAGGCCCGCGACCCCGCCGCCGAGTACGGCGACGCTGCGGCCGTTCGGCGGTGTCGCGGCAGCGGCCGCGCCGGCGGTGGTGGCGGTGCCGGCCGCCGCCGCCGGGACCGCCGCGGCCCCGGGGGCCGTCAGGGCCCCGGCCCCGGCCGCCGCGCCCGCCATGAACGTACGCCTGGAACTTCCCGTGCCGGCCATCCGGTGCCCCCTCGTTACCGCTGGTAACAGTCTCGTCAGGCGCAGGAGCATAGGGGCGTCGCGCTCGGCACGGAAGGCACGGAAGTACCCGGGCGCACTATGGCGCGAAAGGTTCACACCGGCGCGTGCTGTGGGAACCTTGACTCCACGTCACGGGAAAAGGAGCCGGTGCATGCCGAGTGAGCCGCTGTCGCAGAAGGAGATCGAGGACCGCTTGCGGGAACTCCCGGGCTGGGCCTTCGAGGACGACCGGATCTTCCGTACCTACCGACTGGGCACGCACTTCGCGGCGAGCGCCCTGGTCGCCCACATCGCCTCCGTGCAGCAGGAGTTGAACCACCACTCCGACCTGACCCTGGGCTACAACACGGTCCGCCTGTCGGTGAACACCCATGACGCGGGCGGAGTGGTCACGGCGAACGACTTCGCACTCGCCGAGCGCGTCGAATCCCTCGCCCCCGCCCACGGCGCGCGCTGATGCCGATACCGGGCTCCCTGCTCGACTACGACGCGGAGGCCGAGGCCTACGACGCCACCCGCGGTGGGATCCCCCGCGCCGAGGCCGCCGCCGCGGCGGTCCTCGGCCTGCTCCCGGCGCCCGCGCGCACCCTCCTCGACCTCGGCTGCGGCACGGGCATCGTCACCGCCCGGCTGGCCCGCCCGGGGCTGCTGGTCCTGGGCGCGGACTCCTCGTACGGCATGGCCTCGATGGCGCTCCGCCGCGGGGTCCCCGTCGTCCTCGCCTCCGGCACCCGGCTGCCCGTACGGTCGGGCTCGCTGGACGCGGTGAGCGCCGTGTGGCTGCTGCACCTGCTGCGCGAACCGGGCGCGGTGGAGGAGATCGTCGCCGAGGCCGGGCGGGTGCTGCGCCCCGGCGGGGTGTTCGTCACCACCGTCGACAAGGACTCCGCGCACGATGTCGGCAGCGACATGGATGCCGTGCTCGCGCCGCACCTCACGTCCACCCCCGCGGACTCCTCGGAGCGGATCGCGGCCCTCACGGCGCGGGCGGGCCTGCGCCCGGCCGCCGAGACCCGCTTCACGGGCCACGGCCAGGGCCGTACCCCGCGCGCCACCGCCGCCGCCCTGCTGGCGGGCCGGTACGCCTCCCGCGTCAGCCCGCGCGGCATCACCCCGCACGAACTGGCGTCCCGGCTGGAACTGCTGCCCGACCAGGACACCCCGCGCGCGGAGCCGACGTACCGCGTACGAAGCTTCGTACACGCCTGACGGCTCCGCGCCGGCCTGCTAAAGCGCTTCCAGCCGCCACCACTGGGCGGGGGAGTCGGTGTCCTCGCCCTGCCGGACCCGGCCCTCCCCGTCGGCCTCCAGCAGCAGCCCGCTGATGCACGCGATCAGGGACACCACGCCCGGATCGTCGAGGTGCTCCTCGACGATCCACTCCTGCGCGCCGAAGGCGTTCGCCCGCCACACCTGCACCCGGGCGCCGCTGTCCGTCGAGGCGTTCGCGACGTCGAGCCGCCGCTCGTTGTCCTCGCTGACCACGTGGAAGATCCCGCCGCCGCTGTGCACCGGCGAGATCAGCCACCGGCGGGCGGCCGCCGGAGCGGGCGGCCCGTCGGGGCCGACCCGCACCCGGGAGGCGCCCTCCAACTGGAGCACCAGCCCGCTCTGCACGTTGCGGATCCGGTAGAGCCCCTCGGAAAGGTTCACGCGGCCGCCGCTCACACGTCGAAGACGGCCGGGTCCGGACCGATCCGGCGGGCGGCCGCGCCCGCGCCCAGGGCGTCCAGCGCGGCCATGTCGGCGGCGTCCAGCTCGAAGCCGAAGACGTCCAGGTTCTCCCGGATGCGCGAGGGGGTCACGGACTTCGGGATGACGACGTTCCCGAGCTGGAGGTGCCAGCGCAGCACCACCTGAGCGGCGCTGCGGCCGTGCTTGGCGGCGATCCCGGTGACGGCCGGGAGCGTCAGCAGCTCCTTGCCCTGCCCCAGCGGGGACCAGGCCTCGGTGGCGATCCCGCGCTCGGCGTGCACGGCGCGCAGCTCGGCCTGCGGGAACAGCGGGTGCAGCTCGATCTGGTTCACGGCCGGGACCAGCGCGCTCTCCCGGGCGATCCGCTCCAGGTCCGCCGGGCGGAAGTTGGACACGCCGACCGCCTTGGCGCGGCCGCTCGCGGCGATCTCCTCGAAGGTCTTCCAGATGGAGACGAAGTCCTCGCGCATCGGGCGCGGCCAGTGGATCAGGTACAGGTCGACGTATTCCAGGCCCAGCTTGCCGAGGGAGTCGTCGAAGGCGCGCAGCACCGCGTCCCGGTCCCAGGTCTGCTGCGGGCCGTTCCACAGCTTGGTGGTGACGAACAGCTCCTCGCGGGCCACCCCGGAGGCGGCGAGGCCCTTGCCGGTGCCGTCCTCGTTGCCGTAGACGGCCGCCGTGTCGATGCTGCGGTAGCCGGCCTCCAGCGCGGTCGCGACGGCGCGCTCCGCCTCCGCGTCCGGGACCTGCCAGACGCCGAAGCCGAGCTGGGGCATGAGCGTGTCGTTGTTGAGCTTGACGGTGGGGACCTGATACACGTCGGGTGATTCCCTCGGGTCGGTGATACGGCTACGGGGGGCCACAACCGGCCCCCCGCACGACGTATTCCCGCCACCCGGACCGGCCTTCACGGCGGGCCGGGAGAGCTCCCGAGATACGCCTCCCGGACGAGCGCGTCCGACCGGACCTCGGCCGGTGTGCCCTCGGCGAGCACCGTCCCGAGGTCGAGTACGACCACCCGGGTGCAGAGGTCCATCACGAAGGCCACGTTGTGCTCCACGAGCAGCACCGCGCAGCCCTCCTCCGCGGCCAGCCGCCGGATCACCGCCGCGAGCCGCTCGCGCTCGGGCGCCGACATGCCGGAGGCGGGCTCGTCGAGCAGCAGCACGCGTGGCGGATCGGCCACCGCCCGGGCCAGCTCCACCATCCGGCCCTGCCCGACCGGCAGCCCGCCCGCGTACGCCGTCCCGAGCGCGTCGATCCCGCAGCCCGCCAGCACCCGCTCACCCCGGGCCCGCCGCTCCCGCTCCCGGGCCCGCCGCGCCGGGAAACCGGTGAGGTCGGCGGCGAGGCCGCCCCCGCCGCCCCGCCACTCCTGCGCCACCAGCACGTTGTCGGCGACGCTGAGCTGCCCGAAGAGCTGCTGGCGCTGAAAGGTCCGGCGCATCCCGTGCCGGGCCCGCCAGACGGGGGAGCGGCGGGTGATGTCCGTCCCGTCGAGCAGCATCCGCCCCTCGTCGGGCCGCCGGATCCCGGACAGCACGTCGAACAGGGTGGTCTTCCCGGCCCCGTTCGGCCCGATCAGCCCGCACACCTCGCCGGCCCGGACGCCGAGGTCCACCCCCGTCAGCGCCCTGACACCACCGAACCGGACGCTGACGCCCCGGGCCTGGAGTACGTATCCGCTCATGTGGCCATCCCCAGGTAGGCCTCGGTGAGCCGGTCCGCCTCCACCTCGGCCCGTGGGCCGCACCAGGAGACCCGGCCCTGGGAGAGGTAGGCGACGGTGTCGGCGATCCCGAGGATCTCGGCCGCCTTCTCCTCCACCAGCAGCAGCGCCGTCCCGGCCTCGCGGAGCTCGGTGAGCAGCGCGTACACCTCGTCCACGACGCGCGGAGCGAGCCCGAGCGAGGGCTCGTCGGCGATCAGCACCCCGGGCGGCCGCTGGAGCAGCGGAGCCAGGGCGAGCATCTGCTGCTCCCCGCCGGACAGGGAGCCGGCGGGGATCCCGCGCCGCTCCGCGAGCCGGGGGAACCGGTCGTAGACGGCGGCGCGGGCATCGGCCTCCCCGAGGTACAGGGCCAGGTTCTCCTCGATGGTGAGCGAGGGGAAGATCCCGCGCCCCTCCGGGGCGAGCAGCACCCCGGCCCGGGCCCGGCGTACGGGGCCGTCGTGGGTGGCGTCGCGGCCGCCGACGTACACCGCCCCGGCGGTGACGGGCAGCAGCCCGGCGGCCACCCGGCAGGCGGTGCTCTTCCCGGCCCCGTTCGGCCCGAGCACGGCGAGGATCTCCCCTCGCCGGACGGTGAGGTCGACCCCGTGCAGCACGAGTCCCCCGTCGTACCCGGCGGTGATGCCGCGCAGCTCCAGCGCGGGGGCGGGCCGTGCGGCGGGGTCGGGCCGTGCGGCGGGGTCGGGCCCTGCGGGGCTTTCCCCCACCCCGCCCTTTCGCCGTTTCCCGGGGCTCCGCCCCGGACCCCGCTCCTCAAACGCCGGAGGGGCTGAAAGAACAGCCTCGCCGGCGTTTGAGGCGCAGGGGTCCGGGGGCGGAGCCCCCAGATCCAGCCCCGCCGGCGTTTGAGGCGCGGGGTCCGGGGCGGAGCCCCGAGAGGCGGCGGCGCGCCGCTTCGCCAACCGCACCGGCACGGCCGCGCAGTACCCGTCCGGGTCGTTGGCGAGGGCCAGCCCGGCGAGGCCGAAGAGGATCACCGGCAGATGGGCCGAGGCCGTCACATAGTCCGCCAGCACCCGCGGAGCGACGGCGAACACCAGCCCCGCCACCACCGCGTACTGCGGTCTGCGCACGCCCGCGGCCACCACGACCGCCAGCCACACCAGCCCCGTCATCGCCGTGAAGTCCGTCGCCGTGATCCGGGTGTTGTACGAGGCGTACATGACGCCCCCGAACCCGGCCAGCCCGGCCGACAGCGTGAACAGCAGCAGCTTCGTGCGCAGTACGGACACCCCCGAGGCCATCGCCGCCGCGGGCGCCGACCGTACGGCCAGCATCGCCCGCCCCGACGGGGAGTGGCGCAGTGCGCTCAGCGCGGCGGCGACCAGGGAGACCAGGACCACCAGGGCCACCCCCAGCGCCCGGTCGTCGGACAGGTCCACCGGCCCGAACACCGGCCGGGGGACCGGCCATCCCGAATCCCCGTTGCGCAGCCACCTCAGCTGGAACAGCACCTGGTCGGCGAGGAAGGCCAGCGCCAGGGTCGCCAGCGCCAGCGACCGCCCGCCGAGGCGCAGCGCGGGCAGCGCGACCAGTGCCCCCAGCAGGGCCGCCACGCAGGTGCCCACCGCCAGCGCCGTGACGAACGGCCAGCCCCGGCTCATCAGCAGCCCGGCGACCAGCGCGGCACCGGTCACGAAGGTGGCCTGCGCCAGCGAGACCATCGCCCCGAGCCCGGTCACCACGGTGAAGGACATGAACACCAGGGCGATGGCCAGCCCTTGCGCCAGCAGCCCGCTCCAGAAGGGGGTCGTCACGGTGTAGAAGGCGACGCAGAGCAGCCCCGCGCCCGCCGCCCACACCCCCCACCGCCGGCCCCAGGACGCTCCGGCCAGATGGTCCACCGGCGGCGCGTCCGCGGCCGCGACCCCCGCGGTCCGGGCCCGCCGGGTGAGCACCAGCAGGCCCGCGAAGAGGATCAGGAAGGGCACCGCGGTACGGAATCCGGTGATCCGCTCGGCGAAGGAGGCGTACCCGGCCACCAGGTTCTGCAGGACGCCCAGGCCCAGTCCGCCCGCGAAGGCGAGCGGCACGGACGCGAACCGCCCGATGACCGCCGCCGTCGCCGAGACGAACAGGAACAGGGTGAAGTCGTGCGCCGACAGCCCCAGCAGGGGTGTGGCCAGCACACCGGCCAGGCCGGCCAGTCCCGACGCGATCATCCAGGCCACCGAGGACAGCCGGTCGGCGCTGATCCCGCGCAGCTCGGTCAGCGACCGGTTGTCGACGGCGGCGCGCAGCCGCAGCCCCAGCCGCGTGTGCCGCATCAGCACCCACAGGGCCACCGCCACCAGCGCCGTCACCACCCAGGTGATCAGCTGGTCGGAGTCGATGCCGACGCCCTCCGCGAGCTGCCAGGACTTCGCGGGGCTCGGCCCCACCCCGGGCAGCCCGAACTGGTTCTCCGCCGGTTTCACGGGCGCGCCCGCGTCGGCCAGCAGCTCCACCACCCATAGGCCGGCGGCCGGCAGGGCCACCAGCAGGCCGATGGTGGCGACGATCTGCGCGGTCTCGCCGACCCGCGCGAGCCGCCGGAACATCAGCCGGTCCAGCCCCCAGCCCAGGGCGGGGGCCAGTACGAGCACCACCAGCAGCGCCGCCGGTACGGCGGGCCACCCGAGCCCCGAGTGCAACTCGTAGAAGGTGAGCGCGCACAGGTAGGCGGTGGCCCCGTGCGCGAAGTTGAACAGCCCGGATGCCGAGTACGACAGCACCAGCCCGGTGGCGAGCAGTGCGTACAGGGCGCCGGAGACCAGACCGCTCAGCACGAAGACGAGCAGATCTCCCATACCGCGTCCCCTACTTGAAGGGGATGGGCTCGTAGCACTTGAACGGGACGGAGACCTCGTACGCGCCGTTCTTGAGCTGCACGAGCGCCCCGCAGCCGAAGCTGTCCTTCTGCCCCTTGGGCTCCGACCGGTCGCCGACGAGCGTGCCGGTGTCGGAGAAGCTCTGCGCGGCGGCCTGGAAGGACTCGACGGTCAGGTCCTTGCCCGCCTTCTGCGCGATGGACACGAACAGGTCGGCCGACATGTAGCCCGTCAACATGTGCATGTTGAGGGGGACTTCCTGGCCGCCCGCGGCCGCCTTGATGTCGGCCTTGAACTGCGTCATCTGCGGATGGGCCGACTCGAAGGGCTGGAACTGGAGCAGGACGTGCACCCCGTCGAGGGCCTGCTTGGTGGCGTCCTTGGCGAGCAGGCCCGGGTCGTAGTCGGTCGGGTCGGAGAGCAGGCCCCTGTAGCCGCTGCGCTTGAGCGCGGTGAACAGCCCGATGTTGTTGGGGGTCTGCATGACGGAGACCACGGCGTCCGGGGCCTTGCCGCCGTTGCTCTCCATGATCTCCTTGACGTACGCGGACCAGTCGTTCGGCACGGCCGTGCCGGGCACGGAGGCCTTGGCGTAGGAGACCGTGAACCCGGCGCTGGTGAAGCCCTGCTGGAAGGTGCGGATGCCGAACTTCCCGGCATCGCTGTCGTTGGCGATGACCGCGACCGATTTGCCCTGGGCCCCGCCGAGGATCTGGCCGATCCCCTCGGGCCAGGTCTGGTTGAGGGTGCCGCCGGGGCTGGGGACCAGGCAGCCGTTGAACCCGTAGATGTACTTCGGTCCGCAGAAGGCGGGCAGCGTGCCCCAGCCGAAGGTGGGGACCTTCTCCTGCTCCAGGAAATCGGCCCCGGAGAAGGTCACCGAGCTCATGGGGGAGACCGCGAAGACCTTGTCCTGCTGGACGAGTTTGCGGGCGGACGCCAGGTTCTTCGCCGGGTCCTGGCCGTCGTCCTCCGCACCGAGGTAGTCGATCTTCCGCCCGTGGACGCCGCCCTCGGCATTGGCTCTGAGGTACCGGGCCTTGGCCCCGAGGTCGGTGTCCTTCTTGCTGTAGCCGCTGGCGCTGGTCATGGACACGATGCCGCCGACCTTGATCGCTTCGGCGGTCACCCCGCGGGAGTTCCCGGCGGCTCCGTGCTTGCCGGGGGCGGTGCCGTCGGAGGTGGAGTTGCAGGCGGAGACGAGCGCGAGGGCCGCTGCCGCGGCGGCCAGGGTGCGGATCGGTCGCAACATGTAAGGGATCCCCTCCGGTCGGAATCCCCGCATTCTGTGCGGCACCTGACGGATCGTCAATATCCATGACGAAGTAAAGTGATGCCCCGTCAGAACCCGTGTCAGAACCTGGCGGAAGGGAACGTCATGCCTGGTAGAGGGCCGCGACCTCCCTCGCGTACGCCTTCTCGATCGCCCGCCGCTTCAGCTTCAGCGAAGGGGTGAGCAGCCCCTGCTCCTCCGTGAACTGCTCGGCCAGCACCCGGAAGTTGCGGATCGCCTCGGCCTGCGAGACCAGGGTGTTGGCGGCCACCACCGCCCTGCGCACCTCCGCCGTCAGGTCCGCGTCGTTCACCAGGTCCGCCGCCCGCAGCTGCGGACGCCCGCGCATCGACAGCCAGTGCGCGACCCCCTCCATGTCCAGCGTGAGCAGCGCCGCGATATAGGGACGGTCGTTGCCCACCAGGACGCACTGCGCCACCAGTGGGTGCGAACGCACCCGCTCCTCCAGGGCGTTGGGGGCCACGCTCTTGCCGTTGGAGGTCACCAGGATCTCCTTCTTGCGGCCCGTGATGGTGAGGTAGCCGCCCTCGTCGAGCCGCCCCAGGTCCCCGGTCGCCAGCCAGCCGCCGCGCAGCACCGCCTCCGTGGAGCTCGGGTCGTTGAGGTAGCCGGAGAAGATGTGGCCGCCGTGCAGCCAGACCTCCCCGTCGTCCGCGATGTGCACCGTACTGCCGGGGATCGGCCGGCCCACCGTGCCGTACTTCGTCGCCCCCGGCGGGTTCGCCGTCGCCGCCGCGCACGACTCGGTCAGCCCGTACCCCTCGAACACCGTGATCCCGGCGCCGTCGAAGAACAGCCCGAGCCGGCGCGACATCGCCGAACCGCCCGACATGGCGTGCCGCACCCGGCCGCCCATCGCCTCGCGGACCTTCCCGTAGACCAGCTTCTCGAAGAGCTGGTGCTCCATCCGCAGCCCGGCCGAAGGGCCCGGGCCGACGCCGAAGGCCTTCTGCTCGCGCGCCTCCGCGTACCGCACCGCCGTCTCCACCGCCCGGTCGAAGGGCCCCGTACGCCCCTCCGCCTCCGCCTTGCGGCGCGCCGCCGCGAAGACCTTCTCGAAGACGTACGGGACCCCGAGCACGAAGGTCGGCCGGAACGCGGCGAGATCCGGCAGCAGCTCGGCCGCCGCCAGCACGGGCTGGTGCCCGAGCTTGACCCGGGCCCGCACCGCGGCCACCTCCACCATCCGCCCGAAGACGTGGGCCAGCGGCAGGAAGAGCAGGGTGGACGGCTGCTCGCCGGCCCGGGCCTGGAAGACGGACTCCCATCGGTGCACCAGGGTGTCGGCCTCGTACATGAAGTTGGCGTGGGTGAGCACACACCCCTTCGGACGGCCGGTGGTACCGGAGGTGTAGATGACGGTGGCGATCGAGTCGGGGGTCACGGCGCTCCGGTGGCGGTGCACCACGTCCTCGGCGACCCCGCTCCCGGCGGCGACGAGGTCGTCCACCGCGCCGGTGTCCAGCTGCCACAGCAGGCGCAGCTGCGGCAGCCGGTCGATCACCGAGCCCACGGTCATCGCCTGGTCCTCGTTCTCGACCACGCAGGCGGTGCACTCGGAGTCGTAGAGGATCCAGTGCACCTGCTCCGTCGAGGAGGTGGGGTAGACGGGGACGGGCTGGGCCCCGACCGCCCACAGGGCGAAGTCGAAGAGCGTCCACTCGTACCGGGTCCGGGACATGACGGCGACCCGGTCCCCGAACCGCACCCCCTGGGCCAGCAGCCCCTTCGCCAGGGCGAGTACCTCCGCCGCCAGCTCCCCAGAGGTCACATCGCGCCAGATCCCCGCGGTCTTCCGGCCGAGCACCACCCGGCCGGGATCCTGGCGGGCATGCTGGAAGACGGCGTCGGCCAGGCCCCCGACGGGCACGCCCGTGGCGACCGGTGGGACGGTGATCTCGCGCAAGGCCCCGCTCCTCTCCGTGCGGCGCGGTGACGCTACTCCACGCCGGACGGCAGTTGATCAGGCAGCGGATACCTCCACAAGACCTCCTTTACTTCCGGCCTCGCGGGGTCTGTCCAGCCCCTCCGGGACATCCAGCCTCGCCGGCGTTTGAGGCGCGGGGGTCCGGGGGCGGAGCCCCCGTGCGGCGGAGCCGCACATGCGGCGCCGGGCAGGGGCGGGGCGGGGGAAGCCCCGCGCAGCGGCGGCCCCCACCGGCAGGCGCAGCCGGGCCGGTCAGGGCCACGCGGCCGGGCCGGTCAGGCCGGCCGGCTGAGCCGGTCGCCCCCGGCGAGAACGGCGGCGGCCAACGCCTCACCGGCAGCAGTCGGCCGCTGCCCCTGGAGCAACGCGAAGTCCACCGGCCCCAGCTCCGGCAGCCCGCCGATCCGCACCAGGCCCGGCGGGATCAGCCCCCGGGTGTGCGCCATCACGCCCAGCCCGGCCCGCGCCGCCGCGACCAGCCCGCTCAGGCTGCCGCTCGTACACGCGATCCGCCACGCCCGGCCCTCCCGCTCCAGCGCCTCCAGCGCACGGGCCCGGGTGATCCCCGGCGGCGGGAACACGATGAGCGGCACCGGCCGCTCCGGATCCACCCGCAGCCCCTCCGCCCCGATCCACACCATCCGGTCCCGCCACACCAGCCGGCCCCGCTCGTCCCCCGGCCCCCGCCGCTTCGCCAGCACCAGATCGAGGCGCCCCGCGTCCAGCCGCTCGTGCAGCGTGCCCGACAGCTCCACCGACAGCTCCAGATCCACCTCGGGATGCTCGTGCCGGAAGCCCTCCAGGATCTCCGGCAGCCGCGTGAGCACGAAGTCCTCCGAGGCCCCGAACCGCAGCCGCCCGCGCAGCCGCGTTCCCGCGAAGAAGGCCGCCGCCCGCTCGTGGGCCTCCAGGATCGTCCGGGCGAAGCCCAGCAGCGCCTCGCCGTCCTCCGTCAGCTCCACGCGGTGCGTGTCCCGGGCGAACAGCGGCCGGCCCGTCGCCTCCTCCAGCCGCCGCACGTGCTGGCTGACCGTGGACTGCCCCACGCCCAGCCGCCCGGCGGCCTGCGTGAAGCTGAGGGTCTGGGCGACCGTGAGGAAGGTGCGCAGCTGGACAGGGTCGTACATACCGCCCAGGGTACGCCTGGTCATCACGGTTCAAGATGACAGTGAGTGCGGTGTGCGGGTTTCCCGATGACCCCCGTCCCCCGACCATGGAGGGAGCACCCCGACAGTCAGACGCGACTTTGACGACACGACTTAGAGCAAGTGAGCACCCTGCCCATGCGCCGTCCGCACCTCCCCGCCCGGCTGCCCCTGGACCCGTACGTCCTGGCCCTGCTCGGCACCGTCGGCCTCGCAGCGCTGCTGCCCGCCCGCGGCGAGGCCGCGACCGTCGCCGACGGCGCCGCCACCGCCGCCGTGGCCCTGCTCTTCTTCCTCTACGGCGCGCGGCTCTCCACCCGCGAGGCCCTCGACGGACTGCGCCACTGGCGGCTCCACGTCACCGTGCTCGCCTGCACCTTCCTGCTCTTCCCGCTCCTGGGCCTGGCCGCCCGGGGCCTGGTCCCGACCCTGCTGACGCCCCCGCTCTACAGCGGCCTGCTCTTCCTCTGCCTGGTCCCCTCGACCATCCAGTCCTCCATCGCCTTCACGTCGATGGCCCGCGGAAACGTCCCCGCGGCGATCTGCGCCGGCTCCTTCTCCAGCCTCGCCGGGATCCTCCTCACCCCCCTCCTCGCCGCCGCCCTGCTCGGCGGCGGCGCGGGCGGCTTCTCCCTCGGCTCCCTGCTCAGGATCGTCCTCCAGCTCCTGCTGCCCTTCCTCCTGGGACAGTTCCTGCGCCGCTGGGTCGGTGACTTCCTCGCACGCAACAAGCGGGTCCTCGGCCGCGTCGACCGGGCTTCGATCCTGCTCGTCGTCTACGCGGCCTTCAGCGCGGGCATGGCCGCGGGCATCTGGCACCAGGTGAGCCTCCCGCGCCTCGGCGGCCTGCTGCTGGTGGAGGCCGTGCTCCTCGCCGTCATGCTCCTCGTCAGCTGGTACGGCGCGAAGCGGCTCGGCTTCGGCCGCGCCGACCGCGTGGCCATCCAGTTCGCCGGGTCGAAGAAGAGCCTGGCCGCCGGACTCCCCATGGCCAGCGTCCTGTTCGGGGCCCAGGCGAGCCTCGCCGTGCTGCCGCTGATGCTGTTCCACCAGATGCAGCTGATGGTCTGCGCGGTCCTCGCCCGCCGCCGCGCCCAGGACCCGGCCGAGCACTCCGGCGCCGAACTTCCCGCCGGGCGTGTGGCGGACGTCTCCCGGCCCGCCCAACACCCCGCCCCGCAGGCCCGGTAACGTGCGGCGGTGACCTGGACACGCCCGATCGCCGCCCGCGCCGAACGCCCCTGCACCCTGGTGGTCTGCCGCGGCTGCTGCTGCGGAGACCCCCGCAAGAACCCCGGCTCCGACCACGCCGGGCAGCTCGCCCGGCTGCGCGCGGCGGCCGCCGCCTCCGAGGGCCAGCTGGCCGTCCGTACGAGCGACTGCCTCGGCCCCTGCGCGCAGGCCAACGTGATCGTGGTCCAGCCCACCAGCGAGGCCCGCCGCCGGGGCGCCCGCGCGGCCTGGTTCGGCTGGGCCCTGGACGACACCGCCACCGACGAGATCATCGCCTGGGCCGAATCCGGCGGGCCGGGCTCCACCCCCCTCCCGGCCACGCTCGACCTCCACCGCATCGAGCCCCCGGACCCGAAGCCGGCCGCGTCCCCGTCCTCTTCCTCCCGCCGCACCCGCCGGAACCGCTGAGGCGGGCGGGCGCCCCGGTGGATCTTTCCGGTCACAGCACCAGAGGGCGATCCGCTCCTCAGAGGGTGATCCGCTCCTCGCCCGCGTAGATGTTCATGTCCGCCCCGCGCAGGAACCCCACCAGCGTCAGCCCCGACTCCAGCGCCAGGTCCACGGCGAGCGAGGACGGGGCCGAGACGGCGGCCAGGACCGGGATGCCCGCCATGACGGCCTTCTGCGCGAGCTCGAAGGAGGCCCGGCCCGACACCAGCAGGACGGCCCCGGTCAGCGGCAGCCTGCCCTCGCGCAGGGCCCGGCCGACCACCTTGTCGACGGCGTTGTGCCGCCCCACGTCCTCCCGTACGTCCAGCAGCTCGCCCTCGGCCGAGAACAGGCCGGCCGCGTGCAGCCCGCCGGTCCGGTCGAAGACCTTCTGGGCCGCGCGGAGCCGGTCCGGGAGCGTGCCGAGGAGCCGCGCGGGGACCCGTACCGCATCGTCGGCGGCGGCCCCCGGGAAACGGGTCGCGGTACGGACGGCGTCCAGGCTGGCCTTCCCGCACAGGCCGCAGGAGGAGGTGGTGTAGACGTTCCGCTCCAGTGTGATGTCCGGCACCGGCACGCCGGCGGCCAGCTGCACGTTCACGACGTTGTAGGTGTTGACTCCGTCCTCGTCCGCGCCCTCGCAGTAGGTGACGGCCCGCACGTCCGAGGCGGAGCCGAGGACCCCTTCGCTCACCAGGAAGCCCACCGCCAGCGCGAAATCGTCGCCGGGGGTCCGCATCGTGATGGCCAGCGGCTTGCCGTTCAGCCGAATCTCCAGCGGTTCCTCGGTCACCAGCGTGTCCGGCCGGATCCCGGCGGTGCCGTTCCGGATCCGGACGACGCGGCGACGCTCGGTGACCCGTCCCATGGTGATCAGCCCACCCCTTCGGTTTTCGTCTGTATCCGACGAGGTCATTCTCCCGGTTCCGCTTCGCACGCGGCTCCCGGCAGGTAGATCCTCGGGAAGCTCCAAATTCCTCCCCCGGAATCCTGTCGGGTCACGCGCACCCGTACCCACCAGTAGCAGGAGAAGCTGGGTGATCCTGACTTCCGTACGAGGGGGGACCCCGCCCATGACCGGTTCACGAGTGGTGGCGCTAGGGCACTACCAGCCCGCGAGAGTGCTCACCAACGAGGACCTCGCGGCCATGGTCGACACCACCGACGAGTGGATCCGGTCCCGGGTCGGCATCAAGACCCGCCACATCGCGGGCCCCGACGAGCCGGTCGACGAGCTGGCCTTCCACGCGGCGGGCAAGGCCCTGGCGAGCGCCGGACTGAGCCCCGACGACATCGACCTCGTCCTGGTCGCCACCTCCACCGCGATCGACCGCTCGCCCAACATGGCCGCGCGCGTCGCCGCCAAGCTGGGCATGGGCGGCGGTCCCGCGGTCATGGACCTCAACGTGGTCTGCTCGGGCTTCACGCACGCCCTGGCCACCGCCGACCACGCGATCCGGGCCGGCTCCGCCACCCGCGCCCTGGTCATCGGCGCCGACAAGATGACCGAGATCACCGACTGGTCCGACCGCACCACCTGCGTCCTCACCGGCGACGGCGCGGGCGCGGCGGTCGTGGAGGCCAGCGCGGAGCCGGGCATCGGCCCGGTGCTGTGGGGTTCGGTCCCGGAGATGGGCCACGCGGTCCGCATCGAGGGCTCGCCGCCGGTCTTCGCGCAGGAGGGCCAGTCCGTCTACCGCTGGACCACCAGCCAGCTCCCGCCGCTCGCCCGCAAGGTGTGCGAGAAGGCCGGGGTCACCCCGGAGGACCTGGCCGCGGTCGTCCTGCACCAGGCCAACCTGCGGATCATCGAGCCGCTCGCCCAGAAGATCGGCGCGGTCAACGCAGTCGTCGCCCGCGACGTGGTCGACTCCGGCAACACCTCGGCCGCCAGCATCCCGATGGCCCTGTCCAAGCTGGTCGAGCGCGGCGAGATCCCCTCCGGGGCCCCGGTCCTGCTCTTCGGCTTCGGCGGCAACCTCTCGTACGCGGGCCAGGTCATCCGCTGCCCCTGAGCCGGACCGCACGGCCCGCCGTCCGGCCGACGCCCCTGAGCCCTGGGCGGGTTGGCCGCCGGGGGCGCCGCCGAAGCCCGCCAGACGCCGCGAGACGATCCGTCTCGCGGCGTCGTGCTGTGCATGCGTGCAGGTCAGCGCGGCGTGGCGGGACTGCGGCCGAGCGAAAATGTGGTCGGGACCCCGCCGATCCTTTGCTATTGTTGTCCATGTCGCCGCGGGAAACCGGGGTCGACCACCTAGTCCGGGTGGCGGAATGGCAGACGCGCTAGCTTGAGGTGCTAGTGCCCTTTATCGGGCGTGGGGGTTCAAGTCCCCCCTCGGACACCAGCAAGAACCCCACTTCGGTGGGGTTCTTTTGCTTTGCCTGGCTGTGGCGTGACCAACCACGTGACCAACAGCCCAGCGATCTTGCCCTACAGCACGGCGGACAGGCTCAGAGCCGCCCTGCGCCGCACGCCGGTAGTGGCGTAGACAGTTCACAGCGGAGCATCCCGGAGACGGCGGTGGGTCAGGCCGACATCATCATCGGGAAGGGAGCGTTTGAACGTGCCGGAGTCCCCATCCTCTGACCGTTCCCCTGAGACGCGCGGCTGCCACGGGAGCGGGCGCCGGTTCCTCGGTTCTTCGCTGGAGGACCTGGAACGGTACCTGCTGACAACCGAAGCGAGGGCCTGCTCCCTGGAGCACTGGGAACAGTTGCGCGATTTCGCCGTCGGCGGCATGCAGTCCCCTGGTTTCTCAGACGAAACAAGGCTCCGCTGGGGTCGCCTCGCTCTCTCCGCAATCTCAAGAAAGGAGCTGAGCCAGACGCCACAGCAGGCGATGGCCGATTCTGCCAACGTGCGTGCCTACATGATCCGGGAGTTCGGGGTGAGTGACGCGGATGCGGCTCGGGACCTTCCCGCTCTCTGCTCAGAGATCCTGCAGAACGTGGGAGTGCCGCTGGAGGCAGGCGCGCGGCTCGCCGAAGGGTGGGAATCAGCACCGCGGGATCAGATGCTGCAACTACGCCGGATCAAGAACATGCTGACTCCGCTGCTTCCCCTCCGCACGCTCCTGGAGGGTGACGACCCTGCCTTCCGGGCGACGCGAGCCTGGCTGGAGCTCGTTCCGTGCCTTCCTTGAATTGACGCCCGTCATCAGGCACAGAGAACCGCCCGCTTGGAAGCGTCACGGGTACACATAGAGCCGTCCGCGAGCTGCAGTCGGGCATCCTCTCGTCCTTGTTCCCCCGGGCTACACATGAATTCCGCCGGATCGGTGCGGTGTGAGGACGCGGCGCTCTGTCGATCCCAAGGCTTCGACGGGGTGGGTGGGGTCCGGTACCAGATGGGCACGAGCATCCGCGATCACGGAGTTCTCTGCGCACGGACAGCAGATGTTCACCACTTCGGAAGCGACCGCCGTCTGGCGCTGTTCGATTGCGCCAGAACGGTCACCGGACATGGCGGGGCAGGGTCTCGGAGCCTTCCGCCTTGCCCCGAGCTGGACCGGTTGGCCGTGTGACCGACGTGTGACCAACACCGGTCCGGAACACCGAGAAACGCCAGGTCCGTGGAATGCAGTTCCGGAAGTCCCGGGCCGTTCACCGGAAGCGATGCGGGTGCGCGTCCCGCGGGCGTCATACTCGGCCGGGCCCGTCCCCGTCCCGCCCGCAGGGGGTCCCATGAGCCCGGACGCGATGGTCACGCACTTCGTCGGCGCCTCGGCCGTCGTCATGGTCGTCGCCCATGCCGCGGGGCGCTGTGCGCGGTGGCTGCGGCAGCCGGTGATCGTGGGGCAGCTCGTCGCCGGAATCGCCCTGGGGCCGACCCTGCTCGGCGCCCTCGCGCCGGGCGCGGCGCGCAGGCTGTTCCCGCCCGAGATCGCCCCCATGCTCAACGCGCTGTCCCAACTCGCCCTGGTCGTCTTCCTGTTCGCCGTGGGCTACGAGCTGGACCTCTCGATCCTCAAGCGGCGGGCGCGCACCGTGGTGACGGTCTCCCTCGCGGCGTTCCTCGTGCCCCTGGCCGCCGGTACCGGAGCCGCCCTGCTCTTCCGGGAGGAGCTCGTACGGCTCGGTGCGCCGACCGGGATGCCGGTCTCCGCCGTGCTGTTCCTGGGCGTGGCCCTCTCCATCACCGCGGTACCCGTCCTCACCGCCGTCGTGCGGGAGAACGGGCTGACCGGGTCGCTGCCCGGGGTGATCGCCCTGTCCGCCGCCGGACTCGTCGACGTCATGGGCTGGACGGTGCTCATCGGCGCCCTGATCGATGCCGGCGGCCACGACGGGCCCCACTGGGCGCTGCGGCTGCTCCTCGTCCTGCTCTTCACCGCCGCGATGCTGCTCGGGGCCCGGCCGCTGCTGCGCCGGCTGCTGTGGCGCCGCGCACGGGACGCCTCGTACCGGGCGGCCGTACTGGTGGGCTTCGCCTGCGCCTCCGCCTGGGTGACCAGTGCCCTCGGCCTCCACGTGATCTTCGGTGCCCTGCTGGCCGGAGTGGTGGTTCCGCGCGAGGCGGGCGGCACCCTCGACCCGGGCCTGGTGCGACCGCTCACCGAGGTCTCGGGCCTGCTGCTGCCCTTCTTCTTCGTGGTCTCGGGCAGCAACGTCGCCGTCGGGGGGCTGGACGGCTCGGGTCTGACCGCCCTGGTGGCGGTCACCCTGCTCGCCGTGCTCGTCAAGGTGGGCAGCGGGTGGGGCGCGGCGCGGCTCTGCGGGGTGGGGCGCGACGACGCCCGCACCATCGGGGTGCTGCTGAGCACGCGGGGGCTCACCGAGCTGATCGTGCTCAACGCCGGTCTGCAGGCCGGGCTGGTATCCGGACCCCTGTACACCGTGCTCGTGCTGATGGCCCTGGCCACGACGGTCCTGACCCAGCCGCTCCTGATCCTGGTGCGGCGCGGGTCGCGGGCCAAGGGTGCTCCCGTCACGTATGCAGGACCACCAGGCCGTCCGGCGCCGTCAGGCTGCCCGGAGCGACCTCGGTGAAGGTGTGCGGGAGGGACAGTCGCGGCTGACCGGTGGGCGGGGCGGCGTCGAAGAGGTAGGCCGCCGCGGCCGCGCTGTCGCTGACCAGATGGGGGCCGTCGGACGGCGTGGCGGCGCCGGTGTGCGGGGTACGGAAGAGCCGGCGCAGGTGGCGCAGGGTCTCCGGGGTGACCGGCGCCCGCGCGCGTGCGGACGCGGGCTCGGCCCCGGACAGGGGTGACGGGGGCCCGGCCGCAAGCGGATCCGGCGCGGTCGGGGCGGCCGGGACGTCCGGCGGGATCGCGCCGCTGAGGAGCAGGGCGAGGAGCACCGGGACGGCCTTGCGGCGCAGCGCCACGGTGGCCGCGGGCAGCCGGTGGGCGTGGACGGCGGGCAGGGAGAGCGCGAGGCTCCCGGCGGCGTCGCCGGTGGCGATCGGCACCGCGGAGCACACGACCCCGGGCGCGTACTCGCGCAGGTCGAACACGGGCGCACCCGGGGCCACCGCGTCCAGGGCGCTGAACAGGGCCCGGCTGTCGGTGATGGTGTGCGGGGTCAGCCGGGCGGTCCGGTGCCGGGCCACGTGGTCGGCGCGGCCGTCGTGGTCGAGCTGGGTCAGCAGGCACTTGCCGACCGCGCTGGCGTGCGCGGCCGCCCGGAAGTCCACCCACTCCCGTACCGGAGGGGTCCCTGGCCCGTCGGCCATCTGCGTGATGCGGACCTCGCCCCCGGCGTACCGGCTCAGGTACACCGCCGCCCCGGCGCTGTCCCGCGCCAGGGCCAGGGTGCGCTGGAGCTGGCCCGCCAGGCCGCTGCCGCCGGGCGCGGCGAGCCGGCCGAGGGCCGGGCCCGGCGCGTACACCCCGGCGCAGGGGCGGTACGCGTACTCCTCCTCGCACAGCATCCCCAGCAGGGGCCGGAGTTCCGCCCCGGCGAGGCCGGACTCCCGCCCCAGCTGGACGGCCCGCACCCCCAGCGGATGCCGTTCCAGGACCCGTACGACGGCCAGCGCGCGGCGGGCCTCCGCCAGGGCCTCGCCGGTCCCGCCCTGGACGACGGTGCCGCGGGCCGCCGCCGTCAGCGCGGGGTGGCGCAGCGGGCCGGCGGCCGGCCGGGGCGCGGCCGTCGGCACGGCGGCGGGCGGGGGCCGGA
Organism: Streptomyces sp. NBC_01408; assembly: GCF_026340255.1. Classification (GTDB taxonomy): domain Bacteria; phylum Actinomycetota; class Actinomycetes; order Streptomycetales; family Streptomycetaceae; genus Streptomyces. Next base: position 1,051,671 of record NZ_JAPEPJ010000002.1, on the reverse strand, counting down.
ACGCGGCCAGCACCCCGGGCAGCCCCGGCCTGGGCAGCGGCACCGGGCCCAGGTCGGGATCGTCGAGCTGGGCGACGTGGCGCAGGACGGATGCCTGGGCGCACAGCCGGACCTCCCGCAGGTCGCGCCGGCCGCTCGGCCGGAAACCGCGTCGGCCCAGCTCACGGGCCCAGAGCCGGGCGTCGTGGTGCTCGCCGCGGCGGGAGTGGTCCAGGAAGAGGCAGTAGGCCGCCGAGGCGGTCCACGGGCTGCCGGAACCGGCGGCGAACTGCCACCAGAACCGGGCGCCCTCGCGCAGCCCCGCCAGGTGCAGCAGGCAGCCGAAGACGACCGCTCCGGCCAGGTCGGTGTGCGCGTGGGCGACGAAGGAGCCGAGCTGCGCCCCGGCCTTGGGCGAGCACACGCAGGCCAGGCAGGCGGCCTTGAGGTCGCGCCGGGCCCGTTCGGCGTCGAGCGGGCAGTCCCGGGCGGGGTCGCTCCAGCCGTACGAGCGGCGGGTACGGGCCGTGGTGACGGGTGCGTGCGGCGCGCGCAGCAGCCGGACCTCGGCGGCGCCCAGGTCGTAGTGCGGGTAGCGGTCGCGGACGCCCGCCCGGTCCAGGAAGTCGGCGAGGGAGCGGGGCGCACCGTGCCCGTCCCGCGGTGCGTACCGGTCGTGGCCGCTCATGATTCGGCGGGGGTGTCGAGCAGGCGGGAGAGCCGCCGGTGCGCCTGGCCGAGGTACGAGCCGACGGTGGCCTCGTCGACGCCCATCACGGCGGCGGCCTCACCGGGGGAGCACCGGAGCCCGTACCGCAGCAGGACCGCGTCGCGCTGCCGCTCGGCGAGGCGGGAGACGGCCGAGTAGAAGCGGATGGTGTCGGTCAGTACCTCGTACCGGTCCGCGTGCGCATCCTTGACGGCGGCCTCGAAGGCGCTGATGTCCATCGGCTCGGGGCGCTGCTGCCACGGTGCGCGGCGGCGCTGCCCGTCGACTATGCAGTGCTTGAGGACGGTCCAGGCGTAGGCGTCCAGACGGTCCATGTGGAGCATCCGGAGCCACTCGCTCATGATCGAGTCGAAGGTGGCGTCCACCGTCTGCTCCGCTTCCGTGTCCGAGCCCAGGTGCAGGTACGCGAAACGCATGTACGCCGGCCGCCTGTCGGCGTGGAAGGCCCAGTACGACAGGCGCGCCGCCGCGTCCCACTGGCTCATGGGAGTCGGCCGTCGGCGCCGGCTCGGCAGTCCCACGGCCCCACCGGACTCCTCAGGTCCGCCATCGCTCACCGTTCCACCTCATCCCCTGTGCGGGGCTCAGGAAAGCAGCGCGGGCGCACCGAGGGGGCGCAGAGAAGAAACCTGGAAATATTACGGTCGGTGATGATCGGCCGGTGACAGATGTCGATCGGGCAGGCGTTCAACCAGCGCGTATGCATATGCCGGTCGCCCATGGCGGTGCACAGGGTGTGATGCCCCCGACGGGTCGGGGGCATCCCCCACCGGCTGTAACATTGGTCCATTGCGAGGGCCGTGACGGAGAGGTCACTGCCCTCGCTTTCACGTATGTCCACCCAGTGAAAAAGCGGGACGTCGCCTTTGGGCGGTTCGATACGATGAACCGCGTCATCGCCCTTGCAGGCCACGTGGTACCGCATATATGAAATGGAGCATCCGAGGATGGCTCGACACCTGATCACCAGCGCGCTTCCGTACATCAACGGGATCAAGCACCTGGGCAACATGGTCGGGTCGATGCTTCCGGCGGATGTGTACTCCCGGTACCTCCGCCAGCGCGGCCACGACGTCCTCTACATCTGCGCCACCGACGAGCACGGCACCCCGGCCGAACTCGCCGCCAAGGAGGCCGGTCTCTCGGTCGCCGAGTTCTGCGCGCAGGCCCACGACGCCCAGAAGGCGGTCTACGACGGCTTCGAGCTGTCCTTCGACTACTTCGGCCGCAGCTCCTCGCAGCAGAACCGCGAGATCACCCAGCACTTCGCGCGCCAGCTCGAGAAGAACGGCTTCATCGAGGAGCGCGCGATCCGGCAGGTCTACTCGCCGGTCGACGGCCGCTTCCTCCCGGACCGCTACGTCGAGGGCACCTGCCCCCACTGCGGCTACGACAAGGCCCGCGGCGACCAGTGCGAGAACTGCACCCGCGTCCTGGACCCCACGGACCTGATCGAGCCCCGCTCGGCCATCTCCGGCTCCACCGAGCTGGAGGTCCGCGAGACCAAGCACCTCTTCCTCCTCCAGTCCAAGCTGCAGCACGAGGTCGAGGCCTGGGTCGCGCAGCACGAGGAGGAGTGGCCGCAGCTGGCCTCCTCCATCGCCCGCAAGTGGCTGACCGAGGGCCTGCACGACCGCGCCATCACCCGCGACCTGGACTGGGGCGTCCCCGTCCCGGCCGACACCTGGCCCGAGCTGGCCGCCGAGGGCAAGGTCTTCTACGTCTGGTTCGACGCTCCGATCGAGTACATCGGTGCGACGAAGGAGTGGTCGGACCTGGACCCGGAGAACCGCGACCACAAGTCCTGGTGGTACGAGGCCGAGGACGTGCGCTACACCCAGTTCATGGCGAAGGACAACGTCCCGTTCCACACGGTGATGTTCCCCGCCACCGAGCTGGCCACCCGTGAGCCGTGGAAGAAGGTCGACTACGTCAAGGCCTTCAACTGGCTGACGTACTACGGCGGCAAGTTCTCCACCTCGCAGAAGCGCGGCGTCTTCACCGACCAGGCGCTGGAGATCCTCCCGGCCGACTTCTGGCGCTACTTCCTCATCGCCAACGCGCCCGAGTCCGACGACTCGTCCTTCACGTGGGAGCACTTCGCCGCCACGGTCAACAAGGACCTCGGCGGCACCCTCGGCAACTTCGTCAACCGCGTACTGACCTTCTCCCGCAAGAAGTTCGGCGACGACGTCCCCGCCGGAAGCCCCGCCGGCGAGGCCGAGGCGAAGCTGGGCGAGCAGATCGCCGAGCTGCTGGCCGAGTACGAGGGCCTCATGGAGGCGCTCCAGTACCGCAAGGCCGCGGCCGCGCTGCGCGCGCTGTGGTCCGCCGGAAACGCGTACCTCGACGACAAGGCCCCCTGGCTGGAGGTCAAGACCGACCTGGAGGGCGCGGCGCTCACCCTGCGTACCGCGATGAACCTCATCCACCTCTACTCGGTGGTCTCCGAGCCCTTCATCCCGGCCTCGGCGCGCGCCATGCGCTCCTCGTTCGCGCTCGCCGACGACACGGCGGCGTGGATCACCCCGGAGCAGGCCAGGGCGCTGGACATGGTCCCGGCGGGGACGCCGTTCACCGTGCCGCCGGTGCTCTTCGCGAGGGTCACCGAGGAGGACCTGGAGTCCTACCGCGAGCGGTTCGGCGGTACTCCGGAGGCGTGACCGCCCCGGTGTGAACGTGTGTGAGGGGCGCGACCCACCGGGGTCGCGCCCCTCACGCGTACCCGTACGTCGTTCCGTACGTGCGTCCCGCAGGGGTAGGGAAAACCCCACCGCGAAGTGTCCGCCTAGGCGTGCAGACCCGCCGGGGGGTGCGCGGCTGGAATGGGGCCATGACCCCTCCCCGCACCGTCCACCGGATTCTGGGCTGGCTGCTCGCGGCCGCCTGGGCCCTGTCCTTCCCGCTGTTCTCCGCACTGGAACCGCACCGGCTCTGGGGCTGGTGCGCGGCCGCCGGATACCTGGCCGCGGCGGCGGCGACCGCGCTCGGCCGCCGCCGCGAGGCGCTCGCCGCGGCCCTGCTGGGGGCCGTCGCGCTGCCCCTGGTCTGGCTCGTGCTGACCGGGCAGGGGCAGTCGGAGGTGACGGTCATCGAGCGGTCGGGTCGGCTCCTGCTGGAGTCCGGCCGGCTGTACGTGGACCAGCCCGCGCGCGTCGAGGAGTACACCCCCTACCTGCCGGGCATGGCCCTGCTCGGCCTCCCGCGCGCGCTGCTCGGCGGCGACGGCGGGGGCTGGCCGGTGCGGCTGCTGGGCGATGCCCGGATCTGGTGCGCGGCGGTGCTGTTCGGGTGCCTGTGGGCGGCCCGGGGGGTGCTGGGCGGAGCCCGGCCCGCACTGCCGGCCGTACTGGTGGCCTCCCCGGTGGTGGCCCTGCCGCTGGCGGTGAGCGGGGTGGACCTGCCGCTGGCCGGGCTGTGCTGCCTGGCCCTGGCGGCCGCGGCGGGCGGGCGGCCGGCCCTGGCCGGAGCGGCGCTGGCCGGGGCGTGCGCGCTGAAGTGGACGGCGCTGCCCGCCGTGGCGGTGGCGGCGGCTCTGCTCGCGGCCTGCCGGGGCGGGCGGGCGGCGGCCCGCTGCGCTCTGGTGGCGGCGGCCGGTACGGCCTTGCTGGTGCTGCCCGGAGCGCTGCTCCAGCCGGGCGAGCTGTGGCGGCAGGTGTTCGCCTTCCCGACCGGGCGGGCGGAGGTCGCGACCCCGGCGAGCAGTCCGCTGCCGGGGCGGCTCCTGGCCGAACTGGGTACCTGGGGCTGGTATCTGACGGTAGGTATGCTCATGGCGGGCGGCCTGGCCGTGGCGCTCTCGCTGCTGGTGCGGCCGCCGCGCACGCTGGTGGCCGCGGCCGACCGCCTCGCCCTCGGCCTCACGCTGGCCTTCCTGCTGGCCCCCGCGGGCCGCTTCGGCTACCTGGCCCTGCCGGTCCTGCTGGCGGTCTGGGCCCGCTCGGCGGCCGTCCCGGGAGCCTCGCGCATCGTGACGGGCTCCTTCCGGACCGTCCGCACCCGGCGGGCGGAGCGGCCGGTGGAAGGACCGGTGGAAGGACCGGTGGATGGAGCGGCGGACGGGCCGGCGGAAGGGCGGGGCGCGCGTTTCGTCTGACTGGCCCCAACTGTTGGACAGTTGGAATATCTTGCTCCCGTGGACCAGCTGATCGCCGAAGACCCGACCCGCATCGGCCCGTACCGTCTGATCGCCCGGCTGGGCGCGGGCGGCATGGGCCTGGTCTATCTGGGCCGCTCCGAGGGCGGCCGTACCGTGGCTGTGAAGGTGGTGCAGGCCGAGTTCGCCGGGAACCCGGAGTTCCGCAAGCGCTTCGCCCGTGAAGTGGCCGCCGCGCGGCGGGTGGGCGGGAACTGGACGGCGGCCGTGCTCGATGCCGACACCGAGGCAGCCGTCCCGTGGGTCGCGACCCAGTACATCCCCGGACCCGACCTGCACACCGTGGTCGCCAAGGACTTCGGGCCGCTGCCCGAGCACGCCGTCCGCACCCTCGCCAACCGGCTCGCCCTCGCCCTGCGGGCCGTGCACGAGGCCGGCCTGATCCACCGCGACCTCAAGCCGTCCAACGTCCTCGTCACCGTCGACGGCCCCCGCGTCATCGACTTCGGCATCGCGCGGGCGATGGACAGCCTGACCGGGGACAGCCTGCACACCCGCACGGGCATGCTGATCGGCTCCGCCGGCTTCATGTCGCCGGAACAGGTCCGCGGCCTCGAACTCACCTCCGCCAGCGACGTCTTCTGCCTGGGCGCCGTACTCGTCTACGCCGCCACCGGGCGGCTCCTGTTCGGCGCCGCGGACACCGGACTGAACGCCCACCTCTTCCGGGTCGCCGAGGAGGAGGCGGACCTGACCGGCGTACCGGAGTCGCTCGTCGACCTCGTCCGAGCCTGTCTGGACAAGGACCCGGCCGGGCGGCCCACCCCCGAGGAAGTGGCCGCGCGCACGGCGACGGACCAGGCCGGGGAATGGCTGCCGGGCACCGTCCTGGCACAACTGGGCCGCCATGCCGCGCAATTGTTGGACTTCGCCCCCGCGACCCCACCTGCCGAAGCCTCCGTGGGAGCCTCCGCCGGAGCCGTCGGCGCGCTGCCCGACCCCCGCAGCCCTTCCGCGCAGCAGCAGGCCCAGCCGCTGCCCCCGCCGCCCGCGTACGCACCCACGGCCCCGGCGCACTTCGTCCCCGGGCAGGGCTTCGGACCGCCCCCGTTGCCGGCCTCCTTCCCGGACCCGGTCGCCCCGGACCCGGCCGCCCCGCACCCCAGGCGCTGGTGGGGCCTGCTCGTGATCGCCCTGACGCAGCTGCTGGTGCTGCTCGCAGCGACGACCTTCAACCTGGCCGTGCCGTCGGTCCAGGCCGAGCTCGACCTCGCCGCCGACGTCATGACCCCGGTCGTCAGTGCCTATTTCCTGGCCTTCGGCGCGCTGCTGCTGCTCGGCGGGCACATCGCGGACCTCGTGGGGGCCAGACGGACCATGGTCATCGGCCTGGCCGGCTTCGCCGCGGCCTCCGCGCTCGGTGGCTCGGCCGACGAGCCCGGCCTGCTGATCGCGGCCCGCGCCCTCCAGGGAGCCTTCGCCGCCCTGCTGACCCCGTCCGCGCTGTCCCTGGTGGCCACCGGCTTCACCGACCCGAGGGAACGCGCCCGGGCCTTCGGGATCTACGCCGCGATCGCCGCCGGCGGCACGGCCATCGGGATGCTCACGGGCGGCTGGGTGCTCGAATTGCTGGACTGGCGCTGGTCCCTGTATGCGGGCGTCCCCCTCGCCGTGATCGCACTGACCGGCGCGCTGACCCTGCTGCCCGACCGCCCGGGCCGCACCGGCGCCCGCTTCGACGGGCTCGGCGTACTCCTCGGCTCGCTGGGCCTCGCCGCCCTCACCTACGGCCTGGGCAACGCCGAGTCGCTCGGCTGGTCCGAGCCCCTGACGGCGGTGCTGGTCGCCGGGGGCGTGCTGCTGCTCGCGGCCTTCCTGTGGTGGCAGACCAGGGCGTCGAGCCCGCTCCTCGCGCCGTACGTCCTCAAGGACCGCAACCGCCTCGGCGCCGTCCTCACCCTGGTCCTGGCCGGTGCCTGCACGCTCGCCCTCTTCCCGGCCCTCGACTTCTGGATGCGGCAGATCGTGGGCTACGGCCCGACGGAGTCCGGACTGGCCTACCTCCCCATGATCGCCGCGGCCGTCCTCGGCTCCACCCAGCTCTCCGCCCGCCTCCAGAGCCGCGTCGCGCCCCGGACCCTGATCGTGGCCGGCCTGGTGGCCACCGCCGTCGGGACGGCCCTGCTGGCCGGGGTCGACACCGCCAGCACCTTCACGGCCGGTGTCATGCCCGGCATGCTGCTCAGCGGCTTCGGCCTGGGCCTGGCCTTCATGCCGCTCCTCGCCACCGCGACCGCCGCCGTCGCCCCGCAGCACGCGGGCGGGGCCTCGGCAGCCGTCACCACGGCCCAGGCCGTGGGCCAGTCGATCGGCGCGGCGGTGCTCGGCGGGGTCTTCGCCGCCCGGCTGAGCGGGGGCTCGCCGCTGCCCGAGACGTTCGCCGTGGAATTCCTGGGCGTCTACACCACCACCCTCTGGATCGCGGTCGGCGGCACGCTGCTCGCGGTCCTGTCCGCCGCCCTGCTGGTCACGGCCGGGCGGACGGGGGCCGAGACGCCGGCACCGACCGCGCAGCGGCGATGACGGAGGAGCCGATGACACACCGACGGGACGCCGGTCTGCCGGGGGCCGCTGCCGGCCGGTCGGCGCAGCCTCGGGCGGCCGTCAACACCTGGGACTCGGCGTTGTCGTCCGAGGAGTTCGCCGCGGTCGAGAGCGCCGGGTTCGAGCCGGTCGGGCAGGTGCTCGGCGCGGCCGTCTTCAACATCGGGTACACCGGTATCTGGGGCTGCCCGGGCGAGTGGTCGGTCGCCGAGGGCCCGGACGCGAAGGTGCCGTCCTCGAAATGGGCGTCGTCCTTCGCGCCGCTGGTGCGGACGATGTACGCCGCGCGCAGGCTGGCGCTGGCCCGCGCGGTGGCCAAGTGCCGCGCGCTCGGCGGTGACGGGATCGTCGGGGTGGAGCTGCGGGTCGGTGAGTTCCCGGCGGGAGGCCTGCAGGTCACCGCGTGGGGCACTGCCGTCCGGGCCCGCTCGCGCGTCAGGCCGCGCGCGCCCTTCGCATCGCACCTGAGCGGCCAGGACTTCGCCAAGCTCATCCACGCCGGCTGGGTGCCCACAGGACTCGCCCTCGGCATCGCCCTCACGACCCGGCACGACGACTGGCGGGCCTCCCGCCTGACCTCCCGGGCCGCCGGGAACCAGGAGGTCGGCGGCTATACCCAGCTGCTCCATCACGCCCGCCACGATGCCCGGAGACAGCTGGCCCTGGACGCGGCGAAGCACGGTGGGGACGGGGTGGTGGTGGACGAGCTGGAGTTGACGGTGAGTGAGAGCGAGTGCCCCGCCTACGGCGACACGCGCGACCTCGTCGCGGAAGCGGTCATCGTCGGCACCTCCATCACCCGGTTCCGCCTCTCCGAGCGGGCCGCCGGGCCCGGGACACTGACCATCATGCGACTGGAGCGAGAGCGCTGACATGACCGAACGAACGGGGCAGGACCGGGCCGAGAGCCCGGCCGGGGACCAGGCCGAGGACGCGATGCGACAGCTCACGCGGCTACAGTCCGGCGAGAAGGGCGCGCTCTTCACCTCGGACCTGACGGTGAACGAGTTCCTGCTGGTGCGCGAGGTCGGCTTCCGCCCCCTCGGCCTGGTCCTCGGCACCTCGGTCTACCACGTCGGCATCCAGTTCGGCCGCTGGTCGAAGAACCAGGAGCTGACCAAGCTGTCACAGGCCATGTACCACGCGCGCGAGCTGGCGATGAGCCGGATGGAGGCGGAGGCGAGCGCTCTGGGGGCTGACGGGATCGTGGGGGTGCGGCTGGACATCGAGTTCAAGGAGTTCGGCTCGGACATAGCCGAGTTCATCGCGGTCGGCACGGCGGTGAAGGCGGACGGTGCGGACCCGGGGCCGGGCGAGACCTGGCTCAACAACAAGGGCAAGCCGTTCACTTCGAACCTGTCCGGCCAGGACTTCTGGACGCTGATCCGGGCCGGGTACGCGCCGCTGGACATGGTCATGGGGTCGTGCGTCTACCACGTGGCGCACCAGCGCTTCGGCCAAGTGCTCAGCGCCTCGGGCCGCAACGTCGAGATCGAGCCGTACACCCAGGCGCTCTACGACGCACGCGAGCTGGCGATGAGCCGTATGCGGGCGGAGGGGGAGGCGCTGGAGGCCGAGGGGATCGTGGCGGTCCAGCTGAAGCAGCACTCCCACACCTGGGGGTCGCACACCACCGAGTTCTTCGCGATCGGGACAGCGGTGCGCCCGCTCCGCGAGGACCACATCATCGACCGGCCGACCATGGTGCTGAGCCTCGATGCCTGAACCTGAACCTGAACCTCAAATGGAAGTGGAACTGCTGGCCGCGGCGCTGCGCCGGGACAGCGCGGACCTGAACCTCTACGCCAACGTGCTGTCGGCGAACCTGGTGGATTCGCTGCCGCCCGGCGCCGTACGGGTCACGCGCAGGCGTTCCCTCGCGGAACGGCTGGCCGGACGCGAGGGTTCGGTCGCCGAACTGGACGTCGCACTCGGAGAGCAGCGGCTCTCGCTGCGGATGGATCGGGGACGGGTGTCCGGGGAGATCTGCCACGAGGTGCGGGGCATCGTGCTCTCGCGGCGCCAAGTGGGCCTGGACGAGTGGATCGATGCCCTGGCCCGGGCTCTGGCCGCCGCCGCGGCCTCGAACGCCCGTGCCCGCGAGGCCGTCGAACGCTTCCTGGCCTGACCGTCAGGGGGTGTCGGCCCGCTGCCCCGACAGGTGGGCGAGGACCGCGAGGACGCGGCGGTTGCCCTGCGTGGAGTCCAGGTCGAGCTTCGTGAAGATGCTGGACGCGTGCTTGACGACGGCGGCCTCGGTGATGAAGAGCCGGCCCGCCAGGGCCTGGTTGTTGAGCCCCTCGGCCATCAGCGCCAGCACCTCCCGCTCGCGCGGGGTGAGCCGGGCGAGGGGCTGGTCGGTGCTCCGGCGGCTGAGCAGGACCCGCACCACCTCGGGGTCGATCACCGTCTGGCCGGCGGCGACCCGTTCCAGGGCGTCGAGGAACTCGGCCACCTCGCCGACCCGGTCCTTGAGCAGATAGCCCAGCCCGGCCGCCGAAGCCCCGGTGAGCAGCTGGGTCGCGTACGCGGTGGCCACGTACTGCGAGAGGACGAGCACGGGCAACGAGGCGTCCCGGGAACGCAGTTCGAGTGCGGCCCGCAGACCCTCGTCGCGCAGGCCCGGCGGCATCCGGACATCGGTGACGACGGCGTCCGGCCGTTCGGCCTCCACCGCCCGCACCAGCTCCTCGGCGTCGCCGACGGCCGCCAGGACCTCGTGGCCGCCGCGCGTGAGCAGTTCCGTCAGCCCGGCGCGCAGCAGTACGGAGTCCTCCGCGAGGATCAGCCGGAGCACGGGACCTCCGCCCTGAGTTCGGTCGGTCCGCCGGCCGGACTGGAGACCACCAGTCTGCCCTTCAGCATCGCCACCCTGTCCGCCAGTCCCGTCAGTCCCGCTCCCGCGCCGGGATCGGCCCCGCCGCGGCCGTCGTCGGTGACGGAGAGGGTGAGCCGGCCGCCCTCGACCCTGCCGACGACGGCGACGTGCGAGGCGCCGCTGTGCTTGGCCGCGTTGGCCAGTGCCTCGGTGACGGTGAAGTACGCCGTGACCTCCACGGATTCGGGGAGCCGGGGCACGTCGAGGTCCACGGACACCGGTACGGGATGGCGCAGGGCCACCTCGGCCACGGCCGCCGCCAGCCCGTGGTCGGTGAGGACCTGCGGGTGGATGCCGCGTACGAGGTCCCGTAGCTGCTCCAGGGCGACCCTGGCCTCGCCGCGGCCCCGGCTCACCAGCGCGGTGGCGTCGGCGGCCTGCGGGACCCTGCGCAGTTCCAGTTCGGCGAGCCCCAGGGTCATGCTGAGCGCGACCAGCTGCTGCTGCGCGCCGTCGTGCAGGTCCCGTTCGATGCGCCGCCGTTCGGCTTCGAAGGCGTCGACGAGGCGGACCCGGGAGCGGGTGAGCTCCAGGACCCGGTCGTCCTCCTCGCGTGGTCCGAGCAGGAGCCGGGCGGTCTTCACCTGTGCCCCGGCGAGCAGGGCCCCCGCGTACGCCGCCACCACCAGCGAGAGCAGTCCCGCGGCGGTGCCGCCCAGCGCCTCCAGCGGGCCGGAGAGCGGTCGGCCGGGGATCAGCATCATCGTGTCCGGGGCGATGGCCCAGGCGATGACCGGGGTGGCGACGAGGATCAGGGAGAAGGCCAGCAGTGCGACGACCCCGAGCCCGGCCGCCCCGAAGACCGGCCCCAGCAGGGCGGCGTAGCCGAGCTCCCGCCAGGTGGCCCGCTCCCGCAGCCGGGTCCGCAGCCATGCGGCGGCCCCCGCGCCGGCCAGCGAGGCGTGCGGGTCCGGCACCCGCGCGGGCTCCACCCACCGCAGCCGCCGCCGCTCCAGGGCGGCCAGGGGCACCGCGCCCGCGACGGCGCAGAGCAGGAGCAGCAGCCCGATCCCGGCCACCGCCAGCAGCACCCCGAGGCCGAGGAGCAGGGCCAGGGCGATCAGGGCGGGGTAGCCGACGAGGAACCCGCTGCCGAGGTACGCCCAGCACCGCCACGGCCACCAGGAGCCGAGGAAGCCCAGGGGCCGCCGCAGCACCGCCCAGACGGCGACGGGTGGTTCACGGCCCGGCTCGGGGAGGGGCGCGGAGTCGGACATGCTCCAACTCTAGGTGACGCCGGGAAAGGTGCCGGAGCGTCACATCGCGGCGCGGGCCGAGCGGTAGTCCGCCGCGTACTCCCGTACGAAGGCGGCCATCGCCACCACCGTGTTGCGCAGCTCGGACAGCAGCAACCGCTCGTTGGGGGCGTGCAGGTTGCACATGCTGTCCTGGGCGCCGAACAGCAGGACCTCCGCCTCGGGGGCGGCCCTGGCGAGGCCGTTCACCAGCGGGATCGAGCCGCCCGTCGCGACGTACGAGGCCTCCGTGCCCCAGGCCTCCTTGAGCGCGGTGAGCGCCGCGCGGTACGCCGGTCCGCCCGTGCGGGCTTCGAAGCCGGGCCCGGTGTCGCCGGGGGTGACGGTGAGCGGGACACCGAAGGGGCGCTGCGCGCGCAGGTGCTCCACCAGGGCGGCGCGGGCCTCCAGCGGGTCCTGGAGCGGGTGGAAGCGCAGGTTCAGTCTGGCCCGGGCGTACGGGACCACCGCCGAGGCTGCGTGGTCGACGGCGGGTGCGTCCAGGCCGATGACGGTGACGGCCGGACCGCTCCAGAGGCGTTCGCCGAGGGAGCCGGTGCCGATGAGCGGGAGGCCCTCCACGACGGAGGCCAGGTCGCGGAACTCCTCGTCCGTGAAGGTGGTCCCGTCCCACGGTTCGCGCCGCAGCCCCGGCACGGCCACGTCGCCCCGCGCGTCGTGCAGGGTGGCCAGGGCCCGCAGCAGGACCAGCAGGGCGTCGGGGGCGGCGCCGCCGAATTCGCCGCTGTGGCGCGGTTCGGCGAGGGTGCGCACCTCCACCGTCACCTCGCAGGCTCCGCGCACGCCGGTGGTCAGCGTGGGAGTGCCCGGCCGGAGGTTGCCGAGGTCGGCGATGACCACGGCGTCGCAGGCGAAGCGCCCGGGGTCGGTGGGCGGATGCTCGCCGAAGGGGCTGCCGTACTCCTCCTGCCCCTCGATCACCAGCTTGATCCCGACCGGCGGGCGGCCACCGTAGAGCCGCAGCAGGCCGAGGTGGGCGATCACGTTCGACTTGTCGTCGGCTATCCCGCGGGCCCGCAGGCCTCCGGGGACGGGGGTCGGCTCGAAGGGCGGGGAGTACCAGAGGGATTCGTCGCCCGCGGGCTGGACGTCGTAGTGCCCGTACAGCAGGACCGTGGGGGCGTCCGGCTCGGGCGGCGGGATCTCGCCGTAGATCACCGGGGCGGTGCCGGGCAGGTCGATCCGCTCGATCGTGGGCACCCCGGCCTCGCGCAGCAGGGAGACGATCAGGTCGTGGGCCTGCTGGACGGGTTCGGGCGGGTAGCCGGGGAAGGCGACCGAGGGGATGGCCGCCAGCCGCTCCAGATCCGCCCACAGTCCCTCCATCAGGGCGTCGGCCCGGGATTCCAGGCTGCTCGGGCTGTCCGGTTCCATCGGCCACCGTCTCTCTGACCCCGTTGGTCCCTACTGACCCCGCTGACCCGCTGATCCCTGCCGGGTGATGCTCCGATCATCGGGTGGGGGAGGGGCCGGCGCCGTGGCGGACTGGGCCGAACGAGTGGATCATAGTAAAGCGGGCATAAGTAATATAAGGCTCCGCGTGTGATCTCCAGGGAGGTCAGGATGGATGTCCTCGTGCTGATCGGCCGCTTGCTCTTCATCGCCCTCTTCACCGCCTCCGGGGTCGCGCACCTGACCAAGACCCGGGAGATGGCGGGGTACACCGCCTCCCGCGGGGTGCCGATGGCCGTACCCGCCACCCTCGTCAGCGGTCTGGTCATGCTGGCCGGCGCGGTGAGCGTGGGCCTCGGGATCTGGGCCGACCTGGGCGCGCTCGCGCTGGCGGCCTTCTCCTTCTCGGCGGCCCTGCTGATGCACGCCTTCTGGAAGGAGAGCGACCCGCAGGCCCGGATGATGGAGCAGACGCAGTTCTTCAAGGACACGGCGCTCGGCGGCGCGGCCCTGGTGATCTTCGCGTTCTTCGCCTACGCCGGGCACGACCTCGGCCTCATGATCACGGGTCCGGCCCTCTCCGTCAGCTGAGCCCTCCCCGTCATCCCGCGCGCAGCGACAAGCTCGCGTAGGCCGGGATCAGCACCCCCCGGGCCGGGCGCCGCCCGACGACGCGCAGTCCCGGGAAGCCCCGCAGGGCCCCGGCGACCGCCCGGATCTCGGCCATGGCCAGCGGCATCCCCAGGCAGAAGTGCGGCCCGGCGCCGAACCACAGCCTCCGCAGCTCCGCCGGGTCCGGCGCACCCTCGCGGGGGCAGCCCGCCGGGGCGCCCCCGGGGCTCCGGTCCGGCGCGAAGGGCCCGTACGCCCGCGTGCACAGCAGGGTGGCGATGACCACGCGCTCCCCGGCCTCCACCCGGACGCCCCCGATCCGCCCCGCCCGGGCCGCGCTGCGCAGCATCACGGGCGTGGGGGAGGTGACCCGCAGGGCCTCCTCGATCAGCGCGTCGGTGATCCGGTCGGGCCCCCGGCCGGTGTCGTGGGCCAGCGCGACCAGCCGGGGTATGAACGAGACCAGCGTCTCGGTCCCGGTCAGCAGGAACACCCCGACCGCGCCCCGCGCCTCGGCCTCGTCCAGCCCGAGCGCGCGCAGCCGCCCCGGCACGGTGGACTCGTCACCGGCCCGGTACGCGGCCACGGCCGCCTCGCTCAGCCGCGCCAAGGCCACCCGGGCACGGTCGGCCTGACGCCCGGTCAGCGAGGTGCGCCAGAGCCGGACCGTCGACAGCACGGCCGCGGCCCCGGCGAAATCGGCCGCGGAGTCGGGAAGGCCCACCAGTTCCCGGATCACTCCGGTGGCGCCCTCGCGGACGACCCGTACGAGGTCCACCTCCTCGCCGGCGCCGAGCCGCCGCTCCAGGCCGGCCAGCGGGGCGCGCAGCACCCGTTCGCAGACGGTCGCCACATGGCCCGGCGTGAACAGCCCGCCGAGCCGGCGGCGCAGCGCCGCGTGCTCGGGGCCCTCCATGTTGATCAGCACCCGCGGGCCGAGCACCGCCGTCCACAGGCCGCCCGCCGCGCCCGGCCCGGTCTTGGTGTAGCGCTCGGGGTCGGTCAGCACCTCACGGGCGAGGTGCGCGTCGGCGACGACCACCCCGACCCGGGGCACCCGCACCACGGGGCCGCGGGCCCGGGCCGCGCTCAGCAGCCGGTACGCCACGGGGTGCGCGGCCGTCTGGACCCGCCGTTCCCAACGTTCCCACTCGTCCATCGGCGCAGGCTACTGCCGCCGATGGCTTGAAGTGACCCCTCCGGCAGGGATCTTGACCTGTCTGCCGCGTATCGAAGCCGGGCCGTGATCGTTTTTTCAGCCGTAACCCCTACAACTGTTGCGGAATCGGGAGGACGCGCGGTGGTCGCTTGGCAGTACTTCGCCGGAGCGGGCCTGGTGGCGGCGCTCTGCCCGCTGCACGGCCACGTGGCGGTCGCGGGCGACGGCAACGGACGCGGAGCCCGGATCGACGTGTGCGTTCCGGCCGGGCAGCCGCGGCCGCCCGCCGTACGCCTGCCCGTGCGGCCCTCGCTGCCGGCCGTCGTGCCCGGGCCCGGGCGGCCGACCGTGCACCACCCGGGGTCGGCCCACCACCCGGGGTCGGCCCCCCGCCCGGCCGAGGCCCCCGGGCGGCCGGCCGGGCCGGGCCCGGCCGTGGAGCCCGCGGCCGGGCCGACGGCGGACGACCCGAAACCGCCGGAGCCCGCTCCGGCTCCGGCTCCCGCGGCCGAGGCCGAGCCCGCGCGGGCCCCGGCCGACACCTCCGACCCGCCCCGGCCCAGGTCCGCCGTCGCGCGCGTGAGCGCCTTCCACGTGCGCCCGTACCGCTCGGCCGCCCTGGAGCGGCGGGGTCCCGACGGCCTGTCCACCATGATGCTCATGGTGGTCGTCACCACCCCGGCGGTCCTCGCGGCCGCCGCGCTGCGGCCGCGCTCCAAGAGCCGCGGCTGACCTCGGCGCAGCCCACCACCGATCACCGATCCACACCGGGAGAATCCACGTGTCCGAATGGCTGGTCCTGGCCATCGCCATGGCGCTCGTCTGCGCCGTCGTCCTCACCATCACCACGATCCGGCACCGCCGGGCCGCCGATGACGAGGACACCAGCGAGACCCCCGACGTCATCGAGTACATGACGATGATGGTGGGCGTGGTCTACGCGATCGTGCTCGGCCTGGCGATCGCGGGGGTCTGGGAGGCGCGCGGCGCCGCCGAGGACAGCGTGCGCCGCGAGGCGCAGGCGCTGTACGAGGTCACGCAGCGCGCCGACGTCTACCCGGCCGCCGTCCGCGACCGGATCCGCGGCGAGGTGGGCGCGTACGTCTCCCACACCGTCGCCGTGGACTGGCCCCTGCTGACCTCCGGCGAGACCGCTTCGCCCGAGGGCGGACAGCTGCTCGGCAAGCTGCGCAGCGACGTCACCCACCAGAGCCCGGCCACCGAGCTCCAGGCGCAGGCCTACCAGCCGCTGCTGGACCACATCGCCACCGCCGACGACGCCCGCCACTCGCGCACGCAGAGCTCGGAGTCGACGCTCCCGAGCGTGGTCTGGTTCGGGCTGCTGGTCGGCGGGGTGGTCACGGTCGGGCTGATCTTCACCCTGCAGATCCGCCGCTCCGGGCGGGAGCTGCTGCTGGCCGGGCTGTTCAGTGCGCTGATCGTGTTCCTGCTGTTCATGGTGTGGAGTTTCGACGCGCCCTACGGACGGGACGGGATCGATTCGGCCGCACCCTTCCAGGACCTGTTCCCGACCGTGGCGGTGGCCGCCGCACGCTGATCCCGCTCCGGCCGGAGGCGTCCGCCTACAGGCCGCTGCCCGACAGCGCCGTCTGGCGCCGGACCGCCTCGACCACCGGCGAGTGCCGCAGGGCGTGGGAGATCTTCAGCAGGTCGCGGGGCCCGTCTGCGGTGTCGAGCACGGTCTCCTCACTGGCCACGATGACCTTGCCCTCGGGGTCCGCGGAGCGGGCCTGGACGGCGGCCGCGACCATGGCGGCGTCGGCGACCGCGCGGGCGGTCTCCTCGTCGGCCCCCGCCGCGACGGCGCGCTCGTAGGCGCCGTCGCGGTGGCGCGTGTCGAAGTAGGGCCCGAGGTGCAGGAATCCGTCGTGGATGTCCGACTCGCGCTGGATCACCCGCAGCTCGGCGGCGGACCACCAGGACATCTGCACGGACGGGGTCCCGCTGGGCGCGGAGATCTGTACCTCGTGCCAGAGCGCGCCGAGCCGGCGGTAGGTCTTCCAGGTGTGCCAGCTGTCCGCGAGCCGCTGGCAGACGAGCGGGACCACAAAGCCCATGGCGCTGATCAGCGCGCCCAGGGCGGCGAGTGGCGGGGCGACGTAGGTGCTCAGCCCGTCCAGGTCGTGCCCCAGCCAGCGGGCGACGACTGCGGAGATCTTGGTGGCGTCGTAGGTGAGGTTGAAGACGTAGCCGGACACGATGATCATCAGGCCGACCCGCAGCCAGCCGCGCACCTGGAGGGACCAGCGCCAGCACAGGACCACCATCACCACGGCGGCCACGTGGTGCGCCAGCAGGTAGAGGGCGATCATCTGGCCGATGTAGGGCGTGTTCGCGTAGAAGGTGTCGAAGTCGCGCAGCCGCTCGACGGGGGTGTCACCGAGGGCGAACAGCACGATCAGGGTCACGATCACGACGCTGTAGCCCAGGATCCAGCGCCGCGAGACGCGTCTGGTCTGTTCGGGGGGCCCGCCCCGCCAGTTGACCATCAGGACCAGGCAGGAGGCGCTGAACGCGGTGATCAGGCAGTACACGAGCGGGGCCGAGACGTTGACGATCCCGGTCCAGCGGTTGACGGCCTCGATGGTGGGCGGGGCGGCGAAGGCGAACACCGCTCCCGCCAGGGTCAGCAGGGCGCAGACCGACCGCAGCAGCGGGTCGCGCCAGTTGTGCCGCAGGGCGGGCAGCTTGAAGGCGAGTGAGATCGCCATCGCGGCTGCCGGTATGTAGTAGTCCTCACCGTTCAACGGTCGTTCCTGTGCCCCCGGTATCCGAGCGAGGCCTCGATCCGGCCCGCCAACTGGTCACGCTGGGCCGGAGCCCGGTGGCTCGCCGATCCGGCCAGCCATGTCCTGCATCTGCTGCCCAGCAGTAAGCCGAAGGTCTCGGCCTCCGTCTCCTCCTGGACGTCGGCGCGCGTGCGCGCGGCGACGCGCCGGACGGTCTCGCCGATGTCCGCCTCGTCCGTCAGGAGCCGCGCGGCAACGGCCGCGCCGTCGACGTGGTGGCTGCAGTGGCCGGCCTTCATGTGCCACAGCTCGTGCCCGAGGATCACCAGCTGGTGGTCCGGAGCCGTGCGTTCCTCGATGACCACCAGATCGCGGTCCGCCATGTCGAGCCACAGGCCGCTGGCCGTCCCCGGCGGGAACGAGGCCATCCGGAAGTCCACCCGGCGGCCACGGTGTCTGCTCATGCCCTCGCAGAGGGCGGCGTAGAGGTCCACGGGTTCCACGGGCGCGGTCAGCCGGATGCCGGCCACCAGCTCCCCGCACAACCGCCGCTGCTCTCTGCCTATGCTCACCGTTCTCCCCGTCGGCGCGGATCCGGATCAGGACTCAAGGATCAGACCCAGACTTTCGACTGGGTCAGGATTCGTTCGGTTTGACGCTTTCGAGGAGCATGTCCAGCCATTCGGTCACCTTGTCCCGGTGCTTGTCGCTGGGCAGTTGGGCGGCGCGCCAGGCGATACCCCGCACACCGTGGTTCTGGAGGAGTCTTGCCAGCGGATCGCCCGCCGAAGCGGCCGCGGCCGGTACGGTTTCCCGCGCGCGGCCCGCGAAGTCCTGAAGCAGCTGTTGCTCGGTCCGTTGCAGCGCGTCGGTCAGCGCGTCGGCGTCGTGGGCGGTGAGGAAGCCCGCGTGGACGCCGAAGAAGCGCTGGATCGCGTCGCAGTGTTCCATCGTGGGCCGGCGGTCGCCGTTGATCAGGGCCCCGGCCTGCTGGCGCGACATACCGGCGCCGTCGGCGATCTCCTGCTGCGTGTACCGGCGCCCGTTGGGTTTGACGCGGGTGCGCCGGAGCAGGTCGAGGCGCTGGAGGAAGCGGGCCTGCAGATCGGGTTCGCCGGCCGGCCGTCCTTCCAGCAGGGTCCTGACCACGTCCGTGGGGACGCCGGAGGCCTCCGAGAGCCGGCGCAGGTCGAAGACCTGGTTCAGCTCGCGGCCCATCTTGCCCGCAAGTTCGGCTACCCGCGTGACGGTGGCTGCCAGGGGTGCGTTGGCCACCGCGACGGGAGCCGGGAAGCCGTCTGTCACCAGTGGTTCTCCTAGATCGCGCGAGGTCGGTTCGGGCACGTGGTCGGCCCCTGGAATCTATCCGCTCCGCCTCCGGAGGACCAGAACTTGCCACAGCTGTGGCGGGAATGAGCTGTCGCAAGGCTGGAATTGCCACAATAGTTGACACTCGAATGAAGTCGGTAGCAGGATCGCCACAGGCAATGAAGATCCAGACCGTGAGGAGGGGGAGCTCTCGGTGCCACATCTCGCAGCGGTGGGCCCGTCCGATGGCCTCGCCCGAGCCGGCGAGGAGCGCCTGGCGGGCGATGAGTCGGCACGCGGCGCCGTGCGGTCGGAGCGACGCAAGGAGATTTTGCGCCAGCGCCGCGAAGAACTGGGCCTGAGCCAGGAAGACCTCGCCGCACGGCTGCGCATCAGCGTCCGTGCGTACGGGAACTGGGAACGGGGCCTGGTCAAGGAGTGGACTGACCGCAAACTGCTCGCCCTGGCCGAGGCCTTGGAGATGAGCGAACGGCAGTGCTTCTGGCTCTTCCGCGTCATGGTGGACCGCGACCCGCCGCTCACCTGGCGGGCCTCCGAGGACAGCAGGCTGCCCGAGGACCCGGCCCAGCGCGACTACCTGTGCGACTACGCGGCGCTCATGGAGGCCGTGCCGTACCCGAGCTTCCTGGTGGACCACCGCTGGGACGTAGCGCTGACCAACTCGGCCTTCGACCAGCTCTTCCAGTCCGTACGGCCGCATCCCACGGCCCTGCCGGACGACAACTTCCTGCGCTTCGTGCTGTTCCACCCGGACGCCGCGGCGGTGCTGGAGGACCACGAACCCGCCTGGTGCGTGCCGCTGCTGGCCCAGTTCGCGAACGCGCTGGCGGGAGCCCCCGAGGACGAGGGGCTGCGCAGCATCCGCCAGGAGGTCGCCCGCGACCCGTTCATGGAGGCGGCCTACCGGTACGGGGTGCCGCACTGGCTGAGCACCCACGGGGCCGAAGCCGCCGAGCTGGACGGGGCGGTGCGCACCGTGCGCCACCCCGAACCGGGCTGGGGGCTGGTGCGCTGCCGGATGGTGGCCGAAAGCAGCCGGATGCTGGGCGAGATGGGGCTGACCCGGATCACCCTGATCCTCTCCGCACCGCAGGGCGCACGGCCCGGCCCGGTCCGCGGCCCCGGGATCCCGCACCAGCAGGTGACCCGCCTGCGCGCCGTGCCGCCGCTGGGGGAGTGACCTCCCGGGGGACACTGGTGCCCCGCCGCCGCTGCGCGGCGGGGATGCCACGGATCGTGGCACCGGCGCGGTGCGGTGACGGGCGAAGGGCGGTAGGGGCGTGCGGCTGACGATCCTCGGCGGGGGCGGATTCCGGGTACCGCTCGTCTACGGAGCGCTCCTCGGCGACCATGCCGAGGGCCGGGTGTCCCATGTGACGCTCTACGACGAGGATTCCGCGCGGCTCGGGGCCATGGCCCGGGTGCTCGCCGGCCAGGCGGCCGCCGCCGGCGTGCCGGACGCCCCGGCCGTGACGGCCACCACCGACCTCGACGAGGCCCTGCGCGGGGCCGACTTCGTCTTCTCCGCCATCCGCGTCGGCGGCCTGGAGGGCCGCGCCGCCGACGAGCGGATCGCCCTCGCCCAGGGAGTGCTGGGCCAGGAGACGGTGGGCGCGGGCGGGATCGCGTACGGACTGCGGACCGTGCCGGTGGTCCGCGAGATCGCCCGGCGGATCGCCCGGACCGCCCCCGAGGCCTGGGTCATCAACTTCACCAACCCGGCCGGACTGGTCACCGAGGCGATGGCCGAGGAGCTCGGGCACCGGGTCATCGGCATCTGCGACTCGCCCGTGGGGCTGGGCCGGCGCATCGCCCGGCTGCTGGGCGCCCGGCCGCAGGAGGCCTGGATCGACTACGTCGGCCTCAACCACCTGGGCTGGGTGCGCGGGCTGCGCATCGGCGGCCGCGACGAACTGCCCCGGCTGCTGGCCGACACCGAGGCCCTGGAGTCCTTCGAGGAGGGCAGGCTCTTCGGCGCGCAGTGGCTGCGCTCGCTGGGCGCGATCCCGAACGAGTACCTGCACTACTACTACTTCAACCGTGACACCGTACGGGCCTACCAGGAGGCCGAGCAGACCCGCGGCGCCTTCCTGCGCGACCAGCAGCGCGGCTTCTACGCCGAGGCCGGCCGGGCCGGGCTGCCGCCCGGGGAGGCGCTCGCCGCCTGGGACCGGACCAGGGCCGAGCGCGAGGCCACGTACATGGCCGAGAACCGCGAGGCGGCGGGGGCCGGCGACCGCGACGAGAGCGACCTGGAGTCCGGGGGCTACGAGAAGGTCGCGCTGGCACTGATGCGGGCCATCGCCCGCGACGAGCGGGCCACGCTGATCCTGAACGTCCGCAACCGCTCCACGCTGTCCGTGCTCGACGACGAGGCCGTCATCGAGGTGCCCTGCCTGGTCGACGCGAACGGCGCCCATCCGGTGGCCGTCGCCCCGCTGCCGCTGCACGCCGTGGGGCTGGTCACGGCGGTCAAGGCGGTCGAACGGGAGGTCCTGGCGGCCGCGGCGAGCGGTTCCCGGGCGGACGCCGTGAAGGCCTTCGCGCTGCATCCGCTGGTGGACTCGGTGGGTGTGGCGCGCAGGCTGCTGGACGGCTACGCGGCGGCCCATCCGGGCCTGGCCCACCTGCGCTGATCCCCCGCCCGGGCCGCTGCGGCCCGGTCCCCCGTGCGGGCCTCGCGTAGGGCCCCCGTACGGGCCCCCCTACGGGTACCTCGTACGGCCCAGTGCGCATGCGGCGGGGCGGGGGCGCTGTGAGAGTGCGAGATGTGACCACTGCCCCCGCCACGGCCCCGGCGCCGCCCGTGCTCGACCGGCGGCGGCGCAATGTGATCTTCGGAACGATCATGCTGGGCGTGCTCCTGGCCGCCCTCGACCAGACCATCGTGGGCACCGCCCTGCCCACGATCGTGGCGGACCTCGGCGGCGGCGACCACATGTCGTGGGTGGTGACGTCCTACCTGCTCGCGGAGACCGTCTCGACGGTGCTGGTCGGCAAGTTCGGTGACGTATTCGGCCGGAAACTGATCTTCCAGATTTCGGCGATCATCTTCATCAGCGGCTCGTTCCTGTGCGGTTTCGCCAGCAACATGACCCTCCTGATCCTGTGGCGGGGCGTCCAGGGCATCGGCGCGGGCGGCCTGATGGTCACCGCGATGGCGCTGATCGCCGATGTGGTGCCGCTGCGCGAACGCGGCAAGTACCAGGGCGCGATCGGAGCCGTCTTCGGCGTCGCCACCGTCATCGGACCGCTGCTGGGCGGGCTGTTCACCGACTCCCTGAGCTGGCGCTGGTGCTTCTACGTCAACGTGCCCATCGCCATCCTGGTGGTGATCGCGGCCGCAAGGACCATCCCCGCCGTGCGCGCCCCAGGCAAGACCGTGATCGACTACCTGGGCATCGCGCTGGTGGCGGTCGGCGCGAGCGCCCTGATCCTGGCCACGAGCTGGGGCGGCAACGAGTACGCCTGGAACTCAGCTGTGATCATCGGCCTGTTCGCGGGCGGGGTGCTGGCCCTGGCGCTGTTCTGCCTCGCCGAGGTCCGGGCAGCCGAACCGATGCTCCCGATGCGGCTGTTCCGCAATCCGGTCTTCTCGGTCTGCTCCGTCCTGAGCTTCGTCGTCGGCTTCGCGATGCTCGGCGCGATGACCTTCCTGCCGACCTACCTGCAGTACGTGGACGGGGACTCGGCCACCGTCTCGGGCGTGCGGACCCTGCCGATGGTCATCGGCCTGCTGATCGCCTCCGTCTTCAGCGGCAACGTCACCAGCAAGACGGGCCGTTACCGGATCTTCCCCATCGTGGGCTGCGCGGTGATGGGCGTCGGACTGTACCTGCTGTCGCTGATGGGGCCGGGGACCAGCACCTGGCTGGAATCCCTGTACATGTTCGTGCTGGGCACCGGTATCGGCCTGTGCATGCAGGTGCTGACCATCGCCGTGCAGAACACCGTGGACTACGCCGACCTGGGCACGGCCACCTCCGGCGTCACCTTCTTCCGTACGCTCGGCAGCGCCTTCGGAACCGCCGTCTTCGGGACCATCTACGCCAACAGCCTGGGGCCCGGCCTGGAGACGGCGGTGGCCGAGGCGGCCCGGACCACCGGAGCCGATCCGGCGCAGCTGGGCGCGGCCGCGCAGAGCCCGGAGGGGGTGCACGGGCTGGAACCGGAGGCGGCCGCCCCAGTGATCGCGGCGTATGCGGAGGCGCTGCAGACGGTGTTCCTGTGGACGGTACCGGTGGCGGTGTTCGGCTTCGTGGTCGCGCTCTTCCTCAAGCAGGTCAAGCTGCGCGACAGCGCCCGGGCGGGCTCCACGGACATGGGCGACGGCTTCGCCTCACCGGCCACGGCCTCGGGGTCCTCGGCCAAGCTGCTGGAACTGGCGGTCGGCAAACTCGTGCGGAACATGCAGCCGCAGGACGCCCGCGCGATCGTCGAAGGGTCCGACACCCGGCTGGACATGGCGGGCGCGTGGACCGTGATGCAGGTGGAGCTGATGACCCGGACCGTGGGCCACGCCAGCCTGGGGCTGATCGCCGGACGCCGGCACCTGCCGCCGGAGGTGCTGCTGCCCGCCTTCGACCGGATGGTCGAGGAGGGCTACCTCACCCACGAGGGCAGCTTCTTCACCCTCACCCCGGGCGGCCAGCGGGAGGCCGACGTCATCTCGGCGGCCTGGGCGGCCTGGCTCGGGGGCGAGCTGGAGAAGGACCGGGGGCGGCCGCGGAGCGCCGAACTGCGGGTGGCGGCGGACGCGATCGCGAAGCGGCTGCTGGCCGAGGACCTGAGGGAGGGGCACTTCGCGCCGAGGCCGTCGCAGCCGGTGTAGCTGGTGTAGGCGGCGTCGGCGGCGGTGTCGGCGGTGTCGGCGGCGTCGGTGGTGGAACCATCGGCGGGCGCCGGGCGTTCCTTCCTCCGAGGCACGCGAGCAACGGGGGGTACCGCTCATGGGGATCACGCTGGCAGAGGAGATCATGCTGCTGTCCCTGGACGACGAGTCCGGGTCGGCCAAGCAGCGGCAGGCGGCGGGTTGGGCGGCGGCGGGCGGGATCCTGCTCGAACTCGTCCTGGCGGAGCGGGTGTCGGTGAAGGGCAAGTACCTGGAGCTGACGGACGCCACGCCGACCGGGGAACAGCTGCTCGACAGCCGGATCCTGCTGATCGGGTCGTGGCTGCGGGGGCGCAGCAAGCGCCGGGTGACGGACTGGCTGACGAAGGACCACACCAAGGCGGTCGGAGCCACGCTGGAGAGCCTGCGCGAGCGGGGCGTGGTCACGGCTCGGGAGAGCAAGGTCCTCGGCGTGTTCCCGGTGCGTCTCTACCCGGAGGCCGACGGCGCGGTCGAGCGGCAGCTGCGCGAACGGCTCAGAGCCGTAGTCCTCGAGGGCGCCGAGCCGGACGAGCGTACGGCCGGCCTGATCGCCCTCATCCACTCGGCGAAACTGCACCGCCTGGCCTTTCCCGACCAGCCGCGCAGGCAGGTCACCGCGCGCACGGCCGAGATATCCGCCGGCCAGTGGGCGGCCGAGGGCGTGCGGGCCGCCATCCGTGACATGCAGGCGGCGATGGCGGCCGTCACGCTGGTGACGGTGGCCGCGGCGGCGGGCTAGCTCCGGCTGGGTTGGGTCCGGCTGGGCCGGGTTGGGCCGAGGTGTGCCGGTGGCCGCGGTCGGGTCGGTGCGCCGGTGCTGGGGCTGGGCCGGCGGGGGCTGGGCCGGCGGGGGGCTGGGCCGGGCCTCAGGTGGTCGCGGTCGGGTAGGCGTACGAGGGCACCTGCGGCAGCGCCGTGAGGTCCGGGCGCCACGCGTGCAGGACGCTCGCCGAGGGGGCGTAGAGGGCGGCCGGGATCTCGTCCGGGGCGAACCACTGCCATTGGGTGATCTTGTGCGGCTCGGTGACGGTGGGAACGCCCTGTGCGGTGGTGGTGACGGCGGCCGCCGTCAGCCGGGTCGTAGCGGACTTCGCATCGATCTGGACGGACAGCACCCGGACCCCCTCGGGGGCCACGCGCAGGTCCGTCTCCTCGGCGAGCTCCCGCGCGGCGGCCTGCTCGAAGCCCTCCCCGGGGTCGACCTTGCCGCCCGGCAGCTCCCACCGGCCGTCGTGCGCCTGGCCGAGCAGCACCCGGCCGTCCGGGCCCACCACGATCAGCCCCACGCCGACGACGGCATTGGGCTGAGGGACGGCCCGCTCGGGGCGTTCCGGACGCTCGGGGCGCTGGTCTGTGCTGGTCATGGTCGTCCTTCCGGTGGAGTGCTGGGCCGGGCCCTGACATGGATCCGCTCGCCCTGCGGACCGAACAGGCTGAGGAACTCCGCGGGCTGCGGACCCGGGTTGAAGAAGGCGTGCGGGGTGTGCGTGTCGAACTCGGCCGCCTCGCCGGGGCCGAGGACGAGGTCGTGCCGGCCCAGCAGCAGCCGGACCCGTCCGGAGAGCACGTACAGCCACTCGTAGCCCTCGTGGACGCGGAGCTCGGGCGCCGGCCCCTCGTGCGGCGGGAGGATCAGCTTGAAGGCGCTCACCCCGCCGCCGGGATTGCGGGTCAGCGGCACGTAGGTGGAGCCGTGCCGGACGAAGGGGCGCGGACGGATGCGCGGGTCCCCGGTCTCCGGCGCCCCGACCAGCTCGTCCAGGGCCACCCGGTGCGCCCGGGCCAGCGGGAGCAGCAGCTCCAGCGTCGGGCGGCGCTGCCCGGACTCCAGCCGGGACAGGGTGGAGAGCGAGATCCCGGTGGACTCGCTGAGCTGCGCCAGCGTCGTGCCGCGCTGTCGGCGCAGCGCGCGCAGCCGCGGGCCGACGGCGGTGAGCACACCCGCGAGTTCTTCGTCCTGCTCCTCGGCGCCCATGACTCCATTTGCTGCTTCGGCAAGACGATTTGTCAAGGCAGCCCCCGTGGGCGGACCCTCGCCGGCATGGACGACAACGAGACGGACAACCGGTTCGACGTGGTGGTGGTGGGCGGCGGTGCCGCCGGGCTGGCCGGGGCGCTGACCCTGGTCCGGGCCCGGCGTTCGGTGCTGGTCCTCGACTCGGGCACCCCGCGCAACGCCCCCGCCGCGCACCTGCACGGCTACCTCGGCCACGACGGGCAGGGCCCGGCCGAACTGCTGGCCGCGGGCCGGGCGGAGGTGGCCGGCTACGGCGGCGAGATCCGGCCGGGCACGGCCGTTGCCGCCGACCCGCTGCCCGAGGGCGGTTTCCTGGTCCGCTGCGGGGACGGCTCCACCGTCCGGGCCCGCAGGCTGCTGGTCGCCACCGGCCTGCTGGACGAGCTCCCCGGGCTGCCGGGGCTTCGGGAGCGCTGGGGGCGGGACGTGCTGCACTGCCCGTACTGCCACGGCTGGGAGGTCCGGGACCAGCCGCTCGCCGTGCTGGCCACCGGCCCCGTATCCGTGCACCAGGCCCAGCTCTGGCGGCAGTGGAGCGAGCACGTCACCCTGCTGGCGCACACCTGGGGGCTCACCGCGCAGGACCGGGAGCTGCTGGCCGCCCTGGGCGTGGAGGTCGTCGAGGGCGAGGCGACCGGCCTGGCCGTCAGCGAGGACCGGCTGACGGGGGTGACGCTGGCCGGCGGGACCTCCGTGGCCTGCCGGGCGCTGGTGGTGGCCCCGCGGTTCAGGGCCCGCTCGGGTGTGCTGACCGGCCTGGGCCTGCCGACCGTCGGTATCGAGCGGGACGGCCACGTGATCGGCACCTGCGTCGACTCCGACCCGGCGACCGGGGCCACCGCCCTGGCCGGGGTCTGGGCCGCGGGCAACGTGACCGCGCCGATGGAGCAGATCGCGGGCTCCGCCGCCCAGGGAGTGCGGGCGGCCGTCGCGATCAACACCGACCTGATCGAGGAGCAGACGCGGCGGGCGGTGGAGGCCCACCGCGCCGGTACGGGTGGCGGCCCGGGGCGGGGCTGACCGGAAGGTGCCCGGGTACGGTCCCGGACAACTGTGCGGGTTTCGGCCCGGCTCCCTCCGCGCAGGCTCTGGGCGGTCTGATCGTCGTACGGTTCGGCGGTTCAACGGCTCAGGGGGCGTACACATGACACATGTGCTGGTCATCGGCGGAGGGGTCGGCGGGCTGGCCACGGCCCTGCTGACAGCGCGGCGGGGGCACACGGCCGAACTGTTCGAGCGCGACACGCGGGTCCCCGGTACCGCCCTCGACCGCGACTTCTTCGGCTGGCGCCGCCCGGCCGTACCGCAGGCGACTCAGCCGCACGTACTGCTCGGGGCCGCGCGCAAGGTACTGCGGGACGAACTGCCCGACGTCTACGCGGAGCTGCTCCGGCTCGGGGCGTGCGAACGGCACGAGCTCGACTGGTTCGACGTACGGCCGCCCGCCCGGCCCGGTGACGAGGACCTCGTCATGATCCAGACCCGGCGCATCCTGCTGGAGAGCGCACTGGTCACGGCCCTGCGCGCGGAGCCGGGGGTCGTGGCGCGGTACGGGGAGCCGGTCACCGGCCTGACCACGGAACCCGGGATCCGGGTGACGGGAGTGACCACCGAGGCCGGGAGCTACCGGGGGGACCTCGTGGTGGACGCGGGAGGGCGGCGCGGCGGCGTGGAGCGATGGCTGACCGCCGCGGGGTGCCGTCCCTCCGTCGTGGAACGCCACCGCACGGGGCTGGCTTACTTCTGCCGCTGGTACCGGCTGCCCGAGAGCATGGCGCAGGGACCGCGCCGGCCGTGGGCGGTGACCGGCGGCACCTTCGCCGGCTGCGCCGTCTTCCCGGCCGACAACCGGGTGTTCGCCGTGACCCTGATCGTGCACACCGGGGACAGCACCCGCTCCGCCCTGCGCGACCCCGCCGTCTTCGAGGCCGCCGCGCGCTGCTTCCCGCCCGGCGCGGCCTGGCTGGACCTGGGCGCCGAACCGCTGTCCGGGGTGGTGGCCACCGCGAGCCTGGACAACCGGTGGAGCGCTCTGGTCGACGAGGGGGGCCCGGTCGTGACGGGACTGGTGCCGGTCGGGGACGCGATCACGCACACCAACCCGACCCTCGGGCAGGGCACTTCGCTCGCCCTGTGGGCCGCGAGCAGGGTGGCCCGGACGGCGCACCGGGACCCGGGCTCGGAGCGGTTCGCCGCGGACCACCACGCGTGGGCGGTCCGCACGCTGAAGCCGTGGTTCGACTTCCAGGTGGGCGTGGACGCGGCCGTCGGGGAGCGCTTCGCGACCATGGCCGCGCGGACCGGGACGGCGCGCGAGACGGCCGCACTCTTCGACTGCGCGCTGGAGGACCCCGAGGTGATGCGGGCGCGGGCCAGGGTCCGGCACCTGGCGGACCCGCCGGAGCAGGCGTACGCGGACCCGGAGATCCGGGCCCGGGTGGCCCGCTGGCTGGCCGCGCGGCCGGAGTACGCGCCGAACGCGGCCGGGCCGGACCGGGCGGAGTGGGAGAAGCTCACTTCGGGCTGAGGCGGGGGGCGCCGCGGCCTCCCCCCGCCCGCCCCTGCGTGGGCTGGGCGGGGGCGGGCCGCTGGCTCCTGCGGTCAGGTGACGGGGCCGAGCACCGCGGCGAGGTCGTAGCCGACGACCTCCTCGAGCTGGGCGTAGGTGCAGCTCTCCGGCGCCCGGTCGGGCCGCCAGCGGCGGAACTGGGCGGTGTGCCGGAAGCGGTCGCCCTCCATGTGGTCGTACTTCACCTCGCAGACCCGCGTGGGGCGCAGCGGGACCCAGGACAGGTCCTTCTTCCCGGTCCACCGGCTCTGCGCGCCGGGCAGCCGGGCGCTTTCGTGCGCCTCCTCCTCGGCCCAGGCGGCCCAGGGGTGACCTGCGGCGTCGGCCATCCGGAGGGGTTCGAGCTCGTCGACCAGCTCGGCGCGGCGCTTCATGGGGAAGGCGGCGCACACGCCCACGTGCTGGAGGGCGCCGTGGGCGTCGTACAGGCCGAGGAGCAGTGATCCGACAATCGGACCGCTCTTGTGGAAACGGAAACCCGCGACGACGGTGTCGGCCGTACGCTCGTGCTTGATCTTGAACATGAGCCGGGCATCGGGCCGGTAGGGCAGATCGAGCGGTTTGGCGATCACCCCGTCGAGTCCGGCGCCCTCGAACCGCTCGAACCACTCCTGCGCGAGCGCGGGATCAGTGGTCGCGGGCGCGAGGTGGACGGGGGGCCGAGCGGTGGACAGGGCTTGGGTGAGGGCGGCACGGCGGTCGGTGAGCGGCGTGTCGAGGAGCGGCTCGTCGCCGAGCGCGAGCAGGTCGAAGGCGACGAAACTGGCGGGGGTCCTCTCGGCGAGGAGGGTGACCCGGGACTGCGCGGGATGGATGCGCTCGGTCAGCCGGTCGAAATCGAGGCGCCCGCCATGAACGATCACGATCTCGCCGTCCACGACGCACCGAGTCGGCAGGTTCTCCTTCAGGGCCACCACCAGCTCGGGAAAGTACCTGGTCAGGCTCTTCCCGGTGCGGCTGCCGATCTCCACCTCGTCGCCGTCACGGTGCACGATGGCACGGAAGCCGTCCCACTTGGCCTCGTACTGCATCCCGGGCGGGATCTTCGCCACGGCCTTGGCGAGCATCGGTTTCACGGGCGGCATCACCGGTAGATCCATGCCTTCGATTCTGCGGTGGTACATCCGGGAGCGCCCGGTATGCGCGCCCGGCCGGGCCCGCCTACCGTGGCGCTCATGGGTGCTGCCGGAAATGCGATCGAGCTGGAGGCGGGCGGACGGACGGTGCGGCTGTCCAGCCCGGACAAGGTGTACTTCCCGGAGCGCGGCCTCACCAAGAGGCACGTGGCCGAGTACTACCTGGCGGTCGCGGACGGCATCACCCGAGCCCTGCGCAACCGCCCCACGACCCTGGAACGGTTCCCGGACGGGGTGGACGGCGAGTCCTTCTTCCAGAAGCGGGCACCGAAAAACCTCCCCGACTGGATCCCGACCGCCCACATCGCCTTCCCGAGCGGACGCACGGCCGACGAGATCTGCCCCACCGAGCCCGCGGCCGTCCTCTGGGCGGCCAACCTGGGCTGCCTCACCTTCCACCCCTGGCCGGTCCGGCGCGAGGACACCGACCGGCCCGACGAACTGCGCATCGACCTGGATCCGCAACCGGGCACCGACTACCACCACGCCGTGGCAGCCGCCCATCAGCTCCGCGCCCTGCTGGAGGAACTGGGCCTGCGGGGCTGGCCCAAGACCTCGGGCGGCCGCGGACTGCACGTCTTCGTCCCGATCGCGCCGCGGTGGACCTTCACCGAGGTCCGGCGGTGCGCGATCACCCTCGGCCGCGAACTGGAGCGCCGCATGCCGGGCAAGGTCACGACGGCCTGGTGGAAGGAGGAGCGCGGCGAGCGGATCTTCGTCGACTACAACCAGACGGCGCGCGACCGCACGATCGCCTCCGCCTACTCCGTCCGCCCCCGCCCGCACGCGCCGGTGTCGGCCCCGCTGCGCTGGGACGAGGTGGACGACGCGGAACCGCGTGACTTCGACATCGTGACGATGCCGGCCCGCTTCGCCGAACTGGGCGATCTGCACGCCGACATGGACGAGCACGCCTTCTCCCTGGACGTCGTACTGGAACTCGCCGACCGCGACGAACACGACCACGGCCTGGGGGACATGCCCTACCCCCCGGACTACCCGAAGATGCCGGGCGAACCGAAGCGGGTCCAGCCGAGCCGCGCGAAACACGAGGACTGACGAGGGAGTTCCAGAAGGCTCAGGGAGTAGGCCGCCGCGCGCGGTCGGCGGATCCCGCCGGGGCGCGGTTCGCGGCCAGGGGCGGCGCGTCGGCGAGGGGCGGCGCCTCGGCGACGGGGACCGTGATCTGGTGTTGATCAGTCGTTGATCGGACGTCCATCGGTGGCGGTCAGTATCTCCGGCATGTCGATGAACACCGCTTCCACCACCGCCGCCCCCGCCTGGTACGACCTCGCCCTCTGCGCCCAGACGGGCCCGAGCTTCTTCTTCCCGGAGCCCGGCTCGTCCCTGCGGGACGCGAAGCGGCTGTGCGGGGCGTGCGAGGGTCGGGCGGCGTGCCTGGAGTACGCCCTGGCCAACGACGAGCGCTTCGGCGTCTGGGGCGGCCTCTCGGAATCCGAACGCCTCGCCCTGCGTCCCCGCGGCTGATCAGGTCCGCGTCCCCTTCCCGCTCCGCCGCACCAGCCCCACGCGCAGCGCGAGCTCGAACCCTTCGCCACCGCGCTCCTCCCGCCGCGGCGTATGGGGCACGACCCGCACGGGGTAGTGCCCCCCGACGGGCGAAACGACCCCACCGAAGCGAGGGTCCCCCGCGAACCAGATCCGGTCCGGCTGATCGTTCTCCACCTCCACCAGATCGACGGGGAACGGGATGATCCGCAGCGTGGCCGTGAAGTCCTCCCGGAACGGGATGACGATGGTCGCGGGGCTGTTGGTCGCGCGGCGCGGATGCCGACAGGGCAGGTCCTGCCACGGGTAGGCCCGGAGTACGGCTGCCACCCGATGGCGTCGGACGAAGGCGATGACCACCCACGGAATCCAGGTGACGAAGCCGATGGTGAGCAGGAGGAAGAAGATCGCGGCCTGGCGCAGAACGCCGAGGTAGAGGCATGCGCAACACAGCAGGAAGGGCCCACCGAGGCTGAGCACCCACATCGCGCGACGGATGACCAGCCGTCTGTACCCGACGACGGTCTGAGGGTGGTCCCATGCCACTTTCGCCAGCAGGACCGTCACAGGAGCACCTCCAGGATGCGTGAGGCCGGTGCAGCCGGGGCCGGGCCGGGCTCCGGGTCCGAGGAACTGACGGTGTGGGTGATGGCCTCGAGGATGTCGATGTACAGCTCGGCATGCTGGACGGACGCACTGGTGAGGTCGAGAACGATGACGTGTACTCCAGCCGGGTGGACTGTCGCGATTCTGGCCTGAAACAGTTGTTGCCCCACATCCGGCAGCGAGATGGCGCCGGCAACCAGGCAGCAGGGGAGCTTCGAAGGCAGATCGAGGAAGCGCCGTGTCGTACTGCGCCACAGAGGTGAACGGGCGATGCCGAGCGCTGTACGGGCGATGGCCAGCCTGGAGTTGGGCTGATCGGCATGGAGGACGGACAGGGAGAACAGCGAGGTCGCGATGCCGGCATCCTCATCCGGATGCAGACCGATGGCCGTGTGCACGATGTGGTGACGCGTGAGGCTGTCGAGACCGTCAACGAGTTGCGCGAGCTGCTGCCGTGCTTCTGTACTCCCCAGAGCCTCGGCCGCGGCGTCCAAGGTGTCGCGGTCCGCCGGCCCGATGTCATGGAACCCGGGCGGCAGCCTGAACCACACGGTCGGTACTGCGGATCCGCTCATCGCGGCCTCACCGCCGTCCAGAAGTGGGCGGACTTGGCGCCGACCGAAGGTGCGTCATCCAGGACGACGCGGGTACCGTCGACCGCTGTGGTGCTGTACTCGACGGCGTCGCTGTCGCCCACGTAGTCGAGGCCCGCGGTGAGCGCGCCCGCGCCTGCGAAGCCCACGCCGACGCGTTCTCGTACCTCCGGAGTCGAAGAACGCAGCGCCCACCCGGCCAGCGGGTTCTCCACTTGCCGCAATTCGTTGCCGGTACTCCACGTTGTGCGGCCGAACGCCCCCGCGCCCGTTCCCAGCCCGGCCAGGGCGCTGGTTTCCGGGGCGGCGGACAGGGCCGCGCGGGCGGCGGCTGTGCTGGCCTTGGCTCCCGAGGCGACCGCCGCGAGGCCCGGGACCGAGCCGGCGGTGTCGCCGAGGAGGGTCACGCCGCTCTTCCAGAAGTCCGCGTCGAACTCGCCCTTCGTGACGCCGTCCGACAGGGACTTCCGGAACCTCGGGTCCGCGAGGTGCGTGGTGAGGCCGCCACGGACAGGCCTCCGGCGACCAGCATCACCGCCAGGCCCGCCGGCGGGCAAAGGAGGGCCACGCCCGCCCCGACCGCACCCAGGATCGCTGAAGCATTCGACAACGCGTCGCCCGGGTCGTCCACGATCTTGTGCCAGATCGAGGCCAGGACGCCCGGTTCCTTCGGCGCCAGCCGGTCGGCGGCCGCGTTCAGGGCCTGGGCCACCCGGTGGGCCGCCGCCGCGTGTTCCGAGGCGAGTTCGCGGGCCTGGCGGCGGGTGTCGGACAGGGACTCCTCCGTCGTGGCCGCGGCGGCGAGGGAGGCGTAGCGGTCGGCCAGGGCGCGGTGGGCGAGCAGGGTGTCGTGCCACGTCGTGAGTCGGCGGGCCGCCTCCGCGAGGGAGGTGTGCGCCGAGCGGAGGTAGCGGGGGAGCTCGTCCGAGAGGGAGGCGCGGAAGGCGGTGGCGGCCTCGCCCTGCCAGGCCGAGCTCTGGGAGACCAGGGCGGTCACGACGCGGGCGGCCTCCCCGAGGGAAGTGGCCGAGGCGCTCAGTTTCTTCGTCAGGGCCAGCACCGCCGCGGGATTCCCGGGGGCGGGGTCGAAGCCGAGGGCAGGCTGCTCAGCCATGGGCGTCGGCCGCCGCGCGGCGGAAGGCCTCGCGGACGGCTGCCTCCAGCTCCGCGTACTGGGTGGCGCTGCGGTCCACGCCCTCCCGTACGCGCTTGACGCGTTTGGTCAGCTCGCGCGTGCCGTGGGCCCACCGCTCCTGGAAGCCGTCGCAGGCGTCGTCGAGGTCCGCCGTGCCGAGCTGGTCGGCCCGTACGTGGTCCAGCGCGCGCCGGGCCTCGCGCAGCGAGAGCAGCGAGGCGTCCAGGGCACGGGTCAGGCGGGTCAGCTGGTCGATGTCCACCCGGAGCGAGGTCATGACGCGAAACCCTGGCAGAGCGCGGCTCTGCCAGGGCAATCGGCGTCACTCGGGTGAGCGAGCGGAATCCGGTCAGGCCTGGGGTCAGGCCCTGCGCCGGAGCTGGGGTCAGGCCTTGCGGGCAGCGATGCGCGCCGCGCGGGCGGCCAGCCGCTCGTCGAACTTGCGGGCCTCGGAGTCCAGGCCGTTCATGAAGAGCCCGAGCTCCTCCTGGGCCTTCTGGCCCTCCGGGCCGAGGCCGTCGATGTCCATGATCTTCAGGAAGCGGATCACGGGGCTCAGTACGTCGTCGTGGTGGATCCGCAGGTTGTAGACCCCGCCGATCGCCATCTGCGCGGCCATCCGCTCGAAGCCGGGCATGCCGTGGCCGGGCATCCGGAAGTTGACCACGACGTCCCGCACGGCCTGCATCGTCAGGTCGGGGGCGAGCTCGAAGGCCGCGCCCAGCAGGTTGCGGTAGAAGACCATGTGCAGGTTCTCGTCCTGCGCGATGCGGGCCAGCATCCGGTCGCAGACCGGGTCACCGGACTGGTGGCCGGTGTTGCGGTGCGAGATGCGGGTGGCGAGCTCCTGGAAGGCGACGTACGCGACCGAGTGCAGCATCGAGTGCCGGTTGTCGGACTCGAAGCCCTCCGACATGTGCTGCATCCGGAACGCTTCCAGCTTGTCCGGGTCCACGGCGCGCGAGGCCAGCAGGTAGTCGCGCATCACGATGCCGTGGCGGCCCTCCTCGGCGGTCCAGCGGTGCACCCAGGTGCCCCACGCGCCGTTGCGCCCGAAGAGCGAGGCGATCTCGTGGTGGTAGCTGGGGAGGTTGTCCTCGGTCAGCAGGTTCACGACCAGCGCGATCTTGCCGATCTCGGTGACCTTGGACTGCTCGGGGTCCCAGGCCTCGCCGTCCTCGAAGAAGCCCGGGAAGTTCCGGCCGTCGCTCCACGGGACGTACTCGTGGGGCATCCAGTCCTTGGTGACCTTCAGATGGCGGTTGAGCTCCTTCTCGACCACCTCTTCCAGCGCGAACAGCAGCTTGGCGTCGGTCCACGCCTCCGAGCTGCCGAGGTGGGGAGAGGTGATCGTCACGGGTACTCCTGGGTGCAAAGCGAATTACCTACGGTTCCGTAGCCTACGGAGTCGTAGGTTAAGCGCGACATCAAGGCCAGCCAAGCCCCAGCCAGGCATATGTCCGGTTACCTCCAGTTATCTATGCAGTTTAGAAGGGGTCTAGCAGGGCACCACGGCGGACAAAGTCATCCCCGTAAGTGGTCCACCCGGCCCCGCCTTGACGACGGAGACCGATGCCCCGAGGGCCTCGTCCGGGACGGTGACGCACGAGGTGGAGCCGGTCGTAGCGGTGTACGGCTCCCCGCCGGGGGCGAAGCCGGGGAGGAGGCCTTCCGCGCCCTTGCCGAAGCAGAAAGGCCCCCCGGGTGACTTCGGTCACTGCCACAGGGTCTCCCGGACCTCCTCGGCCGTGGTCGGGCGCAGCTCGCCGTCCAGCAGCAGCCACCGCGTGATGCCGATCGACTCCAGGAACGGCACGTCATGGCTGGCCACCACGAGCGCGCCCTCGTAGGAATCCAGTGCGTCCGTCAGCTGCCGGACGCTCGCCAGGTCCAGGTTGTTCGTCGGCTCGTCCAGCATGAGCAGCTGCGGAGCGGGCTCCGCCAGCAGCAGCGCGGCCAGGGCTGCACGGAAGCGCTCGCCGCCCGACAGGGTGCCGGCCGGCCGGTCCGCCCGGGCGCCGCGGAACAGGAAGTGCGCGAGCCGCGCCCGGATCAGGTTGTTCGTGGCCTGCGGGGCGAACCGCGCCACGTTCTCCACCACCGAGCGGCTCTCGTCGAGCACGTCCAGGCGCTGCGGCAGGAACCGCGTGGTCACATGCGCCGTCGTCGCCCCGGACACCGGCGCGAGCTGTCCCGCGATGGTGCGCAGCAGCGTGGTCTTGCCGGAACCGTTGCGCCCCACGAGCGCGATCCGCTCCGGTCCGCGCAGCTCCCACTCGCCCGGGACGGCCGCCCCGTGCGCCAGGCGCAGGTCGCTGAGGGTGAGTACGCGCCGCCCGGGCGGGACCTGGGTGGCGGGCAGCTCGATGCGGATCTCGTCGTCGTCGCGCACCGCCTCCACCGCCTGGTCCAGCCGTTCCTTCGCCTGGGCCAGCTTCTCGGTGTGCATGATCCGGTGCTTGCCGGCCGACTCCTGCGCGGAGCGCTTGCGGGCGCCCATCACGATCTTCGGCTCGCGCTTGTTCTCGTACATCTTCTGGCCGTACCGCTTGCGTCGCGCCAATTTGACCTGGGCGTCGGCCAGTTCGCGCTTCTGCCGGTGCACGTCGGCCTCCGCGACCCGGACCATCCGCTCGGCCGCGTCCTGCTCGACGGCGAGCATCGCCTCGTAGTCGGTGAAGTTCCCGCCGTACCAGCGGACTTCGCCCTCGCGCAGGTCGGCGATCTGGTCGACGCGCTCCAGCAGCTCCTGGTCGTGGCTGACCAGGACCATCACCCCGGTCCACGACTCGACCGCCGCGTACAGGCGGCGGCGGGCGCGCAGGTCCAGGTTGTTGGTGGGCTCGTCCAGCAGGAGCACGTCGGGGCGGGCGAGCAGCAGCGCGGCCAGCCGCAGCAGCACGCACTCGCCGCCCGACAGTTCGCCGACGGTGCGGTCCAGGCCGATCCGGGCGAGCCCGAGCTGGTCGAGCGTGGCCAGGGCCCGCTCCTCCACGTCCCAGTCGTCGCCGACGGCGGCGAAGTTCGCCTCGGTGGCCTCGCCGGCCTCGATGGCGTGCAGGGCGGCGCGCGCCGGGTGGATCCCGAGCGCTTCGTCGACGCGCAGTCCCGTGTCGAGCGTGAGGTTCTGCGGGAGGTAGCCGACCGTGCCGGCGACGGAGATCTGGCCCTCCGACGGGGTCAGTTCCCCCGCGATGAGCTTCAACAGGGTTGATTTCCCACAGCCGTTGAGGCCGATCAGGCCCGTCCGGCCGGGGCCGACGGCCAGTTGGAAACCTTCGAAGACGGGAGTGCCGTCGGGCCAGTCGAAGGAGAGCGTGGAGCAGGTGATGAAAGTAGGGGCATGACTCATAGAGGCCTCCAGGTTGCGTGAGTGGTGCGTGCAACGCGGGGAGACAGCCGACGGTCAGCCGGTGACGCGGAACGTCACGGTGGGGTGGGTCGGTGTCTCGGACCTCAGACGAGCAATGTCCTGCTCCGTTTCGGCGGCAATGGGGCGTCTACGAAGCTACGGGCGGCCGGAGCCGCCCGCAATCGAATTACCGGGCCGCGGGGCGACCGGTCAGCAGGTGTCGCGCATCAGCTCGGCGAGACTGTGGTCCATGTCCAGGTAGAGGTGCTCCAGCCCCGGCGGCACCACGGTCGCGGCCCGTTCCAGGAAGCGGTGCAGCTCGGTCGTCGTCATCAGCACGATGGCGACGCCCTCGGGGGCGTGGAACTCGATCGTGGTGCGGTCGGCGTCGTACGGGCGCACCCGCACGTCACCGCTGCCCGACGGGCGGTCCAGGCCGGATTCCAGCAGCTCGCGCGCGAAGGTCCACGAGACCTCGATGCCCTCGAGCGTGGCGGGGGCGGGGAAGGCCATGCGCACGGCGAAGGGATCCGCGCGGTCGTAGCAGAGGGTGACTGGCACGGTCTCGACCTTCGGCGCGGTGGCGACCAGACGGGCCTGAACGGCCTGCTCGATGACAGTGATCAAGGCTCACTCCCTTGCGGCGGATCTGCTGCCGGGCTGAGGGGGTGGAGTCCGGCAACCGGATAGACGCCGGAATCGGCAAATCCGTGCATGCGAGATGACGTGAGCTGTGTCACCGATTGGCCGGAACCTGTCTGTGTGATCGCACAGAGTGACCGTCCGAGGGAAGTGCGGAAAGGCGGAACGATCAGTTCCGGAGGCCTCGGCGCGGTCCCAGAAGGGCTTGTTACCGATCACTCCACAGGCGCAACGTACGGCCCCGGCCCCCTTGCGGGCCCTCCCGCCCGGAGCCCGAGCGCACCCGCCGGCGGCGGCGACGCACCCTGGACGGCCGATCCGGGGTGCGTTAGCTTCCGGCGCCATGAGACTTCTGGGAGTTGGCATGTGCGCGGCGGTCTTGGCGGTGGGGTTACTGGCGGCACCCGCCCAGGCCTCCCCGGCCGGAGCCTCCGCCGAACTGCGCGGCGCGGGCTGGGCGTTGAAGGACACGGGCAAGGAGGCCCGCTTCCGGGGACTGGCGGCCGTCAGCCGGTCGACGGCCTGGGTGGCGGGCTCGAAGGGGACCGTACTGCGCACGGTGGACGGCGGCCGCAGCTGGCGGGACGTCTCACCGCCGGGCGCCGTCGCGGAGGCACTGGAGCTCAGGGACATCGAGGCCTTCGACGCGCGGCGCGCGGTGGCCCTGTCCATCGGGGAGGGGGAGGCCTCCAGGGTGCTGCGCACCGAGGACGGCGGCGCCACCTGGACCGAGACCTTCCGTAACCCCGACCCGCGCGCCTTCTACGACTGCCTCACCTTCTTCGACGCCCGGCACGGGCTGGCGATGAGCGACCCGGTGGACGGGAAGTTCCGGATCCTGTCCACGGCGGACGGCGGACGCACCTGGCAGGTGCTGCCGAGCACCGGGATGCCGCAGGCGCTGCCCGGCGAAGCGGGATTCGCGGCCGGCGGCCAGTGCCTGGTCAGCGCCGGGCCGCGGGACGTCTGGCTGGCCACGGGCGGCGGGGCGGCCGCGCGGGTCCTGCACTCCGCGGACCGCGGGCTGACCTGGCGCATCGCCGACTCCACCGTCCCCGCGGGCGACCCGGCGCGGGGGGTCTTCGCCCTGGCGTTCCGGGACCGCACGACGGGCCTCGCTGTCGGCGGCGACTACCGCACGGGCCAGCCCTCCCCGCAGGCCGCGGCCCTGTCCTCCGACGCCGGGCACACCTGGCGCCAGGCGGCCACCCCGCCGCCCGGCTACCGCTCGGGCGCGGCCTGGTACCCGTACGCCCGGGGCACGGCCCTCGCCGTCGGTCCGACCGGCACGGACGTGACGACCGACGGGGGCCGCAGCTGGCGCGCGCTGGACGCGGGCTCGTTCGACACCGTCGACTGCACCCCGGACGCGGGTTGCTGGGCGGCCGGGGAGAAGGGGCGGGTGGCCCGGCTGGAACGCCGCTGATCAGGGTGCGGGGGTGATCCGGCGCGCCCCAGGGCTGCGGCCGGGCGGGCTCTTGCCGGGGCGCGGTTCGGCTGCGCCGGGGCCCTGGGGGCGGCTCGGCGGGGTCCGGTTGGTGCGGCGGCGTTGCTGGGGCTCCGCCCCGGGCCCCGCGCCTCGAACGCCGGCGGGGCTGGGTTTGGCCTTGGCTTCGCCTCTGGCGGGGTGGGGTTCGGCTGCGCCGGGGCCCTGGGGGCGGCTCGGCGGGGTCCGGTTGGTGCGGCGGCGTTGCTGGGGCTCCGCCCCAGGCTCCGCGCCTCGAACGCCGGCGGGGCTGGGTTTGGCCCTGGCTTCGCCTCTGGCGGGGTGAGCTCGCCTTGCCGGGGCCTGGTCGGTGGGGTCGGTGCGCGGGGCCGCGCAGGGGTGTCTCCTCGGCTCGCGCACTGAGCCTGATCCGAAGTCATCGGGCCGGTTGCGCGCCCGACCTGCGGGGACACCCCTGCGCGGCCCCGCTCCCCTCCACCACGAGTCCCGAAGAACCGCCCCAGCCGCACGGCTTCGACCCGGCGTTCAGACGAGCGGGCTCTCCCGGACCGTCGCCAGGTCCGCCGAGGTCTTCGTGGCGATGAACTCCGTGATGCGGTAGGCGCAGACGCCCGCCACCGCGAAGGGGTCCTCGGACGCGATCTTCTCGATCTCCGCGCGGGAGACCCCGCCGGCCAGGATCACGCCTCCGTCACGCGGGACCTTGCGGCCCGACGCGAGGAAGACGCCGGCCGCGTAGTGGCCGTCCAGCCAGGCGATGTGCGCGTCCATCTCCTCTTCCACGGCTTCGACGGGCGCGGTGTAGGTGAGCTCCATGACGAACATGATCGCCAGGCTACTCTCGCTCCATCATGACGAGTACGAAGACCCCCGCCGACGAGGCCGAGGCCCGGGCGATACAGGACGAACTACGCCATCAGGTCGTGCTCACCGAGCCCGGTCCGCCACCCGGGCAGGGCCTCGTCGCGGGTGTGGACGTGGCCTACGACGACGCCCGCGACCTGGTCGCCGCCGCGGCCGTGGTGCTCGACGCCGCGACCCTGGAGGTCGTGGAGGAGGCCACCGCCGTCGGACACGTCAGCTTCCCCTACGTGCCCGGCCTGCTGGCCTTCCGCGAGCTGCCGACCGTACTGGACGCCCTCGCCGCCCTCACCACCGCGCCCGGCCTCGTCGTCTGCGATGGCTACGGCCTCGCGCACCCCCGCGGCTTCGGCCTCGCCTGCCACCTCGGGGTGGTCACCGGGCTGCCGGCCATCGGCGTCGCGAAGAACCCGTTCACCTTCACCTACGAGGAACCGGGCGCGCGGCGCGGCGACCGGGCCGCGCTGCTCGCGGCCGACGGGACCGAGGTCGGGCGGGCACTGCGGACCCAGGACGGGATCAAGCCGGTGTACGTCTCCGTCGGCCACCGCGTCTCGCTGGACAACGCCTGCGCCCACGCCCTGGCCCTGAGCCCCCGCTTCCGGATCCCGGAGACCACGCGGCACGCGGACTCCCTGTGCCGCCGCGCCCTGCGCGAGGCCTCCTGACCACAGGGTCCGCGGTGCCGGGGGCGGTCACCACGGCCCCGGGCCCGCGGCCCCCGGCCCGTGGTGCCCGCCCGGGTCAGCGGGAGTGCACCACCCGGAAGGTGATCCCGGCGCGCTGGAGGCGGGGCAGCAGCGCGTCGCCCATCGCCACCGCCGTCGTCAGCTGTCCCGCGGCCTCCGGTACGGGGTCGTAGGCCAGGCAGAGCGCCGACTCGGCCAGCATCTTCGCCGTGTCGCCGTAGCCCGGGTCGCCGCCCGCGACCTCGGTGAACACCCGGCGCCCGCCGCCCTCGCCCACGAACCGCACCGTGAACCAGCTGCGTGCCCGGCGCTCCGCGTCCGGCCCCTGTCCGGGCTCCCAGCGGTTCATCAGCAGCCGCCGGGCGGGCGGGATCTGGGCCAGGGCCACCGTCGCGCCGAGCGCCGCCGTGCCGCCCACCGCGACGGGGAGGCGCTTGACGGAGGCGTAGTGGCGGTAGCGGAAGTCCGGTCCGTAGCGCTCCAGCGCGGCGGCCGACCGGGCGACGATCGTGGGGTCCAGCGTGGGCAGCGGCAGCGCCCAGGTGCCGGTCTCCCGGCTGAACCGCGGCGCCCCCACCGGCCCCCGCGCCCGGCGCCCCAGCAGCCGGGGCTCGTGCAGCCGGCGCGCCCGCGCGGCCGCCATGGTCTGCGGGCCGCGGCTGAGCGCGGTGAGCGCGGAAGCCAGGGTCCCGCCCGAGAAGAGGGCGTTGGAGCGCATGAACCCGTCGACCGTCAGCGGGACCCCCTCGGGGAGCTGACGCACCGTGAAGTACGCCCCGAGGTCGGCCGGGATCGAGTCGAAACCGCAGGCGTGCACGAGCCGCGCACCGGTCTCCCGGGCCCGCGCGTCGTGCTCGACGTACATCCGGTCCACGAACTCCGGCTCGCCGGTGAGGTCCACGTAGTCGGTGCCCGCCTCGGCGCAGGCGGCGACCAGCTCGGCTCCGTACCAGATGTACGGTCCCACGGTCGTGGCCAGCACCCGGGTGGACGCGGCCAGTTCGCGCACGGCCGCCGCGTCCCCGGCGTCCGCCCGCAGCAGCGGCAGCTTCGCGCAGGCCGGATCGACGGCGGCCAGCCGCTCGCGCAGTCGTTCCAGTTTGGCGAGGTCCCGGCCCGCGAGGGCCCAGCGGCAGCCGGCCGGGGCGTGCGCGGCGAGGTACTCGGCGGTCAGCGCTCCCACGAACCCGGTCGCGCCGAAGAGCACGACGTCGTAGGCCCGTTCGAGGTGGTCCCGATGGTCCTGCCGAACCTGTGCGTTCATGACGCTCCTCCCAGCTGGTGTCGGTGGCTGAGGCTAGCGTGAGGAGCGACTGCCCGCGCGGGCAGGTGTGACCTGCGGTAGGTGGGAGGCGTCATGAAGGCCGGGCAGGCTGCGGTGCGCAAGTGGGAGGCGGTGCGCGAGTTCGCTCTCGGGCTTCCCGAGGCCTGGGAGGACCATCCGTGGGGTCCCGAGGACTGCGTGATGAAGGTCAACAAGAAGATCTTCGTCTTCCTGGGGACCGTGGACGGCCCGCAGCAGCCAGGCCTCTCCGTGAAGCTCAAGGACGAGGCGCTGCACGGGCACGCGATGACCGCGCCCGGAGCGGAGCCCACCGGGTACGGTCTGGGCCGGTCCGGCTGGGTCTCCGTACCCCTGGGGGAGAAGGGGGCGCCCTCGGTCGAGGTGCTGTGCGAGTGGGTGGAGGAGAGCTACCGGACCGTGGCTCTGAAGCGGCACGTCAAGGTGCTGGACGCCCGGATCGAGGCAAACGGCTAAGCGCTTGCTCTTGTGCTGACGGGGACACATTCCTAGCATCACTGGTGTTACATCAGTTGTGTCACACCGTGCGGTCAACAACGCTGGGGGCTCGATGGCAGTGACAGGGAACGGCCCGCTCGCCGGAGTGCGCGTCGTCGAACTGGCGGGCATCGGCCCGGGCCCGTTCGCCGCCATGCTCCTCGCCGACCTGGGCGCGGACGTCGTCCGGGTGGACCGGCCCGGTGGCGGCGGACTCGCCGTCGATCCGGCCTTCGACGTCACCAACCGCAACAAGCGGTCCGTCCTGGTCGACCTCAAGTCCGCCGAGGGCCCCGCCCGGGTGCTGGACCTGGCCGAACGGGCCGACGTCCTCATCGAGGGCTTCCGCCCCGGGGTCGCCGAGCGGCTCGGCGTCGGCCCGGCCGACTGCCACGCCCGCAACCCGAAGCTCGTCTACGGCCGGATGACCGGCTGGGGCCAGGAGGGCCCGCTCGCCCACACCGCCGGGCACGACATCGCGTACATCGCCGTCACCGGCGCCCTGGGCATGATCGGCAGCCCGGGCGAGCCTCCGGCCGTCCCCGCCAACCTGGTCGGGGACTACGCGGGCGGCTCGCTCTACCTGGTCATCGGCGTGCTCGCCGCCCTCCAGCACGCCCGCACCGCCGGCACCGGCCAGGTCGTCGACGCGGCCATCGTCGACGGGACCGCCCACCTCACCGCCATGATCCACGGCATGGTCGCGGCCGGCGGCTGGCAGGACCGGCGCGGGGTCAACCTCCTCGACGGCGGCTGCCCCTTCTACGGCACCTACGAGACCTCCGACGGCCAGTACATGGCGGTCGGCGCGCTGGAGCAGCAGTTCTACGACACCTTCGTGGAGCTCCTCGGCATCAAGGACCAGGCCCCCGCCCGCAAGGACCTGGCCCGCTGGGGCGAGCTGCGGGACGCCGTCGCCGCCCGCTTCAAGACCCGTACGCGCGAGGAGTGGACGGCCGTCTTCGAGGGCACCGACGCCTGCGTGGCCCCGGTGCTGTCGCTGCGCGAGGCCCCGCACCACCCGCACCTCGCCGCCCGCGGCACCTTCACCGACTTCGGCGGGATCACCCAGCCCGCGCCCGCGCCGCGGTTCTCGGCGACCCCCGCCGCGATCACGAGCGGCCCCGCCCAGCCGGGCGCCGACACCGCGTCCGTGGCCGCCGACTGGGACGTACCGGCCCTGCTCGCGAAGGAGGCCTGATGGAACTGTCCATGATGCTCGACTACGCGGGCGATCCGCGCAGCGCCGCCGACGAGGCGGCCGCGCTGGAGTCCGCCGGCCTGGACGCCGTCTGGGTGGCCGAGGCCTGGGGCTTCGACTCCCCGACGATCATGGGATACCTGGCCGCCCGCACGGAGCGGCTGAAGATCGGCTCGGCGATCCTCAACGTCTACTCCCGCACCCCCGGCCTGATCGCCCAGACCGCCGCCGGCCTGGACGCGCTCTCCGGCGGCCGGGCGATGCTGGGCCTCGGTGCCTCCGGGCCGCAGGTCGTGGAGGGCTGGCACGGCAAGCCGTACGACAAGCCGCTCGGCCGGACCCGCGAGACGGTCGAACTGTGCCGCCGCATCTGGCGCCGCGAGACGATCGACCACCACGGCATCACGGACATGCCGCTGCCGCCCGACAAGGGCGGCCGGCACGGCAAGCCGCTGAAGATCCTCACCCGCCCGGTCCGGGACGAGATCCCCGTGTACGTCGCCTCGCTCGGCCCGGCCAACGTGCGCCTGACCGCCGAGATCGCCGACGGCTGGCTGCCCACCCTCTTCATCCCGGAGAAGGCCGGCGACGTGTGGGGCGCCCCCCTCGCCGAGGGCGCGGCCGAGCGGTCCCCGGAGCTGGGCCCGCTCCAGACGGTGGCGGGCGGCCTGCTCGCCATCGGTGCGGACGCCGCGGCCGTACGGGACCTCGCGCGACCGCAGATCGCCCTGTACGTCGGCGGGATGGGCGCGGTCGGGAAGAACTTCTACAACGACCTCGCCGTGGCCTACGGCTACGAGGAAGAGGCCCGCCGGATCCAGGAGCTCTACCTCTCCGGACGCAAGCGCGACGCCGCGGCCGCCGTCCCGGACGAGTTCTGCGAGCTGATGACGCTGTGCGGGCCCGAGGGCTACGTACGCGAACGCGTCGAGGCCTTCCGGGAGGCGGGCGTCACCATGCTCAACGTCACCCCCGTCGGCCCCGAGCCCGCCAGCCTGATCGAAACCGTCAAGAACTGGCTCTAGGGAGCCCCTCCGATGAAGCGAGCCGTCCGATGAAGCGCCAGATCTTCGACGCCGACCACGAGGCGTTCCGCGAGACCGTCCGCACCTTCCTCACCAAGGAGGTGCTGCCGCACTAC
This sequence comes from Streptomyces sp. NBC_01408, assembly GCF_026340255.1. Lineage (GTDB taxonomy): Bacteria > Actinomycetota > Actinomycetes > Streptomycetales > Streptomycetaceae > Streptomyces. The sequence goes on along the minus strand of NZ_JAPEPJ010000002.1, from coordinate 1,007,335 downwards.
GAGCAGTGGGAGAAGGACGGCATCGTCAGCCGCGAGGCCTGGCGGGCCGCCGGCCGGCAGGGGCTGCTGGGCCTGGCCGTCCCGGAGGAGTACGGGGGCGGGGGGAACACCGACTTCCGGTACGCCGCCGTGATAGCCGAGGAGTTCACCCGCGCGGGCGCCCCCGGCCTCGCGATCGGCCTGCACAACGACATCATCGGGCCCTACCTCACCTCGCTCGCCACCGAGGAGCAGAAGCGCCGCTGGCTGCCCGGCTTCTGCTCCGGCGAGACGATCACCGCCATCGCGATGACCGAGCCGGGCGCGGGCTCGGACCTCCAGGGGATCCGTACGACCGCCGAGGACCGAGGCGACCACTGGGTGCTCAACGGCTCCAAGACCTTCATCTCCAACGGGATCCTCGCCGACCTGGTGGTCGTGGTCGCGAAGACCACCCCGGAGGGCGGGGCGCACGGCCTGTCGCTGCTGGTCGTCGAGCGCGGCACGGAGGGCTTCGAGCGCGGCCGCAACCTGGACAAGATCGGCCAGAAGGCCCAGGACACCGCCGAGTTGTTCTTCCACGACGTCCGCGTGCCGAAGGAGAACCTGCTCGGCGAGCCGAACGGCGCCTTCGTCCACCTGATGACCAATCTCGCGCAGGAGCGGATGGGCATCGCGATGGCCGGCATCGCCGCCGCCGAGTACCTGCTGGAGATCACCACCCGGTACGTGAAGGAGCGCGAGGCCTTCGGGCGTCCGCTGTCCAAGCTCCAGCACATCCGGTTCGAGATCGCCGAGATGGCCACCGAGGTCGCCGTCACCCGCACCTTCCTCGACCGGTGCATCACCGATCACGCGAACGGCGAACTCGACCACGTGCACGCCTCGATGGCCAAGTGGTGGGCCACCGAACTCCAGAAGCGCGTCGCGGACCGCTGCCTGCAACTCCACGGAGGCTACGGATACATGACCGAGTACCGGGTCGCGCGGGCCTTCACCGACGGCCGCATCCAGACCATCTACGGCGGCACGACCGAGATCATGAAGGAGATCATCGGCCGTTCCCTCCTCGGCTGACCTCCCCTCCCGGCACACCCCTCGCACACTTCCGAAAGGCTTGACCAGTGAGCACCGAAGCTTACGTATACGACGCGATCCGCACCCCGCGCGGCCGCGGCAAGGCCAATGGCTCCCTGCACGGAACCAAGCCGATCGACCTGGTCGTCGGCCTCATCCACGCCCTGCGCGAGCGCAACCCGGGACTCGACCCCGCGACCATCGACGACATCGTGCTCGGCGTCGTCGGCCCGGTCGGCGACCAGGGCTCCGACATCGCCCGGATCGCGGCCATCGCGGCCGGACTCCCGGACACCGTCGCGGGCGTACAGGAGAACCGCTTCTGCGCCTCCGGTCTCGAAGCCGTCAACATGGCCGCCGCCAAGGTCCGTTCCGGCTGGGAGGACCTGGTGCTGGCGGGCGGCGTGGAGTCCATGTCCCGCGTCCCGATGGCCTCGGACGGCGGTGCCTGGTTCGCCGACCCGATGACCAACTGGGACACCGGTTTCGTCCCGCAGGGCATCGGCGCCGACCTGATCGCGACCATCGAGGGCTTCTCGCGGCGCGACGTCGACGAGTACGCCGCGCTCTCCCAGGAGCGCGCCGCCGCGGCCGTCAAGGAGGGCCGCTTCGCGAAGTCCGTGGTCCCGGTCACCGACCGCAACGGCCTGGTCGTCCTGGACCAGGACGAGTTCATCCGCCCGGGCACCACCGCCGACACCCTCGCCAAGCTCAAGCCCTCCTTCGCCGACATCGGCGAGCTCGGCGGCTTCGACGCCGTCGCCCTCCAGAAGTACCACTGGGTCGAGAAGATCGACCACGTCCACCACGCGGGCAACTCCTCCGGCATCGTCGACGGCGCCTCGCTCGTCGCCATCGGCTCCCGCGAGGCCGGCGAGCGCAACGGCCTGCGCCCCCGCGCCCGGATCGTCTCGGCCGCCGTGTCCGGCTCCGAGCCCACCATCATGCTCACCGGCCCCGCCCCGGCCACCCGCAAGGCCCTCGCCAAGGCGGGCCTGACCATCGACGACATCGACCTGGTCGAGATCAACGAGGCCTTCGCCGGCGTCGTCCTGCGCTTCGTGAAGGACATGGGCCTCTCGCTCGACAAGGTCAACGTCAACGGCGGCGCCATCGCGCTCGGCCACCCGCTCGGCGCCACCGGCGCAATGATCCTCGGCACCGTCGTCGACGAGCTGGAGCGCCAGGACAAGCGCTACGGGCTCGTCACGCTCTGCGTCGGCGGCGGCATGGGTGTCGCCACCATCGTCGAGCGACTCTGAACCGTCCTGTCCCCAGACCCTCCTCCGCACGGACCGACACGAAAGCAGTGACCATGAGCGAGTCCACCACGATCCGCTGGGAACAGGACGAGACCGGCGTCGTCACCCTGATCCTCGACGACCCCGACCAGTCCGCCAACACCATGAACCAGGCCTTCAAGGACTCCATCGCGGCCGTCGCCGACCGCGCCGAGGCCGAGAAGGACTCCATCCGCGGCATCGTCTTCACCTCCGCCAAGAAGACCTTCTTCGCGGGCGGCGACCTCAAGGACATGATCCGGCTGCGCCCCGAGCACGCGCAGCTGGCCTTCGACACCGGTACCGCCATCAAGGCCTCGCTGCGCCGCATCGAAACCCTCGGCAAGCCCGTCGTCGCCGCCATCAACGGCGCGGCCCTGGGCGGCGGTTACGAGATCGCCCTCGCCTGCCACCACCGCGTAGCCCTCGACGCGCCCGGCTCCAAGATCGGTCTGCCCGAGGTCACCCTGGGCCTGCTCCCGGCCGGTGGCGGCGTCACCCGCACCGTGCGCCTCATGGGCATCGCCGACGCGCTGCTCAAGGTGCTGCTCCAGGGGACCCAGTACAACCCGCAGCGCGCCCTGGAGAACGGCCTGGTCCACGAACTGGCCGCGACCCCCGAGGAGATGCTCGCCAAGGCCCGCGCCTTCATCGACGCCAACCCCGAGTCGAAGCAGCCCTGGGACGTACCCGGCTACAAGATCCCGGGCGGTACGCCGTCCAGCCCGCGGTTCGCCGCGAACCTGCCGGCCTTCCCCGCGAACCTGAAGAAGCAGCTGAACGGGGCCCCGTACCCGGCGCCGCGCAACATCCTCGCCTGCGCCGTCGAAGGCACCCAGGTGGACTTCGAGACCGCGCTGACCATCGAGGCCCGCTACTTCACCGAGCTGGTCACCGGGCAGACCGCCAAGAACATGATCCAGGCGTTCTTCTTCGACCTCCAGGCCGTCAACGCCGGCCGCAGCCGCCCGCAGGCCGTGGAACCGCGCAAGGTCCGCAAGGTGGCCGTCCTCGGCGCGGGCATGATGGGCGCGGGCATCGCCTACTCCTGCGCCCGCGCGGGCATCGAGGTGGTGCTCAAGGACGTCAGCGCCGAGGCCGCCGCCAAGGGGAAGGCGTACGCGCAGAAGCTCCTCGACAAGGCCGTCTCCCGGGGCCGTACGACCGAGGCCCAGCGCGAGGAGCTGCTCGCCCGCATCACCCCCACCGCGGACGCCGCCGACCTGGCGGGCTGCGACGCCGTCATCGAGGCCGTCTTCGAGGACACCGCCCTCAAGCACAAGGTGTTCCAGGAGATCCAGGACGTCATCGCGCCCGACGCGCTGCTGTGCTCCAACACCTCCACCCTGCCGATCTCCGGGCTCGCGGAGGGCGTGAAGCGGCCCGCCGACTTCATCGGTCTGCACTTCTTCTCGCCCGTCGACAAGATGCCGCTCGTCGAGATCATCAAGGGCGGGCAGACCGGCGACGAGGCCATCGCCCGCGCCTTCGACCTGGTCCGCCAGATCAACAAGACCCCCATCGTGGTCAACGACTCCCGGGGCTTCTTCACCTCGCGGGTCATCGGCCAGTTCATCAACGAGGGTGTGGCGATGGTCGGCGAGGGCATCGAGCCCGCCTCGATCGAGCAGGCCGCCGCGCAGGCCGGCTACCCGGCGAAGGTGCTCTCGCTGATGGACGAGCTCACCCTCACCCTCCCGCGCAAGATCCGCAACGAGACCCGCAAGGCCTTCGAGGCCGAGGGCCGGACCTGGGCCGAACACCCCGCCGACGCCGTCATCGACCGGATGGTCGACGAGTTCGGCCGCCCGGGCCGCAGCGGCGGGGCCGGTTTCTACGCGTACGACGAGTCCGGCAAGCGCGCGGGCATCTGGCCGGGGCTGCGCGAGCACTTCGCGAAGCCGGGGTACGAGATCCCCTTCGAGACTGTGCCTTTTAAAGACATGAAGGAGCGGATGCTCTTCTCCGAGGCCCTGGACACCGTCCGCTGCCTCGACGAGGGGGTACTCACCTCGATCGCCGACGCCAACATCGGCTCCATCATGGGCATCGGCTTCCCGGCGTGGACGGGCGGCGTGATCCAGTACATCAACGGCTACGAGGGCGGCCTGCCGGGCTTCGTCGCCCGGGCCCGCGAGCTGGCAGCGACGTACGGCGAGCGGTTCACCCCGCCGGCCTCCCTCGTGGCGAAGGCCGAGCGGGGCGAGACGTACGCCGACTAGCGGGGCGGGACGTACGCCCGCTGGCGCGGCGGGACGTACGCCCGCTGGCGAGGCCGGACATACGCCGACCGGCGCGGCAGGACGTACGCCGACCGGCGCGGCCGTCCCGGGTCCGTAACGGCGGGCCCGGGACGTGCCGTTGCTACCGGCCGGAGCCGCTCAGGAACGCGAACACCCCGCGCTCCCCGGTTCCGTCCGGGGCGGACCAGCCGGCGAGCAGCTGCCCGCGGACGTCGTCCCCGGCGGCGGGTTCAGGGCGCAGGACCCGGGACACGGTCAGGTGCAGGACCGGCCCCTCCTCGAACCCGCGGCCCACCGCGACGACGGTGGCCCCGGCGGTGTCCGCCACCCTGCCGGGGCCGGTGAGGCCCACCGCTACGCCCTCGCCCTCGGTGCGGACCTCCACCGTCGGGTCGGGGGCGTCGCTCGCGTCCTGGTCCTGCGCCGTGGTCCGGCCCGCCAGCAGCGCCAGCAGCTGCTCCACCAGGACCAGGTCGTGGACACCGTCGTAGATCCAGCGGCGGCCCAGCACCCCGTGCTCGGACGTGCCGATGAGACCCTCCTCCGCGCCCTTCAGCGGGGCCCCGCGGTAGGTGAGCGGCACCAGGTAGGCGACCGGTGCGTCACCGGAGTCGTCCGTGACGACCATGAACTCGACCCCCACCTCGCCCTCGGGGTCGTCCAGCCGGAAGCCACCCGCCTTGGCGAGCAGCGGAACGGAGCCCTCCCCGCCCCGGTACCAGGGCCGCGAGGGCAGCCAGCCGGAGAGGAGTTCGAGTTTGCCGGGGAACATGGTGGTGCGGTGAATGACTGCCATGGTCCGTCAACCTATCCGCACAGCCCGGCGGTTGCCGCTCAGGCCTGCGGGCCGACATCCGATGGCCGTTCCCGCTCCGAGACGAACGCCGCCTTCAGTTCCTCCTTCAGCGACCGCTGGAAAGCCGTCACCAGCGCCTGCACCACCATCGGCTGCATATGGGCCGAGAGCGCCTTCATCGACTCCACCCGTTCCGGATCGCTCTCGCCCTCCCGGAACGGCCCCCACACCTCGTCCCGGAACAGCGCCGTCAGCTCGCGCGCCGCCGACTTGGTGTGCTCCAGCAGCACCGTCCGGGCCGCCAGGATCGTCTCGTGCGCGATCGGCACGTCGAGCAGCGCGACGCCCAGCCGCAGCAGCCCCATGTCCACCCGGAAGCCGTCCCCCGAGGCGGCGAGCACGCTCATCGCGGTCAGCCGCCTGATGTCGGTGTCCGACAGCCCGCGCCCCGCCCGCTTCTCCAGCTCCGCCCGCGAGGCCTCCTGCGCCGCGTCCGGAGCCCAACTGGCCACCAGCGCCCGGTGAATGGCCAGGTCGTGCGCGCTCAGATCGTTGGGCAGCGCGTCCAGGTACCGCTCGATGGCCGACAGGGTCATGCCCTGGTGCTGCAACTCCTCGATCAGCGCCAGCCGGGACAGGTGCTCCGGGCCGTAGTGGCCCACGCGGCGAGGACCGATCACGGGAGGGGGCAAAAGCCCGCGCGTGCTGTAGAACCGTACGGTGCGGACGGTGACGCCCGCCCGGGCCGCCAGCTCGTCCACGGTGAGCATCGGCTCGGGTGCCTGGTCGGTCATCGTCTGCGCCTCGCTCTCTGCTCCACAGCTTGGGTTCAACAGTATTGCTGTCGCACCAACGATGTGAAACGGCCAGGAGCTGCCCATGACCACGAACCTGCGACTGCCCGGACGACCCGAGGAGCTCACCCTCCCCACCCTGCTGGCCCGCAACGCCGCCGAGTACGGGCACCTGCCCGCCCTCTCCTGGCGCTCCGGCCCCGAAGCCTCCCCGTGGACCACCCTCAGCTGGGCCGAGGTCCGCCGCGAGGTCGCCGTCCTCGCCTCCGGCTACCGCGCCCTCGGCGTCGGCCGCGGTGAACACGTCCTGCTGATGATGGGCAACCGCCCCGAGCACTGGCTCAGCGACCTCGCCCTCGTCCACCTCGGCGCCGTGCCCGTGACCGTCTACGGGACCTCCGCGCCCGAGCAGATCGCCCACATCGCCCGCCACAGCCGGGCCCGGGTCGCCGTCATCGAGGGCGCCCGCGAACTCGCCCGCTGGGAGCCGCTGCTGGGCGACGCCTCCGTGCCCCTGGAGCAGCTGGTCGTGGCCGAGGCCGCGGACGCCGGCCCGCACCGCGCGTACGCCTCTCTGTACGCGAGCGGGGTGCGGCTGGAGGGCTCCGACGCCTTCGAGAAGGCCTGGCAGGAGCCGGAGAACCAGTTCTGGCGCCCCGAGGACCCGCTGACCGTCGTCTACACCTCGGGCACCACCGGTGACCCCAAGGGCGTCCGGCTGACCCACCGCAACCTGATGCTCCAGGCCGTCCGCCTCGACCGGGGCGTGGAGCTGCCCGAGCACGCCGAGCACCTCTGCTACCTCCCCTTCGCGCACATCGCCGAGCGGATCCTCGGCATCTACCTGCCGCTGCTGCGGGCCGCGCACGTGCGCCTGTGCGCCGACCCGACCGCCGTGTCCGCCGCGGTCCGCGAACTGCACCCGGTGCAGTTCTTCGGCGTGCCCCGGGTGTGGGAGAAGCTCGCCGCCTCCGTACGGGCCGTCCTGGCGCGGCTCCCCGAGGAACAGCGCGCCGCCATCGAGGCCGCGAACGACCTGGCCCGCACGCGCGCCGGACACCTGGAGCGGGGCGAGGGGGTACCGGCCGCGCTCGAAGCCTCGTACGCCCGGACCAAGGAGCGGGTGCTGGACCCGCTGCTGGGTTTGGCGGGGCTGGACCGCCTCGTGTGGACGGCCAGCGCCACCGCGCCGATGCCGATCGACGTGGTCCGCTTCTGGGCGGGCTGGGGCATCACCATTCTGGACGCCTGGGGGCTGACCGAGACCTCCGGAGTGTGCACGGTCAACAGCCCGGACGGGTTCCGGCTCGGCTCGGTGGGCCGCCCGATCGAGGGGCTGGAGCTGAAGCTCGCCGGGGACGGGGAGATCCTCACCCGCGGTGCGACCGTCTTCGGCGGCTACCTGCGGCCCGACGGCACCCTGGAGAGCGCGGCCGACGCCGAGGGCTGGTTCCCGACCGGGGACATCGGACGGCTCGACGAGGACGGGTTCCTCTGGCTGACCGACCGCAAGAAGGAACTGATCATCACCTCGAACGGCAAGAACGTCTCGCCGGCGCTGGTGGAGAACACGGTCAAGGAGCACCCGCTGATCGGCCAGGCCCTGGTCCACGGGGACGGCCGCTCCTACCTGGTCGCGCTGCTGGTCCTGGACCCGGACCTGGCCCCGGCCTGGGCCGCGGCCCGCGGCATCGACGCCGCCTCCCCGGACGCCCTCGCCGCGCACCCCGCGGTGCGCGAGGAGGTGGCCCGCGCGGTTGAGGCCGCCAACACCCGCCTCAACCGCACCGAGCAGATCAAGCGGTACCGCCTGCTGACGGAGGAGTGGGGCCCGGAAACCGGCGAACTCACCCCCTCCCTCAAACTCCGCCGCCGCGTGATCCGCGACAAGTACGCCGCGCTGATCGACGGCCTCTACGAGGACCCGTACGAGGCGTGACCCGGACAGCCCTGTCCGGCGCGCGCACCGCGGCCGGGCAGGGCCCGGTTTCCGGCTCAGCGCGCGATGACGAAGCCCCGCGCGGGCTTCCTCCTGCGAGCCGCGGCGACCGCGGCGAGGACACGGGCGGTGATGTCCTCGCGGGTCCGGAGGCCGGCCACGTCGTACACACGCCAGCCCACAGCTCGGCGTCCACCGTGTACCCGGCCGGCGCGATGGCGACGTACAAGACCTGTCGCCGGAGCTTTGGTCACCCGGCAGCTTCCAGGTTGCCGGCGGCCGTGGTGATCTCGCGGCCGGACGCGATCCGGACGTAGGCCAGATCCACCCAGTGTTCGCTGGGGTGTCCGACACGTCCTCGTGGATCACGGCCATCAGCTCGCCCTCGGCGCCGGATGCAACATCCCGGACACGTCGTCTCAGCAGGGGATGCGGGACGTACTCGTACACCTCAGCAACCCTCTGGCCGCAGCTTCGGATGGTGCCGGCGGATCATGACGTTCATGTCGCTCACGCGGGACATGTCGCGCGCGGCCCTCGCCCGGATGCGGGTCAGCGCGTGCTGGTGGCACTCCTCGCACGAGTCCGGCGGCATCGGCCACCGTCGAGGGAAAAGATCCTGCGTCGTGATCGCCATGCCTGCGGCTCCCTACCGGTGTCATCGGGTGGTGCCTTGAGCGTGGCGAGGAGCTGTGCACGCTCGCTAGGAATGTGCATGGATGTTCACGGGAAGACTCGATCCGGACGGCGCGCTGATGCACCCTTGACCCGGCAACCAGCTTCCACGACCGTGGTGTTCATCCGTGCACAACACGAGCAGCGGAGGACACCGTGGCACTACGTTTCGTGGGTATCGACCCGAACAGCAGTGACGGCGAGAGCCCCACCGTGTGGGTCGATGAGGAGAACCAGGAGCTCGTGCTCCAGGGGTGGAAGCCCGGCCCGGAGCTGGAGGAAGAGTGCGCGGCAACCGAGATCCCCGGCCACGGGATCGGCATCCCCGAAGGGGAAGCCGTGATCCGCATCCCCGCCCGCATGGTGGGCATGGTCCGGGAGGCCTGCGATGCCCTTGAACGTTCCTAGCTGGCCCGACCTCCTCGGCTCCGCAGAACACACAGTGGTCCACCTGGAGACGCGCGACGCCTACGCGGTCGACTACGAAACCGGTCCGTTCGCCGAGTGGCGTACCGGGTACCGCCACGACCCCGCGGACTGCGCATCGTGGTGGCGGCCCTGGCTCGACCTCGTCGCAGCCACTGTCTCCCGCGGCGTCACAGTGCGCCGGGCCCGCATCGTCTCGGAGCCGGTGAGCGAGTACACCCGGTTCCTGTACGACGGGACGTTCACGAACGTCGCGGCCGGCGAGGACGTGCGCTGGCTACCGCGGCGGCAGGCCAGTGACATCGCCCTGCCTGGCAATGACTTCTGGCTGATCGACGAACGCCTCATCCGCTGGAATCACTTCACTGGCGAAGGAGTCTCTGCCGGCGGCGAGATGAGCGAGGACCAGGCCGCGGCAAAGCTCTGCGCCGAAGCCTTTGAAGCCGTATGGTCCCGGTCGACGCCGCACGACAGTTACGAGATCAGGTAGGCGGAGCCCAGCTCATGCCCGTATCCCCGTCGTCAGCGGCGCAGGCCGCCCGCCGCAGCGTTGCTCACCGCCTGCGTGAGCTTCGCGCGGAGGCGGGCATCAGCGGCAGCGAGCTGGGCACTCGGTGCGGCTGGACACACTCGAAGTCCTCGCGCATCGAGAACGCCGTGACACCTCCCACGCCAGAGGACATCCGCCGCTGGTGCGAGGCATGCGGCGCAACCGGCCAAGCCCGGGACATCATCGCCCAGTCGCAGAATGCAGAGTCGCTGTACACGGACTGGCGCCGCCGTTCTCGCAGCGGCCTCAAGCAGTTGCAGAACAGCTACGTCCCACTCTTCCGTTCCACCCGCCTCTTCCGTGTCTACTCCGCCACGCTCTTGCCGCACTTCATTCAGACCGAGGGCTACGCCGCTGGCCTGCTCACCGCGATCAGTCAATTCCGGGAGATTCCGAACGACGTTGCCGAAGCCGTGGCCGCGCGGATGGAGCGCAACCAGATCCTGCGGGAGCCCGGTCGCCGCTACGTTCTCCTCGTCGAGGAGACCGCGCTACGGCACCAGCTGGCAGATGCCGACGCCATGGCCGCGCAGTTGGGGTACCTCATGACCGTTGGCGCGATGCCGTCCGTCAGCCTTGGCATCATCCCCATGGCGACCCAGAACCGCACCCAATGGCCCTTGGAGACTTTCCACATGTACGACGACACCCTCGTCTCCGTGGAGCTGCTGTCGGCCCGGGTCACGGTCACGCAACCCAGCGAGATCGCCTTGTACGAGAAGGCGTTCTCAGCCCTCCAGCAGATGGCGGTCTACGGGGCGCAGGCCCGAGCCCTGCTCGTCGACGCTGTTTCCGCGCTGCACTGACCGTCGCGGCCCGGACGCACGAACCGCCCCCTCCCGGAGGTCGGGAGGGGGCGGCAAGCCGTGCGGGGTCGGCTCAGCGGCCGATTACCGGGTAGTGGTCCGAGAGGTTGGTGTAGGTGTAGGAGGTGCCCCAGCTGGAGACCGTCCAGGGGGCCGACTCCTCCTTGACCACGTTGTTCTCCCAGCCCGCCGGGCGGGCGTTGCCCTTGCGGTAGAGGACGTAGTCCAGGTCCTCGCGCGGGTCGGTGGGGTAGCGGTACTTCGCTATCGAGTTCAGTGCGGTGTCGAAGGAGTACGTGTGCCCCGTACGCGAGTCGGTGCCCGCCAGGTCGGCGTTGGCGAGCATGGACGCCAGCTCGGGGGTGTGCGAGTCGACGTTCATGTCGCCCGCCACGATGACCTGCTCGTTCGCCGGGATGTTCTTCCCGTCGAGGAAGGAGTCGATCGCGCGGAACTGGCGCGCGCGCATCTCCGCCGCCTCGCCCGCGCCGCAGCCCGGGTCGGTGGACTGGGCGTGGGTGCCGACGACGTGCACCTTGGCGCCGTTCACGTTCAGCACGGCGTAGGCGAAGCCCTTGTTGGACCACCAGTCGGCGCCGCAGGCGTCCTTGAAGACCACCTGCTCCTTGCGGATGATCGGCCACTTGCTGAGGATCGTGACGCCGCCGTCCTCCGGGGTGGTGGAGGAGTAGGCGCCGCCCGTGGCGTCCCAGCCGGTCTTGCTGCGGCCGACGACGGGGGTCTGGTACGGGTACTGGGCGGCCGAGTTGGCCTGCAGCGCGTCCGAGGAGGCGTTGTCGAAGGCCTCCTGGATCACGACCACGTCGTGGCCCTTGTAGAAGGAGGCCTTGGGGATCTCCGCCGCCCGGTGGTCCTGGCCCCAGTTCGGGTACAGGTTCTTGCTGAACAGGAACACGTTGTAGGAGAGGACGCTCAGCCGGGGGGCGGCGGCAGACTCCGCGGCAGTGGCGGCGGGCGCGGTGGTGGCGGCCAGCGCGCCGGCGGCGACCGCCGCGACGGCAGCGGCGGCGGCGCGGCGACGGCGGGGGGAGGTTTGCGGCATGGGGGACTCCATCGTTCCTGCGGGGGAAGATCGGATCGGCTCCGCCATCCAAGCAGCCACGGTTACCTCTGGGTAACACCCGTGCAGCCACTTTCTGTCCGGGCCGGGACATCGCGGGGAGCCCCCCGAACGCAGCCGGTCATACTGGACACATGAGCACGACCGAGCAGCCCGCAGACCGCGACGCACGGCCCCGGACCGGCCGCCGCGACGACCCCGAGCCGCCGCCGCCCGGCGGGGTGCTGTGGACCATCGCCGGCGACGTCCGGGCGCTGCTGATGCTGCCCGCCGCCTTCACGATGCAGGTCGCCCACCCCGCGATCGCCGCCGGAGTCGACCAGTACTCCGTCTTCCGCACCGACCCCTGGGGCCGCGGCGAGCGCTCGCTGCGCTCCGTCCAGCTGTGGGTGTACGGCGGGGAGGAGGCCGCCGAGGAGGGCCGCCGGGTCCGCAGGCTGCACAAGGAGATCCAGGGCACCGACACCCGGGGCCGGCGCTACCACTCCCTCGACCCCGCCTGCTACGGCTGGGTGCACGCCACCGGCTTCCCGGTCTACCTGTACGCGGGCCGCTACCTGCTGCGCCGCTTCACCCCCGCCCAGGAGCGGCAGCTCTACCGGGAATGGCTCCAGGTCGGGCGGATCCTCGGCATCCAGGACCGGGACATGCCGCAGAGCATCGAGGAGTACTGGGAGTACTGGGGCCGGATGCTCGCCGAGGAGATCGAGCCCACCGCGGTCGCCCGGGAGCTCGTCGCCACCGACGTGCCGCTGCCCCGGCCCGAGGGCGGCGGGCCCCTCGTCCGGCTCCTGCTGCGGCTCACCTGGCCGGCGCTGCGGGTGGCGTTCCTGCGCCTGCGGGCCTTCGTCACCGTCGGGTACATGCCGCCCGAGGCCCGCGCGGCCATCGGGCTGGAGTGGAGTCCGGCCCAGGAGCGCAGGCTCCGCCGGTTCAGCACGGCCGTACGGCTCCTCGTGCCGCTGCTGCCCGAGCGGCTGCGGTACCTGCCCATCGCGCGGGCGGCGCGGGCCCGATGGCGCGGCGCCGCCCGCTGAGGGACGCTGAGGCCCGTTGAGGCCCGCTGAGGGACTCAGTGGCCGTCGTGCTCGTGGACCGAGTTCGTGGCCGCGATCTTCTTCCACGACTTCGGCTCCGCCTGCCCGGCGGCCGGGGCGGCCGGCGCGGCCTGGAGCGAGCGGGCCGACGGCTGCGGCGCCGCCGGGTTCAGGGCGGAGGCGTCAGGCTTCCCCGGGGTGTACAGCCAGGTCTCGAACAGCTGGGCCAGCGGCTTGCCGGAGGCCTTCTCCGCGTACCGGACGAAGTCACCGACCTTGGCGTTCCCGTAGGCGCGCTCGGTCGGCCAGCCCTTGAGGATCTGGAAGAACTTCTCGTCGCCGATCTCGTTGCGCAGCGCCTGGAGGGCGATCGCGCCCCGGTCGTAGACGGCCCCGTGGAACTGGTTCTCCGCACCGGGGTCACCCGGCTTGACCTGCCAGAACGGGTCCTCCGCCGGGCGTGAGGCGTAGGCCCAGTCGGCGAGCTCCCGCGCGGTGCCCTCGCCCTCCTTCTCCGACCACAGCCACTGGCTGTAGCGGGCGAAGCCCTCGTTGATCCAGATGTCCTTCCAGCCGTCGACGGACACGCTGTCGCCGTACCACTGGTGGGCCAGCTCGTGCACGACCACCGAGACGTTGGCGCCGTTGCTGAACTGGCGCGGGCTGTAGAACGGCCGGGTCTGGGTCTCCAGGGCGAAGCCGCTGGTCACATTGGGTACGTAGCCACCGAGCGCGTTGAAGGGGTACGGCCCGAAGACCCCCTCCAGCCACTCCGCCACCTCGGTGGTCCGCTCGACGCTCGCGCGCGCCGCCCCCGCGTTGTCGCCGAGGTCCTTGCTGTACGCGTTGAGGACCGGGAGCCCGTTCGCCGTCTTGTCGGTGGTGATGTCGAACCTGCCGATGGCGAGGGTGGCGAGGTAGGTGGCCTGCGGCTTGTTGGAGCGCCAGTTGAAGCGGGTCCAGCCGAGCTTCGAGGTCTGCGACTGGAGCACGCCGTTGCTGATGGCCTGGGTGCCGTCGGGGACGTTGACGGACACGTCGAAGGTGGCCTTGTCCAGCGGGTGGTCGTTGCTGGGGAACCACCAGACGGCCGAATCCGGCTCCTGCGCGGCGACCCCGCCGTCCGGGGTGCGCGCCCAGGCCGACCAGCCGTCGACCTTGAACTCGGAGGGCTTGCCCGCGTACTTGACGACGACGCTGAGCGGGGTGTCGCGCGCCACCGGCTTGGCCGGGGTGACCTCCAGCTCATGCGCGCCGGAGGTGGCGAACTTCGCCTTGACGCCGTTGACCCGGATCTCGCTGACCTTGAGGCCGAAGTCGAGGTTGAAGCGGGACAGGTCCTGCTTGGCGGTGGCCAGCAGGGTGGCGGTGCCCTCCAGGAGGTCGGTCTTCGGTTGGTACTGCAGGCGCAGGTCGTAGTGGGACACGTCGTACCCGCCGTTGCCGCTGGCCGGGTAGTAGGGGTCGCCGATACCCGGGGCCCCCGGGCCGTAACTCGCCGCCGATGCCGGGATCACCAGCAGGAGGGAGGCGGCGAGGACGCTCGGGGCGATCACTTTGCGGTGCACGAAGGACTCCAAGAGGTAGGGGAGACACATCGGTTCAAGGTCTCGTCGCTCGACCGTATTCACCCTCGGCGCCCCAGGTCATGTCTACGGCCCCCGCTGTCACACGATCGCCATTCGGCCGTCACGGGGCGGGGGAGCGCAGGGCGGCGGCGTCGCCGACGCCGGGTGTCCGACCCGTCCCTCGGACGCTCCGGCGGCGCCCCGGCGCTGCCCGGCCGAAGCCCCTGGCCTGCGGCGGGGCCGACGGCCCCGGCCCCGCCGACGACCGCGCGGCCGATGCCGAGCAGCTTCACCAAGGGCGGGGGACGCCCCGTCCGGGAGGCCTGCCGGTCATGCGGATCGGCCGAATCGGGCCTCATGGGCCGCGCCGTCACGCAGGCGCCCACCGCTCAGGGCCGCCCCGGGGCCATGCCTACCCGACATACCGAACAGTCGGTAACCTGTGGCGCATGACCCTTCACCCGCTCGCCGCGCGACGCTGCTGGCACGCCGCAATCAACCCGCTGCACGCCACGGCCTACTTCTCGCCGGACACAGCCAAGGAATTCGCCGCCCTCGGGATCACCCATCCCGTCGCCGTCAACCTCTCCGCCCGCTCCGCGGCCATGGGCGCGGTCGGGGCGGGTGCGGTCACCGCCACCTTCTACAACTACCGCCACGACCTCATCGCCCGGCACCTGCCCGCCGTCTGGGAGACCGCGACGCCGGAGCAGGTACTGGCCGCGCGGCTGCGGGGCGTCGACAGCACCCTGCGCCGGCTCCTCGGCGCCGAGACCGTGGAGTCGCCCGAGACAGCCGAGGCCGCCGACCTGGCGATGCGCGCCACGGAGGGCTGCACCCGGCACGCCCGCACCCTCTACGCGGCCCACGCCGACCTTCCCGTACCCGAGGAGCCGCACCTGCGCCTCTGGCACGCCACCACCCTGCTGCGCGAGCACCGCGGCGACGGCCACCTCGCCGCCCTGCTCCTGGCCGGCCTGGACCCGGTCGAGGCACTGATCAGCCACACCGCCACCGGCAAGGGCATGACCCCGAAGTGGCTCAAGGGCATGCGGGGCTGGGAGCAGGCCGACCTCGACGCCGCGGCCGACCGGCTGCGCGAGCGCGGTGTGCTCGACGCCGCCGGCGAGCTGACGGAGGAGGGCACCGCCCTGCGCGAGCGGCTGGAGAGCGACACCGACCGCCTCGACGCCGCGCCCTACGAGCACCTCGGCGCGGACGGCCTGGCCCGCCTCACCGAGCTCGGCGGCGCCCTCGTGGTCAAGGCCGTGACCGCCGGGGCCTTCCCCGCGGACCTCATGGGCAGGGCCTGACGGGCAGGGCACCCGCGGTCCGAGACCGCCACCTGCCACAATTGGCAGCCTTCCAGTGCAAACGAAGGCAGGCGGGACCCGATCGTGACGACGTCCATCGAAGGCAGGATCGCCGAGGAGCTCGGCGTACGGGAGCGGCAGGTCAAGGCCGCCGTCGAGCTGCTCGACGGCGGCTCCACCGTGCCGTTCATCGCGCGCTACCGCAAGGAAGCGACCGAGATGCTCGACGACGCCCAGCTGCGCACCCTCGAGGAGCGGCTGCGGTACCTCCGCGAGCTGGAGGACCGGCGCGCGGCGGTCCTGGACTCCGTACGGGAGCAGGGCAAGCTCACCGACGAGCTGGCGGCGCGGATCAACGCGGCCGACACCAAGGCCCGGCTGGAGGACATCTACCTGCCCTTCAAGCCCAAGCGGCGCACCAAGGCCCAGATCGCCCGGGAGGCCGGTCTGGAGCCGCTCGCCCAGGGCCTGCTGGCCGACCCGTCGGTGGAACCGGCCGCCGCCGCGGCCGCGTTCGTCGACGCGGACAAGGGAGTCGCCGACCCCGCCGCCGCCCTGGAGGGCGCCCGCGCCATCCTCACCGAGCGGTTCGCCGAGGACGCCGACCTGATCGGCGAACTGCGCGAACGCATGTGGGGCCGCGGCCGGCTCGCCGCGAAGGTCCGGGAGGGCAAGGAGGAGGCCGGCGCCAAGTTCGCCGACTACTTCGACTTCGCCGAGCCGTTCACCGCCCTGCCCTCGCACCGCGTCCTCGCGATGCTCCGCGGCGAGAAGGAGGACGTCCTCGACCTCACCCTGGAGCCGGAGGAGCCCTCGCAGACGCCCGGCCCGTCGACCTACGAGGGCCTGGTCGCCCGCCGCTTCGACATCGGCGACCGCGGCCGCCCCGGCGACAAGTGGCTGGCCGACACGGTCCGCTGGGCCTGGCGTACGAAGATCCAGGTGCACCTCGGCATCGACCTGCGGACCCGGCTGCGGGCCGCCGCCGAGGACGAGGCCGTACGGGTCTTCGCGTCGAACCTGCGCGACCTGCTGCTCGCGGCCCCCGCGGGCACGCGGGCGACGCTCGGCCTGGACCCGGGCTTCCGTACCGGTGTGAAGGTCGCCGTCGTGGACGCCACGGGCAAGGTGGTGGCCACCGACGTGATCTACCCGCACGTGCCCGCCAACAAGTGGGACGAGTCCGTCGCCAAGCTCGCCCGCCTCGCGAAGGAGCACGCGGTCGAGCTGGTCGCCATCGGCAACGGCACGGCCTCCCGCGAGACGGACAAGCTCGCCGGGGAGCTGATCACGCGCCACCCGGAGCTGAAGCTGACCAAGGTGATGGTCTCGGAGGCCGGCGCCTCCGTGTACTCGGCCTCCGCCTTCGCCTCGCAGGAACTCCCGGACATGGACGTCTCGCTGCGCGGCGCCGTCTCCATCGCCCGACGCCTCCAGGACCCGCTCGCGGAACTGGTCAAGATCGACCCGAAGTCGATCGGCGTCGGCCAGTACCAGCACGACCTGTCCGAGATGAAGCTCTCCCGCTCCCTCGACGCGGTGGTCGAGGACTGCGTGAACGGCGTCGGCGTGGACGTCAACACGGCCTCCGCCCCGCTGCTGTCGCGGGTGTCGGGCATCAGCGGCGGACTCGCCGAGAACATCGTGGCCCACCGCGACGCCAACGGCCCCTTCCGCAGCCGCAGGGGCCTCAAGGACGTGGCCCGGCTGGGCCCGAAGGCGTACGAGCAGTGCGCGGGCTTCCTGCGGATCCGCGGCGGGGACGACCCGCTGGACTCCTCGGCGGTGCACCCCGAGACCTACCCGGTGGTCCGAGCCATGGGCAAGACGGCGGGCGGTGAGGTGGCGGCCCTGATCGGCAACACCTCGGTGCTGCGTTCCCTGCGGCCGGAGCAGTTCGTCACCGAGGCCTTCGGTCTGCCGACCGTCACCGACATCCTGCGCGAGCTGGAGAAGCCGGGCCGCGACCCGCGCCCCGCCTTCAAGACGGCCACCTTCAAGGAGGGCGTGGAGAAGATCGGCGACCTGGCCCCCGGGATGATCCTGGAGGGCGTGGTCACCAATGTGGCCGCCTTCGGGGCGTTCATCGACATCGGCGTCCACCAGGACGGACTGGCGCACGTCTCGGCGCTGTCGAAGAACTTCGTCAAGGACCCCCGGGACGTGGTCAAGCCGGGCGACATCGTCCGGGTCAAGGTCATGGACGTGGACATCCCGCGCAAGCGGATCTCCCTGACCCTGCGGCTGGAGGACGAGGCCGGGGCGGAGCGCGGCGCGGGCGCGCCGAGGCAGCGCGAGGACCGGCAGGACCGGCCGGACCGGCGGGGCGGCGCCCGTCCGCCGCAGCAGCGGGGCCAGGGCCAGGGGCAGGGCGGTCAGGGCCAGGGGCAGGGCGGTCAGCGCGGCCAGGGCCAGCGGCAGGGCGGCGGCCAGGGCCAGCGCCAGGGCGGCGGCTCCGCCCCGGCCCCCGCGCCCGCCAACAGCGCGATGGCCGACGCCCTGCGCCGGGCCGGCCTCACCGGCCCGGACGACCGCCGCAAGCGCTAGGGGGTGTCCGGTCGTGGCCGCAAAGGTGCTCGTGAGCGCCCCTTTGCGGCCACCCGGCGCGCCGGGGTCCGCGTACGGAATGGCCGAATAGACACCTCGGCGGCGGGAGCGCCTTGCCAACTCCCGTACAAGATCTGTAGGCATGATGGAACGCCCGTTCGTCTTCCGGCGAACGGGCTTCCGTTTTTCTCCCTCAGGACCGCATTTCCCCGAGGCCGCTTTGAAGGCACAGGACGTCATGCCCATGCCCACACACGCCTACCGACGCTGCCCGAGAAAGGGTCCGAAGAGGGATCACATGCCCCGCCCGCAACTCAGCCTGCGTAAAAGGTGCGAGAACATTCTCGGCCATCTCGATCTGACTCAACCCTTCTCCCTCGACGGGCTGTGCCAGCGCATAGCCGAGCAGCGCGGCCGCCCCATCCGGCTCCACCCGCTCCCGAAGGAGGCGGCCGAGTCAGGGGTCTGCGGCCTGTGGGTGGGCACCGCCAGCGTCGACTACGTCTTCTACGAGGCGCAGACCACCCCGCTGCACCGGGAGCACATCGTCCTGCACGAGCTCGGCCACATCCTGTTCGGCCACCACTCCCTGGAGGGCGAGGAGGTCGACGGCGACGCCCCCGTCGTCCTCGGGCGCACCAACTACACCACCCGTCAGGAGCAGGAAGCGGAAATGCTCGCCAGCATGATCCGCATCCGTACGGCGAACTCCGCCCCGCAGTCCGCAGTCCGCGGCGGGGACACCCTGGCCCGGCTGGAATCCGCGATGGGCTACCAGCGGCACCCGCGGCACGAACGCACCGAGCGGCACGGGCGCACTGAGCGGCACGGGCGCACCGAGCGGGGGAGCCATGGGGGCTGACCTCACCGCCATCGGCGACTGGCTCGCCGTCCCCAGCGTGGTGTGCCTGTGGATCGCGGTCCTGCTCCGCGCCCCCGGCGCCCTGCGCTCCCCGCAGCAGCGCGGCCTGTGGTTCGCCGTCGCCACCGCCGCCGCAGCGATGACCCTGAACCTCCCCGCCGTCGTCACCTACGCGATGCGCGACCCGCACTACTCGCACACCGTGGGCCTCGTCCGCAACCTCATCGGCGTGCTGTCGGCGGGCGCCGTCCTCTACTTCGTGGCCGCCGCCACCCGCGGCCGTCGGCTCCAGCTCGCCTCCTGGACCGCCACCGTGGCCTGGCTGACCGCGCTCCTGGCGCTGGACGCGGCCGCGCCCGGGCACGGCACGCACACCATGCCGCCGGTCGGCGACCCGGTGCCCTCCCTCGCGTACTGGCTCGTGCTGATCTCCGCGCACGTGATCGCCAACACCGTCTGCGTCGCCCTGTGCTGGCGCTACAGCCGCCGCACCGAGAGCCGGGGCCTGGCCGCCGGGCTGCGGCTGTTCGGCCTCGGCACCGCGCTGGCCGGCCTGTTCTGGTTCGCGTACCTGCTCAAGGCCCTCTTCGGCAGTACCTGGGCGATGCCCGCCCTGCCGCTCCTGATGAACCTGCACGGGCTGCTGCGCGCCGCCGCGATCCTGGTGCCGACCCTGTTCACCCTGCGCCGCACCACCGCCGACATCGCCACCGCGTGGCGGCTCTGGCCGCTGTGGCGCGACCTGGTGCAGGCCGTACCGCACGTGGCCCTCAACAAGCCGCGGGCCGGCCGGGTGGTGGAACTGCTGTGGCCGCCGGTCCCGCGCAACCTGCTGGTCTACCGGAAGGTCATCGAGACCCGCGACGCGATCCTGATCCTGGGGGAGTACGTCGCCCCGGGCGTCCCGGAGCTGGCCCGCGGCCACGTCACCGGGCAGGGGGTCCCCGAGCAGCGGCGGACCGCGGCCGCACTGGCCTGCGTACTGAAGGAGGCCCGGCAGGCGAAGCTCGCCGGCCTGCCCGGTCAGGGCGGCGAGGCGGCCGTCCTGACCCTGCCCGCCGCCATCGAGACCTCCGCCGAGGGCAGCGACCTGGAGGACGAGGCCCGCTTCCTCGTGGACGTGGCCCAGGCCTACGCCTCGCCGACCACCACGGCCTTCACCCCGTGACCTGCACGACAGCACCAGGAAGTGACACTGCCTTGACCACCGTTCTGATCACCGGGGCCAGCTCGGGACTCGGCGCGGCCTTCGCCCGCGGGTTCGCGGCCAAGGGCTGCGACCTCGTCCTCGTCGCCCGGGACAAGGACCGCCTCGACGCCGTCGCCGAGGCCCTCGGCCGGGAGTTCGGCACGGCCGCCGAGGTGCTGCCCGCCGACCTGCTGGACGCGGGGGACCGTGCGGCCGTCGCCGAGCGGCTCGCCGAGCGGGCCCGGCCCGTGGACATCCTCGTCAACAACGCCGGCTTCGGACTGCCCGCGCCCTTCCCGTACAGCCCGGTCGAGGACGAGGAGCGGATGCTCGACCTGCTGGTGAAGGTCCCGCTGCTGCTCACCCACGCGGTGCTGCCGGGCCTGCGCGAACGCCGCCGGGGCGCGGTCCTCAACGTCTCCTCGGTGGCCGGCCTGCTGCCGACCGGGACGTACGGGGCCGCCAAGGCCTGGGTGACGGCCTTCAGCGAGTCGCTCCGCGTGGACATGGAGCCGTACGGGGTCCGGGTCCTGGCGGTGGTACCCGGCTTCACCCGCACCGAGTTCCAGGAGCGGGCCGGGATGGACGTCAGCTCCCTGCGCGACGCGGTCTGGCTGGAGCCGGACGCCGTCGTGGACCGGGCCCTGCGCGATCTCGCGCTGCGCCGCCCCGTCAGCATCACCGGTGGCCGTTACCGCGCCTACGCCTTCGCCGCCCGCCACCTCCCGCGGGGCTTCGTGGCCCGGAAGATGGCCCGTACCCGGCGCGCTCCGGCAGGCGGCCCGGACGAGCGCTGAAGGCGCCGCGACAGGCCGATGCGCGGCCCGGTGACGGGTCCGCGCACGGTGTGCTGTGAAGGGGACGAATCAGTGGCCGTGTCCTCGGCCGTGGCCGTGTCCTCCGTAACCGTAGTCGTCGTCATCGTCGTCCCAGCCGCTGTGATGCCCGCCGTGGCCCTTACCGTTGTCGCCGCAGCCGCCGCCGGCGACGTAGCTGACGGGCTGGGCCGGGGCTGCCGCCGAGGCGGTGCCCGCCGTGCCGAGCGCGGCCCCACCGGCCATCAGGAGACCGGCGGCGGAGGCCGCGAAGAGGCGCTTCGCTCTCTGTGCATGCATGGGAATTCCCTTTCCTTCCGCCTCCTCGCACCTCTTCGAGGCGCAAGGGCGCGGAACCGCGGCCGCAGAACCAGAATGCGCAGCGCGGATCGGATACAGAGCCGCCGGCAGTGCGGAAGCACATCTCCGGCCACGAGGGGCTCAGGCGCCACATGGGTCCCGAAGCAGACACGCGCGTCAGGGGTTCAACCCCTGCGACGCGGGACTCCGGCCATGGCGGCGTGCTCCGCGGATGCGGCTCTCACCCACAAAGGCTAATCGCGCACGAGCCGGTCGGCACCTCGGGAGGCCCGGGCCGTCACAGCACCAGAACCCGGTACTAGAGCTCGGTGACCTTGCCGTCCGCGACCCGGAGGCGGCGGGTCACGTGGACGGCGTCCAGCATGCGGCGGTCGTGGGTGACGAGGAGGAGCGTGCCCTCGTAGGCCTCCAGGGCCGACTCCAACTGCTCGATCGCCGGGAGGTCGAGGTGGTTGGTGGGCTCGTCCAGGACCAGCAGGTTCACCCCGCGGCCCTGCAGGAGGGCCAGGGCCGCGCGGGTGCGCTCGCCCGGGGAGAGGGTGGCCGCCGGGCGCAGGACGTGCGCCGCCTTGAGGCCGAACTTCGCCAGCAGGGTGCGGACTTCGGCCGGCTCGGTGTCCGGGACCGCCGCGCAGAACGCCTCCAGCAGCGGCTCGTCGCCCAGGAACAGGCCGCGGGCCTGGTCCACCTCGCCGATCAGCACGCCCGAGCCGAGGGTGGCGGAGCCGGAGTCCGGCGCCAGCCGGCCCAGCAGGACGGCCAGGAGGGTGGACTTGCCCGCACCGTTGGCCCCGGTGATCGCCACCCGGTCGGCCCAGTCGATCTGCAGGCTTGCCGGGCCGAAGACGAAGTCGCCCCGCTTGACGGCCGCTTCGCGCAGGGTGGCCACGACCGAGCCGGAGCGCGGGGCAGTCGCGATCTCCATGCGCAGCTCCCACTCCTTGCGGGGCTCGTCCACGACGTCGAGCCGCTCGATCGCGCGCTGCGTCTGGCGGGCCTTGGCGGCCTGCTTCTCGCTGGACTCGCCGCGCAGGTTCTTGCCGATCTTGTCGTTGTCGCTCGCCTTGCGGCGGGCGTTGCGTACGCCCTTGTCCATCCAGTTGCGCTGCATCTGGGCCCGGCCCTCGAGGGCGGACTTCTTGCCCGCGTACTCGTCGAACTCCTCGCGGGCGTGGTTGCGGGCCCGCTCGCGTTCCTCCAGGTACGCGTCGTAGCCGCCGCCGTAGAGGTTGATCTGCTGCTGGGCCAGGTCGAGTTCGAGGACCTTGGTGACGGTCCGCGTCAGGAACTCGCGGTCGTGGCTGATGACGACCGTGCCCGCGCGCAGCCCCTTGACGAACTGCTCCAGCCGCTCCAGGCCGTCCAGGTCCAGGTCGTTGGTGGGCTCGTCGAGCAGGAAGACGTCGTAGCGGGAGAGGAGCAGCGAGGCGAGGCCCGCGCGGGCCGCCTGGCCGCCGGAGAGCGCCGTCATGGGGAGGTCCAGGCCCACGGTGAGACCGAGCTCGGCGGCGACCTCCTCGGCCCGTTCGTCGAGGTCGGCCCCGCCGAGGTTCAGCCACTGGTCCAGCGCGGTGGCGTACGCGTCGTCCGCGCCGGGTGTGCCGTCCACCAGGCCCTGGGTCGCTTCGTCGAGCTCCGCCTGCGCGGCGGCCACGCCGGTCCGGCGGGCCAGGAAGTCGCGTACCGACTCGGCGGGACGGCGCTCCGGCTCCTGCGGGAGGTGGCCCACGGCGGCGGTGGGAGGGGAGAGCCGCAGCTCACCGGTCTCGGGGGTGTCCAGCCCGGCGAGCAGCCGCAGCAGGGTGGACTTCCCGGCGCCGTTGACGCCGACGAGACCGATGACGTCGCCGGGCGCGACGACGAGGTCGAGATCGGCGAAGAGGGTGCGCTCACCGTGCGCGGCGGTGAGCTTCTTGGCGACGAGGGTTGCAGTCATGGTCCGTCGATCCTATCCGGGCGGCGGAGTGTCTCCGGATGGCAGGAAAGGTGGGAGGCACGTCATTGCGGCCATGGGCGCCGACGTCACACCATGGGGTCATGTCGTTGCGAAACGTGCTCGTCGTCCTCTACGACGGGGTGCAGAGCCTGGACGTGACCGGGCCGGTCGAGGTGTTCGCCGCCGCGGCCCACTTCCCGGGGCGGACCGGGTACACGATCCGCACCGTGTCGCCGGGAGGCGCCCCGGTCCGTACGAGCAGCGGGCTCACGCTGGTCCCGGACGCCGACCTGGAGAGCGCCCGGCCGGGGTCCGGGACCACGCTGCTGGTGCCCGGGGGCCGGTACACGGCCGACTTCGAGCCGAGGCTGACCGACTGGCTCCGCGCGTACGGGGGGCGCGCGGAGCGGCTGGTGTCCGTGTGCACGGGAGGGCTGCTGCTCGCCGAGGCCGGGCTGCTGGACGGGCGGCGGGCGACGACGCACTGGCAGGCCTGCGAGCGGATGGCGCGGGACTACCCGGCCGTGGTCGTGGAGCCGGATCCCATCTACGTACGGGACGGGCCCGTGGCCACCTCGGCGGGGGTCACGGCCGGGATCGACCTCGCACTGGCTCTGGTGGAGGAGGACCACGGGCAGGACATGGCGCTGACGATCGCCCGGCACCTGGTGGTGTTCCTGCGCAGGCCCGGCAACCAGGCACAGTTCAGCGCGCAGCTGGAGGCGCAGACCGCCCGGCGGCAGCCGCTGCGGGACGTGCAGCAGTGGATCACCGAGCACCCCGAAGGGGACCTGAGCGTGGAGGCCCTCGCCCACCGGGCCCGGCTCTCGCCGCGGCACTTCGCCCGCGCCTTCCAGGCGGAGACGGGAGTGACGCCGGGGCGGTACGTCGAGCGGGTGCGGGTGGAGCACGCCCGGCGTCTGCTGGAGGAGAGCTCCTCCGGCGTCGCCCAGGTCGCCCGCGCCTGCGGGTACGGAACACCGGAGGCGCTGCGCCGCGCCTTCGTGAAGACGCTGGGCCAGCCCCCGGCGGAGTACCGCCGCCGTTTCGGCACCCCCCACGCCCCCTAGCCGGACAGCCAGCCAGCCGGACAGCCAGCCAGCTGGACAGACGGACAACGGAACACCCATCGACAGCTCCGGAGGAGCCATGCAGATCGCCGTACTGCTCTACGACCGCTTCACCGCCCTCGACGCCATCGGGCCCTTCGACACCCTCGGCCGGCTTCCGGACGCCGAGATCGTGTTCGTGTCCGAGCGGCCCGGGCCCGTGCGGACCGACAACGGCTCGCTCGCCCTCGTCGCCGACAAGGCGCTGGGCGAGGTGACCCGGCCCGACATCGTCATCGTGCCCGGCGGACCGCACCCCGAGGTGGAGATGAAGAATCCCGCCGTGATGGAGTGGCTGAAGACCGTCGACGCCACCAGCACGTGGACCACCTCCGTCTGCACCGGCTCCCTGCTGCTCGCGGCCGCCGGACTGCTCGACGGACGGCGGGCCGCCGGCCACTGGCTGTTCCTGGACCAGCTGCCGCGGTTCGGGGCCGAGCCCACCGGCGAGCGCGTGGTGTTCGACGGCAAGTACGTCACCGCCGCAGGGGTGTCATCCGGGATCGACATGGGCCTCACCCTGCTCGGCAGGATCGCCGGGGACGAGTTCGCCCAGACCGTCCAGCTGATGACCGAGTACGACCCCCAGCCGCCCTACGACGCCGGTTCCCCGGACAAGGCGCCCGCCGAGCTCGTCGCCCGGCTGCGGGCGAACAGCCCCCTGGCCTCGTAAGGGGACGGCCGAGGGACGGCCTACGGCTTCCAGTCCTGGGCGAGGAGACCGAGCAGCACCTCGTCCAGGAACTCGCCCAACACCCAGGCCGAGGAACGCAGCACGCCCTCGCGGACGAAGCCGTTGCGCTCGGCCGAGCGCAGCATTGCGGCGTTGTCCGACAGCGTCTCGATCTGCAGCCGCTGCAGCCCGCGCACGACGAAACCGTAGTGGCACAGCACCGCGACCACGTCGGTGCCGTAGCCCTTGCCGCGGGAGGACGGCAGCAGCCCCAGCCCGATGTGCGCGGACCGGTTGTGGTTGTCGATGCCCCACAGCGTCGCGGTGCCGACCAGCGTGCCGCCGTCCAACTCCACCACGGAGAACGGGACGTGCCCCTGCTCCTTGTCGTCCACCACGAGCCGCGGGTCCTTCGAGCCGGGCGTGATCGGCCGCCACGGCCCGCTTTCGGCCCGCGAGCCGTTGACCACGTCGTCGTAGAGCTCGGCCCGCAGTATCGGGATGTCGTCGTCGTGTCGGGCCCTGAGCCCTACCTTGCTGCCCTTTAGCATGCAAGCTTCCTATCCGACCGGGCTCGCCGACGGCAAACCGATAAGGCAACCGCATCGGCAGCCCCAGCGCCCGTTCTCGATCACGGCGTCCAGGTGAAGCGGGGCGTCCGGCGCTCCAGGAAGGCGGCGACACCCTCCGCGGTGTCGCCGCTCGCCGCGGCCCGGGCCGCCCAGTGGCCGTCCCGGCCGGTCCGGCCGTCGGCGAACTCCTTGGCCGCCGCCTGCGTCAGCTGCGAGCGGGAGGTCAGGACGCGGGTGAACTCGGCCACCCGCTTGTCCAGTTCACCGGCGGGCAGCAGCTCGTTCAGGAAGCCCGCGCGCAGCGCCGTCTGGGCGTCGATCAACTCGGCCGAGAAGAGCAGGTACTTGGCCCAGGCCGGGCCGACCAGGCCGGCCAGCCTCCTGGTGGAGGAGGCCGGGTAGACGATGCCGAGCTTCGCGGGGGTCACCCCGAACGAGGCGCCCTCCTCCGCGAAGCGCAGGTCGCAGGCGGCCGCCAGCTGGCTGCCGCCGCCGACGCAGAATCCGCGGATCGCCGCCAGGGTGGGCTTCGGGAAGGCGGCCAGGGCGTCCTCCGCGGCCACGGCGAGGGTCTGCGGGTCCTCGTCCCCGGTCAGCGAGGAGATGTCCGCTCCGGCGCAGAAGGTCGGGCCCGCGCCGGTGAGCACCAGCACCCGTACGGCCGGGTCGGCCGCCAGTTCCGTCAGCAGCTCCGGCAGCGCCCGCCACATCGCGGCCGTCATGGCGTTGCGCTTGGCGGGGTGCGAGACGACCACGGTGGCCACTCCGCCGGCGACCGTGTGCAGGAGGGATGCGTCCTGGGCTGCTTCCATGCGCCGGATGCTATCCCGGGCCGCCGATCCTATGATCAAGGGAGTCCGTCCGGGGGGTGCAAGGAGGTGGCACGCCCATGGGCGCAGACCGTTCCGAGGAGAAGGACTCCGATTCCCGGCGGGAGCAGAAGAAGCTGGGGCGCAGCTTCGGCCTGCTGACGCTCCTCGGGGTGATCCTCGTGCTGGCCGGTCTGGTCGGCCTGGTCTATGCCGGCCTGGCCACCCTGACCTCGATGTTCCTCTTCGGCTGGCTGCTGCTCATCGGCGGTGTGGTGGGCCTGCTGCACGCCGTGCAGTCCCGTAAGGGGAACTACTTCTGGCTCGCCGTGATCGTCGCCGCGATCAACCTCGCGGCCGGTTTCGTGATCCTGCGGCGTCCGGAGGCGAGCGCCGAGGCGCTGACGATGTTCGCCGCCCTGCTCTTCCTCACCGGCGGGGTGTTCCGGCTGGTCGGCGCCCTGGTGGTGCGGGGTGCCAACTTCGGGCTCGCGCTCGTCCAGGGCGCCTTCGGGGTCCTGCTGGGCGTCCTGATCCTGTCCGGCTGGCCCGGCAACAGTCTGTACGTGATCGGAACCTTCTTCTCCCTCGCGCTGCTGTTCGACGGGCTGAGCCTGATCGCCACGGGCATGGGTGGCCGGCGCATC
Organism: Streptomyces sp. NBC_01408; assembly: GCF_026340255.1. GTDB lineage: Bacteria > Actinomycetota > Actinomycetes > Streptomycetales > Streptomycetaceae > Streptomyces. The sequence continues at coordinate 980,291 of NZ_JAPEPJ010000002.1, read as the reverse complement.
CTGGGGCTGGTCAGCGAAGACGAGGCGCGGCCCGGATCGGACGCGGTGGGCGGCACGCGCGAGGCGGCGGAGAACCGGCCAGTAGAAGATCAGGAACAGTCGAACAACTGACTCTGTCATACGCCAGTGTTCAGAAAGTGTCCGAATGACGCTGACTTCTGGTCAGTGGTTCGGTCCGGACCAGCCCGTTCCCCACTCTTGACGCGTGGACACGATCGAGCGCGAAGACGGGGGACGGAAGATGGATGTCAGCGGGAGCGTCCCGCCAGCCAGGGGGGGTGAGCCGGAGGTTCCGGCCGACCCCCTCGCGTACGAGGGAGTGTGGCGGTTCACCGCTCCCGCTGTAGAAGAATCCGTTCCGCAGGCCCGCCGCGCGGTGCGGGACCTGCTCGGGCGCCAGGGGGTGCCCGCCCAGCAGGACCTCTTGTACTCCCTGCTGCTGATCGTCTCCGAACTGGTGACGAACTCGGTCCGGCATGCCGCGCTGCTCTCACCGCAGGTCGCCGTCGAGGTCGCGATCGGCCGCGAGTGGGTACGGGTGGCCGTCGAGGACAACCACCCGTACCGCCCGAAGGCGCTGGAAGCCGATTTCGGCCAGACCGGCGGCCGGGGTCTGCTCCTGGTGCGGGAGGTCACCCGGGAGGCCGGCGGGGTCTGCGACGTCGAGCACACCTCGACCGGCGGCAAGGTGATCTGGGCGGCCCTGCCCCTCACCGCGCAGGCCCCGGCCGCACCCACCGGGCCCGTGGCACCCGCTGCTCCGGCGGTCTGAACGAGGCGCGGCTACCAGCCCGCCGCGTCCCCCGTCAGCTCGCGGATCGCGGGACGCGCCGCGTCGAGCACGGTCATGAACCAGGCCGAGAAGGGTACTTCGGCGTGCCGCTTCGCCAGCTCCGCGGCGGTGACGAAGGCGGTGTCACCGACCTCCTCCGGGTCCGGCCGCAGTTCCGCCTGCGCAAGTCCCACGAAAAGGTGGTTGTACTCCTGCTCCACCAGACCCGAAGCGGGGTCCGGGTGGTTGTAGCGCACCGTTCCCGCCTCGGCGAGCAGCGAGGGGGAGAGCCCCAGCTCCTCGTGGGTCCGCCGGGCCGCTGCCGCGAAGGGCGACTCCCCGGGGTAGGGGTGACCGCAACAGGTGTTCGACCAGACGCCCGGGGAGTGGTACTTCCCGAGGGCGCGCTGCTGGAGCAGCAGACGGCCCTGCTCGTCGAAGAGGAACACGGAGAACGCCCGGTGCAGCTGCCCGGGCGCCTGATGGGCGGAGAGCTTCTCCGCCGTGCCGATGGTGTTGCCGGACTCGTCGACCAGTTCGAGCATGATCGCTTCTTGAGCGCCGGTGCCGTTGGACACGCTGTTCGCGGCGGTGGCTGGTGTGGTCGGCATACCCATCCTTCGCTTCGGACTTCGGCCTTCAGTCTGCCGTACAAAAGCGGCTTGTCCCTACTTCGGTGATCCACGCATGTCTGCCCCCCGCCGCGTGATAAACGGCGAGGGGCAGATCACATGTGAGCCGTGTCCCGGGGAATCAGACGCCGAACGGAGCCGGATAGGCGATGGTCCCCGCGGGCACCGGAACGGAATCGTCCAGCACCAGCGCCATCAACGCCTCGTCCGGAACCTCGAACGGCGCCCGGATCCCGAAACGCGACGCCGGGACGAACCCGAAGCGCGGGTAGTAGCAGGGATGCCCCAGTACGAGGACCAGCGCCTCGCCGCGCTCCCTCGCCGTGGCGAGCAACGCCCGTACGACCGTGCTGCCCGCCCCCGAGCGCTGGAGCGCGGGAGCGGTGGCCACCGGCGCGAGCGCGAGGGCCCGTACGCCGTCGACCCGGCACGCGGTGAGCAGGGCGTGCGCGGCCACCGAGCCGTCCGGGCCCTCGGCCACGTACGACAGCCCGGGCACCCAGGCGTCGTCCGTGCGCAGCGCGTCCACGAGATCCGCCTCCAGCGGCGTCTCGAACGCCGCCAGGTGGACCTCCCGTACGGCGGCCACGTCGGCCGCCGTCTCCGGGCGGACCCGCCGGCCGCCGCCGTCGCCGGCGGTCACCGGGCGCAGGACGTAGCCCGTGTACCCGTACTCGTGCCCGTGCCGCACCCGTACGCCGAGCTCCTCGCGGGCGGCGGCCAGCGCGGCGCGCGCCGCCGGGGATCCGTCCCCATGGCGGGCGCGCACCCGCTCGGCCAGCGGGCCGTAGTACTCGGCCCAGTCGGAGCCGGGCTGGTGGTGCACGCCGAGCACCTGGTACCCGGCGGCCTGGGCCGCCGCGAGGTTGGCGGCCGTGGAGCGCAGCGGGTAGTGCTCGTCCCAGAAGGCGCGGGCGCCCGCGGACGGCTCCGCGGCGGTCCACTCGCACTCGGTCAGCACGAGGGTGCCGCCGGGGGCGAGCAGCCGCTTCCACCGCGCGAGGGCGGTGTCGAAGCCGATGGAGTAGGCGGAACCCTCCGCCCAGACGAGGTCGAAGGAGCCGTCCTGGTAGGGGAGCGCGCCCATGTCCGCCGCGACGGGGTGGACGCGGTCGGTGAGCCCGCGGGCCGCTGCGGCGGTGCGGAGCTCCTCGAGGAAGGGCTGGTGGAGGTCGACGGCGGTCACCTCGGCGCCGCCGGTTCCCGGCCCGCCCGCCTCGGCTGCCAGCAGCAGGGCGCTGCGGCCGGGGCCGCACCCCAGGTCCAGTACGCGCGGCCGCTCGGGCAGCGGTCCGCACAGGGAGAGCAGGCGCCGGGTGGTGGCGTCCGAACCGGGGGCCTGCCGGGGCAGGCCGTGGTGGAGCGCGAAGAACGCCTCGTGGAGGGCGTCGGTGGAGTGGGCGCGCTCGGTGTCGTCGGCGCCGTCGGTGGTACTGGTGGTGCGGGTGTTGTCGGTCAACGTGAACCCTCGAACGGGGGCCCCGGCCGACGAGGCGTGATCAGAGGCGCGATCGGCGGTGTGACGCGATCGGCGGTGTGATTCAGACCTGGCCGGGTGCCCGGAAGGAAGTGGAGGTGTGCCGGAGTTCGCTGCCCATGGCCGCGACCTTGACGACGGTCATCAACCCCACCTCTTTCTCGCTCGGTCACCCTCAGGAGGTTCAGGACGCTTGTGCGGAAGCCGCACGCGTCAGCGGCAACCTTAACATCGGGGCCGGTTTGTGATCTCTGCACACGGTCGTCAATGATGATCACGCCTGGACCCCGGGCCCGGGAATATTCGGCTTATCGGGGCGTAAACGGGTGGTGAACCCCTGCTTCCATTCATCCGATAGCCTCTGCCGACGTGCCGCCGCCCGACGAGGCGCCGGTCCAGAATCCGTCGCAAGGAGTGAGTTCGTCTGCCGACCGTCATCCTCACCGGCCTGCCGGTCCCCGGATCACCGCTCACGGACGAGCTGCGCGGTCTCGGCTTCGACGTCCGCCCCGCCGCCGGTCCTGAAGAGGCCGCCGCGGCGCTGGCCGACGTACCCGCCGACCAGCGGGTGGCCGTCGTCGACAGCGCCTTCGTCGGCCATGTGCACGCCCTGCGCCTCGCGCTGACCGACCCGCGCTTCGACGCCTGCGCCGTCGCCGGCGCCTTCGCCGTCCAGCCCGGTGGCCGGGCGGCCCTGGACAAGGCCGCCGCCACCGCGGGCGACGGGGCCGGCTCCTACGCCGACCGGCTCGCCGCCGGGGCCGAGGCCGCCGGGACCACCGTCCAGCGGCCCGAGCTCGGCACCCTCGTCGCCGCCGTGCCGGCCACCGCCGCCGAGCGGGACGCGGCCGTCGCCGCCGTCGCAGCCGTGGACGAGGAGGCCGTACGCCTGCGGACCGCCGTGAAGTCCCGCGACGGGTTCTTCACCACCTTCTTGATCAGCCCGTACTCGCGCTACATCGCCCGCTGGTGCGCGCGCCGCGGCCTGACCCCGAACCAGGTCACCACCGCCTCGCTGATCACCGCGCTCGTCGCGGCCGGCTTCGCCGCCACCGGCGATCGCTGGGGCTACGTGGCGGCCGGTGTGCTGCTCCTCGTCTCCTTCGTCCTGGACTGCACCGACGGGCAGCTCGCCCGCTACTCGCTCCAGTACTCGACGATGGGCGCCTGGCTCGACGCGACCTTCGACCGCGCCAAGGAGTACGCCTTCTACGCGGGCCTCGCGCTCGGCGCCGCCAGGAACGGCGACGACGTCTGGGCCCTGGCCGTCGGCGCCATGATCCTCATGACCTGCCGGCACGTCGTGGACTTCTCCTTCAACGAGGCCAACCACGACGCGACCGCCAACACGAGCCCAACGGCCGCCCTCTCCGACCGGCTCGACAGCGTCGGCTGGACCGTGTGGGTCCGGCGGATGATCATCCTTCCGATCGGTGAGCGCTGGGCGATGATCGCGGTGCTGACCGCCGTCACCACCCCCCGGATCGTGTTCTACGCCCTGCTCGTCGGCTGCGCCTTCGGCGCGCTCTACACCACCGCCGGCCGGGTCCTGCGCTCCCTGACCCGCAAGGCGACCCGTACCGACCGGGCCGCCCAGGCCCTGTACGACCTCACCGACTCCGGCCCGCTCGCCGAGCTCCCGCGCCGGCTGCTGGGGGCCCGCAAGCCGGCCGCGGGCTCCGTGTGGATCGCCGCCTTCGCCGCCGTCGCCCTCATCGGATTCGCCCTGAGCCGCCCGTACGGCGACGCGACGCTGATCGCCGTCGCCGTGCTCTACGCCGTGGCCGCCGGCGAGGCCGTCTCGCGCCCCCTCAAGGGCGCACTGGACTGGCTGATCCCGCCGCTGTTCCGGGCCGCCGAATACGTCACGGTCCTGGTGCTCGCCGCCAAGGCGGACGTCCCCGGGGCCCTCCCCGCGGCATTCGGCCTGATCGCGGCGGTCGCCTACCATCACTACGACACGGTGTACCGCATTCGCGGTGGCACCGGCGCGCCCCCGCACTGGCTGGTGCGGACGATCGGCGGCCACGAGGGCCGGGTCCTGCTGACCACGGTGCTGGCCGCCGCCCTCGCGACGCGCGAAACGGACTTCCCCGTCGCGCTCACGGCCATGGCCGTGTTCGTGGCACTCGTGGTGCTCGTGGAGAGCATCCGCTTCTGGGTCTCCACCGGAGCACCCGCCGTACATGACGAAGGAGAACCAGCATGATCGGCCTTGTACTCGCGGCCGGTGCCGGACGCCGCCTGCGTCCCTACACCGACACCCTGCCCAAGGCCCTCGTGCCCGTCGGTCCCGAGGGCCAGGAGGAGAGCCTGACGGTTCTCGACCTGACGCTCGGCAACTTCGCCGAGGTCGGCCTCACCGAGGTCGCCGTCGTCGTCGGCTACCGCAAGGAAGCCGTCTACGAGCGCCGCGAGGCGCTGGAGGCCAAGTACGGAGTCAAGATCACGCTGATCGACAACGACAAGGCCGAGGAGTGGAACAACGCCTACTCCCTGTGGTGCGCGCGTGACGTCCTGAAGCAGGGCGTGATCCTCGCCAACGGCGACACCGTCCACCCGGTCTCCGTCGAGAAGACCCTGCTCGCGGCCCGCGGCAACGGCAAGAAGATCATCCTCGCCCTCGACACGGTCAAGAACCTGGCCGACGAGGAGATGAAGGTCGTCACCGCCGACGGCCAGGGCGTCCGGAAGATCACCAAGCTCATGGACCCCGCCGACGCCACCGGCGAGTACATCGGCGTCACCCTCATCGAGCCCGAGGCCGCCGAGCAGCTGGCCGAGGCGCTGAAGACCACGTTCGAGCGCGACCCCGACCTCTACTACGAGGACGGCTACCAGCAGCTCGTCAACGACGGCTTCACCATCGACGTGGCCCCCATCGGCGACGTCAAGTGGGTCGAGATCGACAACCACGACGACCTCGCCAAGGGCCGGACGATCGCATGCCAGTACTGACGAGGCTGATCCCCTCGCCCGTTGTCGTCGACATCAGCCGCGGGGCGATGGACGATCTCGCCGGCCTCCTGGCCGACCAGCGGATCTCCGCGTCCGGCAAGCTGGCGATCGCGATCAGCGGCGGCTCCGGCGTGGCGCTGCGCGCCAAGCTGGAGCCCGTGCTGCCGCACGCCGACTGGTACCCGGTCGTCGACGGCACCATCGACTCCGCCGTCAAGCTGGCCGACGACATAAAGGGCCGTCGCTACGACGCCGTCGTGGGCCTGGGCGGCGGCAAGATCATCGACGTGACGAAGTACGCCGCGGCGCGGGTCGGCCTGCCCATGGTGGCCGTCGCCACCAACCTGTCGCACGATGGCATCTGCTCGCCGGTGTCCATCCTGGACAACGACAACGGGCGGGGCTCCTACGGCGTCCCCACCCCCATCGCCATGGTGATCGACCTCGATGTGATCAAGGACGCCCCGGTGCGGTTCATCCGCGCGGGCATCGGCGACGCGATCTCCAACATCTCCGCCATCGCCGACTGGGAGCTCTCGCACAAGATCACCGGCGAGGCCGTGGACGGCCTGGCCGCCGCCATGGCCCGGACCGCCGGCGAGTCCGTGCTGCGCCACCCCGGCGGCTGCGGCGACGACGAGTTCCTCACCGTGCTGTCCGAGGCCCTCGTCCTCTCCGGCATCGCCATGTCGATCAGCGGGGACAGCCGGCCCTCCTCCGGTGCCTGCCACGAGATCAGCCACGCCTTCGACCTGCTCTACCCGGGGCGCTCCGCGCTCCACGGGGAGCAGGTCGGCATCGGCGCCGCCTTCGCCATGCACCTGCGGGGGGCCGCCGAGATGTCCGGCCTCTTCGTCGAGGTGCTGCGCGGCCACGGCCTGCCCGTGCTGCCCGAGGAGATCGGCTTCAGCGTCGACGAGTTCGTCTCCGCCGTCGAGTACGCACCCCAGACCCGTCCGGGACGCTTCACCATCCTGGAGCACCTCAACCTGTCCGCCGCCGAGATCAGGGACGCTTACGCCGACTATGCCAAGACCATCCGTAGCTGAACTCCGGCCCGTCGTTCACCCGGCGGGCGTCAAGGACCGGGTCAGCGGCGAGCACTGGGGCGGGCGCCTCTACATGCGCGAGATCTCCCTGCGCATCACCCGTCTCCTGGTCACCACCAAGGTCACGCCCAACCAGCTGACCTACGTGATGACCCTCGCCGGTGTCCTCGCGCTCCCGGCCCTGCTGGTGCCCGGCATCCTGGGTGCCTTCCTCGGCGTGGTCGCGGTCCAGCTGTACCTGCTGCTCGACTGCGTCGACGGCGAAGTCGCCCGCTGGAAGAAGCAGTTCTCGCTCTCCGGGGTCTACCTGGACCGGGTCGGCGCGTACCTGTGCGACGCGGCGGTGCTGGTGGGCTTCGGCCTGCGCGCCTCCGACCTGTGGGGCGGCGGGCGCATCGACTGGCTGTGGGCCTTCCTGGGCACCCTCGCGGCGCTCGGCGCGATCCTCATCAAGGCCGAGACCGACCTGGTCGGCGTCGCCCGCCACCAGGCCGGCAAGCCGGTCGTCAAGGACGCGGCGGCCGAGCCGCGTTCGTCCGGCATGGCGCTCGCCCGCCGGGCCGCCGGCGCGCTGAAGTTCCACCGGCTGGTCCTCGGCATCGAGGCGTCCCTGCTGATCCTGGTGCTGGCCGTGCTGGACCAGGTCCGGGGCGACCTGTTCTTCTCCCGGCTGGGAGTCGCCGTACTGGCCGCCATCGCGCTGCTCCAGACGGTGCTGCACCTGGTGTCGATCCTGGCCTCCAGCAGGCTCAAGTGACGGCCCCGATGCGGCTGGGCGCCGTCATCATCACCATGGGCAACCGGCCCGACGAGCTCAAGGCGCTCCTCGACTCCGTGGCCCGCCAGGACGGCGACCCGGTCGAGGTCGTCGTCGTGGGCCAGGGCGTCAAGGTCACCGGGCTCCCCGAGGGCGTCCGCAGCGTCGAGCTCCCCGAGAACCTGGGCATCCCGGGCGGCCGCAACGTCGGCATCGAGGCCTTCGGCCCCGGCGGCCGCGAAGTGGACGCGCTGCTCTTCCTCGACGACGACGGACTGCTGGAGCGGACCGACACCGCCGAGCTGTGCCGCCAGGCCTTCGCCGAGGACCCCCGCCTCGGGATCGTCAGCTTCCGGATCGCCGATCCGGAGACCGGCCAGACCCAGCGCCGGCACGTACCGAGGCTGCGCGCCTCGGACCCGATGCGCTCCTCCCGCGTCACCACCTTCCTGGGCGGCGCCAACGCCGTCCGCACGGCGGTGTTCGAGCAGGTCGGAGACCTTCCGGGGGAGTTCTTCTACGCTCATGAGGAGACCGACCTGGCTTGGCGGGCGCTCGACGCAGGGTGGCTGATCGACTACCGGGCGGACATGGTGCTGCTGCACCCGACCACCGCCCCCTCCCGGCACGCGGTCTACCACCGTATGGTGGCCCGTAACCGGGTGTGGCTCGCCCGCCGCAACCTGCCCGTTCCGCTTGTCCCGGTCTACCTGGGCGTCTGGCTCCTGCTGACGCTCCTGCGCAGGCCTTCGGCAGCGGCGCTCAAGGCCTGGTTCGGCGGGTTCAGGGAGGGGTGGACCACTCCCTGCGGGCCCCGGCGTCCCATGAGATGGCGTACGGTCTGGCGGCTGACCCGGCTGGGCAGACCACCTGTCATCTGACGAGCCCGCGTCTGGGAACATGACGCGATCACGGGCCTCGTGCCACCAGCCTGATGCCCGATCCGGCCGCATCTTGAAGACGAAAGTTTCAACTTGTGAGTGACACAACCCACGACGGCGCCCTCGCCACGAGCAGGCCGCCGTCCGAAGACGCGGGGCTGAGCCCCGCGGAGCTCGCCAGGAAGTACGGCCTCTCCGTGAGCGGCGCCCGGCCCGGTCTGGGCGAGTACGTGCGGCAGCTCTGGGGCAGGCGCCACTTCATCATGGCCTTCTCCCGGGCCAAGCTGATGGCGCAGTACAGCCAGGCGAAGCTCGGCCAGGTCTGGCAGGTGGCGACCCCGCTGCTGAACGCGGCCGTCTACTGGCTGATCTTCGGGCTGATCCTCGGTGCGGGCAAGGAGATGCCGCCGGGCGTCTACGTCCCGTTCCTGATGATGGGCATCTTCGTCTTCACCTTCACGCAGAGCTCGGTGATGGCGGGCGTCCGGGCGATCTCCGGGAACCTCGGGCTGGTACGGGCACTGCACTTCCCGCGAGCCGCCCTCCCGGTGTCCTTCTCGTTGCAGCAGCTCCAGCAGCTGATGTACTCGATGATCGTCGTCTTCGTGATCGCGATCAGCTTCGGCAACTACCCGCAGCTCTCCTGGCTGCTGGTGATCCCGACGCTGGCGCTGCAGTTCGTCTTCAACACCGGCCTCGCCATGATCTTCGCGCGGATGGGTTCCAAGACCCCCGACCTGGCGCAGCTGATGCCGTTCGTGATGCGTACCTGGATGTACGCCTCCGGGGTCATGTTCCCGATCGGGATCTACCTCAAGGACCAGCCGCAGTGGATCAGCGACGTGCTGCTGTGGAACCCGGTGGCGATCTACATGGACCTCATCCGGTTCGCCCTGATCGACGACTACGGCAGCAGCAACCTGCCTCCGCACGTCTGGCTCTTCGCAGTGGGCTGGGCCGCCGTGATCGGCCTCGGCGGCTTCGTGTACTTCTGGAAGTCTGAGGAGCGTTACGGCCGTGGCTGACAACACCCAGGGGCGCGTCCCCACCGTGATCGCGGACGACGTCCACATCGTCTACCGGGTCAACACCGGCGGAGGCGGCAAGGGCGCGGCCACCGCCGCGCTCAGCAAGATACTCCGCCGGGGCAAGGGCGACGCTCCGGGCGTCCGCCGGGTCCACGCGGTGCGCGGAGTCTCCTTCACGGCGTACCGGGGCGAGGCGATCGGTCTCATCGGCTCCAACGGCTCCGGCAAGTCCACCCTGCTGCGGGCCATTGCCGGCCTGCTGCCCTGCGAGGCCGGCAAGGTCTACACGGACGGCCAGCCCTCGCTGCTGGGCGTGAATGCGGCCCTGATGAACGACCTCACCGGCGAGCGGAACATCGTTCTCGGCGGTCTCGCGATGGGTATGACCCGCGAGCAGATCAAGCAGCGGTATCAGAGCATCGTCGACTTCTCGGGCATCAACGAGAAGGGGGATTTCATCTCCCTGCCGATGCGCACCTACTCCTCCGGCATGGCGGCGCGTCTGCGTTTTTCCATCGCGGCGGCCAAGGACCACGACGTCCTGATGATCGACGAGGCCCTTGCCACCGGTGACCGCAGCTTCCAGGTGCGTTCCGAGGACCGCATCCGCGAGCTGCGGGAGAAGGCCGGCACCGTCTTCCTGGTCAGCCACAACAACAAGTCCATCCGCGACACCTGTGACCGGGTGCTGTGGCTGGAGAAGGGCGAACTCCTGATGGACGGGCCCACGGAGGAAGTCGTCTCGGCCTACGAGAAGGCGACCAACGGCTGACGGTCCCCGGGCCGCGGCGTGACGCTGCGCACTCCCCAGCGGACTCCCGAAGGCCCCCGCCGCACAGCGTGGCGGGGGCCTCGGCATGTCCCCGCGTGCGCCGGGACGACATTCAGTGGCGGAGTGAATACCCGAGCGGCTTCCGCGCCGTTGTACAGCGTAAGCTGAAGCAGTCCTGAATCGGGGACAAGAGGGACGATTCCCCGCAGGTGAACGGCCCGGGGGCACCCCGGGGAAATACCTGGCGGCGTGTCCGAAATAGGATGTATTAGGTCGGCAGTGTAGAACGGGAGATGTGACGGCAATGGCTACGGGAATTCTCCGGCCCCCAGGTAATGCGGCCGTCCCCGCCCCGGGCGGCGGGCGGTGACCCCGGGGCACCGCACCCGCCCCCTGCCCGACACGGTCCACGCGCGCGCCACCCTCGGAAAGGCCCGGGCGGAGAACTTCCCCGTCGCCCCCTCCTTCCTTCCCCGCGCCTGGCGCGAGGGCCTCATGGCGGTCTACGGCTACGCCCGCCTCGTCGACGACATCGGCGACGGCGACCTCGCCCCCGGCGGCCGGGACGCCGTGCTCCTCGGCCTCGACCCCGCCGCGACGGACGACCGGCTCGCCATGCTCGACGCCCTCGAGGCCGACCTGCTGCGCGTCTTCGACGGATCCGGCGGACCCGGTGGTCAGCCGCGCCATCCGCTGCTCCTCGACCTCCAGCCCGTGGTCCGCGCCCACGGCCTCACCCCCGAGCCGTTCCTCGGGCTGATCGGGGCCAACCGCCAGGACCAGCGCGTCACGCGCTACGAGACGTACGAGGACCTCGTCGGCTACTGCGAGCTCTCCGCCAACCCGGTGGGCCGCCTCGTCCTGTCCCTCACCGGCACCAGCACCCCCGAACGGATCCGCCGCTCCGACGCGGTCTGCACCGCCCTGCAGATCGCCGAACACCTCCAGGACGTCACCGAGGACCTCGGCCGGGACCGGATCTACCTCCCCGCCCAGGACATGCGCCGCTTCCACGTGACCGAGGCCGACCTGCGGGCCCCGTCCGCGGGTGCCTCCGTACGCTCCCTGATCGCATACGAGACCCAGCGCGCCCGCGACCTCCTGGACGAAGGCAGCCCGCTCGTGGGCAGCGTGCACGGCCGGCTCCGGCTGCTGCTCGCGGGCTTCGTGGGAGGGGGGCGCGCCGCCCTCGGAGCCGTCACCGCCGCCGGCTTCGACGTACTTCCCGGCCCGCCCAAGCCCACCAAGAGCGGCCTGCTCCGCGAGGTTGCCGCCGTCCTGCGCACAGCGCCGAGAAAGGGGTGAGCCCGATCGTGGAGGGCCCCACACACGCGTACGCACCGTACGCGCCGTCCGCACCGGTCCTGGCGGCCTACAGCTACTGCGAAGCCGTCACCGGCTCGCAGGCGCGCAACTTCGCTTACGGCATCCGGCTGTTGCCCACCGACAAGCGGCAGGCGATGTCCGCCCTGTACGCCTTCTCCCGGCGCGTCGACGACATCGGCGACGGCACGCTGGAACCGGAGGCCAAGCTGGCAAGGCTGGAGGAGACCCGCGCCCTGCTCGGCCGGATCCGCTCCGGGGAGATCGACGAGGACGACACCGACCCGGTGGCCGTCGCCCTCACGCACGCCGCCCGCCGGTTCCCGATCCCGCTCGGCGGCCTCGACGAACTCATCGACGGCGTCCTCATGGACGTGCGCGGCGAGACCTACGAGACCTGGGACGACCTCAAGGCCTACTGCCGCTGCGTGGCCGGAGCCATCGGGCGGCTCTCGCTCGGCGTGTTCGGCACGGTCGCCGCCGCGGGCCCCGGCGTCCCGGACGCCTCGCGCGCCGCGGAGTACGCCGACACCCTCGGCCTCGCCCTGCAACTCACCAACATCCTCCGGGACGTTCGCGAGGACGCGGCCAACGGACGCACCTACCTGCCCGCCGAGGACCTCGCCAAGTTCGGCTGCTCCGGAGGCTTCCACAGCGACCGGGCACCAGCCGGCGCCGACTTCGCCGGGCTCGTCCACCACGAAGTACGGCGCGCCCGGGCCCTGTTCGTCGAGGGATACCGGCTGCTGCCCATGCTCGACCGGCGCAGCGGCGCCTGCGTGGCCGCCATGGCGGGCATCTACCGGCGCCTGCTCGACCGGATCGAGCGGGAGCCGGAGGCCGTGCTGCGCGGCCGCGTCTCGCTGCCGACGCACGAGAAGGCGTACGTCGCCGTGCGCGGCCTGTCCGGCCTCGACGCGCGGACCATCTCCCGCCAGAGCACGAGGAGGCGGAGCTGATGGCGCCGCTCACGTCTACCCGCCCGCCCGGCGAGGCGGGCGGCGCCCGGGCAACCCGCGCGCGCGGGATCGCGTCTCTTCCGGCGGGCTCCGGCCCCGCCCCGGACGGGCGGACGGCCGTGCCGGCGGGCCGGAACACGACAGGCGGGGAGGACGCATGAGCGGCAGCGACACCGGCGCCGGCCGGGCCGTCGTCGTGGGCGGCGGACTCGCCGGGGTCACCACCGCCCTCGAACTCGCCGACGCCGGACTGCGGGTCACCCTGCTCGAAGGCCGGCCCAGGCTCGGCGGGCTCGCCTTCTCCTTCAAGCGCGGCGAACTCACCGTGGACAACGGCCAGCACGTGTACCTGCGCTGCTGCACCGCCTACCGCTGGTTCCTCGACCGCGTCGACGGAGCCGCCCTCGCCCCGCTCCAGGACCGGCTCGACGTCCCCGTACTCGACGTCGCCCACCCCCGCGGGCCGCGCCTGGGCCGGCTGCGCCGCAGCGCCCTGCCCGTGCCCCTGCACCTGGCCGCGTCCCTCGCGACCTACCCGCACCTCTCCCTCGCCGAACGGGCGAGCGTCGGGCGGGCCGCCCTCGCGCTGCGCCGCCTCGACCCCGCCGACCCCGCCCTCGACGGCATCGACTTCGCGACCTGGCTCGGCCGCTACGGCCAGTCCCCGCGTACCATCGAGGCCCTGTGGGACCTCGTGGGCATCGCCACCCTCAACGCCACCGCCGAGCAGTCCTCCCTCGGCCTCGCCGCCATGGTCTTCAAGACCGGCCTGCTCTCCGAGAACGGCGCCGCCGACATCGGCTGGGCCCGCGTACCCCTCGGCGACCTGCACGACACGCTCGCCCGCAAGGCGCTCGACGCGGCCGGCGTGCGGACCGTACTGCGCGCCCGGGCCACCGCCGTCTCCCGTACGCAGGAGGGCGGTTGGCGCATCGACACCGAGGAGGAGTCCCTCGACGCGGAGACCGTCGTCCTCGCCGTCCCGCAGCGCGAGGCGCACGCCCTGCTCCCCGCCGGCGCCCTCGCCGACCCCGACAAACTCCTCGACATCGGCACCGCGCCCATCCTCAACGTCCACGTCGTCTACGACCGCAAGGTGCTCAAGCAGCCCTTCTTCGCCGCCCTCGGCTCCCCGGTCCAGTGGGTCTTCGACCGCACCGACTCCTCCGGGCTCCCCGACGGCGGCCAGTACCTCGCACTGTCCCAGTCGGTGGCCCAGGACGACATCGACGAACCCGTGTCCGTCCTGCGGCACAAGTACCTGCCCGAGCTGGAACGGCTGCTGCCCGCCGCGCGCGGCGCCAAGGTACGGGACTTCTTCGTCACCCGGGAGCGGACCGCGACCTTCGCCCCCACCCCCGGCGTCGGCCGGCTGCGCCCCGGCCCGCGGACCGACACGCCGGGTCTCTACCTCGCCGGTGCATGGACCGCGACCGGTTGGCCCGCGACCATGGAGAGCGCCGTCCGGAGCGGACTGAGCGCGGCACACGCCGCACTCACCGCGCTCGGCCGCCCCAGCGAACACCCTCTGCAGGAGGCGGCATGACGACGACCAGTACGACCGGCACAGCACTTACAGGAACCAGAGGAGAGCCAGTGAACCCGGGGAATCCGGCTGTCGAGAACACGGATGCCAGTGCGGGCACAGCTGGAGGGGGAGCCGAGAAGGCGGACACGATCGCCCTCCTGGAGCGCGGCCGCACGCTGACGACCCCCGTGCTCCGGGCCGCCGTGGACCGGCTCGCGGCGCCCATGGACACCGTCGCCGCCTACCACTTCGGCTGGATCGACGCCCAGGGCAACCCGGCCGACGGCGACGGGGGCAAGGCCGTGCGACCCGCCCTCGCGCTGCTCTCCGCCGAGGCCGCGGGCGCCGCGGCCGAGGTCGGCATCCCGGGCGCGGTCGCGGTCGAGCTCGTGCACAACTTCTCGCTGCTGCACGACGACCTGATGGACGGCGACGAGCAGCGCCGCCACCGGGACACGGTGTGGAAGGTGCACGGACCGGCCCTCGCGATCCTGGTCGGCGACGCCCTCTTCGCCCTCGCCAACGAGGTGCTGCTGGAGCTCGGCACCGTCGAGGCCGGCCGCGCGGCCCGCCGCCTGACCACGGCCAGCCGCAAGCTCATCGACGGCCAGGCGCAGGACATCTCGTACGAGCACCGCGAGAGCGTCAGCGTCGAGGAGTGCCTGGAGATGGAGGGCAACAAGACCGGCGCCCTCCTCGCCTGCGCCGTCTCGATCGGCGCTGTCCTCGGCGGCGCGGACGACCGCACCGCCGACAAGCTGGAGGAGTACGGCTACCACCTGGGCCTCGCCTTCCAGGCCGTGGACGACCTCCTCGGCATCTGGGGCGACCCGGAGGCCACCGGCAAGCAGACCTGGAGCGACCTGCGCCAGCGCAAGAAGTCCCTGCCGGTCGTCGCCGCCCTCGCGGCGGGTGGACCCGCCTGCGAGGAACTCGCCGAGCTGCTCGCCGCCGACGCCAAGAGCAACGACTTCGAGAACTTCTCGGAGGAGGAGTTCGCGGCCCGCGCCGCGCTCATCGAGGCGGCCGGCGGCCGCCAGTGGACCGCCGACGAGGCGCGCCGCCAGCACGCCGTCGCCGTCCGGGCCCTGGACGACGTCGACATGCCGCAGCGGGTGCGCGACCAGCTCGTCGCCCTCGCCGACTTCGTCGTCGTGCGCAAGAGGTGATCGCCGCCCGGCCGCAGTCCCAGATATGAATCGCGAGTCGCCGGCCGGAGCCGCCGCCTGAGGGCGGCGCGCTCCGGCCGACGGCAGACCCCAGCACAGCAGAGGACACTGTTCTAAGGGGAAGCCATGACAGCGACGACCGACGACGCCGCGGACGCCCGCGGCGCCGACACCGGGGTGGACGCCGTGCCGCGATCCGCCCCCCGTCCGGCGGCGGTGAGCCCGCCGGACCCGGCACGCCGGGCCGCCGGGCCGGGCACGGCCCCGCCGCCCGGGCCGCCACCCGGCCCGCCGCCGGACCCGGGGCGGGACCCCGTGCGGGGCGCGGGGCGCGAGGACGCCGTACGGGGCGCCCGCGAGGCCACCGAGCGGGCGACCCGGCAGCTGCTCGCCCGCCAGGACCCCGAGGGCTGGTGGAAGGGCGACCTGGAGACCAACGTCACCATGGACGCCGAGGACCTGCTGCTGCGCCAGTTCCTCGGGATCCAGGACGAGAGGACCACGTACGCCGCCGCCCTCTTCATCCGCGGCGAGCAGCGGGACGACGGAACCTGGGGCACCTTCCACGGCGGGCCGCCCGAACTCTCCGCCACCATCGAGGCGTACGTGGCCCTGCGGCTGGCCGGTGACGCGCCGGACGCCCCGCACATGGCCCGCGCCTCGGCCTGGATCCGGGCCCACGGCGGGATCGCCGCCGCCCGGGTCTTCACCCGCATCTGGCTGGCCCTCTTCGGCTGGTGGAACTGGGAACACCTGCCCGAACTCCCGCCCGAGCTGGTGTTCCTGCCGCCCTGGGTCCCCCTGAACATCTACGACTTCGGCTGCTGGGCCCGGCAGACCATCGTCCCCCTCACGGTCGTCTCCGCGATCCGCCCGGTCCGTCCGGGCCCCTTCGCGCTGGACGAGCTGCACACCGACGCCAGGGTCCCGAACCCGGCCAGGCGGCCCGCCCCGCTGGCCAGTTGGGAAGGCGCCTTCCAGCGGATGGACAGGGCCCTGCACGTCTACCGGCGGTTCGCCCCGCGCCGGCTGCGCAAGGCGGCCATGGCGAGCGCGAGCCGCTGGATCGTCGAGCGTCAGGAGAACGACGGCTGCTGGGGCGGGATCCAGCCGCCCGCCGTGTACTCCGTCATCGCCCTGCACCTGCTCGGCTACGACCTCGGGCACCCGGTCATGCGCGCCGGGCTGGACTCCCTGGACCGGTTCGCGGTGTGGCGCGAGGACGGCGCCCGGATGATCGAGGCCTGCCAGTCGCCGGTCTGGGACACCTGCCTCGCCGCGATCGCGCTCGCCGACGCGGGCCTGCGGCCCGACCATCCGGCGCTGGTCAAGGCCGCCGACTGGATGCTCGGCGAGGAGATCGTGCGCAGCGGGGACTGGGCCGTACGGCGGCCCGCGCTGGCCCCCGGCGGCTGGGCGTTCGAGTTCCACAACGACACGTACCCCGACATCGACGACACCGCCGAGGTGGTCCTCGCCCTGCGCCGGATCCAGCACCCCGACCCGGCCAGGGTCGAGGCGGCCATCGCCCGCGGGGTGTCCTGGAACCTCGGCATGCAGTCGAGGAACGGCGCGTGGGGCGCCTTCGACGCCGACAACACCAGCCCCTTCCCGAACCGGCTGCCCTTCTGCGACTTCGGCGAGGTCATCGACCCTCCCTCGGCCGACGTCACCGCCCACGTCGTGGAGATGCTGGCCTTCGAGGGCAAGGCGGGCGATGCCCGGACCCGGCGCGGCATCGCCTGGCTGCTCGCCGAACAGGAGCCGGAGGGCGGCTGGTTCGGCCGCTGGGGCACCAACTACGTGTACGGGACCGGCTCGGTGGTCCCGGCGCTCACGGCGGCGGGCATCGCCCCGGGGCATCCCGCGATCCGGCGGGCGGTGCGCTGGCTGGAATCCGTACAGAACGCGGACGGCGGCTGGGGCGAGGACCAGCGCTCCTACAAGGACCGGTCGTGGGCCGGGAAGGGCGCCTCCACCGCCTCGCAGACCGCCTGGGCGCTGATGGCCCTGCTGTCGGCAGGCGAGCGGGACGGCGAGGCGGTGGAACGCGGCGTGGCGTACCTGGTGCGGACGCAGGAGGAGGACGGCACCTGGGACGAGCCGCACTTCACGGGCACCGGCTTCCCCTGGGACTTCTCCATCAACTACCACCTGTACCGCCAGGTGTTCCCGCTCACCGCGCTCGGCCGCTACCTGTACGGGGAGCCGTCCGCGCCGGCCGTGGCGTCCGCGCCGGCCGTGGCGTCCGCGCCGGCCGTGACGTCCGCGCCGGCCGTGGCGCGCACGGCCACGGCCGGGGTCCGGGAAGCGTGATGTCCGCCGAGGCCTCCGCCCCGCTGCTGGTCGCCTGCGCGCTGCGCATCGAGCAGGCCGCGCTGCGCAGCGCGGCCCGCGGCGTGCGCGGTGCGGCGCCGCCCGGGCACACCCTGCTGCGCACCGGCATGGGCCCGCGCGCGGCCGGGCGGGCCGTCTCCCGGGCGCTGGACCGGCCGGGGATGGACCGGGCGGCCGTCCTCGCGACCGGGTTCTGCGCGGGGCTGGTCCCCGGCATGGACCCCGGCGACCTGGTCGTCGCCGAGCAGACCCGGGACCCGCACGGCGACGTCACCTGCACCGGAACCGCCCTGCTCGCCGAGGCACTGGCCCGGGCCGCACCCGGCCGGACCGTCCACATCGGCCCCCTGACCGGATCCGACCACGTGGTCCGCGGCCAGGAGCGCGCGCAGCTGCGCGCCACCGGCGCCATCGCGGTCGACATGGAGTCCGCGGCCACCTTGTGGACCGCCGCCGGCGGCGGTAGCCGTCCAGTTGCGGCCGTCCGGGTGATCGTGGACGCTCCGGAGCATGAGCTCGTCCGCATCGGCACGGTCCGCGGTGGAATATCGGCCTTCCGCGTACTGCGTGCCGTACTGCCCGCGTTTTATGAATGGCACCGTTCTTTGCTGCTCCCCAGGAGGTGAGCCAGATGGCCATGCCGCTGCGCCAGACCATCAGGGTCGGGACCTATCTTCTCGAACAGAAGCTCCGCAAGCGTGAGAAGTTCCCGCTGATCGTCGAGCTGGAACCGCTCTACGCCTGCAACCTGGCCTGTGAGGGGTGCGGGAAGATCCAGCACCCGGCCGGGGTGCTCAAGCAGCGCATGCCGGTCGCCCAAGCGGTCGGCGCCGTGCTGGAGTCCGGCGCGCCCATGGTGTCCATCGCGGGCGGCGAGCCCCTGATGCACCCGCAGATCCACGAGATCGTCCGGCAGCTGGTAGCCAAGCGGAAGTATGTATTCCTCTGCACCAACGCGATGCTGCTGCGCAAGAAGATCGAGAAGTTCACCCCGTCCCCGTACTTCGCCTTCGCCGTGCACATCGACGGCCTGCGCGAGCGGCACGACGAGTCGGTGGCCAAGGAAGGCGTCTTCGACGAGGCCGTCGAGGCCATCAAGGAGGCGAAGAGGCGGGGTTTCCGGGTCACCACCAACTCCACCTTCTTCAACACCGACACACCGCAGACGATCATCGAGGTACTCAACTACCTCAATGACGACCTCCAGGTGGACGAGATGATGATCTCGCCGGCCTACGCCTACGAGAAGGCCCCCGACCAGGAGCACTTCCTGGGCGTGGAACAGACCCGCGACCTCTTCAAGAAGGCCTTCGCGGGCGGCAACCGGCGCCGCTGGCGGCTCAACCACTCGCCGCTCTTCCTGGACTTCCTGGAAGGAAAGGCGGATTTCCCCTGCACCGCCTGGGCGATTCCGAACTACTCCCTCTTCGGCTGGCAGCGCCCCTGCTACCTGATGAGCGACGGCTACGTGCCCACGTACCGCGAGCTGATCAACGACACCGACTGGAGCAAGTACGGCCGCGGGAAGGACCCGCGCTGCGCCAACTGCATGGCGCACTGCGGCTACGAGCCCACCGCCGTCCTCGCCACCATGGGCTCCCTCAAGGAGTCCCTGCGGGCGGCCCGGGAGACGATCGGCGGGAACCGGGACAAGTCGGCATGACCGCAGCCGGACAGGGCCCGGGCGAACAGGCCGGGCGCGGCCGGGGCAAGGGCTTCGACCTCGGCGCCCTGCTGGCCGAGCGCGGCGGCGAACGGTACGAGCTGCACGCCCGGTACCTCAACCACCAACTGCCCCGGATGCTGCACACCATCGGCTTCGACAAGGTCTACGAGCGGGCCGAGGGCGCCCACTTCTGGGACGCCGAGGGCAACGACTACCTCGACATGCTGGCCGGGTTCGGGGTGATGGGCCTGGGCAGGCACCACCCGGTCGTCCGCCGGGCCCTGCACGACGTCCTGGACGCCCAGCTCGCCGACCTCACCCGCTTCGACTGCCAGCCGCTGCCCGGGCTGCTGGCCGAGAAGCTCCTCTCGTACAGCCCGCACCTGGACCGGGTCTTCTTCGGCAACAGCGGCACCGAGGCCGTGGAGACGGCCCTGAAGTTCGCCCGGTTCGCCACCGGGCGGCCGCGGGTCCTCTACTGCGACCACGCCTTCCACGGGCTGACCACGGGCTCGTTGTCGGTGAACGGGGAGAGCGGCTTCCGGGACGGCTTCGCCCCGCTGCTCCCCGACACGAAGATCGCGCTGGGGGACCTGGCCGCCCTGGAGCGGGAGCTGAGGCGCGGGGACGTGGCCGCCTTCGTCGTCGAGCCCATCCAGGGCAAGGGGGTCATCGAGGCTCCGCCCGGGTTCCTGCTCGCCGCGCAGGAGCTCCTGCACCGGCACAAGGCGCTGCTGATCGCGGACGAGGTGCAGACCGGGCTGGGACGAACCGGTGACTTCTACGCGTACCAGCACGAGCCGGGCGTGGAGCCCGACCTGGTGTGCGTGGCCAAGGCGCTGTCGGGCGGCTACGTGCCGGTCGGCGCGACCCTGGGCAAGGACTGGATCTTCAGGAAGGTCTACTCGTCCATGGACCGGGTGCTCGTGCACTCCGCCAGCTTCGGTTCCAACGCACAGGCGATGGCGGCCGGGCTGGCGGTGCTGTCGGTCATGGAGGACGAGGAGGTGGTGGCGAACGCCCGGGCGACGGGGGACCTGCTGCGCGGGCGGCTCGCGGACCTGGTGGACGAGTACGAGCTGCTGCACGAGGTGCGGGGGCGCGGCCTGATGATCGGCATCGAGTTCGGCCGGCCGTCCTCGCTGCGGCTGCGCAGCCGGTGGAGCATGCTCCAGGCGGCCCGCAAGGGGCTGTTCGCCCAGATGGTCGTGGTGCCGCTGCTCCAGAAGCACCGGATCCTCACCCAGGTCTCCGGCGACCACCTCGAGGTGATCAAGCTGATCCCGCCGCTGATCGTGGACGAACGGGACGTCGACCGGTTCGTCGGCGCCTTCCGCGAGGTCATGGACGAGGCGCACGGCGGGTCGGGCCTCATGTGGGACTTCGGCCGGACCCTGGTGAAGCAGGCGGTCGGCAACCGCTGACCGCCTGCTCCGGCGCGCCTCAGACCCCGTCGGTCAGCAGCCGCTCGCGCAGCCGGTCGAGGGTCTCGGGCGTGAGCCCGAGGCCCTCGGCGAGGTAGCGCTCGACCCCGCCCCACCGCTCGTCCATGGTGTCGAAGGCGGCGTTGAGGTACTCGGCCCGGGCGTCGAAGAGCGGGGCGAGGAGCTCCATCACCTCGGGGGAGTGGGCCTCGACCGGCTCGCCGGAGCGGCGCACCCGGTAGCGCCGGTGCGGGGCGTTCGACTCCAGGTAGTCCGCCACGATCGCCTCGCGTTCGACGCCGAGCGCGAGCAGGGTGACGGCGATGGACAGCCCGGCGCGGTCCTTGCCCGCCGCGCAGTGCATCAGGGCCGGGACGCTGTCCTCGGCGAGGGCGTGCACGACCCGGCTGTGCTCGGCGGTGCGCTGCTCGACGATGGTGCGGTACGACTTCGCCATCCGGGCCGCGGCCTTGCCGTCGCCGAGCAGCGAGCGGAGCTGGTCGAGGTCGCCTTCGCGGACCATCTTCCAGAACTCCCGGCCGTCGGCGGGGTCCGACAGCGGGATGTTCACATTGCGTACACCGGGCAGTTCGACGTCCGGCCCCTCCAGTGAATGGTCGGCGTTGTTGCGGAAGTCGAAAATGGTGTGGAGGCCGAGCGATGCGAGAAATTCTGCATCGGTTTCGGTGGCATGTGCCAGATGTCCGCTTCGGAAGAGTTGTCCCGCCCTGACCCTCCGTCCATCGGAGGTCGGAAGTCCGCCCACGTCACGGAAATTGCGCACTCCGGACAGTTCGGGCTCCGGCACCGGCTCCGACCCGGGTCGCGCCGGCGGGGCCGGGGGTATCTGCTGGGTCACGGGAACTCCTCCGCATCGTCGTGGGGTGTCCGAATTGGACTACTTGGCAACAACTTGCCATAAACAGAGGCGAGATCGGGTGCCTCCCCGTGAGCCAGATCATACGGTGACCGTGAGTGTCTGATCGCGAATGCCGAATTGCCCGGCAGGGGCGGTTGTTGACGGTGGGGAATGGACACAGGGTGACCGGAATTTCGTCGCTCCCTCATCCCTGTGAATCCGTCAGGAAATTCACGGCTTGTTCCGTACCGCCCGACTCGATTAGCTTCGCCCTCGATCCGGGTGGACCGCCGAATCCTGCCGCCGCCCGGGAACCGCACCCGACTATTCACGCGCGCGGCAGGAGCGGGGGAACCAGGTAAGCCGCTGTTCCGGATCTTTGAACCGGGACGGCTCGGGGTGAAGCCGTACATATGTGGCCCGTGTTCCGCGGGTCCCGGGTGTACGGCCGGACATCTCCAGTCCGAACCCGACAGCTCACCTCGCAGGCGACGGAGAGGAATCCGCCATGCCCGCAAAGGGTAAGCACCGCCGTC
Source organism: Streptomyces sp. NBC_01408 (assembly GCF_026340255.1). Lineage (GTDB taxonomy): Bacteria > Actinomycetota > Actinomycetes > Streptomycetales > Streptomycetaceae > Streptomyces. The sequence continues at coordinate 958,164 of NZ_JAPEPJ010000002.1, read as the reverse complement.
CCAAGTCCGGTTCCATATCGCGAGGTTTCGCCGCCGCCGGCACCGGGGGCGCCGCCCTCGCACTGCCGCTGATGGGTGCCACGGGCGCCCAGGCCGCCGGTGCGCCGACCGCCGCGACCGCCGCCACCCCCGTGGTGCAGGCCGTGCAGAGCGCCCCGCAGGCGGCTCCGCAGGCCGTGCAGCTCCCGGCAGCGCCGCAGGCCGCGCCGACCGTCTACACGGTGGTGCCGGGCGACTACCTCTCCAAGATCGCCGCCGAGCGCGACCTGACCGGTGGCTGGGAGCGGCTCTACGCCGACAACCGCGAGGCCGTCGGCACCAACCCGTCGCTGATCCACCCGGGCCTGAAGCTGACGCTCGGCGCCAAGGGCGAGGCCGCCCCGGCCGAGGCCCCGGCCCGGCCCGCCCCCAAGGCGGCCCCGGCTCCGGAGAAGGCGGCCCCGAAGGCCTCCGGTTCCGGTGCCTCGGCTCCCTCGGCTCCCTCGGCCAAGAAGGGCTCCGCCGACTCCGCCGCCCCGGCCAAGCAGAAGTCCGGCTCCTCCGCCGCCGAGAAGGCCCCCACGGGCGCCGGCTTCGTGGCCCCCGTCAGCGGCGGCGTCTCCACCCAGTACAAGGTCGCCGGCAGCATGTGGTCCTCCGGCTACCACACGGGCGTCGACTTCATCGCGAGCTCCGGCACCACCGTCAAGGCCGTCGGCGCGGGCACCGTGGTCTCCGCCGGCTGGAGCGGCTCGTACGGCAACGAGGTCGTCATCCGGCACGCGGACGGCAACTACTCCCAGTACGCCCACCTGTCCTCGCTCTCCGTCTCGTCCGGCCAGAGCGTCACCGCCGGACAGCGGATCGGCCTCTCCGGTTCCACCGGCAACTCGACCGGCCCGCACCTGCACTTCGAGATCCGCACGAGCCCGTCCTACGGCTCGGACATGGACCCGATCGCCTACCTCCGTTCGAAGGGCGCGAGCCTCTGACGGCAGCCGCCGTCGGAGCGGGTGACACATGTGAGGCCGGGGCCCGAGGGGGGTCCTGGCCTCACGTGTACTTATTCCTTATCCCCGGCGTGGTAGAGATCACGGTCCGTCAACCCCTCATTACGTTGGCGTAGGTTGGTTGCGGGAGTGAAGGATGGTGTCCCGTGGCAGCGACGACGACGAAACTCAAGACCATCGGCTCGTACGCGGCGATCGGGGACAGCTTCACCGAGGGTGTCGGGGACCCGGGACCCGGGGATTCCTATCTCGGCTGGGCGGACCGGCTCGCCGTGCTCCTGGCCGATCGGCGCGACGAGCACGACTTCCGGTACGCGAACCTGGCCGTGCGCGGCCGGCTCCTCGACCAGATCGTGGCCGAGCAGGTGCCGCGGGCCAAGGCCCTCGCACCCGACCTGGTGACCTTCTGCGCCGGGGGCAACGACATCATCCGGCCCGGCAGCGACCCCGACGACGTGGCGGAGCGGTTCGAGGCGGCCGTGGCCGACCTCACCGGGTCCGTCGGCCAGGTGATGATCACCACCGGCTTCGACACCCGGGGCGTGCCGGTCCTCAAGCACATCCGGGGCAAGGTGGCGACGTACAGCGCGCACGTGCGCGCCATCGCCGACCGCTACGACTGCCCGGTGCTCGACCTCTGGTCGCTGAAGTCCGTGCAGGACCGGCGGGCCTGGGACGGCGACCGGCTGCACCTGTCGCCCGAGGGGCACACCCGGGTGGCGCTGCGCGCCGCGCAGGTGCTCGGCCTGGAGGTGCCGACCGACCCCGACCAGCCGTGGCCGCCGCAGCAGCCGCGCGGATCGGTGGACGTGACCCGGGACAACATCCAGTGGGCGCGTGAGCACCTGGTGCCGTGGATCGGCCGCCGGCTGCGCGGGGAGTCCTCCGGGGACCACGTGGAGGCCAAGCGGCCGGACCTGATGCCGCTGTAGGCGCGGGCGAGGGGAGCCGCCCGGCGGGAGGGGTGCCGAGCGGTCGCGACACGGGTGTACGCCTGAAAACTCGTGTGCACGGCCGAAACGCGTGTGGACGGGGGCCGGAAGCGGAATCCTTGGGGGCGGGTGTGCGTTGGGATGGTCGTAGACCCCTACGGCCCCGCACACCCCCCATCCTCCCAGGAGGCGCCTTGACCGGCTCCCGTCCCTTGCGTCCACGGCTGCGCGCCCTGCGGCCCGAAGCCTTCGGCGCGGACCCGTCCGGCGCCCGGCTGGAGCGGATCCACCGCTCGCCCAACTTCGCCGACGGCGTCTTCCAGAATCCGGTCGGGGCCCGGACCAGGCCCTCCGGGTCGATGAAAGAGTTCGCCAAGATCTACTTCCACAAGGAACAGCGGCTCCGCAGGAGCCCGGGAGCCCCGATCCCGGTGCACCCGACCACCCTCGCCGATCTGGCGAAGCCGCCGGTCAGCGGGTTGCGGCTGACCTGGATGGGGCACTCCAGCGTGCTCGCGGAGATCGACGGGCGGCGGGTGCTCTTCGACCCGGTGTGGGGTGAGCGGTGCTCACCCTTCCCTTTCGCCGGCCCCAAGCGGCTGCACCCCGTGCCGGTGCCCCTGGCCTCGCTGGGGAAGGTCGACATGGTGGTCATCTCCCACGACCACTACGACCACCTGGACCTGCCGACGATCAAGGACCTGGCCGGTACGGACACCGTCTTCGCCGTCCCGCTCGGCGTCGGCGCGCACCTGGAGCGCTGGGGGGTCCCGGCCGACCGGCTGCGCGAGCTCGACTGGAACGAGAGCACCAAGATCGCGGGACTCTCCCTCACGGCGACCCCCGCCCGGCACTTCTGCGGACGCGGCCTGCGCAACCAGCAGCACACCCTGTGGGCCTCCTGGGTGGTGGCAGGTGACGAGCACCGGATCTACCACAGCGGGGACACCGGCTACTTCCCCGGCTTCAAGGAGATCGGCGCCGAGCACGGGCCCTTCGACGCCACGATGATCCAGATCGGGGCCTACTCGGAGTACTGGCCCGACATCCACATGACCCCCGAGGAGGGCATGCGGGCCCACCTCGACCTCCAGGGCGGCACCCCGCACGGCACGATGCTGCCCATCCACTGGGGCACCTTCAACCTGGCCCCCCACTCGTGGGACGAGCCGGGCGAGGGCACGCTGGCCGCCGCCGAGGGAGCCGGGGCGGCGGTCGCCCTCCCGATCCCGGGCCAGCCCTTCGAGCCCGGCGGCGCAGGCATCCCGGCCGTGCCGTGGTGGCGCCCGTTCGTGGCCGCAGGCGCGCCCGAGCCCGCGCTCGCGGCGTCCCCCCGCCCGGCACCCGCCGGCCGGCCCGCGTCCGCGACCCGCGAGGAACCCGAGGCGGTCGGCTCGTAGGTCCCGTCGTCGACGTCGCGTCCGGCCCCTTGATCCTCAGGATCAGGGGGCCGGACGCGTCACCGGCCGGCGTCGGTCCCGTCGGGGAGTCCGACGGCCGTGAGCAGGTCCGAGTACCAGCCTGCCGCGAGCGCCGCTTCCGCCTGGTGGGCGGCTGCGGCGAGCCCGGGCTTCCAACCGCGCGACCCCTGACGCCACGTGCGCCCGGCCTCCGCGGGGGGCGTGCGGAGCCGCGCCGCGACCCCGGGGAATCGGGCTGTCGTACGAGCGCTCCACCGGGAGCGGTAAGCACCCCGGCGAACTTCCCCAACTGGCCGTCCCGGGCGGGAGCATGCGGTCTAGCGTGGGTATCCGGTGATCAACACCGGCCCCGGGAACTGCTGGAGGCCGGGCCCCACGTACCGAGGACGCCGATGTCCGGACTCCGCGCCGCCCGCCACTCCCCGTCGAGACACGCCGTCACCGGTCCGGGCCGGCAGATACGCCCCCAACTGCTCCGCGCCGCCCTGCTGCCCGCGCTCGCCGCCGGGCTCAGCGGCGCCGCCGCGGTGATCTTCACCCTGCAGCTCGGCGGGGGAGCCGGAGAGCGCGATGCCCGGCTGTGGCCGGTGCTCACCGGCTGCGCCCTGCTCGTCGCCGGGGCCCTCGCCGCCGCCCTGCTCGGCGCGCAGCGCTCCGCCAAGGCCGTCCAGGACCGGTGCGAGGCGCTGCGCCGGTCCAGCGTGCGCGGCCGCCAGGAACTGCGGACCGCCGCCGAACGGCTCGAACGGGGCGAGGTCCCGCCCCGCCCGGTGCGCGGCGGGCCGACCTCGCCGCCGGTCGGTACCGACCCGGCCGGGGTGGACGAGTTCTGGCTGCTTTCGCAGGAGCTGCGCGGCGCCCGCGAGCAGGCGCACGCGACCCTCGTACGGCTGGCCGGACCGGTCACCCCGTCCGACAGCGAACGGAAGGTCGAGGTCTTCGTCAACCTCGCGCGGCGCCTGCAATCCCTGGTGCACCGCGAGATCTCGCTGCTGGACGAACTGGAAGACACGGTCGAGGATCCGGACCTGCTCAAGGAGCTCTTCCACGTCGACCACCTCGCCACCCGGATCCGCCGCCACGCGGAGAACCTCGCCGTGCTCGGCGGCGCGGCCTCCCGCCGCCAGTGGACCCGGCCCATCGACCTGAGCGAGGTGCTCCGCTCCTCGGTCGCGGAGGTCGAGCAGTACACCCGCGTCAAGGTGGTGCCCCCGTCGGGCGGCAGCGTCCGCGGCCACGCCGTCGCCGACGTGGTGCACCTGCTGGCCGAACTGGTCGAGAACGCCACGGTGTTCTCCGCCCCCGACACCGACGTGGTGCTGCGCGCCGAACGGGTCACCGCCGGGATCGCCGTCGAGGTCGAGGACCGGGGGCTGGGCATGCCGGCCGAGGAGCAGCACCGGATGAACGCCCTGCTCGGCGACCCCGACCAGATCAGCGTCCGGCACCTGCTGGCGGACGGCCGCATCGGCCTGTTCGTGGTCTCGGCGCTGGCCCGCAGGCACGGGATCGCCGTCGAGCTCAAGTCCAACATCTACGGCGGAGTGCTCGCCGTGCTGGTGCTGCCGCAGGAGCTGCTGGGTGCGGAGGCGCCGGGCGCCGACGCCGCCGCGGGGGGCTCCCGCGCCACTTCCTGGGGGACCGGGGAGGGGACGGGGGTGCCGCCCCTGGAGCCCGTACGGGTCGCGCTGCCGCGGCAGGAGCCCCCGGGCGCCGGGCCGGCCGTACCGCTCTGGTCCTGCGACGCACAGGCTCCGGAGCCCCCGCCCGCCGCTGTGCCCGAGCCCGCTCCCGAGCCCGTTTTCGCGCCCGGTCCCGCTCCCGCCCCCGTTTTTGCCCCCGGTCGGTCCGCGGCCGCGGACCGGTCCGTCCCCGCCCACGGTCCCTTCGCGGCCGCCGGCCCGGCCGGGCCCGGGGAGGCAGCCGGGGTCCGCACCCCGGCCCCGGCCCCGGCTCCGGTCCGGGCCCCGGCTCCGGCTCCGGTCCGGGCTCCGGCGCCGACCCCGGCGCCGACTCCGGTCCCGGCCTCGGCCCCGGCGCCGGTCCCGGTCCAGAGCCCGGCGACAGCGCCGGCCCCGCACCCGGCGCCGGGTGACCTCGGTCCCGGCTCCGGTCCGGATCCCCGCCTGGAGATCTGGTCGCAGGCCCGTCCCGGGACCCTGCCCGGGCCCCGGCCCGCGCCCCGCCCCGAGCCTTCGGCCGTGGCCGCCCCGGCGCCCGTGCCGGAGCCCGAGGCCCTGCCAGGGCCCCGGCTCGCGATCTGGGCGGAGCCCCGGCCCGGGACCCGTCCCGAGGCGCAGCCCGGCACCCCGGCCGGCACCCCGGCCGAGAACCGGCGGCCGCCGCTGCCGCGCCGCCGGGCCCAGGAGCACCTCGCGCCGCAGCTGCGCGAGGCACCCGCCCCGCGGCGGACCGACGGCACCGAACAACCCCTGCACGACCCCGGCCTGATGGCCGCCTTCCAACGGGGCTTCGGCCGCGCGCAGTCGGAGTACCGGGCATGACCCCCACCCCCCACCCCAGCAAGGAGCGCACCCCCATGGGCGGCGAAGTGGCGACGAAGACAGGCAGTCGGCTCTCGGACCTCGACTGGCTGCTGAGCGGCCTGGTGCAGCGCGTGCCGTACACGCGCAGCGCCGTACTGCTGACGGCGGACGGGCTGGTGACCTGTGTGCACGGCCTGGACGCCGACAGCGCCGACCACATGGCGGCCCTGGCCTCCGGGCTGTACTCGCTGGGGCGCAGCGCCGGATCCCGCTTCGCCGACGGCGCCGAGGTCCGGCAGGTGGTGGTCGAGCTCGACTCCGCGCTCATCTTCGTCTCGGCGGCCGGTTCCGGGACCTGCCTGGCGGTCCTCGCCGACCGCGAGGCCGATGCCGGGGTGCTCGGCTACGAGATGGCGATGCTGGTCAAGAGCGTACGTCCGTACCTTGCGGCCCCGCCGCGGCGGCCCGTCGCCGACCCGGAGCGATGAGGGCCCACGCGAGGGGGGCCTACGCGAAGGGGTACCCGTACGGGACGGGGACGGGGACCAGCACGGGGACAGGGGCGGGGAACGGACGTGACACACCGTGGCTCGACGACTCGGCGGGCCGGGTCATGCGCCCGTACACGGCCAGCGGCGGGCGGACCCGGCCGGGCGTCGCGCTCGACCTGCTCTCGCTGGTGACCGCGACCGGCGTACGGCCGCGCGGTCCGCTCGGCGCGGAGCACACCCTCGCCCTGCGGCTCTGCGCGGGCTCGGCGGCTGTCACGGTCGCCGAAGTGGCCGGGCAGCTGCGGCTCCCGGCGGTGGTGGTGAAGGTGCTGCTGTCCGACCTGATGGAACACGGGGCCGTCATGGCGCAGTCGCCCCGGTACCCGGGCGGCGGGTCCTTCGCCGCCGATGACCAGAACCTGCTCAGGGCGGTGCTCGATGGCCTACGCAAACGACTGTGACGCGGCGGTGCCCGCGACCTCGGGCCCGGCGACCTCGGCCCCCGCGACCTCGGCCCCCGCGACGCTGAAGATCCTGGTCGCGGGCGGGTTCGGCGCGGGCAAGACCACTTTCGTGGGCGCGGTCAGCGAGATCGAGCCGCTGAGCACGGAGGAGCTGCTGAGCGGACTCAGCGAGGCCGCGGACCCGTTGGAGGGGGTCGAAGAGAAGTCCACGACGACCGTGGCGCTGGACTTCGGCCGGATCACGCTGGACGAACGGCACGTGCTCTACCTCTTCGGCACGCCCGGGCAGCAGCGCTTCTGGTTCCTGTGGGAGGAGCTGTGCGTGGGGGCCCTCGGGGCGGTGGTGATCGCCGACACCCGCCGGCTCGCCGACTGCTTCCCCGCCGTGGACTTCTTCGAACGGCGCGGGATCGGCTTCATCGTCGCCGTCAACGAGTTCGACGACGGTCACCGCTACGAGCCCGAGGAGGTGCGCGAGGCGGTGGGACTCGGGCCGGAGGTGCCGGTCGTACGGTGCGACGCGCGCCTGACGAGCTCCGGGACCGGGGCGCTGGCCGCCCTCGTCCGCCATCTCCTGTGCATGTCCACCGTCCGCTCATCGTCCGCATCGCCTGCAATGCCTTTATCACCTGCATCGTCTTCGGAGTCGGGGGAACCGTCATGACGTACTACGAATCGACCGGACACCTGCTGCTCACGCCGGTGGACCGGGAAGCGCCCGCACGGGTCGTGCGGCTGCGTCAACTGGGCCTGGGGGAGCGGACGGACGCGGAGCTGGACGCATTCGCCCGGCGTGTCTGCGAGGCACTGGACGTCCCGTACGCGGGGGTCAACTTCATCGGCGAGGAACGGCAGTTCTTCGCGGGCCTGCACCATGCCGCGCAGGCCCCGCCGAGCGGATATCCGGCGCGGGTCCTGGCCCGGGACCACGGCTACTGCCCGCACGTGGTGGTGCGGCGGCGGGCGCTGGTGCTGGAGGACGTACGGGACTTCGCGCGCTTCGCGGGCAACGCGGTGGTCGACGAGAGCGGGGTGCGGTCCTACGCGGGCGCCCCGCTGACGGACCGGCAGGGGGTCGTGCTCGGCACGGTGTGCGCGGTGGACGTGGTGCCGAGGCGGTGGGGTACGGAGGGGCTGGCCACGGTCAAGGCGCTGGCGGCGGACCTGGTGGCGCTGCTGCACGAGCGGGAGGACCGGCGGGCCTGAGGGCGGCGGCCGGGCGGTGGCCGGTGGCGGGGTCTACGGTCGTCGGAGAAGCATTCACCGGAGGCCGGAGAGGAGCCGCGGGGATGGCCACGACCGCGCAGGACGTCCGTACGATCGCGCTGTCGCTCCCGGACAGCAGCGAGAAGCTCGCCTGGGGCATGCCGACCTTCCGGGTGAGCGGGAAGATCTTCGCCGCGCTGGCCGACGACGACACCTCGATCGGGGTCAAGTGTCCCAAGGAGGACCGGGCCGAGCTGATCGCGGCGGAGCCGGAGAAGTTCTTCATGCGCGCGGGCCACGACGACAACTACGCCTGGCTCCGGGTCCGGCTGGCGGCGGTGCAGGACGAGGAGGAACTGCGCTCGATCCTCACGGACGCCTGGCTCCAGGCGGCCCCGAAGCGGCTGGCCGCGGCCCATCCGGAGCTGGGCGGCGGCACGGACTGAGGTGGCAGGGACCGAGGCGGTGCGGACCGGCCGGGAAGCGGGCCCGTCCAGCGCGGGACGAAACGTGCGCGCGACCACCCCGGGAAGTGCGGTATTGTTCTCCTGCGCGTTCAACTAGGGGAAACCCCAGGTCAACGGGCATCGGGACGTGGCGCAGCTTGGTAGCGCACTTGACTGGGGGTCAAGGGGTCGCAGGTTCAAATCCTGTCGTCCCGACTCGTGAGAGTCGTAGATCGAGGGGCCGTTTCAGAGCAATCTGAAACGGCCCCTCGATCGTTTTCGGGGCCGGTGGGGGACCGGGTTCGGAAAGAAATGCGTGAAAAATCCCATCCATCCCGGTCTCGGGATCGAATCCCTTGTGTCACATCGTTCACAGCCCTCGCAGGTTCGAGGGCGAGGAGGTGGGATTCATGTCCGCTCCCTACCGAGTCAGGCGCCTGGCGGTCGCCGTCACCGCGGCCGGAGCGCTCGCGGGCGGCGCGGCCCTCGGCGGTGCCGCTCAGGCCGTCGCCGCCCCCGCCCCCCAGACGGCCGTCACGGCATCCGTCACCCAGGACCACGGCAAGAAGTGCGTCTGGAAGAAGGGCCACTGGGACAAGCGGTGGGTCAAGGGCCACTGGGAGAAGAAGTGGGTCCGGGACTGGCACCGTGACTGGGACCGGGACCGGGACCGTGACTGGAAGGACAACCGCGACGGCAACCGTGACGGTGACCGCGACCGGAACAGCGGATGGAGCGACTCCTCCCGCAGCCACAAGGGCCACTGGAAGTGGGTGTACGTCCCCGGCCACTGGGACAAGCAGTGGGTCAAGGGCCACTGGGACTGCTCCTACAAGCACCGCTGGTAGGACGTGCTCCGCAGGCCGGGACGGAAGGCGGCGGGGGCCCCGCAGTCGTGGGATCCCGCCGCCTTCCCCGTTCTCCGCATGCGCCGGACCCGTATCAGTGGTGGGATCGGGATCAGGTGCACCCGAGGACACGGGACGTCTGATGGAGGACAGGGCAGACAGCGCGGACGCCGACGAGGCGCATCCGGCGCACGCCACGAGCGCCGCGGAGGGCATGGACACCGCAGGCGCCGCGGGCGTCGCGGACGTCGCGGACGGCCCCGGGGCGGAGAGCGGCGCACTGGACGCGCTGCTCCTCCGGGTCGCCACGGGCGACCAGGAGGCGTTCGCCCCGATCTACGACGCACTGTCCGCCCCCGTCATGGGCCTGGCCTGCCGGATCCTGCGGGACGCGGCCCAGGCCGCGGAGGTGACCCAGGACGTGATGGTCGAGGTCTGGCGTACCGCCGACCGCTTCCGGCCGGAACTCGGCACCGCGCGCGCCTGGGTGCTGCTGCTGGCGCACCGCCGCGCCGTGGACCGCGTCCGTGCCGCCCGGGCCCGTACGGAGCGCGAGGAGAAGGCGGCCCTGCTGGACCGTACCCCGCCGTACGACGAGGTGGCCGACACCGTGGAGGGCCGCGACGAGCACGCCCGCGTGCGCCGCTGCCTGGGCGCGCTGAGCCGGGACCAGCGGGAGGCCGTCCGGCTGGCCTTCTACGAGGGGATGACCTACCGCGAGACGGCGCGCACCCTGGAATCACCCGAGGGAACCGTCAAATCACGGCTGCGCGACGGGCTGCAACGGCTGCGCGATTGTCTGGAGGCGTCCCGATGACCATCGCTCCCGACCCGCACGCCGCGCTCGCCGCGTACGTCCTGCACGCCCTCACGCCCGAGGAGGACGAGGCCTTCGCCCGGCACCTCGCGGTCTGCACCCGCTGCCGCCGCGAGGCCGCCTCCCTCCGCGCGGCCGCCGCCGAGCTGGCCGAGGTGGCTCCCGTGGCGCCCCCGCCCGGGCTGCGCCGCCGGGTCCTCGACCGGATCGCCGCCACCCCGCAGGACCCCCTCCCGGCCGCCGACGGGCCCCGGCGGCCGCACCCCGCGGCCCGTCCGGGCCGGGCCCTGCGCTGGGCCCTCGCCGCCTCCCTCGCCCTCGCCGCCGCGTTCGGCGGGATCGCGTACTTGCAGCACCGCGCGGCCGAGGAGGCGCGCGCCCGTCTCGCCGTAGCAGGCCAGGCCCCGGCCGCCCGGCTCGCGGAGGTCCTGGCCGCGCCCGACGCCCGGATCACCGCCACGGAGTTCCCCGACGGGGCCACCGGCTGCGTGATCATCTCCCGCAGCGAGAGCCGTGCCGCCTTCATCGCCTCCGGCCTGCCGAAACTCTCCGCGGACCAGGTGTACGCCCTCTGGTACGACGACATCGGCGGGCCCCGCCCCGCCGGCACCTTCCCGGGACGCGGCAACTGGCACATCGAGCTGCTCGACGGGCCCGTCGAGCGCGCCACGGCAGTCGGCGTCACCGTCGAACCCGTCGGCGGCTCGGCGCACCCGTCCACCGAGCCCATCGGCGTGATCGAAATCCCCGCCTGACCGCTCCCCCTCCGAAGGCGGCCTGTTGCCCAGCGTGCCCGCTCCCCTACAGTGCGTGATGCCCGCACCCGGTCCGTGACGGCGTACCGCCGTCGAACAGGAGCAGCCCCGTGGCCACCCATGCCCGCACCGGCTCCCTCCCGAGCCCGAGCCCGACCCCGGCCGGCCGCCGGGTCCCCGAGCTGGAACCCGCCCTCGTCGGGCAGTGGCAGGCCGGCGGAGGGGAGCTCATCGACCTCTTCGCCCAGGCTCGCGAACGGCTCGGCGGCGTCGCCGCGTTCCGGCTCGGCCCGCGCCCGACCGTCCTGGTCACCGCCCCGCAGGCCGTGCAGCACGTGCTCGCGCTCCACCCCGGCCGGTACGTGAAGCGCTCGCACCGCGCCCGGCCGCTGATCGGCGACGGGGTCCTGGCCGCGACGGGTGAGGCCTGGCAGCGGCAACGGCGCCTGCTGCAGTCCCAGTTCACCGGCCGGGGGATGCGCCGCTACGAGCAGCGGATCACCGAGGCCGCCCGGACCACCGCGGCGCGCTGGGCCTCGTACGCCCGCACCGGGCAGGTCCTCGACGTCGGCGACGAGATGCGCCGCTTTGCCCTCGACACCATCTGGCGGTCCCTGACCGGGCACCCCCTCGACCCCGGTACGGAGCGCGAACTGGCCGCCGTACCCGCCGTGGTGGCCGCACTGCCCAGCCTGCCCGCCGACGGCACCGCCGCCCAGGAGGCCGTCGCCGCGGAGCTGGCCGCGATCGACGCCGTGGCGGGCCACGCCATCGCCGCCGCCCGCGACGGGGAGGCAGGACCCGACGGCCCGGGCCTGCTGCACGTCCTGCTCCAGGCGGCCGGAACGCACCCCGAGTACACCGACCGGCTGATCCGCGACGAGCTGGTCACCCTGCTGGTCGCCGGGCACGAGACCACCGCCACCACCCTGACCTGGCTCTACCTCCTGTTGGACCGAAACCCCCGGGCGCGGGAGCAGGCCCTCGCCGCCGGCGCCGAGGGCTCACCCCAGCGGCGGCAGGCCGTCCAGGCACTCGTCCACGAAACGCTGCGCTTCTACCCGTCCGCCTGGATACTGCCGCGCTGCGCGGCGGAGGACGACGTCCTCGCCGGATACGAGGTCGAGGCCGGCACCGACGTGCTGGTCTGCCCCTACCTCACCCACCGGGACCCCGGGCTCTGGGAGGACCCCGGGCGGTTCGATCCGGCGCGCTTCACCACCCCCGGCCGACGCCCCACCCACCCGGGGAGCTACCTCCCGTTCGGCATCGGGCCCCGGGCCTGCCTGGGCCTCCAGTTCGCCCTGAAGGAGTCGACCGTCCTCCTGGAGCGCCTGCTGCCCGCCCACACCCCGCGCTTCCACTCCGTCCCGGCCAAGGCCGCGTACAGCATCACCGTCCGCCCCGACGGCCCGACACCGGCGACGCTGGACTGATCCGCGGGCCGGCCGGTTCCGGAGGGAGAAAACGCTTGGACCGCGTGGGCGCCCGTGCGGGACACTCCGTTTTCTGACCTGACGGTCCGACAAGGCAGGGTTGGGATGGGATCGCCCGAATCGCACGGAAGTTCAGCCCGTAGGGGCCCGGTGCTCCTCGCGCTCCGTTACTACGGAAGGGAGTTGGCCCGGTTCCGATGGCTGACGGTGCCCGCGATGCTGCTCCCGGCACTGGGCAACATCGGCATCAACTACATCGCGCCGCTGGTCGTCGCGAAGCTCGTCGGCCGGATCGCCGGGGACGGGGACACCGGTACCGGCATCGGCTGGACGATGCCCTATGTGCTCGGCTTCGCCGGGGTCCTGCTGCTCGCGGAGACGCTGTGGCGCATCGGACTGCACTGCCTGAACCGCCTCGACGCACGCGGCATCGAGCAGCTGTACGTCATCGGCATGGACGAGCTCTTCGCCAAGGACGCCGCCTTCTTCCACGACAACTTCGCGGGGTCGCTGACCAAGCGGGTCCTGAGCTTCGCCTCCCGCTTCGAGGAGTTCGTCGACACGCTGACGTTCTCGGTCATGGGCAGCTTCGTGCCCCTGCTGTTCGCATCCGTGGTCCTGTGGCAGTACGACCCGCTGCTCGTCGTCGGGCTGCTGACGATGATCACGTTCACGGGGCTGTGCGTGACGCCCCTGATCCGTCGCCGTCAGACGCTCGTGGCCCAGCGGGAGGAGGCGATCGCCAGGGTGTCGGGCCACGTCGCGGACAGTCTGATGAACATGGACACGGTCCGGTCGTTCGCCGCCGAGGCGCGTGAGGCCGCCGAGCACCGGTCCCGAGTCGCGGAGTCGCGGCGGCTCACGCTGCGTTCCTGGGACTACGGCAACCTGCGCATCGACACGCTCGTCGCGCCGATGTCCGTACTGACCAACGTGCTGGGCCTGCTGCTCGCCATCGCGCTCGGCGGGGGAGACCACGGCGTGGAGGCGGTCATCGTCGCCTTCACCTACTACGCCAACGCGACGCGGATCATGTTCGAGTTCAACCAGATCTACCGCCGCCTGGAGAGCTCGATGACGGAGGCCGCGCAGTTCACCGAACTGCTGCTGACACCGCCGACGGTGCTCGACCCGGCGTCCCCGGAGCCGCTGCTGTCCAAGGCCGCCGACGTGCACTTCGAACAGGTGACCTTCGCCCACGCGGGCGCGGCGCCGCTCTTCGAGCGCCTCGACCTCGCCGTGCCCAGCGGAACGAAGATCGGTCTCGTCGGCCGGTCCGGCGGCGGCAAGACCACGCTCAGCCGGCTGCTGCTGCGGATGACGGACATCGACGCCGGCCGGATCCTCATCGGAGGGCAGGACATCAGCAGGCTGTCCCAGGCCGACCTGCGCAGCCTGATCGCCTACGTGCCCCAGGACCCGGCGATGTTCCACCGCACGCTGCGCGACAACATCGCCTTCGCCCGGCCGGACGCCACCGACGCCGAGATCCGCCGCGCGGCCGAGGCGGCGCACGTCACGGAGTTCGCCGACGCGCTCCCGGAGGGCTTCGACACCATGGTGGGCGAACGCGGGGTGAAGCTGTCCGGCGGACAGCGCCAACGGGTCGCCCTCGCCAGGGCGATCCTGCGCGACGCGCCGATCCTGCTGCTCGACGAGGCGACCAGCGCCCTGGACTCCGAGAGCGAGATCCTCGTCCAGGACGCGCTGTGGAGCCTCATGGACGGGCGGACGGCGCTCGTGGTGGCACACCGCCTGAGCACGGTCGCGACCATGGACCAGCTCGTCGTCCTCGACCGCGGCCGCATCGTCGAGCAGGGCACGCACCAGGAGCTGCTCGCCGCGGACGGGGCCTACGCGAAGCTGTGGCAGCACCAGTCGGGCGGCTTCCTCGACGACACCCCCGCGCAGGCCCGGCTCCCGCGGCCGTGAGCTCGCCCGTGTCCGCGAAGTCCCGCCCCGGCGGCGGGACGACGCGGCTGGGGCGGGTTCAGGCTCCGAGCCCGTGGTGGGCGGCGGGGCCGGTCATGAGGGTGAGCGCCGTCCGGGTGATCAGGGCGTCCGTCGCGGGAGAGGGGTTGCCCGCGATGCCGGAACGCATCAGTGAACTGCCTTCGAGCAGGGCGATGAACACCTCGGCCCGTGCGCGGAGTTCCGGCTGCGCAAGACCGGGCAGGTGGCGGCGGATCTGCTCGGTGACCAGGTCCGCGTACTGGCGGTAGAAGGCCCGGACGGCCGTCGCGACCGCCTCGTCCCGCGCTGCCAGCGCCCACAGCTCGGCGAAGACCCGTACCAGCTCCGGGTTGTCCTGCTCGGCGAGGAGCAGGCCGATCAGCCGCTCCGGGGGGACCGGTTCCCCGGAGCCGTCCGGGGCCAGACCGGGGGCCACCTCGGTGAGGCGGTCCAGGGAGCGGCGCAGGAGGCGGTCGAGGACCGCTTCGAGGAGGCTGTCGCGGGTGGGGAAGTAGTACTGGAGGTGGCCGAGGCGCACCCCGGCCGCGTCGGCCACGGCGCGGACCGACAACGCGGCGTGGCCGCTGCCGACCAGCGTGGCCTCGGCGGCGTCCAGGAGCGCGGCTCGCCGGGCCGATCCCTTGGCGGTGCTCATGCGGCGGCCGGGGCCTGCGGGTCGGCGTGGGGGGCGCGGACGTCGATCCGTACGCCCGCCTCCGCCAGGGCCGGCAGGAGCGTGTGCGGCAGCGGGTGCGACTCGGGGAAGGCGAGACCGGGCCGGGCGGGCGCGCCGTCGGCGCCGAGGACGCGGCGCAGGCCCATCAGGGCCCCGACGGCCGTCAGACGGGCCTGGCCGTGCGGGTCGGTGACCGTGGCCCGCAGCACGCCGCGCGGTCCTTCGACCTCGACCCGCAGGGCGGCGGTGCCGCCCGTGCCCGGTGCGTGGAGCAGACGGTGCCGGACCGGGCGCCAGCGCTCGCCGCGGGCGTGGCGGAAGAAGCCGACGCGGCCCAGAGCGACCAGCGCGGAGGTGGAGGCCGTGCTGCTGAAGCCGATGCGGGTGGTCACGGTGCGCGCTCCGAGCGTCAGCGGCAGGGTGAACTGTTCGGGCGTGTCGATCCGGGCCACCTTGGTGCGGTGCTCCCCGATGGTCAGCGTCCGCGTGCTGGTGAGCGGGGTGACCGCCGTGGCCCTGCCCTCCTCACGCACCTCGAAGTCGATGCCCAGGCGGTCCATGAACTCCACCGAGTCCA
Organism: Streptomyces sp. NBC_01408; assembly: GCF_026340255.1. Classification (GTDB taxonomy): domain Bacteria; phylum Actinomycetota; class Actinomycetes; order Streptomycetales; family Streptomycetaceae; genus Streptomyces. The sequence goes on along the minus strand of NZ_JAPEPJ010000002.1, from coordinate 942,667 downwards.
CCCCGGAGCGGTCGGCCAGGTCGTAGCGGATCGCGGTCTCCACCCGGTCGGCCCCGCCCAGCCGCTCGGCGAGCGCGGCGGCGACGAGCGGCACCACCCCGCCCATCCAGCCGGAGGAGAGCAGGACCGGCGCGGGCGTGCCGGGGCCGGCCGGGGCGAGCGAGGCCAGGGCCGCCGCGCGCTGCACGCGGGAGGTCCAGCGCGTCACGTCGACGTACGGGACGCCTCCGGCGAGCGCGGCCCGCAGGACGCGGTCGTCCGGATCGTTGACCACGCTCACCACGGCGCGCGCCGCGGCGCGGAAGGGGGCGGGGTCGCCGAGGTCCCAGCGGCGCGCCTCGGCGCCGAGTTCGCGGCACAGGTCGGCGGCCTTCTCCGGGGAGCGCCCCAGAAGCAGCAGCGGCCACTGCCCGGCCGTCGCCCGCGCGAGCTCCGCCCCCACCGTTCCGTACCCGCCGACGAGGAGAACCGGTCCGTCGGGGTCGTGCGCCAGCTGGTCGTTGTCCATACGAGGACTATAGGTCACCCGACCTAAAAATCTGGTGTCACGATTCGGGACGCTCGGGACGCGCTCGGGAGGCTGGGGTCGGGGGCGGGTTTTGCGCCGGGTACGGTTCGCGCATGGACGTTTCCACAACGAGTTCGACGGACGGCACTTCGCCGCTGTCCGCGCCGCTCGGGGGCACGGCGCGCCGGCTGCCGACCGAGAGCACCGGACTCGTCGTCCCCCTGGCCGGCAACGCCGGCTGAATCATTCGCCGCACCCGCGGCACCTGCAGGAAAGCCCCACCGTGAACACCATCAGAACCCTCTGCTTCGTCATCGCGGCGCTCTCGTCGTACGCCGCGCTCGTCTACCGGCTGTGCCAGGGACGCCGCAGCTGGAAGGACAGCTCCTACCGCACGCTGATCACGACCCTGGTGTTCCAGTGCCTCACCTTCACGATGGGTGCCGTCGCCATGCGGGGCGAGAGCTTCCTGGGCGTCGGCAACCTCGCCATCCTCCTCATGCACCTGGCGGCGGTCGCCTTCTGCGTGAGCGCGCAGGTCATCCTGCTGTGCTGGGCGGCCGACGGCGAGGAGGCGGCGCGCAAGACGCGTTTCTGGGTGGTCACCGGCATCACCCTCGACGTGGTCCTGACGGCCCTCTTCTTCCTCGCCGACGGGCCCCGTCGCTGTCCGTCGGACTTCGACGGCAGCGGCGAACCGCTGCTCCTCACCTACCTCCTGGCCTTCATCGCCTCCCAGGCGGTTCCCTGCGTCACCGTCTTCCGCCAGTGCGGTCCCTATGCCCGCATGACCGACAGCGCCTCGCTGCGGCAGGCCCTGCGCATGCTGTCCGTCGGGGCGATGATCCTGCTCCTCTACAGCCTGGTGCGGGTGGTCAACGTCCTCACCATCGCGGCCGGAACCGAGATCGGGACGTGGAAGGAGGCCGCCGCCTCCGTCCTCAACGCGCTGGGCATCATCGCCATCTCGCTGAGCTTCACCATGCCCTCCTGGGGCCCCGCGGCCGTCAGGCTGGTGGAGTGGACCCGTGCCTACCGGTCTTACCGGGCCCTCTACCCGCTCTGGCGGGACCTCTACGAGTCCTCCCCGGGCATCGCCCTGGAGCCGCCCGGGACCTCGGTCTCCGACCTCGACTACCGGCTCCACCGGCGCGTCGTCGAGATACGGGACGGCTGGCGGGACCTGCGCCCGTACATCGAGCGCACCACCGGCGGCGCCGGCGGACCCGTCCGGGAAATGACCGACGAGTACCGGCAGGCCTTCATCGAAGCGGCACAGATCAAACAGGCCCTGCACGCCAAACGAACCGGCACCATCCCCCGTGACAACAAGGACGACGGCGATTTCGACGACCGCGACACGGACAACTTCACGGCGGAAGTGGCCTGGCTTACCAAAGTGGGTGCTGCCTACAGTAAACTCCGTAGGGCGGGCTGAGAACTCCCGCCCGGTTTGCATCCCCCGTCAAACCGGGCGGGTTCCCCGCACCCTTCCAAGCCCCCTCCCGGCCACGCCTGCTCCTGGCCACGCCTCACGCCTGCGGGCCGTGGTGCGCCGTGTCGTCGGTGAACCAGGCGGCCAGGGAGGCCTCGTCGGCGTGGGCCGACTCGAGGTCGCCCTTCCGCAGGGGGAGTGCGGATTCGAGCGCGTCGTAGGTCGCCGTGCCGAAGCTCGGCAGGTACGCGATCGGTTCTCCCGTGAAGAGGGAGAGGCGCCACTTCCGCTCCCCGTCGTCGAACAGCGACACGCCGTCGATTCCGCTGTGCAGACGGGCGGCGAGCACCAGTTTCGGTATGCGCGGGTCGGTCAGCGGGTTGCTCACCCCCCGCACCGTCACCTTGACTCCGGTGCGGGTGGTCTCCAGCTCCAGCCCGGCCAGGCCGAGTTCCTCGGCCCGTCGCCGGCACCACAGCGGATCGTCGATGAAGTCCATGACCTCGAGCAGCCGGTCGTCGACATCGCCACGCCTGACGCGGGTTCCCGTCACCAGTGACAGGTAGCGGCCGGTCTGCTTGGTGGAGTTCAGCAGTCCGTGGTCCAGGGCGGCGCCGATCAGGGGCTGGAGGGCGATCTTCCGTTCGCGGCCGACGTGTCCCGGGCGTACCGCGAGCCAGCACAGCGCGGCGACCGCCTCCGGGAGGTCCAGCCAGTCGGACAGCCGGTGCCCCGCCTCGTCGCGGTCGGCCGGGTCGAGGCGGTCGAGCCAGCCCCGCCCGTCACCCGTACCGGCGAAGGAGCGCAGCAGCAGCTCCCAGACCTCGTCCAGGTCCTCGGTGGTGAGCTCGACGGAATCCGGGCGGCAGGAGGCTTCGAGCCGGAGCTCGGCCAGGGTCTGCGTGAGCGCGGCGAAGTTCACCACGGGTGCCAGCGGGTCGATCCAGGCCAGGCGCGCATCGGCCAGCGCGGTCGCCCAGCGGTGCAGCAGATTGCGGGCGCGGACCCTGATCCGCTGCTTCAGCGTCCAGCTGTGGGCGGTCCTCCCACCGGCCGGGTCCTCGCCCTCCGGCTCCGTCTCCAGGGCGCCGTTGCGCACGAGGAGCCGCTCCAGCAGTGAACCGGACGGCGGCACGGGCGCGCCCGACGGCTCGGCGGCGGCAGCCGGCGTACGCAGCCGGAGGGCGTCCAGGAGGAGGAGGAAGGGCTCGGGCCCGGTGAAGGAACGGCGGCCGAGCATCCGTTCGTACGTGCCCGCCCGCGGGTCGCGTCCCAGCTCCTCACGCTTCAGCCGGTCCCAGACGCTGTCGGCCCCGGTTCCCGTGGTGTGCCCGTCCCCGCCCGGCTCCCGGGTCTCCCCGGTTCCTCCCGGGCCGCCGGGCGCGAGCACGTCGTTCGCGTCGAAGATGAGCGTCTGGTTCAGCCGCAGCAGCCGGCGGCCGAGGAACGAGTCCCGCACCGCCTCGTCGAGTTCGGCGGGCGGGGCGGGGCCGGTGGAGGCCGTCGTAGCGGTGAGCGCCGCCTCCAGCCGTACGGGGTCGTCGGCGATGAGACGGTCGGACAGCGGCCGCCCGTCGTGGTCGACCACCTCCACCAGCCGGCCGGCCAGCGGCCCGGAGGTCAGGGCCGTGCCGTCGGGCAGCGCCGCCAGCGGCTGTCGTTCCGTGAGGTCGCTGAGCGCCCAGCCGTCGCCCCGGGGCGGCTCCGTACGGACGAGGACCCGCCCGTCGGACCGCACGGCGGCGCTCAGCAGCCGTACGGCCAGGGGCTCCGCGTCCGCCCCGCTGCTGAAGCGGAGGCTGGTCAGGGTGCCCAGGTCCTGCCGGGTCCGCTCGACCCCCGGTCCGGTGAAGACGGCGCCCAGCTGCTCGGGACCGGCGGGCGCGAGCACCGCGAGCTCGGTGTTGCCCTCGTCCGCCCGCCGCCACAGCGCGCCCGTCGACAGATTGGCGGAACCGGACAGCAGCCATCCCCGCCGCTCGCACTCGACGCCGATCAGCTTGGCGTGGACGAAGGCGTCGGGTCCGTAGGAGGAGACGAGGACTTGTGCCCCGCTCGCCGTGAGCCGCTCGGCGAGCCGTGCGCCGTTGACGCTCGTGGTGGGGGAGACGAAGACCTGCACCCGCTCGGGGCGCAATGCCTTGAGCAGCCGGCCCACCGCGGAGGCCTTCTCGTCGTAGAACGGGGCCGTCAGCCAGAGCGTCCTCACCTGCCCGCCGTCCCTGGCGACCACCTCGGTCAGCTGCCGCCCGATCGGCACGTCGAGGTTGTGCAGCAGCGGCGACGGCACCGTGGGCCCGCTCCCGCTCCCCTTCCCGCCGTCACCGGCCGAGGCCAGTGCTGCCTCCAGCCGCTGGAACCTTCCGGCGAGCACCGTGTCACCGGTCGCGTCCACCAGGCGGCGCATCCACGCCTGCCACCCCGCGATGGCGGCGTCGCCGACCGGGGTGCCCGAGCGGAAGGCCGTGAACACCTCGTTGCCCGTGTCCAGGCCGTGCAGTGTCAGGTTGCCCGAACCCACGAGAAGGGTGGCGCCGCGCCGGGCCAGGGCGAGGTACGACTTCGGGTGGAAGACCGCGTGCCCGGGCGCCCCGGGCCCGTGGACGCCGCGCAGCAGCCATCGGCTGTTGGCGGTGGCCACGGTGCCCGGCGTCCGGTCCGGGATCCGGGCCAGGTCGGCGGCCAGCCTCCGCCGGTCCGCGAGCACGGCCACGTTGAGCGGCGGGTCGCCGAGGCGGGGCAGCAGGAACTCGTTGACCAGCCCGAGGTCCAGGCTGTACGTGGTGGCCCACAGGGCCTGCACCTCGGCCGAGAACAGCTCCGCCACCGGCCGCACCAGCGGCTGCGTCATCCCAGCACCCTTTCGACGAATTGCCGGCCGCGGTCCGTCAGCTCCGCCGGGCGCGGGCCGCCGGACCCGTCCGGCCACCTCCACAGGCCGAGATCGCCGGTGAGGGAAGCCAGCACCTCAGCGCGGATCCCCGCCGGGGAGAGCCCGCCCGCGGGGAGGTCGTAGAAGCGCAGCAGCCCGTGCTCCCAGCGGAACCGGAAGGTGAACTCGGGCAGTTTCGAGTACGCGATCCGCTCGTGCACCTCGAGGACGAACCGCCGGAGCAGCCACCACACGGTCTCCCCGACCACCGGCTCCGGGGCGAGGTGGGCGCGGAGTTCCGCGGCGACCCGCGCGAGGGACGGCTGCCAGCGCGAGCCGACCGCGGACGCCTCGTCCCAGCCGGGACCCGCCCTGCCCTCCATGCGCCGCATCAGTTCGAGGACCAGCACGACCGCGGAGTCGGCCGTACGCAGGCTCCGGACGAGCTGCCGCAGCTTCTCCAGCGACGCGCCGGCGACGGCCACCTCGTGGCCGTGCTCGTCCGTCAGCCGCACGGTCTCGGCGGCCAGGGCGGCGACCAGCTCGGACGTACGGGAGGCCGCGTCGGCAGGCGGCCGCCGCGGCAGCAGCCCGTAGGCCACCTCTCGGGCTTCCTGCCAGGTCAGGGGCTTGCCCTGGCTGGAACCCGCGGCGCAGAAGCCGTCCCAGAGCGAGCAGAGCGCCTCCTGCCAGACGTCCTTGGCGGCCACGGCCGCCCACTGGCCGGCGACGACGGCGTGGCGCCGACCGCGCGTCGCGGGCTCCCACAGGGCCTGCCGGAAGGCATCGACCGAGGCGACGACCTCCGGGTCGGCCTCGATCAGGCTGAGGAAGTGGGCCACGCTCAGGCTGCGCTGACGGGCCGTCGGGCTGTCGGTGTCCGCGGCTCCCGCGCCGAGCATCACCGCGTGCAGGGCTTCCCGTTCGTCCCCGTGCCGGTGCTCGTCGAGCCGGCACAGGCACGCCGCCTCCGCGAACTCCTCCAGTACGTGCGCCTCCAGGGGGAAGTCGCCCTCCCACATCCGCCCGCGGTGGTACGCGGTGTCGCGGACCGCCGTCCGGAAGGTGTCCGCGAGGCGCTGGGCCGGCTCGGCCGGGCTCAGCACGTCCAGGGGAAGGGGGATCCCGCCGAGGGGTGTCCCCTCCCTGACGACGACACCGAAGTCCATGAGCGGGGCGCGGTAGTTCAGCCCGTAGCCGCCCTGCGGGCTCTTGACCGACAGGCCCCGCGGGAAGGGGCCGGTGCCGCCCCGCACCAGCGGATCGAGCCGCCTTGCCCCGATCGGGGAGGACCCGCACCCGCGGGGGCAGTGGAGCACGGCCAGGCCGTAGTCCCACTCCCACCGCCGGATGTACTGGTGCAGCGCGTGCGGGCTCTCGGGTTGACGGTCCTGGGCGTAGGTGGAGAGCAGGAACGCGTAGAACGAGAGGTACCGGGCGCGGCGCGACAGTTGGAGGATGCCGGGCAGCAGCTCGGGCATGAGCCGGTCCTGGGTCGTGGTCTGCAGGCCCAGCGAGTCGTGACCGCCGCGGTGCTTGAGGACGGGCGAGATCCAGCCCGGCAACGGCACGACCGCGCCGTCGGCCTCCGCGGCCCGACTCCCGTCGTCCCCGGCCACCCCGTCCGCTCCCACGATTCCGGCCCCCCTGCCCATGACGCAATCCTATGAGGCGAATTGGCTCCTGGGCCCGGTTCGGGTGGATTCGGCTGAGGGCCCCGCAGGTCAGGCCCGGGCCAGCAGCAGGCCGCCCATCGTGACCATGGTGGCTGCCACCAGGCCGTCCAGGACCCGCCAGGCGGAGGGGCGGGCGAGGAGGCCGCTGAGCAGGCGGGCTCCGTAGCCCAGGCCGGCGAACCAGGTCAGGCTGGCCAGGCCGGCCCCGGTGCCGAAGGCCCAGCGCAGGTCGCCGCGGTCGGCGGCGAGGGAACCGAGGAGCAGGACGGTGTCCAGGTAGACGTGCGGGTTGAGCCAGGTCATGGCCAGCGCGGTCAGCACCGCCCGGCGGCCCGAACCGGCGGCGGCCCCCTGCGTGGTGAGGGCGGCGCCGGGGGTGGGCCGCACGACGCGGCGGGCCGCGAGGACGCCGTAGCAGATCAGGAATCCGCCCCCGGCGAGGCCGACGACGGTGAGGGCGGCCGGCCAGGCGGTGACGAAGGCGCCGACGCCGGCGACGCCGAGGGCGATGAGGAGGGCGTCGGAGACGGCGCAGATGGCGACGACGGCGAGGACCGCGTGGCGGCGGGCGCCCTGGCGCAGGACGAAGGCGTTCTGCGCGCCGATGGCGACGATGAGGGAGAGCCCGGTGCCGAAACCGGCGAGGGCCGCGGTGATGATGCCGTGTGTCATGACACCGACGCTAAGCAGCCAGATCCTTTCAGTACAGCTAAAGATTTTTACGTACCATTAGCGCTTGTGATGGATGAGCTTCCCCTGGACCAGGTGCGGACCTTGCTGGCCGTGGTCGACGAGGGCACCTTCGATGCGGCGGCCGCCGCCCTGCACGTGACACCGTCCGCCGTCAGCCAGCGGGTCAAGGCCCTGGAGCAGCGGACCGGGCGGGTGCTGCTGATGCGGACGAAGCCGGTGCGGGCCACGGAGTCCGGGCAGGTGGTGATCCGGTTCGCCCGGCAGCTGGCCCGGCTGGAGCGCGACGCCCGCGCCGAGCTGGGGATGGCCGACGGGGTGGGGCCGGTGCGGCTGCCGATCGCGGTGAACGCGGATTCCCTCGCCACCTGGTTCCTGCCGGCGCTGACCCGCGTTCCGCAGGATCCGCCGGTCTGCTTCGAGCTGCACCGCGAGGACGAGTCGCACACGACGGTGCTGCTGCGGGAGGGCCAGGTGATGGCGGCGGTGACCTCCTCGCCGGACCCGGTGGCGGGGTGCACCGTACGGCGGCTGGGGCTGGCGCGGTACCTGCCGGTGGCGGGCCCGGCCTTCGCGGCCCGGCATCTGACGGGAGCGCTGGAGCGGGACCTGCGGGAGGCGCCGACGATCGTGTTCGACCGGAAGGACGAACTCCAGGACGCGTTCGTACGGGAGCTGGCGGGGGAGCCGGACGTCGGCGCGGGCCCGGTGCGGCACTACATGCCGACCTCGGAGGGTTTCCGCGACGCGGTGGTCGCCGGGCTGGGGTGGGGGCTGGTGCCGGAAGCGCAGGCGAGCCCGCTGGTACGGGAGGGGCGGCTGGTCCTGCTGGCGCCGCGCAGGCCGATGGACGTACCGCTGTACTGGCAGCAGTGGAAGCTGGACTCGCCCGTCCTGTCCGCGGTGGCGGACGTGATCGCGGAGGCGGCGGCGGAGGCGCTGCGCTGAGGCCCGACGCGCGCGAGCCCGACGCGCGCGAGCCCGCCGCGCCGGCCCCCGTCGCACACCCCTAAGCTGCGGGCATGGAGTCCTACACGATCGGCCAGGCGGCGCGGCTGCTCGGCGTGAGCGTCGACACGGCCCGGCGCTGGGCGGACGCGGAACGCTTCCCCACCCGCCGGGAAGGCGCGCGGCGCATGGTGGACGGGCCGGACCTGGCCGCGTTCTGCGTCGAGGTCGCGCAGGAGGGCGGGGACCCCCACGGGCACGACGAGACCCCGTACACCTCGGCGCGCAACGCCTTCCCCGGGATCGTCACCGGGGTGAAGCTCGGCACGGTCGACGCGCAGGTGGAGATCCAGGCGGGACCGCACCGGATCGTGTCGCTGCTGACGCGGGAGGCGGTGGAGGAGCTCGGCCTCGAGGTGGGGGCGCGGGCCACGGCCCGGGTGAAGTCGACGAGCGTGTTCATCGACCGGGCGTGACGTACCGCTGCGGGTAGGGCGGGACGCACTGCCCCGCGGAGCGCGACGCACCGCTCCCGCGGCGCGTGCGCGTGGCGCCCCGGCGGGGCCGCTTCGGCGCGGTGGCAGACTTGCCGGTGATCCGCCGAAGGGGAGTACTCCGTTGTCCATGTTCAGCAACCTGCGCCGGGCCGTGAGCCGTGGCTACCGCCGGGCCGTCGACCTCAGCCACCCGGCGCGCTCCCCGCTGGGCAGTGCGGTGGTCAACTGCGTGGTGTACCAGGACGGAGTGCGGCAGGACGGCTGCGCCGAGGTCGAAGAGGCCCTTAACCGGGTCCGCAAGACGGGCCGCGGCTTCGTGTGGATCGGTCTGCACGAGCCCTCGCAGTCGGAGCTCGCCGGGCTCGCCGAGCTGTTCGGTCTGCACCCGCTCGCAGTCGAGGACGCCGTGAACGCGCACCAGCGCCCCAAGGTGGAGCGCTACGACGACATACTGTTCTCCGTCTTCAAGACCGTGCGCTACGTCGAGCACGAGGAGCTGACCGCGACCAGCGAGGTCGTGGAGACCGGCGAACTGATGGCCTTCACGGGCGACGACTTCGTGATCACCATCCGCCACGGCGGCCGTGGCACCCTTGGCCCCGTCCGCGAGGCGCTGGAGGCCGCGCCGGAGCAGCTGGCCGCGGGTCCGGCGGTGGTCCTGCACGCCATGGCGGACCACGTGGTCGACGACTACGTGGCCGTCACGGACGCGGTGCAGAACGACCTGGACGCCGTGGAGACGGCGGTGTTCAGCGAGCACGGCGGCCGGGGCGACGCCGGGCGGATCTACCAGCTCAAGCGGGAGCTCCTCGAACTCCGCCGGGCGGTGGCGCCGCTGGACCGCCCCCTGCAGCAGCTGGCCACGCAGCCGATACCGGTCATCCCGCCGGAGTGCCGTGCGTACTTCCGGGACGTGGCCGACCACCTGACCCGCGCCACCGAGCAGATCGGCGCCTACGACAACCTCCTCGACTCGATCCTGCAGGCCCACCTCGCGCAGGTGACCGTCGCCCAGAACGAGGACATGCGGAAGATCACGGCGTGGGCGGCGATCGTCGCGGTGCCGACGATGGTCTGCGGGGTCTACGGCATGAACTTCGAGCACATGCCCGAACTGCACTGGACCTACGGGTACCCGACCGTGGTCGGCGTCATGGTGATCGCCTGCCTGCTCATCCACCGGGGCTTCCGCCGCAACGGCTGGCTCTGACGAGGGCGCCCGGGGCCACCCGGGCCATCCGGGGCACCCAGGCCACCCGAGCCATCCGGGGCAGGGGATTCCGGGGGCTTGAGGAGTTGGGGCTTCTGGTAATAAAGTTTCCTAACGAATCCGGGTAAGCCTCAACTCCCCCACGGAGGCCTTGTGTTCACCCCTCGTCGCAAGACGCTGGCGATCGGCGCCCTGCTCGGCAGCGCGCTTCTCGCCGTACCGGTCACCGCCCACGCCACCGCGGACGACGCCGCCCCCACCCCGACGCGGGCGCAGGCCGCGCCCGTCGCGGCGGTGGCCGTCGGGCTCGACGATCCGGCGAAGAAGGAGATCGCCATGAAGATCGTCTCCAGCGCGGAGAACTCCTCACTGGACTGGAAGGCGCAGTACAAGTACATAGAGGACATAGGTGACGGTCGCGGCTACACGGCCGGCATCATCGGCTTCTGCTCCGGCACCGGCGACATGCTCGACCTCGTCGAGTACTACACCCAGGTCAAGCCGGGCAACGTCCTCGCCAAGTACCTCCCCGCCCTGCGCAAGGTCGACGGCAGCGACTCCCACGCCGGCCTCGACCCGAACTTCACCAAGGACTGGGCGAAGGCGGCCCAGGACGCCGAGTTCAAGAAGGCCCAGGACCACGAGCGCGACCGGGTCTACTTCAACCCGTCCGTGCGGCAGGCCAAGTCCGACGGGCTCGGCGTGCTCGGCCAGTTCATCTACTACGACGCCATCGTGATGCACGGCGACGGCACCGACTCCGCCAGCTTCCGCAACATCCGCAAGCGCGCCCTGGCCAAGGCCAAGCCCCCGTCCCAGGGCGGCAACGAGACCGCCTACCTCAACGCCTTCCTCGACGCACGCGTCTGGGCGATGAAGCAGGAGGAGGCGCACAGCGACACCAGCCGCGTGGACACCGCGCAGCGGGTCTTCCTGCGCAAGGGCAACCTGAACCTGAACACGCCGCTCGACTGGAAGGTCTACGGAGACCCCTTCCACATCGGGTGAGCCCCGCGCCGCGACCCGGGTCGGGACCCCTCCTCCCCGCCCCGGGCCGCTCCCGACCACCGGTGCGCGCGGCCGATTCGAGGCCCCGCCCGCGCCCACGACTGAGCGCCGCCGCCGACGGAACACGTCGGCCGCGGCGTTTTCGCCATTCCGGGGACCTTCCGGGTGACGCGCGTCTCGCGGCGCATGTGGCAGGGGGCTGTCCGGACCGGCCCGATCACGAGATATCTTGATGTCGAGCAATGTTGCAGACGAGAGACGCAGACTGTGGAGCGGAGCATCCGGTGACTGACTCGACCATCATCTACACGCACACTGACGAGGCCCCGGCCCTCGCGACGTATTCGTTCCTGCCTGTGATCCAGGCCTACGCGTCGACGGCCGGTGTGAATGTCGAGACCCGTGACATCTCCCTGGCCGGTCGGATCATCGCCAGCTTCCCCGAGCACCTCGAGGAGAGCCAGCGGATTGCCGACGCCCTCGCCGAGCTCGGCGACCTGGCGAAGACCGCGGAAGCCAACATCATCAAGCTTCCGAACATCTCGGCCTCGATCCCGCAGCTGAAGGCCGTGATCGCCGAGCTCCAGGGCCAGGGCTACGCACTCCCCGACTACCCGGACGACCCGAAGACCGACGACGAGCGTGAGGCGCGCGCCCGCTACGACAAGGTCAAGGGCAGCGCCGTCAACCCGGTCCTGCGCGAGGGCAACTCCGACCGCCGCGCCCCCGCCTCGGTCAAGAACTACGCCAAGGCCCACCCGCACCGCATGGGTGCCTGGAGCGCCGACTCGAAGACGAACGTCGCCACCATGGGCGAGAACGACTTCCGCTCCACCGAGAAGTCCGCGGTGATCGCCGAGGCCGGCACGCTCCGCATCGAGCACGTCGGCGCCGACGGCGCCACCACCGTCCTGCGCGAGTCCGTACCGGTCCTGGCCGGTGAGGTCGTGGACGCGTCCGTCCTGCACGTCGACGCGCTGCGCACCTTCCTGAACGACCAGATCGAGCGTGCCAAGGCCGAGGGCATCCTGTTCTCCGTGCACCTCAAGGCCACGATGATGAAGGTCTCCGACCCGATCGTCTTCGGCCACGTGGTCCGCGCCTTCCTCCCGAAGACCTTCGCCCGCTACGGCGAGACCCTCGCCGCCGCCGGCCTGTCGGTCAACGACGGCCTCGGCGCCATCCTGAACGGCCTGGGCGCCCTGCCCGACGGCGACGCGATCAAGGCCTCCATCGACGCCGAGATCGCCGAGGGCCCGGCCCTCGCGATGGTCGACTCCGACAAGGGCATCACCAACCTGCACGTGCCGTCCGACGTCATCGTCGACGCCTCGATGCCGGCCATGATCCGCACCTCCGGCCACATGTGGGGCCCGGACGGCGCCGAGGCCGACACCCTCGCCGTCCTCCCGGACAGCAGCTACGCCGGTGTCTACCAGGTCGTCATCGACGACTGCCGCGCGCACGGCGCCTTCAACCCGTCCACCATGGGCTCGGTGCCGAACGTCGGCCTCATGGCCCAGAAGGCCGAGGAGTACGGCAGCCACGACAAGACCTTCGAGATCGCCGCTGCGGGCACCGTCCGCCTCGTCGACGCCGCGGGCAACACGGTCCTGGAGCAGGAGGTCGCCGCCGGTGACATCTTCCGCGCCTGCCAGACCAAGGACGCGCCGATCCAGGACTGGGTCAAGCTGGCCGTCACCCGCGCCCGCGCCACCGGCGTCCCGGCCGTCTTCTGGCTCGACGAGGGCCGCGCGCACGACGCGCAGCTGATCACCAAGGTCCGGACGTACCTCGCCGAGCACGACACCGAGGGTCTGACCATCGAGATCCTCTCCCCGGTCGAGGCCACCGCCTACTCCCTCGAGCGCATCCGCCGCGGCGAGGACACCATCTCGGTGACCGGCAACGTGCTGCGCGACTACCTGACCGACCTCTTCCCCATCCTGGAGCTGGGCACCAGCGCCAAGATGCTGTCGGTCGTCCCGCTGATGAACGGCGGCGGCCTCTTCGAGACGGGCGCCGGCGGCTCCGCCCCGAAGCACGTCCAGCAGCTGGTGAAGGAGAACTACCTGCGCTGGGACTCGCTCGGCGAGTTCCTCGCGCTGGCCGTCTCCTTCGAGCACCTCGCGACCACCACCGGCAACGCCAGCGCCCAGGTGCTGGCCGACACCCTGGACCGCGCCACCGGCACCTTCCTCAACGAGGACAAGTCGCCCAGCCGCAAGCTCGGCGGCATCGACAACCGCGGCAGCCACTTCTACCTGGCCCTGTACTGGGCGCAGGAGCTGTCCCGCCAGACCGACGACCCGAAGCTCGCGGCCGCCTTCGACCCGCTCGCCAAGACGCTGGCCGAGTCCGAGCAGAAGATCGTCGCCGAGCTGATCGCGGTCCAGGGCGCCCCGGCCGACATCGGCGGCTACTACCAGCCCGACCCGGTCAAGGCCGCTGCGATCATGCGGCCGTCCGCGACGTTCAACCAGGCGATCGCGACCCTGGGCTGACCCCAGGCAGCACCCGCGTGACGTGATCCGCCCCGGCAGGCCCCGTGCCCGCCGGGGCGGACCCGTTCCCGGGGCTAGGGGGTGCCCGGTGGATCAGAGGCGGTGAACCCGTTCCTGTTCGAAGGCCAGCGGTAATCGGCCGGCGGCGAGGATGCGCAGCCCGGGGGCCACGGCCAGCAGCCTCCACAGCCAGGCCCGGGCGTCCGGGCCGAGCTGCTCGGTGCCGTCCAGGACGAGCAGCATGTCCCGTTCGGCCAGCCACGAGGCGGCGTTCGCCGTCCCGCACGGCGGCAGGCGCGTCCCCGGTACGCAGCCCAGCTCCGCCGTCAGTTCGCGGACCCCGTAGACGCCGTGGACGGGATCCATGGCGACGACGGCCGACCCGTCGTAGAAATTGGACGAGAGGCGCCGCGCGATCTCCCGCACGAGCAGGCTGCGCGGCTCGCGGAAGCCCCCCGTCACGCTGAGCACCCGCCCCCGCCGGACGGCGGTGAGCAGCCGGGACAGCTCGGCGGACGTGGCGGGCAGTGATCCGGTCGATCCCGAATCCCTCATCGGCACGATGCCCCCCATTGCATACGTGACCAAGCGCGGCAACAGGGATCGTTCGGCCGCGTGACGATGATTATGCGCCAACTGGGCCGCGGGGCCAGGGGAATGACGTAATCCGGTGTGGAGCCGGGGGGAGCGGGCCGCCCGCCGGTCGCGGGGGACCCTCGGCAGGGTCCGGCGGGCCCGTGTCCGCGCCGGTGTCCGCGTCGGTGGCTGTGCCCATGCTCGTGTTCGTGCCCGAGCCCGCGTACCGGGCCGCCGCGGCCGCCGCCATCGCAGGCCGCCGCGCGTGGTGGCGTTCGAGGTCCTCCTGCCGGTAGCGCTTGGTCGCGGCGTGCCAGAAGGCGATGCCGGCCATCCACCGCTTCAGCTCCTCGGCATGCCGGTTCAGGGCCGCGCGGGCCGCCGCGTCCAGCCCGAAGTCCTCGTACATGACCGGCAGTTCCTTCTCCAGTACGTGCTCGAACTGCCGCATCCGCGAGGTCATCAGATCGTGGGCGACGTGCAACGCCGTCGGATAGTCGCAGTCGAAGAAGTTCTCCAGGACGATCATCAGGTTGTGCAGCTCGCCCTCGTACTCGGCCTCCTTCTGGTACGAGTACACGTCGTTCATGATCGCCGAATAGTCGAAGGCCGCCGCCTGCAAGGACTGCATGGCCGAAGCCCCGTAGACCTCCTCCGGCACCACGTCCATGTGCGTCATCCGGGCGAGCGCGATGGTCATCGGCGAACCGAAGGTCACCCGGCGCATCTCCAGGTAGTCCACCGGGTCCGGCACCCGGTTGGCCGCCTGGTTGTCCAGCTCCCACAGCCAGCTGTCGAGCACCGAGTCCATGGCAGCGCGGAACATCTCCCGGCCGCGCGGTGGCATCGGCGTCGCCGTGCGCCGCCACAGATCGGCCAGCCCCCGCTCCATGGCATTGGCCGCGGGCGCCGGAGCGGACAGGTCCAGGGGCATGCAGGCGCGCAGCCGCCCGGTCTGGACCCTGGCCGCGGCCAGGTGCCGGCCCGTCCCGAAGACCAGCGGAAACACGTCGTCGGCGTACGTGCCCCAGCTCAGCCAGCCCGCGCTGATGTCCAGCGCCTCGGGGGTGCAGCCCGGGTCGATGCCCGCCGAGCACAGCGCGAAATCGTAGCCCCGCGCCTTCTCCTCCCACCAGATCCCCTCGTCGAGGAGGCCCATCTCCCGGTTCCAGGCGATGAGCCGCTCCCGGGCGCCGTCCAGGTACGGGCTGAGCACGTTGCGGTACGGCAGGTAGAACTCCGGGGTGACCGAAGGGCCCACCCGGCGGGGGGTGTGGCCGTGCCTGCGCACCCGCTGCGCACCGCCCGTGAGACCGAGCAGCGCCCGGATGTTGGCGCCGGTGGTGCCCAGTCCGGTGGGGCCGCTCAGCCAGCCGGGCAGACCCCCGCCCGTCCGGCCCGGGCGCTTGTTCATGTACCGGCTGGAGCGCATGTGCCACTCGTGGCCGCCCGACTGCCAGTCCTGGAGCCCGCGTGCGTAGGTCAGTACGGCGACGATTCCGGCCGGGTCCAGGCCCTTCTCGGCGAACAGCACGGGCAGCTCGGTGAAGAAGGTGCTCTCGAACTGCTGGAGCCGCGAGGTCAGCAGGCTGCCCAGCTGGTCGGCCGCCTCCTGGGTGGTGCATCCGAAGAACTCCTCCAGGACCAGCACCCCGTTGCTGAGCTCCCCCTCCCGGCCGGTCTCCCGCTCGTACGAGAACAGGTCGTTGCGGAAGTGGACCGAGTCCGCGAAGCAGTCCCGCAGGACCCGCAGGGCCCGCTCGCCCGCGACGGAGGCGGGGACCTCGATGCCCACCGCGTGTTCGACGATCCCCGCCGACCAGGGCGCGCCGCCCACCTTGCGGCGCTGCTCCACGTACTCGATCGGGTTGGAGACGCGGCCGATGCTGATGTTGTCGAGCTCCCACAGCGATTCGTTCAGCAGGTTGCGGGTGCTGACCGTGAAGCGCTCGATCCAGTCCGCGGAGTGGCCGGGGACCGTACGCCGCCACAGGTCGGCCAGCCCCGCCTCCACCGGGTTGGCCGCCTCGGGCACCGGCGCGGCGGCGTCGGCCGGCATGAACAGCGCCAGCCGTTCCAGCGCGTCCCGGCCGGCCGCCCGGTCACCGGTGTACTTGAAGAGCTTCAGGAACCAGTCGTCGAAGAAGAACACCCACACGTACCAGTCGGTGACGAGCGAGAGCATCGGCCCGTCGCACTCGGGATGGGTGTACGCGCAGAGCAGCGCGTAGTCGTGCGCCTCCAGGTCGGCCAGGTCCCAGACTCCGGAGCCCTCCAGCATCCCGTGCCCGCGGGCCCAGCCGCGGGTGTGGGTGCGGGCTTCCTCCAGGTGGGGGTTGAGACGCGCGGGGTGCGGGAGGTAGAACTCGGGCAGTTCGAAAGGCTGCTCCGGCCGGCTGTCCATGTCTTCGCCCTCAGTCCTCGAAACGGGAGATCTCCACGTTCTCCAGCACCCCGACCGCGTCGGGGACCAGGATCGCCGCGGAGTAGTAGGCGGTGACCAGGTAGGAGATGATGGCCTGCTCGTTGATGTGCATGAAGCGGACGGACAGGCCGGGCTGGTACTCGTCCGGCAGGCCCAGCTGGTGCAGGCCGATGACGCCCTCGTTGTCCTCGCCGGTCCGCAGCACGAGCACCGAGCTGGTCCGCTCCTCGGTCACCGGGATCTTGTTGCAGGGCAGCAGCGGGATCCCGCGCCAGGACGGCAGCCGGTGGCCGTGGAAGTCGACGCTTCCCGGGTACAGGCCGCGCCTGCTGCACTCGCGGCCGAAGGCGGAGATGGTGCGCGGGTGGGCGAGGAAGTACTGCGAACCGCGCCGTCGGCTGAGGAGTTCGTCCAGGTCGTCGGGGGTGGGCGGGCCGGTGCGGGCGTAGATCCGCTGCTCGTAGTCGGCGTTGTGGAGCAGCCCGAACTCGGGATTGTTGATCAGCTCGCTCTCCTGGCGCTCCCGCAAGGCCTCGATGGTCAGGCGGAGTTGCTGCTCCGACTGGTTCATCGGTTTGTTGTAGAGGTCGGCGACGCGGGAGTGCACGCGCAACACGGTCTGTGCGACGCTCAGTTCGTACTCGCGCGGGCTCAGGTCGTAGTCCACGTACGTGCCCGGCAGCATGACCTCGCCGGTGTGCCCGGCGGACAGGTCCACCGCGTCACTGCCCTTGCGGCCGACGCGCTCCGCCTCCAGGTAGGCCTCGGCGTGCCGGCGCAGCGCGGGGGAGCCCGCCAGGGCGGCGTCCCAGTCGCCGCGGTTGAAGGTCATCGTCACCACGTCGGTCAGGGCCCGGGCCGTGAACTCCCAGCGGGCGTCGGGCAGCGGGTGGTGGCCGAAGTGGTCGCCGTCGCTCAGGACGCCGAGGCTGGCCTCGTCCCCGTAGGCGCTGCGGCCGAGCCGTTCGATCCTGCCGTGGGCGATGAGATAGATCTTGTCCACCGGATCGTCGCGCCGGACGATGACGTCGCCCTTGCGGAACTCCTCCTTGACGAACCGGTCCGCGATCGCCTTGACCACCTGGTCGTCGGGGAAGTTCCGGAGCATCCCGAGCTCGCGCAGCATGGGCGGGATGACGCGCAGTTCGGTGCCCGTCTTGACGAAGGTGATGCGGCCGTCGCCGAGGGTGTAGCTGACGGTGCGGTTGACCCGGTAGGTGCCGCCGCCCGTCTGGACCCACGGGAGGATCTTCAGCAGCCAGCGCGAGCTGATGCCCTGCATCTGCGGGGCGGACTTGGTCGTGGTGGCCAGGTTCCGGGCGGCCTCGGTGCTCAGGCTCTGCCGGGCGGTGGCGGCGGCCAGGGCCGCGGAGTCGCTCGCTTCGGGGGTCGGGTCGACGGACATGACAGGTATTCCTCTCGGTCAGTCTTCCTGGGCGGTGTCGTGTCGCTCCGGCGGGCCCGGCCTGATCGGCGGGACACTCCCTGGTGCGGCGAGGATCGCCGGTCCCACCCGTCAGTGCTTCCGGCGGGTGATCAGCTCGCACAACGCCACCAGCTCGGCGGTGGCGGCCGGATCGGGGACGGCCCCGGCCAGGCGGTCCAGCGCCGCCACGGCCCGTACGGAGGCCTCCCGCCGCGCCCAGTCGCGCCCGCCGGCCTGCTCGACGAGCTCGGTGGCGCGGGCGATCCCGGCCGGGCCGAGCGGAGCGGAACCGGCGTACAGGGCGGCGAGTTCGGCGGCCGCGCCGGTGTCCGACACCAGGGCGGCGACCACCGGCATGGACTTCTTGCGCGCCGCGAGGTCGGCGCCCACCGGCTTTCCGGTGATCTCCGGGTCCCCCCAGATGCCGAGCAGGTCGTCGATCAGCTGGAAGCTGATGCCGATGCCCCGGCCGAAGGCATCCAGCGCGGCGGTGACCGGCGGGGGAGCGCCCCCGTAGAGCCCGCCGAGGGCGCAGGCGGTGCCCAGCAGGGCCCCGGTCTTGGCCTCCGCCATGGCCATGGCCTCGCCGAGGCCGACCGCCGTACGCCTTTCGAAGGAGCAGTCCTCGTACTGGCCCTCGCACAGCTCGACCACACAGTCCGACAGTCGGGTCACCGCCTCGGGCCGGTCGGCCACCAGGCGGACCGCGAGCGCGGCCATGGCGTCGCCCGCGACGATCGCCTCGGCGCTGCCGAACACCGTCCAGGCCGTGGCCCGGTGCCGGCGCAGCGGATCCCGGTCGATCACGTCGTCGTGCAACAGCGTGAAGTTGTGGACGAGTTCGGTGGCGGCGGCCGCCGCGAACGCGTCCTCCTCGCGCCCGCCGACCGCCCGCGCGGCGGCCAGTACCAGGGCAGGCCGGATCGCCTTGCCCGGCCGGGAGGCGGCCGGGGCCCCGGTGCGGTCGCGCCAGCCCAGGTGGTACTCGGCCACCGCGCGTACGCCGCCGGGCAGCGAACGCACCGCCGTCCGCAAGAGGGGATCCACCGCGGCCAGGGTGCGGCCGAGCACTGCGGAGACGCTGGGCGCGTCCTGGTCCTTCGCGTACGGCGTCATCGGGCGGGTGCCTCCTCCGGAGCGGGGCGAGCGGGGCGAGCGGCCGGGCGGGCCGGGTGGGGTGGGCGGGGTGAGCGGCCGGGTGGGGTGGGCGGGCCGAGCTGGGTGAGCGCGGTGGGCGCCGTGGGACGGACGGGCGCGGTGAGCGGGGTGGCGCGCGGGGGTGACCGGAAGGAGCGATCCCGCTTCCTGGTGATCTGTGTGCTCCCGTACGCCAGGGCTACGCGGTGTGACCGTGTTGCCCGGTGTGCACACGTCTTAGTTAGGGGCAGGACGGCCTCACCCGGTACATCCGGCCCCGCCCCACCCTGTTGAATGTCCCCTCGCGTTGAATCACTGGACACGTGTACGAGCTGGGCGGTTCTGATGGTCAAGCGTGAACCCAACGGACGACTCCGCACCCTCCTCACCGACGCCCGCTGGAGCGGGCAGGACTTCGCCCGCGCCGTCAACGGCGTGGCCGCCGAATCCGGCCTCACCCTGCGTTACGACCGGACCTCCGTCTCACACTGGCTCGCGGGGACCCGGCCCCCCGCGCACGTCGTCGCCCTCGCCGCCGAGGCACTGAGCCGGCGCACCGGCCGGCGGGTCAGCCCGGCCGACACCGGGCTGTCGCGGCCCGCCGGCCTACGGGCGCGGGACCGCCCCGGCTCCGCACCGGACGCGGGAGCGGCGGCGGGCGAAGGCGCGCCGGAAGGCGGGATTGGGGGGACCGCCGCGGCGCGCCGCGGGGGGCCCGGCGGGGCGAGCGGCGGGGTGAGCGCCGGCGCGGCGGCGGACCGGCCCGGGCCGCAGCCCGGAGAAGCCCTGTTCGGGGAGGCGCTCTTAGGTGAGATCCCCGTCTACTCCTCCGCCTGGCGCCCCCCGGGCTGGCCGCCGCCCGGCGGGCCCGGCGCCCCCGCCCCCCGGTCCGGCAGGATCGACCGGCACCACGTGGAGGCGGCCGAAGCGGTCCTGCCCGTCTTCCGCAACGCCGACATGATGTTCGGCAGCGGCCTGACCCGGCCGGCCCTGACCCGCTACCTGGCCACGACGGTGGCCCCCTGGCTACGCGCCGAGACCCTGCCCGCCGTACGCCACCGGCTGCTGGGCGCGACCTCGCGGCTGGCCTACACCGCCGGGTTCCTCTTCTTCGACGGCAACCAGCAGGGCGTGGCCCAGGCCTACTACCGCGCGGCGCTGCGGCTCGGGCAGGAGGCGGGGGACCCGCAGTGCTGGGCGCCGGTCCTGCGGGCGATGAGCGTGCAGGCCCACTGCCTGGGCCACCGCAAGCAGGCGCTGGAGCTGGCCGAGGCGGCCGCGCGCGAAGTGGGCCGGCTCCCCTCCCTGCAAGCCGCCTTCGTGACCGGGCAGCTGGCGGTCGCCGAGGCGGGCTGCGGCGACCGGCGGGCAGCGGTGGCCCGGCTGTCCGACGCGCAAAGGCTGTTGGAGCGCTCGGCCGGGCAGCAGGCGGCCATCGGCGACTACCACCAGGCCGCGCTCGCCCACCAGCAGGCCGAGGCGCTGACCGCCCTCGGCGACGCACGCGGAGCGATGGCCGCGCTGATCTCCTCCCTGCGGCACCGGCCCGCCGCCGAACGCCGGGCCCGCGCCATCACCTCGGCCCGGCTCGCCGAACTGCACCTGGACTCGGGCCACTTGGAGCGCGCCTGCGCCGTCTGGCACGAACTGCTGGACCTGGTGCCCCAGCTGGAGTCCGCCCGCGTGGACGACGCCCTGCGCCGGCTGCGCGGCCGCCTCCAGCCGGTACGCGGCAACCGCACCGCACAGGCCCTGCTGGCCCGGCTGGGCGGCCTGCCGTAGGGGGTGTCCGACGGTCAGGCCGGGCCCGCGGTGTCGGGGCCGGCCCTCAGGCGTCCGTGCGGATGCCGTGGTAGCGGGGGCTGGTGGCGTGCCACTCCTTGGCGCCGCCCATCCAGTTCCACAGGCCCTCCAGGAAGCGGCCCAGCAGCGGGGAGCCGAGGGAGGCCAGGGCGGCCGACTCCGCCTCGACGGCGCACATGATCTCGTTGTGGATCGCGGCCGTCCGGTTCACCGCCTCCTGGAGGGTGCAGCCCTCCTCGGCCGCGATCAGGTTGGGGAGGTTGGTGTCGGCCGGGTCCTCCCGCGCCATCGAGTACAGGTCGTTGAGCAGGCACGTGGCCACGCCCGCGTACATGTACGTACGCCGCACCCGGGCATCCGCGAACTCCTGCGCGGGCACCTCGTACCCGCCGACCGGATCGGTCAGGACCATGCAGGGGAAGAAGCCGTTCTCGTACCGGTGCACCAGGTACTCCCAGACCGGCGGCCGGCGCCCCGACGTGCGCCACTGCGCCTCGTGGTTGTACCCGACGAACATCACGGCCAGCTGGTAGCGCAGCCGGGTCACCTGGGTGGGGGTGGCGAACCGGGCCAGGTGGTCCAGGCAGGAGCGGAAGGCGCGCAGCACCGGCTCCGCCGCCACCCGCTCCTCGAACCGCCGCTCGTAGCCGGACGGCAGCCGGACCGGGTCCACCACGGCGTGCGCCAACGCCACGCGGGCGCCGATCAGTTCGGGATCGGCGTCCGCCCCCTCGTCGACCCAGTGGTCGTCCACGGACCACTCCGCCAGCCCGCACTTGGCGGCCGCCAGCAACCGGTCGGGATCGTCGCAGTCCGGATGCCCGAGCATCATCAGCCGGCCGAACCCGCAGGAGCGGAGCATGTCCAGCCGGTCCGCGTAGATCCCGGTCTCCCGCGCCCACAGCACCAGCCGCTCGTCGACCTCGTCCCCCAGGGCGGGATCGTCCCGGACGGCGTCGGGGCAGTACAGCGGGGGGATGACCAGGCCCGTCCCCGAGGGCTGGCTCCCGGCGTTCCCTGCGTTCCCGGCGCTCGCGGCGCTCCCTTCGCTTCCGGCTACGGATGCCCGGCCGGGCTCCAGCCCGAGGCCCAGCCCGCTCCGGCCGTCCAGCAGCCGCCCCAGCACCTCCCCCCGGCGGCCGGCGGGCACGGGGCGGTCGGGGGCGGCGCGGTCCATGGCTCCTCCTGCGGGTCGGCACACCCACCCATGGAGCGGGCGCCGCCCCGCGCCCCGGTAGGCGCTCCGCCCGGCGCGTGTGTTGAAGATCCGCCGGCGTTGAAAGCCTGCACTGGTGTCCACGGCCAGGGGCCTCGTACAGACGTGCACCGGTTCAACCGGCCGCGATTTTCAACAGTCCGCACGGTCCGCCCCGCTACCGCGAGCCGCCGCGGGCGCACCAACGTGAGCGGTGCAGCACGTTCCGCGTGGCCCGACGCATGGAGGAACCCGCATGACCACAGAGGCACAGCACCCCCTGGAGGGGCACGACCCCGCCGCCGACCGGCAGCTGAGCCTGAGCACCGCAGCGGCCCGCAATCTCGCGACGACCACCAAGTCCGTGCCCCAGATGCAGGGGATCAGCTCGCGCTGGCTGCTGCGCATGCTGCCCTGGGTGCACCTCGGAGCCGGCACCTACCGCGTCAACCGCCGCCTCACCCACGCCGTCGGGCGCGGCCGGGTCTCCTTCGTCCAGAGCGGCGCGGACGACGTACGCATCCTCGCCCCCACCCTCGCCGAACTCCCCGTCCTCAAAGGCTTCGCCGACACCGACGTACTGGAGGAACTGGCACGGCGCTTCGTCAAGCGCGACCTGCGCGCCGGCGACGCCCTCGTGGAGTCCGGCGCCGCCGTGGAGGAGGTCTTCGTCATCGCCCACGGCCGCTTCGAGAAGCGCGCCGAGGGGAAGTACGGCGGAGCCGAGCTCCTCGGCGTGGTCGCCGACGGCGACCAGCTCGGCGACGACGCCCTCGGCCAGGCCGACCCGCGGTGGGGATACGGGGTCCGGGCCGCCACCGCCGCCACCGTCATGGTGCTGCGCTGGAGCTCCTTCCAGGAGGTGCTCGCCCGCGCGGCGAGCCTGCGGGACCACCTCGAACAGTACGTGGAGAACGGCCGCCGCCCGGTCAACCGGCGCGGCGAGGCCGACATCGAGCTCTCCTCCGGCCACGCCGGCGAGGCCCTGCTGCCCGCCACCTTCGTCGACTACGAACTCGGCCCGCGCGAGTACGAACTCAGCCTCGCGCAGACCGTGTTGCGCATCCACACCCGCGTCGCCGACCTCTACAACGACCCGATGAACCAGTTCGAGCAGCAACTGCGCCTGACCGTCGAGGCGATGCGCGAACGCGAGGAGTCCGAACTGCTGAACAACCGGGAGTTCGGCCTCCTGCACAACGCCGATTACGGACAGCGCATCAGCGCCTGGTCCGGCCCGCCCACCCCCGACGACATGGACGACCTCCTCAGCATGCGCCGCGGCACCCGTTTCTTCCTCGCGCACCCCAAGGCCATCGCCGCCTTCTTCCGCGAGTGCAACAAACGCGGCATCGCCCTCGACACCGTGGAGGTCCACGGCAAGCAGGTGCCGTCCTGGCGCGGCGTTCCCGTGCTGCCCTGCGGCAAGATCCCCGTCGTCGACGGCCACACCAGCTCCATCCTCGCGCTGCGCACCGGCGAGGAGAACGAAGGAGTCGTAGGACTGCGCCCGGCCGCGATCCCGGAGCAGATCGAACCCGGCCTCAACGTCCGCTGCATGGGCATCGACCAGAAGTCGGTCATGTCCTACCTGGTCAGCGCGTACTACTCCACGGCGATCCTGGTGCCCGACGCCATCGGGATCCTGGAGAACGCCGACATCGCAGCCCCGCGCTCCTGACGCGTACGCCGACCACCCCCCCCCGCCCCGAAGGGATCCCCCGGCATGTCCCTCAGCCTCTACCAGCGGTCCGTCGCCGACTACTGGAACAAGGAGAAGAATCCCGTCAACCTCCGGCTCGGAGAGGTCGACGGCACCTACCACCACCACTACGGCATCGGCGAGGCCGACTGGAGCGTCCTCGACGGCCCCGACGAGGGCCGCGACGAACGCGTCGTCCGGGAACTGCATCGCCTGGAGTGCGCCCAGGCCGACCTGCTCGCCGGCCATCTCGGCGAACTCGGTCCGCAGGACCGGGTGCTGGACGCCGGCTGCGGCCGGGGCGGCGGCAGCTTCGTCGCCCACCTGCGCTACGGCTGCCGGGTCGACGGCGTCTCCATCTCCGAGTCCCAGGTGGCCTTCGCCAACGACCAGGCCAGGCAGCGCCAGGTGGAGCGGAGCGTCCGATTCCACGTCAAGAACATGCTCGACACCGGCTTCGAGAAGGGCGCCTTCAGCGCCGTCTGGAACAACGAGAGCACCATGTACGTGGAGCTCTCGCAGCTCTTCGCCGAACACGCGCGCCTGCTGCGCCGCGGTGGCCGCTACGTGACCATCACCGGCTGCTACAACGACACGTACGGGCTGCCCTCCAAGGCCGTCAGCGAGATCAACGCGCATTACATCTGCGCCGTCCACCCCCGCAGCACCTACTTCAAGGAGCTCGCAGCGAACCGCCTGGTGCCGGTGTGCGTCACGGACCTGACGGCCGCGGCGATCCCCTACTGGGAACTGCGGGCCAGGTCCTCGCTCACCACCGGCATCGAGGACGCCTTCCTCGACGCCTACAAGGGCGGCAGCTTCCAGTACCTGCTGATAGCCGCCGACCGGGTCTGACACCGCCCCGACGGACACGTCCGTAGTTCCCCTGGTCCCTGTGACGTACGTGTTCCGGCCCGGCTCCTGGGAACGGTTGTCCGGCAGCCGGTAATGGGCTCTACTGCTGTGCAGCCCCCACTCGGGGCATGTTCCGGGGAGGGACCAGGATGACAGCGGACCGGCGAACGGACCGGCGAGCGGAGCACGTCGAGGACGGGGGAGCGCAGCGCGGCGCCGACCGGGGAGCGGAGCACGGGGCTGACCGGCGTACGGACCGGCGAGCCGGACGGCGGGCGGGCGGCCGGCGGTCCGTGCGGGCGGCGCGCCCGTCCTCGCACCGGCGCCGGCCCCGCTTCCGGGGCCGCAGACCCCTCCTGGCGACCCTGATCTCGGCCTTCCTCCTCGTCGGCGTCTGCGCGGCCACCGGAATCGCCTGGGACCCCTTCGGAGGGGCCACCGCGCAAGGCGGTCCGGCCCCCGTCGGCGACGCGCCCTGGTTGCCCGACCCCACCGCCGAGGCCCCGCCCGAAGCCTCCGGTCCGGCCACCCCGCCGCCGGCCCAGAGCCCGCCGCCCACCGACGGGGCGCCCGCCGAGGACGACCCCGACGGCGCGGCGGACTCCGTGGCCGGACGCCCCGCCGGAGCCCTGCCCTTCGACCTGCCCCAGCCCGCCGCCCTGCGCTCCGGCGGAGCGGGCAGGAAGCTGGTGTTCGCCCACTACTTCACCCCGTACCCGCTGTCCCTCGACAACGTGAGCGCGGACGGCGACTACTACACCCGCAACTACCTGAACCCGGACGGCGAAAGCGGCAAGCACGAGAAGTACGGCGGCCTGCTGCGCGACCGGCCGCTGCCCGTCCCGCCCAAGAGCGGCGCCTGGGAACTGGCCAACCTCCAG
The DNA here is from genome assembly GCF_026340255.1 of Streptomyces sp. NBC_01408. Lineage (GTDB taxonomy): Bacteria > Actinomycetota > Actinomycetes > Streptomycetales > Streptomycetaceae > Streptomyces. The sequence continues at coordinate 917,319 of NZ_JAPEPJ010000002.1, read as the reverse complement.
CAGGAGGTGCGCACCGCCCGCGCGGCCGGCGTCGACGGGTTCACCCTCGACATGCTCTCCCTCTCCGGGAAGAACTGGGAGCGCTCCAACCTCCTGATGGAGGCCGCCCGTTCGGTGGACCCCGGCTTCAAGATCATGCTGATGCCCGACATGACCTCGCTGAAGACAGACGATCCGGGAGTCCTCGCCGACGCCGTGGCCGCACTCGGCAAAGCCCCCGCCGCGCACCGGCTCCCCGACGGCCGGCTGGTCGTCTCCCCCTTCAAGGCGGAGGCGAAGAGCGTGGCCTGGTGGACCGGGGTCATGGACGCCCTCAAGTCCCGGCACGGCATCCGTACCGCCTTCGTCCCGCTCTTCCTCGACTTCGACGGGAACAGCGCCGACTTCGCCCAGATCAGCTACGGCTTCTCCGAGTGGGGCAGCCGCAGCTACGTCGGGCAGGACAGCTCCAGGCGCGATGTCCGGCGGGCCCACGACATGGGCAAGATCTGGATGCAGCCCGTGTCCGTCCAGGACGCCCGCCCCAACCAGGGCATCTACGACGAGGCGGGCAACACCGCGACCCTGCGCTCCACCTGGACGCACGCCATCGACGACGGCGCCGACTGGGTGCAGCTCACCACCTGGAACGACTACTCCGAGGGCACCCAGTTCGCGCCCTCCCTCCACAACGGCTACGCCTACCTGGACCTGACCTCCTACTACCTGACGAAGTTCAAGACGGGCAGCTGGCCGGAGATCGTCCGGGACACGCTGTACCTCACGGGGCGCACCCAGTTCGCGGCGGCCGATCCCACGGGGGACCAGTCCCTGGTGATGTCGCTGCGCAAGGGCAGCGCCGCGTCCCGGGACACGGTGGAGGTGCTCAGCTTCCTCGCCGCGCCGGGAGTCGTCCGCACGGCCGTCGGGTCCGCCGAGGACTCCCACGACGCGCCCGCCGGGATCCACGCCGAACTGCTGCCGTTGAAGCCGGGCACCAGCTCGGCACAGGTCGTACGGGACGGGAAGACCAAGGCGCAGGTGGAGCTGCCCTACCCGGTGGACCACAAGGTCGAGGTCCAGGACCTCCAGTACTACGCGGCGACCAGCGGCCGCGACACGCCTTAGGGGGCGCCCGTTCATGCCGGGCACCACGGCTGCGGTGCTCCGGTGCTGCGATCGGTCCGGGCGCCGGGTCCCTCGGGCCGCCGCCCGCCACCGGGACCGCCCCGCAGGCCAATCCGTCGCGATTGGCCTTTCCGTGCGGGCCGCCGCCCCTGCATGATCCGGAGGCAGAACGCCGCCCACGCCACCCGGAGGTACCCGTGACCGACCCCGCCACCCCGTCCGTCTTCCCGGGCGGTGCCGGCCTCTTCCGGCTGGACCCGGGCACGGCCCACCTCAACCACGGTTCCTACGGGGCCGTGCCGGTCCCCGTGCAGAAGGCGCAGGAAGCCCTCCGCGCCGAGGCCCACGCGGACCCCGACGCCTTCTTCAACTCCGTCTCCAACCGGCTGGCCGTCGCCCGGGCCCGGATCGCCGCGCACCTCGGAGCGGACCCCGAGGGCATCGCCTTCATCGCCAACGCCACCGAGGGCGCCAACCTCGCCCTCGACGCCATCCCCCTCGCCGACGGCGACGAGATCCTGGTCACCGACCACGGCTACGGCACCGTCGTCGCGGCGGCCGCCCGCCGCGCCCCCGTCACCACCGTGGCCCTGGACCCGTACCTGCCCGACGAGGACGCCGTGCGCGAGACCGTGCTGGCCGCGCTCACACCCCGCACCAGGGTGGCGCTGCTCGACCACGTCAGCTCGCCCACTGCCCGCCTCATCGCCGGCCCCCGGCTCCTCGCCGACCTCGCCGCCCGCGGCGTCACCACCGTCGTGGACGGCGCCCACACCCCCGGCATGCTGGCGCGGCCGGTCGCCGAGGGCGCCGACTTCTGGTTCGGGAACCTGCACAAGTGGGGGTACGCCCCCTCCGGCAGCGCGCTGCTGGCCGTCGCCCCCGCCCACCGTGGCCGGGTCCGCGCCCTCGCGCCCTCCTGGGAGGACCACCGCGGCTTCCCCCGCTCCGTGGAGTACCGGGCCACCGCCGACTACACCGGCTGGCTGGCCGCCCCCGAGGGCCTCGACCTCCTGGAACGCCTCGGCGCCGCCGAGGTCCGCGCGCACAACACCGCCCTCGCCGCCCACGGCGCGGACCTCCTCGCGCGGATCCCCGGGCTCACCGCCCTCCCGCACACCGAAGGCCTCCCGTTGCGCTCCCTGCTCCTGCCGCCCGGGATCGGCGAGACACAGGACGCCGCCGTGGCCCTGCGCGAGGAGATCGCCGCGAAGCTGCGTACGCGGGTGCTGGTCTGGCCCCGGCGGGGCGGCGGCGGTATCCGCGTCTGCGGGCAGATCTACAACGGGCCCGGGGAGTACGAACGCTTCGCCGCCGCACTCCCCGCCCTCCTCGCCTGAGTGCTCAGCCGCGCCGCAGGAGATAGGTGTCCATGATCCAGCCCTTGCGGGCCCGGGCCTCGGTCCGGAGCTCCTCGATCCGCCCGGCGACCTCGGCCAGCTTCCCCGAGACCAGGATCTCGTCGGGCGTGCCCACGTAGGCCCCCCAGTAGATGTACAGGTCCTGGTCCAGATGGGCGGTGAACGCGTGCCGCGCGTCCAGCATCACCACCACGTCGTCCACATCCTCGGGCCAGCCCTCGGCGAGCCGCCGCCCGGTGGTGATCTGGACCGGCCGGCCGACCCGGTTCAGATTGGTCCGGTGCCGCGCCAGCAGCGCCGAAACACTGCTGATGCCGGGGACGACCTCGTGCTCGAACGCCACCCGGCCCCGCTCCAGCACCTCGTCGAGGATCGCGAGCGTGGAGTCGTACAGCGAGGGGTCGCCCCACACCAGGAACGCCCCGGTCTCGCCCTCCGCCAGATCCTCCGCGATGAACCGCTCGAACAGCTCCGCCCGCGCGCTGCGCCAGCCGTCCACCGTCGGGGCGTAGTGCGACGGAGTCCGGTCACGGTCCGGGTCGCGGCCCTCCACCAGCCGGTGGCCGGGGCGGGCGTACTCGTCGAGCATCGCGCGCCGCAGCCCGGTCAGATCCGCCTTCTCCTCGCCCTTCTCCAGAATGAGGAACGCGTCCGCCGCGCCGATCGCCTTGACCGCCTGGAGGGTCAGGTGGTCCGGGTCGCCCGCGCCTATGCCGATCACTGAGAACTTCTTCACCCGGCTATTCTGCCCGTCATGCGTGTCGCCTTGTTCGTCACCTGCGTCAACGACGCGCTGTACCCGGGAACCGGCATCGCCGTCGTACGCCTCCTGGAGCGGCTGGGCGTCGAAGTGGACTTCCCCTCCGCCCAGAGCTGCTGCGGCCAGCCCCAGTACAACACCGGGTACCGGCGCGAGAGCGAACCGCTGGTCCTGCGTACGGCCCGGGCCTTCGCCGGGTACCCGTACGTGGTCACCCCCTCCGGGTCCTGCGCCGCGATGATCCGCGCGCACTACCCGCGCATCGGCCGCATGGCGGCCCAGGAGGGACGGGGGACCGCGCTGGCGGAGGCGGCGGACTCACTGGCCCCGCGCGTGTACGAACTGACCGAGTTCCTGACCGACGTGCTCCACGTGACGGACGTGGGCGCGTACTTCCCGCACACCGTCACCTACCACCCCTCCTGCCACGGACTGCGCGCACTGGGCCTCGGCGACCGGCCGCGCCGGCTGCTGTCCGCCGTCAAGGGCCTGGACCTCGTCGAGCTGCCCGGCGCCGAGGAGTGCTGCGGGTTCGGCGGAACCTTCGCTGTCAAGAACCCCGACGTGTCCACCGTCATGGGCGCCGACAAGATCGCGAACGCCCGCACCACCGGCGCGGACTTCCTGTGCGGGGCAGACAACTCCTGCCTCGCCCACCTCGACGGCCTCCTGCGCCGCACCGGCACCCCGCTGCGGGCGCTGCACCTCGCCGAGATCCTGGCCGCGACCGAGGAGGACCCCCTGCCATGACCGGTACGCATCTGGGCATGCCCGCCTTCCCCACCGCCGCCCGGGAGGCCGTACGGGACGAGGTGCTGCGTTCCAACCTGCGCCGCGCCACGCACACCATCCGCGACCGGCGGGCCCGCGCCGTCGCCGAACTCGAGGACTGGGACCGGCTGCGCGCCGCCGGCAAGGCGGTCAAGGACCACACCCTGCGCCACCTGGACCACTACCTCCTCCAGCTGGAGGAAGCGGTCACGGCCGCCGGCGGCACCGTCCACTGGGCGGCCGACGCCGACGAGGCCAACCGGATCGTGACCGACCTCGTCCAGGCCACCGGCGGCCGTGACACCGCGGCCACCGAAAAGCTTGAAGTCGTGAAGGTCAAATCCATGGCCACCCAGGAGATCGGCCTCAACGAAGCCCTGGAAGAGGCCGGGATCGCCGCCTACGAGACCGACCTCGCCGAGCTGATCGTCCAGCTCGGCCACGACCGCCCCTCCCACATCCTGGTCCCCGCCATCCACCGCAACCGCGCCGAGATCCGCGAGGTCTTCGCCGCCGAGATGGGCCGCTGGGGCCGGCCCGCACCGGACGGGCTCGGCGACGACCCCAGGGAACTCGCCGAGGCGGCGCGCCTGCACCTGCGCGAGAAGTTCCTGCGCGCGAAAGTCGCCGTGTCCGGAGCCAACTTCATGGTCGCCGAGACCGGCACCATGGTCGTCTTCGAGTCCGAGGGCAACGGCCGGATGTGCCTGACCCTGCCCGAGACCCTGATCTCGGTCGTCGGCGTGGAAAAGGTGATCCCGACCTTCCGGGACCTGGAGATCTTCCTCCAGACACTGCCGCGCTCCTCGACGGCCGAGCGGATGAACCCGTACACGACGATGTGGACCGGCACCACGGACGGCGACGGGCCCACCGCCTTCCACCTCGTCCTCCTCGACAACGGCCGAACCGACACCCTCGCCGACGAGACCGGCCGCCAGGCCCTGCGCTGCATCCGCTGCTCCGCCTGCCTCAACGTCTGCCCGGTCTACGAACGCGCCGGCGGCCACGCCTACGGCTCCGTCTACCCCGGCCCCATCGGGGCCATCCTCAGCCCTCAACTCAGGGGCACCGCCAGTGAGATCGACGCGTCACTGCCGTACGCCTCCACCCTGTGCGGGGCCTGCTACGAGGTCTGCCCGGTAGCCATCGACATCCCGGAGGTCCTCATCCACCTGCGCGAACGGGTTGCCCAGGGCGGGCCGGTGACCCGCGAGGGCATCCGGGTACGGATCCGCCCCGCACACGGCCACACCGCCGAACGGGCCGCCCTGCGCGCCGCCAGGCTGCTCCTGGACCACCCGGGCGCCCTGCGTGCGGGCGAACGCCTCCTGGCCCGGGCCCGCCGCCTCGCCCCGCGCCGGCTGCCGGGACCCGGGCGCGCCTGGACCGACAGCCGCGAACTGCCCCCCGTACCGGCGCAGTCCTTCCGCGACTGGTGGACCCGGGAACGGGAGACCCCCCGATGAGCAGCAAGGACCGCATCCTCGGCCGCATCCGCCGCGGCGTGGGGGAGCCGGGCCCGGAGCCCGCGATCCCCCGGGACTACCTCCAGGTCCACGGCTCCCGCACCCCCGCGGAACGGGTGGACCTGCTGGCGGCGAACCTGGCCGAGTACCGGGCCCGCGTCCACCGCACGGATGGCCGCGGGCTGCCCGACCTGCTGCGGCGCCTGCTGGCCGACGCCGCCACCGTGCAGCTCCCGCCCGCCCTCGGCTTCGACTGGCCCGACGGCCTGCCGGCCACCCTCCTCACCGACCGGGCGGAGCAGACGGCGCGGGAGCTGGACCGGGTGGACGCCGTGGTGACCGGCTGCGCCCTGGCCATCGCCGAAACCGGCACGATCGTCCTGGACGGCGGCCCCGCCCAGGGCAGGCGCCGCATCACCCTCGTCCCCGACCACCACATCTGCCTCGTCCGCGTCCCCGGCCAGGTCGTGGACTCCGTCCCGCAAGCCCTGCCCCTCCTGGACCCGGCCCGCCCGCTGACCTGGATCTCCGGCCCCTCCGCGACCAGCGACATCGAACTCGACCGGGTGGAAGGAGTCCACGGCCCCCGCACCCTCGACGTGGTCCTCCTCGGCGCACAATAGGGGCCATGCCCGCACACATCGCCCTCACCGCCCTCGTGGTCCACGACTACGACGAGGCCATCGACTTCTACACCCGCGCCCTCGGCTTCGACCTCGCCGAGGACACGGCGCGCCCCGACGGCTCCCGCTGGGTCGTGGTCCGGCCGCCCGGCGCCCAGGAGACGGCGCTGCTGCTGGCCCGCGCCAAGGACGAGGCCCAGCGCTCGCGGGTCGGCGACCAGACGGGTGGCCGCGTCGGCTTCTTCCTCTACACCGACGACTTCACCCGGGACCACGCCCGGATGACGGCCGAGGGCGTCCGCTTCCTGGAAGAGCCGCGCCACGAGCCGTACGGCTCCGTCGCCGTCTTCGAGGACCTGTACGGCAACCGCTGGGACCTGCTCCAGCCCGCCGAGTAGGCCCGGGCCGGGCCGCCGGGCTGCGGGGTCGCGGGGCCGCCGGGCCGCCGGTCAGGCGGGACCCGGCCCGCCGGGGGTGCCCCGCGGGCCGGAGAGCCCGGGAGCCTCGGCCGCCGCGTCGATGTGCTCCCCGGCCTCCACCCGCCCGGCCAGTTCCCGGGCCCATCCGACCAGCCCCGCCACGTCGATCCCGTACGCGTCCTCCCGCCCGGCCAGGGCATCGGCCCCGCGCCGCAGCAGCCGCGCCCCGCCGACGGCGTTCCCGCGCGCGGCGTGCGTCAGCCCGACCGCGAGCTGCGCGAGCCCCCGCCACAGCGGGGCCGCCGACGGCGGCCCCGACTTCCAGGCGTCCTCGAACACCTCGTGCGCGTGGAAGGGCATCCCGGCGTCCAGCAGCCGCTGCGCCTCGCGCGTCGTCTCGCGGGGCGAGCGGGCCACCCCCTCGGGCTGCCGCTCCACCCCCTGAGCCCCGTACGGTAGCGGCCGCCCCAGCCCGTCCCTGGGCCGAGCGCTCCGCGCCCGCCCCGCGTCGTCCCTGTCCCGTGCGTTCACCCCCTCATCCTGCCCCCGCCGATTACCGGTGCGTGCACACCCCTCGCCGTGGGGTAATGTTCTGCATGTGCCGCCGGGACAGGGGAAACCCAGTCGGAGGACAACCGAAGGCACATCGGGACGTGGCGCAGCTTGGTAGCGCACTTGACTGGGGGTCAAGGGGTCGCAGGTTCAAATCCTGTCGTCCCGACTCGAAAGAGTCGCAGATCAGGGGCCGTTTTGGAGCAATCCAAAACGGCCCCTGATCGTTTTTGGGGACCAGTTGGGGACCAGGGCGGTCGGTGCGGATCAGACGGCGGTAACGGCCGTGACTGGCAGCGAACGAGGTGCACGGAGCACCATGAGGTGCGCAGACAGCGCGGCACCAGCTGCGGTGATCTGGCCAGAGTCGGGGTGCGGGTAGCGCTGAGTGGTGGTCAGCGAGCCGTGTCCGGCGATCTTGCAGAGGGCATGGGCACTACGTGCAGACGCCAACCGGCCAGACAGGGGTCGAGTGTCTTGAGTTCCAGCCCTCGAAGCGCGAGGTCCAAGTTCGCGGTGCCGTAGTCGGCCAACGGCATGGTGGCAAGTGACGGGTTGATGCCGGTCTGGGCGGCCTCGACCAGGGCTGAGATCCACTTCTGAGCTTGGCCTCGGTCTCCTTGGCCTCGGAGCCGGACCTGCGGGACTTGGTCGCGGACACAGGGACGAACGGCGGCCCTTGCAGGGGGCGGGCAGTGCGCCAGGAGATCGGCGCGGACCGGGCGGTGGACCGTGGCGGGGCCGGCTGCGCGCGGCGCGGGCGGTGAGCCTGGCCCCGGCCGTACGGTCCGGTCCCGCAGAGGGTCTTTCCGGGCTGCTGCGCGCCCTCGGAGGATCGGTTCCCGTTCCGTAGCGGCCGGGTTTGCCGCGTGCCCCCGTTCGCTGCCCGTTGTCGCTGTCATAGTGCGATGGGGCCGAGGTCGGCGGCGGTTTGGGCCAGTGCGCGGATGCCGGGGCTGTCAGCGGTGGTACGCCAGGTGAGCGCCCATTCGAGGGTGGGGGCGTCATGGAGGGGCAGGAAGACGATGCCGGGGGGCTTGTTGTAGCGCGCGGCGACTTCGCCCAGCGGGTGGACGCAGCGTCCGGCCGCGACCAGGGAGAGGATCTCGTGGAAGGTCCGCGCGGCGGGCCCGCGGGGGATACGCCGGCCGAGCGGGGTGCGGGTGGGGACCATGGAGGCGACCCAGTACTCGGGGGCTTCGGGGCCGAGGTCGACGACGTGGTTGTCGGCGAGGTCTTCCAGGGATGCGGTGCCGCGTCGGGCGAGCGGATGGTCCGCGGCCACGGCCAGCACGCGGCCTCCGGTGAGCACGGTGGGGCCGACGGTGAGGTCCGGTTCGGCGACGGGCAGCCACAGCACGTGCGCGTCGTGCTCTCCGGCGCGCAGGGCGGTGAACGCGTCGGCGCCGTTGATTTCGCCGAACTGGATGTCGCTGCCGGGGTAGCGGGTGCGGAACGCGTCTACGAGGGGGCGTAGTTCGTGTCCGGCGTGGCCGAAGACACCCAGCCGCAGGGTCCGGCCCGCGCCCGGGCCGGCTGCTTGGGCGCGCGCGAGTCCCGCGTGGAGGAGGTCGAGGGCCTGCTGCAGGTCTTCACGCAGGCGCCGGCCGACAGGGGTCAGGGCCACGCGTCGGCTGGTGCGATCGAACAGGGCCACGCCGAGGCGGCGTTCTTGTCTGCGGATGGCCTGGCTGACACGGGCCTGGGAGACGTGAAGCCGTTCCGCGGTGCGGCCGAAGTGCAGCTCTTCCGCCAGTGTCAGGAAGATCTCGATGTCGCGCAGCTCCATGCATAACTCCCACGTTATGGATAGCTCCATGGACTCTACATTGTTCCGCCGCTGACCTGCAGCGATGCTGGACTCATCAGCCACCAGGCAGGCGGCAGACGCCTGACCGACGCATCGATGAGGCAGGGAAACCCGATGGGCGCTATGCGGAATGTCCTCGATCGCTTCGATATCGAGGAGCTTCGCGCCGAGGTCACCGACGCTGTGATGATGCGCGACTTCGACCGCGTCGCCTCGCTGTTCACGCCCGACGGCACCATGCGATGGCCGCACATCGACAAGGAGTTCATCGGCCGCGAGGAGATCCGCGCGGGAATCGAGTGGGGGCAAGGACTGTGGGAGTTCTTCGTGCAGAACACCCACCCCGGCGTCATCCGGCTCGACTGCGACACCGCGGTCGGGCGCGTGTACATCCAGGAGTTCGGGCGGATGCACAACGGCAGCTCGCACCTGAACTACGCCCTCTATCACGACCGCTACCAGCGCACGTCCGACGGCTGGAAGTTCGCCGAGCGCGTCTACGAGGTCAGATACCTCGACTCCACCCCCCTGGCGGGCTCGCCGCTCCACGCAGCGCCTGGGGCTTAAGGGTTGTCCCGTACCTGCTGGTCACGGCGTACTGGCGCTCGAACTTGACGACGCGCCAGCTCGCGCCGTTGTTCGGGGTGTCGAAGTCGGCGGCGGACCGCATCATCGACCAATCGACGCCAACACCCGCCTGGTCGTCGTGGTCGGCCGCCCCTGCAGGGCAACCGCAGCGACTGCAAGGCATGGGAGGAATCCGGCGCCAAGGGCCGCCGTCGACAAGGCCATCACGATCGCCGACGGCGGCTACCCGGGCACCGGACTCGTCATCCCGCACCGCCGGCGCACAGGCGAAGACCTGCCCGAGTGGAGCAGGCGCACGACAAGTCCCACAAGCAGTTCCGAGCCCGCGTTCTGCGCCGGCGCGCGGGGACACGCGGCGGTGGAGCATCGCCCGCGGAACTGGAGTGGCTGCTGCGGGACTTCACACCCGTACCGGTACGGCTACTCCCCAGGGAGTAGCCGAACCACCTCCCGCTGCGGGACGACCATGGCGCCACCGCAGCCGCATTCTGACTGTCACGCACCGGGGCCGCACACCCAGCACCGCCCGCCGGGGTCCCACACCGAATCCCTTCACCGATGATCCAGGAGATGTCATGCTCGCATCAGCACATGAGTCCCACGCGGCCTCGCTCCGGGGCGCGGCCCCGCGCCCGCGCGGCACCGTTGCGCTGCTCACCGTTTCGCTCTCCTACGCCGTACTCACCGCCGCGTACGTCGTCACCAACCGCGCCACCCCGCAGCCCGACGCCTCCGGCCACGACATCCTGAGCCAGTACGTACGCGACCACGGCACCGCGATCGACCTGGGCGCCTTCCTGCTGCTCGTCGCCGCCGTGCTCCTGGTGCCCGTGGCCGCCACCCTGGCCCGGCTGGTGCGGCAGGGGCAGGGGCAGGACCAGGGCGCCGCGGCGGCGACAGTCCTCGCCGGCGGACTGATGGCCAGTGGCGCGCTGGCCTCCAGCGCCGCGCTCACCTGGACCCTCGGCCGGCTTCCGGAAGACGCACCCGCAGCCCTGGCCCGTGCCCTGGCAGACCTGTCCTTCCTCGCCGGCGGTGTCGGATACGCCGTGTCCTTCGCTCTCCTGGCAGCAGGCACCTGCCTGGCAGCCCGCGGGAGTGGCCTCCTGCCACGTGCCTGCGCCACCACCGGGCTGGTCATCGCCGCCGCCGGACTGGCCGCCACCCTCACGCTCCTCGCCCTCGACTTCGGCTACCTGCTGCCCGTCGTCCGCTTCGGTGGCACGGCATGGCTGGTGTGGGCCGCGATCGCACTGTTCCGCTCGCGCCCCACCGCACCGGGGGTGAACGCATGACCGCAGGCGACCACATGTCCGCGGACGAACGCATCACCGCAACCTCGCCCGTACGATCGCGCTCGGCCTGGCAGATCCCCATCGGCGCGGCCCTTCTCCTGCTCGCGTCCGCCGCCTTCCACACGGTCGTCCTCCTGCTCGCCGGCGGCCCTTGGGACGGCCCCGTCTCCTGGCGGAAGCCGATCACCTTCGGGCTGTCCTTCGGGATCAGCGTGCTGACCGTCACCTGGATCTGCCTGCTCCTCCCGCTCGCCGCGCGCACCCGCACCCTCCTCCTGGGCGCGTTCACCGCGGCGTCCCTGCTGGAGACCGGTCTGATCATCCTGCAGGCGTGGCGCGGCGTCCCCTCGCACTTCAACACCGAGACCACCTTCGACACCTTCGTCACGCGCGCCCTGGCGGCCGGCGGCGTCACCCTCATCGCGGTCGTCGTCGCACTCACCGTCGCCGCACTGCGCCCCCACCCGAGAGCCGCCCCCAGCATGCGGCTCGCGCTCCGCGCCGGACTGGTGGCGCTCACCGGCTCCATGGCGGCCGGAGCAGTGATGATCGTCTACGGGCTGACGCTGGAGGGAGCGGGCCGCGCGGCCGAGGCCTACCAGGCAGCGGGCTTCCTGCGCCCCGCCCATGCCGTCACCATGCACGCCGTCCTGCTGCTGCCCTCCCTGGCCTGGCTTCTGAGCCGTACCCGACGACCGGAGGCGGAACGGCTACGCCTGATCCGCCTCACCGTCGCCGCGTACGGTGCCGTCGTCGTGCTGGTCACCGCCGCAGCCGCGGTCGGCCTCACCTTCGCCACCCCGGCCACCACAGCCGTGGTGAGCGCGGGCGTCACGGTGGCCCCCGCACTGGCGTTCCTGGCGTTCGGCGTATCGCCGGGCGTACGTGAGAACCGCAGTTCCACCAAGCCCGGCAACCGGGAACCCACCCATGGCTCGCACCGCGCCGACCTCGCCGGCGGCCTGGACGACGACGACCGGAGGCATGACACATGACGCAGACCGCGAGTAGGAAGCACCCCGGGACCGTCGCGAGCGCGAGCGCGGGCAGCGCGGCGGCAGAGGGCGCTGCCCCCGGTCCGGCAGCCCGCCCGGCACCCCACCCCCGAACACCGCCCGCCGCGGGAAGGGTTCGGCGCCTGCCCCAGCGATGGCGCAAGGCGATCCTCACCCTCCACGTGACGGTGGCGGTCGGCTGGGTGGGAATCGAGATCGCCCAGCTCATCCTCGGGCTCGTCGGCCTCACCACCGACGACGCCGGACTCGTCCGCGCAACCCGCGTCGTCATGGAGATTCTCGGGATCGAACTGATCGCCATCGTCGCCTGGACGACCCTGCTGACCGGCCTGCTCCTCGCGGCGGCGACGCAGTGGGGCCTGCTGAAGCACTACTGGATCGTGACCAAGCTCGTCATCACCGTCGCCCTGATGCTGAACGGCCACTTCTTCCTCCAGCACTGGCTGCGCGAACAGGCAGAGGTGGGCACGGCCCCTGAATCCCTCAGCCTGCAGCTGGTGATCACCATGAGCATCTCCCTGGTGCTGCTGGTCTCGGCGACGGCGCTGTCGATCTACAAGCCATGGGGCAAGACCCGCCGCGGCCGCCCCGCGGCCAAGAGCACACGCCCCTACAGCTCGTCGGGGGTGCCTCCAGCCCGCCGCCGCCCCGCCGGCCCGGGACCCTTCGGCTCCTCGGCTACGGAAGCTCGGGGGCCGGCCGAAAGTGGCGTCGGGTGATGGCCGGGGTGACTCGCCGGCCGGCTGACGGTCTGCCCGCCACTACGCCAAGTTCCTGGACGGTGTCAGGGAGCAGGGAAACTGCCACTTCCCCCTGGCGGCCGGCGCTCATGCGCCGCTGATCACCGGAGGCCGGAGACTTTGAAGACCGTGTGGGCCGTCTCGCGGTCGATGCGCTCCGCCAGCTGCCGCAGGGCGGTGGCGCCGCACAGCAGAGTGCCGCGCTGGATCGATGTGCGGGTGTCCATGTCGAGGCGGCGCCACATCGCGGGATTGCGGACCAGGACGGTCGGATCGATCTCGGCCTGGCTTCCCTCCGTGTCGCGGAGGATCATCCGCTGGGCCACCCCGTCGGACCACCTGACCGAGACGAGGAAGTCGGTGCGGACGGTGTGTTCCACCAGCAGTCCTCGGGCGCTCAGCAGACCGGGACCTACGGAGACCCTGGAAGGCAGCAGGATCACGAAGAGGAGGGCGGCCAGGCCGGTCCAGAGGGCGCCGCGGGTCGCGTCGAGCTCGCCGAAACCCGTGTCCATGGCGATCAGGGCCGTGTACAGGAGGGACGCGACACCGACGGCCGAGCGCCTTTCGCCGGCCCAGTGGATGTCGCGTGCGACAGGTCCTGGAGGCTCCGCCGCGGCGTGTGCGCCGGTCGTGAGCTGCACGAAACGTCGTCCCATGAGGGGGACTTTAGGGCCGGTACGGGCACCGGCACCCGACCCTGACGCACCGCTGATGTGATGGCTACGACCTCTTGACGGAGTTGCGTCAGGACCGGTCCTGGTCGGTGCGGACCACGACGGCGTTCGCCGCTTGAGGGGAAACCCGTCGGCTTCAGTGGCCGCCATGAGGGCCATCATCGGCAATCCGGTCAGGAGGCGCAGCCCACCGCCTTCTGGGCCGCAGGGAAGTACACGGTCATGAGACGGGCGAGAGCCTCACGGCGTTCGGGCAGATCGGAGGCCTTGACGGGCGGGTAGATCTCGACGACGAACTGGCTGGGCTTGCCCTCGTAAGTGCACCGTGCGACCGCGACGGCCATGGAGTCGGCAACGCGGGCGGCGTCGCCCACGTCGATCTGTGCGGGATCGCCGGAGCTCTCCAAGCGCTGTCTGATGCCCCCCATGACGTCTTCGTCCGCCGTGGTCACGTCGCCTTTCACGGTCAGAACAGTGTTCTTGTCCACGGTCAGTTCGCACCGCGGAGCGTGTGGCCTGGCTCCGTACGTCGACTGCTCCAGCTTGGCGCCGGGCGGAAGCAGCGGTGCGATGAGGGCCGAATCAGCGGCCACGCCGCAGATGTCGCCCGGCAGCGCGTACTCCCTGCCCTTGCTGCACCCGGTCACTGCGATCAGTGCCGCGGCCCCGGCAGCGGTCATCATGGCCGTGCGCAGGCGCCTCACTGGGTGCCTGCCAGACCCTTGGCGGCGACGTTCCCCGTCACTGCGGACGTGTTGATCTCCTGCTCCAGCGTGCGCGGAGTGTAGGAGTGCCCGGGGTTCGCCTTGGCCCACTCCTCGGACAGCGCCCTCAACTGGTTCTCCCGGTGCGTGAACGTCTTCGCGTTCTGTTCCTGGGCTCCCGCGTCGATCCGCGCCTGCTCGTCGAGCTGCCACTGGTAGGCGAGGGCGTCGACGCCCCGTTGCGCTATGTCGCCGACCACGGGGATGAAGTTGGCTGCTCCGCCGAAGCCGTGGTAACGCCACTTGGCTTCCCACGCGGGGTCATCCTTGTCGGTCTTGAGGGCCTGGTAGCGGGCCTCTTCGAGGAAGCCGACCGTGCGGCCCGCGTTCTGCAGTGTCTCGTTGGGGTCACGCGGGTGTTCTGCGTGGATGTCTTTGATCATTTCTCGGTTCATGGCCTCGTTGAGCATGCCGTAGGAGTTCTGGTCGCGGGAGACCTGCTTGCTCACCTCCAGGAGGTGGTGGCGGTCGAGCTGGCGGGAGTCGTCCGGCGTGTCCGACATGGCGCTGGCCGAGTGGTGTACGACATCGCTGTGGGCGGAGAGGACCTTGGCCATGTCGTCGCGCATCTCGGAGGGGAACTCGTCGCCGCGCTCGGAGAGGTACTTCAGGGAGCGGTCCAGAACCTGGCGGTGTTCCGGCGTGAGGTCGTCGGGACGCGTTGTCGTGTTGTTGGGGTCGACTCCCGTGGCCGCAGAGACCAGGGCGGCGCCCGTGGCCTCCCGCGCGGTGTTGCCGTCCTTGGTGTCGAGGGGGGTGTCGTCGAAGGTCTGCCGGTCGCCGAGGACGTACTGGGCGTTGTCGGCGGGCTGGGTGGCGTTGAAGAACTCGGTCGCCGCGTTCGGGCTGGCTGCCAGCGCCGTCATGAAGCCGGTCATGGGGTCGCGGCCGAAGTCCTCGCAGATGAAGTTCAGCTTCGGCACGGGTGGGATGCCGCCGTTCCAGTAGTTGGCCGGGAGCTTCATCTTCTTCTCGGTGGCGACGAGTGCGTTGCCGTAGTCGCCCAGGAAGCGGTTGTCCCAGTCGCCGCTGCGCATGAGGTTGCTCATCACCTGGTAGCCGTAGACCTGGGTGCCGCGGGTCTGGATCCGCTCCTCGCCGAGCTTGACCATGTCGTTCTCCCAGGTGCGCATGGCCGGGCTGTCGGACTGGGTGGCGCCGGCCAGGGTGAGGGAAAGACTGCGCTGGAAATCGCCGAGCTGGTCGTGGCGGGAGCGCTGCAAGGTGCCGCCGTCGGAGGGGTCGGCCAGGTCGGCCCAGAAGTCGAGCAGGCCGCGTGGGCCGATCGTGGTGGCGAGCTTCTCCTGGAAGAGCCGGTCGTCCTTGTACCTGGCCAGATCGGCGCTGAGTCTGTCGAACTCTTCCGGGGACATGCCGTCCCCCTTGGTCTTGAGGAGGTGTGCGACGCGGTCGGCTTCCTTCATCGCGTCCGCTGCGCGGTCGCGGTCGTAGTAGGCCGCGTCCGAGAAGCCGTACGGGGTCTGGCCGACCAGCATCGTCAGGGCCTGCGCGGCCGTCGTGTCGCTTTCGGTGGCCTCCTCGAGAATCCGCTGGACCTCGTCGCGGAACGCGGTCGCGTCGGTCTCGGTGTGCTCGGGCACCGTGTGGCCCTTGGCGGCGCGGTCCGGGTGGACGTTCATCGTGACGGTGAAACCGCCGTTGCCCGTACTCACCACGGTGAGGTTCTTCTCCAGCGCCCGAGCGATGGCCTCGTTCAGGCGGGCCTTGTAGCCGGCGAGTTCGCCGTGGGTATCGCGCAGGATGTTCCCGATACTGGTTGCCTCGGTGGCGGCATCGGCGAACTCCTTGGCGGTCTTGCCGACGAACTCCCGCGTCACGGTCGCGTTCACCCCCGCCCAGTCGGCCTTCGCCGCTTTCCCGCCGAGGTCGCCGCGGGCGTCCGACTCCAGCTCCCACAGTTTCGTGGCCATGGCCGTCCAGTCGGCCACCGCCGTGGACAGCTTCGAGAGGTCCGCGAAACGCAGTGCGTCCAGATCCATCAGTACTGCGCCCTTTCCTCGAAGCCCTTGTCCAACTGGGCGAATTTGAACTGGGTGGCTATCCAGTGCTCGTCGCCGGCATGAGCCTTCTGCGTGTAGTCCAGGTGATTGGAGATGTGGGCGCAGGCGTCAAGCAAGGTGCCCACCTGGTCGTGCCACTTGTCCGCCACCGTCGAGAGGGCGGCGCCAAGGGCGAAGTCCTTCTTCAGGGAACTCGCCGCCTCGTGCGTACTGGCCTTGGCGTGGTCCCCGTCGGTGCCGAGCCGGTGCCGCAGCTTGAAGGCGGCGTCACCGACTGCCGCCAGGTCCGTCTGGGTGACCACCAGATCCCCCTGCGGCCCCGCTCCGCCGCCCCCTCCGGGGTCGAGCTGATTGAGTCGCATTGCCGTCTGGTTCGTGGCAGCGGCCGACCTGAGCTCCGCCCATTCCTCATCGAATGACATAAGACCCCCATGGTGAAAATGACTTGCTCCGTAAGCGAGTTCGGCTCAGGCGAGATCAATGGGCCGGATGAGGCCGGCGGCCGCGGTGGCGACGGGCAGGGACAGGACCATGGTCAGTCCTCCTCCTGGGGTGTCCTCGGGTGTGAGCGTGCCGTCCATCGCCTCGGTGAGTCCCCTGGCCAGGGCGAGGCCGAGGCCGAGGCCGGCGGTGTTGTCGCGGTCTCCGAGGCGTTGGAACGGCTCGAAGGCGCGCTCGCGGTCGTCGGCAGCGATGCCGGGGCCCCGGTCGGCGATCCGGATTTCGACCCGTCCGGTCAGAGCGCTGGCTGTCACCAGCACCGGGCGGTCCGCGGGTGCGTGGCGGACGGCGTTGCCGACGAGGTTGGCCAGCACCCGTTCGAGCAGGGGAGGATCGGCCTGAAGCGCCGGTACCGATTCAAGGTTCTGCACATCGATGGCGGGCCCGCCCTCGGGCGCCAGGTCCAGCGAGTCCAGCGCGGCCGGAAGGACTTCCTCCAGCGTGGTGGCCCGCAGGTCGAGCGTGAGGGCGCCGGCTTGCAGGCGGCTGAGATCGAGCAGGTTCTCCACCAGGCGGTTCAGCCGGTTCAAGGACACCTCAGCGGACGCCAGCAGTTCCGCGCGGTCCTCGGCGGAGAACTCGATCTCCTGGTTGCGCAGCGAGCTGACCGAGGCCAGCGCCCCTGCCAGGGGGGTCCGCAGGTCGTGGCTGACGGCCCGCAGCAGGGCGGTGCGCAGGCGGTCGGCGGCCTTGATGGGTTCGACTTCGGCGGCGGCCTCGGCCAGCCGGGCCCGCTCGACCGCCGCGCCGACATGGGCGGCGAACGCGGCCAGCACACGACGCTCGGAAGATGGCAGAGTACGGCCGCGCAGGACGAGGAAGGCTTCGGGGCCGGCCGTCACCACCAACGGGCGGTCCGCTTCGCCCCGGGCGCGGCGTCCGCTGTCCGTTCCCGCACCCGTGCCGGGGGCTTCGGGAACCAGCTCGACGGTGTCCATGCCGAAGGTTTCCCGCGTACGTTGCAGCAGCGCCGGAATCGTCTGGTCGCCACGGACGATGCTGCCCGCGAGCGACGACATCGTCTCCGCTTCGGCCGTGGCCCGAGCGGAACGGCGGGAGAGCCGCAGGGACCGGTCCGCCGCGGCGGCCACGGTAGCGGCGACACCGGCGAAGACCACCAGCGCCAGCACACTGTCCGGGTCGTTCATGGTGAACTCGCCTATGGGCGGCATGAACCAGTAGTTCAGGAGCAGTGCGGCGGTGAGCGCCGCGATCAGAGCGGAGACCACCCCGCCGATGCAGGCCACGCCCACGACGGCCACCAGGAACAGCAGTGCCTCGCTGGTGAGGTTCAGGGTGCCGCGCATGCGGTCGAGGGCGAGCGTGAGCAGTAAGGGGAGCAGCAGGGCGGCGACCGGTCCGGCGATGAGCCGGGAGGTGGGGAGGGTGCGTCTGCGGGAGGGCAGCAGCCGGCCGTGGCCCGCCCGCTCGTGCGTGACCATGTGGACGTCGATGTCCTCCGACAGCGCCACCACGGTCTCGCCGATGCCCCGGCCGGTTATGAATCGTTCCAGCCGACGGCGGCGGCTCGTACCGAGGACCAGTTGAGTGGCGTTCTCGGCCATGGCGAAGTCCACCAGGGCGGTGGGCACCTCGTCGCCGACGACCGAGTGGTAGCTGCCGCCGAGATCCTCCACCAGGGCCCGCTGGACGGCCAGGGCCGCGTGCGAGACACCTGCGGCCAGCCCGTCACTGCGCGTGACGTGCACGGCGAGCAGTTCACCGCCGGCGGAGCGGCCCGCGATGCGTGCCGCGCGACGGATGAGGGTCTCGCCCTCGGGTCCGCCCGTGAGGGCCACAACGACCCGCTCCCGGGTCTCCCAGACATCCCCGATGCCGTGCTCGGTGCGGTACTTGTGGAGCGCCTCGTCCACGCGCCCCGCCAGCCACAAGAGCGCCAGCTCCCGCAGCGCGATGAGGTTGCCAGGACGGAAGTAGTTCGCCAGCGAGGCGTCGATCCGCTCCGGGGGATAGATGTTGCCGTGCGCCATCCGGCGCCGCAGCCCCTCGGGCGGTATGTCGACCAGCTCGATCTCGTGGGCGCGACGTACGAACTCGTCGGGCACGGTCTCCCGCTGCGGCACCCCGGTGATCTTCTCGACCACGTCGCTGAGCGACTCCAGATGCTGGATGTTGAGCGTGGTGACGACGTCGATCCCGGCGGCGAGGATGTCCTCGACGTCCTGCCAGCGCTTCGGGTGCCGCCCGTCCCCGGGGACGTTGGTGTGGGCGAGTTCGTCGATCAGCACCACCTGTGGCCGCCTGGACCGCAGCGCCTCCCGGTCCAGCCCGGTATACCGCCCACCGCGGTACTCGTGGGCGGCCGGCGGGAGGATCTCCAGGCCGTCGAGCTTCGCTTCGGTGTGCCGGCGCCGGTGGCACTCCACGAAGCCGGCCACCACGTCCGCGCCACGGGCAGTCCGACGGTGGGCCTCGTCGAGCATCCGGTACGTCTTGCCGACTCCGGGGGCCGCGCCCAGAAAGACCTTGAGTCTGCCGGGCGGCACGACGGGCTGTCCCGCGTTCGTCTCCGGGCCGGCCTCGTGCGTGGTCGTCATCGTCAGAACTTCTCCGGGAAGAACAACGCCAGGACCAGATAGCCGACCAGACAGACCGCGATGATGACGCCTACGACAGTTTCCGTGCTCACCCGTACCCGACTCCTCCGTGCGCCCTCAACCTCACCAGCGAACACCAGCGATGGAGCGAGGAGAACGGCCCTGACGTACTCCTGACGCCCCTCGGCTGGGACTTTGACGGTGTATTGACGGCCGAGCGGCCGATGGGGTCCGGTCGCTCACGCAGGTACTGGCGTTGCCCGGACCTCCCGTGCCACGGCGCGTCCGGTGACGTGGTGGACGTACTCCCTGGTCAGCCGGAAGCCGGATGACCAGGCCAGCAGTCGGCTGGGCCGGTTGTCGCGCGAGCAGCACCAGCTCGCGGTGTGTCCACGGGCCTGGATGTCGGCTGTCAGGCCGGCGACACAGGCCAAGGCGAGACGTTCGCGGCGGCGGTCGGGCACGGTGAGGACCGCGATGTCCTCGTAGGCGCTGCCGAGGAAGTAGGTGCAGGCGACGGAGAGGATCCGGCCCTTGGCGAAGGCGGCCCAGCCGTGGCCGGAGGCGGCGAGGCCGGCGGGGCCGCCCCAACTGGCGTGGATCCAGGCGCTCTCGGAGTGCAGGTCGGCCAGCGCTGGAGCATCCTCAGGCGTCAGTCGTCGCACCGTGACGCCGCGCGGCGGGCCGGGGAGGTCCACCTGGGCCTGGTGGACGTACAGCATCCGTTCCCAGGGGACGACGCGTTCGAAGGCGGGGCCGAGCGAGGGCCGGAAACGCGCGGGCGTTTCGACGTACTGGCCGGCGAACCGCTTCAACGAGTCCGGTGCGAGGGCGCTCGGGTCGCCGCGCAGCAGCACGTGGTCCGCGCAGCTGACGGCCAGGACGCGGGGTTGATCGGGGCGGTCGGCCCACCAGTGGCCGACACCCGTGGTCAGGACGTGCTCGGCGAGAGCGCCGGGACCGGGTGAGCCCGTGGGGAACCAGCGGCTCAGGGCAGGCAGTTGCCGTGGTGCGATTTCGATCATGAAGTTCTCCAGATGGTGCACGGCTGCGCAGGCAGGGGAGCAGGGCGGCCCGTGCGAGCAGGCGGGTCCGATCGGCGACGGGGCGGGCGGACCGGAGAGTGCGAAGGTTGAGGCCCCGCGCCGCCCGGAGCGGGGGCGGGCGCGGGGCGGAAGCGGCCGCCCGCGCTACGGGCGGGGGCGGGCGGCCGCGGATGGGGCGGTGCGTCAGTGCACCGGCAGGTGAGCAGCGTGCGGGGCCGGGCGCACCGTATGCGGTGGCCGGTCATCGTGGCGCAGACCGCTGTTCACATCGCTCATCCAACTGGTTTGCGAGGCAGGGCTCAAGGGAGGAGGCGAGTCCTTGACACAGCTCTGATGCGAGCAGGATTTCGGCAGGTTCCGGGGATTTGCGACTCCCTGACGGGATCCAGACGCCCGGCATCAGCGGCACGTCAAGAAGTACGGGTCCGGTGGATCCCCTGCCGTGCGAGTCGCACCGTACGAAGGACGTCAAAGTAGCGCCCGCAGCCGTATGGACGTCGTCAACACCTGCTGAGGCGGCCGGAGATCGCTGTTTCCTCTAGTTGACCGCCCCATCCGAAGCTCATCAGCAGCTCATGGTGGCCGGACCTCCATAGGACGTACGACAGGAAGGCGGCACGCCGATGACCCGGGTGCTGGTGGTGGATGACGAGCCGCAGCTTGCTCGGTTGCTGGTCATCAATCTGAAGGCGCGCAACTACGACGTGGATTGCGCACAGGACGGGGGCGCGGCCCTGGAGGCCGTGGCGGCCTGCCGCCCGGACGTGGTCCTGCTCGACCTCGGGCTGCCCGACATGGACGGGATCGATGTGATCAAGCGTCTGCGCGGATGGTCGCAGGTGCCCGTCCTGGTGGTCTCCGCCCGCCACGGCTCCGACGAGAAGATCCAGGCCCTGGACGCGGGCGCCGACGACTACGTCACCAAGCCCTTCAGCATGGCCGAACTGCTGGCCCGGCTGGGAGCCGTCGCCCGCCGCAGTCTCACGCAAGGGCCGGTCGCCGCGGATGAAGCGGTCGTGGAGACCGAGGAGTTCACCGTCGACCTGCTCGCGAAGAAGGCCAGGCGCAGAGGGAAGCCCATCAGGCTCACGCCGACGGAATGGCATCTGCTGGAGGTGCTGATCCGCAACCGGGGCCGGCTCGTCAGCCAGCGGCGGCTGCTCCAGGAGGTGTGGGGTTCCTCCTACGGAACACAGACCAACTACCTGCGGGTGTACATGGCTCACCTGCGGCGGAAGCTGGAAGCGGACCCGTCGCACCCGCGTCATCTGATCACCGCTCCCGGTATGGGGTACCGCTTCGAGGTGTGAGTGCGTGCAGCCGAGGGGGGCGCTGAGCCAGGTCCCGTACCCCGGTGGGGAACCAGCGGACGAGGGCCGGGAGCCGGTGGGACGGCAGGTTGATCACGAGGCTTCCTTGTCGGGACATGGAGGCGGGGCGGCCCTGTTTCGCAGGGCCGCCCCGCGGATGGGGCTGATGGCTAGCAGGAGGGCTTGCTGCCGTGGTTGGAGCCCTTCTTGCGGCGGGCCCTCTTCTTGCGTGCGCGCTTGGACATG
The DNA here is from genome assembly GCF_026340255.1 of Streptomyces sp. NBC_01408. Taxonomy (GTDB): domain Bacteria; phylum Actinomycetota; class Actinomycetes; order Streptomycetales; family Streptomycetaceae; genus Streptomyces. Next base: position 895,685 of record NZ_JAPEPJ010000002.1, on the reverse strand, counting down.
TCTGGTGATCCCTTCAGGCGGTGTGGCCGACGAGGAGGTCGGCGAGCTTGTTGAGGCGCTTGACCGTGCGGTCCTCGGTGGCGGCGGCGGCCGGGGCGACGCGTTCGGAGCGGTCGTAGTAGGCGCCGTTGACGATCTCGGTGGCGGGGTCGCAGAGCGCCACGACGTGGCCGGCGCCCTCGGCGGCGGACTCGCCCTCGTTCCCGTAGAGGGGGAGCAGGCCGGTCGCGCAGACTCCGGGGTGGACGGAGACGGCGGTGATGCGCGGGTCGGACGCGAAGACGGTCAGCGCCAGCTGCGACTGCGCGTAGGCGGCGAGCCGCGAGTAGCGGCGCTCCCGGTTCGGGTCGCTCCACTGGATGGCTGCGGTGCGGTGGAGCGAGGAGGAGACGTTGACGACGCGCCCGCCCGGGTCGGTGGTCAGGGCGGGTTCGAGGAGGTTGGTGAGGAGGTAGTGGGCGAGGAAGTTGACCTGGAAGGCGATCTCGTTGCCGTCGACGGTGAGGGTGTGGCGCTCGGGGGCGGCGATGGCAGCGTTGTTGACGAGGACGTCGAGGCGCGGGTGCTCCCGTACGACGGCGTGGGCCAGGTTCTCGACCTCCTCCAGACGGGCGAAGTCGGCGGCGAGCGGGCGCAGCAGGGCGCTGTCGATGCCGTCGGTGGCCATCAGCCGGTCGGTCGCGGCCTGGGCCTCTTCGGCGGTGCGGCCGTGGAGAAGGACGACCGCGCCACGCTGGGCGAGCCGGCGAGCGGTTTCGTAGCCGATGCCGGAGGTGGCGCCGGTGACGAGGACGGTACGTCCGGACAGGGATGAAGACATGTGGGATTCCTGGAAGCAGGCATGGCTGACGCGCCCCGCACCCCGGCTCTGGGCAGGGGTGTGGGCTCAGTTCATGCGGTGAAGGTGGTGAAGGTGGTGAAGGTGAGGATGCGTACGGAGCCTCGGCCGGAGTCCTTCAGGACGCCGGCGGCTGGTACGCGGAGGACGCGCGGCCGATCAGAGGGCCGGGCGGACAGCGGGCGCTGTCGGCTGCACCTGATTCGGTGGCCGATCGTCGTAGCGCGGACCGCTGTTCATGACCCCATCCCAGCGCATCAGGGATGCCGGGGCAAGATCCTGAACGGGACTTTGACGGCCTTCTGATGGCCGTCGGGTGACCGCGCGGATCCGGTCTTCGCGCAGGTCATCAGGGCCGCGTCAAAGATCGACGGCCGTGCGGAAGGAACGCGTCAAGGAGCGTTGTCACGGACCTCGGCCGGAAGCAGACTGGTGGAGCGACGGAGCCGGTGACGGTCCGGTGGCGCGCGGCCGGAGGCCGGTGACCTGAACACCGCCGAAGATGCGCATGGTCCGGCCGTGGGGGTACGGGCCGATGCGACCGCGTGCTGGTCAACCGTCGCACAACACATGAGCCGTCCAGCTACCGGTGTGGGGATACCGGAGCTGGGCGGCTCGCGTGTTTCGGTCGTCAGCGTGTACACCAGCGGACAGTTGTGGCCGGCAATCGTCGGGTGGCCCGGTCCGCGGGCCGGTTCAGGTGACCGCCGAGGTCGGGAGTTCCGCGGTGACCGGCGGTGCGCCGCCCGCTATGGGGAGGGTGATGACCATGGTGAGACCCCCGCCGGGGGTGTCCTCGGCCGTGAGGGTGCCGCCGATGGCCTCGGTGAAGCCGCGGGCGACGGCGAGGCCGAGGCCCACGCCCGCGCCGCGCGGGGCGTCCCCGTGGCGCTGGAAGGGTTCGAAGATGCGGCCCTTGGCCTCGTCCGGGACTCCGGGGCCGCGGTCGACGACGCGCAGTTCCACGCGCTCGTGCAGGGCGCTGGCCGTGACGTTCACGGGCTGGCCGTCGGGGCTGTACTTGACGGCGTTCTCGACGATGTTGGCGACGGCCCGCTCCAGCAGGCCGCGGTCGACGGCGATCATCGGCAGAGTTTCGGGGATGTCGAGTTCGACACTGTCCTCGGGTACGCCTCCCAGGGCCATCGGGACGACCTCGTCGAGGTCGGTCTCGCGGATCAGCGGGACGACGGTGCCGGTGTTGAGGCGGGACATGTCCAGCAGGTTGCCGATCAGGGCGGCGAGGCGGTCGGCGCCGTCCTCTATGCCTTCGAGGAGTTCGGCCTTGTCGTCCTCGGACCATTCGACGTCGTCTGAGCGCAGGGAGCTGACGGAGGCCTTTATGCCGGCGAGCGGGGTGCGCAGGTCGTGGCTGACGGCGGCGAGTAGTGCGGTGCGGATGCGGTTGCTTTCGGCGAGTTCGCGGGACTTCTCGGCTTCGTCGACGAGGCGCTGGCGGTCGAGGACTACCGCTGCCTGGGCGGCGAAGGCGCCGAGTACGCGGCGGTCTTCAGCAGGGAGCACGCGGCCGGTCAGGGCGAGGGCCATGTTGTCGCCTATGGGCAGGTCGACGTCCGCGTCCTCGGGTCGGCTGACGGGACCGGTGCCGACGGATGCGGCCGTGGTCCAGGGGTCGACTTCGCTGGTGCGCTCGAGGAGGACGACCGACTGCATGGCGAAGGTCTCGCGGAGCCGCTCCAGGAGGGCGTCGAGGGAGTTCTCGCCGCGCAGGACGCTCCCGGCGAGGAAGGAGAGGATCTCGGACTCAGCGCGCAGGCGAGCTGCCTGGTGGGTGCGGCGGGCGGCGAGGTCGACGACGGAGGCGACGGAGACGGCGACACCCACGAAGATCGCGATGGCGACGATGTTCTTGGGGTCGGAGATGGTGAGTTCGTGCAGCGGCGGGGTGAAGAAGTAGTTCAGCAGCAGGGAGCCGAAGGCTGCCGAGGCCAGCGCGGGGAGGAGTCCGCCGAGCATGGCCGCCGCCACGGTGCATGTCAGGAAGAGCAGCATGTCGTTGGCGAGCCCGAGGTCGGGGACGACCTGGTTCAGCAGGACGGCGAGGAGCGCGGGTCCGGCGATGCCGGCCAGCCAGCCCCAGATGATGCGGGACCGGCCGAGGCGGGCGCCGCGGGTGACGGGCAGGCCGCGGCCCTTGGCGGCCTCGTCGTGGGTGACGATGTGGACGTCGAGGTCGGGTCCGGATTCGCGGGCGACGGTGGCGCTGACGCCGGGGCTGAAGACGGACTGCCAGGATCGCCTGCGGCTGACACCGAGCACGATCTGGGTGGCGTTGCAGCCGCGGGCGAACTCCAGCAGCGCGTCCGGGACGCTGTCGCCTATGACGTGGTGGAAGGTGCCGCCGAGGTCCTCGACCAGGGTGCGCTGGACGGCCAGTTCCTTGGGGGAGGCGGAGGTGAGGCCGTCGCTCGCGGCGATGTAGACGGCGAGGACTTCGCCGCCGGCTCCCTTCTCGGCGAGGCGGGCGGCGCGCCGGATGAGCGTACGGCCCTCGGGGCCGCCGGTGAGGCCGACGACGATGCGTTCGCGGGCCTGCCAGGTGGAGCGGATGTTGTGTTCGCCCCGGTACTCCTGGAGGTACTCGTCGACCCGGTCGGCGACCCACAGCAGCGCGAGCTCGCGCAGGGCGGTGAGGTTGCCCGGCCGGAAGTAGTTGGACAGGGCCGCGTCGACCTTGTCGGGCTTGTAGACGTTGCCGTGGGCCATGCGGCGGCGCAGGGCCTGCGGGGACATGTCCACGAGCTCGATCTGGTCGGCCCGCCGGGCCACCTCGTCCGGGACCGTCTCCCGCTGCCGTACCCCGGTGATGGTCTCGACCACGTCTCCCAGCGATTCCAGGTGCTGGATGTTGACGGTCGAGACGACGTCGATGCCGGCCTGGAGCAGCTCTTCGACGTCCTGCCAGCGTTTGGCGTTGCGCGAGCCGGGGACGTTGGTGTGGGCGAGCTCGTCCACCAGCGCCACGGCGGGGCGCCGCGCGAGGATCGCGTCCACGTCCATCTCGGTGAAGGTGCTGCCCCGGTACTCGATCTCGCGCCGCTCGATGAGTTCCAGGCCGTGCAGCATCACCTCGGTGCGCGGGCGGTTGTGGTGCTCGACGAAGCCGACGACGCAGTCGGTGCCCCGCTCGATCCGGCGGTGCGCCTCGGAGAGCATCGCGTACGTCTTGCCGACGCCCGGCGCCGCGCCGAGGTAGATGCGGAGCTTGCCGCGTCCCATGTTCCGACTCTTCTTCTCTGCTGACGACGGGGGTCTCTGCTGTGGACTGGGCGGGTGATCAGGGTTCGAAGCGGTAGCCCATGCCCGGTTCGGTGATCAAATACCGGGGGTGCGAGGGGTCCGGTTCCAGTTTGCGCCTCAGCTGGGCCATGTAGACGCGCAGGTAGTTGGTGTTCTCCCCGTAGGTGGGTCCCCAGACCTCCAGCAGCAGCTGACCCTGTGTGATCAGTCGGCCCGGGTGGGTGATGAGGATTTCCAGCAGGTGCCACTCGGTCGGGGTCAGCCGTACGGTGCGCTCGCCCCGGCGTACCTTCTTCGCGACCAGGTCGACGGTGAACTCTTCGGTCGTGACCACGGCGACTTCGTCGGCCTGCGGAGCCGCCGGGGCTTCGTGTCTCCGGGCGGCTGCCCGCAGGCGGGCCAGGAGCTCGTCCATGCTGAACGGTTTCGTCACGTAGTCGTCCGCGCCGGCGTCCAGCGCCCGGATCTTGTCCTCCGAGGTGTGCCGGGCGGAGAGGACCAGGATGGGGACCTTGCTCCAGACGCGGACACCCTTGATGACTTCGATGCCGTCCATGTCGGGGAGTCCGAGGTCGAGCACTATGACGTCCGGCTTGTGGGCGGCCACGAGCCGCAGGGCCGAGCCGCCGTCGGAGGCCTCTTCGACCTCGAATTTGCGTGCCTGGAGATTGATCTTCAGGGCGCGGACGAGCTGAGGATCGTCCTCCACCACCAGCACCCGGGTCATCGGTGTGCAGCCTTTCCTTCGTTACGGGCACGGCACGAGGCCGGCGGGGTGCTGGGGCCACTCCCAGCGGTGGCTGGGGGAGGCGTCGCGCCCCGCCGGCGCTCAGACCGTGCGATGTGGAACATCAGCTCTTGGTCAGTGCCTTCAGGGCGGTGTTGAGCTCAAGGACGTTGACGCGCGGTTCGCCCATGAAGCCGAGGGTGCGGCCGCTGGTGTGGTCGGCGACGAGCTTCTCGACCTGCTTGACGTCGAGCTTGTTCTGCTCGGCGACCCGGTGGACCTGGAGTTCGGCGTACTCCGGGGAGATGTCAGGGTCGAGACCGGAACCGGAGGAGGTGACGGCGTCGGCCGGCACGTCCTCGGGGTTGACCTTGTAGTCCGCGGTGGAGTTGTCGGTGACGACGGAGTCCTTGGCGGCGAGGACCTGGGCGCAGAGGGTGCCTTCCTCCACGTTCTCCGGGTCGCACTTGCCGTTGACCGCGCCGTTGTCGGCGGAGCGGTTGGTGGCGCCGGACAGGATCAGCGAGTACTGCATGTTGACACTGTTGCTGCCCAGACCGTTGGAGGGGCGCGGCTGGAACCACTTCAGGTCCGGCCTGGCCGCCTCTTCGGCGTCGTTCGGGTCCTTCTTCGGCAGGTTGTAGCTCTGGCCGATGAGGGAGGAGCCGACGACCTGGCCGCTCTTGTCCTTGACCTCGGAGCCGTTGGCCTTGTTGTTGAACAGGGCCTGGGCGATCCCGGTGACGGCGAGCGGGTAGAGGACCCCGCAGATCACGGTCAGGACGAGAAGGGCGCGCAGGCCCGCCCCGATCAGGCGGACGGTGCTGGATACGGAATTGTTCATGGCAGATCAGCACGTTCCTAATTCAGGCGAGCCCGGGGATGAGGGAGATGAGCAGGTCGATGATCTTGATGCCGATGAACGGGGCGATCAGGCCGCCCACGCCGTACAGCCCGATGTTGCGGCGGAGCATCTTGTCGGCGCTGGTGGGCCGGTACTGGACGCCCTTCAGGGCGAGCGGTACGAGCGCGATGATGATCAGCGCGTTGAAGATGACCGCGGAAAGGATCGCCGACTCGGGGGAGGCCAGGCCCATGATGTTGAGCTTGTCCAGGCCCGGGTAGACCACGGCGAACATGGCCGGGATGATCGCGAAGTACTTCGCGACGTCGTTGGCGATGGAGAACGTGGTCAGTGCGCCCCGCGTGATCAGCAGCTGCTTGCCGATCTCGACGATCTCGATGAGCTTGGTGGGGTTGGAGTCCAGGTCCACCATGTTCCCGGCCTCCTTGGCGGCCGAGGTGCCGGTGTTCATCGCCACGCCGACGTCCGCCTGGGCCAGCGCCGGGGCGTCGTTCGTCCCGTCGCCGGTCATCGCGACGAGCTTGCCGCCCGCTTGCTCCCGCTTGATGAGGGCCATCTTGTCCTCGGGGGTGGCTTCGGCGAGGAAGTCGTCGACGCCGGCCTCCTCCGCGATGGCCCTGGCGGTGAGCGGGTTGTCGCCCGTGATCATGATCGTCTTGATGCCCATGCGGCGCAGTTCGTCGAACCGCTCGCGCATGCCTTCCTTGACGACGTCCTTGAGGTGGATGACACCCAGGACGCGGGCGCCCTTGTCGTCCTTGACGGCGACGAGGAGCGGGGTGCCGCCGGCCTCCGAGATCTTGTTGGCGAGGGTGTCGGCGTCGTCGGAGACCTGGCCGCCCTGAGCCTTGACCCAGGTGATGACCGAGCCGGCGGCGCCCTTGCGGGTCTGCTTGCCGTCCACGTCCACGCCCGACATGCGGGTCTGCGCGGTGAAGGCGATCCACTCGGCGTGCGCGAGCTCGCCCTGGTGGCGTTCGCGCAGCCCGTACTTCTCCTTCGCCAGAACGACGATGGAACGGCCCTCGGGGGTCTCGTCCGCGAGGGAGGACAGCTGGGCGGCGTCCGCCAGCTCGGCCTCCGTCGTGCCCTTGACCGGGACGAACTCCGACGCCTGGCGGTTGCCCAGGGTGATCGTGCCCGTCTTGTCCAGGAGCAGGGTGGAGACGTCGCCCGCGGCTTCCACGGCCCGGCCGGACATGGCCAGGACGTTGCGCTGGACCAGCCGGTCCATGCCGGCGATGCCGATCGCGGACAGCAGAGCACCGATCGTGGTCGGGATCAGGCAGACCAGGAGAGCCGTGAGCACGATCATCGACTGCTCAGCGCCCGCGTAGATCGCGAACGGCTGCAGCGTGACCACGGCCAGCAGGAAGACGATCGTGAGGGACGCCAGCAGGATGTTCAGGGCGATCTCGTTCGGCGTCTTCTGCCGGGCCGCGCCCTCGACCAGTGCGATCATCCGGTCGATGAAGGTCTCACCGGGCTTCGTGGTGATCTTGATGACGATCCGGTCGGACAGCACCTTCGTACCACCGGTGACCGCGCTGCGGTCGCCGCCGGACTCCCGGATGACCGGGGCCGACTCGCCCGTGATGGCGGACTCGTCCACCGACGCGACGCCCTCGACGACGTCACCGTCGCCCGGGATGACGTCCCCGGCCTCGCAGACCACCAGGTCACCGATACGGAGCTCCGCGCCGGGCACCTGCTCCTCGGCCTTTCCGTCCTTGGTCAGACGGCGGGCAACGGAGTCGGTCTTGGCCTTGCGCAGGGTGTCGGCCTGGGCCTTGCCGCGGCCCTCGGCGACGGCCTCCGCCAGGTTGGCGAAGATCGTGGTCAGCCACAGCCAGGCGGTGATCGCCCAGCCGAACCAGTCCGTCGGGTCCTTGATCGCCAGGACGGTCGTGACGACCGAGCCGATCAGGACGACGAACATGACCGGGGACTTGATCATGACCCGGGGGTCGAGCTTGCGGATCGCGTCGGGGAAGGACTTCAGCAGCTGCTTCGGGTCGAACAGGCCGCCGCCGACGCGTCCGCCGCCCGGCTTGTGGCCGGTGGGCACGTCCTGGTGCGGAGCCCTTGTAGGAGTGGCGGTGCTCATGATGCGAGCCCTTCGGCGAGCGGACCCAGCGCCAGGGCCGGGAAGTAGGTCAGACCGGTGACGATGAGGATGGTGCCGACGAGCAGGCCCGTGTAAAGCGGCTTGTCGGTACGCAGCGTGCCCGCGGTCTCGGGGACGGGCTTCTGCTCGGCGAGCGAACCGGCCAGCGCCAGGACGAACACCATGGGCAGGAATCGGCCCAGCAGCATGGCGATGCCGATGGTGCTGTTGAACCACTGAGTGTCGGCGTTCAGGCCGGCGAAGGCCGAGCCGTTGTTGTTGGCGCCCGAGGTGTAGGCGTAGAGGATCTCGGAGAAGCCGTGCGCGCCGGAGTTCGTCATCGAGTTCGCCGGGGTGTCCAGCGCCATGGCCGCGGCGGTGAAGCCGAGGACCAGGGCCGGGGTGATGAGGATGTAGCAGGCCGCGAACTTGATCTCGCGGGTGCCGATCTTCTTGCCCAGGTACTCCGGTGTGCGGCCGACCATCAGGCCGGCGATGAACACCGCGATGATCGCCATGATCAGCATGCCGTAGAGGCCGGAGCCGACACCGCCGGGGGCGATCTCGCCGAGCTGCATGCCCAGCAGCTGGATGCCGCCGCCCAGACCCGTGTAGGAGGAGTGGAAGGAGTTGACCGCACCCGTAGAGGTCAGGGTCGTCGCGACCGAGAAGATCGCGGAGGCGCCGATACCGAAGCGGGTCTCCTTGCCCTCCATCGCGCCGCCGCTGACGTCGAACGCCGGGCCGTGGTGGGCGAACTCGGTCCACATCATCAGCGCGGTGAACCCGATCCAGATGGTGGCCATCGCGGCGAGGATCGCGTAACCCTGCTTGACCGAGCCGACCATCCTGCCGAAGGTGCGGGTCAGCGCGAACGGGATGAGGAGGATCAGGAAGATCTCGAAGAGGTTCGAGAACGGGTTGGGGTTCTCGAAGGGGTGGGCCGAGTTGGCGTTGAAGTAACCGCCGCCGTTCGTGCCCAGCTCCTTGATGACCTCCTGCGAGGCGACAGCGCCGCCGTTCCACTGCTGCGAGCCGCCCATGAACTGGCCGACCTCGTGGATTCCGGAGAAGTTCTGGATCGCGCCGCACGCGACCAGGACGATCGCGCCGATCACGGAGACGGGCAGCAGGATACGGACCACTCCGCGGACCATGTCGGCCCAGAAGTTGCCGAGCTCACCCGTGCGGGAGCGCGCGAAGCCGCGTACGAGGGCCACCGCGACGGCCATGCCGACCGCGGCGGATACGAAGTTCTGCACCGCCAGGCCGCCGGTCTGTACGACGTGGCCCATGGCCTGCTCGCCGTAGTACGACTGCCAGTTCGTGTTGGCCACGAAGGAGGCGGCGGTGTTGAAGGCCTGGTCCGGGTCGATCGCCACGAAGCCGAGCGAGCCGGGCAGGATGCCCTGGGCCCTCTGGAGGGCGTAGAGGAAGAGGACGCTCACGGCCGAGAAGGCGAGGACGGCGCGCAGGTAGGCGGGCCAGCGCATCTCGGCGGTGGGGTTGGCGCCGATGGCCTTGTAGATCCACTTCTCCGGCTTGTAGTGCTTCTCGGAGGAGTAGACGCGAGCCATGTAGTCGCCCAGCGGGCGGTAGGCCAGTGCGAGCGCGGCGATCAGTGCGAGGAGCTGGAGCACACCAGCGAGAACGGGACTCATCGGTGGCTAGAACCTCTCCGGGTACACAAGGGCGAGGACGAGGTATCCGAGCAGGGAGACGGCCACGACGAGGCCGACGATGTTTTCGGCAGTCACAGCTTGGTCACCCCCCGGGCGATGAGTGCCACCAGTGCGAAGACCGCGACCGTGGTGACGACGAAGGCCAGATCGGCCACCGTGAGCTCCTGGAAGAAGAGGGAGGAAATGAATCGGCCAGATGGCCGATGACGAGATAACCGTGTCTTCATCCCGGCGTTAAGACGCCTTGACGGGGTCCATACGGGAGCAGGGGAACTCTTAACGCCACGCATACGTGAGAGGCCGCGAACCGCCGGTCAGCCCTGCTGGGACAGTCCGGCCGTGTCCAGCGCGGCACCGGCCTGCGCGGCCAGCGCGACAGCCACCAGGCGTGCCTCTTCGGGGGGCAGGGGGCGTCCGGGGACCGGGTCGAGGAGGAAACGGCCGTAGTAGTGGCCGCCGCCGACGGCCCGCAGCTCGGTCTCCCCGTCCGGCCAGTCGGCGTACTCGGTGATGCGGTCGCCGCTGTGCAGCCACAGGTTGCCGTCGTGCTCCAGGCGCGGCAACCGTCCCATCAGGGTCCCGTACTCGAAGCGGCAGCCGCGCAGCCCCAGCAGCCCGACGAGCTCCCGGCGCACGTACTCGACCACCGCTTCCGGCGAGCTGCCGTCCTCGACCAGCCGAGCGGTGCCCTGGAGGCTGGAGAGGTGCGCGGCGTCGGTGACCACGACCGTCCGGAGCCTCCGTACGCGTACGGCCAGCTGCGAGACGATCAGCCCGACGACGAGCAGGAGGACGGCCGTCTCGATGTCGTCGCGGTCGGCGATCGCGAACTGCTGGTAGGGCCTGGTGAGGAAGAAATCGAACCAGGCGGCCGCCGATAGCGCGGCCAGCGCCCCGGCCGCCCGCGTGCCGAGCGCGGCGACCGCGACCACCGCGACGACCATGATCAGAGCCTCGTTCGTCGCCGAAAGAGCCGTTCGGAACGGCACGAGCGCGAGCGCCACGAGGAAGGGGACCACGAGGGCCGCGAGCAGTACGGCACGGTCGTGGAGCCGGTACCCGGACATGTGATGCCTCCTGTCCGGAGATGTCGGTCTTGAATCAGAACCTCTCGGGCCTGATCAGGGCGGTCACGAGATAGCCGAGCAGAGCGATGGCGACGATGAGCCCGACCACGTTTTCCGCGTCCATCAGCGTGCGCTCCTTTTGAATTCCTCGAACATGTCTTGCCCACTGCAAGCCTGCCCCCGGTGGAGGAGGGAGCCACGCACCCTGGCGAGGTCTTGACGCGCCTCATACGACTTTGCGGCCCCGGCGTCAGGAGCGCGTGAAGAGTGGGGCGGCGCTCGTATGGATTCCGCCAAGGGCACTGGTCATTCGGCCATGCCGTCCCGACGCTGTCCTCACTTTGTCCAATCGGAGGAACAGCGAAGATGGCCATAGACATGGGAAAGACGACCGCGGCAGGGCAGGCCCCGGGCACGGAGGAACCTCCTGATACCGGCATGGGAACGCCTTCCGAGGCGGGGGACCGGCACCGGCTGACCGCCCTCCAGGGGCTGGCCGCGCTGTCGCTGGACGCGATGGCCTCGGTCGCGTACGGGCCGGAGTCGATCGTGCTGGTGCTGGCGGCAGCCGGTGCCTACGGCCTCGGCTTCACCCTCCCCGTCACCCTGGCGATCGCGGCTCTGCTCGCCGTACTGGTGGCCTCGTACCGGCAGGTCATCGCCGCGTTCCCGGACGGCGGGGGCTCGTACGCCGTCGCCAAGAAGCACCTGGGCCGGCGTACGAGCCTGGTGGCGGCGGCCTCGCTGATCCTCGACTACGTGCTGAACGTGGCCGTCTCCGTCACCGCCGGCGTGGCCGCGCTGACCTCGGCCTTCCCCGAGCTGTACGGGGAGCGGGTGTGGATCTGTCTCGGGGTCCTGGCCCTGGTCACGGCGGTGAACCTGCGCGGGGTCGTGGACTCCGCCAAGGCCTTCCTCGTGCCGACCGCCGTGTTCGTGGGGTCGATCCTGGCCATGGTCGTGGTCGGCCTGTTCCGTGACGGTCCGGTGAGCACCGCTTCAGCCGCCGGCCACGCCTCCGCCTTGGGGGAGGGCGCCACTGCGGTCGGCGCGCTGTTGCTGCTGAAGGCCTTCGCGGCCGGCTGTTCCGCCCTGACGGGCGTCGAGGCGGTCGCCAACGCGGTGCCGTCGTTCCGGGCCCCGGCCGCGCGTCGCGCCCAGCGGACCGAGGTCGCACTCGGGGCCCTGCTGGGTGTGATGCTGATCGGCCTGTCGGTCCTGATCGGCCGCTTCCACCTCCAGCCGGTCGAGGGGGTGACCGTCCTCGCCCAGCTCGCGGACGCCTCCTTCGGACACAACGCGGCCTTCTACGTCGTCCAGTTCGCCACCATGGTGCTGCTGGCGCTCGCCGCGAACACCTCCTTCGGCGGTCTCCCGGTGCTGATGAGCCTGCTGGCCCGGGACAACTACCTGCCGCACGTCTTCGCCCTCAAGGCGGACCGCCAGGTGCACCGCCACGGGGTGGTGTGGCTGGCGCTCGTGTCGGGTGTCCTGCTGGTGTTCTCCGGCGGCGACACCAATACCCTCGTCCCGCTCTTCGCGATCGGCGTCTTCGTCGGTTTCACGATCTGCCAGGTCGGCATGGTCCGGCACTGGTACGGCGAGCGGCCCAAGGGGTGGCAGGCCAAGGCCGCGCTCAACGGCTTCGGCGCCCTGCTCACCGGAGTGTCGGCGATCGTCGTGACCGCCACCAAATTCACCGAGGGCGCCTGGCTGATCGTGCTCGCCCTGCCGCTGATCGTCCTCGCCTTCGAGAAGATCCACCGCGCCTACGCGCAGATCGGCGGCCGCCTGGAGCTCGGCCGCATCCCTCAGCCGCCCCGGCGCTCCCGCTCTCTGGTCGTCGTGCCCGTTTCCGGGCTCTCCCGGCTGACCTGTCAGGCGCTCACAGCCGCCCGTTCGCTCGGCGACGAGGTCCTTGCCGTGACCGTCACCCACTCCGGTCCGGAGGACCGGCAGGCGGCCGAAGCCCTGCGTCGGGACTGGGAGTTGTGGAAGCCGGGCGTCGAGCTGATCGAGGTCTCCTCCGATACCCGCTCGCTCGGCCGCCCGGTGTCGGCGTACGTGCGCGAGCTGACGCAGACCCATCCGGACACCCAGGTGACCGTCCTCGTCCCGGAGACGGAACCCGCCCACCTGTGGCAGCGGATGCTCCAGAACCAGCGCGGTTCCGTCGTCGCCCACGCCGTGCGCCGCGACACCGACGCCGTCATCTGCCGCCTGCGTTTCCGTATCACCGACGACGCGCGCTGACCTGCGTTGACGCGCCCTTGACGGCGATCTGACGCATCCCGTGCGCCGCCGTCAAGAAGGTGCCAATTCCCCCGCGCACAGGGGGAATCCCCCGCGAACGGGCAGTAGTTTCCTGCCTGTTGCGCCGCCGGGGACCTCGATCACTCACATGACGGCCGAGGGGGTCCATGCGAGACAGTCCCCGGCGGCGACACCACATCTCCCGCAGCCCGTTGAACCCACCAGAAGGTCGCCCGATGCCTCCCGCCGCCGCGCAGCACGTTTCCCCGGGTCTCGGCACCCCTCCGCGGACTCCGCTCAACCGGCCGTCCCGGAAACGCTCCGGCCAGGTGAACGTGCTGGAGCCCGAACTCCTCGCCGCCTCGGCCCGGGAAGCCGTCGCCAAGCTCCACCCGCGCGAACTGGTCAAGAAACCGGTGCTGTTCGTCGTCGCCGTCGGATCGGTCCTCACCACGCTCTCCGCGCTGATCCACCCTTCCGTCTTCACCTGGGTGATCAGCGTCTGGCTCTGGCTGACGGTCCTCTTCGCCAATCTCGCCGAGGCCGTCGCCGAAGGCCGCGGCCGCGCCCAGGCCGAGTCGCTGCGCAAGGCGCGTACGGACACCGTCGCGCTGCGCCTGAACCACTGGACGTACGGGGCGAACCTGCGCCGCGCCGAGACCGAGGTGGTGACCCCAGCCGAGCTCCAGCCCTTCGACTTCGTACTCGTCGAGGCCGGCGAATCGATCCCGGCCGACGGCGACGTCGTGGACGGGGCGGCGATGGTGGACGAGTCCGCCGTCACCGGTGAATCGGCCCCGGTCCTGCGGGAGTCGGGCGGCGACCGGTCCTCGGTGACCGGTGGTACGACGGTGCTCTCCGACTCGATCGTCGTACGGGTCACCTCGCGCTCCGGGAACAGCTTCATCGACCGCATGATCGCCCTGGTCGAGGGCGCGTCCCGGCAGAAGACCCCGAACGAGATCGCGCTGAACATCCTGCTGGCCGCCCTGACCGTCATCTTCATCCTGATCGTGGTCAGCATCCAGCCGATGGCCGCCTACGCGGGCGCCGCCCAGTCCACGACTGTCCTGGTCGCCCTCCTCGTCACCCTCATCCCCACCACCATCGGCGCCCTCCTCTCGGCGATCGGCATCGCCGGCATGGACCGGCTCGTCCAGCGCAACGTCATCGCGCTGAGCGGCCGCGCCGTCGAGGCCGCCGGTGATGTGAACACCCTCCTCCTCGACAAGACCGGCACCATCACCCACGGCAACCGCGAGGCCGCCGCCTTCATCCCGCTCCCCGGCATCGACCACACCAAGCTCGCCGACGCCGCCCAGCTGTCCTCCCTCGCCGACGAGACCCCCGAAGGCCGCTCCGTCGTCGCTCTGGCCCAGCGGTACGGACTCCAGCCGGCCGCCGCCGAGGACCTCAGCAACCCCCGCTTCACCGAGTTCAGCGCCCGCACCCGGATGAGCGGCGTCAACCTGAGCTGGGACAACGGCGCCGGCTGCGCCATCCGCAAGGGCGCGGTGGCACAGGTCTGCGACTGGGTGGTGGCACGCGGCGGGACCGTACCGGAGGAGGCCGCCGCCTGGTCCGCTCAGGTCTCGCAGTCCGGCGGGACCCCGCTGCTGGTGGCCGTCCACGACTGGGACGGGCCGCGCGTCCTCGGCATCGTCCACCTCAAGGACGTCGTCAAGGACGGCATCCGGGAGCGCTTCGCGGAGCTGCGCGCCATGGGGATCCGTACGGTCATGGTCACCGGCGACAACGAGCTGACGGCCCGCGCCATCGCCGCCGAGGCGGGCGTCGACGAATACCTCGCCGAGGCCACACCCGAGGACAAGCTCGCGCTCATCAAGCGGGAACAGGCCGGCGGCAAGCTCGTTGCCATGACCGGCGACGGCACCAACGACGCCCCCGCCCTCGCCCAGGCCGACGTCGGCGTGGCCATGAACACCGGTACCTCGGCCGCCAAGGAAGCCGGGAACATGGTGGACCTGGACTCCAACCCCACCAAACTCATCGAGATCGTCGAGATCGGCAAGCAACTCCTCATCACCCGAGGCGCCCTGACGACCTTCTCGATCACGAACGACGTCGCCAAGTACTTCGCGATCATCCCGGCCATGTTCACCGCGGCATACCCCGGCCTGGAGGCCCTCAACATCATGGGCCTCAGCAGCCCGACCTCCGCCATCACATCGGCGATCATCTTCAACGCCCTGATCATCGTCGCCCTCATCCCGCTCGCCCTGCGCGGCGTCCGCTACAAGCCCGCCTCCGCCCACGACCTCCTGCGCCGCAACCTCGGCGTCTACGGCCTCGGCGGGCTGATCCTGCCCTTCGTCGGCATCAAGCTCATCGACCTGCTGGTGTCCACCGTCCCCGGCCTCGGCTGACCGTCCGGCAACGGTTCGTCAGAGGAGCGCCAGGGAGTCGTGGGTCCACCGGCCGTGCCGTCCACCGCCGCCCGCAGGCTCCTGCCTCACCCCAGACCTCGGCCGCGCCAGGCCGGCCAGCGTTGATCCACACTTCGCTGGTTCCCCTGCGGGGGCGGCCCCCGTCCGGGCCGCCCCCGCTCCTCGTTCCGGACCACCGTGGCTGCTCGCTTGCCGGCAGGGCTGCTGTCACTGGCGTGCGAAGACGGTTCGCTACGCCACGAGTGGCTCTGTCCGCGTTAAGGACGCGTCAGGATCGGCTCAGCTGCGGGCATAAGAGATCAGCCTGCGTACGCTGGCTCAGCCATCGGTGTCGATGGCTGATTCTTTGCCGTACGACAGGAGCACCCAACGATGGCCACCCCGGCCCGCTCCTCGCGCCTGCGCGCGTGGATGCTGGAAGGCTTGACCGCCGAGAACAGTTCGCCCGCTGCCAAGGAGGCGGCGGCCCAGCCCCACGGCCGCCCCTGGTGGCGGGTCATGTGCCTCACGGGTCTCGACTACTTCTCCACCCTCGGCTACCAGCCCGGCATCGCGGCGCTCGCTGCCGGCCTGCTGTCGCCGCTGGCGACCATCGTGCTCGTCCTGCTCACCCTCTTCGGCGCGCTGCCCGTCTACCGGCGTGTGGCCGAGGAGAGCCCGAACGGCGAGGGCTCCATCGCCATGCTGGAGCGGCTGCTGACGTTCTGGAAGGGGAAGCTGTTCGTCCTGACCCTGCTCGGCTTCGCGGCGACCGACTTCCTGATCACCATCACCCTCTCGGCCGCCGACGCGACCGCGCACCTGGTGGAGAACCCGCACCTCACCAGCACTCTCCACGGCCACGAAGTACTGATCACCCTGATCATGATCGCGCTCCTCGGGGCCGTCTTCCTCAAGGGGTTCAGCGAGGCCATCGGCGTCGCCGTGGTGCTGGTGGCCGTCTACCTCAGCTTGAACGTCGTCGTGGTGGCGCGCGGCCTGTGGGAAGTGATCGCCGAGCCGCACGTCGTCACGGACTGGACGGAGGCTCTGACCGCGGAGCACGGCAATCCGTTCATGATGATCGCCATCGCGCTCATCGTGTTCCCGAAGCTCGCGCTCGGCCTGTCCGGCTTCGAGACGGGTGTGGCGGTCATGCCGCACGTCAAGGGCGACCCGGAAGACACGGTCGAGAAGCCCACGGGCCGGATCCGCGGTGCCAAGAAGCTGCTGACGACCGCGGCCATCATCATGAGCGTCTTCCTGATCTGCTCCAGCTTCATCACCACCCTGCTGATCCCGGCCGACCAGTTCCAGCCAGGCGGCGAGGCCAACGGCCGTGCCCTGGCCTACCTCGCCCACGAGTACCTGGGCTCCGCCTTCGGCACGGTCTACGACATCTCGACGATCCTGATCCTGTGGTTCGCGGGCTCCTCCGCCATGGCCGGCCTGCTCAACCTGATGCCGCGCTACCTGCCCCGCTACGGCATGGCCCCGCACTGGGCACGCGCCCTGCGCCCGATGGTCATCGTGTTCACCCTGGTCGCGTTCCTGGTGACGTGGATCTTCGACGCCGACGTGGACGCGCAGGGCGGCGCGTACGCCACCGGTGTCCTCGTCCTCATCACCTCGGCCGCCGTCGCGGTCACCATCGCCGCCCGCCGGGCCGACGAGCGCGGCTGGACCATCGGCTTCGGCATCATCTCCGCCGTCTTCATCTACACCACCGCTGTCAACATCGTCGAACGTCCCGACGGCGTGAAGATCGGCGCCTGCTTCATCGCCGGCATCATGGCGCTCTCCCTTCTCTCCCGCCTGGCCCGGGTCTTCGAACTCCGCGTCACGGACGTCGAGCTGGACGACATGGCGCAGCGGTTCATCCGCGACACCGCCCACCGCACGATCCGGTTCATCGCGAACGAGCCCGACAACCGGGACAGGACCGAGTACCGCGAGAAGGTCGAGCAGATCCGCGCGGACAACGACATCCCGCCCGGGGACGACGTCATGTTCGTCGAGGTCACCGTCCTGGACGCGTCCGAGTTCGAATCCGGGATGCGCGTACGCGGAGAGGTACTGCACGACCGCTACCGCGTCCTGACCCTGGAGAGCTCCAGCATCCCCAACGCCCTCGCCGCCCTCCTGCTGCACGTCCGCGACGAGACCGGGCAGCGGCCCCACATCTACTTCGAGTGGACCGAGGGCAACCCCATGGCCAACTTCTTCCGCTTCTTCCTCTTCGGTCAGGGCGAGGTCGCCCCCGTCACCCGCGAGGTCATCCGCGAGGCCGAACCGGACCGCGCTCGCCGCCCGCACGTCCATGCCGGCTGACGGCCGGCTGACCGTCATCGCCTCCGGTGCGGTCCTCGACGCCCTGTGGCTGCTCGGCATCGGGGTCTGGGCGGTCATCACCGCAATGGCGCGGTGCGGGGGATCGGAGCCGGCGGACGGCGTGGTCGATCGTGTCCACGGCTGCGCGAGCGGCTCGCTGGGTGACATGGCTGTAGGGCGGTGGTCGAGAGGGTGGTGATGGTGGGAGTGCGGCATGGCTCGGACGTGCGTCCTGTCACTGGCTGCTCCGTGGGCCATAGGGCTGGAGGAGCTGGTCGACGGGTGCGTGGTCGTCGGTGAGCAGTTGAGCACCGCCGATCCAGGACGTGAGGTCGTCGCCGGTGGCGATTTTCCAGCCGGTTTGCCGGGCGTCCAGCGCTTCCTGGGCCACGCGGAGGTCGACTGGTCGCTTGGAGGCGAGCACCACCAGATTGCCGCCCTCAGGGGTGGCCGTCGGGTCGAGGCCGATATCGGAGGGTTTGCCGACGAGGGCGACGTGCTCGAAGGTCTTGCTGAGGGTGGCTACTTCGGCACGTGCGAAGGCCAGACCGCCGTGGTCGATGAGGTTGGCCACGTACAGGCCGTTTTCGTTGAGCACCCGCCGTACGTCGGTCATCGCTTCCGTCGTAGTGAGGTGCCACGGCACGCTGACGCCCCCGAAGGCGTCGCCGACGACGAGGTCACGACTGCCGGCGTCCAGTCGCCGCAGGCCGAGCCTGCCGTCCTCGACGCGTACGTCGATACCGCCTTCTGATCTCAGACCCAGTTGGTCGCGGTCGATGCGCACGACTTCGCTGTCGATCTCGGACACAAGGCTGCGCGTCCCGGGCCGCGTGGCCGCGAGGTAACGGGGAAAGGTGAGCCCGCCGCCGCCCAGGTGGTGGGCAGCCAGTGGCCTGCTTTTGGGAAAGGCGGCATCGACCACCGACGCGATGGCGCGCACATACTCGAACTTGAGCAGGGTCGGGTCGTCGATGTCGACGTAGGAATGCCGCACGCCGTCCAGAACGAGTGTGCGGCCGCTGCCCCGGTCGGGGTCTGCGACGATCCGTGCGCAGTGGTACCTGGTCTCCGTGTCGCAGCCGCCGGGCGCGACCATGGTGGCGAGGCCGCCGGCAACGACCGCGAGCGTCAGGGCAGGCGTGCTGCTCCACCCGCGCGTTCGCCACTCGACCAGCGCCGAGCCGACCACCAGCAGTGTTCCGAGGCCGATCAGGATGCCGCTGACCGGCAACCGCGAAACGAGGACGAAGCCGGTGAGGACCGTGCCGACGATGGCGCCGACCGTGCCTACGCCGGACAGCCGGCCGACAACCGTTCCGGTTTCGGCGAGGCTGGTGAGACGCAACTTGGTCACGATCGGCGTCACCGCGGAGAGCAGCGCGCCCGGTACGAGGATGGTCAGCGATGCGATCAACAAGAGCATCGCCGGTGCCCACTCCGCAGTGGTGCGCAGCACGGCAGGGGTGAGCGCCACGACCGCTCCCGACACCCCGAGCGAGGGGCCGATGAGCCGGCGTGGATTGACCTGGTCGGCGATGCGCCCACCCAGCCAGGAGCCGACGGCGATCGCGGTGAGGGCGATGCCGATCACCATGGTGCTGGTTTCGAGGGTCAGGCCGAGGTAGGGAGCCAGCAGCCGCAACGCGACGATCTCCACCACCAGGACCGCGGCCGACGACCCGAACACAAGCACGGCAGCGGTACGGGGACCCAGGCCGTAGTTGTGAGGTGTGCCCTCGGCGAGAGGCGAGGAGGACGATCTGGTCACGGCCGACATCCTTGCACGCGACTCATCGACAGCATGGCGAAAATCCTCATTCAACCGGATACGGGTCCGGTCCATGCGTGCTCTTCGCCGGCCAGAGATCCGGACAATCCCGGTGACCCGCACTCCCGGGGGTCAAGGGGTGGTGTCGTTGTCGCCGACCCGGTAACCGGAGATCTCGCCGGGGCGCCCGGCCAAGGAGAGGTTCCAGAAGTCGGCGTAGCGGCCGCCACGGCGCAGCAGTTCGTCATGGCCGCCTTCCTCGACGATGCGGCCGGCGTCGAGGAAGACGATGCGGTCGGCGTGTCGGACGGTGCTCATCCGGTGGGCCACCAGGAGCACGGTTCGGCCTGCCATCAGGCGCTCGATGCCGGCGTGGACGGCCGCCTCATTGACGGGGTCGAGCGCGGAGGTGACCTCGTCCAGCAGCACGATCGGCGCGTTCTTCAGCAGCGCGCGGGCAATCGAGACGCGCTGGCGCTCGCCGCCGGACAGGCGCGCTCCGCCCTCGCCGACCTCGGTCGCCCATCCGTCGGGCAGGCGTTCGACCACCTCGTCCAGGCGCGCCGCGGCCGCGGCTGCCCTCACCTCGGCTCCGGTGGCGTCGGGGCGGCCGAGGCGCACGTTGTCCTCGATCGTGCCGTCGAAGAGATAGACGTCCTGGAAGACGATGGCGAACTGTGCCATCAGATCTGCCGTGCCGATGGCGCGTACGTCCGCGCCGCCGACGCGCACCGCGCCCGCGTCGACGTCGTGGAACCGGGCGAGCAGGTGCAACAGGGTGCTCTTGCCCGCACCCGACGGCCCCACCACGGCCAGCCGCTGCCCCTCGGGGACGGACAGCGACAGGTCGTCGAACACCGTGCGCTCCCCGTGCCGGAAGGTGACCGAGTCGAACTCCACCCCGTGTCCGACCGGTTGGACCGGGTCGGGGGCCTGCGGCAGCGGTTCCGTGCGCAGCACCGCGTCGAGCCGGCCCAGTTCGCCGCGGGCGCCGCGGAGCTTGCCGCCGAGGTCGGCCAGCGACAGCAGCGGGTCCGCGCAGCGGGCGGCCAGCACCAGGATCGTCAGCAGCTCCGCGGCCCCGATGTCCCCGCCGAGCGCGAGGTGCACGCCCAGGACCAGCATCGCGGTGAACACCGCCTGCACCGTCAGGGTCAGCCCCAACGCGCCGGGCAGCGCGGACAGCGTGGAGCGGCGGGAGGCGTGCTGGACCTGCCGCAGGGAGTCGTCCAGCAGCCGGAAGCGTTCGGCGGTCCGGCCGCCGGCGCGCAGCACCGGCTGGGCCCGGAGGTATTCGATGACCCTGCCGGTGGCCTCGCGGTCGTGTGCGGCGCGCTCCGCGTCCTCGGCGGCGGTCGAACGACCGGTCAGGATCTGGATCGCCGCCACGACGGGGACGGCGGCCAGCGCGGCCAGGCCCAGCTGCCAGTTGGCGGCCAGGATCACGGCGACGATCGTCAACGGCGTCACGGCGGCGGAGACGAACGGCGCCAGCAGGTGTGCGATCACGCTCATCGCCTGCAGCACACCCTGGCCGGCCAGGACGGACACCTCTCCCACCCGGGCCGCGCCGTACCACCCGAGCGGCAGCCGGGCCAGATGGTCGCCGAGGCGGTGGTACACGCCGCGCAGCAGGGCGGTGCCGACGCGGAACCCCGACAGGTCGCTGAGGTAGCGCAGCACCGCGTAGGCACCCACCGCACTGCCGAACGCGCCCAGCCAGGGCCAGGCGTCGCCGGGCGCGTCCCCGAGCAGCGCCCGCAGTAGGGGCAGAAGCAGGGCGTAGGACAGGCCCTCGACGGCCGCGGTGGTCGTCATCAGGGCGAGGGTGCGGCGCATCGGGCGGGAGTACTGGTGGCCCAGCACGCGCAGCAGCATGCGGATCATCGCGGGTGGTCTCCTTGTCGTTCGCCGTCGGGTTGGCCGAGGGGTTCGGCCAGCCTGTTCTCCACCGTGTCGGACATGACGTGCTGCCAGCGGGAGGCCTCGGTGTGGACGTCCTCCCACCGCAGACCGATCACTTCCGCCAGCAGGCACTCGGCCAGGCGGATCGATCAAGCCGTGCGCCCTCACAGCCGCTCACCCTCTCCCTCTCCCGCAGAGCCCGGCGCGTGCAGGGTCCGCCACAGCGCGGCGAACGCGCCGTCCGCTGCGAGCAGTTCGGCGGGCGGGCCGTGCTCGACGACGCGTCCTTCCTCCAGCACCGCGACGGTGTCGGCGCCGACGACGGTCTCCAGGCGGTGGGCGATGACCAGGACCGTCCGGTCGCCGCGTATCGCCTCCAGCGCGCGGCCCACCGCCTGTTCGGTGTGCGGGTCGGCGAAGGAGGTCGCCTCGTCGAGCACGAGGACGGGGGTGTCGGCCAGCAGGGCACGGGCGAGCGCGACGCGTTGGGCCTCGCCGCCCGACAGCCGGGCGTCCTCGCCGATCACCGTCTCGTAGCCGCGGGGCAGTGCGAGTACGCGGTCGTGGATGTTCGCCAGCCGGGCGGCACGCACCACCTCCTCCGGACGGGCGGCCGGTACCGCCAGCGCGATGTTCTCCGCGACCGAGGCGCGCAGCAGGCGCACGTCCTGGAAGACGAAGGAGACCTGCCGGTACAGCTCCCGGCTGCTCAGCTCGCGCAGGTCGACGCCGCCCAGGCGGACCGAGCCGCTCGTCGGGTCGACGAACCGCGGCAGCAACTGGACCAGCGTGGATTTGCCGCTTCCTGACGGTCCGACGAGCGCGGTGACCGTCCCCGGCTCCAGCACCAGGTCGATTCCGCACAGTACTTCGCGGCCGGGTTCGTAGGCGAAGTGGACGCCCCGCAGCTCCACCCGGTGGCCGTGCGGCGCGAGAGGGTGCGCCGGCTCGGGCAGCGGCGGCACCGCGAGCACGTCGCGGATCCGGCCGACCGCGCGGCGGGCGGCCTGCAGCTCGTCGAAGCCGTGCCCGAGCGCCGCCACGGGGGCGGTCAGCCCGAGTCCCAGCAGCAGGAACGGAAGCAGCTCGGCCGGTGTCATCTCCGCGCTGGTGATGAGCGCCGCGCCGCCGGTCAGCACGGTCAGCAGCACGAACGGGGGTGACAGCACCAGCTGCATCCCCGCGGCGATCGGGGAGATCCCGTGCACCCAGCGGCGGAAGGCGGCGACGAACTCGTCGGCGGCAGTGCGGAACTCGCGGTGGGCGAGCTCGCCCCCGCCGAACGCCTTGACCACCGCGATGCCCTGGACGAACTCCACTGCGGAGGCCCTGATCCGTGTCATCGCCGCGTCGAATTCCGCCTGCTCGCGCAGCCGGGCCGGGGTCATCATCAACGGGACCAGCGCCATCGCCGCGACCACCGGGATCAGGGTGATCAGCGTCAGCCGCCAGTCGACGCTGAACAGGTAGACCAGCGACACCAGTGGTACGACGAACGCGGAGGCCAGCTCGCCGGGGGTGTGGGCGATGAAGGGGTGGATGGCGGATACGTCCTCGCCCACCAGCTTGGCCAGCTCACCGCTGCGGCGGCGCGAGAGCCAGCCGATCGGGACCCGCCCCAGCCGCGCGGCCAGCCGCCGGCGGAACGCCAACTGCACCCGCCCGTCGAGCAGATGCCCGACTCCCGCCGCAGCGGCGGTGAACAGCAGCCGGACGAACAGGCCGACCGCGCCCGCGACCACGATGAACCGGACATGGCCGTGGTCGACCGGCCCGGGCGCGAGCAGGGTCCGGCCCAGCTCGACGACCGCGAGCAGCGGCGCCAACCCCGCCACCGCGCCGATGAGCTGCAGGGCGATCACGGCGACGAAGCCGCTCGCGTAGGGAGCCAGCAGCCCTGCCATGCCTTGCCCGTCCGGCGAGGGCTCCGGCGCGGCACCGGCATCCTCCGGTGGTCGTGTGGACTGTTTCCTCGCCTTGGCGAGCTCGGTGCTGGTCATCGTTCCCCCGTGTTCACAGCAAGGTGATTCTTACAATGTAAGGCTGCGTCTCGACGCTATACTTACGTCGTAAGAATGGTCAACCCGTGACGCAGCGCGTCCGGTACGGAAGGAGGGGGCCATGGGGGCCAACAGGGCTCGCGGGCAGCGCGCGGGGCTCACGAGGCAGGCCGTCCTGGAGGCGGCTGTACGGCTCGCCGACCGAGAGGGGCTGAAGGCTCTGTCGATGCGCCGGCTCGGCGCCGAACTGGGCGTGGAGGCGATGACCCTCTACCACCACGTGCCGAACAAGAGTGCCCTGCTGGACGGGATGATCGAGCAGGTCGTCGCGGAGGCCGTTCCCCCGGAGTTCGGCGCCGCCACCTGGCGGGAGGACCTGCGCACCTACGCTCACGCGCTGGTGGCCGCGCTCGGCACGCATCCGCACGCCGTGCCGCTGCTGCTGTCCCGGCCCGCCATGACTCCCCGCAATCTGCGGACGATGGAGGCCGTGGTGGGGATGCTGTACGAGGCGGGCTTCCCCCTGCCCAGGACCCTGGACGTCCTGTACTCCCTGACCAGCTTCGTCGTCGGTCACGCCGCCGCACAGGCGGGCAGTGTCGACGGCGCCGGCGACATGGCCTCGCTGGACCCGGACGCCTACCCGCTGCTGGTCAGCGCCGCCCGCGAGGCAGGCGGGGACGCGGCCGTGGCGCGCTTCGACTTCGCGCTCGAAGCGCTGCTGTCCGGATTCGAAAGGGAACTCGCGCTCGCGCGCACCTGACGGCTCGGACACATTCGGCCAGCGGGAACGAATGCAGGGTGTGGTCCTTCGAGAGGGGCAAGGGCGCCCGCCGCGGCCCGCCCACCGGGCGGGGGTGCCGGCGCTCTGCCGGCCACCGGTACGGCCGCCGCGTGCTCGGCCCGAAGACCCCTACCCGTGGAATGAGCCATCTCCCACCGCGCCGGTCCGTTCAATTGCGCGGCGGGGCCGCGCCCGTGCAACGCTGGCCTGGTACGCCTCGGACTTGCTTACGCGATATTCACATTCCATGACTTCGGTGGGAACCGGCCATCCCGTCGGCCTCTATTGCCGCGCCCGGAATCGGCTCCGTAGCCTGGTTGCGCATCGAGATTCCCTTAAGTCACGCCCCGAACGGACCGGAAGGTCCTCGGGAAGGCTCGCGTCAGTCGTCGAGGGGAATGGATATGAGCATGCACAGGGCACGTCGATTACACGCACTGTATCGAGCAATTTACACGGCGGGCATCGCTGTCCCCTTCCTGCTGGCAGGGTTCCTATTGTGGTTCGGCCTCAGCGGCCAGGCCTGGCCGCTCCTGCTCGCCGTCCCGGTGATCGCCGCTCTTCCGCTCTTCTTCGTACGGCGGCGGCTGGCGGAGTTCCGCTCGCTGCGGCACCTGCCGGGCCCGAAACCCTCGTTCTTCCTGGGGAACATGGGGGAGCTGCTGGCCTACGGGCACGGCGGCCGGCACGAAGCGCTGCAAGCACTGCACGACCAGTACGGGCCCCTCGTACGCCTCCATCTGGCCTGGGGGAGCGCGGCGTTCGTATCGCTGTCGTACGTGTCCCCCAACCTGCACAAGAAGGACCTCGACTCGCACCGCCGGGCCGACCGGACGGTGCTGGCCCGGAGCCTCATGGGTGTGGAGGGGGGCGACCTCCACCGGACCCACCGTCAGGTCCTCTCGGCGTCCCTGACGAGTCGCGGGGTCGCGGAGCGGTCGTACGTGCTGACGGACGTGGCCGACCGGTACGTGGACAAGTGGAAGCACGTCGACGAGACCTACGAGGGCATCCAGGCGGACCTGCGCGACTGGAGCGTCAACTGTCTCAGCGCCTTCCTCTTCGGCGAGGACTGGGATCTCGGGGCGGATCTGCACGCGTACCACCGGGCCCTCGGTGCCATCGAGGAAGAGGTCAGCTTCCGCGCCTTCCACCCCTTCTTCGTCCGGTGGATCTTCCCGCGGCGGCGGCTGCGCGTCCGGGCCGCGTACCGCCAGGTCGCCGGCGTCCTCGGCGCCGTGCTGAGCGGCCGCGAGCAGCGCGCCCCCGCCGAGTGCCCCGCGCACCGGCCGTCCGGCGACCTGCTCGGTCAGGTGACCCGGGCCCCCTGGTCCCACGAGGACCGGGTCGAGGAGCTGATGTCCCTCGTCCTCGGCGGCGCCGACCCCATGTCCTACGTCCTCTCCCAGGCGCTGGTCATGCTCTCCCAGGACCAGCACGTCCAGGAGAAGGCGCGCAAGTCGATCGAGGCGGCCGCCCCGGCGGACGGCCCGGACGACACGGACGGCCCCGGCGGACCGGGCGGCGATCCGAGCCCCGACCCGTACGTCAGGAGCATCGTCTACGAGACGCTGCGCCTCTTCCCGCCCGTCCCCTTCAGTGCGAAATTCACCGAAGAACGCGCGGTGGAGGAAAGGGGAATGAGCATCCCGCCGGGCACGGTCATCATGTGGATGAAGAGCGCCGTCGGGAAGAATCCGGACCTGTTCCGCGACGCGGACCGATTCAACCCGGACCGGTTCTCGGCCGACGACGAGGAACACGCCACCATCAACAGTTTCCTGCCGTTCGGCGCCGGCCCGCGGCACTGCGTCGGAAACCGGCTTGCGGAACAGCAGTGCGCCGTCATGCTGACCGAAATCCTGAAGAATTTCCTCATCGTTCCCGTCGATGACATCGAAGTGACATTCCATTCGACGATTTCCGTCGTGCCGTCGGCCGTGCCGGTCCGGCTGGTCTCGCGATGAAGGGATCCGATATGCCGGAGGACGCAAGGACCGCGCCGATCGCGTTGCGCGAGGGGGAGGGCGAGGCGCTGTGGTTCCTCGACTTCCTGGCGACGGTCAAGGGTTCCGCGGCGGAGATGAACGGGGCGGCCTCGGTCATCGAGCACCTCGGCCGGCGCGGCACCGGCTCGCCGCTCCACGTGCACCACCGCGACGACGAATGGTGGTACGTCCTCGACGGCGAGGTCACCTTCTGGGTGGCCGGCCAGGTCATCGCCGCGCCCGCCGGATCGTTCGTCTACGGCCCGCGCCACGTCCCCCACACCTTCCTCGTCACCTCGGACGAGGCGCGCTTCCTGCACGTGACCGAGCCCGGTGGGTTCGACGGCTTCACCCGCTCCCTGGGGAAGCCCGCGCCCTCCCTGGAGATCCCGCCCCACGGCATCGTCCTGCCCGACCTGGAACAAGTGCGCGCCATCGCCGCCGAGTTCGGGATCGAAGTGCTCGGACCTCCCGGAATCCCGGCCGCGGCCCCGGATCCCGGCCACCGGAAGGAGAAGAGCCAGTGAGTCAGCAGCCGTCGCCCCTGTCGGATCCCGCGATCGTGCCCGACCCGTACCCCGTCTACGCGGACCTGGCCCGGCGCGAGCCCGTCCACTGGTCCGAGGGGCTGAACGCCTGGGCGGTCATGAAGTACGGGGACTGCGCCGCCGCGCTGAAGGACCGCCGGCTCAAGGCCGAGCGGATGGAAGAGGTACTGGCGGTCAAGTTCCCCGGCCGGCCGCTGCCGCCCGACAACATCTACCACCGGTTCACCAAGAACGTGATGATGTACACGGACCCGCCGCGCCACGACGCGCTGCGCCGCTCCACCCAGGCCGGCTTCAGCGGGGCGGCGCACGAGCACTACAGCCAGGTGATCGAAGGAGTCGCCGCCGACCTGGTCGCCTCGGTCCCCTCCCGCACGAGGGAGATCGACGCCGTCCCCGTCCTGGCCGCCGAACTGCCCGTCCGTTCGGCCGTGCACGCATTCGGGGTGCCGGAGGACGACCTGGACTTCGTCATCCCGTGCGTCGAGACGCTCATGACGTACTGGTCCGGGCCGCAGAGCCAGCCGGTGGCGCTCGACCGCCTCCTGGAACTCCTCACGGACCTGCACACCTACGCCCTGGAGCTCGTCCGGGGCAAGCGCGGCAAGGTGCTCCCGGACACCGTCATCGCCCGCCTCGCGGCCGCCCAGGACAGCCTGACGGAGACCACGCCGGAGCAGACGGTCCACCAGCTCGTCCTGCTGTTCATCGCGTTGTTCGCCCCCACCACACCCGGCTCGCTCAGCAGCGGCATGCTCTCCTTCGCGCGCAACCCCGACCAGATCGAGCGGCTGCGCACCGACCGGGCGTGCACGGACAACGCGGCGAACGAGGTGATCCGCTACCACGCGTCGAACCAGTTCACCTGGCGGGTCGCCACGACGGACATCGACATGGGCGGCGTACGGATCCGCGCCGGGCAGAGCGTCGCCCTCTTCCTGGGCGCCGCCAACCGGGACCCCGGCGTGTTCGAGCGGCCGGACGCCTTCGACCTGGACCGGAGCAACAGCGCCAAGCACCTGTCCTTCGGGCTGGGAGTCCACTCCTGCCTGGGCCGGCAGATCGCCAACCTCCAGCTGAAGTGGTTCTACGTGGCCCTCTTCGCCCGGTTCCCGGGCATCCGGCTCGCCGGCGAGCCCACCTGGAACCCCAACCTCGAATTCCGGTCCCTGGAAACGCTGCCGCTCCGGCTCGCCTGACCCGGCAGCCCGTCGGTCCCGCCTCCTGCGAGGAACCAGTGAACTCCGAAGCCCCGTCCTCCCCGACACCCGTCCACCATGCCGCCGCCCCCGGCCCGCACACCGGTGCCGCCGCCGACCGGGACGAGGCAGAGGAGTTCCTGCGCCTGTTCCACGCCGAGCATCCCGCCCAGCCCGTCACACTCGGCCGGCGCCTCGGCGAGGTCGGTGCCGCCATCGACGCCACGGGCACCTACCGCCACACCCCCGCCGAGCTCGCCTTCGGTGCCCGCGTCGCGTGGCGCAACTCCCGGCGGTGCATCGGCCGCCTGTACTGGAACAGCCTGCGCGTCCTGGACCGCCGCGACGCCGCCACCCCCGAGGAGATCCACCGCCACCTGTGCGAGCACCTGCGCCAGGCGACCAACGACGGCCGGATCCGGCCCGTGATCTCAGTGTTCGCCCCCGACACCCCGGCCCGGCCCGGCCCCCGGGTGTGGAACGACCAGCTCATCCGCTACGCCGGCAGCCGCCGGGACGACGGCACGGTGGTCGGCGACGCGGCGTACGTGGCCTTCACCGAGAAGGTGCGGCGGCTGGGCTGGCAGGGCCTCGAAGGACCCTTCGACATCCTGCCCCTGGTCATCGACACCCCCGACGACAAGCCCCAGCTCTTCGAAGTGCCGCGGGACCTGGTCCTGGAGGTGCCGATCAGCCATCCGGACGTTCCGCGGATCGCCGACCTGGGTCTGCGCTGGCACGCCGTGCCGGCCATCAGCAACATGCGGCTGCGGGTCGGCGGCATCGACTATCCCCTCGCCCCGTTCAACGGCTGGTACATGGGCACCGAGATAGGAGCCCGCAACCTCGTCGACGAAGGCCGCTACAACCTGCTGCCCGCCGTAGCCGCCTGTCTCGGCCTCGACACCAGCAGCGACGGCACCCTGTGGCGCGACCGCGCACTGGTCGAGCTCAACGTCGCCGTCCTGCACTCCTTCCGTACCGCGGGGGCCCAGATCAGCGACCACCACACGGAATCCCGCCGCTTCCTCGCCCACCTGGCCAGGGAGGAGCGCCAGGGGCGTACCGTGCCCGCGGACTGGAGCTGGATCGTCCCTCCGGTGTCGGGCGGCATCACCCCCGTCTTCCACCGCTACTACGACGACGTCGACCAGCGCCCCAACTTCTACCCCGGCGACCCCTACCCCGACCTCGACTCCGGCCGCGACCCCGACCCCGACCCCGACTCCGACGACGGCGAGCCGGAGCAGGGCGGATGCCCCAACCGGCAGTGACCGGGCCGACCCGGGTGCCGGAACCAGCCGGCGGTCCCCCGCCCGCCGCCCCGGCGGGCGGGGATTGCGGCCGTCCCGGCGGGTAGGAGCACACCGGAGGGCCGATCCCGTGGCAAAGGCCGACTGGCTGCTGGTACCCGGTGAACGCGGCAACGCCGCGACGCGCCTGGACCAGCGCCGCCCCGACGGAAAGGCCTGGTCGGAGGGGAACCACGTACGGCCCCTGGTGCACGGAGCCGCCTACTTCGCGGAGCTGCTGGCAGCGGTGCGCGACCTGCGCGCCGGAGACCTGCTCCTGTTCACCGACTGGCGCGGCGATCCCGACGAGCGGCTCGACGGGGACGGCACCGAGATCGGCTCGGTCCTGTGCCGGGCGGCCGAACGCGGCGTCATCGTCAAGGGGCTCCTGTGGCGCTCCCACCTCGACAGCCTGCACTTCAGCCAGGCGGAGAACCGCCACCTCGGCGAGGAGATCGAGGAAGGCGGCGGCGAATGCCTCCTCGACATGCGCGTACGCCCCGGCGGCTCGCACCACCAGAAACTGGTGGTCCTGCGCCACCCCGGGCGCCCGGACCAGGACGTCGCCTACGTCGGCGGCATCGACCTCTGCCACAACCGCAACGACGACTCCACCCACCGCGGCGACCGCCAGTCGACGCCCATGGCCGCCGCCTACGGACCCCACCCGCCCTGGCACGACGTGCAGCTCGCCCTGCGCGGGCCCGCCGTCGGCGACATCGAGGCCGTCTTCCGCGAGCGCTGGCAGGACCCGTCCCCGCTCAGCCGCAGCCCCCTCACCCGGCTACGGGCGCTGGCGCACCGGGAGGACACCAGCGCAGACCGGCTGCCGCCGCAGACGGCCGACCCGCCACCCTGCGGCACGCACACCGTGCAGGTGCTGCGGACCTACCCCAACCGCCTGCTGCGCGGCTACCCCTTCGCCCCCGACGGGGAGCGCAGCATCGCCCGGGCCTACCTCAAGGCGCTGGCCCGGGCACGGACCCTGGTCTACCTGGAGGACCAGTACCTGTGGTCCCCCCGGGTGGTCGCCTGCTTCGCCCGGGCGCTGCGCCGCAGCCCCCGGCTCCGGCTGATCGCCGTCATCCCCTCGGTCCCGGAACAGGACGGCCGCCTGACCCTGCCCATGAACCTCATCGGGCGGATCACCGCACTCGACGCCCTGCGCCGCGCCGGCGGCGACCGGGTGGCCGTGTACTGCCTGGAGAACCGGGCCGGCACCCCCGTCTACGTCCACGCCAAGGTGTGCGTGATCGACGACGTGTGGACCTCCGTCGGCTCCGACAACATCAACCTCCGCTCCTGGACCCATGACTCCGAGCTGAGCTGCGCCGTGGTGGACGAGGCCGGCGCCTTCGCCCGGGAGCTGCGTCTGGAGCTCATGCGCGAGCACCTGGACGCCGGGGACCCGGCGTCGCGGCAGGCGCGGGACGCGCGGAACGCGCTGTCCGACCCCGTGGCCGCGTTCGCCGCCTGCGAGGAGGCCGCCGCCGCGCTGGACGCCTGGTACGGGGACGGCTGCCCCGGCCCCCGGCCGCCGGGCCGGCTGCGCCGGTACGTCCCGCCGGACCTGACCGGCGCGCAGCGGCTGATCGCGGCTCCCCTGCACCGGGTGCTGGTCGACCCGGACGGCCGCCCGCTGGGGCTGCGGCGGCGCAACGCGTTCTGACGCGACGCCTGCTGCCGCGGCGTGCGTCCGTTCGGCCTACGGGCTCCCCCGGGCGGGGGTGCAGGGACGTTGCTTCTTGATCGTCCCGTCGTTGTGGGGTGTGCGCGGCAGCCGCCGCGGTCGCCCCCCACCGGTGAGAGGGAGTTCCCCATGCGTGCCGAGATCCCCCCGTCCCCGCTGCGGCGCGTCACCCGCCGCATGATCCTCTCCGGTGCGCTGGGGCTCGGTACGGCGGCGCTGTGGCCGCGGGCCGCCGCCCACGCGTCGGCCGCCACGACTCCGGAGATCTTCGACTGCGCGGCGTGGGGCGCCAGACCGCCCGCCGAGCCCGTGGTGATCCTCTCCACGCCCCCGGAGCGGATCGTCGTGCACCACACGGCGACCACGAACGTGGAGGACTACTCCCGCCAGCGTGCGTTCGCCCTCGCGCGGGCGATCCAGAACTACCACATGGACAGCCAGGGCTGGATCGACACCGGCCAGCACTTCACCGTCAGCCGCGGCGCGTTCGTCACCGAAGGGCGCCACCACAGCCTCGGTGAACTGACCGCGGGCGCCCGGCAGGTCCGCTCCGCCCACTGCGTCGGCCAGAACAACGTGTCGGTGGGCATCGAGAACGAGGGCAACTACACCAGCGTGGAGCCGCCGGCCCAGCAGTACGAGGCCCTGGTCGCGCTCTGCGCGCACGTCTGCCGCCAGTACGGGCTGCCCCCGTCGGAGATCTACGGCCACCGGGACTTCAACAGCACGGCCTGCCCCGGCGACCGGCTGTACGCCCTCCTTCCCCGGCTGCGGCAGGACGTCGCCGCCCAGGTGGGCGAAGACCTGTGGGACACCATCGAGTTCGACGACCGCCTGCGCTGGTCCGGCCCCTCGGAGTACCTCCCGGCGGACGTCCTGGAGCGTGCGCTCAGGGGGCCCCTGCCCCGCCGTACCTAAGAGGTGTCTCGCGGCTCCCGGCCCCGGGGCCGGGCAGGCGAAAGCCCCCGGGCGGCCCCCGGGGCGGTTGTCGTCCGGGGGCTTCCGTGGCCGCAGTGCTCGACAGGCTTCTGTGACGGCCACTGCCCGACGTGTCGCAGATCATGCTTCCCGGATGCGTATCCCCGCCGCTTCAGGGAAGGTGCCGGACAGAACGGAAGGGTGATGCCGGATGGTTCCGGAAGCGGACAGCGAGCGCTTCACCGTCGCGGTGCGGACCGTGGACGGAGCCGTCGTCGTCGAACTGGCGGGGGAGCTGGACCACGACACGGCGCCGCCGCTGCGCGATGCGCTGGATGCGGCGGTCACCTCCGGCGGCCGACTGCTGGTGGACCTCACCGACCTTGACTTCTGCGATTCCACGGGGCTGAACGTGCTGCTGCACAGCCGGCTCAACGCGCAAGAGGCCGGTGCGGGTCTGGAACTGATCGGCCTGCGCGGTCCGGTCGCCCGGATGTTCCGCATCACCGGCGCGGACGGGGTGTTCCCCGTGCACGCCGATGTGGCGGAGGCCCTGGGCGAGGCGGGCGGTCCGCCGGACACGGCCTAGCGCCCGGTTCGCGGGGTGCGGACCCGCGGACACCAGGGATAACAGGGACAACGGGGACACGCGGATACGACTCCGCGCCGACACGGAGGAGCCTGAGCGTCATGGAGCAGCGGGGGTCGCCCGACCGGACCTGGTACCTGGTACTGGACGGGACCACCGACGTCGTGACGCGCAGCCGCGAGTTCACCCGCAGGGCGCTGACCGCCTGGCAGTGGCTCCCCGCCGAGGCGGAGGAGGACCGGGAGGCCGCCGAGGACGTGCTCCTGCTGGTGTCGGAGCTGGTGGCCAACGCCTGCCTGCACGGCGGCGGGCCGGGCGCGCTGCTGCTGGACTGCACCGAGGAGCGGCTGCGGATCGAGGTGACCGACGGCAACCCGGCGCCGCCGCAGCCCCTGCGGCCGGGCTCGCTCCTGCGACCGGGGCAGCCGGGCGGACACGGCCTGCTGATAGTGGAACGGCTGTCCCGCGGCTGGGGGTCGCGGCCCGGGCCCGACGGCAAGTGCGTCTGGGTGGAGGTGGCCTGCCCGTCACCGGTGCGGGAGGCGTGGGCCCGGCCGTGACCCGCCCGACAGGGCGAGGGTCCCTCCCGGACGGTACGCCCCGCTCGGACCCCTACGCCCAGCTCCGGACCCGTACGCCCAGCTCCGGACCCGTAGGACCGGCCCCGACCGCACGCCCAGCCCGGACCGGCCCGGACCGTACGCCCCCTACGGCCGCTCGTACCGCAGCTGGACGACCCCGTTGCCGAAGGTGTGCGTGCCGTCGAGGCGGAGCGGCGTGCGGGTGTCGGACGGCGGGAAGAGCGGTTTGCCGCGGCCGATGAGCACGGGGTGGACGTAGATCTGGAATGCGTCCACCAGGTCGTGGCGCAGGAACGAGGCGGCGAGATCCGCCCCTCCCACGCACAGGTCGCCTCCGGGGGCCGCCTTCAGGGCGGCGACCTCCGCCGGGACGACGTCCCGGACGAGCACGGCGTTCGGGCCGACCGTCTCCAGGGTGCGCGAGTACACGTACTTGGGCGTGTCCCGCCAGATGCCCGCGAACTCGGCCATCGGCCCGGAGATCGTGGGGTCCGCGTCGGCGGTCGGCCAGAAATCCTCCATCAGCTCGTACGTCACGCGGCCTTCCAGGAAGCCGCCCATCGCCCGGGCCTCGTCGTTGAAGTGCTGGTGCAGTTCATCGTCGACCGTGTGCCAGTCGATCTGCCGCTCGGGACCCTCGATGAATCCGTCGAGGGACACCGACAGCATCAGAATGATCTTTCGCATACCGGCTCACGCTACTCCGCGGACATACTGATCGCTGTGAAGACCGCAGACGACAGCGCCGAGAACACCGTCCTGTTCGAGATCCAGGGCCGCACCGGGGTGGTCACCCTCAACCGCCCCAAGGCCCTCAACGCCCTCACCCACCCCATGGTGCGGCGGATCGACGAGGCCCTCACGGCCTGGGAGCAAGACCGGGCCGTCCACCAGGTCCTGATCCGCGGGGCCGGGGAGCGCGGTCTGTGCGCGGGCGGGGACATCCGGGCCATCCACGACGACGCGAAGGCCGGGGCCACCGCCTCTCCCGCATTCTGGCGCGACGAGTACCGGCTCAACGCGCACATCGCCCGCTACCCCAAGCCGTACGTGGCCCTCATGGACGGGATCGTGATGGGCGGCGGAGTCGGCGTCTCGGCCCACGGAGGCGTCCGCGTCGTCACCGAACGCTCCCGGGTCGCCATGCCCGAGACCGGGATCGGCTTCGTCCCCGACGTCGGCGGCACCTACCTGCTCGCCCGCGCCCCGGGCGGGCTCGGCACCCACCTGGCCCTCACCGGCACCGCCGTGGGCGCCGCCGACGCGCTGCTGTGCGGACTCGCCGACCACTACGTCCCCGCCGGCCGGCTCGACGACCTCACCGCCGAGCTCGCCGCGGCCCCCGCCCACGAGGTGCTGCCGAGGTACGCCACCACACCCGAGCCAGGTGACCTCGCCGGCCGCCGGCCCTGGATCGACCACTGCTACGCGGCGCAGACCGTCGAGGAGATCGTGGACCGGCTGCTGGGTCACGGCGACCCGGCCGCGAAGGAGGCCGCCGAGACGATCCTGGCCAAGTCCCCGACGGCGCTCAAGGTCACCCTCGCCGCCCTGCGCCGGGCCGCCGGGACGGCGACGCTGGAGCGGGTGCTGGCCCAGGAGTTCCGCGTGTCCTGCCACGCGCTGGCCATGCCGGACCTGGTGGAGGGGGTCCGGGCCCAGGTCGTCGACAAGGACCGCAGGCCGCGCTGGTCGCCGGCCGCCCTGGAGGCCGTCACAAACGCCGAGGTCGAGCGGTTCTTCGCCCCGCTCGGCGCAGGCCGCGAACTGGAGTTCCCGGAGGCCGGCGCGCTCCGGTGACCCGGGGGCCGTGGGGGTCCTGCCCGGCTCGCGCACGCCGTACTCATCCGCGTACGGCGTGCGCGTGCTGGTGGCGGGGGTTACGAGGCGACGTACTCTCGCAGGTGGCGGGCGGTCAGCGTGTCGGCTTCGGCCACCAGGGTCGCCGGAGTGCCCTCGAAGACGACCTCGCCCCCGGCGTGTCCGCCGGCCGGGCCGATGTCGATCAGCCAGTCGGCGTGCGCCATCACGGCCTGGTGGTGCTCGATGACGATCACCGAGTTCCCGTCGTCCACCAGCCGGTCCAGCAGGGCGAGGAGCTTGTCCACATCAGCCATGTGCAGCCCGGTCGTCGGCTCGTCCAGGATGTAGGTGGAGGACTTCTCCGCCATGCTGATGGCCAGCTTGAGGCGCTGGCGCTCGCCGCCCGACAGGGTGCTGAGCGGCTGCCCGAGCCGCAGGTAGCCCAGCCCGACATCGGCGAGCCGGCCCAGGATCGCCCGGGCCTGGCCGGTGGTGAAGAACGCGTGGGCCTCCGCCACCGGCATGTCCAGCACCTCGCTGATGTTCTTGCCGCGCAGCCGGTACGCGAGCACCTCGGGCGTGAAGCGCTTGCCCTCGCACTGCTCGCAGACCGAGGCCACCCCGGCCATCATCGCCAGGTCCGTGTAGACCAGCCCGAGGCCGTTGCAGTTCGGGCAGGCGCCCTCCGAATTGGCGCTGAACAGTGCGGCCTTGACCCCGTTGGCCTTGGCGAAGGCGGTCCGGATCGGGTTCAGCAGCCCGGTGTACGTCGCCGGGTTGGAGCGGCGCGAGCCGCGGATCGGGGACTGGTCGGCCACCACCACCCCGTCCTGCCCGGCCAGGTACCCGTGGATCAGGGAGCTCTTCCCGGAGCCCGCGACCCCGGTCACCACCGCCAGCACGCCCAGCGGCACGTCCACGCTGACGTCCTTCAGGTTGTGCAGGTCGGCGCCCTTCACGGACAGGTGGCCGCGCGGGGTGCGCACCGGCTCCCGCAGCCGCGCCCGGTGTTCGAGGTGGCGGCCGGTGAGGGTGCCGGATGCGCGCAGCCCGGCCACGTCCCCGTTGTAGCAGAGCTGCCCGCCGGCCGTGCCCGCGCCCGGACCGAGGTCCACGACGTGGTCGGCGATCGCGATGACCTCGGGCTTGTGCTCGACGACGAGCACGGTGTTGCCCTTGTCGCGCAGCCGCAGCAGGAGGTCGTTCATCCGCCGGATGTCGTGCGGGTGCAGGCCGGTGGTCGGTTCGTCGAAGACGTACGTGATGTCCGTGAGCGAGGAGCCGAGGTGGCGGACCATCTTGACCCGCTGGGCCTCGCCGCCGGAGAGGGTGCCGGAGGGGCGGTCCAGGCTGAGGTAGCCGAGGCCGATCTCGACGAGGGAGTCGAGCAGGCCGCGCAGGTTCGCGAGCAGCGGGGCCACGCCGGGGTCGTCGATCCTGCGGACGAAGGCGGCCAGGTCGCTGATCTGCATCGCCGAGCACTCTGCGATGTTCACCCCGTCGATGCGGGAGGAGAGCGCGGCGGCGGACAGGCGGGTGCCCGCGCAGTCCGGACAGTCGGCGAAGACCACGGCCCGGTCCACGAAGGCCTTGATGTGGGCCTGCATGGACTCGCGGTCCTTGGACAGGTACGAGCGGCTGATCTTGGTGATCAGGCCTTCATAGGTGAAGTTGTTCGAGCCGACCTTCACCTTCACCTGGCCCTTGTGCAGGAAGTCGGCCCACTCCTGCTCGGTGAAGTCCTTGAGCTTGGTGTCGGGGGAGTAGAAGCCGCAGTTCGCCATGATCTGCCAGTACCAGGAGTCCACGGCGAAGCCCGGGACCGTGATCGCGCCCTCGTTGAGGGAGAGCTCGCGGTCCACGAGCTGGTCCACGTCGATGTCGGATACCTGGCCGATGCCCTCGCAGCGCGCGCACATGCCCTCGGGCGCGTTGAAGCTGAAGGCGCTGGAGGTGCCGATGTGGGGGGTGCCCAGCCGGGAGAAGATGATCCGCAGCATGGTGTAGGCGTCGGTGGCGGTGCCCACGGTGGAGCGGGAGTTGGCACCCATCCGCTCCTGGTCGACCACGATGGCGGCGCTCAGATTGTGCAGACCGTCCACGTCCGGCCGGCCGAGGCTGGGCATGAAGGACTGGATGAACGCCGTGTACGTCTCGTTGATCATGCGCTGGGACTCGGCGGCGATGGTGCCGAACACGAGGGAGGACTTCCCGGAGCCGGAGACGCCGGTGAAGACGGTGAGACGGCGCTTGGGGATGTCCAGGGAGATGTCCGCGAGGTTGTTCTCCCGGGCTCCGCGGACCTGGATGACCTGATGGCCGTCGGCGAGGTGGGCCGGATTCACGCCTGGCCCTGCGTTCAGGGATATGGCGGTACTGGTGGTCTGCACGGGAACTCCTCGCGAGGGCGACTGTCTCAAGCCTACTCTATACGCTGTACTCTATACGGTGTAGATAATTATAGGGCGGGGAAGGAGCCGGAGATGGCGAAGGACCGGAGCTCGGCGGGCGACCCCGTCCGCACGCTGGAGCTGCTGTGGCGGCGGTCGGGGCAGTCGGGGCCG
Organism: Streptomyces sp. NBC_01408; assembly: GCF_026340255.1. Classification (GTDB taxonomy): domain Bacteria; phylum Actinomycetota; class Actinomycetes; order Streptomycetales; family Streptomycetaceae; genus Streptomyces. The sequence goes on along the minus strand of NZ_JAPEPJ010000002.1, from coordinate 858,535 downwards.
TCGGGGCAGGACCCGGGCCAGGAGGTCCGGCGGCCGGGGCGGCGCGGACCGCGCCAGGGGCTCAGCGTGGACGCCGTGGTCGCCGCCGCGACCGCCCTCGCCGACGAGGACGGGCTCGCGGCGCTGACCATGCGGGCGCTGGCCCAGCGCCTCGGCGTCACCCCGATGACCCTCTACACGTACGTCCCGGGCAAGGCCGAGCTGCTCGACCTCATGCTGGACGACGCGTACCTGCACATGGAGCGCCGGCCGGCCGCCGCCGGGGAGTCGTGGCAGTTGAAGGTCACGCGCGTCGCAGACGACAACCGCGACCTGCTCGGGCGCCACCCCTGGCTCGCGGACCTGTCCGTCACCCGCCCGCCCCTGGGCCCCGGGGTGATCGAGAAGTACGAGTACGAACTGGCAGCCTTCGACGGCATCGGCCTCACCGACGTCGAGATGGACGCCGCCCTCACCCACCTCCTGGGCTTCGTCCACGCCAGCGCCCTGGCCGCCGCCGACGCCGCCGACCACAACAGCCGGCAGAGCGACGAGGAGTGGTGGGCCGTCAGCGCCCCGCTGCTGGAGCGGGCCATGGACCCCGAGCGCTACCCGCTCGGCGGCCGGGTCGGCAGCGCGGTCGGCGCCTACAACCCGCGGACGGTGGGGGCCTTCGGCCTCCAGTGCGTCCTGGACGGGCTGGCCCGTCTGATCGAGACCCGGACCGGCCGGGGCGCCTGAGGTTGCGAAAAGCCGCCCCGGCGCGCCCCGGAGAGCCCTCCTGGCGGCCCTCGGCGGGCGTACGGGAGCTCGCGTGCGGCCTGCTGGAGGGGCGGGGTCCGGCACCGGCGCCAGGGGCCCTCAGCAGGCCGCCCAGGAGTCGCCCGAGGGTGGCTTGAATCGCCTCTGACCTGGGCTTATGTGCTGCCGGCGACTATGATCGTCTCCTTGGGAAAGGGGAGTTCATGGACCGGAACATACGCTCGGTGGACGACGTGCTCAGCCTGCTGGACGGCCTGTTCGCCGCGGAGGCCGACCGCTGGACGACCGGCGGCGCCTCCTGGTGGGACGGGTTCTACGCGGACCGCTCCAAGGCGGTGCCGTTCTTCGTGGCGAAGCCGGACGAGAACCTGGTCTCCTACCTCGACCGCGGCCTGATCACCCCGGGCCGCGCCCTCGACCTGGGCTGCGGCCCCGGCCGCAACGCCCTCCACCTCGCCTCCCTGGGCTTCGAGGTGGACGCCGTCGACCTGTCGCCCGCAGCCGTCGCCTGGGCCGAGGAGCGCGCCCGCGAGGCCGGCGCCGACATCCGCTTCCACTGCGGCGACGCCTTCGCGCTCACCGCGGCCGAGCTGGGCGGACCGTACGACCTGATCTACGACTCGGGCTGCTTCCACCACCTGCCGCCCCACCGCCGCATCAGCTACCGCGCGCTCCTCGACCGCGCCCTCGCCCCCGGCGGCCACCTCGCCCTCACCTGCTTCGCCGCCGGAGGCATGGGCTCCGAACTGTCCGACGCGGACTTCTACCGGCAGGCGGCCGGTCTCGGCGGCGGGCTCGCCTACACGCCGGAGTCGCTGCGCTGGATCTTCTCCGACCTGGCCGAGGTCGAACTGCGGCGCATGCGCGACGAGCCGGCCGCATCCCCGTTCTTCGGCGAGCCCTTCCTCTGGACGGCCCTCTTCCGCCGGTAGCCGCTCAGCGGTAGCGGTCGGGGTCCGCCGGGAGCCCCGGGTCCTGGACCTCGACCATGTACCGCCAGGCGTCCGGCGTGCTGCCGTCGAGGTCCGTGAAGCCGTAGACCCGGGCCAGCTGCCCGCTGGACAGGGACTGCCCGTTCCAGCGGGACACCTCCGGGTCCGCGGCGAGCGCGGCGACCGCCCGGCCCACGTACGAGGGGGTCTCGGAGATGCCGAAGTGCGGAACCTTCTCCAGGGCGTCCCGCCAGTTCTCCTCCGTCACCCCGAAGTTGTCGAGCATCATCTCCGAGCGCAGCCACCCCGGGGTCAGCGCCACCGCGGTGGCCCCGCGCGGACCCAGCTCGTGGCCCAGGGCGAACGCCATGCGCAGAACCGAGGACTTGGCGAGGTCGTAGAAGAACGAGACCCGGTAGCGGCTCGTGTTGTACTCGCTGGTGCCGTCCGTCATCTCCACCACCAGCCCGCCCGGCTCGCGCAGCAGCAGCGGCACCGCGAAATGGCTCGTGACGGCATGGGTCTCCACCGCCAGCCGCATCAGCCGCAGCCCCTTGTCCAGGTCGTGCTCCCAGACCGTGCTGTCCCACTCGAAGAGCTTCTCCCCGCCCCAGATGTCGTTGACCAGGACGTCCAGCCGCCCCTGTTCGGCGTCGATCCGGCCGACCAGGGCCTCGACCTGCTCCGGCACCAGATGGTCGGCGACCACCGCGATGCCCTGCCCGCCCGCCGCGGTGACCAGCTCCGCCGTCTCCTCGATGGTCTCGGGCCGGTCGTACTCCGAACGCCTGCCCCGGGTGCTGCGCCCCGACACGTAGACGGTCGCGCCCCGAGCTCCCAGCTGGACCGCGATGCCCCGGCCCGCGCCCCGCGTCGCCCCGGCCACGAGGGCGACCTTGCCTTGAAGAGTCCGCTGTGATTCCGGCATGACCCGACCCTACGACGCCCGGGGCGGGCGGCCGCGTACGACCCGCAGGCTTGTACAACCCGCCCTCCAAGCCGCACTGTTGAGCGGTTCCGTCCACGAGGTCAGGAGAACGGCTTGTCGCGCCACGATCCCACCGCCCCGTACGCGATCGACCCGGCCGGCGGCTGCCCGCACGCCCTCAACGCGCGGCTGCGCGCCCGGGGAGCCGTGGCGCAGGTTGTGCTCCCCGGCGGGGTGCCCGGAGCCGTCGTCCTGGGGCACGAGGCCCTGAAGGAGTTCCTCGCCCACCCCGACGTGGCCAAGGACGCACGGCACTGCCCCGCCCTGAACGACGGCAGCATCCCCCGGGACTGGCCGCTACGGGTCTTCGCCGACGCCCAGGGCATGCACACCGCCGACGACGCCGACCACCGCAGGCTCCGCGCGCTGGTCGGCAGGGCCTTCACCGCCCGCCAGGTGGAACGGCTGCGCCCGCGCGTGGAGGAGCTGACCGCCGCACTGCTCGACGACCTCGGCCGGGCCGCGGCCGCGTCCCCCGACGGGGTCGCCGACCTGCGCACCCACTTCGCGCTCCCGCTCCCGATGAGCGTCATCTGCGAGCTGCTCGGCGTGGACCCGGAACACCGGGGCCGGGTGCACCACCTGTCCCACACCGTGATCGTCGCCACCGACACCGCCCCGGCCGAGGCGATGGCCGCCGTACGCGAGCTCGTCGGGCTCATGGGCACGATCGCCGCCGCCCGCCGCGAACATCCCGGCGAGGACCTCACCAGCGCCCTGATCGCCGCCCGCGAGGGCGACGGCGACCGGCTCAGCGAGGCCGAACTCATCGGCACCATGCGGCTGATGCTCGTCGCGGGCCACGAGACCACCCTCAACCTCATCAGCAACGCCGTCCGCGCCCTGTGCACCCACCGGGACCAGCTCGCCCTCGTCCTGGAGGGGAAGGCCACCTGGTCGGACGTGGTGGACGAGACCCTGCGCTGGGACGGCCCGGTCAGCTGGTTCCCCTTCCGCTACCCCACCCGCGACCTGACCGTCGACGGCACCGTGATCCCGCGGGGCACCCCGGTGCTCGCCGGATACACCGCCGCCGGCCGCGACGAGTCCAGCCACGGCCCGGACGCCGACCGCTTCGACCTCACCCGCCCCACGGCCGCCCGTCATCTCTCCTTCGGGCACGGCGCGCACTACTGCGTGGGCGCCCCGCTCGCCCGGCTGGAGGCCACCGTCGCCCTGGAGCGGCTCTTCTCCCGCTTCCCCGACCTCGACCTGGCCGTCCCCGAAGCCGGTCTCGCGCACCAGCGCAGCTTCATCGGCAACAGCGTCGAGGCCCTTCCGGTCCGCCTCGTACGGGGGTGAGCCGGGCCGCCCGGGATCAGGAGGCGCCCGGCCGGACCGTGCCGCGGGCCGACGCACGGCGCCGGGTGCGGGCGATCATGCGCCGGCCGCGGTCGGTGCCGAGGGCGCGCAGCGCGTTCAGCGCCTTGGCCTCGCGGCCACCGCGGACGCCGCCGAGGACCGCGAAGCGCGTCCCGTCGCCCTCGGGGACCGCGGCCATCCCGCCGACCACGTGCCGGCTCTGCATCAGGCAGTACCCGGGCTGGAGCAGCACCTCGAACCTGGCCCGGTAGCCGAGGGGGCCGTGGGCCCAGCCCTGCCCGCGCTCCGGGGCGCCGGGGCGGAGGCCCGGGACCATGCGGAAGGACTGGAGGGTCGGCACCAGGTGCGGCAGCTCGCCCTCCAGGTCGCTAGCCACGTCCCACACCTCGTCGAAGGGAGCATCGATGTACTCCTCCGCGTACATGACGGCGCCCAGTCCGGCGGCCATCACGCGCAGCCGCTGGACGGGGTCGAGTGCGGCCGTAGGCCAGCCGGTGGTCATCGCGTCCACGCCTTCCGAAAGCTGTCGCGGGCCCGGTGCAGTCTCGACTTCACCGTGCCACAGGGAATGTTCAGGATCTCGCTCGCCGACCGTTCGTCCAGGCCCTCGAGTTCGCGCAGGGTCAGCACCGCACGGTGCTCCGAGGACATCCGGCGCAGTACGTCGTGCACGTCGGAGGCCAGCTCCGAGCTGCGCGATCCGGGCACGTCGTCGAACTCGCCCCACGGGGTCTCCCGCTGGGCGCGCCGCGCGACCCGGACGGCCTCGCGTACGGTGATGGTGCGCACCCACGCGTAGAGGGCGGTCGGATCCTTCAGCCGCGGCAGGCCCTGGAACACGGCGATCAGGGACTCCTGCACCGCGTCGGCGCTGTCGGTCAGGGCGATCGGGCGGCACAGCCTGCTGACGTACGGGGTCAGCAGGTTGAGCAGGTCGTTGACGGCCAGGGCGTCGCCGGACTGGGCGGCCCTCACCAGCCTGGCCGCGGCTTCCCAGGGATCGGGCTCCAGGGGCCGCGGGGTGTCCAGCTCGTGGCGCCGGACACCGGGGTCGGCTGTTCTCACGTGCCGGTCTCCTCCCTCGCGTGGCATCGCTCCACCCGTGCGCCGGACGGCGCTCGGTGCACGGTGCTTCATAGGACAGAGGGACCAAACGGAGCAGATACTCCCGCGCGGCTGCATATTTGCGCGGAAGACTCGGGAACCGGGGGGAGTGTCCGGGGCCCGCAGCGCCTCTCTCATGGTGTCGACGATGCCTGCTGGAGCTGTGAAGGGGCCGAGGAAGTTGGAGAGAGAACAACATCCCGAGGTACGAACCGGCCAGGGTGTGGTGAAGGGCCGGGTCGAGGACGGGATCGCCGTGTTCCGGGGGATCCCCTACGCGCGCCCGCCCTTCGGCGAGCTGCGCTTCGGCGCGCCCCGGCCCGTACGGGCGTGGGACGGCGTACGGCCCGCGCTGGAGTTCGGGCCTCCGCCGCCGCAGTACGACCGGATGAGCCCGCAGGCGGCCGCGGGCCGCCAGGAGGAGGCTCCGGACTGCCTCACGGTCAACGTGTGGTCCCCGGCGCTCGGCGCGATCGGGCTGCCCGTGATGGTGTGGTTCCACGGGGGCGCCTACGTGTTCGGCCGCTCGGCGGACCCGGTGTACGACGGGGCCCGGCTGGCCCGCCGGGACGTCGTGGTGGTCAGCTTCAACTACCGCGTGGGCATGGAGGGTTTCGGGCAGCTGGCCGGGAGCCCGGCCAACCGGGGCCTGCTCGACCAGATCGCCGCCCTGCGCTGGGTGCGGGAGAACATCGCGGCCTTCGGCGGCGAGCCCGACGACGTGACGCTCTTCGGCGAGTCGGCCGGAGCCGGGTCGATCGCGGCCCTGCTGGCGATGCCGGCGGCGGAGGGGCTGTTCCACCAGGCGGTGGCGCAGAGCGTGCCCGGTTCGTACTTCACCCCGGAGCTGGCGTCGGGCATCGCGGAGGCCGTCGGTGCGCGCGTGGGTTCGGCCGCGACCGCCGAGGCCCTGCGGGGCGGCGAACCCCACCTGCTGGTGCGGGCCGCGGACGCGGTGTTCGCGGAGCGGGCGCGGTACGCGGACCGGTGGGGCACCGTCGCCCACACGGAGACCATGTTCTCCCCGGTGGTCGACGGGGAGTCGCTGCCGTGCACCCCGTGGGAGGCGGTCGCGAAGGGCGCGGCCCGCGACCTGGCCCTGATGTTCGGTCACAACCGGGAGGAGTTCCGGCTGTTCATGGCCAAGCGGGGCGAGTTCGGTGCGGTGACGCGGGAGCGGGCCGCCGAGGCCCTGCGGGTCTTCGGGCCGGGCCCGGACGGTGAGCGGGCCTACCGCGAGGCCTACCCGGGCGCGGGCGCGGAGGAGTTGTACGAGACGGTGATGTCGGACTGGCTGTGCCGGGTGCCCACGGTGCAGTTGCTGGAGGCCCAGGCGGCCGCGGGCGGGGTGGCGTACGCCTATGAACTGCGCTGGCCCGCCCCGGTGTCCGGCGGGCGGCTGGGTTCCTGCCACGGCCTGGACGTGCCGCTGGTGCTCGGGACCCTGGACGCCCCGCTGGCGCGGCAGATGCTGGGGGACACCGCTCCGGAGGAGGCCGGCGCGCTGTCGGAGCGGATGCAGTCGGCCTGGGTACGGTTTGCGGGGTCCGGGGATCCGGGCTGGCCCGGATACCGTTCCGCGGGACGGCTGACCAAGGTGTTCGACTGCGAAGACGCGCTGCTCGGGGATCCCGTGGCCGCGTCCCGCCGGGTATGGGAGGAGCACCCCTTCGGGGCGCTGGGGCCGCGGTAGCGGCGGCGGTTTCCGGCGGGCGGCATTCCGCCCGAGTGGCCCCTTTGGAACGCTATGGGCGATACGGATCTCGCATTGCGGAAGTGATTTGGATCCGTCCAACTATCGCCGCCTGATGCTAGGGTGGCCGGTGTTGTGCAGAGTCTGAGTTCAGGCGCGACGGGGGTTGGTCGCCTGAACTTCGACTGCCCGCGGATTGTTACTCGCGGGTGAAGTGCGAAAGTGCAACGCGTCAGCAAAGTTCATGCAATAAGCACCTTTGCGTTGGCGTGCTCAACCGAATGGCGTGACGCCGCCCCCGTCCGGCGAACGGGATACCGACAATGGGGGCGCAGTGGCTGAAACCGATGTTGCGCGGACGGTTGGCTGGGATATGGAGGAACTGGCCCGGCTCGTGGAAGGCGCGCAACGGGGCGACGCCCTGGCCATGGACGAGCTGCTCGGCATCGTGGGGCCGTACGTCGGCCGAATCTGCGGGCCCGTGGCATTGCAGGACGGGGCGGACGCGGCGCAGGAGGCGCTCATCGCGGTATTCCGCAACATTCATCAGCTGAAAACGCCCGCGGCATTCCTGGGATGGGTACGCGCGATCGCCGCCCGGGAGGCCCTCAAGTACGCGAAGCAGCGCCAGCGGCAGGGTTCCTTACCACCGGACTGGGACGAGAAGCCGGTGCCCGAGGACCTCCAGCTCGCCTCGGACATCGCCGACGTCATGGGGAGGCTGGCACCCGAACACCGGGTGGTGCTGACCCTGCGCCACATCGACGGCCTGAACGAACAGGAGGTCGCGGGGGTTCTCGCGGTGCCGGTGGGGACGGTCAGGTCCCGGCTGTTCCGGGCCCGGCGCTCATTCCGTTCCGCCTGGGAGTGAGCGCGCGTCCACGCGGAGCTGGAGGCGGTCGAAGAGCATTCCGGTCCGGCGCTCGGCCCGCAGCAGGCGTATGCGGTCCACGGCCTGGCCGCCCGGGAAACGCAGGCTGCTGAAGAAGGCGAATCGCGTTCCGCCGCCCTCGGGCACGGCGGCCATTCCGCCGACCAGCGCCTTGCTCTGCATCAGGCACCAGCCCGGCCTCAGCACCACATCGAAATGCTCACGGTGTCCGAGAGAACTCACGGCCTGACCGGCCAGTCGGTCCTTCTCGGTTCCGGTAATGGTGAAGGAACGCAGGCCCGGGACAATATGCGGGAGTTCCTTTTCGAGATCGCTCGCGACGGCCCACAGCCGCTCGAACGGCACGTCAAACAGACGCTCGCCGTAACTCGGGTACTTCGAGGCGGAGGCGATGACCTTGAGGCGCCGCAACGGATCGAGTTCAACCGCCGGCCAGTCGCTGTGCAGCGGACCAGTCACTGGCTACCGCCCCCTCTGTCTCGTATGCGGGAGAGACTCTCAGCATCCCCCTGCCTGGTCAAGCTATTCGGAATACCCGCCCCGGGGCAGCCACGCGCAACAACCTTCGAGAGAAATTGGATCCGGGCGGGAGTGCATCTCCGCCACACGGCCTCTTTCCCCTCGAAGGAGCAGGATACGTGTGCATCGTACAAGGGGAGCGGCGGTATGTGGCTTACTCAGTTGCTGGAGCGCAATCGGCAGGGCTTCGGCGGGCGGGTGGCCCTGGCCGACGCACGGCGCTCGCTGACCTGGGAGCAGCTGGCCGGGCGCGTAGAAGCGCTGGCGGGACGGCTGAACGCGCGCGGGGTGCAGCGGGGGGACCGGGTGGCGGTCCTGTCGGCGGACCGTAGCGAAGTGATCGAGACCTACTTCGCGTTGGGACACCTCGGGGCGGTCTTCGTACCCCTGGACCCGAGTCTGGTCCCCGGGGAGGTCGAGGAGATCGTCGACCACGCCAAGGTCGTCGGTGTCATCGGTGAGGGAGCGCTGCTGGAACGCGCGGATCGGGGCTGGACCGCGAGCAGTTGGCGGCTGGCCTTCGAGGACCCGCTGTTCCAGGACGGGCCGGACAGCGGGGCCGGCGAGAGCGGCGGGCAGCAGGCCTTCGAACCGCACGTGCGGGCCGACGACCCCGTGGCCATCCTCTACACCTCCGCCACCGGCGGCCGCCCCAAGGGCGTGGTCGTGGACCACCGTTCGGTCAAGGACATCTCGCTCGGCTGGCTCGCGGCCACCGCCCCGCCCACCGAGGGCGTACTGGTCACCAGCGGGCCGCTGTTCCACGGGACGGTCGTGCTGGCCTTCGCCCATCTCGCCGCGGGCGCCGCCCTGGTGGTGGCCGGACCGCGGCCGCGGGACATCGTCGAGGCGGCCCGTGTCCACAAGGCGACGCACCTGTGGCTGGTGCCGGAGACCCTGCGCGCCGTGCTGGACCACCTCGCCGGACACCCGGACGAGGCCCTGCCCGATTCGCTGGCCGAGGTCCTCTACGGAGCCGCCCCGCTCCCCGTCGAGCTGTACGCGCGGGCCGCCCGCACCCTCGGATGCGGTTTCCGCCAGGTGTACGGGCTGACGGAGGCGGGCGGCCCGATCGTCACCCTCGGGCCCGGCGAACACCCCGACCCGCTCGGGGAACTGCCCGAGACACTGCCCACCGGGCAGGTCATCCCCGGGATGTCGCTGCGCATCGCGGACGAGAACGGCCGGCCGCTGCCCGCCGGGCACACCGGCGAGATCCTGGTCCGCGGCGACGGCCGGATGCGCGGCTACTGGCGCGACCCCGCGGCCACGGCGGCGGCCACCGTCATGGGCTGGCTGCGCACCGGTGACCTCGGCCGCCTCGACGGCGAGGGCCGGCTGCACCTCGTCGACCGGCTCACCGACCTCATCATCAGGAACGGCCGCAACGTCTACCCGGCCGAGATCGAGCGCGTGCTGCGCCGGCACCCCGCCGTCGCCGACGCGGCCGTCGTGCCGGTCGCCGACGGCGACGAGGGCGAGGTGCCGCTGGCGCTCGTCGTCCTGGCCCCCGGTGCCGCCGCGGACCGGACGGAGATCCTGGGCCACCTCTTCGAGCGGATGGCGGAGTACAAGGTCCCCAAGGACGTCCAGATCATCGAGGAACTCCCGCGCAACTCCACCGGCAAGGTGCAGAAGAAGCTGCTCACCGCGTGAGCCGCCGCCGGCCGAGCACGCGCCGGACCGCGCGCATGTAAGCCCGAGCACAAGTACGCCCGCGCACAAGCAAGTCCGCGCACAAGCAAGTCCGAAGACGCGAACAACCGGGAACGGGGAGGAAAGCCGTGCGATCCATGGGGACCCTGCTGACACTGCCGCGCGCCCTGACACACTTCCGGCCCCAGATACCGGGGCTCGGCTTCGGCGTCTCCTCCGTCCACGAGGGACCGCCGGTCGCCGTGCGCGAGGCCGAGCGCCGGATGGCCAGGGCCATGCCGCCCCGGCGCAGAGCCGACTTCCTGATCGGCCGCAGCGCGCTGCACCGCGCGCTGCGCTCGGCGGGGCTCACCGCGGACGCGGTGCTGTTCGAGGGGCCGCGCCCGCTGCTGCCGCCCGGGATCTCGGCGTCCATCAGCCACTCCGAAGGCGTCGCCGTCGCCGTGGCCGGTCCCTCGGACCGGTTCCGCGCGCTGGGCGTCGACGTCGAACTGACCGGCCTGCCCCTGGAAGCGGCCCACCTGGTGCTGCGCGGAGCCGAGACCGCCGTGCTCCAGCAGGCCGGTGACGCGGCCCAGCAGCGGCTGCTCGCGATGTACTCCGCCAAGGAAGCCGCCTTCAAGGCACTCAGCCCGCTCCTCGGCCCCGACCTGATCGGCCTGCGCGACCTGCGCCTCACGGCCGACGCCGACGGATACCTGGCCCATGCGACGAGCCGTCCCGAGCTGCGGATGCGCGTGAGCGTACGGCGGCTCCCGCAGGGCGTCCTGTGCTGGGCCGTGCCACAGCCACAGCACTAGGCAGTGTCTTCAAAGGGGTTTGAGCCAGAGAATCAGGGACGCGATGGTGACGGCTGCCTGGTAGGACTCGCGGGTTTTGTCGTAGCGAGTGGCGATCGCGCGGTACTGCTTGAGGCGGTTGAAGCAGCGTTCGACGACGTTGCGTTTCTTGTAGAGCTCCTTGTCGAAGGCGCACGGTCTGCCTCCGTCGCGGCCTCTGCGGGATCGGTTGGTCCTCTGGTCGCGGCGTTCGGGAATGGTGTGGCCGATCCCGCGTTTGCGCAGGTAGGCGCGTATCTTGCGGGAGCTGTAGCCCTTGTCGCCCAGGACGTGGTCCGGGCGGGTTCGGGGCCGTCCGGGCCCGGCCCGGCGGACCTGGATGGTGTCCATGACGTCCTCGAAGCGGGTGCAGTCGGCTGCGTTGCCGCCGGTGAGGACGAAGCCGAGCGGCCGGCCGCGACCATCGCAGGCCAGGTGGATTTTCGTGGTCAGTCCGCCTCGGGATCGTCCGAGGGCGTGATCACATACTTCGTCCCCCTGCTCCGCCCCTTTTTACGGGCGCCCGCAGCATGCTGATGGGCCCGCGCGACCGTGGAGTCGACCGACACCAGCCAGTCGACGTCACCGGCCGCGTCCTTCTCCGCCTGGACCGCGGCCAGCATCCGCGTGAACGTCCCGTCCAGCGCCCACCTGCGGAAACGCGTGTACAGGGTCCGCCAGGACCCGTACCGCTCCGGCACATCACGCCACGCCGACCCCGTCCGCAGCTTCCACACGATCCCGTTCAGCACCCGCCGGTCGTCCAGCCGCGGCCGCCCCGACGACGACCGCGGCAACAACGCGGACAACGCTTCCCACTCCAGATCCGACAGCTCGTGACGACGCACCATGCAACACATGATCCCCCATCAGAGCCATTTGAAGACACTGCCTAGGGCCGCGATCTGCCCCGTACCCCGCCCGCATCACCCATCACGGAGGTCATCCCGTCATGCACGCACCCACCCTGCTCGCCCCGCCGCGGCCGGCGGACTGGACGCCGTCCGACTGGCGTCTGCATCCTGCCGCCCAGCAGCCCGACTGGCCCGACCACGCCCTGCTGCGCCGGGTCCGGGCCCGCCTCGCCGGCACCGCACCGCTCGTCCAGCCCAGCGAGGTCCTGGACCTGCGCCAGGCGCTCGCCCGGGCCGCGCACGCCGAGGCCTTCGTGGTGCAGCTGGGCGACTGCGCGGAAACCTTCGAGACGCCCACCTTCGCCGGCACCGCCGCCCGGGTCGACCTGCTGCACAGCACCGCCCGGACCGTCGGCCGCGCCCTGCACCGGCCGGTGATCCCGATCGGCCGGATCGCCGGCCAGTACGCCAAGCCGCGCTCCTCGCCCACCGAACGGGTCGGTGACCTCGTACTGCCCTCCTTCCGCGGGCACCTGGTCAACGACCCGGCGCCCGATCCGGCCGCCCGCGTACCCGACGCGATGCGGCTGCTACGGGGCCACGCCCACGCCCGCGACGTGCTGGCCCTGCTGCGCGAGCTCGCCGAGTCGGGCATGGCCATGCAGGACTCGGCGGCCGGCGGCGCCCCCGCCGTGTGGACCAGCCACGAGGCGCTGCTGCTCGACTACGAGGAGCCGCTGGTGCGCCGCGATCCGGTGACCGGCAGCTGGTGCCTGACCTCCACCCACCTGCCGTGGATCGGAGCGCGCACCTGCGAGCCGGACGGCGCGCACGTACGGTTCCTGGCGGGCGTGGCCAACCCGGTCGGGGTGAAGGTCGGCCCGGGCACCGACCCGGGGCAGCTGGCCGAGCTGTGCGCCCGGCTCGACCCGGACCACCAGCCGGGACGGCTGGTCCTCATCTCCCGGATGGGCGCGGACGCGGTGCGCTCCGTACTGCCTCCCCTGGTGGAGACGGTCGCCCGGCTCGGGCACCCCGTGGTCTGGGTGTGCGACCCGGTCCACGGCAACACGTACACCAGCGGTACGGGCCACAAGACCCGGCACGTGGACGTGGTGGGCGAGGAGATCCGCGGGTTCTTCGCCGCGGTGCGCACGGCGCGCGGCTGGCCCGGCGGGATCCACCTGGAGGCCACGCCGGCCGATGTCACCGAATGCGTGGGCGGCGCACCGGGAGTTGCGGAAGGCGACCTTCCGCTGCGCTACGAGACGGCGTGCGATCCGCGCCTGAACGGTGCGCAGACCGCCCTCACGGCCCAGCTGGTCGCGGAGCTCTGCGCGACCCGCTGACCGTGGGCGCGGCGCCGCGAAAGGTTCCGATGAGTTCTCCCACATTTCCCCGCGGAACGTCTGGCGCGGTCGCCGACTCCTGACGAGCGACCCGACCACCCGACCACCCGATCCTGGGAGTTGCCATGCAGGACCGCACACCGCCGATGCCCGAACTCGAAGGCGTCCGCCACCACTACGCCGAGGTCCGGGGTGTGCGGCTGCACATCGCGGAGGCGGGCGAGGGGAAGCCCGTGGTCCTGCTCCACGGGTTCCCGCAGCACTGGTACGGATGGCGGCGGCTGATCCCGCTGCTGTCCGGCGACCACCGGCTGATCTGCGTGGACCTGCGGGGCTTCGGCTGGTCCGACGCGCCGGCCCGGGGCTACGACACCGACAGCCGGGTGGCCGACGTACTCGCCCTGATGGACGCCCTCGGACTGGAGCGGGCCGCTCTCATCGGACACGACTGGGGCGCGTGGACCGGCTTCCACCTCTGCCTGCGGGCCCCGGAGCGGTTCAGCCACTTCCTCGCGCTGAACATGCTGCACCCGTGGCCGCTGCACCGCCGCCTGATGCCGCAGTCCTGGCGGTTCTGGTACACGGCGGTGCTGGAACAGCCGCTGCTGGGCCGCTGGATGCTGCGCAACCGGCCGGCGTTCACCCGGTACCTGATGCGCAAGGGGGTCGCGGACGCGGTGGTCTGGGAGCCCGAGGTGATGGACGAGTTCGTCCGCTCCAGCCAGGAGCCGGACCGGGCCCGGGCCGGTGAGGCGCTGCACCGGGCCTTCGCGCTGCGGGACATCGCGAAACTGCTCCTCGGCAGCTTCAAGAAGTACCGGCTGACCACGCCGACGGTGATCATGGCGGGAACCCGTGACTTCATGCTGCCGCCGAGCGTCCTCTCGGGCGGCGGGCGGCACGCCGACGACCTGCGGGTCGAAGTGGTCGCCGACTGCGGGCACTACCTGCACGAGGAGCGCCCCGACCTGGTGGCCAAGACGGCCCGGCAGCTGTTCTCCGAAGGCCGCTGAGCTCCGCGTCCGGCCCGGTCGGCCCGCCCCTTCCCCGGGGCCGCTGACCGGGCCGGACGCGTTCCCGGGCACGTCACGCGGACCCGTCAGGACCGGTCAGGAAGGGCCCCGCCGGCCGGAGGTGGGCGCTCCGGAAAAATACTCGAACTCCCGTGGAGTGTGACGGCCGGATCCCGTCTCTTATCTGGTGTCGGCTGCTTCCAGTCGCTTCACGAAACCCACGAACCCCAGCGCGATGCGCCCGTGGCAGGGCGGAGTTCGCGCTGCCCGAAAGCAACAGCCAGGCCGAGCAGAGGGATGACGAATGCCCGACATATCCGCACTCAACCTCGACGTGATACCCCAGCCCACCGCGTCCCTCGGAGTGCTCCCCACCGTCGCCGCCGAGAAGAACCCCGACACGCCCTTCCTCTCCGACACCGCGTGGCGGACCTACGACGGTCCGGTGCGCAACTTCGCCGAGTTCGCTCGGGCCGTCGACGACTACGCCGACCGCCTGTGGGCGGCGGGCGTCCGCAAGGGCGACGTGGTCGCCGTGGTCCAGCGCAACCACATCGAGGTCGAGGGCGTGATGTGCGCCCTCGGCAAGATCGGCGCGCTGCCCGCGCTGCTGTCCTCCGCCATGGAGGTCGGTGAGCTGCTGGAGTGCTTCGCCCGCCTGCAGAACCCGTACCTCCTCGTCGACTCCTTCGGACTCTCCCGGCTGACCGACTCCCGGCACGCGCTGCGGCTGCTGGTGCGCAACGTGCTGTGTCTGGAGCCGACCGAGGAGAGCTGGGTCGTCCCGGTGCAGGACCGGCTGCCGCACGTGGCCAACCCGCGCGACGAGGACGAGTGGTTCGTCATCACCCACTCCTCGGGCACCACCGGAGCCCCGAAGATGGCCGCGCACTCGACCCGTTCGCTGTTCGGCATGGTCGCCCCGATGATCATGATCTTCCGGGACCAGTACTCGACCGACGACCTGAACGCCAAGCACCTGTCGTTCGTCCACGCCCGCACCTGCGCCGGCACGCTGGCCTCCCTGGAGACCGCGATGCCCGCCCTGGCCATCGCCGACCCGGACCCGGCCAACGTCAAGCGCCTGATGCTCGAACACCGCCCGACCTCCCTGGAGACGCACCCGAACGTCTACATCCAGTGGGAGTCGCTGGCCGACGACCCGGAGCGCCCCTTCCAGCACGTCGAGCGGTTCATCAGCACCTTCGACGCGATGCACCCGCGCACCGTACGGGCCCTGCTGGGCGCCTCCGAGCACCCGAACGCCCACTACTTCCAGGCGTACGGCCAGACCGAGTCCGGCCCCATCTGCCTGCGCATCGTGACCCGCGAGGAGTCCGCGGACTACTCGCCGCGCAACGTCGGCCACCCCGGCGGCGGCATGGAGATCCGCATCGTCGACGAGAACGGCCACCCGCAGCCGGCGAACACCCCCGGCGTCATCGAGACCCGCTCGCCCGGCCGCATGCGCGGCTACGTCGGCGGCGACCCGATGCCGCCGGAGGACTCCTGGTGGCCGATGGGCGACATCGGGCGCCAGCTCGACGACGGCTCCCTCGAACTGCTCGACCGCATCGTCGAGCACGTCGACGGCGTCGGCAGCCTCCTGGAGAAGGAGGACCACCTCCTGGAGGCCATGCCCGAGCTGGTCGAGCTCGTCCTGGTGAAGGCCGAGGACACGGAGGACAGCACCGTTTTCGCCGTCGCCTGCCCCCGCCCCGGCACCGCGCCCGACCCCGAACGCTTCCGCGCCGTCGCCGCCGAGGCCGGACTCCCCGACCTCCAGGTGCGCTTCTGGGAGTGGGAGGCCATGCCCGTCACCGGCTCGTACAAGGTCCGCCGGTCGGTGCTCCGCCGCAAGCTCGCCGGCCGCATCCAGCGCACCACCACGCCCGAGAAGGAGGCCTGACCGCCATGGTCCAGCTGTGGAACCTGCTCTCCGAGTCCGTCCACGACGCCACGATGCTCCACACCCCCTCCCGCCAGGAGGAGCCCGTCTCCGGACCCGCCCTGTTCTCCCGCGCGGAGCGCACCGCGGGCACCATCCTGGACGCCTGCGACGGCCGCCTCCCGCGCCGCGCCGGCCTGCTGATGGCCAACGGCGAGCCCTGGGTGCGCGGCCTGCTGGCCCTGCTCCGGCTCGACGCCGCGGCGGTGCCGCTCGCGCTGCCGGTGGCCTTCGGCGGGGCGGACGCGTACGCCGCGCACATCCAGCGGATCGCGGCCGACGCCTCCCTCGACGCCCTGCTCGTCGACGGCAGCCTCGGCGGCCGGATCGTGTCCCGCGTCGCCGCCGCCGTACCGCACCTGCCGGTCATCGACATCGCCGAACCGCCGCCGGCCGGCCGGGACCTCCCCCCGGTGCGCGGCGGCGGCGACGCCCCGGCCGTCATCCAGTACACCTCCGGCAGCACCTCGGCGCCCAAGGGCGTCGTCGTCACCCACGACAACGTCGAAGCCGGGCTCGACTCCATCGGGGACGGCACCCGGTGGGGACCCGAGGACGCGCTCGGCCAGTGGCTGCCGCTCTTCCACGACATGGGCCTGTTCACCATGCTCGCCTCGCTGCGGTACGGCACGAAGACCTCGCTGTGGCAGCCGGGCGACTTCGTCCGCCGCCCCATGCAGTGGCTCAGCGAGTTCGCCGCGTCCCGGTCCACGATCCTGCCGGCCCCGAACTTCTTCTACGACTACCTCGTCGCGGCCGCCGCCAAGGGCATCCCCGACGACCTGGACCTCTCCGCCTGGCGCTACGGCGGCAACGGTTCCGAGCCGGTCCGCCTGAGCAGCCTCGAGGCCTTCCAGCAGACCTTCGCCCCCTACGGGCTGCGGCCGCAGGTCGTGCAGCCCAACTACGGGCTCGCCGAAGCGACGCTCATCGTCAGCAGCGGCATCCCGCTGACCGGCTACCGCAGCCTGCTCGTGGACCGCTCCAGTCTGTCGGTCGGCGACCGGATCACCGAGAGCACCGAGGACGGGCCGACCGTACGCTCCGTCGTCTCCTGCGGCCCCGCCGTCGCCGGCATCGAGGTCCGCATCGGCGACGCCGAGGGCACCGCGCTGGACGACGGGACCGTGGGCGAGGTGCAGATCGGCGGCGCGCCCGTCACCTCCGGGTACCTCGGACTGCCCGCCGAACAGCAGCCGTTCACCCCCGACGGGATGCTCCGCACCGGAGACATCGGCTTCCTGCACGACCGCGAGCTCTACGTCATCGGCCGGATGAAGGCGATGGCCGTCGTCCGAGGCCAGAACTACTACGCCGAGGACGTCGAGGAGATCGTCAAGGCCACCCCCGGAGTCGACCGCCGGCACTGCGCCGCCTTCGCCTGGGACGACGACGGAGAGGAGCGCATGATCGTGATCTGGGAGACCAAGCTCGACCTGGACGCGGCCGCCGCCATCGGCGAGGCCATCCGCGCCCGGCTCATCGAACACCTGGGCCTGGGCGCCGTGGAGACCGTCGCCGTCTCCCCCCAGAGCCTTCCCTTCACCAGCTCCGGCAAGGTCAAGCGCTCCGGCGCGGCCGACCTCTACCGCGAGCAGACCAAGCCCCTCACCACCGCATCGGAAGGACGCCACCAGTGAGCGCCGACCAGACCCTGGACATCGTCGTACGCGCCCTGGCCGCCCAGGCCAACGTCCCCGCGACGGGCATCGACACCGACAAGCCCCTCTCCGCCGTCCCCGGCATCGAGTCGGTCAAGGCGCTGCGCGCGATCACCGACATCGAGGACGAGTGCGACGTCGTCATCCCCGACGACTTCCTCTTCGAGACGGCGACCGTGCGCGAGCTCGCCGAGTTCGTCTCCTCCCTGATCCCGGAGGGCAGCTCCATATGACGGTGGAGACCGCGGCGCCCGACGCGCTGCTCGGCGCCCTCGGCCGGTTCACGGCCGTACCCGAGGACATCGGGCGCTACGACACGGACGCCCGGACCGCGGCGCAGGCCCTGCGGGCCGCCCCGGAGCAGGTGGCCCAGCTCGCGGCCGAAGGACTGCCGCACGTGACCGACCCCGAGCGCGGCCCCCTGTTCGACTACGACGACCTGATGAACGTCGGCATGTTCTGCGGCACCGGGCAGACCGTCCCGGAGCTCGGCCTGCGCTTCCTGATGCGGTTCGCCGCCTCCTCCCGCAGCAGCTGGTACGCGCCCCGCGAATGGGAGATCGGGGTCCACCCCTCGCGGACCGCAGGAGGCGAGCGCGCCGGGGCCGTCACGGACCCGGGCGTACGGCTGCCCGAGGTCACCGTGCGGGTCCCCGACCTGTCGGCCCCCGGAGTGGAGCTGCTGTCGGAGCACCCCTTCGCCGACCCGGTGCGGGTGGGCGGCTACGAGGCCACCGTCCGCCTGACCGGCGCCGACCAGACCGTGCGCGACCCGCGGATCCACGAGGCCTGGAACGAGGTCGTCGAGGGCCTTGCCTCGCGCCGGGTCACCTACCAGACGGTGCCCGAGCCGCTGCGCGCCGACCACCACCGGGCCTGGGAGCTCGGCATCGCCGACTGCGTGGTGGCCTCGCGGCTGCTCGCGGACCGGCTGCGGGCGGCCGGCCTGGAGGCCACGGCCCGCCGCGGCTACCTGCTCGGCCTCTTCGGCAGCGACCACGCGTGGTGCGACGTCGTCGAGGACGGGGTGCACAAGTCCCTGGACCCGGTGTTCGCCTTCGTGGCGACCGTCGGGGACGAGCGCGGCGTCGCCGAGTCCCCCGAATTCGCCGCAGCCTGCTTCGGAAGCCGCTTCAACCGGCTGCTCCCCTGCCGCACGGACAGCGCGGAACCCCTTGTCTACTTCGACGGCGAACCCGCCCCGTACTGGGCGATGGTCGGCGTCGGTGCCCGCCCGCGGAGGAGCTCATGAGCCTGGCACGGACCCTCGTACGCAACAGCCTGGACCACCCCGCCCTCCTCGACCGGGTCACCGACGAGGCCAGCCTCGCCGGCGCCGGAGTCAACTCCGGTGAGCTGATCCGGCTCGCGCTGCACATCGAGGAGCACCTCGGCCGGGCGCTCGAGGACGAGGAGCTCCTGGAGCTCACGTCCATCCGCGCCGTTGCCGAGCTGGTAGGGAACGAGGCGGCCTGACATGTGGCTCAAGCACGTGGTGCGCCGCGGCCTGGACCGCGCCCCCGAGGCCCTCGCACTGCGCGACGGCCGCCGGGACGTCAGCTGGCGGCGGCTGCACCGGGACGTGGAGGCGCTCGCCGCCCTGCTGCGCCGGGACGTCCCGCGCGGCAGCCGCGTCCTGGTGCTCAGCGGCAACCGGGTCGAGGTGATCGAGACCTACCTGGCCTGCGCGGCCGCCGGGGTGGTGGCCGTACCGGTCAACCCGGCGCTCACCGACCGGGAGATCGGCGCGATCGTGGAGTCCGTCGAGCCGGCCGCCGCGGTGGCCGAGGCCGAGGGCCTGACCCGGCTCGGCGGCCTGTGCCCCGGGCTGCCGCTGACGGACATCGCCGGGGTGGGCGAACTCCCGGACGCCGGAGCGGATTCCATCGGCCGGGAGGGCAGCTCCCTCACCGACCCGGTGATGATCCTGCACACCTCCGCGACGACCGGTACCGCGAAGGGCGTCGTCGTCGACCAGCGCTCCTTCCAGCTGAACGCGCTGTCCTGGCTGGCCGACGTAGGGCCGCGGCCCGGCACCGTCTTCCTCAACGCGGGCCCGCTCTTCCACGGCAGCGTGGTCATCGCACTCGACCACCTCGCGGCCGGCGGCACGGTCTGCGTCCTGGACCGGTTCACCCCGCAGGGCTGCCTGGCCGCACTGGAGCGCTGGGAGGTCGAGCACGCCTTCCTGGTGCCGTCCATGGTGCGGCTGGTCCTCGACACGAGGGCACTGGCCACCACCGACCTCGGCGCGCTGCGGCTGCTGCTGCACGGCGCCGCCCCGATGCCCGCAGAGCTGGCGGCCGAGGCTCGGACACGCCTCGGCGTGGAACTGCAGACGGTGTTCGGCATCACCGAGGGCGGCGGACCGGTCATCTCCCTCGCCCCGCACGCGGCGGTCGGTGAGCCGCCCGTACCCGGCGCGGTCTGCGTCGGGCGGCCCATGCTCGGCACCGAGCTGCGGATCGCCGACAGTGACGGCCGGGAGGTCCCGGCCGGCACCATCGGCGAGCTCCAGGTCACCGGCGACGGCCTGATGCAGGGCTACTGGAAGCGCCCCGAGGCCACCGCCGAAGTGCTGCGCGACGGCTGGCTCAACACCCACGACCTCGGCTGTGTGGACGGCAGCGGCCTGGTCTGGGTGGTCGACCGCCGCAACGACCTGATCCTGCGCGGCGGACAGAACGTCTACCCGGCCGAGATCGAGCACGTCCTGCGGCAGTCGCCCTCCGTCGCCGACGTCGTCGTCGTGCCGGTGGCCTCGCCGGTCTGGGGCCAGGTCCCGGTGGCCTTCGTCGCCCCCACGGCCCCGGACGCCTTCGACGCCGCCGAACTGCTCGGGCTGTGCGTCGACGGGCTGGCCGCCTACAAGCGGCCCAGCCACTTCCTTCCGTTGGAGACCATCCCGCGCAACCCGGCCGGCAAGGCACTGCGGCCCAGGCTCCGGGAGCTGGCCCACCGGCTCATCATCGAAAGTGAGGACACCCCATGACCACAGCCGACTACACACGGCCGGAGATCCTGACGGCGCTGGCCGGCGAATGGGCTGTCCCGGTGCACGGCAACGCCGTGATCCAGTGGGACTACGACCAGCGCAACGACAAGATGGTGCGCCTGTACAAGCAGGGCAAGCAGCGCCAGTGGGACATGGACGAACGGCTCGACTGGGACCACGAGGTGGACCCCGAGGATCCACTCGGCCTGCCGGACGACTTCATCTCCATCTCGGGATCGAAGCTGTGGGACCGGCTGCCCGAGGGCGAGCGGAACATCGTCCGCAAGCACACCAGCGGCTGGCTGTACTCGCAGTTCCTGCACTCGGAGCAGGCCGCCCTGATCGCCGTGGGCAAGATCCTGCTCACCGTGAACGACCTGGACTCCAAGCTGTACGCCGCCACCCAGCTGATGGACGAGGCACGGCACGTCGAGGGGTTCAACCGCTTCCTGCACACCAAGATCGGCCTGCGCTACGGGCTCTCCCCGTCCATCGCCGCGATGTTCGAGCACGCCATGCGCGAACCGCGCTGGGACTTCGGCGTGCTGGCGGCGCACATCCTCGTGGAGAACATGGGCCTGGCCACCTTCGGGGTGCACCGCGAGCGGCTGAAGGACCCGCTGGCCCGGGCGTTCAGCGCCTACGTGGCCCGTGACGAGGCCCGCCACGTGGCCTTCGGCCGGCTGCTGCTGCGCGAGTACTACCCGCAGCTCAGCGACGCGGAACTGAAGGAGCGCGAGGACTTCGTCGTCGAGGGCTGCTGGGCGCTGCGCGACCGGTACGTCGACGACGACATCTGGAACACCCTCGGCTACGGCGAGGAGGCCATCAAGGCCTCCCGCCGCTCGCCCGCCAAGCGCGAGTTCCGCCGCCTGGTGTTCATGCGGATCGTGCCGGGCCTCAAGGAGATCGGCATGTTCGGCCCGCGGGTGCAGGAGGCGCTGCAGAAGATGGGCGTGCTCGGCTTCCAGTCCGTGGACGAGGCCGCCCTGCGCGAACTGGACGACAAGGCGGCCGTGGACGAACTGACCCGGCGCGAGATGGACTTCCGCCGCCGCGACATCGCCTCCGTCGTCGAACTCGGCTCGGCCACCCCGGACGGCGCTCCCGCCGCCTCCTGAACCGGTCCGCCGCGGCGCCGGGAACGCCGGCCCCCGTCCGGTCCCCGGCGCCGCGGCGGACCCGCCCGGCCCGTTCCGTACCGCCCACCCCGGCCCGCCTGCCCGTCCCCGTACCACCCGTTCTGTACCGCCCACCCCGGCCCGCCTGCCCGGGCCTGTGCCGCCTACCGGGGCCCGTCCCGCGATCCGCGGGACGCCCTTGTGCCCTGCCGCCCTGTTCCCGCCTCTGGACCAGCGGAGAAACCGCCATGCTCGAAGCCACCCTGCCCCCTGCCCGGTCCGGCCGTATGCGCGGACTCGCGGCGCCCGATGCCGACACCAGCGGACGGAGGACGCTGACCGGCCTGGCCGACGGAAGCGTGTCCGACCCGCCGGCCGCACACACCCTCGCCCTGCCGCCGGCGACCTCCTGGCTGCCCGGCCTGATCACCTGCGAGACGGAGTTCGACGAGAACCTGACGCTGACCCCCGGAGTCGTCTTCGGCGGCTGGATCGCCTGCCTCGTCGACCACTTCGCGGGCCTGGTGATGCTGTCGGCGATCCCCGACGGGTCGGGCTTCCTGACCGCCGGCCTGTCCGTCGCCTACCACGCGCCGCTGGTACCGGGACCGGTGACCGTCGAGACCGTGCTGACCAGCTGCTCGACCCGTCGTGCCGTCGCCGAGGTGCGCTTCGTACAAGGCGGCCGGCTCGCCTGCACCGGGACCGTCGAGCAGATCATCCACCGGAGCGGGAGCAGCCGTGCGTGAAAGTGAACTGACCTCGGAGCACCTGGACTTCAGGGACATGGTGCGCGAGTTCGTCGAGAGGGAGATCGTCCCCTTCCACGCCGACTGGGAGCGAGCCGGACTGGTCGACCGCGAGGTGTGGCGCTCCGCCGGGAAGCTCGGGCTGCTCGGCATCGACGTGCCCGAGGAGTACGGGGGCGGGGGAGTGCGCGACTTCCGCTACCAGGCGATCATCAGCGAGGAGATCATGCGGGTCGGCGCCACCGGCGTCGGGTTCGCCCTCCACAACGACGTGGTCGCCCCGTACCTGCTGGACCTCGCCACGGAGGAGCAGAAACGGCGCTGGCTGCCTGGCTTCTGCTCGGGCGAGCTGATCACGGCCATCGCGATGACCGAACCGGAGGCCGGCAGCGATCTGCAGGCCGTCCGCACCTCGGCCCGCCGGGACGGCGACCACTACGTGCTCAGCGGCGCGAAGACCTTCATCACCAACGGCATCCACGCCGACCTGGTGATCGTGGTGGCCAGGACCGAGCCCGGCCGCGGCGCGCGGGGCCTGAGCCTGCTGGTGGTCGAGCGCGGCATGGCCGGGTTCGAGCGCGGCCGCAAGCTGGAGAAGATCGGCATGGCCGCGCAGGACACGGCCGAGCTGTTCTTCGACGAGGTGCGGGTACCGGTGGCGAACCTGCTGGGCCGGGCCGGACGCGGCTTCCTGTACCTGGCCAACAACCTGCCCCAGGAGCGGCTCGGCATCGCCGCGTACGCCGTGGCCGCGGCCGAGACCGCCTTCGCGCAGACCCTCGCCTACTGCAAGTCGCGCAGCCAGTTCGGCCGGGCGATCGGCTCCTTCCAGCACATCCGCTTTGAACTCGCGGAAATGGCGACCGAGTTGGACGTCGCCCGGACCTACGTGGACCGGGCGGTCGCGGAGCACAACGCCGGCCGCCTCGACGCGGTGGCCGCCGCCAAGGCCAAGTGGTGGGCCACCGACGTCCAGCGCCGCGTCCTGGACCGCTGCGTGCAACTGCACGGCGGCTACGGCTTCATGCGCGAGACCCCCGTGGCCAGGGCCTTCGTCGACAACCGCGTGCACCCGATCTACGGCGGCACCAACGAAGTCATGAAGGAAATCATCGGCCGCGACCTCGGCGTCTAGGGGGACACCCCCCATCCCGGGCACCCCGCCACCCGCCACACCCCAACTTGCCCGCCGGAACGGAGAATTTACGTGAGCGACAGACAGCTGGAGGTCTGCATCATAGGCGCCGGCCCACGAGGCCTCTCGGTGCTGGAGCGGCTCTGCGCGGACGCGCGGGAGCGGGCCGCGGGCACCGCCGTCGCGGTCCACGTCGTGGACCCGGCCCGCCCTGGAGCGGGCAGCGTCTGGCGCACCCGGCAGTCGCACCACCTGCTGATGAACACGGTCGCCTCGCAGGTGACCCTGTTCACCGACCCGAGCGTGGAGATGGCCGGCGTACCCGCCCCGGGCCCCAGCCTCTACGAGTGGGCGCGCGACCTCACCGACGCGGGCCCGGCGCACCCGACGGACCCGGCCTACGACGACCAGGTGCTGGCCGAGGCCAGGGACCTGACGCCCGACTCCTACCCGACGCGCGCCTTCTACGGCCACTACCTGGAGTGGGTGTTCCGCCGCGTGGTGCGCACCGCCCCGCCGCTGCTCACCGTCACCGTGCACCCCCTGCGCGCGGTCCGCCTGCACGACGAGGACGACGGCCGGCAGTGCGTCACCCTCGCCAACGGCACCCGCATCCGCGGACTCGACGCCGTGGTCATGGCGCAGGGACACCTGCCGCTCACCCCGGACGACGGAGAACTGCGGCTCGCGGAGTTCGCCCGGGCGCACGGGCTGCGCCACGTCCGTCCGGCCAACCCGGCCGACACCGAGCTGTCGGCGGTCGCCCCCGGGGAGCCGGTCGCCCTGCGCGGTCTCGGCCTCAACTTCTTCGACCACATGGCGCTGTTCACCCTCGGCCGGGGCGGCACCTTCGACCGTCGCGACGGGGCCCTGGTGTACCGCCCGTCGGGCCGCGAACCCCGGCTGTACGCGGCCTCGCGGCGCGGGGTCCCGTACCACTCGCGGGGCCGCAACCAGAAGGGGGCGCACGGCCGCCACCACTCCTGGCTGCTGACCCCCGCCAAGCTGGCGCAGCTTCGGGAGGCCGCGGACCGCGGCGGCCTCGACTTCTCCCGTGACCTGTGGCCGCTGATCGCCAAGGAGGTCGAGACCGTCTTCTACGCGGCGCTGCTGGCCCGGAGGACGGACCCGGAGGCGGTGCTGCGGTTCCGGCGGAGCACCCTCGCGCGGCCGTGGGGCTCCGCCGAAGAGGCCGACGTACTGGACGAGTTCGGCATCGGCCCCGAGGACCGCTGGGACTGGAAGCACATCGCCCGCCCGTACGGCGACCGGTCCTTCCGCGACGCCGACGACTACCGGACGTGGCTGCTGGAGACCCTGCGCCGGGACCTCGCCGAATCCGAGGCGGGCAACGTCGACGGCCCGCTGAAGGCGGCCCTGGACGTGCTTCGCGACCTGCGCAACGAGATCCGGCTGGCCGTGGACCACGGCGGGCTCGCCGGCCGGTCCCACCGCGAGGACCTGGACGGCTGGTACACCCCGCTCAACGCGTTCCTGTCCATCGGGCCGCCGCCCCGCCGCGTCGAGGAGATGATCGCCCTCATCGAGGCCGGTGTGCTGCGGATCCTCGGACCCGGCATGCGGGTGGAACCCGACGAACGGGCCGGGGTGTTCGCCGTCGAATCGCCCGAGGTCCCCGGATCGCGCACCGAGGTCACCACCCTGGTCGAAGCCCGGCTGCCGGAGCCCGACCTGCGGCGCACCGCCGATCCGCTGCTGCGGTACCTGGCCGCCACCGGCGCCTGCCGCCCGTACGAGATCCGCGACCCGCGCCACGGCGCCCACCAGACGGGCGGCGTGGCCGTCACCGAGCGTCCGTACCGGCTGATCTCCGCGGACGGCCGGGCCCATCCGCGGCGCTTCGCCTACGGGGTGCCCACCGAGGCCGTGCACTGGGTGACGGCCGCGGGCATCCGTCCCGGCGTGAACTCGGTGACCCTCGGCGACTCCGACGCCATCGCCCTGGCCCTGCTCGGACTCGCCGCCCCCGTACCCGTACCCGCGCACGCCACGGCGACGGCACCGGCCGCCTCCGCCCCGGGCTGGGAGGGCCCGTGACCACGCCCCGGCCGGGCTGGGACCCGGCACTGGACACCGGCCTGCTGTCGCCCGTACGGGCGGGCAGCGCGGCGGAGGCGGCGACCTGTGACGCCGCCTTCCTCCAGGCCATGCTCGACGCGGAGGCCGCGCTGGCCCGGGCGCAGGTCCGGCTCGGGACGGTGCCCGCCACGGCGGCCGAAGCCGTCACGGCCGCCGCCCGGGCGGACCTCTTCGACCTGCGCGAGGTCGCGGTGCGCGCCCGCGAGGCCGCCAACCCGGTGGTCGCACTCGTGGGGATGCTCGCAAAGGCGGTGGCCCGCAAGGACCCGGAAGCCGCGCACTACGTGCACCAGGGATCCACCAGCCAGGACGTCCTCGACACCGCGCTGATGCTGGTCGCGGCCCGCACCACCGACCTGATCCTGGCCGACCTGGACCGCACGGCCACGGCCCTGGCCGCGCTCGCCCGGCGCCACCGCGACACCCTGACGGCCGCGCGCACCCTGGGCCAGCACGCGGTGCCCACCACCTTCGGGCTCAAGGCGGCCGGCTGGCTCCAGGCCGTACTGGACGCGGAGGAACGGCTGCGCCGGGTCCGGGAGGACGGCCTGCCCGTCCAACTGGGCGGCGCGGCGGGCACGATGGCCGGATACCTCGAGTACGCCCGGCTGTACGCCCCGGGCAGCGCGGCGCAGGACACGGCCGCGTACGCCCAGCGGCTGCCGTCGGCCGTCGCCGCCGAACTGGGCCTCGCGGACCCGCTCGTGCCCTGGCACACGGTGCGCACCCCGCTCGCCGACCTGGCCGCCGCGCTGTCCCTGACGGCCGCGGGCCTCGGTACCCTCGCCGCCGACGTCCAGCTGCTGTCCCGGACCGAGACCGCCGAGGTCACCGAAGCGGCCGCCGAGGGCCGGGGCTCCTCCTCCGCCATGCCGCACAAGCGCAACCCGGCGCTGGCGGCGCTCATCCGGTCCGCCGCCTACCAGGTGCCCGGGCTGGCGGGCACCCTCGCCCAGGTCGCCGTCACCGACGACGAACGGCCCGCGGGAGCCTGGCACGCCGAGTGGGAGACGCTCCGCGCGCTCCTGCGGCTCACCGGCGGGGCCGCCGCCACCGCCGTGGAACTGGCCGGGGGACTCACCGTGCACCCCGAGCGGATGCGCGCCAACCTCGACCTCACCGGCGGCCGGGTGGTCTCCGAGCGGCTCGCCGCCGTGCTCTCCCCGGAACTGGGCCGGGCCGCCGCCAAGCAGCTGGTGGCCGCGGCGTCGGCGCGTGCCGCCGGGACCGGACAGCACCTGGCCGACGTACTCGCCGCGGCACCCGAACTCGCCGGGCGCCACAGCGCGCACTCGCTGCGCGAGCTGTGCGATCCCGCCCGGTACACCGGGGCCGCCGCAGTCCTCGTCGACCGGGTCCTGGCCCGCTTCCACGCCACCCGCGGCTGCGGCTGACCTAGTGCTGTGGCCGGAAAGGTTCACCGGGTCGCGCCGCCCGGCACGGCACCTCGCCGCGTTGTCGGACCGCGCCGGTACGTCCAGTACGAGCCGCGGCCCTCCGCCTTGCGATGCACCGCACCGGACGACGCGACCCGGCAAACCTTTCCGGCCACAGCACTAGGTCCTCCAACGATGCAGAAGGACGAACACACGATGACGGCAATGACGCGGCGGACGCCCACGACCCGGCGATGGACCACCCCCATCGGGGTGGAGGTGACCCGGCGCTCGCACGACCTGGACCCGGCCGCGGCCGAAGCCGAGCTGGCCGGCCTGGAGGAGGCCCTCGACGCGCGGCGCGGCCTGCTGATGTCGGGACGCTCCGAACAGCCGGGCCGCTACCGGCCCTTCGACCTGGGCCACGTCGATCCGCCGGTGGAGGTGACCGCCGTCGGCGACCGCGTGTACGCGCGCGCCCTCAACGAGCGCGGCCGCGTCCTGCTCCCCGCCCTCGCCGAGGCCCTGCTCCCGCACGGTGCACGGTGGGACGCGGGGGAACACGTGGTGAGCGCGGACATCGGCGAGACCCGCAGCCTGGTCACGGAGGAGGACCGGACCCGCCGCCCCTCCGTCCTGAACGTCCTGCGCACGCTCGTCACCGGCCTCGCCAGCCCCGAGGACCCCGTCTGGGGCCTGTACGGGGCCTTCGGCTACGACCTCGTCCTGGGCTTCGACCCGGTCCCCCTGCACCAGGACCGCGACCCGCGGGACCGCACCATGGTCCTGCACCTGCCGGACACGGTCCTGGAGATCGACCGGCGGCGCTCCACCGCGACCCGCCACGACTACGAGTTCGCGTATGCGGGCCGCTCCACCGCCGGCCTCGCCCGGGCCACGCCCGCCGCCCCGTACGGACCCCCGGCCGAACCCGCCGCCTACCGCGACCACGCGCCGGGCGAGTACGCGCAGCTGGTGCGCCGCGCCCAACAGCACTTCCGCGACGGGGAGATGTTCGAGGCCGTCCCCGGCCAGAGCTTCCACCGCCCCAGCGCCTCGGCACCCTCCGAGGTCTTCCGCCGGCTCCGCTCACGCAATCCCGCGCCCTACGGGCTGCTGATGAACCTGGCCGCGGGGGAGCACCTGGTCGGGGCCTCGCCGGAGATGTTCGTCCGGGTCGACCCGCGGTCCCGGGCGGTCGAGTCCTGCCCGATCAGCGGCACCATCGCGCGCGGCGGCAACCCCCTGGAGGACGCCGAGCAGGTCCGCACCCTGCTCGACTCCCGCAAGGAGGAGTCCGAGCTGACCATGTGCACCGACGTGGACCGCAACGACAAGGCGCGGGTCTGCGAACCGGGCAGCGTGCAGGTGCTGGCCCGCCGCCAGATCGAGCTGTACTCCACGCTCATCCACACGGTCGACCACGTACGCGGCCGGCTGCGCGGCGACCGCGACGCGCTGGACGCCTTCCTCACCCACATGTGGGCCGTCACCGTCACCGGGGCCCCGAAGCGCGCCGCCATCGCCTTCATCGAGGCGAACGAGCGCAGCCCGCGCCGCTGGTACGGCGGAGCCGTCGGCCGCATCGGCTTCGACGGGGGCCTGGACACGGCCCTGACCCTGCGCACCATCCAGATCCGGGACGGCATTGCCACCGTACGGGCGGGCGCCACCCTGCTGTTCGACTCCGACCCGGAGGCGGAGGAGAGCGAGACGGTCCTCAAGGCCTTCGCGCTGATCGACGCCGTGGAGAACCCGACCCCCGCGATCCCGGCCGCCTCCGCTCCGGCGCCGGCGTCCGCGTCTGCCGCGCCGCACCGCTCACGCGGCGGCCCGCACGGCCCGGTGGCGGGCTCCGCCGCGGATTCCGGCCGGCCCCGGCGGGTCCTGCTCGTCGACCACCAGGACTCCTTCGTCCACACCCTGGCCGACTACTTCCGCCAGACGGGCGCCGAGGTCGTCACCTACCGTGCGGGCTTCCCGCCGGAGCTGCTCGACGGTCTCGCCCCCGACCTGCTGGTGCTCTCGCCCGGACCCGGCCGCCCCGCGGACTTCGGGATGTCGGCTCTGCTCGACGCCGCACTGGTACGGGGACTGCCCGTGTTCGGGGTGTGCCTCGGCCTCCAGGGCCTGGTGGAGCACTTCGGCGGCACCCTCGGCGTCCTGCCGCTCCCGGTCCACGGCAAACCCTCGCCGGTCGACGTACTCGACGGAGGCGGCACCGTGTTCAAGAACCTGCCCGCGCGGATCCACGCGGGGCGCTACCACTCGCTGTACGCCGAACCGGGCACGCTGCCCGAGGTGTTCGACGTGACGGCCTGCACCCCGGACGGAACCGTGATGGCCATCGAACACCGTGAACTGCCCATCGCCGCAGTCCAGTTCCACCCCGAATCCATCATGACGACGGGGAACGGAGCCGGCCACACGCTGATCGCCAACGCGGTCGCCGGCCTCACCCGCGCCGCGTCGCCCCGAGTCGGCGCCGGGAGCCTGTGATGACGTACCGCAAGGACGAGTACGAGGCCGCGGACGACGGCCGGCGCGCCCCGGCCCGGCGGCCGGCCCGCGACATCCCCCGTTCCCCCTTCACCCGCAACGCCCGGCTGGCCTCGCTGCCCATCGGCTTCGCAGGCCGCAGCGCCCTGCGCATCGGCAAGCGGCTGCTGGGACAGCCGGTCGAGCGGATCACCGGCGAACTCCAGCGCCGCACCGCCGAGCACCTGTTCCGCGTACTGGGTGAACTCAAGGGCGGCGCCATGAAGTTCGGGCAGATGCTGTCCGTGTTCGAGGCGGCCCTGCCCCCGGAGGTCATCGGCCCCTACCGGGCCGCCCTCACCATGCTCCAGGACGCCGCGCCCGCGCTGCCCGCCGCGCGCGTCCACGCCGTGCTCGCCGCCGAACTGGGCCCCGACTGGCGCGAGCGGTTCACCTCCTTCGACGACGAACCGGCCGCTGCCGCGTCCATCGGACAGGTGCACCGGGCGGTGTGGAAGGACGGCCGCCCGGTGGCGGTCAAGGTCCAGTACCCGGGCGCGGGGGAGGCGCTGCTCGGCGACTACAACCAGCTCGGCCGCCTGATGAAGCTCTTCTCCATCGTCACGCCCGGCCTCGACGTCGAGCCGATGCTCGACGAACTCCGCGAACGGGTCGCCGAGGAGCTGGACTACCGCCTGGAGGCGGCGGCCCAGCAGGCGTTCGGCGAGGCCTACCGCGGGGACAAGGAGGTCCTCGTCCCCGAGGTGGTCGACTTCAGCGAGCGGGTGCTCGTCACCGAATGGATGGACGGCACCCCGCTGTCGGCCGTCATCCGGGAGGGGGTGCAGGCGGAGCGCGACGACGCGGGGCTCAAGTACGCCCGGTTCCTGTTCTCCGGCCCCGAACGCGCCGGGTACCTGCACGCCGACCCCCACCCGGGAAACTTCCGGATGCTGGCGGACGGCCGGCTCGGGGTCATCGACTTCGGCGCGGTCAAACACCTCCCGGACGGGTTCCCGGTCTCCCTGGGCACCCTCAGCCGGCTCGCCCAGAAGGGCGACTGGTCGGGTGCGCACGAACTCCTCGTCGAGGAGGGGTTCCTGCGGCCGGGGGCCGAGCAGGACGACACCGCGCTCGCCTCCTTCCTGGTGCCCATCGCGACGCCGTCGCAGGACGAGACCTACCGCTTCACCCGCGAGTGGCTGCGCGAGGAAGTGGTGCAGGCCGTCGACCGGGGTCCGGGCAGTCTGCTGCGCCGCTTCAACCTGCCGCCCTCGTACGTGCTGGTGAACCGGGTCGTCGGCGCGGCCACCGCCGTCCTGTGCCAGCTGGAGTGCGAACTGCCCTTCCGCGCGGAGGCCGTCCGCTGGCTGCCCGGTTTCGCGGACCCGCAGGACTGAGCCGCCGGGCGGGGTCAGCCCGGGCCCGGGGCGGGGTCAGCCCGCGGCGGGAGCGGCCCCGGCAGGGCTCGGGCCGGGGCCGGGGGCGCGCGCGGGGCCCACGTTCACCGTGACCGCGTGCCACCCGGTCGCCCCGTCCGGGACGGTCCCGGAGCGCTCGCCGGTCTGTACGGCGCCGGTGCGGTCCGTGGCCCGGACCTCCAGGGTGTGCCGGCCGGGGGACGCCTCCCACGGCCACACCCACTGGCGCCAGGTGTCGTCGCCGTCCGCGTCCCCGAGCCGGGCCTCCTGCCAGGGGCCGCCGTCCACCCGTACCTCGACCCGGGAAATCCCCCGGTGCTGTGCCCACGCCACCCCGGCCACCGCCACCCGGCCCGCCGGCGGGGCGGCGTGGGCGCGCGGGGTGTCGATCCGCGACTGCGTCTTGACGGGGGCCCGCGCCGCCCACGACCTGCGCACCCAGTACGCGTCGTACGCGTCGAAGGTGGTCAGCCGCAGCTCGCTCAGCCACTTGCACGCCGACACGTATCCGTACAGGCCCGGCACGACCATCCGGACCGGGAAGCCGTGCGCGAAGGGGAGCGGCTCGCCGTTCATCCCGAACGCCAGCAGCGCTTCCCGGCCGTCCATGACCGCCTCGACGGGGGTGCCGAGCGTCATCCCGTCCACCGAGCGCGCCACCAGCTGGTCGGCCGGACCGCCCTGCGACGGCGGTCGCACCCCCGCCTCGCGCAGCAGGTCCGCGAGGCGTACGCCGAGCCAGCGGGCGTTGCCCGCGTACGGACCCCCGACCTCGTTCGACACACAGGTGAGGGTGATGTCGTGCTCGACGACCGGGCGGGCGAGCAGCTCCCGCAGGTCCAGGGTGAGGGGCCTGGCCACCCCCTCCCCGTGGATGCGCAGCCGCCAGGTGTCGGCGTCCACGCGCGGCACGACCAGGGCGGTGTCCACGCGGTAGAAGTCCGGGTTCGGGGTGAGGAAGGGGGACACCCCGGGCACCCGCAGGTCCGCCCCGGCCGGCACCGGGGGCGCGGGCACGTCGGGCCGGGGGAGGAGGAACCGGGCCCGGGAGTCCGTGGCCCCCGCGGAGCCGAAGGCGCCGAGGCGCCGCCCCGCGAGACCCGCCCCGGCCGAGACCGCCAGCGCGGCGGCCACCAGCCGGCCGAAGCCGCGCCGGTCCATCGCCCAGGCCCCGCCGGCCGCCGCCCCGGCCGGCCGGGGCCGGGTCGCGGCCCTGACCAGCAGGTAGAGCACGGCGGCCGCGGCCAGGCCGCCGACCAGCGAAGGGAGCGCGTCGCGCCAGGAGGCTTCGGGGCGGCTGAGCGCGGCCGCCGCCCCGGTCAGCGCGAAGACACCGGTGAGGGCGATCCCGGCGGGAAGACGGCGGACGGCGAGCATCCCGGCCGCGACCGCGACGGCGGTCAGCACGACCACGATGCCGAGGGTCAGCACGAGCTTGTCGGTGGTGCCGAACTGCCGGATCGCCCACTCCCTGACGGCCACCGGTGTGCGGTCGACCACGGCCCCGCCGACGGCGGTGACCGGTGAGGCCTCGGGGCGCACGGCGGCCGCGGCCAGTTCGGCCAGGGCCAGTCCGGCGCCCGCCGCGACCACCCCGCTGACGGCGCCGAGCAGGTACGGCCGCCGAGGGGATTCCGACGCCACACGGTTCATCCGGAGTCACCTTCCGCCCGGGCCGGCCGGGGGCCCGGCTCCGGTTCCAGTGTCCCCCCGGGCAGGCCGCGCGAGGCGCTACGCGCGCGGGCGGTCGGCCTTGTCGGCCGCGCGGCGGGCCAGGACCTCCAGCCACTCCGCCGGGTCCACCGCCGGGCTCCAGGTGCCCGGCCCCCGGCGCTTGCGCAGCTCCACCACCCCGTCGGCGAACGGCGACCCCGCGGCGCACCGGCACGGGGCCGGACCCACGTCGTGTCCGCTCCCTAACCGGTCGGGAGGCGCGGGCTCCGGCGCCGCCGGGGGCTGCCGCGGGCACTCGGGCTCGGGCCGCTCCTGTTCGATCTCGGACATGCCCCGATGATTTCCGGGCCGGTTCCCGCCGGGTTGCCCGCCGGGTGCGCTCTCCCCCGCACGGGCACCGAGATTCCCACGGGAGGGTGACGTTCACCCCATCAGGTGATCGCCGCCGCTCCGAATGGTGTAGGGGTGTCCTAACTCAGCCCGCGGCCGCGGCCGCCGGCGGGAGGGTTTGGGCGATCCGGGTGGCCAGGGCGTACGGATCCCCGCTCGGCTCGCTCGGGTGCCGGGTGGTCCGCCGGGCCCACTCCTCCTCGAAGGCGTGCCAGTCGATCTCCCGCGGTGCGGCCTGCCGCACCAGCGCGTCCTCCAGCGAGCCGAAGTAGACCTCCCACCTTCGGGCGTACAACTCGGTGATCAGGCCGCTCCATTCACGGTTGGCGTAGTCGTGGAGGAAGCCGCCCTCGCTGGTGCTGCGGCGGCCCCACACGCTCAGGACCGAGCGGGCGTCGTACTCGTACCGGTCCTGTTCGGCCCGGTCACTGCCGCCGGAGCGGGCCGCGTTCAGCCAGCGGCCGAGCAGGAAGTTCGGGTCGGAGCCGGTGATCGCGTCCAACTGCCGTTCACCGTCGTGCCATTGGGCCGTCAGCTCGCGGAAGCGGGCCAGGTCCTTGGCCTCGTACGCCGCCCTGATCTTCGGCAGCAGCACCCGCGAGTGGTTCGCGAGGGCCTGCCGGGCGGTGTCCACCAGGTCGAAGCGGTAGGCGCTCGAACCGCGCAGCTTCGGATCCACCCTGAGCAGGTGGTCCAGGGCCCGGCGCACCGAATCGGCCGGGTAGCGCATGGACTTGGGGCTCCAGTACGCCGCCCCCGCCGCGTTCAGGCTCGGCCGGGCCGTGAAGAGGCTGTCCTGCGATTCCGACCACAGCCCCGAGGAGGTGCTGTACGGACCCTTGCGCAGCTCCTCCCAGGCCGCTGCGGCCTGGGCGTCGGGCCTGCCGTAGCGGCGGGCCGCGAAGCCGGCGAACCACGCCCGCTGGTCGACCGTCCCGGACTCCCAGGCCAGATCGGTGAAGAGGTCGAAGGCGGCCGGGTTGGTCCCGGTGGCCTCCGGCAGGTAGGCGATACCGGTGAGCGCGCTGTTGCCCTTCGCCCGCCAGGGACCGAACCGTTCGATCCACACGGAGCTGTTCGCGCCGATCGTGGTGTGCCCGCCGAAGTTGTAGATGCTGCCCATCGCGTACGGGGCTCCGCCCCAACGGGTCTCCCGGTCCAGGCGGTTGTACCGGTCCGACAGCCCGTCCAGGATCAGCAGCTTCGAGGTGTCCAGCCCGGCCAGCAGCTCCGCGGTCGGGTCGTCCTGCCAGCCCAGCACCGCCCACAGCGCGCCCGGGTGGGCGGCGTGCAGGGCGTCCTGGACGGCCCCGGCCGCCGACTTCACGTCCACCGACCCGGTCTGGCCGCCCTCGTGCAGCGGGCTCATCCGGTACATGGCGCTGTCCCCGAACACGGCCCGCTGCTCCGCGTAGTACGCCGCGGCCAGCTTCCCGAACGCCGGGGAGGCCGGATCCAGCCAGTCCGGGCGGTCGAAGCCCGCCCAGTCGCCCTGCGGCACCGTGGCCGAGCCCGGATTGCGCGCGGCGAAGCCCGGCGGGACGGTGCCGAAGTAGCCCGGCAGCACCGGGGTCATGCCGAGCCCGCGCAACTGCTCGGCGATCCGCCCGCCGAGCGATGCGCGCTCCCGCATCAGCCGCTCGGAGACCGGGCCGCCGAAGCCGCTCAGGTTCTGCAGCAGCCACCAGCTCTGGTGGGCGGGGCCGGGGATCCACTCCCGCAGCTCCTCGGCGGAGTAGCCGAAGCCCTGGAGCGCCCGGTAGTACGGGTACTCGGCGCCGACCTGCACGAACACCTCGTTGATGCCGTGCAGGGCGAGCAGGTCGATCTGCCGCTGGTGCTCCTCGAAGGAGCGGTACGGGCCCGCGTACCCGTCGTCGGTGTCGTTGAGCGCGTACCGGTGCGGGACCAGCGCGCTGCGGGTGACCGGCGCCGGGACGCCCGGCAGGGTGGCCGGCAGCATCCCGATGCTGTCGCCGGGCCAGCCGATGTCCGCGCCGGCGACGTGCTGGAGGTACCAGCCGACCCCGGTGAGCAGGGTGGCCCCGGTGCTCCCGTGCACCGTGACCGCCCCCGGGGTGCCGGACACGGTGAAGGTGTCGGCCCCGGCCGCCGTGTCGGGCACGAGGGTGAACTGTCCGGCGTGCCGGGGCAGCAGCCGCCCGAGGGCGGCCCGGGCCGGCGCGGTGTCGAAGGTGCGCGGGCGGGGCGCGGCCGGTCGCGCCCCGGCCCGGGCCCCGTCCGGTGCCGCGGCCCGTACGTCGGCCCGTACGCCGGCCCGTGCGGGCGGGGGCGCGGCCGGGGCGGTGGCCCCGGGCGCCGGGCCCGCGCAGACGAGGCTCAGCAGCACCGCGGGGAGCGCGGCGAGGGCGACCGGGCGGGTGCGCGGCCTGGGGGTCATGGGGTTCCTCATCCGTTCACCGTTCGTGGCGGCGCTGTCCGCCGCCCACCGACTGCCGTTGGTGTCCGTGCCGTCAGACCGGCAGGGACCAGGCCTGGTCGACCCGGTGGTCGCCGCAGGCCGTCAGCCGCAGCCGCCCGGCGGGGGCGTCCGGGGTCGCGGTCGCGGCGGGAGCCGTCAGACACAGCCCGCCGGCCTCCTCGACCAGGGCCCCGTCCCGGCGGTGCTGCCAGCTCTGGCCGGGCTGCTCGTCCTCCCGGGAGGCGCAGTTCGCCAGCTCCACCAGGCCGTCCTCGCCCGCCGACAGGCAGTCACCGGCGAGCCGCAGACGCGCGTCGTCGCCCAGGATCCAGCGCTGGTCGGGAGCGCCGGTGCAGGCCGCCAGCACGACCGCGCCGACGCCCGTGGTGTTGGCCCCGTCGGCGCACTTCGCGCCGTCACCGGTGATCTGCCCGGTGGGCACGGCCTCGGCGCAGCCGTTCGGAGTGAGGCGCCAGACCCCGGTGTCGTGCGCGGCCACCTTGCCGGTCAACGTGTCGGAGACCTCCCGGCGTTCCCCGGTCCACAGGTTCTTGGCCTCGGCGGACGTGCACCCGTGCAGCCCGAACTCCTCCAGCGGTACGGCGATGTCGCGGTCGCGGGCCGAGCGGTTGAGCACCGCGACCGCACGGTCGCCGTTCGCGAGCGGCCGGACCAGGATCTCGAAGGTGGCGTTGGAGGAGACCACCGTGCCCTGACGGCCCATCGGGTCCTGGTCCAGCGCGATCAGATCGGTGTTGCCGAGGGCCGCGAGGCCCGCCGGGGTGAGCGCGGAGACGTCGGAGGACAGGATGAAGGGGGCCGCCATCATGGCCCAGAGGGCGACCTGGCTGCGGCTCTCGGCCGCGGTCAGCCCGGGCGCGCCCGCGATGAGGAAGTCGGGGTCGTTCCAGTTGCCGGGCGACGCGTACCGGCCGAGCCAGCGGTTGTATCCGTAGTTGCCCATCACCGAGCTCCAGCGCGAGGCGGCGGGCGAGGCCGGATTGTACACCTTGATGTCCCGGCCCTCGCGCCACAGCTGGCCGGTCTCGCCGACCCAGCCGAGCACCTTGTGCCAGTCCGGGCTGCCCCACTCGCCCTGCTGGAAGTAGGCGGGCGCGGACGCGGACAGCACCATGTCGCGGCCGCTGGCGCGCAGCGCCCCGGCGACCGCGTTGTAGGCGTCGCGGTAGGCCTGCTCCTTGGTCTTGCCCTCCGGCACCCACAGGTTGCAGCCGTCCATCTTGACGTAGTCCACCTTCCAGGAGGCGAACTGCCGGGCGTCCTGCGCGTAGTGGTCCGCGCCACCGCCCTGGGGCGCACCGCTGCCCGGGTACTTCTCGCAGGTCAGGGAGCCGGCGTCCTCGTAGATGCCGAACTTCAGGCCCTTGGAGTGGAGGTATTCGCCGAGCCAGGCCATGCCGCGCGGGAACTTCTGCGTGTCGACGACCAGGTTGCCCTGCGCGTCCCGGCTCTTCGTCATCCAGCAGTCGTCGACGGTCACCGTGTCGTAGCCCTTGGCGGCGAGGCCGGTGGACACGAGCGCGTCGGCGTTCGCGATCACCTTGGACTCGTCGATGTCGCACATGTAGTGCGCCCAGTTGTTCCATCCCATGGGCGGGGTGAGCGCGAGCGGGGTGTCCGAGGTCGCGGTGGGCTCGGCCGCCGCCGGGGCGGGGGCGAGCGCGAGGGCGAGCAGGGCGGCCGCGGTCAGGCAGGGGAGCGACGCACGCAGGCGAGGCGGCACGGAGTCTCCTTGACGTGGGGCGGGCGTACCGAGGGCAGTGGTGCGCCCAGTGCAGCGGTGCGATTACCCACTGTCAACGCAAGTCGATGGTTATGAGTCAATGACCAGCAATATGGCCGTAGTCGACGTCACACGAAAGGGTGCGGCACGGTGTGCGCCCTCGCCGGGGCTGTTGTGATACACCGGATGATACGCTGTATCTCATGCCAAGGAGATCAGCCGCCCTCGACCGTGCGACGCCCGGTGCGATCGCCGTCGCCGCCCTGCGGATCCTCGACGAGGAAGGGCCGCAGAGCCTGAGCTTCCGCGCCCTCGCCGACCGGCTCGACGTCTCCCACGCCACCGTCCAGCGCCGCTGCACCGACCTCGCCGGACTGCTGGACCTGTGCACCGAGCACCTCGCCGCACAACTGCCCGAGGTCCCCGCCGGGACGGACTGGGCCGAGGCCACCGAGCTGCGCTTCACCGCCCTCTACCGGCTCCTCACCGCCCACCCCGGGCTGCTGGTGCTGCGCGGCGGACGGCCCTGGCTGGGGCGGCAGCTGCTGGCCCGGCTCGTGGAGCCCGCCCTCGCCGACAGCGTGGCCGCCGGCATGACCGCCGCCGAGGCGATGACCGTCTACCGCCGCATGTACCTGCTCACCCTGGGCAGCGCGGCCTTCGTGGACCACCGGGACCCCGCCGCGGCCACCGAGGCCTCCCGTGCGGCCCTCGCCGCGCTCGACCCGCAGCGGTTCCCCGTGCTCTCGGGCGGGCTGGCCGACGTACTGCCCCCGCTGACCGACCACGAGGTGTACTACGGCGCGCTGCGCCAGCTCATCGAGGCCGCCCGGCCCGCCGCCTGAAAGGCAGTCCGACCATGGAACAGCAGCTCGACTACGCCGCCGTACGCGCCGCCGCCGACCGGATCGCCGGAGGGATACGGCCCGTGACCGTGGCCCCCGCCGGCGAAGGGGTCTGGTACGCGCTGGAGCACCTCCAGCACACCGGGTCCTTCAAGGCCCGCGGCGCCCTCAACTTCCTCGCCGCCCACCACCGCGCCGGCACCCTCCCCGCCGCCGGCGTGACCATCGCCTCCGGCGGCAACGCGGGCCTCGCCTGCGCCTGGGCGGCCCGCGCGCGGTCCGTGCCCGCGACCGTGTTCCTGCCCGCCAACGCCCCGCGCGTGAAGGTGGAACGCCTGCGGGGGTACGGGGCCCAGGTGCGCCTCGTCGGTGACCGCTACGCCGAAGCGCTGGCCGCCTGCCAGGAGTTCGCGGCGGGGTCCGGAGCCCTCAGCAGCCACGCGTACGACCACCCGCTCATCGCGGCGGGCGCCGGGACCCTGCTCGACGAGATCCGGGCCGGGCTGCCGGGCCTGGACACCGTGGTCGTCGCCGTCGGCGGCGGGGGACTGTTCGCCGGGGTCGCCACCGCCGCGCGCGAGCACGGCGTAGGCGTGATCGCCGCCGAACCGGAGAACTGCCGGGCCCTGAACGCGGCCCTCGCGGCGGGGCGGCCCGTGGACGTCGCCGTGGATTCGGTGGCCGCGGACTCCCTGGGGGCCACCCGGGTCTCGGTGGACGCGCTGACGGCCGCGCGGCAGGCGGACGCGGAGTCGGTGCTCGTCCCCGACACGGCGATCACCGCCGCCCGGCGCGCCCTGTGGGAGGAGCACCGGATCGTGGTCGAAGCCGGCGCCGCCACCGCCCTGGCGGCCCTGCGCGGTGCGCCGCGGCCGCCGGGCGAGCGGGTCGCCGTCATCCTCTGCGGGGCCAACACGGACCCGTCGGACCTGCTCGTCTAGTGCTGTGGCCGGGAAGGTTTGCCGGGTCGCGTCGTCCGGTGCATGGGGTCTCCCCAGGCCCGCAGGGCCTAGGGGAAGCATCGCAAGGCGGAGGGCCGCGGCCCGTACTGGACGTACCGGCGCGGTCCGACAACGCGGCGAGGCGCCGTGCCGGGCGGCCGCGACCCGGTGAACCTTTCCGGTCGCAGCACTAGCGCGGCCCGGGTGCCTCAGTCGTCCGCGTCCTCGCCCTCCCGGACGACCACGACGCTGCTGGCGGAGTACTGCACCACCTGCTGGCTCACCGACCCCAGCAGGGCTCCCTTGAAACCGCCGTACCCGCGGGTGCCGACCACCATCAGGTCGGCCTCCTTGGAGGCGTCGACCAGCACCTGGGCGGGGGAGCCCTGTTCGACGCGGCGGAACACCGGGACGCCGGGTGAGGTGCCCACGGACGAGGCCACGGTGTCCGCCAGCTTCCGCCGGGCCGCCTCCTCGGCCGTGACCAGATCGTCCTCGGCGGTCTGCGCGGCGACCGTGCCGATCGCGAACGGATTGCGGTTCCACTCCCAGGCCATGACGGCGTGCACCCGGCCGCCCACCATCCTGGCCTGCTCGACTCCCCAGCGCAGGGCCTCCTTGGAATGGTTCGAACCGTCCACGCCGACGACGATCAGGGGCTCGATGGGCTGCTCAGTCACGGTGATTCCTCTCACTTCGCCCGAATAGTCGATCTTCTCCATGTATACCCGGAAGGCCGGACCGACCTCGAACGACGATCGTCGCGACGACCGACGACTTTGGAGGGCAGCCCCGCACCCCCGGCTCAGGCGAAGGTCGGGGTGTCACGGTGAACGGCGCCGGACACGGCACGACATGGAGGAACGGGCGTGGCACAGCGCAAGGGTTGTCTGATCGGCTGCGGCGTGGCGCTGGTGGTGGGTGCCGGGCTCCTCGTCGCCCTGGTCTTCGGCATGGGGAAGGTGCTCGACATAGCCGACCGGACCCTGGTGGACCCCAAGGTCTACGAGGCCGTGCAGACCGGCGACCCGGAGAACGAGGTCCGCGGGAAGCTCCCCTCGGGCGACACCTTCGTCAAGAGCGTCCTCAAGGAGGGCGGCCCGGCCGAGCCGGAGGGCAGCACCTGCTCCTGGTACGTCTCCAGCAGCGACCCCAAGGCCGGCAAGGAGACCGTGTTCCGGTTCTGCTTCAAGGACGGCAAGCTCGCGCAGAAGGCCGAGTACCCGATGCAGTAGCGCCTGGAGCGTGTATCGAAAGTGCTGCCATGCGTCTGAGCTGTGTGCGCGAAGGCTGAGCGCAAGTCGGTGGCGTCCGGAGTGGAAGTGAGGAAGGCTCGCGCGCATGGTTTCGGTATTGCAGAACGTGGCGATTGACTGTGCGGATGCCTACGAGCTGGCCCGGTTCTGGAGCAGAGTGACCGGCCGTCCACTGCATCCGGAGGACAAACCGGGTGACCGGGAGACTCAGGTGCTGCTGGCGGAGGGCCCAGTGCTGTACTTCAACCAGGTGCCCGAGTCCAAGAAGATCAAGAACCGGATCCATCTGTGCTTGCGCCCTGAGACATCGCGTGAGCAGGAGGTACAGCGGCTGCTCGGCCTCGGTGCCACCTTTGTCACCGATCACCGGAATCCCGATGGCTCTGGCTGGGCAGTCCTCGCTGACCCCGAAGGCAACGAATTCTGCGTTCTTCGCAGCGAGTCCGACCGGGCCGCGACGGGTTCCTGACGCCCACGTGCCATCCTGGCCGGTTTCGTATGACTGCTGGTCACAGCCACTCGTTGGTGGTCGCTACGCGCCGGCGAGGGCCCGGTAGCGCTCCAGCAGACGGGACCCGTCCGCGTGCCAGTGCGGGCCGGCGTCCTCGGCACGCAGCCAGTGGCTGAGCAACTCGTCCTCCAAGGGCCGCCAGACGGTGAGCGCCTCGCGCTGCGCGCAGGACGTACCGCCCGCTGTCCAGCAGGGACCCGAGCCGGCCGAGGCCCTCCTCGGTGAGGCAGTACGCGAAGACCTCGGCGCAGGAGGCGTCGGCGGCGGGGGGCTGCTGTTCGGTGTTCTCGTCCATGGCCGGCGTGGCAGGTCCTGCCCCTGCGCCCTCCGGTTGTGGAGACCGGTGCTCTGGCTGCTGAGCTACACGCCGTGGCGAAGGAATCCAACCGTTCGAACACGGGTCGTACAAGCGGGAGTTAAAGGGGTTTGGCGGGATGTGGGGTAAAGCGCATTAGTGTGCGTCGCCGGGGACGGTCGACAAGGAGTCAATTCCTGACGGCCGACCAGCTTCGTTATCGAATCGATACTACCCTCAACTGGCTTTGTACTAAAGCGCATCAGTCCAGTTCATCGCGTTGCTGACGGGGTCCTTCGCGGGCCGTACCGGCCTCTCGTGCCATTCGGCACCCGCCGGTCACCGGCCACCCCTGTCTTCGCCTCATTGACGGCATCTCGATTTCGGACGAGCGTGGGCACCGCCTCCGGCAATGAGGCCGGACTTCTGCGAAGGCGGCGAGGATGACTCGTTCGGACCTGACCCGTATCGCTGGTGCCGGGCTCGTGGCCGGCGTCCT
The DNA here is from genome assembly GCF_026340255.1 of Streptomyces sp. NBC_01408. Taxonomy (GTDB): domain Bacteria; phylum Actinomycetota; class Actinomycetes; order Streptomycetales; family Streptomycetaceae; genus Streptomyces. The sequence goes on along the minus strand of NZ_JAPEPJ010000002.1, from coordinate 817,092 downwards.
GTTGGCGCTCTCGGCGTGTGGCGTGAGCGGCGGCGCCGGAGGTATGGAGGAGGTGGAACGGACCGGCAGAGTGGCCGGTGAGATCACCTTCAGAACCCTCCAGCTCAAGCCCGTGTACACCGCGTACGTCCAGGGCGTGATCGACGCCTTCGAGGCGAAGTACCCCGAGGCCGAGGTCAAGTGGGAGGACGTGCCGGGCGACGGCTACAACGAGAAGCTCGTCGCGGACGCCCAGGCAGGAGCCCTCCCTGACGTCGTCAACCTCTCCACCGACTCCTTCCAGCTCCTCGGCGACCGGGGCATGCTCGCCGACGTGGCCGCACTCGACGGCGGGGCGGCGAAGGAGTACGTGCCCGGCGCCTGGGAGCAGTTCAAGCTGCCGGGCAAGGGCGACGGCGTGTTCGCCTACCCCTGGTACGTGACCCCGGAGATCCTCACGTACAACCGGGAGCTGTTCCAGAAGGCCGGCCTGGATCCGGACGCGCCGCCGACCAGTGTCGAGCAGTTCTTCGACTACGCCGAGCGGATAGCGGCCAAGTCCGGCGGCCAGTACTCGGCCTTCATGGCCGATCCCAAGGGCCGGCTGCCGGGGGACTGGCAGAAGATGGGCATCCCGATCCTGAACGAGAAGCGGGACCGCTTCACCTTCGACACCGACAAGGCCGTCGAATGGGCCGAGCGGATGAAGGACCTCTACGCCAAGGGCGCGATGCCCAAGGAGTCCCTCCTCAAGTCCGACGACGTCAACCAGCTGTACGGCGGCGGCAAGCTCGTCTTCGGTCCGGGCTCCCCGGGCTTCGTCAAGGACATCAAACGCAACGCCCCGCAGATCTACGCGAACACCCAGGTCGCGGGCGCCGTCACCGGCAAGCTCGGCCACATCGGCATCTACGCCCAGTCGCTCGGCATCAAGAAGGACACCAAGCACCCCGACGCGGCAGCCGAGTTCGCCAAGTGGGTGACCAACGGCCCGAACCAGGTGGAGTTCTCCAAGAAGGCCACCATCTACCCGTCCAACGCACAGGGCCTGGCCGACCCCTACTTCTCGGACCGGGGCGACGGCAAGGACGCGGAGACCGTGGCCCGCGCGGTCGGATCCGAGCAGCTCAAGACCGCGGACCTCGACGCCAACACGCCCGTCCAGTGGACCAACCAGGTCGGCGACGCCGTCGTGCGCGAGATGCAGAAGGCCATCAAGGGCGAGCAGGACGCCCGTACGGCGGTGCGCAAGGCCCAGGAAGCGGCCAACAAGCTGCTCGCCGACGCGGCCGCGAAGTGACGCAGGCACTACGGGCGGCGGAGACCCGGACGGCGGAGGAGGCACGGCACCGCGGGAGGTGGGTGCGGCGCGGGAGGGAGGCACGCCGCGGGAAGGCGGCGCGGCGGGCGGCGGAGGACGGGGCCGGGCTGCCCCACCGCACCTGGTGGACCCCCTACCTCTTCCTCGCCCCCGGACTGGCCATGGTCGCGGTGTTCAGCATCTGGCCGTTCGTCAACACCGTCATCCTCTCCCTCACCGACGCCCAGATCCTGCGGGGCGGCTCGTTCGTCGGCTTCGACAACTACCGGCGCGCCCTCGCCGACCCGGACTTCTGGGTCGCGACGGGCAACAGCGTGCTGTACCTCGTGGTCGTCGTCCCCTGCCTGGTCCTCCTGCCGCTGGCCCTCGCCGTCCTCGTCCAGACGAAAGTCCCCGGCATCGGATTCTTCCGCTCCGCCCTCTACACCCCGGTGATCGCCTCGGCCGTGGTCGTCGGCCTGATCTGGCAGTGGGTGCTGCGCAGCGACGGCCTCGTGAACACGGTCTTCCAGAAGCTGCGCATCGTCTCCGAGCCGGTCCCGTTCCTCACCGACAGCACGATGCTCCTGGTCTCCGCGATGATCGTGACCGTGTGGAAGGGCCTGGGCTACTACATGGTCTTCTACCTGGCGGCCCTCGGGAACGTCCCCGCCTCCCTCCACGAGGCGGCCGCCATCGACGGCGCGGGGGCCGTGCGCCGCTTCTTCAGCATCACCGTCCCCCAGGTGAAGCCGATGATGCTGCTGGTCGGCACGCTCTCGGCCATCTCCGCGCTGCGCGTCTTCACCGAGATCTACATTCTCGGCGGTGAGAGCGGCGGCCCGGGCGGCGGCGCCCGCACCCTGCCCTTCCTCATCCGGCAGGTCGGCCTCGGCTTCTCCGGCGAGACCGGCTACGCCTCGGCCATCTCGATCCTGCTGTTCCTGCTGACGCTGGTCTTCAGCCTGCTCGGCCGCCGTCTGTCGAAGGGAGACGAGAGTTGAGCACCCCCGCGCCCACCCCGGCGCCCGCCGCCGCGCCCACCCCCGGGTCCGCCCCCGAGCCGACCCCCGCGCCCACCCCCGAGGCCGGGACGGGGGCCCGCCGCCGCGGCGCCGGCCGCGGGCGCCGCTGGAACGCCCTGGCCTGGCGGTACACGGCGCTGGTGGTGATGCTGGTGGTGATGCTGGGCCCGATCGTCTGGCAGTTCCTGACCTCGATCCGGGGCCGCACCGAGAACGTGTACGACGGCGTGCTGCCCTCGCAGCCCACCTTCGACAACTACGTCCGGGTCGCCGAATCGTTCCCTCTGGTGCAGTACGTGGGCAACACCCTCACCGTCGCCGCCCTCGCCGTCACCTCGAACCTGCTCTTCGCCGCGATGGGCGGCTACGCCCTCTCCCGGGCCGGCTGGAAGGGCCGCAGGAGCGTCTTCACCGTGCTGGTGGCCACCCTGATGTTCCCGTTCGAGTCCGTGATGATCTCCATGTTCCTGACGGTCCGAGAGATGGGCCTGGTCGACACCCTCATCGGTGTCTGGCTCCCCGGAGCGGTCTCCGTCCTCAACATCATGATCATGCGGGCGGCCTTCCTCGCCGTGCCCCGGGAGGTGGAGGAGGCCGCGGTCCTGGACGGCGCGGGCGAGTGGACCCGCTTCACCCGGGTCTTCCTCCCCGCCGCCAAGGGGGCCCTGGCCGTCGTCTGCATCACCAGCTTCATGGGCGCCTGGGACGACTTCCTCTGGCCCCTGCTCGTCCTCACCGACAGCGACCACTACACCCTCCAGCTCGGCCTGAAATCCCTGGCCGGCGCCACCACGGTCAACGACCAGCGGCTCGTCGCCGCGGGTGCGATGGCCGCGCTCGTCCCGATGGTGCTCCTCTTCTTCGCCCTCCAGCGTTTCTTCTTCAAGGGCGTGGGAGAGGGAGCCGTCAAGATCTGAGCCGCACCTCCCGAACCGACGCCCCGACTCCTGGAGCCGCCGTCATGCACGACGACCGCAGCATCACCGAACACCGCCTCCGCCGGGTCCTCAGGGAACGCGTCAAACCCGCGGTCCACTCCCACCCCGTCCCGCTGACCGTCGAGCGCTGGGACGCCCCGGGCGAGCCCGTGCCCGTCGCCGAGGGACTCGCCGCGGCCTACGGTCCCTGCGCGGTCGGCGATCCGTGGGGCCCGGCCTGGGGGACCACCTGGTTCAAGGTCACCGGCACCGTCCCGGCCGACTGGGCCGGCCGTACGGTGGAGGCCGTCCTCGACCTCGGCTTCGACCGGATGATGCCCGGTTTCCAGTGCGAGGGCCTGGTCCACCGGGCCGACGGCGTCGAGGTCAAGGCCCTGAACCCGTACAACGACTGGGTGCGCGTCACCGACCGGGCCGAGGGCGGCGAGCGCGTCGAGTGGTACGTCGAGGCCGCCTCCAACCCGGTCCTGGTCGACCACGCGGCCACGTACGAGGGGGACCGGCAGACCAGCGGCGACCAGCCCCTGTACCGGCTCGCCCGGATGGACCTCACCGTCTTCGAGGGTGAAGTCTGGGAACTGGTCCAGGACCTCGAAGTCCTCCACGACCTGATGACGCAGCTCGACGTGGAGGACGCCCGGCGGTACGCGATCCTGCGCGCCGTCGACGCGGCGCTGGACGCGGTGGACCTCGGGGACGTTCCCGGCACGGCCGCCGCCGCCCGCGCGCGGCTGGCGGGCGTACTCGCCTCCCCGGCCCACGCGTCCGCGCACCGGATCAGCGCGGTCGGCCACGCCCACATCGACTCGGCATGGCTGTGGCCGCTGCGCGAGACGGTGCGCAAGGTGTCCCGTACCGCGTCCAACATGGTCCACCTCATGGACGGGCACCCCGAGTTCGTCTTCGCCATGTCGCAGGCGCAGCAGCTCGACTGGATCAAGACCCACCGGCCCGAGCTCTTCGAGCGGATCAAGAAGAAGATCGCGGACGGGCAGTTCGTACCCGTCGGCGGCATGTGGGTGGAGTCCGACACCAACATGGTCGGCGGCGAGGCCATGGCCCGCCAGTTCCTCTACGGCAAGAAGTTCCTGCTCGACGAGTTCGGCATCGAGACCCACAACGTCTGGCTGCCCGACTCCTTCGGCTACACCGCCGCGATGCCGCAGATCGTCAAGCTCGCCGGGGCCAAGTGGTTCCTGACCCAGAAGATCTCCTGGTCCCAGGTCAACAAGTTCCCCCACCACACCTTCTGGTGGGAGGGCATCGACGGCACCCGCGTCTTCACCCACTTCCCGCCCGTCGACACCTACAACTCCGACCTCGGCGGCGCCCAGCTGGCGCACGCCGCCCGCAACTACCGGGAGAAGGGCCGGGGTTCGCGCTCGCTGGTCCCCTTCGGCTGGGGCGACGGCGGTGGCGGCCCCACCCGGGAGCACCTCGCCCGCGCGGCGCGCCAGCGGGACCTCGAAGGCTCCCCGCGGATCGAGATCGAGCGCCCGGACGCCTTCTTCGAGAAGGCGCACGCCGAGTACGAGGACGCGCCCGTCTGGGCCGGCGAGCTCTACCTGGAGCTGCACCGCGGGACCTACACCTCCCAGGCCAGGACCAAGCAGGGCAACCGGCGCAGTGAATCGCTGCTGCGCGAGGCCGAGCTGTGGGCGGCCACCGCCGCGGTGCGGGTCGCCGGGTACGCGTACCCGTACGAGGGCCTGGAGCGGATCTGGAAGACGGTGCTGCTCCACCAGTTCCACGACATCCTGCCCGGCTCCTCCATCGCCTGGGTGCACCGCGAGGCGCGCGAGACGTACCGGGCCGTACGGGAGGAGCTCGAGGCGATCACCCTCGCCGCGCAGACCGCCCTGGCCGGGGAAGGCGCGGTGGAACTGGTCTTCAACTGCGCCCCGCACACCCGGCACGGCGTCGCGGCAGGCGGCGCGGACCACCCCGCGGCAGCCGGGGAGCCGGTCACGGTGGAGGAGCGGCACGGCGGCGGGTACGTCCTGGCCAACGGCCGGCTGCTGGTGGAGGTCGACGGCCGCGGGCTGATCGTCTCCGCCTACGACCTGGAGGCCGACCGCGAGTCCGTCGCACCGGGCACCGCGGCGAACCTGCTCCAGATCCACCCCGACTTCCCGAACATGTGGGACGCCTGGGACATCGACGCCTTCTACCGCAACAACGTCACCGATCTGGTCGCTCTGGACGCGATGGAGGTCTCCGGGAGCGGTCCGCGGTCCGCGACCGTACGCGTGACGCGCTCCTTCGGGAACTCCAAGGCGGTCCAGTCCGTCACCCTGCGCGCCGGGGCCAAGACGGTCGACATCGTCACGGACGTGGAATGGCACGAGACGGAGAAGTTCCTCAAGGCCGCGTTCCCGCTGGACGTGAAGGCCGAACGCACCGCCTCCGAGACCCAGTTCGGGCACGTCTACCGGGCCACCCACACCAACACCTCCTGGGAGGCGGCCAAGTTCGAGATCTGCGCCCACCGCTGGATCCACGCGGAGGAGCCCGGCTGGGGCGTGGCGCTGCTCAACGACTCCACGTACGGGCACGACGTCACCCGGGACGTACGGGCGGACGGCGGCCAGACCACCACGGTGCGGCTCTCCCTCCTGCGGGCCCCGCGCTACCCCGACCCGGAGACCGACCAGGGCTCCCACAGCCTGAGGTTCTCACTCGCGCCCGGTGCCGGGATCGGGGACGCGGTCCGCCAGGGCCACTGGCTCAACCTGCCGGAGCGGACGCTGACCGGCGCGGGCCCGGTCGCCCCGCTGGTGACGGTGGACAACGACGCGGTGGTCGTCGAGGCCGTCAAGCTCGCCGAGGACCGCGGCGGCGACGTGATCGTCCGCCTCTACGAGTCCCGGGGCGGGCGGGCCAGGGCCACCCTCGGGGCGGGCTTCGCGCTCACCGGGGCCGTGGAGAGCGACCTCCTGGAACGGCCCCTGCCGGGCGACGCCGTCGCCGCCCCGTCCCCGGACGGCAGGGTCGCCCTGTCGCTGCGCCCGTTCCAGATCGTGACGGTGCGCCTGCGCCGCGCCTGATCGGCCCCAAGGTCTGTCGTCAAGGCGCCCCGGCGGAGTCGAACATTCGGCCGAGGTCAGATCGAGCCGGAAGATGTGGGGCCGGCGGCGCCCGGGCGGCCACGGACCGTAGTTCCGGACACCTCGCGGTGCCGTGCCGTTACCGACGGTCACGGCACCGCGTTTGTGGATCTTGGCCCCAAGGATCAAGGAAATGGTTCGCCCGGGACGGCGGGCCGACGCGGGAACGCGCCGGCCCGATCGTGATCAAGCGCCTGGTCAGCGGCGTTTGTCCGATTGTCGCCCGGTGGCGAGTTCAGCCCGGTGTTCATCCGCCGCCGGATGCGTAGCGTCACTGATCAGCGACGCAGGGAGGGCTGAAGAGCATGGGCACCAGCAGTATGAAGAACGATGTGGGCACGGCCTACATCAACGACGTATTTATGCGCCATCCATTGACCACGCGAAACCAAGAGGAACTCGAAATCGCCGCAAGGGCCGCCGGCATCCTCCAGCGGAACCAACTGCGGAACAAATTCAAGAGGACCCCCCAGGGCGGGGGCAAGCAGATCGACCCGATCGGGTTCTCCCTCAACAAGGTGCGCTACGGCGGATTCCCAGAGGAAGAGGCGACCGCGCAAGAGCGTGGCTGGCGCGCCTATATGAATGTCGGCGTACCGGTCGTCGAAGAGCGGAGCGACATCCAGCAGCCCCCTCCCGACATGATCTCCAAGCAGACGTACATCAATGGCACCGACCCGATCAAAATCACCGTGACGGACACGGTCGAATTCTCGATCTCGAACACGATCAGCTGGTCGCTGCAAGGGGAGGTGAAGCTCACCTTCGGGGCGAAGTCCATCGCATCGCTCCAGCAGCAGCTCGCGAAGAGCATGGAGATGAAGCAGTACCAGAAGACCACCCTGCTCAACAGCAAGGACAACCAGGGCGTCAACACGGAGTCCCAGACGGAGGCGACGAGCAACACCACGGCCACGAGTTCCGTCACCGGCACCGGGGAGTTGTGGGGAGAGCTCCTGCTCGGGATCACCGGATCCGTCAGTGGTTCCCTCACCACCGAATGGAAGCACCAGTCGGCGGTCAGTTTCGAAGTCATGAGCCGGGCGGACGTGATGGCCACGACGCGTCGCCAGATCCGCCAGTTCGACTATGAATTCCCCGTCACCTTCGGCGGCTGGGTCGCCTTGTACTATCCCGAGCCGGTGGAGGTGACGGAGACTCCGTCGAAGGCTCCCGGCCCGAAGCACTCCAGGGTCATCGCGTGGAAACTCGGCGAGTCCGCCCTCGATGCCGGCCGCTTCGACCTGGCCGACGAGGGAAAGCGGTTCCTGCAGAAGGGGACGGCCGAGATCGTCGCTGTCCGTACCGGAGAACACCGGGTTTTCCAGCCGGAAGTGCTCGACTACCAGAACCAGAAGCAGCCCCTCTAAGGGGCCGGGAGGAAACCCCATGTCCTTCAAGAACATCTTTGACAACGGCGGAGACGAGGCCGGTTCCGCCGACAAGTCCGCTCAGGCGCTGGGCAAGGACACTCCAGGAGCCGGGGACGTCTCGGAGGCCGTGCGCAAGCTGGAGAGTGAGCGGGACCCGTGGCTCGTGCGCCAGACCGCGCACGGGGCGTTCGACGTCATGGGTTTCCTGGGCCCGCTCTTCCAGAACGCCCAGGGCATGGCCGCCGCGCAGCGTCAGGTCTCCGAAGACCCCGGTTCGACCTCCACCATGGCCTCGGCGACCACGAAGGCGTTCGGACCGCCGAAGGTGAGCATCGGCGACGCGGACATGCCGAAGCTCGAAGACCTGTCGGAGCTCATCGGCAAGAAGAAGAGCCACGCCCTCATCGCGACGGGTCTGGGAACATCCGAAGGCCTGGCGGTCGACCCGGCGTTGAACACGGTGTACGTCGCCGACCGGGGCGGACAGAAGCTGTACGCGGTGAAGGCCGACACCGGCGCCCAGCGCGTGGTCGCGAGCGCCCTGGGCGAGGTCGGCGATGTGCGGGTGGACGGCCAGGGCGCGGCGTACGTCGCCGACTACAGCGGCGGGCGCCTGCTCGCGGTGGACCTGCATAAGGGCACCTTCCGCAAGGTCGCCGACGTGGCGTACGCGTACGGCGTCGCGCTCGACGCGGCGGGCAAGGCCTATGTCGCCAGCTGGCTCGACGGGCAGCTGTTCGCCGTCGACCTGCCGGGCGGACAGAAGCAGGCGATCGCCACCGCCCTGGGGCAGGGCACCGGCGGCGTGGAGCTGGACGGGCGGGGCAAGGCGTACGTCGGACGGAAGGACGGCGGCGGCCACCTGTACGAGGTCGACCTGGCCGCCCGCACCCACCGCGTCGTGACCAACCTTCCCGGGGCGAGCACCATCCGCGTGGCCCTCGACGGCGCCGGCCGGGCCTACACCATCGACCACCTGAACGGCGGGCGCCTGCACGAGATCACCCTCGCGGACGGCGCGCAGCGCGTGGTGGCCACCGGCCTGGGGACCTGCGAGGGCCTCGCGCTGGACACCGTCAACGGGTGGATCTACGTCAGCAACCGTGAAGGCCAGCTGTGGCAGATCAACCAGCGCGCCACCCAGGCCCTGGGCGGCGTCGGCAAGGTCCTGCCCTAGGGGGTGTCCGGCTGCAATCCCTGGCCGCCCCCGCCTGCTCGTCCAGGCCGGGGGCGCGCTGGGTGGGGCGCGCCGGGTGGGGCGGAGTGAACTCCGCCACAGCGGGAGCGGGCCGGGCCCGGGTGCGCCGGGGTTTCGGGGCGGACCGCTGCCGTCTGGTTATGCACTTAGTTGCAAAACCGTCCTCCCCTCGCTAGAACAGGTTCATCACCCCCGCGCGAGGAGGCGCCCCTCATGAGTTCCCAGAGCCGGTACCCGCACCTGCTGAGCCCCTTGGACCTCGGCTTCACCACCCTGCCGAACCGCGTGATCATGGGGTCGATGCACACCGGCCTCGAAGAGCACCAGGGCGGTTTCGAGCGCCTCGCCGCCTTCTACGCCGAGCGCGCCCGCGGCGGCGCCGGGCTGATCGTCACCGGCGGCATCGCCCCGAACGACGCCGGGCGCCCCTTCGAGGGCGGCTCCCGCCTCACCACCGAGGAGGAGGCCGCCGAGCACCGGGTGATCACCGAGGCGGTGCACGCCGAGGGCGGGAAGATCGCCATGCAGATCCTCCACTTCGGCCGCTACGCCTACCACAAGGACCTGGTCGCCCCCAGCGCCCTCCAGGCCCCCATCAGCCCCTTCGTCCCGAACGAGCTCACCGACATCGAGGTCGAGCGCACCGTGGAGGACTTCGTCCGGGCCGCCCGCCTGGCCAAGCTCGCGGGCTACGACGGCGTCGAGATCATGGGCTCCGAGGGCTACCTGATCAACGAGTTCATTGCCGCCGCCACCAACAAGCGCACCGACCGCTGGGGCGGCGCGTACGAAAACCGCGTCCGCTTCCCGCTGGAGATCGTCCGCCGCACCCGCGCGGCCGTCGGCGAGGACTTCATCCTGATCTACCGGCTGTCCATGCTGGACCTGATCCCGGGCGGCTCCACCCTGGACGAGGTCGTCCACCTCGCCAAGGAGATCGAGGCGGCCGGCGCCACCATCATCAACACCGGCATCGGCTGGCACGAGGCCCGTATCCCCACCATCGCCACCTCCGTGCCGCGCGGCGCCTACACCTGGGTCACCAAGCGGCTGATGGGCGCCGTCTCCGTCCCCCTCGTCACCAGCAACCGCATCAACACCCCCGAGATCGCGGAGGAGTTGCTCGCCGACGGGCGCGCCGACCTGGTCTCGCTCGCCCGCCCCTTCCTGGCCGACGCCGATTTCGTCGCCAAGGCCGCCGCGGGCCGCCCCGAGACCATCAACACCTGCATCGGCTGCAACCAGGCCTGCCTCGACCACACCTTCAGCGGCAAGATCACCAGCTGCCTGGTCAATCCGCGCGCCTGCCACGAGACCGAACTGGTCCTGTCGCCCACGCAGTTGAAGAAGCGCGTCGCCGTCGTCGGCGCCGGCCCGGCAGGCCTCGCCTGCGCCGTCTCCGCCGCCGGACGCGGCCACGCCGTCACCCTCTTCGAGGCCTCCGGCCACATCGGCGGCCAGCTCGACATCGCCCGCCGCATCCCGGGCAAGGAGGAGTTCGAGGAGACCATCCGCTACTACGGCACGCAGCTCGCCGAGAGCGGCGTCGAGGTCCGCCTGAACACCCGCGCGGACGTGCCGACCCTCCAGGGCTACGACGAGGTCGTCGTCGCCACCGGGGTCACCCCCCGCACCCCCGCCATCGACGGCGTGGACCACGCCAGCGTCGTCACCTACCTCGACGTGCTGCGCGACGGCGCCCCCGTGGGCGAGCGCGTCGCAGTCGTCGGCGCCGGCGGCATCGGCTTCGACGTGGCCGAGTACCTCACCGACAGCGGCGAGGGCGCCTCGCAGGACCCCGCCGTCTACTTCCGGCACTGGGGCGTCGACACCGAGTACGCCGGCCCCGGCGGCCTCACCGCCCCCGCCCGCCCCGCGCCCCCGCGCCAGGTCCACCTGCTCCAGCGCAAGGCCACCAAGGTCGGCGCGGGCCTCGGCACCACCACCGGCTGGATCCACCGCGCGGAACTCAAGCACCGCGGCGTGGTCTCCGTCGCCGGGGCCACGTACGAGCGCATCGACGACGAGGGCCTGCACATCACCGTCGACGGCGAGCAGCGCCTCGTGCCCGCCGACACGGTGGTGCTCTGCACCGGCCAGGAGCCGCGCCGCGACCTGTACGAGGCGCTGCGCGCGGCCGGGGTCGAGGCGCACCTCATCGGCGGCGCCGACGTGGCCGCCGAGCTCGACGCCAAGCGGGCGATCCGGCAGGGCACGGAGCTGGCCGCCGCGCTCTGACCGCGGGAGATCCTCCCGGAAGTGAACCTCCTCGCTCCAGGGTGTTGTGGCGGCCCGGCCCGGGCCGCCACAATCTCCCGGTGACGCTGACACCGGCAGACGCCGACAAGATCCTCGCCGACCACTTCGCCCCCTGGGTACAGGCCCTCGGCCTGACCGTCCAGGAGACCGGCGAGCGGCACGCCGTCCTGCGGCTGCCCTGGTCCGACACCCTGGCCCGGGACGGCGGCGGGCTGTCGGGGCAGGCCCTGATGGCGGCCGCCGACACCGCCACCGTCGTCGCGATCTCCGCCGCGCGCGGGGAGTACGGGCCGATGACCACCGTCCAGCAGTCGACGAGCTTCCAGCGGCCGGTGGTCGGCGCGGACGTACTGGTGCACGTACGGGTGACCAAGCTCGGCCGGCGGATGGCCTTCGCCGACGTCACCATGACCCCCGAGGGTGCCCAGGAGCCCGCCGCCACGGCCTCCACCGTCTACGCCCTGCTCGGCTGACGGACCCCGCGGCCGGGGCCGCGCCGCCGAAAAGCACGCGACACCCCGGGACGGTCTCACCTACCGTCCCGGGGTGATGAGCCGAAGAGCGCGAGGGCGACCGGGGCACCGCGAGCGACCCGACGAGGACCACGAGCGGCCCGAGCGCCGCCCGCTGGGGCGGAACAAGGACTTCAACGTCTTCTGGCTCGGCCAGGCACTGTCCGTCATCGGCGGCTCCGTCTCGCTGCTCGCGCTTCCGCTGCTCGTCCTCCACGCCACCGGGTCCCTCGTCCAGATGGGCCTGGTCACCGTCGTCTCCGCGGCCACCGGCATCGTCACGGGGGTGTTCGCCGGATACGTGGTCGACCGCGTCGACCGCCGCCGGCTCATGATCGTCTGCGATCTGGCCCGCGGACTGCTGCTCGGCGCGGTGCCGTTGCTCTGGCTGGCCGGGCCGCGGATCTGGCTGCTCTACGTACTGACAGCGCTGGTCGGCGTGTTGCGGACGCTCTTCGACGTGGCCTACGTGACGGCGGTGCCGAACCTCGTACGCCCGCAGGACCTCACCGCCGCCAACGGCCGGCTGATGAGCACCTTCGCCGTCGGGACCCTGCTCGGCCCGGTGGCCGCCGGCTTCCTCACGGCCGCGGTGGGGGCGGACTGGGCGCTGGCCCTGGACGGGGCGACCTTCCTCGTCTCCGCCGCCAGCCTGGGATGGGTCAGGTTCGACCGCCCGGCCGACCGTCCCGCCGCGGACACGGCGCGGGCCGGGGCGCGGGAGGGAATGTTCCGGGAGGTGTTCGTCGTAGGCTTCCGCTTCCTCTGGGCCCACCCGCTGCTGCGCCCGCTGACGGTACTGCTCACCCTGCTGACCTTCGTCACCATGGGCGCCACCGACCTGCTGATCTACCGGGTCCAGCACGACCTCGGCCAGGACGCCGCGACCCTGGGCTACGTGATCGCCGCGGGCGGGGCCGGCAGCCTCCTCGCCGCCTTCACCGCCGGCACGCTGCGCCGGGTCTTCGGCTTCGGCGCCTGCTGGCTGACCTCGGTCGCGATGTTCGGCCTGGCGGTGGCCGGCACCGGCGTCAGCCGCAGCGTGCCGCTGATCGCCGCGCTGACCGCCGTATCCATGTTCGGCCTGACCCTCGGCGGGGTGTGCAGCATGACGCTGCGTCAGGAGCTGACCCCGGACCACCTTCTCGGCCGGGTGACCTCCGCCTTCTGGACCGTGCACAACGCCTCGGGCCCGGTGGGCGCGGCCGTGCTCACGCTGCTGGCCGCCCGGCACGGAGTTCCGGTGGTCAGCCTGGGCGGCGGGGCGTTCTGCCTGCTGATCCTCGTATGCGGGCTGCTCACCCCGCTGCGCGGCAGCCGGATCGGGGCGGCCGCGCCGCCCGCCGGGCCGGGGCCCGTTCCGCGCGGTGCGCGGGCGGGGCGGTCGACGCGCGCATAGGGTGCTGCTCTGCCGTCATGGATCGCGAGTACCGCACCGAGGAGCCGACATGTCCGGACAGTTCGAGGCCAGCGTCGACATCGACCGGCCCGTCGAAAAGGTCTTCGCCTACCTTGCCGACGGGCGCAACGACCCCGAATTCAGCCCGCGCGTCCAGCAGATCACCAAGACCCCGGACGGGCCGACCGCGCTGGGCACCGTCTTCCGCAGCACCGTCAAGGACGCCGGGATGAAGACCGGCCGCGAGTTCCGCATCGTCGGCTTCGAACCGCCGGGCCTGATCCGCTGGACGGAGCAGAGCAAGAACCTGGTGACGGCCGAGGGCGGCTACGACCTGGAGGCCCTGCCCGGCGGCCGCACCCGGGTCCGCATCTTCAACACCCTCGAAGGGCACGGCCTCGGCCGGCTCCTGGTCGGGTTCGCGCTGAGCGCGGCCCGCAAGGACGCCCCCGACTTCGGCCGCCGCATCAAGGCGGCCGTGGAGGCGTCCTCGTCCCCGTCCTGAGCCGGCCGGACCGGTCAGAACCGCAGGGTCGGAACCGCGGGATCAGAAGAGAACCGCGGGATCAGAACCGCGGGATCAGAACCGCGGGATCAGAACCGTCCGGGCCCGCCCGGGATCGGCAGCGGCTTCTGCGGAGTCAGCGACTCCCGCTGCTGCTCGGTGCCCGGCGGGTTCTGGCAGGTCACGTTCCCGGCGGGCAGCCGTCCCGTGGCCAGGTAGTCGTTGACGGGCGCGTTGGCGCAGGAGTTGGGGTCGGCGAGGTACACACCGTGGCCCTCACCACCCGCCACCAGCACCATCCGGGAGCCCTTCAGCGCACGGTGCATGCCCAGACCGCTGACCAGCGGGGTCTGCGAGTCCCACTCGTTCTGCACGGTCAGCACGTTCGCCTTGGTCCGCATCGGCGTGGCCGCCTCGACCGGCCGCTGCCAGAAGGCGCACGGCATGACGTTGGAGACGAAGTCCCCGTACAGCGGGTACCTGGCCTTGTTCTTCGCGGCGTCCCGCTCGTACTGCTCCGTGTAGCGGGGCCAGTTGCCCGTGTCCCCGCACGCCACGGACAGGAAGACGGCCGTGGCGTTGTCCGCGGGCGGTTCCGGGCTCCGGCCGGCCGCCGGCTTCGGGGCCGGCTCGGCGGCGCTGCCCGTGGTGAGCAGCCTCTTCACGTCCCCCACGGTGGAGGGATCGGGCTGCGGCGTGCCCTCGGCCGCCGCCTTGAGGGCCACGACGACGGGGGTGGCCTGCGCCGGGTAGAAGAACAGTGCCCGTGCACCGCGGATGTCGTCGCCCGTGAGCTTGAGCCCCTCGAACTCGATCGGCTCCCGGTCGGCGCGCGCCACCAGCCCCCAGAAGGTGTCGGAGACCGCCTTCGGGGTGTCGCCCAGCCGGTACTCGGCCGAGCGCTCGGCCGCCCACCCGGTCCAGCGGGTGAAGGCGGGCTCGGCCTCGGACGCCCACACCTGGAGCATCCCGCGCCAGATGCGCTGCGGGTCCACACCGCTGTCGAGCACGAAGCGGTCGGTCCGGTCCGGGAACATCTGCGTGTACACCGAGCCCAGGTAGGTCCCGTACGAATAGCCCACGTACGAGATCTTCCGCTCGCCCAGCACCGTACGGATCGTGTCCATGTCGCGGGCCGTGTTGCGGGTGGTGATGTGGGGCAGCACCGCCCCGGCCTTCTCCTGGCACTTGTCGGCGACGGTGCGCGCCCAGTCCACGTCGGAGGGGAAGCTCTCCGGCCGGTACGGCCGCAGGAAGTTCTGCTCCTCGTCCGTCAGCCCGCAGCTGACCGGGCTGCTGGCGCCGACCCCGCGCGGGTCGAAGCCGATGAGGTCGTACTGGTCGCGGACGTCCTTGGGCATCGACTCGTTCATCATCAGGGGCATGTCGAGCCCCGAACCGCCGGGGCCACCGGGGTTGAACAGCATCACGCCGTGCCGCTTGGCCGGGTTCTCGCTCTTGATCCGGGACAGGGCGATGTCGATGGTGCGCCCGGTGGGACGCCGGTAGTCGAGCGGGACCTTGATGGTGGCGCATTCGTACGAGGCCGGCAGGTCGGGGCTGCAACGCTGCCACGAGGGGTTCTGCTTGAGGTACTCGGCCGCCGGGGCGGCGGAGGCCTGCGTCGCGGCCAGCAGGGGCACGGTGGTTGCTATGAGTCCGGCGGTGGCGAGCAGCGGTGCGAGGCGTTTCATGCGCACGTTGCCGTTTCCTTTCGCTGAAGTCGCTTACGCGCTCACCCTGTTGCATGCGGCGGCACGGGCGAATCATCCCGGAGGTCGGCCTTCATGCGTCTCACGAACGAGGCGATATCAGGACGAGTGGCCGACGCGCCGTTCGATTTCCGGTGGGGACCGTCGCCTCAGGCGGCCGCCGGGTCCTCCGCCGCGTCCCCTTCCCGCGCCTCGGCGGGGTGCTTCGGCGGGCAGGGCGGGCACTCCCGGAGGTAGACCGCCAGGACCTCCTCCAGCGTCTGGGCCTGCTTGCGTGCGCAGGCGGCCTTGCGGGCCTCCTCCTTGCAGACGAGTTCCGCCTTGGCACCCTCGAGGGCGGCGATGGCCTTCGAGCCCTTCAGGACGCAGAGCAGCAGCTCGCACAGGCACGCGACGTAGGCCGAGACGGTTCCGAAGCCCCGCCACACCTCCTCCGCACGGCGGCGCAGGATCAGCAGCCGGGCGTAGAGGCGTACGACGTCCTTCCCGGTCACCGGGTCGGAGGCGTCGGCCAGCAGCCGGGCCGCGTCCGCCGTGATCTGCGCGGCGCGCGCGGGCAGTTCCGTACGCTCCTCGTCCAGCCGCTCGAAGCAGGCGGCGGCCCATTCGACCTCGGTGGCGTACCGGGCGATCCGGGCGGACAGGGAGGCGACGGTGTCGTCCTCCCCGACCTCGCCGTCGAAGGAGCAGTCGCACTCCCCGGCGCAGCAGCCCCAGCCGCCCGCACACTTCCTGATGTCGCCGAACACCTCGTCGACGGCCTCCGCCAGGCATTCCTTCTGGTCCCGGGGGATCCGGCAGCGGATCTGCTCCAGCACCGTGTCCAGCGTGGCGTCCGCCGCGTCGAGATCACCCTGAGCGGCATCCCTGGCCTTGGAGTACTCGGTCCGGGCGCTGTCGAACTTCTCCTTGAACTCCTTCAGCCGGGGCAGGCGTTCCTCGGTGACCTCTGCCCGGCGGCTGATCCCCTTGGAGCTGCACGTGAGGTCGTCGATGGCGCCGAGGTCGCACGAGCCGCCCGTGCTGGAACGGTCCGGCGTGTTCTGGTGGGTGCTGCTCATGATGGGCTCTCCTGGTCGAGGGGGCAGGCGCACCGAGTGTGGGCCCGGCGGTGTCACCGGCCCGTCGCCCGGCCGTCCCCGCAACGCTGGCGTGACGGGGCGGGCCGCAGCATCGGCCCATGGCTGGATACCGGGCACTCGCCGCAGTGGGGCGCAGCGTCGTCGACCTGCTCAACCGGCGCTTCCTCGACGAGATCCCCGCGGGCCCGCGTCCGGAGGCCGTCCTGGCCGGGCCCGTGGACTTCGACAAGGTGGACACGCCGGGCGCCGTGATCCGCCATCCCGCCGTGTCCGTGTACTGCTACCGGCTCAGCATCGACCGCGAGACCCGCCCGTCCTGCGCCGCGATGGCCGCCCAGGACGGCACGGCCCGGCTGCCGCTGAGGATGCACCTGCTGATCGCCGCCTGGGACCGGTTCGTCGAGGCGGAGCTGGAATGGCTCGGCCTCGCCGCGCTCGCCCTGGAGAGCGAGGGCCCGCTCACCGGTCCCCTCCTCCACCCCAGCGGCGACTGGGGAGCCGGGGACGCGGTGCAGATCGTCCCCGACGACCTGGCGATGGACTCGATGAGCGAGGCCTTCCAGGCGATGACCACCGACTACCGGCTCTGCCTGCCCTATCTCGCCCGGGTCATCCGCATCGACGGACGGCCCGGCCGGACGGCGGACGAGGTCACCGTCGTCGCGTCCGGGACCTCGGGGACGGGCCGATGACGCGGGAGGGCGGCCGCCGGATCACCGTCGAGGCCGGTGAGGTGGACGTACTGCACCGGCTCGCGCTGGCCGTCCGCCCGCTCGACGCCCGCAACCGGGGCCCGGCCGGTCCCGGCCTGCGGGTGGGCCGTGAGGCCGGGCGGGTGCCCGGCCGCCGCGACCGCGCCGCGGCACCCGTCCGGCCGCTGGAGAACCACGGAGCCACCGGCTTCGTCCTGCGGCACGGCACGACGGGCGCCCTCGGCGCGAGCGTGACCGTACGCGTGGACGACCCGGCCCGCCGCTGGGTCCCGCGGCGGTTCTCCGTACCGCTGTGGACCCTCGCCGAACTCACCGGCGCCGACGCCCGCCCGCCGGCCGCCGCCCCCGTCCGCGCCGCGGCCCGGCTGCTGGCCCCCTGGCTGCTGCCCGGGCCCGCCTACCCGGTGCCGCAGGGCATGACCGGCATGCGCCTGCGGGTCACCCGCGGCGGCGAACCGGTGCGCTGGCCACGGGTGGACGCGTTCGGCGAGGGCGGCGTCCGGATCGGCTGGGCCCA
The DNA here is from genome assembly GCF_026340255.1 of Streptomyces sp. NBC_01408. GTDB lineage: Bacteria > Actinomycetota > Actinomycetes > Streptomycetales > Streptomycetaceae > Streptomyces. The sequence goes on along the minus strand of NZ_JAPEPJ010000002.1, from coordinate 799,473 downwards.
CGGTGACGAGCACGGACAGGTGCTGCTCCTGATCGACGGCGGCGGGGCCCTCACGTACCCCATGCCCTCGCCCTACGCCGTCGCGCTGCGCACGTACGCCCCGGACCCGGCGACGGCCCCGCCCCCGGACCCGCTCGACCCGCTGGCCGACCTGGTGGCCGAGCCGGTCACCCGCAGCGCCTCCCCGCCCCGGCCGCAGGACCTCGACAACGGGCTGCTGCGCGGCACCGACGTGCCGGCCGGGTACCGCACCGCCGCCGCGGACACCGTCCGCCCGCTCACCGTCGGCCAGGTGGTGCACGCCGACGACCTGCCCCACACCACCGCCTGACCCCCGCGCCCGAGGAGATCCGCCCATGCCCGAGTACCTGACACCCGGCGTCTACGTCGAGGAGACCAGCTTCCGCTCGCGGTCCGTCGAAGGCGTGCCGACCAGCACCTTCGGGATGACCGGGCGCACCGAGTACGGGCCCGTCCCGTACAGCCTGCCCGCCCCGGCCGACCCCACCGTGCTGCCCGGGGCGACCCTGGTCACGAGCTTCACCGAGTACGAACGCGCCTTCGGCGGACTCAAGATCGGCGACACGGAATGCCAACTGGCCCTGGCTGCCCGGGCGTTCTTCGCCAACGGCGGGCGACGGCTGTACGTGGCCCGGGTCTTCGCCTTCACCCGGTCCACCGGTGCGACCCCCGCCATCGACGTCCCCAGGAACTTCGCCTCCCTCGCCTTCCCCGCCTCCGGCAACCCGCTGCTGCGCTGGCGCGCCCGCTGGCCTGGCTCCGCGGGCGCGCGGATCAGCGTCGGGGTCACCTTCCGGCGCGGCAAGAACATCCTCGTCCCCGACGGCGGGGCGGGCGCGCCGCCCCGCCTCACCGGCGTGCGGCCGGGAGCGGCCGTGGAGGTGGCTGCCCTGGCCGCCGACGGACGGGCGCCGGTCCTCGGCGACGAGACGCCGCCGCAGCAGGGCAACGTCCGCTTCGTAGTCCGGGGCGCCGACGGGGTACTGGGGTACGGGAAGCCCGACGGCTCCTTCGAGCCCGTGACCCCCGGGACGGCCGCTTTCCACCTCACCCTCGCCGTCACCGTACGGCTCGGCGACCGCGTCGACGTCTACAACGAGCTCGAACTCGGCCAAGAGCACCCGCGGGCCGTCAGCCGGGTCCTGGACGCGGTGGACCCCGCCGACGAGTTCTCGCTGGTCTGGCTGCAGACCGTACGGCCCGCGACCGGGCAGCCCCCGGTCGCGGCGGGGGCCCTGCTGGCCGCGCTGCTCGGCGCGGGCCGCGGCGCGTTCCTCACCGGGGGAGGCGACGGGGAGCCGCTCACCGCGCAGGACCTCCTCGGCCAGGCCGCCAACCCGGACAGCCTCGCCGACCCCGCCCGCGGGCTCGGCGCGCTCGGCGAGGTCGACGACATCGCCATCGTCGCCGTCCCGGACACCGTGGACCTGTCCGACGGCGAGCAGAAGACCGCCGTCGACCACCTCATCGCACACTGCGAGCGGCTGCGCTACCGGATGGCGGTCGTCGACCCGCCCAGGAACAGCTCCCCTTCCGAAGTGCGCCGGTTCCGGGCCCAGTTCGACACCAAGTACGCGGCCCTCTACTACCCCTGGGTCCGCATCACCGACCCGAGCCTGCGGCCCGACCCGGGAGCCCCCGCGCCCCTCCTGGAGGTGCCGCCCTCCGGCTACGTCGCGGGCGTCTACGCCCGCAGCGACATCGAACGCGGGGTGCACAAGGCCCCTGCCAACGAAGTCCTCCTCGGCATCAACGACTTCAGCACGAACGTCACCTACGACCGGCAGTCGGTGCTCAACCCCGAGGGGATCAACGCCCTGCGCTTCTTCGAAGGCCGCGCCCGCCGTGTGTGGGGCGCCCGGACCATGAGCTCCGACCCCGAGTGGAAGTACGTCAACGTCCGCAGGCTCTTCATCTACCTCGAGCACTCCATCGACAAGTCGACCCAGTGGGCGGTCTTCGAGCCGAACAACGAGCGGCTGTGGGCCTCCGTCCGGCAGACCATCGAGGACTTCCTGATCGCGACCTGGCGCACCGGCGCCCTCATGGGCACCAAGCCCGAAGAGGCCTTCTTCGTCCGCTGCGACCGCACCACCATGACCCAGAACGACCTCGACAACGGCCGCCTGATCTGCCTCATCGGCGTGGCGCCCACCTACCCCGCGGAGTTCGTCGTGTTCCGCATCGGACAGTTCACCGCCGACGCGCAGCGCGGCTGAGCGCAGACCAGGAGACGTTCATGGCAACGCGCACCAACCCCTACGGGGCCTTCAACTTCCTCGTCAAGCTCGGCGACACCGGGGGCGAGGACCAGATCGCGGGCGGCTTCTCCGACTTCAGCGGAGCCGGCAACGAGGTGAAGTTCTCCGAGTACCGAAACGGCAACGACCCCGAGAACCACGTCCGGAAGATCGCCAACACGAACACCACGAACGACGTCACCCTCAAGCGGGGCATCATCGGCGACCTGCGCCTGTTCCAGTGGATCAAAGCCACCCGGGAGGGCGAGTTCGACCCGCGGACGGTCACCGTGACCCTGCACGACGAGGGCCGCCAGCCGGTCTGCTCCTGGGTGCTGCGCGCCGCCCAGCCCAAGAAGTGGGTCGGCCCCACCCTCACCGGCAAGGGCGGCGGAGAAGTCGCGATGGAGGAGCTCCACCTCGTCGCCGAGCGCATCGACTTCCTGTCGCTGTGACCCCGCCCGGACTGCGCCTCGGAGCGCCGGGAGTCCACCGCGACGGCCCCCGGCCGCAGCCGGCCTTCCGGCCCGTACGGCTCGACGTCGCCGGGTTCGTCGGAGTGGCCCCGCGCGGGCCCGTCGACACGCCGGTCGCCGTCGACCGCTGGCCCGACTACCTGCGCAGGTTCGGCGGCTTCGAGGGCCCCGGCCTGCTGCCCCACGCGGTACGGGCGTTCTTCGCGCAGGGCGGCGTCCGCGCCCACGTCCTGCGGGTGGCGCCGCTCCCGCGCGCCCCGCACCCGGCCGCCGCCGAGGCCTGCGCACTGCACCGGATCCGGCTGGCCCGCCCGGACGGCCGCGGCACGGCACCCGGCACCGGGCAGCCGTACGAGGTCCACCTGCGTGCCCGCGACGAAGGCAGCTGGGGCGGACGGCTCTCGGTGCGCTGGGAGTTCACCGGCGCGGACCAGTTCACCGCCACCGCGACCGCACGGGAACTGACCCTCCCCGAGGCGCTGCGTCCCCCCGCCGGGTCCCTGCTGCGGCTCCAGGGCCCCGGGCTCGGTCCCGCCGGGAGCTTCTTCCGCGTCCTCGAAGAGGCCGTCCGCCAGGACCCCGCCGGCCTGCGGCGCCCCGTCGCCCTGCTCGACCGGGCCCCGGGGGAGGGCGCCCGGCCGGTGGACGTGACGGCCGAACTCGTCACCGCCACCGTCACCGTCACCGACGCGGACCCCGCCCACCCCCGCCACGAGCGGTTCACGGGACTCGGGCTGTGCCGCGCCCACCCCCGGTACGCCGCCGCCGTGCTGGCCGCCGATTCCCTGCTCACCACCCCCGACGGCAGCTGGCCCGAGGGCCTGCTGCCACCGGACGCCTTCCTCACCCCGGCCCGGTCCGCCGTCGTGCCCGGCCGCGAGGGCCGGGACCGCTACGCGGCCATCGACGCCGACAGCTTCCACGGCCCGGCCCCCGTCGAACTGCTGCCCGTCGGCGGCGCCGAGGACCCCGACGGGCCCGGACCGGCAGCGGCGGCCGGGATGGACCGGATGGCCCTGGTCCCCGAGGTCGCGCTGCTCTGCGTACCCGATCTGCTGTGGCACCACACCGAGGCCCCCGCCCCCGCACCCGAGCCGCCCCCGCGGTCCGGCGGCCCCGTCTTCGCACCCTGCCCGCCCCCCGCCGCGCCGCCGCCCCCCGCCGCGCCCCGGGAGGGGGGCACCCTCCTGGACGGGCACGGCGGGCTGTCCGAGATCATCCGGCGCCAGCAGCGGCTCGTCGCACTCGCCGAACGGCAGCGGCGGTTCGTGGCCCTGCTCGACGTGCCACCCGGGCTGCCGGTCCGCTCCGTGGCACGCTGGCGCGCCGCCTTCGACAGCTCCTACGCCGCCGCCTACCACCCCTGGCTGGGGGTGGTCGCCCCCGACGATCCGCGGGGCCGGGCCGTGGCCGTACCGCCCTCGGCCTTCGCGGCCGGAATCATCGCCGAACGGGAGCGGCGGCTCGGGCTGTCCTGGGGTCCGGCCAACGCGCTCGCCGCGCAGGCCGTCACCTCGGCCCAGGACCTCGCCGAAGCCGACCGCGACGCACTGCACCTGCTGGACGTCGACGTCTTCCACCGCGAGCGCGACGGGTTCCGGCTCGCCTCCGCGCGCACCCTCTCCCGCGACCCCGGCTACCGCCAGCTCAGCGTGCGCCGGCTGATGACCATGCTGCGGCTCGTCCTCGAACGGCAGGCCCAGCCCCTGGCCTTCGAACCCCACTCGCCCCAGCTGCGCACCGAACTAACCGGCTCCCTCGTACAGTTGCTGCGCGGCCTGTACCGCTCCGGCGCCCTCGCCGGGGAGAGCGAGGACGAGGCCTTCTTCGTCCGCTGCGACGAACGGCTCAACCCCGCCTGGTCGGTGGGCCTCGGCAGGCTGGTCGCCGAGGTCGGAGTGGCACCCGCGCACCCCCTGGAGTACCTCGTCCTGCGGATCGCACAGGACGCCGACGGCGCCGTCCGGGTGGTGTGAGCGTGACCGAGCTCGTACAGACCTTCAACTTCCGGGTGCGGATCGTCCGCAGCGCCTCTCCGGGCCGGACGGCCGCGCCCCCGCCCGCACTGCCGCTGACGGGCTCCGCCGGGGGCGGCGCGGCCGGGGGCGGCGCGACCGCCCACCGGGGCGGACCCGAACGGCTCGGCGACGGAGGCTTCCAGGAATGCTCCGGACTGGGGCTGGAGGCCGACCTCCGCGAGTACCTCCAGGGCGGGGCCAACGACGAAGTGGTGCGCCGGGTCGGCCGGGTCAGGCTCCAGCCGCTGGTGCTCAAACGCGGCATGCTCGTCGCCGCCGAGGGCGCCGGCGCCGACACCGGCCTGTGGGACTGGCTGCACGGCATGGTCGCCGGCGGCGCCCCACCGCCCCGCTACGACGGGGACGTGGAGGTCCTCGACCCCTCCGGCCGACGGGTCCTCGCCCACTGGAGGTTCACCCGCGGCCTGCCCCTGAAGATCGCCGGACCCACCCTCAACGCCAAGACCGGGGAGATCGCCGTGGAGGAGCTGCACATCGCCCACGAGGGCCTGCGCCTGGAGCGGACCCGGTGACCGCGCTGGCCCAGGCCACGCTCCAGCGCCTCAGGCGGGGCCCGTCCGAAGGCAAGGACAGGCCCGCCCGGGTACTCGACGACGGCCCCGCCGTACCGGTGCAGTTCAACCCGGCCTCACTGCGCATCAGCCGCAACAACGACACCGACCGCGGCGGAACGACCACCCGCACCCAGAAGCGCCAGCACCCCGCCCAGGAGGGCTCGACCCTCACCTTCGACCTGGAATTCGACACCGCGGAGCAGCGCAACGGCGGACAGTACGTCGACGTGCGGCGCTGGACCGCGCTGGTACGGCAGTTCGTCGAGCCGCCGAAGGACAGCCCCGCGGAACCGCCGCCGGTGGTCCGGTTCGTCTGGGGGACGCTCCGCTACAACGGCATCGTCACCCAGGTCGCCGAGGAACTCGACTACTTCGCCCCGGACGGCACCCCGCTGCGCGCCAAGGTCGGGGTGACCGTCGTCGAGCAGAACTTCGCCTACGAGGCCCACGAGGAGGGCCCCGGTGCCCGGGACACCGCGGCCGCCACCGAACCGGGCGCCCCACGGGCGGGAGCCGCACCCGGCACCGCCGGAACGGCCCGCCCCCAGCGGGTCGTCCAGGCACAGGACGGCGAATCGGCCCAGCAGCTGCTCTCCCGCCTCGGACTCGACCCGGCGGCCTGGCGCGGCGCGATGAGCGGGCTCGACAGCCCCCTGACGCTGGCCGCGGGGGCCTCCGTACGGCTCGGCGCGGAGGTCTCGGCCGGGCTCACGGCCTCGGCGGGACTCCAGCTGTCGGCCGGGTTCGCCGGAGCGGTGGCCGCCACCTCGGTCGGCGGCCTGTCCGCAGCGCTCGGCCTGCCCGCCGGGCCCCCGGGCGACGGTCCCGCCGACGGCGCCGCCGCGGGCCGCGACGCGGCGGCCGTCGGCGGCACGCCGGACCCGGACCTCGCCGGTTTCGCGCTCTGCGCCGGAGGCGGCATCGGGGCTTGCGCGGGCACGGTGGCGGGCGCGGCCGTGGACCGGGCCACCGCCGGGGCCCGTCAGTCCTTCGAGATCCCCGCCGGGCCCGCCCCCGGTACCCCGCCCGCTTCCGCCGTACCCGGCGCCGGGTCCGCCCGGCGCCCGCCGGCACCCGGCCCCGACCGGCGCTCGACCGGCTACGGCCGCGGCGTGCCGCTGCGGGCCCGCGCCGACCCCGCGACCCTCGCCGAAGTCGAGGCCGGCGGCGGCCGCAGCCTCGCCGACCGGGCCCGGCGCGAGGAGACACCGGCCCCCGATGCGGCCGCCGCCCCCTGGGAACGGCTGCCCGCCGCACCGCCCGGCCGGTACGCCGCGGACTGCGAGCAACGCCGCCGTGACGCAGGCCCGGACACCCTGAGGTGGACACCGCGAGGAGGCCCGGAATGAGCGTGCACATCGGAGAGCTGCACACCGAGGTCGTACCCGCCGCCGGCCCGCGCCCACCGGGCGTGGGCCCGAGCGGACCCGGCGGCGTCCACAGTGCCGCCGAGCACCACCGGGAGGCGGCCGAGCGCGCGGCCTGGCTCGCCGCCCGGGTGGCGGCCGAGGGCTTCGATGACTGAGCCCGCGCCCGCCGCCCCGCCGGCGGTGTCGGCGGTCTCCCCGGCCTTCGAGGTCGGCGGCACCCTGGTCAGGGACCTCGCCCGGGACTGCGTACGGCTGGAGGTGGCGGAGGGCGTCGAAGGACTGCGCACCCTGCGGGCCCACTTCCTCGCCGTCGGCGCCGGAGCCACCGGCCCGCAGGGCCGGCTGCTGCACCTCGACGGGAGCACCCTCGACCTGGGCAGCACCCTCAAGGTCGCCCTCGGCCCGCCGTCAGCGCAGCGGTACGTCTTCGAAGGCGTCGTCTCCGCCTTGGAACTCGTCCTCGGCGACGGCGAACCCCCGCTGGTCCTCGTCCACGCCGAGGACGCCCTGATGCGACTGCGCATGACGCGCAGGCACCGTACGTACCGGGACCTCACCGACGCCGGGCTCGCCCGGGAAGTGGCCCGCGAGCACGGCCTCGCCGCCGACGCGGACGCCCCCGGCCCCCGCTACGACGTCGTCCAGCAGCTCAACCAGAGCGACCTCGCCTTCCTGCGCGAACGGGCCCGGCTGATCCAGGCCGAACTGTGGGCCACCGGCCGCACCCTGCACTTCCGCGCCCGGGGCAGCCGGGGCGCCCCCGCGCAGACCCTCGTCCACGGCAGTCAGCTGCTGTCCGTACGCTTCGCCGCCGACCTCGCCCACCAGCGCAGCGAGGTCGTGGTGACCGGCTACGACGCCGACCGGCGGGCCGGCATCGACGAGCGGGCCGGCCCCGAGGCCGTCGAGGCCGAAACGGCGGGCGGCCGCGTCGGCGCCCGGCTGCTGGCCCGCGCCCTGGGCCCCGCCACCAGCCTGCGGGTACGGGAGACGGCCCTGACCGCGGCGGAGGCCGAGGCGTGGGCACGCGCCGAAATGCTGCGCCGCGGCCGCCGGTTCGTCACCGCGGCGGGCACCACCAACGGCAGCCCCGACCTCGTCGTCGGCGGCCGGCTCACCCTGCGCTCGGTCGGCGGACCCTTCGAGGGAGAGGGCTACTACGTGACCCGCGTCCGGCACACCTTCGACCCGGAGCGCGGCTTCCGTACCCGCTTCGACGCCGAACGCCCGTCCCTGAACGAGGTGGTGTGATGTCCCTGACGGCCCCGGCCGACGGCTGCGCCCCCGGCTACTTCGGCGTCTACCCGGCGATCGTCACCGACATCGTCGACGAACAGCGGCTCGGCCGGGTCGAGGTGCGCTTCCCCTGGCTGGGCACCGAAGGCGACCGCGACGTACGCGCCTGGGCGACGCTGTGCTCCCCCTACGCCGACGACGGCCAGGGCCTGCTCGTGCTGCCCGAGGTGGACAGCCAGGTCGTGGTGGCCTTCGAGGCCGGCAACCCGCGCCGCCCGTACGTCCTCGGCGCGGCCTGGAACGGCCGGGCCGCCCTGCCGCACCAGCCCGAACCCGCCAACGACCTGCGGCAGTTGCGGACCAGGGCCGACAGCAGGCTGCGGTTCGTCGACACCCCGGGAGCGGAGCAGGTCCAGATCACCACGGCCTCCGGCCACGAGGTGACCCTCGACAACGCCACCCAGCAGGTGACGGTCCGCCACGGCGGCGGCTGCGTGGTCCGGCTGACACCCACCTCGGTCGAGATCGAGGCGAACGTGTCCGTGGACGTCAAAGCGCCCCTGGTGACCGTGAACGCCCCGCTGTCCACCTTCAACGGCCTGGTCAAATGCGCCACGCTCGTCACCGAGCAGATGGTGATCTCCCCGGCCTACACCCCCGGCGCCGGGAACATCTGGTGAGCGCCGCGGGCCCGCCCGTCCCCGAACACGGCTTCAAGGTGTACGCCCCCTGGTACGTGTGCGAGCGCGGGGGATTCGACCGCTTCGACCCCAGGGCGCGCACACCGGCCCTCCAGAAGTACGACTCCGCCGAGTTCGTGCGCCGCCTCGTGACCGACCCGCGGGACTCCCTGCGGTTCGACGCCGCCGAGGACGTCTGGTCGTACGCGGTGCCCGTGCCTCTCGGCGAACGGGGCCCGGGCCGCGCCCGCTTCGCCACCCACCAGCTGGTCCGCACCGGCCTGCGCAAGCTCTACCAGCCCGCCCACGACCGCTTCTACGCCTTCACCGTCGAGCTCTTCTGCGACCGGCCCGGACTGCCCCGGCCGCAGTCCCCGGACGGGCTGGAGGTGGGCTTCGTCATGCGCCGCCGCCAGGTGGAGATGACCGCCCCGCCCCGGGTGCTGCGCAAGCTCGCCCACCGGCTGACCGCCGACCTCCTCGCCGCCCAGAACGGCAGCCGCGGCGAGCCGAGCGTCCACGGCTCGGAGGTCGAGGACGTCCTGTGGGCCGACCTTGCGCAGCGGCTGCGCTTCGCGTCGGACCACCGGGAACTGCTGGACCAGGTGGGCCTCCGGACGCAGACCCAGGCGTGGATGACCGGAGGGGCGGGCGGACAGTGGCGCGCGCTCGGCACGCCCCCGCCGAAGGACCGCCCCGCGGACCGGGAGCTGGAGCTGCCGATGTGGCGCCTGCCGGCCCGCTCGGGCGACTGCACCGGCGGCGGCTCCGGGCCGGGTGCGCCGCCCGAGCGGTCGCTGTGGTTCGGGGTGGTGCCGACCGCCTCCGGTGACCACGACGACCTGGGTCTGCCCAGACTGGACGAGCACCACGTCTACGAACTGCGCTGCTTCGTACGCCGCCCCGCGCGCCCGGGCCACGGGCACTGCCCCCGGCAGACCTCCTGGAGCGAGCCGGGCGAGCCGTTCCGGCTGGCGGCCTTCTTCGACCCCGAGGGCACCAAGAACCGCCGGATCTCCCTGACCCTGCCCGACCTGCGGGCGGTCGCCGCCCGGGCCGGCGGCCCGCCGGGACCGGGCGGAGTGGCCGTCACCAGCCCGCCCGGCTCGCAGCTGTCCTTCGATCCCGGCGGCGGAACACCGAGCGGCGGCACCGTGGGCGGCAGCGTCCCGCGCACCTGCACCTTCGCGCTCGAAATCTTTATGATCGTGGCGTTCTTCCTGTTCAGCATGTTCCTGCCGATCGTGGTGTTCCTCTTCCAGCTGTGGTGGCTGCTGGCCCTGCGCTTCTGCCTGCCGCCCTCCCTGTCCGCGGTCGCCGCCCTGAAGACCTTCTTCGACGGCGGCGGCAAACTGTCCACCATGGGCCCCGCCGAGCGAGCCCGACTGGACGAACTCCTCGGCTCCCAGGGGGCGGCCGCCCGGCTCCAGGAGTCCGGCGCCGTCCAGGACGAGCACGGCGGGGACCTGCTGACGGCCCTGACCCCGCCGCCCACCGTGCCGCTCCCCGCGCAGCCCCGGCCGGAGCCGCCGGTCGACGACCCCCTGTGCGGGGGAGGCTGAGCGTGGCGGGCCCCGCCCCGGCCGCCCGGGAACCGGTCCCCGCGCCCGCTCGCGCCCCTGCCCCGCCCGGGCCCGCCCCGGCCGCCGGCCCCGCGGCCCCCGGGCCCGGCGCGGCCCCAGGCAGGCTCGCCGGCGAACTCGCGCGGGCCCTCGTACCCGCCGACGTCCCCAAGGAGGAACTGGCGCTCCAGGGCGGCGCGGCCCTCACCGCGGGCCCCGCGGTCACGGAGTACCTGGAACGCGCGGGCGCCGCGGGCGGGCCGGTCCGGGTCCGGCTCGGCGCCGTGGCCGCGGGCACCGTCCACCTGCGCAAGACCGACCGGGGCCTGACGACCGGCCCCGGAGGCGACTACCAGGCCGTTCCGCTGCTGCACCCCCTGCTGCTGCCCCTGCGCGCCGAGGGCATCGAACCGGTGCTCGCCCTGCGCGTCCACGACGGCGTACTGGAAGGCCACGCCTCGGCCCTGGTGAAGGGCAGGCTGCCCGGCGGCGGCCGGGCCCTGCTCGACCGGATGGAGGAGTGCGCCGAGGCGCTGGGATGGGCCGGGCTGGCCGGGCTGCGGCTGCCGGGCGTGGAGAACGAGCTGCGCGGTACGACGCTGGTGCTGAACGCGGGGCAGATGTCCTTCACCCTCGGCGGCTTCCTCAAGGCCTCCGGCAGCTTCGGCCTCGCCAACGAGGTCGTCACCTTCCGCGCGCTCGCCCGGGGCACCGTGGCCGGCCTGGGCGCGGTGGAGGTGCCCGTGGTGCGGGGCCCGGACGGGGCGCTGTCCGGGAGCGCGACGGCCGATGTCGTCCTGCGCGGGTTCACCGGCCAGGTGACGGCCGCGTTCGCGGCGGGAGCCGTCGACGTCCGGGGCACCGTGCGGTACGCCAACGACAGGTTCGACGGCCAGCTGACCCTGGTGGCCACCGACCCCGAGACCGCGCGGCAGCTGACGGACGCCAAGCTTCCGCAACCGCCGGAGCCGGCGGGGGCCGCGCCCGCCGGGCGCGGGCCCGCGCCCGGATCCGCAGGGCCGAGGCCCGGCCCGCGCGTGGTGGCGGGCTGGGGCACCGTCGACGTCCGCCTCGCCGACTGGCTGCGCGGCGAAGCCCTGGTGGTCGTCGACCACCGGGGCGAGGTTACCCTCGTCGGCAGGATCACGCCGAGGATGGACAAGCCGCTCTTCGAGCAGAAGGACTACGTCAAGCAGCTCGCGAGGTTCGAGGTCCGCGCGGCGTACGGGGTACCGCTGGTCGGCAACGTCTTCCTGTTCGCCGGCATCGGCCTCGAAGCCGTCGCCAAGATCGGACCGGCGACGCTGGACCGCATCGAGCTGACCGGCACCTGGTCGACGAGGCCCGAAGTACTGAAGGACTTCGGGCTGACCGCGACCCTCAACGTCCCGGCCTTCGCCGGGCTGCGGCTCAAGGCCGAGGGCGGCGCGGGCATCCAGCTCCTCGGCCACGACATCAAGGCGGGCATCGCGGTCAGCGCGCTGGCCGGCATCCGGGGCTACGTGGAGGCGACCCCGCGGATCGGCTTCCGGGAGGTCGCCGATCCGAAGGCGGGCAAACGCGGCGAGTTCTTCCTCGCCGGGCACCTGGAGATCGCCGCGCAGCCCTTCCTCGGGCTCGGCGGCGAACTCTTCGTGGAACTGGACAGCCCCTGGTGGTCCCCGGCCCCCGACAAACGCTGGAACTGGCCGCTGGCCCAGCGCGAGTACCCGCTGCCCGGGCAGTTCGGCATCGGGGCCGACATCGAGCACGTGCTCGGCTCCGGCAAGGTCCCGGAGATCACCTTCGGCGAGGTGAACTTCAGCCCGGACAAGTTCCTGACCGACCTGGTCGGTGACCACGTTCCGGCGAAGTCGGCCAAGGACGGGCCGCAGAAGGGCGTGTGGAAGGATCCGGGCACCCCGGCCGCGGCCCCGGCAGCCAAGGCCCCGGCCGTGCTCCCGGCCCCGTCCCGGGCCGCCCCGGCAAAGGCGTCCAAGCCCGGCAAGGACGACGGCAAGGTCCCGTCCCCGGCCAACCAGGCCCGCTGGCTCGCAGGCCTGAAGGCGGTCGGCGAACTCAAACAGAGGTCCCGCACGGACCCCCTGGACCAGGCCGAGATGGCCGCCGCCCTCGCGGACCTCCGTAACCGCTTCGGCTTCACCGTGTTGACGGCCCGTCAGGCAGGAGCACGATGGCACCTGCATGCCGAGATGAACCCGAAGGTCGACGACCCCGAGATCTGGGCCGAACTCAAGGAGGCCTGGGAATCGGGCCAGGACTTCGACCGGGCCATGGCGCGGCAGTACCCGATCCACCAGGTCGAATTGGTCGAGCCGGGCAGGAAGCGCGGTCCGATTCTCGACGCCTACGTGCCCGGTCAGTGGATCATCTCGCACAAGCGGGCGCAGATCGTGGACCTCGACGACGCCGTGTACCTGAAGTTCCTCAACCAGCTCGAAGACCACTACGCACCGGGCCGGATCATCGCCGACAAGCCGCACGCCGAGCAGCGGTTCCCCCAGCTGAGGGGGCAACCGATCAGGGGACGCTGGGTGTTGGAGGTCTCCGAGCAGCGCCGGCTCCGCGAGGGCAGCCGCGAACAGGAACTCTTCTTCGACCGGATCGGCCTGGCCATGCGGCGCGGTGTACGGGTGCGCGACTGGACCCATCACGTCTACCGCGACGAGCGGGACCGCGGCTTCCCCTGGTAACCGCGACGCCACGGTGACGGTCTCCCCGGACCATCGGGCGTATGACCGTGAGCACAGGGACGACCGGGGGCCCAGGCCCGCTGGATGCGGTGGGTGATGCGTGGCTGGGGACCGGGGTCCGGTTCCCGTTGCGGCCGCGCGGAGCAGGCGGCGGCGGGGAAGCGGGCGCGCTGGCCTGGGTGGGCGGGGAGGCGCTGATCAGGCAGTCGATCGAGACGATCCTCGACACCGAGCCCGGCGAGCGCGTGATGCGGCCCTCCTTCGGCTGCGGACTGCGCCGCTACCTGATGACACCGAACACCGCCGCCACCCGCACGGCCCTCAGCGAGGAGATCAGCGAGGCCCTCACCCGCTGGGAGCCCCGGATCAGGGTCACCGAGGTCGCCGTGACACCGGGGGAGGAGCCGACCCTGGTGTGGATCGACATCGCGTACGTACGGCTGGTGGACCTGCGGCCGGACCGTCTCGTCTACCCCTTCTACCTGCGGTAGCGGCCGGGAGATGACGGCATGCCACTGATCGGCCCCATCCTCGACGACCGCACCTTCGAACAGCTGCGGGACGAGCTGGTCAAACGGATCCCGGTGTACGCCCCCGAGTGGACCGACCACCACGCGGGCGACCCGGGCATCGCCCTGATCGAACTCTTCGCGCACCTCGGCGAGTCACTGCTCTTCCGCTTCAACCAGATCCCCGACACCACCAAGGTCGCCTTCCTGCGGCTGCTGGGCCTGCGGCCGCGCCCGGCGCTGGCCGCCCGCACCCTGCTCGTCCTGGAGACCGAGCGTCCCGAAGGGGTCCAGGTGCTGCGCGGCGCCGAGGCCCGCGCCGGCGCCGTCGTCTTCGAGACCGGCAACGAGGTGGTCGCCTGGCCCCTGGAGGTCCTCGCCGTCGGCAAGACGCCCGCCCCCGTACCGCCCGCCGAGGAGAGCGGCCGGGCCGCGACCGAGCACCGGCGCCGCGACGACGCCGTCGAGGCACTGCCGTCCGCCGAACGCGACCGGGCCCGGAGCGGGGCGGCGCCCGTCCTCTTCTACGTCACCACCGCGGTCCCCGCCGACCCGCTCGCCGGGGACCCGCCCCTCGACGTGTCCACGACCGTGGACCAGTGCCTGTGGATCGCCCTGCTCGGCAAGAACACCACCGACCCCCGGCACCTGCGCGGCCGGACCCTCTTCATCGGCGTGGTGCCCGACGAGGAACTGCCCCGCCCCTTCGACCTCGTGGCGCGCAACCCCCACGACCCCACCCGGCTGCGTGCGGGCGACCTGGTGACCGCCCCGCCCGGCTTCCTGTGGGAACTGTGGAACGGCCCCGGCGAGGCCACCGCCTTCACCCCCCTCGCCGTCCTCGGCGACACCACCCGCGGACTGACCACGGCCGGGGTCGTCAGCGTCGCCCTGCCCGGCGCCTTCCCCGCCCATCCTCCGGCGCAGAGCAGCCCGGGCGGATCCGACGCCCCGCCGCCGCTGGACGACGAGAAACTCGCCGCGCGGGTGCTGGGCTGGCTGCGCGTACGCCGGCCGGCCGGCGAGAACGACGCGATCCACCGCATCCGCTGGGTCGGGGTCAACGCCGTCGGCGCGGTGCAGTCCCGCACCGCCGCCCCCGAACTCCTCGGCACCGGCACCGCCGACGCCGGACAGGCCTTCCGCCTCACCCTCGGCCCGGTCGTCCCCGGCAGCGTACGGCTGGAGGTGGAGGAGGCCGACGGCTGGCGCCCTTGGACCGAGGTGGAGGACTTCGCCGCCGGCGGCCCCTTCGACCGCCACTACACCCTGGACTCCGAGGCCGGGCTCGTCCGCTTCGGCACCCGCTGCCGGCGGCCCCAGATCGGCGAGCGGATCCGGGTGCTCTCGTACCGCTACGGCGGCGGTTCCGCCGGGAACGTACCCGCCGGCGCCATCGGATCACTGACCGGGGTCGCGGGCGTCAAGGCCGGCAACCCGTTCCCCGCCACCGGCGGCGCCGACCCGGCCTCCCTCACCGACGCCCTGGACGCGCTCCCCGCCGAGGTGCACCGCCGCGACCGGGCCGTCACCGCCGAGGACTTCCGGGCCCTCACCCTCGAAGTCCCCGGCGTCCGGCGGGCCGAGACCCTGCCCCTGCTGCACCCCGACACCCCCACCCAGCCCGCGGCGGGCGTCATCAGCGTGCTCGTCTTTCCCACCGAGGACCTGCGCGACCCGGGCGCGCCACTGCCCGACCTCGCCCTGCTGCGCCGGGTGGCCGCCCATCTCGCCCCGAGGCGCCTGGTCACCGCCGAGCTGTACGTCATCCCGCCCACCTACGTGGACATCGCCCTCTCCGTCGGCATCCGGACCCGGGAGGGCTACCAGCCCGACGCCGTACGCCGCTGGGTCGAGCTGATCCTGCGCCAGTACCTGGCCCCGCTGCCGCCGTACGGCCCCGAGGGCGGCGGATGGCCGCTGGGGCGGGCCGTGCGCCGCGCGGAACTCGAAGCCGTCGCCGTGCAGGTGGAAGGGCTGGAGTACATCGAGGAGGAACTGCTGCTGGCCCGGCGCGGCGATACCGGGTCCGGCGGCCCGGGGCCCGGCGGCGGGGTGTGGACCGCGCTGCCCCTCGTACCGCTGCGGCCGTGGGAGGTCCCCCGGCTCGCCGAGATCACCGTGGTCACCGGCAGCCCCCTGCCCGTGGGTACCGGGTACGGGCCGCCGGCCCCGCCGCCCGGCGACCCCACGCCCGTCGTCGTACCGCTGCCACCGGAGGTGTGCTGATGCACGGGGACCGAGACCTCGCCGTGCTGGCCGACGCGGACCAGTGGGCGCGCTGCCGCCACGAGTCCACCGCACTGCTGGACGGGGGCGGGGTCTGCCTCGGCTGGGAGCCGGAGGAGGACCCCGTTCCCGGCCCCGGCCCTGGCCCTGGCCCCGGCCCTGGCCCTGGCCCCGGCCCTGGCCCTGGCCCCGGCCCTGGCCCCGGCCCCGGCCCCGGCCCTGGCCCTGGCCCTGGCCCTGGCCACGGCCACGGTCCCGGCCCTGGCCCCGGTCCGGGCTCCGGCCCCGGTCCCGGCTCCGGCTCCGGCCCCGGTCCCGGCTCCGGCTCCGGCCCCGCGCCCGGGCCGGGCGGCGCCGCCGCCGGACACGGGCCCGCGGGGCTCGCCTTCGACCGCTGGGGCCGCACCTACCGTTCCTTCCCGCGGGCGGGACGCGTCGAGGTCACCTCGGCCGTCCCCTCCACCCCGGGCGTCCCGGCCACCCAGGCTGCCCCGGCCACTTGGGCCGCCCCCGCCGCCCCCGCCGCCTCTCCCGCCCAGCCGTCCGCAGGAGCAAGGCCCGGGGTCCTGTGCGTACCGCGCGGCCTCGCCGTCGACAGCGCCCAGCGGCTCTACATCGCCGAATCCGGCGCCGGCGCGGTCCACGTCGTGGACCTGTGGGGCGAGCGGCTGCTGCGCCGGATCTCCGTACGCGGCGCCGCCCACCCCAACCGGCGGCCCCTCGACGTCACCGCCCACTGCGACGGCGCCGTCGTGCTGCTCACCCGGCCCGCCGGCCTCGTCTTCCTCCAGGGCCGCCGCGGCCCGCAGCGCGGACCCGCGCTGCGCCGCCCGCCGGGCGCCGACGGACTGCGCCCCACCCGGATCGCCGCCCGCGCCGGGCACCCGCACCTCCACGTGCTGTGGACCGATCCCTCGGGCTCCCGGGCGGTCATCGCCCGTACGGACGGCAGCCGCGCGCTGGTCGTCCCGTACGCCTCCGACCTCGACGTGGCTGCCGACGGCACCCTGGTCGTGGCGCGCGCCCCCGGGCAGCCCTTCCGCCGCTTCAGGCCCGACGGGACCTCCTGGTCCGAGGCCGAACCGCTGCGGGCACCGGGCTTCGACGGCGGCGCCCTGTCCATCGCCCCCGACGGGCGGATCGCCTTCACCACCCCCGCCGGGACCGGCCGCACCGCCGGCCCGGCCGCCCGCTACACCCAGGCCGGGAGCGTCGTCTGCTACCGGCTGGACGCGGGCGCCTACCGCACCCGCTGGGGACGCCTGTTCCTCGACGCCTGCGTCCCGCCCGGCACCGAGGTGCGCGTGAGCTGCCTGTCCGGCGACGAGGACACGGTCCCCGACCCGCTGCCGTGGTCGCCGCCCGTCCGCGGCGGACGCACCGTCCGGAACCCGGACCTCACCCCGCCGCTGCCCTCCCGCGCCCGGATCACCGCTCAACTGCCCCCGTCCACCCCCTTGTTCAAGCGGCCCACCGGCCGGGAGGGCCCCTGGGCCCAGATCGCCCCCGACGACGGCTTCGAGACCTACGAGACACCCGTGCACGCCCCGCCCGGCCGCTACCTGTGGATCGTGCTCCGCCTCACCGGCACCCGACGGCTCACCCCCCGCGTCCGGGCCCTGCGCGTGGAGCGCCCCGGGCACCGGCTGCCCGCCCAACTGCCCAGGTCCTGGAGCAGGGAAGAGACCGACGCGGCGTTCCTCCAGCGGTTCCTCGCCCCCGCCGAAGGGCTCCTGCACGAGCTGGACGGCCGCGCCGCCCTGCGCACCCTGCTGCTCGACCCCACGGCCACCCCGCAGGAGGCCCTCGGCTGGCTGGCCGGCCTCGTCGGACTGGCGCTCGACCGGCGCTGGCCGGTACCCGCCCGGCGCGCCCTGATCGCCCAGGCCTACGACCTGTTCCGCATCCGCGGCACCGTCGCCTGCCTCGAACGCGTCCTCCGGCTCTACCTACCCCTCCCGATCAGCGTGGTGGAGAACTGGCGGACGCGCGGCCTGGGCGGCGCGGTGCTCGGCACCGCCCCGGGCGGGCCCCCCGCACCCGCCGTGGGCGGCGGCGCGAGCACGGCCGGGGCCCTCGGCCGCTTCACCGTCGGCGGCACCCGGCCCGGATCGGACGGCTACACCGCCACCGCCCACCGCTTCAGCGTGCTGATCCCCGCCGTCCTGCGCCCCGAACAGCTCGACGTCGTCCGGGCCGTCGTCGAGAGCCACAAGCCCGCCCACACCCTCGTGGACATCTGCCCCCTGGGCGCGGGCATGCGGATCGGCCGCACCCTGCACCTCGGCCTCACCTCCGTGGTCGGACCCGGCGCCGCGTGGGGGCCCGCCGTGGTCGGCGCCACCCGGGTCGGCGGGGACGGCATCGTGGGCGTGCCCGCCGCCGGGGCCCGCGTCGGCGAGACCTCCGTCGCCGGGGCGGTGAGGGTCGGATGAGCGGCCCCACCGTCGTCATCGACCGCCTGTCGGCGACCCTGCGCCACCCCGCCGACGCGCAGCCGCCCGCCGCCGACCGGCTGCGCGGACCGCTGCGCCACGCGGTCGGCGGGCAGCTCGAAGCGGCCCTGCGCGCCCTGCGGCTGCCGCCCGGGCGCTGGTGCCTGCCGCGCCTCGACCTGACCGTGCCGCTGGACCTGGCCAGCTCCGACCCCGCGCTCGCCCAGGACTGGTCCCGGGCCGTCGCCGCCGCGATCGAGCGCACCGTACGCGAGGGCGGCGGCGCCGTCGTGCACTACCGGCACGACCTGGAGCTGCTCGCCGACGCCGTCGCCGGCCTCGCGAACGGGCGGACCGAACGGCTGTGGGCCTGGCGGCAGACCGGCGTGGTCCGCCCGGAGGACCCCTCGCCCACCGCCTCGCCCGGCGCGGCCCTCCTCGCCGTGCTCGACCGGCACCCCCAGCAGGCCGCCCCGGCCGTGCTGCGCGCGGCCGGGGAGTGCGGACTGGCCGCGCTCGACCGGGCGCTGGGACGCGGCGGCTGGCACCACCTGGCCACCACCTTGGCCACCCCCCTCGGCGCCCCGCCGGTGGCGGACAGTCGGGCCGCCGGGCCGCCGGAGCCGTGGCCGGACCGGGCCCCCGGGGCAGCCGCGGACCCCGCCACCCGGGAGCTCGCCCGGGCCCTGCTCGCCGGATCGCGGCTGGCCGCCCTGGTACGGGAGACCCGCCTGCGCCCCGGCGAAGCCGCCCTGGCCGCCTGGGCGTTGCTGGTCGCCGCGGAGACCGACCCCGCCTCCCTGCACCGGCCGCCGCGCCCCGGGCTGGCCCGTCTCCTCGCCGAGGGGCTGCGGGGCCTGACCGGAGCCCCCGCGGGCCTGCCCCTGCCCGTACCGGCCCCACTCGGGCCGCAGCCCCCGGCCGAGGACGGCATCCGGCCCCGGCAGCGGCCGGAGCGGCAGGCCGAGGCCTCCGATGCCGGGGACACGGACCGCGCCACCCCGGCGCCGCCGCCCGGAACCCGTGCGGCCGCGGGCGCGCCCCCGGCCCGGCGCGGTCCGCAGCCGGGCCGGGCCGCCGCAGCACCCGGCGCGCGGGCGACCGTACCGGCGCGGGCGACGGACGCGGGGGAGCCGGGGGGAGCCGCGCGGCGCCCGCACCGACCCGGTCCCGAGGGCGGCGCCGCCACCTCCTGGGCCGGGCTGCTCTTCCTGCTCGCCACGGCCGCCGACGCCGGCCTCCCCGCCCGCGCCCAGGACGAACCCGCCCTCGCCGCACGGCCCTTGCCCTGGGTGCTGCACGCCGTCGGCCGCGCCCTCCTGCCCACCGCGGCGGCCGACGACCCGGCGCTGCTCGCGCTCGCCGGCCTCGGACCCGACCGGGCCGCCCTCGTCCTCGGGGCCCCGGCCCCGACCCCGGCCGAACGCGCCCGCGTCGCCGCCCTCGCCGCCCACTGGGCCCGCACCACCGCCGCACGGCTCCCCGCCCCCGACCGGGCCGCCGCCGCCGAACGGGCCGACGTCGACCCCGTCGAACGGGCCGTGCCCGAACGGGCCGACGTCGACCCCGTCGAACGGGCCGTGCCCGAACGGGCCGACGTCGACCCCGTCGAACGGGCCGTGCCCGAAGGGGCCGACGCCGACGCCGCCGACCGGGCCGCACCCGACTGTGCCGAACGGGCCGACGCCGACGCCGCCGAACGCATTGCCCCCGGACGGGCTGTCCCTGACCCCGTCGAACGGGCCGCCCCCGACCGGGCCGACGCCGACGCCGCCGAACGGGCCGCTCCCGAACCGGCCGCCCCCGACCCCGTCGAACCGGTCGCCCCCGGCCCGGTCGGCCCCGGCCCCGCTGCCGTCGTGGTGGGGCTTGCCCGCCGGTGCGGACGTATCGCCGCCGAACCGGGCTGGATCGAGGTACGCCTCGCCGTCGCCGACACCGATGTCGCCGTCCGCCGCGCCGGGCTCGACCTCGACCCGGGCTGGGTGCCCTGGCTCGGCGCGGTCGTGAGGTACGTCTATGTCTGAGCGCATCAGCCACGACCTCTCCGCGCGGGCCGCGGACACCGCCCTGCGCCTGGCCGAGCTGCTGGAGACGACCTGCAGCCAGGAGGCCGGCGGCGACGCCTCGGGCTTCCTGCGCGACTGGGCCCGCGGCGCGGCCGGCCGCGCCGAACGGGTCCGCGGCACGCGGCCCCTCACCGGCACACCCCTCGACCGGCTCGTGCAGCGGCTCGGCATCACCCCGCTGGAAACCGAACTCGTCCTCCTCGCCGGACTGCCCGAGGAACACGAGGGCCTGGCCGGCACCTTCCGCGCCATGCACCCCGGCGGCGAACCCCACCCCGGCGTGGGCCTGGCCTCCCTCCTCGTCGACCGCGCCGCGCGCAGGAAGCCGGTGGGCGGTCGCGTGTACGGCACCCGGGCGCACGGCCACCCCCCGGACCGGGTGGCCCTGCGCCGCCTGCTCCACGAGGGCGCCGCCGTACGCGCCGGAGTGCTCGTCCTGAAGGGGGACGGCCCCTTCCACGAACGCTGCCTGACCCTCGCCGACCAGCTGTGGGAGGCGCTGCACGGGTATCCCGCCTGGCCCCGCTCCCTGGAGGAGGTGGACCCCGGCCCGCCGGTCGCCGGACTCGACGGCTGGCTCGCGCTGCCCGAGACGGCCCGGGCCGTCGCCGCCCTGCGCTCGCTCGAATCGCGCGTCCTGCTCGTCACCGCCCGGGACGAGACCGTGGCGCTGAGCCGCTGCGCCGCGCTCGCCGCGGCCGCCGGCCTCGGCCTGGCCGGAGCCCGGGCCCGGGCCGAGGACCCCGCGGCGGTGGCGCTGCTGGGACTGCACGCGGCCGTACGGGGCGCCGTACCCCTGCTGGTCGCCGTACCGCCCGCCGGGGGTACGCCGCCTCTGCCGCCCGCCCTGCGGCGGCTCCCGGGCCCCCTGCTGCTGTGCGCCGCGCCCGGCGCCGTACGCCCCGGGCCGCGGCAGCCCGTACTGACCGTGCCGCTCGGCCCGATCGGCACGGAGGACCGCCGCAGGGCCTGGCGCGCCGCGCTCCCCGAGGCCCGGGAGCGCGCTCCCGAACTGGCCGCCCGCCACCCGCTCGACCCGGCGCTCACCGCGCAGGTGGCACTGGACCTGCGCAGCCGGGCCGCACTGGCCCCGCTCGGCGACGGCGAGGGCCAGGACCCGGCGCGGGACCCGGACGTGTCCGGGGCGATCCGGGCCCGCGCGGGCGCCCTGCTGCCGCCGGGCGTGGAGCTGGTCAGTCCGGGCGCGCGCTGGCCACGGCTGGTGCTGGCCGAGGAGGCGGACGCGCAGCTGCGGGACGCGGTCGCCCGGCTGCGGCACCAGGCGGTCGTCCTGGACGACTGGCGGCTGCGCGAGGCGGCCCGCGCCGCCCGCGGCGTACGGCTGCTGCTCACCGGCCCGCCCGGCACCGGGAAATCGCTGGCGGCGGAGGTACTGGCGACCGAGGCGGGGCGGGACCTGCTGGTCGTCGACGGTTCCGAACTGATCTCCAAGTACATCGGTGAGACCGAGAAGAACCTGGCGGCGTGCTTCGAGGTGGCCGAGCGCACCCAGGCGGTGTTCCTGCTCGACGAGGCCGACGCGCTGTTCGGCAGCAGGACCGAGATCTCCGAGGCCAACGACCGCTTCGCGAACATGGAGACCGCCTATCTGCTCCAGCGGTTGGACCGCTTCGACGGGTTGGCCGTGCTGACGACCAACCTGCGGCAGAACATCGACGCGGCCTTCATCCGCCGGATGGACTTCGTCGTGGAGTTCCCGCTCCCCGACGACACCCGGCGCCACCGGATGTGGGAACTGCACCTGCCCGCAGGGCTGCTGGACCCCGACGTCGATCTCGAAGCGCTGGCGCGGTGCTACCCGGTGCCCGGCGGCTGGATCCGCAACGTCGCGGTCGGGGCGGCCTTCCGCGCCGCCGACGACGGGAGCGCGGTCCACCAGGGCCATCTCGTCGACGCCATGCGCCGCGAGTACGGGAAGGCGGGCCGCCCGTTCCCCGGCGCGCCGCCCGGCCGGGGCGGGACGGACACGGACCCGCGGGCGGCCGGGGCGCTCGCGGCGGCGCGGACCACCGGCCCGCCCCGGACGGCCGACGCCCCGGACACCGTGCACGACAGGCCCACTGAGAAGGAGAGTTCATGACGGCGCTCGGCACCGGCAGCACCCCGTGCGGCTGCGGCGGCGGGTCCGCCCCGGACCTGCCCGGCACCACGGGGCACGGCCGCGGTCCCTGCGGTCCGGGACCCTGCGTCGGGGAGGAGTTGCCCGTCAACCCCTTCCTCGCGCTGCGCGTGGCCTTCGGGATGCTGCTCGGCGAGGACGACTTCCGTGTCCTGATGGGCAATCCGCGCGGCAAGCACATGCTGCACAACGCCTGGCTACACGGGCCGGGCGTGGTGTGGGGACTCGGTGTGGATCGGGACGGTGACGAGCTCAGGGTCCTGCCCGGCCTCGCCGTGGACGGACTGGGCCGGGAACTCAGCCTGGACGCCTCCTGGTGCGTGTCCCTGACCGAATGGGCCGCGTCCTGGACCGCCCGGCACCCGCCGGAGGAAGAGGACGCCCGGCAGGACGGCGAGCAGCAGCCCTGCCCGCCCCCGCGCCGGACGGTCAGGGCCTGGGTGCTCGCCGAGTTCGCCTCCTGCCCGGACCGTCCGGTGCCCGCGCTGGCCGACCCCTGCGACGTCACCCGCCGGCACGACGACTTCTCACGGGTCGTCGAGACGGCGCGGATCACGATCCGCCCCTGCGCCCCCGATCCCTGGCGCCCCTACCACCGCCTACGGGTCCTGCTCGGCCTCGACCCGGCCGAACCCGGCGACGCCGCCGGCCAGGAGGCCCTGCGCGCGGCTGCCGAAGTGGCCCAGGCGCCCGCACACCTGAGGCCGCGCGCCCTGCTGCGGGCCTTCCGGTGGCTGGCCGCCGAGGACGCCACCGAGCAGCGGCCCGAGTGTGCGGAGGGCGACGCGTGCCCGCCCTGGGCGCCGGTGACGGAGGAGCACGCGGCGGTCGTGCTGGCGCGGCTGACCGTAGAGCTGACGGAGGACGACGCGTGCGTGCGGATCGGCGGGGTGACGGTGGACCCGGCCGTCCGCACCGCGATCCTGCCGACCACCACCGTCCAGGAGCTGGTGTGCGGGCTGGCACCCGGACTGCTCGGCTCCGGGGCCGAGGAGGACGCGGGCGGCCCGCGCCTGATCCCCGCCACCGTGACCTGGGAACGGGAGAACACCCGCCTGACCTTCGAGGTCACCGCGCCCCTCGCCGAGGGCTCCGCCGAGCCCGAGGGCGTGGAGATCACCTCGCTGTCCGCACAGGGGCGCGGCTGGGCCACCGACGAGGTCGCGGCGATCAGGCTGTCCCCGGACCGCCGCCGGGTGTGGGTGGACCTGGACCAGCGGCCCGCGTACGAGACCGTACGGATCCGGGTCCGCGGCACCGGACCGAAACCGCTCTACGGAGCGGCCCCGCACCACGTGCCGTTCGCCGGGCTCGTCGGCGGCCCGCCGGGCACCCGCCACGAGGGGCACGACGCCGTCGTCACCACCGACATGCCGCGCGAATCGGCCGCTGGGAGGACCGAGGAATGACGATCACCGAAGGAAGTGCCGGAGCCGACGGCACCGCCGCGACCGCGGGTGGTGGCATCGACCGGCTCAACGCCTTCGACGGGCTGTTCCTGCGCGCCGAACACCTCAACCGCATCCAGGACTACGCGCGCGAACTCGCCCTGGCCGTCGGCGAGGCGGGCGGACCCGGGGTCGTCGAGGGGTACGAGGTCACCCTGAGGGACGGCACCCTGCGGGTCGGCGGCGGCCTCGCCGTCACGGCGGGGGGACGGCCGCTGCGCTCCCAACGCCTGGTGACGCTGCCCCTGTCCGGGCTGCGCCCCGGCCCCGACACCTTCTGGTGGGTCGAGGCGGTCCCCGAGGCCTGGCCGTACGGCGAGGCGCCCGTACAGGGGGCGTACTGCGACGATCCCTGCTCCGGCGCGGGCACCACCCGGCAGCCCTACACCGCGGAAGGGGTGCGGATCAGGCTCACCGAAGCCACCGAACGGGGCCTCGACCAGCGTGCCCCGGAGCTGCGGCGCAATTGGCTCGCGTCCCGGCTCTTCGCGGCCGAGCGCACCGGGCACTCCCCGTGGCCGTACGGGACGGCCGCCGCCGACCTGCCCCGGTCCTGGGCCCCGCCGGGGACCGCGGGCAAGCCCGAGGCGGTGCGGCTCGCGGTGCTCCTCCCGCACCCCGCCGGGCTCGACGCCTGGGAGGCCGACATCTGGGCGGCCCGCCGGGACCGGGGCGCGGCCCCGCCTCAGCGGGAGTGGCAGGCGCGGCTCGGCATGCGTCCGTGGGACGTCTTCGTCGCGCAGATCCTCCAGTTCCAGGCCCACTTGGCACAGCTCGTGGAGGCTCCCGCGCAGCGCTCGGAGTCGGACCTGGCGCCGTTGCTGGAGCAGTTGGCACGGATCGGCAAGCAGACGTTCCTGCAGAGCCACACGAAGGACCAGCTGGGCCGGGAGCTCGCGCAGCTCGTCGAAGGCATCGACGCGGGCGAGCTGATCGCGTCCGCCCCCGTCCGGCAGGGGCCGTACTCACTGGTCCGGATGGGCATCGGGGAACTGCCGCCCGCCGGCTACCTCCCGGTGTGGGGCGGTGACGGCGAGGAGAGGCCGGCCCTCGATCAGGTGAGGACGTGGCTGGAGCCGTGCCGGGACCTGCGGTGGTGTACGGGTGCTCCGGCCGACGTCGCCCAGGCGGTCCAGGAGGCCCAGCACCGCGACCGCATCCCGCTGGACGGATCCGCCGACGTGGACGTGCTCGTTCCGGTCGATGAGGAGGGCGAGCCCCTCACCCGGTGGGTGGCCTTCGTACGGCGCGACCGGCGGCGGTGCCGGGAACCACGGGAGGAGGACGGCCCGTACGCGGCCCGTCACCCGGACGGGGGTGGCGCCCAAGAGCCGGGGGAGGCCCGCGCGGAGCCCGGTTCCGGGGCCGGGGCAACTGATCCCGAGACGGCCGGATAGTCGCTCTCGGTGACGGGTAGGTGACGTATCGCGCATAGCATCTGCGGGCCTGGGCTTCTAGCAGGAGGACCGCCTGTGAATCCTCATCCGCAGTTCTTCGAGTCGCCGGTCAGGGTTCCCGGGCAGGGGGACGCGCCGGCCCTGCATCTCCTCGGTGGCCCGCGCGTGGTCCACGGGGGGAGACGGCTGGACGTGCCGGAGGGGAGCAAGCGGCTGCTCGCCTTCGTCGCGCTCCACGGCGGGCGGGTCGAACGCCGCCACGCGGCGGGCACGTTGTGGCCGTCCGGCGACGACCTGCGGGCGGCGGGCAATCTGCGGTCGGCGCTGTGGCGGCTGAAGGCCGCCGGGATCGATCTGCTCGACTCCGACAAGTGCTCACTGTCCGTGCGCGAGCACACGGTCGTCGACCTGTACGTGCTGTACGGCTGGGCGAGCCGGCTCATCAGCGGGAACGCCGCGACCGAGGACCTGTGCGCCCTCAAGTGGCGGACGGACGCGCTGGATCTGCTGCCCGGCTGGTACGACGACTGGGTCCTGCTGGAACGGGAAAGGGTGCGGCAGCGGCTGCTGCACGCCCTGGAGGCGCTGAGCCGCCAGCTGTCCCGGGTGGGCCGCCACGCCGAGGCGGTCGAGTCCGCGCTGGTCGCCGTGAGTGCCGAACCCCTGCGCGAGAGCGCCCAGCGCGCGCTGATCGAGGCGCACTTGGCGGAAGGGAACCTGGTGGAGGCGCTGCGCGGCTACGACGCGTACCGCGGCCTGACCCGGCGCGAGCTCGGTGTGGAGCCGGGGCGTGAACTCTCGTCGCTGATACGGCGATTCTGCGAGTCCGCCCGCAGCCCGGTCCGGCAGGGAGTGGCCGGCCGGGTCTGAGGCGGAGGCGCGGTCAGTGCCCGGAGTGGGAACCGGTCGGGGAGCCGCTCGGAGAACCGGTGGGCGAATCGGTGGGGGTGTCGGTGGGAGAGCCGCTGGGGGTGGCGTCGGGGGGATCGGCGGGGTGTGCGGTGTGCGCGGAGCCGGACTCCAGAGAGCCGCCGAGCCGCTCGCGCAGCGTGGTCAGGGCCTCCGTGGACGGGGCGGTGACGACCCAGCGGTTCCCCACCAGATAGGTGCCCCCGTAGGCCTGGGCCTCGGTCAGCCAGTCCCGCAGTCCCCGGTCGGCGGCGAAGGTGGCCATGCGGAAAGAGTTCTGCCCGGCCTGGCACCCCCCTTGCCGCAACTCCTCTGCCTCGACGCTCAGTTCGGCGGTGCAGCCGATGGCGGCGGCGATCTCCTCGATCGAGGCGAGCGGGGTGTCCGGGGCGGCGGGGGCGGCGGGTGCGGCCCGCGCAGCCGGGGTGTCGGCCGCCGGGTTCCCGGCGCAGCCCCCGTACAGCAGCGCGGCGCACAGCACGGCGAGCGCCGCGCGTGCGGGGCGGATGACTCGGGTCCGGCGGTCCGGCGATGCCATGGCGACCTCACAGAGGGGTGGGTGAGCGGCCGTGGCGCCCGGGAGGGGAGGAGGCCCGGGCGCCACGTGTACGGGGGCGGATCCTCTCCGCCGGCGGACGCGGTCTAGGAGACCTTCGCCTTCTTTCCCTTTTCGGTGACGGCGAACCAGAGGCCCTGTTTGTTGTGCCCGCTGATATCGCCGGGCTTCGCGTCGCCGGTGAACGAATAGACCGGCCAGCAGTCGATCGTCAATTGCTCGGTTCCGTCGGGGCGCTTCACCTTGCCGATCAACTCATCGGCGATTCCGCTTACCTTTGACTTGTCCACCGGAGCGGCGGGCTTCCAGGTGTCCAGGCAGGCGCCGACGCAGCCGATCTTCATCGGCCAGGCACTGTCCTTGTCGAAGCGGTACAGCGTCCGGCCCTCGGCGTCCGCGACGACGTGGCCGAGGGTGGCGTTCGGGTTGACGGAGAGTTCGGCCTCCTCCTTCGCCTCCTCCTTCGGTTCTTCCTTCGGTTCTTCCTTCGGCTCCGGGGCGGCCTCGCCCTTGGCGGGCGCGGCCGGCTTACCGTCCGGGCCCAGCGCGTGCCAGGTGCCGCCGACGCCCTCACCGAGGGTGTCGCCCGGCTTGGTGTCCTTGGCGTAGCGGTACACGGGCCACCCCGCAAGCGTCAGCTGCCGGGTGCCGTCGGCCCGGGCGACCGAGCCGAGGAGGCCCCCGTCGATGCCCTCGCCGGCCGTGGCGTCGTCCGCCGCCACCGGGGGCCAGGCCGTGGCGCAGTCCCCTTCGCAGGCGGACTTGGGGGGCTTGGGGGTGTCCTTGTCGAAGCGGTAGAGGGTGAAACCCGCGCTGTCGGTGACCGTGGTGCCCAGGTCCGCGACCTCCTGCGCCTTCAGCTGCCCGGCCGGGCCCGACCCGGCCGCACCCGCCGGGGCCGCACCCGGGTTCGTGCCGTACCCCGAGCCCCCGTACGCGTCGCCCGAGCCGTCGGCGGCACCGAGCTGCTGGCTGCCGCCCACCGGCACCACCGCATTTCCGGCCCCCGAGGGCTTGTCGGCGGTTCCGCATCCGGCCGCCGTCAGCAGAAGTACCGCGACCGCCGACCCGGCGAATATCCCACGACGCATTCTCTTCACGATCTCTCCTTCAGATACGGTTCCGCGTTTCTTTCCTTCGGTACCTGCGTTCATTGATACGGGGCCCGGGAGAGCGGAAGTAGATATCCGGGGGAATTTGTCAGATCCGGCAAAGATTGAACTCGGAGCAGTCCGGGGACGTTCAGCCGGTCAGTCCTGGATGCGCAGGGCGAGGGCCGGGCAGCGCCGCACCGCCCGCAGGGCCTTGGGCCGCAGCCGGGCGGGCACGGGCATCGACGCCTGGGCCGGGTAGCCGTCCGCGTCGAGCCGTACGACGTCGGGAAGGATGTCCACGCACAGCCCGTGCCCCTTGCACAGCGTCCAGTCCACGACCAGCCGCTCCGGGCTCTCGTCCTCAGGCAGCGGCAGCGCGCCCAGGACCCGCCGCCCGCACCCGCTGCCGAGGGCGTGGTCCCGGAACTCGTCGGGGAAGGCGGAGAGCGCCGAGGCCACGAAGTGCGAGGTGCCGTCGGGGTGGCTGCACGCACCCCGGCCCCGGACCGCGACCATCCGCGCCTCCACCGCCTCCAGGGCGGCCCGGCCCCCTCCCGCGACGGCGCCCTCCAGTACGTCGGCCAGCGCGGGCAGCCCGCGCACGCAGGGTCCGCACTGTCCCGCCGACTCCTCCGCCATCCAGCGGGTCACCCGCACCACCTCGCCGGCCGGGCAGGTGTCCTCGGGCAGGGGCAGCACCGCCCCCGCCCCCAGCACCGCGTCGTAGGCCGCCAGGGCCTGCCGGGAGACCTGTACGGAACGGGCGGTGGCGGGGTCCAGCCACCGGCCGTGGTAACCGCCGACCAGCACGCCCTGACCGGGCTCGGTGCCGCACAGGTCCAGGACGTACGCCAGCGAGGTGCCCGTCGGCGCCTCGACGACCGTGGAGCCGGCCACGGTCAGCAGGACGGTGCCCGGCTCGGAGGGCAGCCCGGCCGTACGGTAGTCCAGCGCACCGAGCCGGGCCGCGACGGCGAGCTGGGCGTAGGTCTCGGTGTTCGACAGCAGCGTGGGCACGCCGCCCAGGCCCCGCTCGCTGGTCCGCACCTTCCGCCCGGACGGCAGCGTCGCACCCCCGTTCAGCCCGCTGACGAGGGCGGTCCCCTCACCCGTCACGAAGCGCTCGGGCAGGAGCGCCACGCGCACCCGGCGGCCGCCCGGACCGCGCTCCGCGACGGCGCTGCGCACCGACTGCTCCACGTCCGTCCGGGTCACGCCCACCACGACCTCGTCGGCGTCGAGCGCCGCGGCTGCCAGCAGGGCCCCGTCGAGCACCAGGTGGGGGGCGTGTAGCAGCAGGGCGGTGTCCTTCAGGCAACTCGGCTCGCCCTCACTGCCGTTGACCACCACGGCGGTGGCTGCGCCGGTACTCCTGGCCGACCGGGTGACGGCCCGCAGCTTGCGGGCGAAGGGGAAGCCCGCCCCGCCGCGCCCCCGCAGGTCGATGTCCTCGGCGAGGGCGACGAGTTCGTCGGGGCGGTACCGCGGCAGCTGGCCGTGCTCGGTCAGATGGGCGACCCGGTCGAGCCGCGGGACCTGGTCGAGTCCGGCCAGCAGGCGGGGCGCCCCCACGCAGCCCAGTCCCGGACGCGGCCCGCCGGTCACAGCTGCCGCTCCCGGGAGGCGAGGGAGTCCACCAGGGGGGCGTGGACGAAGGACCGCTGTGCGGAGTCCTGCTGACGGTCGGCGGACGCGCGGACGGCAGCGGGCGGGACGGTCGGCCGGACGGGAGGCCGGACCGGGGGCCGCAAGGGCGGCCGGACCGGGGGCCGGACGGGCGGCGCGCCGCGCATCCGGGACTTGAGGCGGAAGGCGAGGACGGTGGCGACCCCGGCCAGGCACAGCGCATAGGCCCCCGTCACCCAGGCGTCGGCGGGCCGGCCCGCCTTCAGCCCGTGCACCAGCGACGCGCCCCACGCGGGATAGGCGCCGATGTGCAGGGCGCGCCACCACAGGGAGCGGCTCTTGGTGGCGAACGCGCTGCGCACCGCGCCGGATACCGCCACAGCCACGAAGAGGTACCCGGCGAGCGAGCCGAGGCCGATGAGGAAGGGCCGGTCGGGATCGGCGAAGGGGACCAACGCCCCCGCGGCGGACGTCTGCTGTTCGGCGATCTTGACCCAGATGTGCAGGGCCAGGAAGCCCAGCCCCGCCACGGCCAGCCCGCGGTGGGCACCTTGGGCGAGCAGCCGGTGCCCCGACTCCAGCAGCACCCGGTCGGTGGCCACCAGCCCCCACAGGACGGTGGCGGTGAGCGAGACGAGGGAGAGGACGCCCGCCCCGAAGTCGAGGAAGTCCCAGACATGGGTCAGGACGCCCGCGCGGGCGGCCACGACCACGGAGACGAGGGCCGCGACGGACGCGGAGACCGCGCCGGGGCGCAGCCTGCCGGTGACGGGCAAGAGGGAAGGCCGCCGGACGGCCCGCCGTCCGGCGGCCGGAGCCGCTGCCGCCGCCGCATGGCGACTTCTGCGGCGGGCTCGGTGTGAACGCGGCGTGTGCGGCTGGGACAGGGGCATCCAGTTCTCCTGTGCGCCTAGGGGGGTGCCCGACCCATCCCCCCGGACCTCCCCGGGGCTCCGAGCGCGCTCCACCTGGCGCTCGGGACCCGGGACTTGTCGTCGGTCGTGCCCGGCAGCGCTGTGAACTCCTGCGCCGGCCGAGGAGCTTGGGCCGGAGTGCAGAAGCATCGTGGAGCTACCCAGCATCTCCACAGGATTTATCGAAACGTGATAATTTCTCGCACCGCGTCTCCGGCGCATCGAACAACACCGGAAGATTCCCCTCCAGCGGAGGTTGCGACAGGCCACCGCACCGCCCGCCACCTACGCGTCACCGACGGCAAAATCACGGCAAAACTGCGGGACCGTATGGGGCCGGACTGCTCCAGGAGGGAGTACGAGGGTCGCAACTCACTTGCCAGATACGGATGTTGGCAAGCGAGGCCACCCCGGCAGGCTTGTCGCTCCTTCATCGGACAGGCCTCACCCCGGCACGAACGAGGTAATGATGTGCGAACTTCTGAACCGCATCTGGTCCCGCCCCCGAGGCGAGTGGACCCGCGTCCTGCGCAGGGAACTCCCCGCGCTGGCCGCCGAGATAGTGGAGGAGCTTCTGCATGGAATTCCGGAATTTTCCGACCTTATGGATGACAACGATGCCATCGATGAGGAATTGCTCAGACAGCGGGTGGAGGAAGCTCTGCTCAACGCACTCGGCTATCGCGATCCGGCCGACCGGGCACCGGCACCGGCACGGGCACCGGGTCAGAGTCCGGCACCGGGGGCGCCGGTGACCAGGGCAGTGGGAGTGACACCGGCAGTGACGGCGACACCCGCCGGCCACACGGACGAGGACCGGCACGACGGCAGGCACGAGGGCCGCCGCGAGGACATGCGGGAGGCCGTACGGGACTCCGTACGCGAGCCGGTGCGTGAGTCCGTACGCGAGCCCGTGCGTGACTCCATACGCGAGCCCGTGCGTGAGCCAGTACGTGAGCCCGTGCGTGAGCTCGTACGTGAGCCCCTACGTGAGGACGGTCCGAGGAGCGGTCAGGCCGAACGGCCGGAGAACGCCGAGCCGTCCGACCGCGCACGGCAGGAGCTCTTCAAGGTCCTCACCGACGACCGGGCCACGTCGGAGGCCTCCCTCAGCCAGCTCGCCGAGGCGGCCAGCTGGCCCCTCCCGGAAGCGGTGCGGGCCATCGTGCTCGCCACACCCGGCGAGACGCACCAGCTGGCGGCCGTACTGGACGCAGCCCTCCCCGGCGTGTTCGCGGGCCGGCCCTGCCTGCTGGTCCCGAGCCCGGACCCCGACACCCGGGCCCCGCTCGAACCCCCGCTGCGCGGCCGGTCCGCGGCCGTCGGCCACGCGGTACCCCTGCGGGACACCGCGTCCTCACTGCGCTGGGCCCTGCGGCTGCTCGCCCTGACACCCGCCCGGGCCGGCCTGGACGCCCGGGCCGTCTTCGTGGACGACCACCTGTCGACCCTGCTGCTGCTCCAGGACGAGCCCCTGGCGCACGCCCTGGCCGCCCGGTGGCTGCGCCCGCTGGCGGATCTGACCCCCCGCCAGAGCGAACGGCTGGAGGTGACCCTGCTCGCCTGGCTGGAGGGCGGCGGAGCCCCGGAGGCCGCGAAGGCCCTGAACGTGCATCCGCAGACCGTGCGCTACCGCATGCGGCAGCTGGAGAAGCTCTTCGGCCCCGGGCTGCGCGACCCCCGCACCCGGTTCGAACTGGAGATGGCCCTGCGCAGCCGCCGTCTGATGGCCCAGGTGCGCCGTCAGAACGCACGGGTGGGCCGCAGGACGGCACGCGTGGTCACGGCCGACTTCACCCCCCTGGTCGTCGGGCGGATGGCCCGCGTCAACGGCCTCTGATCCCTGCCACGGCCCCGGCCCGGCCCGCCCTCGCGGCGGCCGGGCCGGGGCCCCTTCGTACGCGCGGAAGACGCGGCTTCGACGACGCGACCCGGCAAACCTTTCCGGCCACAGCACTAGGAGGCGGCGAGGGCCGCCAGGGAGCCGGGCGCTGCCCGGCGCATGGTGGCGCTGAGGTCCAGCAGTTCCCCGTACGCCCGGGCACACGCCCCGCACCCCGCCAGATGCCGCGCGAGGGCGCGGGGACGGTGCGCACCGCCCCGGCGGACCGCCGAACCGAGCATGCCGCTGTACTGGCGGCACCGGCCGTCGGCCGCGGCGTCCACATGGGCGCGCAGGTAAGCCTCGCGCAGGCCTTCCCGCGCCCGGAAGGCAAGGGAGGTCACCGCGCTCGGGCTGATGCCCAGCAGTGCGGCGACCCGCTGCGGCGGGTCCTCCTCCACGAGGGTGTGCCACAGCACGGCCCGCCAGCGTTCGGGCAGCGCGTCGAAGGAGCGGGTGATGAGCCGGCGGTCCTCACCGGCCAGCCACTGGCCCTGCGGGTCGCTGCCCGCGGGCTCCTGCTGACACCAGGAGTCGAGGTCCGGCGTCAGCAGGGTCCGCCCGTCCCCGGTCCGCCACTCCATGGCCGTGTGACGGACGACGGCCAGCAGGTACGCGCGCCAGGGCCCCCGGGGTCCGGCGCCGGAGCGGACGGCGTGGAAGGTCCGCAGGAAGGCCTCCGACACCAGGTCCTCGGCGTCCTGCGGGGTACGGCAGCAGGTGCGCGCGTACGCCAGGGCGGCCCTTCGGTGGCGCCGGTACAGGACGTCGCACACCTCCGGGGCCGCGGCGCCCGCGCCGTAGCCGGTCCTGAGCCGCCGGGTCAGTTCCCCGTCGGTGGGCGGAGCGTGGGCGCGGCCCGGGGCCGGCGGGCCGTCCGCGGTGTCACGGGAGTCTGCGGCGTCACGAGAGGCGGACATGGCACTCCTCGTCGGTGCGGCACCCTGACGGGTGCGGGGAAGCGGTGTTGGCCCGAAGTCGGCTTCGGGCCAACACCTTTCCCGGGCCGGGCGCGGTGGGTGGGGGGAGGGAGCGCCCGGCCCGGGAGCAGGGGACCGGAACCGGTGATCAGAACCGGTGATCGGAGCCGGCCGGCGGGTCAGCGGCAGGTGCGCCCGCTGTTGATGCAGTCCACCGCCCTGCGCATCAGGTTGTCCGACATCACGTTGATGAAGTCACCGTGGTCGGTCACCGGCTTGTGCAGCTGCTCGGGGAAGCTGTCCACGGCGAAGCGGGCGCCCGGTGCCACCCCGTAGGTGATCCGCTGCACCAGTTGCGGCATGGCGGTGAACCCCTTCTTGCAGCGGCCGTCCTTGTCCGCGAAGGCCACGTGGGTACGGTGGTTGGCGCTGTCGGTGTTCCGGCCGTCCCAGCAGCTCTGGAAGTTGAAGGTACGCACCACGTCACTGCCCTTGGGGCAGATCGGGTACTTGTCCTTCAGCTGGCGGTTCTCGAATCCGGTGCAGCTCCACGAGGCGTTGGCGTTCGCCGTGCCGTTGGCGAAGGCCTTGGCGTCGCCCGTGATGACGCGCAGGAAGCGGGGCATGGCGGTGACCCGGCTGACGGGACTCCCCTTGAAGGTGATGTCCACCTGCTTGGGCTGGAGGATGGTGCCGACGTTGCCGTCCTGGCCGCCGCCGGGCGCCTTTGCGTCCCGCTCGGCCTTTCCGTCGCGCAGCCGCAGCACCGGCCAGTAGTAGGTGGACTGGTCGCCGTTGCCGCAGGTGGTGCCGGAGGCCGCGAGGCTGTCGTTGGTGGAGAAGGCGTCGGTGGAGTTGTTGCCCACGTAGTCGTGCATGTGGTGCGCCCCGTTGGAGACGCCCGGCGCGACGATCACGTTGTCCGGGTTGAAGTGGCGGTTCTCGTTGCGGCCGCACCGGGAGCTGAAGGAACCGGTGGAGGCGCCGCGGGCCGCGGCGGGGGTGCGTACGTTCGGCTTGACCTTGGTGATGGAGACGAAGTCGCCGCGTGCGGGGCCGCCCTTGCTCGCGGCGTCCGCGCTGCGCTGCTCCTCCGCTCCCAGCGCCTGGGCGCCCTGCGCGCCCGCTGCCTCCGCGCCCTCGTCGGCGACGTCCGCCTGCTTCATCTCGCACCCGCTCAGGGCCTCCAGCCCTTCCGGCCGCGCGCCGGAGCGGCCTATGGCGTCTGCGACCTGGGTGATGGACTTGCCGCGCTGGTCCTTGAGTTCACCGAGGAGGGCGTCCCCGGCCGCCGCCTCGCCGGACGCGAGGCGCCGGTAGGCGTCGGCCACCTGGTCGTCCAGCTCGGCGAGGTTCTCGTCGACCTCGGCCCTGGCCGGGTCGGGTACGTCGGTGAGCCGGTCACCCACGTCGGGGCAGTCGATGGTCGCCGTCACCTGCGTCGTACGGTCGTCCTCCTGGCCCGCGGACGCGTTGCCGGCGACCACGGCGACCCCGCCGCCGCCCAGCACCAGAGCGGACACCACGGCCAGGAGCTTGTTCGACAAGCGGGGGCGTTTGTGGCCCTGTTGACTCATGCGATCACTTCACTTCGTCGATCGGACATCGGAGGAGCGGAGCGGGGTGGCGGGCGGGGGCCCGTCGGCGAGCGAGTCGAAGTCGACCAGCCCGGTGTCCTCCAGGACCGTGATGTGGTCCAGGACGGTGGCGTTGGCCGATGTGGCGAGGGCCCGGACCATGGAGTTGCGGGTCTGCGCCCGCACTCCGGCCAGCAGCGCGAACACCTTTCCGTGCGCCCGGCGGAGCAATTGGACGAACAAGCGCTCGTACTCGTCGCCCTGGGCGGCGGTCAGCTGGCGCAGCCACTCCTGCTGCTGCGTGCTCGGCTGGTTGGGCAGGTTCACGCCGAGGGACTGGCCGACCTGGATGACCTGCCGGTCCAGGTCGGCGTGGCCATCGACGAGGTGTTCCCCGGCGGTACGGACCGAGGCGCGCGTCCCGCGCTGCTGGGCCTGGCGCCCGGCGGGCAGCTCCCACAGGCCGGCGAGCCGAACCTTCCGGATGAAGTCCCGGTCCGCGGCGGTCAGCGGCCCGTACGCCGTGCTCATGGTGCCGGCGCCGTCGTCCTCGCCCGCCGGAGCCGCCGCGGTGGCGGCCGAGGCGCGGCCGCCGTAGCTCTCCACGGGGACCAGCAGCGCGATCAGCGTCATGGCCAGGGCGGTGATGACGACACCGCTTCCGATCGCGTACCTCGTGGCCACCGACAGGCTGCTGACGGGTCTCCGCCGCAATGACAGCACAAGTGCCTCCTCGCTCCGTGGGCCCGGAGGGGGCGGGGGCCGCAGGCCTCGTGAGTCCTGCGGTGCGCACCCGCATTACCGGGGTGCCACGGGACGCTAGTGCCACTTGTGGTGCCGCTACTGAAGGACCATCACCCTTGGACAAACATCGGGGCGGGTGCCGGAAGGGCTGGTATCTTCCCGCGTTCGGGAGGCCTCGGCGGCCGCCCCGGGCCGAGGTGCGCGAAGGGGACCCCCGGCGCTGACCTGGAGTGGACCGGCGCCGACCTGGATGGACCCGGCGCTGACCCGGCGCCGGTCACGGTCACGCCGTCCGCCAGATCACTCCCTCGTGCGGGGCCAGCACATGGGGATCCACGCCACGGGGGCCGGCGGCGGCGCGCGCCTCGGGGGCCGTCGTCAGGAGCCGCTCCCAGGAGCGGCCGGCCGCCGTCCTGCCGATCCCGCCGATGCTGTCGATGCGGACGGGGCCGTCCGTCAAGTTCAGGGTGACCAGCAGGGATTCGCCGCCCGGTGAGCCGGTTCGCGTGTACGCGAGCACCCCGTCGAGGGCGTCGGCGAACTCGATCGCACCCGAGCCGAGGGCCGGGTGCGCCCGACGCAGCGCCAGGACCGCGCGGGTGAGGCTGAGCAGGGAACCGGGATCGTCCTCCTGGGCCGCCGCGTCGCCGCCCGGGGGACGGACGATCGGGAGCCACGGTCTGACTCCGGCCCTCGTGAAGCCCGCCCCGGGCCCGTCGCTCCAGGGCATGGGGGAGCGGGCGGGGTCGCGGCTGAGCCCGGGGGTGCGCAGCCCCCAGGGGTCCCGGATGTCCTCCGGGGCGATGTGCGCGTCGGGCAGGCCGAGTTCGTCTCCGTTGTAGAGGATCGTGGCGCCGGGGAGGGTGAGTTGCAGCAGCAGCGCGTTCGCCGCCTGGTCCTGGCCGACGCGTGAGGCGACCCTCGGGTCGTCGTGGCTTCCCGTCACCCAGGTCGAGGCCGCCCCGGCGGGCAGGGCGCCGAGGACCTCCCGCACCAGGTCCCGGATCGCGCCGGGCTCCCAGGGGGTGCGGAGCAGGCCGAAGCTGAGGGGCAGGTGGATCTCGTCGAGTTGCCGGCCGAAATAGCGGCTCCAATCCTTCCAGTCGTACACGTGGATCTCGCCCAGGGCGATTCGGGCGGCCGCTCCGTCCCCGTAGGCGTCCAGCACCGCGCGGAATTCCCGGTACATCGCGTGGAGATCGGGATGGGCCTGGTCGTACAGGTGCAGCTGGCTGTCGTATCCGCCCATCGGGCGGTGATGGGCCACGGTGCCCGCGGAGGCCGCCGGATTGTCCCGCAGTGCGGGATCCTTGGCGACGAGCGGCGCACAGTCCACGCGGAATCCGTCGACCCCGCGGTCGAGCCAGAATCGCGCCACGTCGAACATGGCCTCCCGCACGGCCGGGTTGCGCCAATTCAGGTCGGGCATGGACGACAGGAAGGAATGCAGATAATACTGGCCGCTTTCCGTGTCCAGGGTCCAGGCGGATTCCCCGAACAAGGTGATCCAGTTGTTGGGCGGGCCGCCCCCCGGCGCCGGATCCCGCCATACGTACCAGTCGCGCCGGGGACTGAGCGGACCGGTGCGCGCATCCCGGAACCAGGGGTGTTCGCCGGACGTGTGGTTGGGGACGTAGTCGATCAGTACGCGCAGCCCGTGGGCGTGGGCCGCGGCGACGAGCCCGTCGAAGTCGGCCAGGTCGCCGAAGAGGGGATCGACCGCGGTGTGGTCCCGGACGTCGTACCCGAAGTCCGCCATGGGGGAGGAGAAGAAGGGGGAGAGCCACAGCGTGTCGACGCCGAGGCGGGCGAGGTAGGGGATGCGGCGGCTGACACCGCGCAGATCGCCGACTCCGTCGCCGTCCGTGTCGAGGAAGCTGCGCGGGTAGACCTGGTAGATCACGGCGTCGCGCCACCAGGGCGGCGTGCCGGTGGGCTCGTGCCCCGTCACCTTCAGAAGGACCCCGTCTCGCAGCGCCGGACCCAGTCGGTCGCGGCGATCGCGTACGAGGGATCGGGGCGCAGCGCGTCCTCGCGGCGGCAGGCCTCGACGTACTTGATGGCGTGCGGGTCCTCGGTCGCCAGGGCGCGTTCGGCGAGCGTGACGTAGTCCCGGACCGGCTCCTCGGGGTGGTGCTCGCGCCGCCCGGTCCCGTAGGCGCTGCGGATGGCGGCGGAGAAGCGGACGGAGGCGGCGACGGTGGGCCAGTGGAGTTCCGGCGGCAGGTGCGGCAGGACCAGGCGGACCGCCGCGGGTGTGGTGAGCGCGTGGACGAAGGCCATGGGGGTCTTGTGGTCGTCGGTGAGGTAGCTCCCGGCGGCGGCCAGGGTGAGCCGGCTCAGCGCGCGGTCGGCGTCGTCCTCGGGGAGCAGGGAGTCCACGGCCGGCGCGAAGTCGGGCTCCAGCCAGACGGTTTCGAGGCGGATCCGGAAGATCATGCCCATGCCCTGGTCGCTGCGCAGCTTGGGGACCGCGTCCCAGGCCTGCGCCAGATCCCGTTCGCGCGGGGTCGCGGGCTCCTCGGGGAGCTCCTGGTAGCGGGCGGCCCAGTAGCCGAGCCCGCGGGCGAGTTCCTCCAGGCGCCACGGGGTGTGGGCCTCCGTCAGCATCCGTACCGCGTGCCCGGTCCGGATGACGCCGTGGCCTCCTCCGGCGGCGAAGCCGCCCAGCAGCCGGGGCCACCAGCGGACGAGGACGTCGGTCCAGGGCGCGCTGTCCAGCTCCCGGCGGAAGAATTCGTTCCAGTCCCCGAGGAGACGCATGTTGCCGAGCGCGGACCGCCAGTTGTCCCGGGTGATCTCCTGGAAGCGCCCGTAGGTGTCGTCGTAGAGGACCTTCCGGTACGAGCTCACCCAGGACCCGATCGACGCGCCGTGCCCGAGCTGTCCGAGGGCCTCCGCCGCCATGGGGCCGTGGTTGCTCACGCCGGGGCCGAACTCGGGTCCGGAGTCGCTGAGGTACTGCAGGGCGCCGTCCAGGTCGTTCACCGTTCCCCCTAGATCGATTCCTTTCCATGGAAGGGTGCGGCAGCCTCTTCAGCAACATGGCATGTGCACATTGGCTTGTTCTGGGGCGGGTGCGCGGCGTGCCGTACGGCGGATCCCGGCGGTCCCCTCACCAGGGCGCATCACCGCACGATCAAGGAAAGGCGCGGGTCCGTGCAGGCGGGGTCCCGGAGGGTGCGCGGCATGATCAAGGCACCCCGGTCGGTGCGCGAAGTACCCCGCGGGGCGGCAAGCCGGTGAATTCAGGACAGCTGACAGGCAGCCGTTGACCTGGGCATGTGCCAATAGCTAGTGTCCGACTTCGGTCCGAGCTGAGGCCCGCCATTCCATCCCCCACCGACGGTCGGTTTCCGGCAGCTCTCTTTCGCCGGCGACATTCATTCCGGCCGGCCATTCGGTGCACCAATCGATATCCCCATCCCTGCGGTGCCATATCTCCGTGCAGGCGCACAGTCATGCCCTCGAACGGGGCGATCACGTGACGACGAGGAGAATTCATGATCAAGCACACGTCGCCGATCAGTGGAATCGACGCCCGCGGCGATCTCGT
This sequence comes from Streptomyces sp. NBC_01408, assembly GCF_026340255.1. Classification (GTDB taxonomy): domain Bacteria; phylum Actinomycetota; class Actinomycetes; order Streptomycetales; family Streptomycetaceae; genus Streptomyces. Next base: position 760,597 of record NZ_JAPEPJ010000002.1, on the reverse strand, counting down.
GGTGACCGCCGGGTATGACAACCGGATCATTCTGTGGAATGCGCGGACGCGGACAGCCATCACCGAGGCCCGTCACGACCACCTCGCCAACCAGTGCCGCTTCTCGCCTTCCGGCCGCATCGTGGTGACGTCGAGCAGCGACTACTCCGCGCGCTTGTGGTCCGTGCCCGACCTGCGTCTCATCAGCGTCCTCACGGACCAGAAGGACGACGTGGAGATGACCGTCGTCTCGCCCGACGAGACCCGGGTGGCGACGGCCTCCCGTGACCACATCGCGCGGATCTACGACCTGGACGGGCGGCTCATCCACCGGCTGGAGGGGCACGAGGAGGATGTCCTGTCCGTCGAATGGGTGCGCGGCGGCGCCGAGTTGGTGACCACCAGCGACGACGGGACGGTACGCCGCTGGGACGCGGCCACCGGCGCCCTGCTGAGCACCATCGACCTCGGGGACGTCGAGACGGACACCGTGGCGGTCCTCGGCGTGGACAGCTTCGCGCTCGGCAACGACGAGGGCGAGCTGATCCTGATCGACCCCTCGGGCACCAGGCGCCACCGCGTCCACGACGCCGGGATCAAGCGGATCGCCTACGACGCCGAGGCCGGCATCCTGCTCAGCTCCAGCTACGACCGCACCGTGCGGCTCTGGCGCCTGGAACACGGCGCGGACCCCGTACACCTCCTGACGAGCGAGGTGCCCGCCGACGTATGGCTGCGCTCCTGCGCCAAACTGGACGCCACCCGCTGGGTCTTCGGCACCTTCGGATCGAGTTACGCCGTCTTCGACCGGGCCGACGGGAGCTGGGACCTGACCTCCGTCACGCCCACGCCCGGGCTCAACGCGGTGACGGACACCCCCACGGGGCGGTTCACCGTCGGCGACAGCGGAACCGTCCGGCGCGACGGCGAGCCGGTGGCCGAACTCGGCAGCTGCTGCAACTTCATCACCCCGGTCGCGGGCACGGTCGTCAGCGGCGGCCAGCTCGGCGCGCTCTACGACGCGACCACCGGAGCCCTGCTTTACCAGCACCGCTCCCCGCTCAACTGCGCGGCCGTGCACACCGCTTCGGACGGCGAGACCCTCGTCGTCGGCACCTACACCGGCGAGGCGATCGTCCTGCGCGACGAGAAGGGAACCGGCCGGCTGGAGCTGGTCGGCGAGCACCGCATCCAGGACAACGCCATCAAGGGAGTGGCGATCCAGGGCGACGTGCTCTTCAGCGTGTGCGCCACCGGCACCGCGAAGTGGCACTCCCTGCCGGACCTGAAGCCGGTCGCCGACAACGAGGCGGCGCACGCGCGCATAGCCAACGGCGCGGCCGCCCTCCCGGACGGGCGGTTCGCCAGCGTGAGCCGCGACCTGACCCTCAGGATCTGGACCGCGGCCGGGGAACAGCAGGCGGTCGTGACGACTCCGCACCTCAACAGCATCAAGTGCGTCGCCGTCGACCCGCACACCAGCCTGATCGCGACGGGCGGCTACCACGGACAGGTCGCCGTCTACGACCCCGAGGCCTGCGAGTGGGTGTGCGACACGAGGCCCACACCCGCCGGGATCTCGGCGCTGGCACCCGGCGGCGGCCCCGGCCGCTTCCTGGCCTCCTCCTACGACGGCTGCGTGTACGAGATCGCGGTGGACACCGCCGCGGGGCGGACCGCGGCCGGGCAGGACGGCCGATGACGACGGCCGACGAGGCGCCGCTGGTACGCCTCGCGAGCGCACCCCTGCCCGTCGCGTCCACCCTCATGCAGCTGACCGTCTTCGGGCAGGCCGGTGCGGACGGGCGGGAGACGGAGGAAGCGGTCACCCTCCGGACGATCTCGCCGCACAGCGAATCGGGCGCCCCGCCGATCGTCCGCATCCACAGCGCCTGCTTCACAGGGGACGTGCTCGGCTCCGAGAAGTGCGACTGCGGTCCCCAGCTGCACGCCGCACTGGACGCCATCGTCCGCTCGCACAACGGCGTGCTGGTCTACATGCTCCGCCAGGAAGGGCGCGGCATCGGGCTGGCGAACAAGATCCGTGCGTACGCGCTCCAGTCGGCCGGGCACGACACCATCAGCGCCAACCTCGCGCTGGGCTTCCCGGCCGAGGGCCGCGACTTCCGGACAGCCGCCGAATGCCTGCGCCAGCTGGGCATCGCCCGGGTGCGGCTCATGACGAACAACCCGGTGAAGGTCGCGGGGCTCGCCGCCCAGGGGATCGTGGTCGAGGACCGGGTCCCGCTCGGCGGCTTCCGTACGCCCTTCAACGAGGCGTACCTGGAGGTCAAGGACCGGCTGATGGGGCACCTCGACGCGCTGGGCCAGGACCTTCCGGCCACAGCACCGGGGAGTGTCCGCAAAGCGGCGCCGGAGCCGGAGCCGGAGCCGGACCCAGCCGGGCAGGCGGGACTCTGTGGACACGGCCTAGCGGTCGCCGCCCCGGGGCAGATGGCACCGTGAACCGCCACGACACCGCCCGAGGAGCGAAGTGACCTCCCACATCGCGCACACGAACCTGGTCGACGCCGACATCAACTCCCTCACGGACCGCGCGGCGATGGGCCTGCCCGAGGGCTATGTGGAACCGCGGGCCGAACGCCTCGACTGCTTCGAGCAGGTGGCCGGACACCCGGCCGCCCAGCTGTCCGCCCTGGTCGAGGACCCGGCCCTCACCCTCGAACACCGCCTGGCGGCGGGCGCCGCGCTCGCCCTCGCGGGCGACCCCCGGACCGGCTGGGACGCGCCGGCGATGCTGGCCGTCCCCGCGGGCCGGGCCCTCGTCGGGACGCCCGTCGGCGCGGTCGGTGAACTCCACGCCGACTCCGCCCAGTTCGGCGTACAGCGGTCCTGGGTGGAGAAGGAGTGCCCGCGCCACGCGTACCCGGTCGCCGCTTTCTCCATCGCCAAGTACCCGGTCACCAACGCGGAGTTCGCGGTCTTCCTCAAGGACACCGGACGGCCGGAGCTGCCGAGCGACTGGCACTACGGACGCTTCGGCCCCGCTGCCGCCAACCACCCCGTGTACACCGTCACCGCGGAGAGCGCCGACCTGTACGCGTACTGGCTCAGCCGCCGCACCGGCCGCCGCTTCCGGCTGCCCACCGAGCAGGAATGGGAGTACGCCGCCGGGGGACCGGACGGCCTGCGCTACCCCTGGGGCGACACCTGGAACGCCCACGCCGCCAACACACTGGAGACGGGCCTGCTCATGACCAGCCCCGTCGGGGCCTTCCCCGACGGCCGGTCCTGGTGCGGGGCGCTGGACATGGCGGGCAACGTCGAGGAGTACACCAGCAGTACCTACGGGCCCTACCCGGGAGGGGAGCTGGTGCGCGACGACCTGTACCTGAGGCTCGGCGCCTACCGGATCGCCCGGGGCGGGGCCTTCAACCGCTTCCGGGACCTGGCCCGGTGCCAGCGCCGGCACGGACCCTACCCGCGCTCGCTGTACGCGATGGGCTTCCGGCTGGCCGAGGACTCCGACACCTCCGGGGAAGGGTGACGCGCGGTGCGCATCGTGCACGTCCACTGGACCGGACTCCCGGTCACCGGCGGCGTCGAGACCCATCTGCAAGCGGTCGTCGGCCAGCTCGCCGCCCTGCCCTGCACGGTCCGGGCCCTCGTCGGCACCCGGGAGTCACCGGTCTGCGAATACGTTCCGGCCCTCGACATCGCCGTGCCCTCCGACCCGGCCGGCATCCGGGCACTCGCCGGGAAGTGCCTGGACGCGGACGTCGTGCTGGCACAACCCGCAATGGCACAAGCCCGGGACGGTGACCGCCTGCGTGGACGAGCTGCGGGAGCGCGGCTGGCGCGGCCGCCTCGTCTTCGACCTGCACAACATCGACGAGCAGCCCGAGCAGTGGCAGTTCCTCGCCACGCTCCCCGGCCGTCTGGTCGCCCACTCGGCCTTCGTCGCCGAAGAGGTCCGGCGCAGGCTGCCCGGGGCCGGGGTCACCGTGCTGGCGCTGGCCCTGCCGCTCGTGGAGGAACCCTTCCGGCTGCCCGGGGCGGGCGGCGGCGCCACCGTGCTCCAGCCCAGCCGGATGACCCGGTGGAAGGGCTCCCACCTGAGTCTGGAGGCGTCCATGACGCTGCTGGAGGAGGGAGCCGACCTGCACTTCGTCCACGCCGGGACCGAGCACCTCATCTGGCCGCCGGGCATCCCCGACACCCTCATGGCACGGGCGGCAGCGTGGCAGGACAAGGGACGCGTGCACTTCACCCACTACCGCCCCGGGCAGAGCTGGGCCGCGATCCGCGCCAGCGACGTCGTCGTCCACCCGACCATCGACCGGGGCGCCCACGGAGAGCCGTTCTCGCTCTCCGTCGCCCAGGCCGTCATCTGCGGCCGGCGCGTCGTCGCCAGCGACTCGGGCAACCTGCCCCTGCTGCTCCAGGACTACTCGGCCGCCACCATCGTCCCCGCCGGTGACGCCCAGGCGCTGACCGGAGCGCTCCGGGAGGCGCTGGGCCGGCCCCCCGTCGTACCGACCGGTGGCGACCGGGCGCTGGCACACCGCCTGCGCGAGGAGTTCGCCACCGCCGGCCGCCGCCACCTGGACTTCTACCGGAACCTGACGGCCGTCCCCGGACAGCCCTTGGCCGCCCCGGAGTGAGTGACGGGCCGCACCCGGCCCCCGTACGGTCCGCCGCGGCCGCCCCGACCGACCGCCCGACACCCATGGAGTCCCGCATGCCCACCCCCATCATCCTGGACTGCGATCCCGGCCACGACGACGCGATGGCCATCCTCCTCGCCGTCGGCGACCCCCGCGTGGACCTGCGGGCCGTCACCACCAGCGCGGGCAACCAGACCATCGCCAAGACGACTCTGAACGCCCGGCGGATGTGCGCCCTCGCCAAGGCCTTCGACGTTCCCGTCGCCGCCGGCTACCCCAAACCGCTCACCGGCCCCCTGCTGGTCGGCGACGACGTGCACGGCGAAACCGGCCTGGACGGCTGGGACTTCCCCGATCCGGCCGAGGTCCCGCTGCACTCCGCGCACGCCGTGGACCTCATCCACGGCCTGCTGACCGACAGCCCCGAACCCCTCACCCTCGTCGTCACGGGCCCGCAGACGAACATCGCGGGACTCCTCGCCCTCCACCCGGAGGACCGGCACAAGATCAAGGAAATCGTCTGCATGGGCGGGGCCACCCACCGCGGCAACACCCTGCCCTACTCGGAGTACAACATCCTGGTGGACCCCGAGGCGGCCCACGAGGTGCTCGCCAGCGGCATCCCCATGACGTACTGCGGCCTCAACGTCACCCACCAGGCGCCGGTCACCCCCGAAGTGCTGCACCGCATCCTGGACGTGGGCACGCACATCGGCAAGGTGTCCGCCGCCCTCCTCGAATTCCGCTCCAGCACCTACGACCAGATCTGGGACCTGCCCGACGCCCCGCTGCACGACCCCGTCGCCATCGCCCGCGTACTGGACCCCACCCTGGTGGAGTGCGTCGAGGCACCCGTCTCGATCGAACTGCGGGGCGAGTTCACCCGCGGCGCCACCGTGATCGACCTCTACGGTGTCACGGGGCGCGAGCCCAACGCCCTGGTGGCGACGCGGCTGGACACGGAACGGTTCTGGGACGTGTTCATGAAGGCCCTCGCCGCCCTGGGATGACCTGCTGACCTAGGAAGGCTGACCGACCTTGCACGCTTCTTCCGTACCGACTCCGGGTGCCCGCTTACTGACGGCCCTGGCCGGGGCACAACTGCTGGTGGCGCTCGACTTCTCCATCATCTACGTCGCCCTCCCCGACATCGGGGGAAGCCTGCACTTCTCCACCGTCGCCCTCCAGTGGATCGTGAGCGCCTACGCGATCTTCTTCGCCGGATTCCTGCTGCTGGGCGGCCAGTTGGCCGACGCCTTCGGCGCCGGCCGGGTGTTCCTCGCCGCCCAGCTGCTCTTCGCGGCCTCCTCGGTCGGCGCCGCGCTCTCCGGCTCGGCCGCGCCCCTGATCGCGGCCCGCATCGGGCAGGGGGTGGCGGCCGCCCTCCTCGTGCCCGCCACCCTCGGGCTGCTCAGCGCCGCCTACCCGGCCGGGCCGCAGCGCGACCGGGCCGTCAGCGTGTGGGGCACCACCGGGGCCGTCGGCCTGGCCCTGGGCGTCACGGCCGGCGGCGGCATCCTCGCGGTCGCCTCCTGGCAGTGGATCTTCTGGATCAACCTGCCCATCGTGGCGGTCTGCCTGCTCGCCGCGGGCAGCGCGCTGCGCTCCACCGCGGCCGGAGAACGGGCCCCGGTCGCCGCCTCGGCCACGCTCACGGCGTGCACCGCGGTCGTCGCCCTCGTCCTGGCCTTCACCGAGCTCTCCCGCGCCCACCCCGCCGCCCCCGTGGTCACCGCCGCCCTCCTGGTGGCGGCCCTGGCGGGCGGCCTGCTCGTCCTCAGCCGCCGTCGCCGCCGCCCGCTCGTGCCCCGTTCGCTGCTGCGCGTACGGACCCTCCAAGTGGCCTGCCTCGTCGCCGCGTTGTACATGGCCAGCTTCGGGGCCGAGTTCTACCTCGTCACCCTGTACCTCCAGGAGGTACGGGCGTACAGCGCGCTCGCCGCGGGCCTGGCCTTCCTGCCGCTCGCCGCGGCCATCGTCGTCGGGAACACCGTGGCCGGCCGGCTGGCCGGTCGCCTCACGCTCCAGCGGCTGCTGTCCACCGCCTTCGTCACCGGAGCGGCCGGACTCCTCGTCCTCGCCCTGGCCGTCGGCGCCGACGGCGGCTACGCGCCGGGCATCCTGCCCGGCCTGCTGCTCAGCGGCCTCGGCCAGGGCATGGCCTTCACCGGCATGTTCATCACGGGCACCCGCGACCTCCCCCCGGAGAGCAACGGAACCGGCAGCGCCCTGGTGACGACGGCCCAGTACACCGGCGGCTCCATCGGCCTGGCGCTGCTGGTCCTGCTCCACGGGGAGCAGCCGGCGGCGCCGGACTTCGAGCAGACCTTCCTCGTCACCGCGGTCGTCGCCACGGCGGCCGCGCCACTGGCGCTGCTCCTGCTCGCACGAACGGGGCGGAGCGCCGGCGCCCCGTCCCCGCAAGACCAGTCCCTCGAGCCCAAGACCGGAGGTCATCGATGAACACCGCCCGCTTACTCGACCGGCCCGGACTCCTCCCGGAGGCCCGGCGCACCGTCGAGGACTTCGAGAAGGAACACGACACCTACTTCAGCCACCTGGTGCACTTCGACCCCACGGTGCTCCAGTCGCTGCACGCCCCGGGCCCCCTGCCACCGAACATACGCGTCGCGTCCGACACCCTCCCCGAGGTGGTCCGGCGCATGGACACCGTCACCGAGGTCGCCAACCTCCCCGCCCAGAGCGACGCCGACCGCGGCCGCTACCTGCGCGCCCTCCTCGACATCTACGGCATGCTGCCCGTCCAGGCGAGCGACAGCGCGACCGTACCGGGAACGACCGTCATAGCCCCCGAGCGCGAAGGCCGCATCCTGGCCGAGCGCCTCGGCGTCCTGCCGGAGCGCGGGAACTGGACCCCGCACGCCAAGCGCATACCGCTGGACGGCGGACTGCTCGTCGGCGTGGACGAGTGGGTGCCCTCCCGGGCCGACCGGCTGGTGGTCGTCGACGGCGTCGTGGCGAGCGGCGTGACGCTCATGGCCATGATGCGCCTGACCGTCCTGCCCGGAGCCGAAGTGGAGATCTTCACCTGCCACTCCACCCGGCAGGGCGCCCTCGCCCTCGCCCGGTACGCCGAGCAGCTGGAGGTGTCGCTGACCCTCCACGTCGGCCACGTCTCGGGAGAGCTGAACGGAAAGTTCTACGCCGTGGCACCGGACGCCCCCGGGCAGCTGCTCCTCGGCGACGTCGGGGACACCATCAGCCCGGTCTCCGCCGCCTCCCCACCCCGCGGGACCGCGCCGTGACCCCGCCCGGCAGCCCGTGGCGCGGGCCGGAACTGCTCAGCCGGGAACCGGTCAAGGGCCTCGGAGCCGTCGACCGCTACTTCTCCCTGACCGCCCGCGGATCGACCTGGCAGCGCGAGGTCTTCGCCGGGATGTCGACGTTCCTGGCCCTCTCCTACATCGTCGTCGTCAACCCGGCCATCCTGAGCCAGGGAGGCATCCCGCACGCCGCCGCCTTCTTCGCGACGGCGGCCGTCGGCGGCCTCGCCACCCTGGCCATGGGGCTGTGGGCCCGGCTCCCCTTCGCCGTGGCCCCCGGCATGGAGATGAACGCGATGATCGCGTTCTCCGTGGTCGGCACCCTCGCCTACACCTGGCCCCAGGCTCTGGGCATGGTCTTCTGGTCCGGCGTCGCGATGCTGGTGGTGTCCGCGCTGCGGCTGCGCGAGGCGGTGATCGACGCCATCCCCGCCGAGCTGCGCGCCGCGCTCGCCGCCGCCGTCGGCGCCTTCATCGGTCTGGTCGGCCTCCAGATCGCCCACCTCGTGCGCACCTCCGACGGACGCCTGTCGGGCCTCGGCGACTGGACGGCGCCGCCCGCCGTCGCGCTGTACATCGGGCTCGCCGTCGCCCTGCTCCTGGACGCGTTCGGCGCGCGCGCCGCCGCCGTCCTCGGCGGCATCGCGGCCGCCGCCGTGTACTGCGTGTTCGCGGGCATCGACGCCGCCGCGGTCCCGGGCACCGTCGAGGGCAGCGGAGCCGCGCTCTTCCGCTTCGACCTCACCGTCATCGCCGACCCCCGGGCCTGGGGCCTCGTCCTGGTCCTGTTCGCCCTCGACTTCTTCGGCAGCATCGCGAAGGTGGTGGGCCTGTCGGCGAACACCCCGCTCCAGGACGACGAGGGGAAGGTGCCGGGCATGCGCCAGGCGCTGCTCGTCGACGCGGGCGCGACCGTCGCCGGATCCGCCGCCGGCTCCTCCAGCTTCGTGGCCTTCGTGGAGAGCGCGGTCGGCATCCGCGCCGGCGCCAGGACGGGCATCGCCGCCGTGGTCACCGGACTGCTGCTGTTCTCCTGCCTGTTCCTCGCCCCGGTCCTGGCCCACGTACCGGTGGAGGCCACCACCGGCGCCCTGGTCTTCGTCGCGGTCAAGATGCTGACCGCACGCCGTCCGGAGACGTCGGGTCCGCTGGGCCTGGCCGTCACGGTGACCGCGCTGGCCGTCACCGTGGCCACGCTCGCGATCGACCAGGCCATGGCCGCCGCCTTCGTGGTGTGCGCCGTCGCCGGAGTCCTCGGCCGCCGCAGGCCGCATCCCGCCCTGTGGGTGACGACGTCGCTGCTCGTGGCCGCCGTCGTTCTCCAGTACCTCAACCGCTGACCAGCCCGCTCACCGAACCGCCAAGGAGCCCGCATGACCGACGAAGACCTCCCCCTCCTCGCCGCATCCGTCCGCCAGCCCGAGGGCACCCCAGACCGGCTGCGCCGGCAGATCGAGTTCGTCATCGAGGTGGACCGGCTCAAGAACGTCTTCCGGCAGAGCCCGCTGCTGGCCGCGGACCGCAAGGAGAACGACGCCGAGCACTCGTGGCACCTGGCACTGATGACCCTGGTGCTCGCGGAGCACGCGGACGAACCCGTCGACACCAGCAAGGTCCTCGCCCTGGTCCTCGTACACGACCTGGTGGAGATCTACGCGGGGGACACCTTCCTCTACGACACCGTGGGCGCCGCCGATCAGGAGGCGAGGGAACAGCGCGCCGCGGACAAGCTCTTCGCGCTGCTCCCCGCCGACCAGCAGGAGCACTTCCGGGCCCTGTGGGACGAGTTCGAGGCGCGCCTCACCCCGGAGGCCCGCTTCGCCAAGGCCATGGACCGGCTCCAGCCGCTGCTGCTCAACTACGGTAACCAGGGCGGCACATGGCGCACCCCGGGGGTCACCGAGGACGTGGTGCTCGCCCGCAAGTCCGTGATCAAGGACGCCTCCGCGGACCTCTGGGACTACGCCCAGAGCCTGATCCGCACCGGCGCGGACCGGGGCTGGGTACCCCGTGACCACACCGGCGCCTGACGGTCCGGACCGGGCCGGCCGACAGCCGGCCCGCGCCCGGGCGCCACGGTCACACGCCGTGATCGCGGCTGGCCGGCGGGCCTGAAATACACTGACCCGGTGACTGAGAACTCCTTGCCGCCCTGTCCTGAATGCTCCGGTGCCTACGCCTACGAGATGGGCGCCCTCCTCGTCTGCCCCGAGTGCGGACACGAGTGGCAGCCCGCCGCCTCCGACGTGTCCGGCGAAGCCTCCGGAGAGAGGGTGGTCAAGGACTCGGTCGGCAACGTGCTCGCCGACGGCGACACCGTGACGGTCGTCAAGGGTCTGAAGGTCAAGGGCAGCGCGAGCGGCATCAAGGCGGGCACCAAGGTGCGCAACATCCGCCTGGTCGACGGGGTCGACGGCCACGACATCGACTGCAAGATCGAGGGCTTCGGCGCCATGCAACTCAAGTCCAGCGTGGTCCGGAAGGTCTGACCGCGGGGTCTGACCGGCCGGTCCGACCTTCGGTCCGACCTTCGGTCCGACCGGCGGGACGGGCTGCCGGGTGGGCCAGTGGGGTGGGCAGCGGGGCCGGGCCGCCCGATCGGGCGGTGGGCTCCGGCTGCCGGGCGGGTGTGCGGGCGCGCACGCGGGCCCGAAACCCAGTTCGTCAGCGCCGTGCGGCCAGGGCCGCACGTCCGGGTGGTTGTTCCGCGCCCGGGCCCTTTTCGGCGTCCCGGGCGCAGCCGGACCGCAAGAGTTGCCCCATGATCATCGACCCGCCCCCCGTGCCCGGCTCCTCCGACGAGCCCGCCCCGGCGCCCGCTCGCCGGCCCTCCCGCCGTACTGTCATCGCCGGCGCGGCCGCCGTCGCCGGAGCCGGTGCGCTGACGGTCGCCGCCGCTTCCGCCGAGAGCTCGCAGGCCACCCCCGGCGCCTCACCCGCCGACTGGGACACCTGCCTGACCATCGCGCGGGCCATCCTCGTACGGGACGACGAGGACCAGCCGCTGGTGCCGCGCTACGCGGACATCCTCCTGAAGAACGGCCTCCCCAGGACCCGCGGCGCCCGCAAGAAGGTGCTGATCATCGGCGCCGGGCCGGCCGGGCTCGCCGCGGCCCACCTGCTCCACCAGGCCGGCCACCAGGTGACCGTGATCGAGGCCAACGGCAACCGGGTGGGCGGCCGGATCAAGACCTTCCGGACCGGCGGACACGAGAAGTCCCCCGCGCCCTTCGCCGACCCGAAGCAGTACGCCGAGGCCGGCGCCATGCGCATCCCCGACAGCCACCCGCTGGTCACCGGACTGATGGACGGCCTCGGCCTCAAGCGGCGGCGCTTCCACCTGGTCGACGTCGACGGGTCCGGCCGCCCCGCCTACCGCACCTGGATCTACGTCAACGGCATCCGGGTCCGCCGCGCCGACTACGCCCGCAGCCCGCAGGCCCTCAACCGCTCCTTCGGGGTGCCGGCGGCCTACGAGTCCGTGCCCGCCGCGCAGATCGTGCGCAATGCCTTCGCCCCCGTCCGCAAGGAGATCGAGGGCAAGAAGGACAGGGAACTCGTCGAGGGCTGGGGCCGGGTCGTCCAGCGCTACGGCCACATGTCGATGTACCGCTTCCTGACCGAGGAGGCCAAGCTCGACGAGCGGACCGTCGACCTCGTCGGAACCGTCGAGAACCTCACCTCCCGCCTGCACCTCGCCTTCATCCACAGCTTCATCGGGGCCTCGCTGATCAGCCCCGACACCGCCTTCTACGAACTGCCCGACGGCACGGCCACCCTGGCCGACGCGCTCTACGCCCGCGTCAAGGACCTGGTCCGGCTCGACCGCCGCGCCACCCGGATCACGCACGGCGAGGGCCAGGTCACCGTCGACACCGTCTCGGAGGGCCGCGGCGGCGCCGTCGTGCGGACCGAGACCTTCACCGGCGACAGCGCGATCATCACCGTCCCCTTCTCCGGACTGCGCCACATCCCGGTCACCCCCGCGCTCTCCTACGGCAAGCGGCGCGCGATCACCGAACTGCACTACGACGCCGCCACCAAGGTGCTGCTGGAATTCAGCCGCCGCTGGTGGGAGTTCGACGAGGCCGACTGGAAGCGCGAGCTGGAAGCCGTACAGCCCGGCCTGTACCGGAAGTACCAGCTCGGGCAGACCCCGGGCGACGGCTCCCTGCTCGGCGCCCACACCTCCGTGCCCAGGGGCCACGTCTCCGCCTCCCAGCGCGCCCACTACGCCGCCTGCCGCCGCGTCACCCGAGACCAGCCCGAGGCGGCCGGGGTCATCGGAGGCGGTTCGGCGACCGACAACCCCAACCGCTTCATGTTCCAGCCCTCCTACCCCGTCGAGGGCAGCCGGGGCGGGGTGATCCTCGCCTCCTACAGCTGGGCGGACGACGCCCTGAAGTGGGACTCCTTCGACGACGCGGAGCGCTACCCCCGCGCGCTCGCCGGACTCCAGGAGGTGTTCGGGCAGCGCGTCGAGGTGTTCTACACCGGGGTCGGACGCACCCAGTCCTGGATGCGCGACCCGTACGCCTACGGAGAGGCCTCCGTGCTGCTGCCCGGCCAGCACACCGAGCTCTTCCCGCACGTCCGCCAGCCCGAGGGGAGCCTGCACTTCGCCGGCTGCCACACCTCGATCAAGCCGGCCTGGATCGAAGGGGCCCTGGAATCAGCGGTGCGGACCGCACTGGAGGTCCACTCCGGCTCGTAGCCCTACGAGGACCCGCCCGCCGGGAGCCGACCGCCCGCGCCCCGCCCCTCCCCTCCCCGAGGAGGGGCGGCGCCGTCAGCTCTCGGCGAGCACGATCAGCCAGTCCCCCTCGGCGAAACGAATCCGCTGCCGCTTGTCGGGATTGATCCGCACACCGTACGCGGGGCCCGTGGCGGCCTCCGCCCGCAACCGGTAGCCGACGGCGCAGGCGCGGCGGCGCCGGGCCGAGGCGACGACGGTGGCGAAGGTGACCTCGGTCCCGGCCCGGACGTAGTCCGTGACCGGCTTCAGGTACAGCTCGTGCCCCTCAGCCCTGAACAGCTCCTCGAAGACGGCGGCGAGGTAGTGGCTCTCCGAGATCTGCGTCATCAGGAGACTGATCAGCCGCCCGCTGACGATGAAGTCGGCGCCGTCCCGAGCGGGCGCGAGCAGCCGGTTGCCGTCGTCGGACATCTCGGTGGTGAGCGTGAGTTCCCGGTGCGCGGCCTGCCCGATCGCCCGCAGGTGCAGCAGCGTGACCAGCGTCCTGTCGTCGGCCTCCGTCTCCGCTGCCGCCTCCGTCGGCGGGGCGGGGAGCGCCGCGGCCGCGCCCGTCTCCGTAGCCGTGCGGCCCGTCTCGCCGATGACGACGACACTGTCGTACGAGGGCACGTCCAGCTTCTTCAGCACCTGGGGATCGGTGATGTCCCCGCTGTGGAAGGCCACTTCGAGCCGCCGTCGGCCCGCCGCGACCTCGCGGGCGGTGTGCGCCGTCGCCTCGTCGCCGTGGGCCACGACGTCCAGGGTGGTTCCGGGGCTCACGTACTCGTCGAGCTGTTCCAGGATGAGCGGGGCGCGGCGGTTCCAGCCGAGGAGGAGCAGGCGTTCGGGGACGGGGGTCCGGGGGACGGCCGTGACGATCGCGTCCTCGTCGACGTAGGAGGCGGCGTCCGCCGGTACGGCCGTGTCGTCGTCCTGCGAGATGACGATGATCCGGTCGCTCGCGCCGATGGCCGTACCGGGGTCCGGGTTGAGGGCGACGCCTCCGTCGGCGCGCAGCAGGCCGACCACCGAGGAGGTGGCGAAGGACAGCAGGGCCTCACCGAAGGTCCGCCCCGCGAGAGCCCCGGCGGCGGCGGTGTAGAACTCGTCCCCTTCGAAGTCCAGCAGTTCCTGGTACACCAGCGAGAGGCCGGGCTGGCGGGCGGTCTGCACGAGGAGCCGGGCGACGATGTCGTCGACGCACAGCACGTGTCCTCCCGGTCCGGCCGCCAGCCGCGCGGTGGCGTGGTTGCGGGCGTCGCGGACGGCGGCGACCACCACCACCGTCCCGGCGGCCCCGGGGACGGCCGCGTCGAGGGCGAGGAGGGTCTTCACCACGTGGGCGTCACCGGTCTCCCCGCCGGGAGGCAGGACGAGTACCGCCTTCGCGGTCTGCGGACTCACCCGGGCCAGCTCCACGGGGTCGGTGGTGCGGCCGGTACGGCAGACGATCCGGGTCCTGCCGGTGTCGGTGACGTGGGTGGAGATCTCCTCCTCCATCGCCACCTTGTCCATCGGCGCGAGGACGGCGACGGCCGACCGGCGCTGGTTGGCATGGGCGGCGACCAGCTCCCCGATCACGGGGAAGACCTGGTCGGACCATCCCAGGACGACGGTGTGCCGCCGCTCCACCACAGTGGAGTGGCCGAGGCGGAGGGCCATGATGCGCCGGTTGATGCCGGTGGTGATCAGGCTGACCAGCACCGACACGAACAGCAGGGCGACCAGGGCGAGGGCCACGGAGGCGAGGACGTACAGGGGCGGCCCGACCGCGCCCCCGATCTTGAGCGTCTGGCCGACGCTGACCCACACCGCCGTGAGTCGGCCGGACAGGGTGTTCGGGGCCGTGCGGTCGGCCCAGACGAGGACCGTGCTCGCCGGGACGACGACGGCGAGGCAGGCCAGCGCCAGCCAGCCGATCAGCGCGGTGGTGCCCCCGGCCACCAGATGGTCGAACCAGTACCGCAGGCGCAGCCGGAGGGTCGTCCTGTGCTGCCCCGCCATTGCCAGCTCCCGAGCCTGAGAACACGCGTCCACGGACGGCTGCCCGCCGTCCCAGGCCCACGTTAGGCAATCCCCGAGGGCACACCCGGCCAAGGACCCACGCCCTCACCCGTAGGTATGAACGATCCGCGGGGGAGCGAAGGGCGAAGGGCGAAGAGCAGGGAGCAGGGAGCGGGGACAGGGGGCTGGGCGCTGGAGCCCGCCGGTCAGGCCGCGGGGCTCCAGGTGATCACCGGCGGGCGCACCGCGCCGCAGAGCGGCATGCCGCAGGAGTCGGTCAGGCCGAGGCTCCCGGAGGCGCTGCCCAGCTCCAGGACCGGTGCGGGGAGGTCGTCGAAGAACACCTTGATCCGGCGGAACATCCCGAAGGGCCCGCCGGGCGGCAGTTCGCCCCAGGTGAGGTAGAAGAACCGGGCTCCGCGGCGGCCCTGGACATGGGGTCCGCGGAAATCGAGGGTCCCGTCCGGTGCGGTGGTCCTCGTGACGGTGAACTCCCAGACGGCCTCCGCCGCGTCTCCCGGAGCAAGACCTTCCGGCTCGCGTCCCCGCTGGACGCCGACATGTACGTGCTGGTGGGGTCCGCACGTGAGCCCGGGCAGATCCCGGCCGGTGACGCGGAGGGAGAGGGAGGACATGCGCCCAGCCTACGAGGCCGGGCGGCAGGGGCGGCCTCTCCAAGGTCCGGTCCCAGCCGCCCGCGCCCGCGCCCGCGCCCCCGCCCGCGGCGACGGCGTCCGAGGCGTGAACTCGTGCGTTCTGAGCCTGCCCCAAAATCGGTTACACGTGTAATCTACGGGGGCGCCGCAGGGGTCGCGGTGCGCCGGTCCCGGGTGCGCTGGGAGCGCCCGGGACCGGTGGGGGACCGGCGCAAGCCGCCCCGGGACGACGCCCCGCGGCCCGCGCGGGCGGTCCACACGCAGTGCGAAGCTCGTAGGAGAAACCGATGGCACACACTCCGGCGGCCCGGCCGCGCGTCCTCACCGCTCCGGACGGCACGCCGTTCCGCGATCTCAACGGCAACGGCGTCATGGAGCCGTACGAAGACCCCGGCCTCCCCGTGGCCGAGCGGGTCGCGGACCTCCTCCAGCGCATGACGCCGGAGGAGAAGGCGGGCCTCCTGTTCCAGACCATGGTCGCCATCAACCCGGACGGCTCCCTGGTCGAACCGGAGCCGGGCGCGCCCGACGACGACCCGATGCGCGCCTCCACCTCCGCGATGGTGACCGGCAAGCTGATGAACCACTTCAACCTGTTCGGGGCGGCGGCGCCGCGCCGCATGGCCGAGTGGAACAACCGCCTCCAGGACCTCGCCGCCACGACGCGCCTCGGGATCCCGGTGACCATATCCACCGACCCCCGCAACGGATTCGTCGACAACCCCGCAGCGAGCGTGCACACCGAGGGCTTCTCCCTGTGGCCCGAACCGCCCGGCCTGGCCGCCGTCGGCGACGAGGAACTCGTGCGCGCACACGCCGACATCGTCCGCCAGGAGTACCTCGCGGTCGGCATCCGCCTCGCCCTCCACCCGACGGCCGACCTGGCCACCGAGCCCCGCTGGCCACGGGTCCTGGGCACCTTCGGCTCCGACGCCGAAGTCGCCGCCCGCATGGTCGGCGCGTACGTCCGGGGCCTCCAGGGCGAGACGCTCGGCACCCGCAGCGTCTCGGCCATGACCAAGCACTTCCCCGGAGCCGGACCGCAGCTGAACGGCGAGGACGCGCACTTCCCGTACGGGCGCGAACAGGTCTACCCCGGCGGTAACTTCGACTACCACCTGATCCCCTTCGAGGCCGCCTTCGCCGCGGGCACCTCGCAGGTCATGCCCTACTACGCCATGCCCGTCGGCACGCCCTACGACGAGGTCGGCTTCGGCTTCAACAAGGGCGTCGTCACCGGACTGCTCCGCGAGAAGTACGGATTCGACGGCATCGTCTGCACCGACTGGGGCCTGGTCACCGACACGCAGATCTTCGGAGCGCCCTTCCCCGCACGCGCCTGGGGCGTGGAGGACCTCGACCGGCTCACCCGGGTGGAACGCATCCTCGACGCCGGAGCCGACCAGCTCGGTGGCGAGGCCGCCCCCGACCTCGTCGTGGAACTCGTCCGCACCGGCCGGGTGACGGCCGAGCGCGTCGACGCCTCCGTCAGCCGCCTGCTGCGGGAGAAGTTCGTACTCGGCCTCTTCGACGATCCCTACGTGGACCCCGATGCCGCCGCCCGGATCTGCGGGAGCCCCGAGTTCACCGCGGCCGGCCTCGCCGCCCAGAGCCGCTCGATCACCGTCCTCAAGGACCGCCCCGCCGGCGCCCCGGCACCGCTGCTGCCGCTCGCGCCCGGGACCCTGGTCTACACCGAGGGCATCGACCGGGCCGTCGCCGCCCAGTACGCGACCGTCGTGGAGACACCGCAGGAGGCCGAGGTCGCGGTGCTGCGCATCGCGGCCCCGTACGACAAGGAGCGCACGGCCGGCTTCGAGTCGTTCTTCCGGGCGGGCCGCCTCGACTTCACCGAGGACGAGCTGCGCCCCGTACTCGACGTCGCCTCCGCCGTTCCGACCGTCGTCGACATCTTCCTGGACCGGGCGGCGGTCATACCCGAGATCGCGGACCGGGCGGCGGCCCTCGTGGCCGACTTCGGCGCCTCGGACACCGCCCTGCTGGACGTGCTCTTCGGCCGGGTGAAGGCCGGAGGGAGGCTGCCGTTCGAACTCGCCCGCTCGATGGAGAGCGTCGTCGCCGGGCACGAGGACGTGCCCGACGACTCCGGAGACCCGCTCTTCCCCTACGGTCACGGCCTCCGGCTCGGCTGACCCCGGCGCCGCCGGAGCGCCGCCGCTCTAGTGACCTGCACCTGGACAGCGTCCCGCAGGCCCGGCTCGATAGGATCGCGACCGCATACGACGGAAGGCGATCATGGCGGACAGTCCCATTCGGCCCAGCTCCCTGATCAACACGGTGTACGGGGCGTTCCTGCGCCGCCTCGGCGGGTGGATCTCCGTCGCCGACCTGATCACCCTGATGTCCGAACTGGACGTCGACGGCCCGGCGGCGCGCTCGGCGATCTCCCGGCTCAAGAAGAAGGGCGTACTCGAACCGGAGCGCCGCGGCGCCACGGGCTACCGGCTCAGTCAGGCCGCGCAGCCCGTCTTCCACGAGGGCGACCGGCGGATCTTCGGCAGCCTGGAGCCGGCGAAGCTCAGTGACGGCTGGGCGATGGCCGTCTTCTCCGTACCGGAGTCCGAGCGCTCGTACCGCTACCAGCTGCGCACCCGGCTGACCTGGCTGGGATTCGGGAACATCGCCCCGGGTGTGTGGCTGGCACCCGGCAGGCTCCTGGGCGACGCCCGCGACATGCTCGTCCGGCGCGGGCTCAGCGAGTACGTGCACCTGTTCGCCGCGGACTACGCGGCCTTCAGCGACCTGCCCGAAACGGTCAGCTCGTGGTGGGACTTCCCGGCGATCCAGGAGCAGTACGCCACCTTCAGCCGGGCGTACGCACCCGTCGCCGCGGAACTCGCGCAGCGGCGCGACCTCGACGGCGGCGAGGCGTTCCGCCACTACGTGCCCATGCTCACCCAGTGGCGCCGACTGCCCTACCTCGACCCCGGCCTGCCCGCCGAGCTGCTCCCGGCCGACTGGAACGCGGTCGCCGCCCGCCAGACGTTCCAGCAGCTGCACGACGTACTCGCGACGCCGAGCCTGCTGCACGTCCAGCGGGTCGCCGGGCTGGCCGAGGGCGCACCGGAGGCGTAGCGCAGGCGGGACTTGCGGACACGGCCACAGCACTAGGGAGCGGACACGGCCTACGGTGTCGCCGGGTGGTGCAGGCGGCGCCAGTACCCCGCTATGTCGTCGACGGCGGTGGTGACCGAGTCGAGGGCCATGGTCGTGCGGGAGTCCCGGTCGTAGCGGTCCCACCGCGGCATGGGGTGGTGGTTGGGGTCGCCGGTGCGGATGAAGGAGATCCAGGACGCGTGCACGGTCGCGGCGAGACCCTCGCGGATCCTGGGGTTCAGCCCCGTCAGGAAGGGGGCGTGCGACCACTTGTCGAAGTTGTCGAACACGAAGGGCAGCTCCAGGCAGTGCGCGGCCGCGAGTTGACCGTCGTGCGCGGGCGTCGGGAGGTTGAACTGGTAGGCCCAGACCGGACGGCCGCGGGCCGCCCGCCGCTCGGCGAGGGCCACGGCGGGCATGCGGAACAGGTCGTCGCTGATCAGGTCCATGAGCACGTCCACCGGCCGGGCGCCCGGCCGGGCCTCCTCGTACGCGGTGTAGGCCTGGGCCGCCCGATTCCCGAAGGTGTCCCGGGCCCGGGCGATCACCTGGTCCTTGGTCGCGGCGACGTACGGCTCGCTGAGCGCGAAGGCGAAGTTCGCCTCTTCCCTGGTCCAGCCGATCAGGACGTCGATGTCCGCCCCGGCACCGCTGAGCAGCAGGTCGGCGGGGTCTCGGTCCAGCGTGGCCCCGTCGATGACCGGCAGGAACGGGGTCGACCAGTAGCCCCACCGTCCGGTGCGGCCGAACATGTCGAAGGTGGCGGCGATCAGGCGCGGCCAGGGCACGGCCCGTAGTTCCGCCACGTTCTTGACGCCGAGGATGTCCAGGTAGAGGGCGGTGCGCTGGAGCGATTCGGCGCGGGTGGGGATCTTCAGCCCGAGCGGGGGGCTCTGCAGGATGGCGCGGCGGAACAGGGGGCGGCCCTTGGGCCGGGTGCCGGCCAGCGCCGCGACGGACAGGGCGCCGCCGGACTGGCCGGCGACGGTGATGTTGTCCGGGTCGCCGCCGAACGCGGCGATGTTGTCACGTACCCAGTTCAGTGCGGCGAGTTGGTCGGTGAGCCAGAAGTTCCCCCCGGCACCGTCCTCGCCGAAGTAGAGGTAACCCAGCGGGCCGAGGCGGTAGTTGACGGTCACGACGACGAGGTCGCCATCGCGTGCGAAGGTGTCGCCGGAGTAGACGGGCAGCGAGCCGGATCCGGAGATGAAGCCGCCGCCGTGGATCCACACCAGCACCGGCCGCTTGGCGGCATCGGCCCCGGGGGTCCAGACGTTGAGCGTGAGGCAGTCCTCGTCGAAGGGGGGGCGCGCCGTGGGTGCCGAGCACCTGGTCGCCCCCCTCCCGGTAGGGCTGCGGTGCGCTCGGGCCGTACGCGGTGGCATCGCGCGTGCCCTGCCAGCCGGGATGGGGCTGGGCCGGCCGCCACCGGAGGGCGCCGACCGGCGGCGCCGCGTAGGGCACGCCCTTGAAGACGGCGAGGCCTCCCTCGATGCCCCCGCGCAGCCGGCCCGCGGGCAGTCCCACGACGGGCCCGGGTTCGTCGGCCCGCGGGGCGGCCTGCGCCGCGGGTCCACCGGGGATGCCGGAGAACAGCGCGGCACCGGCCAACACGCTGCCGTTCCTGAGGACTTTGCGTCGCGTTGGATCGTCGGTCATGGTGCTTCACTCCCTGATCTGATCAAGGGCCTGCCGCCGAACCGGCATAGCGCCAAATTGACGATGGCTAGTGCTACGGCATACGCGGCGCCGGGGTCAAGGGGTGCGGCGGTCTCGGGGCCCAATATCTTGCGAACTCTTGACGGGCGTCGTAATTACGCGATAGACACGTGTCACCTCGATGCTTTCCAGCCACGCCACCCCGGGAGCGGACCTCCCCCCGGGAGCCCCCTCGGCCCCTCCCCACCCGCACCCCATCCGCAGCCCCATCCCCATCCCCATCAGCAACATCCGGTTCGCCAGGGCGGCCGGCTGACAACGTACGGAGTCTCCATGGCAGGTCGGATTCGTCCCGTTGGTCTGATCGCCGTCACGACGGGCCTCTTGCTGACCACCGCGTGCGGTGGTGCCAGCCTCGGGACCGGCGACGGCGACAAGCAGAACGGGCCCGTGAAGATCGGGCTCCTCGTCCCGCAGTCCGGGACCTACAAGGCGCTCGGCGACGACATGAAGCAGGGCTTCGAGCTCTACGTCGCGCAGCACGGCGGCAAGCTCGGCGGCCGTGACGTGGAGATCGTGGTCGCGGACGAGGGGGAGACGGCCGACTCCGGCAAGGCGGCGGCGGAGAAACTCGTCAAACAGGACCGGGTACTGGCGGTGAGCGGCGTGGTGAGCTCGGCCACCATCAACGGGGTCAAGGACCTGTTCGAGACCAGCAAGGTCCCCCTCGTCGGCTCCAACGCCTCACCGACGACCCTGACCGGTACCGAGTACATCTGGCGCACCTCGTACGTCAACGACGAGCCGGGCAAGGCGCTGGGCAAGCACGTGGCCGAGAAGGCCGGCGGTCCGGTCTTCGTGATCGCCGCGGGCTACCAGGCGGGCGAGGACGAGGTGGAGGGCTTCAAGTCCACCTTCCTCCCCGCCGGCGGAAAGATCGCGGGGGAGGAGGTCTACACGCCGTTCCCCGGAACGAAGAACTTCCAGCCCTACCTCGCGCAGATCGAGAAGTCCGGCGCGAAGGCCGTCTTCTGCTTCTACGCGGGCGGCGCCGCCGTCGACTTCGTCAAGCAGTACCGCGACTTCGGCCTCGCCGGCAAGATCCCGCTCTACGCGCCGGGCTTCCTCACCGAAGGCGGCGTGCTCAAGGGCCAGGGCGAGGCGGCCGAAGGCATCCTCACCGCGCTCAACTACGGCGCGGACCTGGACAACGCCGCCAACAAGCAGTTCGCACCGGCATACACCACCGCCTACGGCGCCGCCCCGACCACCTACGCGATGGCGTCATGGGACGCCGCGCAGGTCCTCGACAAGGCGATCAAGGCGGCGGGCGGCACGGTGACCCCCGAGACGGTCAACGCGGCCATCGCCGGGGTGGGCGAGATCGACAGCCCGCGCGGCACCTGGAAGTTCAACGCCGGCGGTACGCCCGTCCAGCCCTGGTACCTGCGCGAGGTCAAACGGGGCGCCAACACGGTCAGCTCCGAACTCGGCAGACTGGGCGGCTGACATGACCGGATGGTTGGACGGCAACTTCGTCAGCGTCATCGACGGGGTCGCCTTCGGTCTGCTGCTGTTCACGATCGCGGTCGGCCTCTCCCTGGTCTTCGGCATGATGGACGTGCTCAACCTGGCCCACGGCACCCTCTACCTCGCCGGCGCCTACGTCGCCTACGCACTGTCCGACGGAACCCTGTGGGGTCTCGTCCTCGCCCTGGCGGCGGGAGTTCTGGTGGGCACCATGGGCGGGGCCGCGCTGACGTTCCTCACCCAGCCGCTGGCCCGGCGCGGCCACCTGGACCAGGCCGTGCTGACCCTCGGCATCACCTTCATCGTCGCCGACCTCCTCGCCGCGGCCTTCGGCGGCGAGGTCCTGCCCACCGACCCGCCGACCTCCCTGAGCGGGACGGTGGACCTGCTCGGCCACGCGTACCCGGTCTACCGGCTCGTGTTCATCGGCGTCGCGGCCGGCCTCGCGCTCGCCGTGTACCTCGTCTTCGAACGCAGTTCGCTCGGAGCACTGGTACGGGCCACCGTCGCCGACCGGGACATGGTCCGCGCGCTGGGCGTCGACGTCCGCAAGGTCCTGTACGGGGTCTTCGCGTCCGGCGCGGCCCTGGCCGTGACCGGCGGTGTCCTCGGGGCGCCGATCCTGGGCCCCGGGCCGGGCGTGGACGAGACCGTGCTGGTCCTCTCGCTCGTCGTCGTGGTCGTGGGCGGCCTCGGGTCGGTGCGCGGTGCGCTCGCCGGAGCGCTCCTCATCGGGCAGGTGCAGACGCTCGGGGTGGCGCTGCTCCCGGAGTACGCCCCGTTCCTGCTCTTCGGCACCATGCTGCTCGTCCTCGTGGTCCGACCGAACGGCCTGGTCCCGTCGGCGGTGCGCACATGAGCCCCTCCGCAACCGCCCGGTCCGTGACACGGCGGCTCCCGGTGACCGCCGTCGTCGTCGGGCTCGCCCTGGCGCCCTTCGTCCTCGGCCCGTACGCCATCGGCACCCTGTCGCGGATCCTGGTGTTCGCCCTGCTCGCCATGAGCGTGAACCTGCTCACCGGCCTGACCGGACTGCCCACCCTCGGCCAGTCGGCCTACTTCGGCGTCGGCGCCTACACGGGCGCCATCGTGGCGACCAGGCTCACCGACATCGGGATCCTCCAACTCCTCCTCGCCGCCGGGGTCTCCGCGCTGGTGGCGGTGCCGACCGGATGGCTCGCCGTACGGGCCCGGGGCGTGGTCTTCCTGATGCTGACGCTCGCCATCGGCGAGATCGTCTACAGCGCCGCCGTCAACTGGAAACCGCTGACGAACGGCACCGACGGCATGTCGGGCATCCCGCCCGTCGTCCCGCTGCCCGGCATGGCCGCCCTGGAACTCGACGGGCTGGTCTACTTCTACGTCCTGGCCGTGTTCCTGCTGCTCTTCGCGGCGCTCTCCCGCCTCGGCTCGACACCGTTCGCCCTCGCCCTGCGCGGAATCCGCGACAACGAGCCGCGGATGCGGGCGATCGGCTACCCCACCCGGCGGTACGCCCTCACCGTCTACTGCGGCGCCGGGGCGCTGGCCGGCGCCGCCGGGTCCCTGTGGGTGTCGGTACAGCGTTTCGTCTCGCCCGGCGACGCCGGATTCGAGATTGCCGCGCTGGCTCTGCTGGCCGTCGTCATCGGTGGCTCCGGCTCGATGTGGGGGGCCTGCGCGGGCGCCGCGCTCGTCTGGCTCACCCGCGACTACCTGGGGAACCTCGAAGCCGTCGCCGGGCGCGGGCCGCTGCTGCTCGGACTGCTCTTCGTCATCGCCGTCTACACGCTGCCCCGCGGACTGGCCGGCGTACGGATCCCGCTGAAGCCGACCCGGAGGAGGACGGCGTGACAAATCCCCACGCACTGGAACTGCGCCGGGTGTCCCGGCACTTCGGCTCCTTCCGAGCCCTGGACGAGGTCGACCTGACGGTGCGGCCGGGCGCCCGGCACGCGGTCATCGGCCCGAACGGCGCGGGCAAGTCCACGCTGTTCGGCCTGATCTCGGGAACTCTGCCGGCCACCGCCGGAACCATCCTCGTCGACGGGCGGGACGTGACCCGGCTGCCTGTGGACCGCCGGGTCGGGCTCGGTGTCGCGGCGACGTTCCAGCACTCCAGCCTCTTCCTGCGGGAGACCGTGCTGGAGAACGTCCTGCTCGCCGTGTTGCGCCGGGCAGCGGCCGGACTCGGCGGCTGGCGCCGGGTGGGTGCCCGGAAGGCGGCGGTCGAGGAGGCGCACGCGCTGCTCGAACGGGTGGGCCTGCCCACCCGGCACGAGCTCGCGGCCGCCGCACTCTCGCACGGTGAGCGGCGCCAGCTGGAGGTCGCCGTCGCCCTCGCGACCGGCCCCCGGCTGCTGCTCCTGGACGAACCGGCCGCCGGCATGTCGCCGGCGGAGACGGCGCGACTCACCGAACTGATCGCCGCCCTGCCCCGGGAGGTGACCGTACTCCTCATCGAACACGACCTCGACATGGTCTTCGAGCTCGCCGACACCGTGACGGTCATGCACCTCGGCAGACACCTGAAGACCGGCACCCCCGACGAGGTACGGGCCTCCGCCGCGGTCCAGACCGCCTACCTCGGCACCATGGAGGTCCCCTCATGAAGCCGTTCCTCAGCATTCGCGCCCTGCGCTCCGGCTACGCCGGGGGCGTCGTCCTCGGCGGGGTCGATCTGGACCTCGACGCGGGCGGCACCCTCACCCTCCTCGGGCGCAACGGGGTCGGGAAGACCACTCTCGTATCGACCGTCATGGGGCTCGTCCGGCCCTACGGCGGCAGCGTCACCCTCGACGGCAGGGAGATCGCCGGAGCCCGCGTCGACGTGATCGCCCGCGCCGGGGTCGGCGTCGTTCCCCAGGGGCGCAGGGTCTTCGCGCCACTGACCGTGGACGAACACCTGACGATCGCCTCGCGGCGCCCGGCTCGGGGCCCCTGGACCAGGACCCGTGTCCTCGACCTCCTGCCGCGCCTGGGGGAGCGGCTCGGGCACCGCGGAGACCAGCTCTCCGGAGGGGAGCAGCAGATGCTCGCGATCGCCCGGGCCCTGCTGGGCAATCCGCGCCTGCTGCTCCTCGACGAGCCCTCCGACGGCCTGGCGCCCGCGATCGTCTCCCAAGTGGGCGAGGTGATCCGCGAGGTGAGCGCGCAGGGCATGTCGGTCGTCCTCGTCGAGCAGAACCTGGGACTGGCCCTCTCCGTCGCCCGCACCGTGGCAGTCATGCGCAAGGGCGTCATCGTCCACCAGGCGGCCAGTACGGACTTCGCCGCCCGGCCCGACGACCTGCGGCGCCTGCTGGGCGTCGACTGACCGGACGCCCGACCGGACGCCTGACTGGAAGCCCGACCGGACGCCCGCCGGGCTCCTGGCGTCCGGCAGTCCCACGCCTTGTTCCCAGTCGCCCCCGAGCAGGCGGGAGCCGATAATGGAGGCTGCCGGTAGTGATGAGCGAGGCGACATGCGCGAATCAGACAGTGGCGGTCAGGGCTCGGCCCCCGCCCCCGTCGGCGACACGGCAGCGGTCATACTTGATCATCATGGTGTGGTCGTGTCCTGCACGCCGGCGGGGTCAGCACTGATGTCGTGCGCGCCGGGGGAGGTCTGCGCCCCGCTGGCGCAATCGCTCCCCGCCCCGGGAAAGGGGGACCGGCGCCGCCTCGTGATCCCCGCCGGGGCCGGTCCGGGACCCGGCCTCACCGTGGAGTGCGTCCTGGCACCCATGGCCTCATCGGACCGCGCCGCGGGCCGATGGCTCGTCCTCCTCACCCCCGCCGGAAGCACGCCCCGGGCGGCGGACCACGAGGGGGAGCGCAGGCGGCGGGAGCTCTCCCATGCCGCCATGGCGACGATCGGAGCGTCCCTGGACGTCACGGACACCGCCCAGACGCTCGTCAACCTCCTCGTGCCCGTCTTCGCCGATCTGGCGACCGTGGACCTGGCCGAGCCGGTCCTCGTGGGCGACGAGCCGCCGGAGCTCGCCGCCAGCGGTGAAGTACGGCTGCGCCGGATCGCAGCCGCCCAGAGCCCGGAGATCTCGGCGGAGAACCTCCTGGCGGTCGGGGAGGCGCTGCCGCCCGTGGTCGACAACGCGCTGATGCAGCCGCTCATGGAGGGCCGGCCGGTGGTCGTGCCCGACCTCCAGGCACTCCGCACGACACTGCCCGTCGACCCCGAAGCCCTCGAGGCGTTCATCCCGCGGGGCGCGAGCTCCTCGATAGCGGTCCCCCTCTACGCCCGGGGCCTCGTCCTGGGCTGCGTCACGGTCTGGCGCTCCGACCTGCTCTCCGCCTTCGGCGACAGCGACGCGGCCCTCCTGGAGGACGTGGTCTCCCGCACCGCGCTCGGAGTGGACAACGCCCGGCGCTACACCAGGGAGCACCGCTCCGCGCTGGCCCTCCAGCGCAGTCTGCTGCCGCATTCGGCCCTGAACCTGACGGCCGCCGAAACGGCCGGCGTCTACCAGCCGGCCGGCGGCGGTGTGGGCGTCGGCGGGGACTGGTACGACGTGATCCCCCTGCCTTCCCTGCGCGTGGCCTTCGTGGCCGGGGACGTCGTCGGCCACGGCCTCGACGCCACCGCGGCCATGGCGCGGTTGCGCACCGCGGTGCAGACCCTGGCCGACCTCGACCTGGACCCCGGCGAACTCCTGACGCACCTCGACGACTTGGTGCTCGGGTTCTCGGCCGAGCGGGCCATGGGAGCCTCCCGTTCGGAAATCGCGGTCCTGGGGGCGACGTGCCTCTACGCCGTCTACGACCCGGTGACCGGAAGGCTCACGGCCGCGAGCGCGGGCCATCCGCCGCCGGTCGTGCGCGATGCGGGGGGCGAGAGCTTCTCCGTCGAGATGGCCCCCGGTCCGCCGCTGGGCGTCGGCGGCATGCCGTTCGAGGTGGCGGAGCTCGACGTGCCGCCCGGGAGCACGCTGGCGCTCTTCACCGACGGTCTGGTCGAGAGCCGCGGCCGCGACATAGAGGAGGGAATGGCCGTGCTGCGGGACTGCCTCGCCGCCGTTCCCTCCGACCTGACGCTGGACGAGACCTGCCAGAGCGTCCTCGGCACCCTGATGCCCGCGGTGCCCGGCGACGATGTCGCCCTGCTGCTCGCCCGGGTCCACCGCCTTCCGCCCAGCCGCGTCGCCGCATGGGAGTTCGAGGCCGAACTGTCCCAGGTCGCCCACGCCCGCGAGGGCGTCGTGAGTCAGCTCTCCGCCTGGCAGCTGGACGATCTCGCCTTCGTCGCGGAACTCGTCGTCAGCGAACTGGTCACCAACGCCATCCGCTACGCCGGAGGGCCCGTAGGACTCCGGCTGATCCTGGACGAAGTGCTCGTGTGCGAGGTGTCCGACCCGAGCAGCACGCAGCCGCGCCTGCGCCGGGCCAGGGAGACGGACGAGGGAGGGCGCGGCCTCTTCCTGGTCGCCCAGCTCGCGGAGCGCTGGGGGTGCCGTTTCACCGGCGGGGGAAAGACCATCTGGACCGAACAGGCCATCGACGCCTCCCTCCGCCAGGACGCAGCGGACGGCTGAGCATCCTCTAGTGGTTTGTCGTGCTTGTCCGAATTCCTTGCGCGCCATGCTGGACGATGCTTAGCATGTTACACGTGTAACGGCCAGAAGGAGACCCGCGAAGGCGCGGCGTTCCATTTTGTATCTATCGAAATATTGACGGTCGCCAGTCTAGCGACATACTTGCTTCATTCTCCCCGCTGCCCCAAGACTGAGGTGCCGCCCCATGGAGCTCTCCCCTTCCGCGCATGCGGATTCCTTCTGTCGTGATCGGCTTCCCCCGGCCTCCCTCTGGCCCCAACTCCACTTCGATCTCCCGGAGTTGAACTATCCGGACCGGCTCAACTGCGCCCAGCGGCTGCTCGACGACGCGGTCGACCGCTGGGGACCGGACCGCCCGTGCCTGCTGACCACCACCGAGCGGTGGACGTACGGCCAACTCCAGCAGCGCGCCAACCAGGTCGCCCAAGTGCTGACCGAGGACTTCGGGCTCCGTCCCGGCAACCGCGTCCTGCTGCGCGGCCCGAACAATCCCTGGCTCGTCGCCACCTGGTTCGGTGTCCTCAAGGCGGGCGGCGTGGCGGTCACGACGATGCCGCTCCTGCGCGCCACGGAACTCTCCGAACTGCACGGCATCAGCCGGCCGGCCGTCGCCGTGTGCGACCACCGCTTCCTCGGGGAGCTCGCCGCGGCGGACACCCCCGGACTCGCCGTGCTCGCCTACGGCGGACCGGAGGAGGACGACCTGACGCGGCGCTGCGCGGCCAAGGAGGGGCGGTACTCCACCGTCGCCACCGCCGCGGACGACGTGGCCCTCATCGCGTTCACCTCGGGAACGACCGGCCGTCCCAAGGCCACCCTGCACTTCCACCGGGACGTCCTGGCGAACGCGGACACCTTCTCCCGGCACGTGCTGAAGCCCCGCCCGGACGACGTGTTCACGGGCACCCCGCCCCTCGCCTTCACCTTCGGGCTCGGCGGACTGGTGGTCTTCCCGCTGCACGTGGGGGCCGCCACGCTGCTGATCGAGCAGGCGGGCCCCGAGCAGCTGGCCGATCTCGTGGCGGAACACGGGGTGACCGTGCTCTTCACCGCTCCCACCGCCTACCGGGCGATCATGGCCGCCGGGGCCACGGGCAGGCTGACGGGCCTCCGGCGCTGCGTATCGGCCGGTGAGGCGCTTCCCGCCCAGGTGTGGGAGGAGTTCAACGCCGCCACCGGGCACCGCATCATCGACGGCATCGGCGCCACCGAGATGCTCCACGTCTTCATCTCCGCCGCCGACGAGGACATCCGTCCCGGTTCCACCGGCAGGCCCGTCCCCGGCTACCGCGCCAGGATCGTGGACGAGGACGGTGAACCCGTCCCGGACGGGCTGCCCGGGCTGCTCGCCGTCACCGGCCCCACCGGCTGCCGCTACATGGAGGACCCGCGCCAGACCGCGTACGTGCGCAACGGCTGGAACGTCACCGGCGACACCTACGTCCGGGACCGGGAGGGCTACTTCTGGTACGTGGCCCGCAGCGACGACATGATCGTCTCCTCCGGCTACAACATCGCCGGCCCCGAGGTCGAGAAGGCCCTGGCGACCCACCCCCACGTCGAGGAGTGCGGCGTCGTCGGCGCCCCCGACAGCAAGCGCGGCATGCTCGTGAAGGCGTACGTGGTCCTGCGCCCCGGAGTCGCGGCGGACGAGGCGACCGCCAAGGACCTCCAGAACCACGTCAAGCAGACCATCGCGCCCTACAAGTACCCGCGGGCCATCGAGTTCGTCACCGAACTGCCGCGCACCAGCAACGGAAAGCTCCAGCGCGGCGAACTGCGCAAGCGAGCGCACTGCGCCGACCCCCGCTAGTGCTGTGCCGCTGACTCCCCCCGTACCGGCCGGAGCCGTTCCGGCCCGATGAAAGGCATCGCCATGACCGCTTCCCACCCGCGGCAGGACATCGGCGCGGACAGCTGCGCCGCCGGTTGTCCCGAAGCGCTCGTACCGCATCCGCCCAGCATCGTCGTCGAGCGGCGCGTGGAGTGGCAGGACACCGACGCGGCCGGCCACTACCACCATTCCACGGTGGTGCGCTGGGTCGAGGCCGCCGAAGCCGCCCTGCTGCGGCGCCTGGGCCTCGCCCACCTCTTCGGCAGTACGCCCAGGGTCCACTTCGAGGCCGACTACCGGGCCCGGTTGTGGTTCGGCGAGACCGTCCGCACCGAACTGCTGGTCACCGAGGTCGGGACGAGCTCGCTCCACTACGCCTTCACGGTCCGGGGCGCGGCCCAGGAGGTGGCGGCCACCGGACGCATGGTCATCGCCCACTCGGCCGCCCGCGCGAGCGGCTCCACGGCCTGGCCCGACGAGGTGCGCGAGGTCCTGACCGGGGCGGGGCCCCAGGCCCCGGAGCTCTTCGCGTGATCAGCGCAACACCCCGTCGATATGATGAGTTCTTGACGAGCGTCAGATTCACAGCATATTTTGATGCTCGGAACCACTAGGAGGAGCGCCGTGCGCGTAGCAGTTATCGGAGGAGGGCCCGGCGGGCTGTACTTCGCGGCCCTGGCCAAGCAGCTGTCCCCGAGTTGGGAGATCACCGTCTGGGAGCGCAACGCACCCGACGACACCTTCGGGTTCGGGGTGGTGTTCTCCGACGAGACGCTCGACGGAATCGCCCAGGCGGACGCCCGCATCTTCGAGGCCATGTCGGCGGACTTCGCCCGCTGGAGCGACATAGACGTCCGCTACCAGGGCAGCGTGCTCACGTCGGGCGGCCACGGCTTCGCGGCGCTGGGACGCAAGCGTCTGCTGCAGATCCTCCAGCAGCGCTGCGCCGCCCTGGAGGTGGACGTCCGCTACCGCACGCAGGCCCCGCCGGTCGAAGAGCTCTCCGCGCAGTACGACCTGGTCGTCGCCGGGGACGGGGTCCGCTCGGCGACCCGCGCCGCCTACGCCGACACCTTCGGGCCCGACCTCGACGAGCGCAACTGCCGGTACATGTGGCTCGGCACCGACAAGGTCTTCGAAGCCTTCACCTTCATCGTCGCGGAGGGGGACTTCGGGACCCTTCAGGTCCACGCCTACCCCTTCGACGGCACCCGCTCCACCTTCATCGTCGAGATCGACGAACAGGCCTGGCGGCGGGCCGGCTTCGACCGGTTCGCCGCCCGCGACCACCCGCCGGGGACCAGCGACGAGGACAGCATCCGGCTCTGCGAGGAGATACTCGCCGACCACCTCGACGGCCACCGCCTGCTGCCCAACAACTCCAAGTGGATCCGCTTCACCACCGTCCGCAACAGGACGTGGCGGCACGGCAACGTAGTCCTGCTCGGGGACGCGGCCCACACCGCGCACTTCTCCATCGGCTCCGGCACCAAGCTCGCCATGGAGGACTCGCTCGCGCTGGCCGCCTGCCTCCACGAGCACGCGGACGTCGCCACCGCACTCGCCGCCTACGAGGCCGAACGCAAGCCGGTCGTCGAATCCACCCAGCGCGCCGCCCAGGCGAGCCTCGAATGGTTCGAGAACGTCGGACGCTACACCGGCCAGGACCCGCACCAGTTCGCCTTCAACCTCCTCACGCGCAGCCGCCGCGTCACGTACGACAACCTCCGGGTGCGCGACCAGGAGTTCACCGACGTCGTCGACTCCTGGCACGCCGACGACACCGCCCGGGTGCTGCCCCAGGCCGGCCGGACGGGCATGCCCCCCATGCTCCGTCCGTTCCGTCTCGGCGGGCTGCACCTGCGCAACCGGGTCGTCGCGCCTCCCACCGCGCTCTACACCGCGCGGGACGGCGTGCCCGGCGACTTCGACCTCGTACACCTGGCCACCCAGACCATCGGCGGCTCCGGCCTGGTCCTCGCCGGGATGACGGCCGTCAGCCCCGACGGCCGCGCCACCACCGGCTGCCCCGGCCTGTACACCGACGAGCAGGAGGCAGCCTGGAGGGGGATCGCCGACTTCGTCCACCAGCAGTCGGACACCTGCCTGGGCATCCAGCTCACCCACGCCGGCCGCCGGGCGGCGACCGGCATCCCCCGTCCGGACGGCAGCGCCACCCCCCTCGGCGCCGGTGGCTGGCCGCTGGTGGCCGCCTCCGCACTGGGCTGGGACGAGCACAGCACGGTGCCCCGCGCGGCCACCCGGCAGGACATGGACGCCATCACCCGCGACTTCGTCACGGCGGCCGGGCGCGCGGACCGAGCGGGCTTCGACGTACTGGAACTCCAGTACGGGCACGGCCACCTGATGTCCGGCTTCCTCTCACCGCTCACCAACGTCCGCACCGACGCCTACGGCGGCACCCTGGACGGGCGCCTGCGCTTCCCCCTGGAAGTGCTCCGCGCGGTCCGCGACGTCTGGCCGACGGGCAAGGCCCTCGTCGTCCGCATCTCCGCCGCCGACTGGGCCGAGGGCGGCACCACCGAAGCCGAAGCCGTCGAGATCGCCCGCGCCCTCGGCGGCGCCGGAGCCGACGCGATCGACGTCTCCACCGGAGAGGTCGTCGCCCACCAGCGCCCCCGCTACGGCCGCAGCTACCAGACCCCGTACGCCGACCTGATCCGCAACGCCACCGGCATCCCCACCATCGCGGTCGGCGCGATCTCCACCTACGACGACGTGAACTCGATCATCCTGGCCGGCCGGGCCGATCTGTGCGCCGTCGGACGGGCCCAGCTGCACGACCCGCTGTGGACCCTGCACGCCGCGGCCGCCCAGGGGTACAGCGGCCCGGCCGCCCCCTGGCCGGCCGCCTGGAAGGCAGGCAGCGGCCGGCCCCCGGCCGCGCGCACCGACCGCGTACCGCCGCGCCTCCAACTGCTCCGGGAGCCCACCGCCCCCGTACACCAGCGCTGGCTTCCCCCTGCCGCCGCCTGCACCGCAACCCACTGATCCGGAGGGACTCGATGGAGAACCTGCCCCGCTTCACCGCGGCGGCCGTCCAGGCGGCCCCCGTCTACCTCGACCCCGACGCCACCGTCGACAAGGCGGTCGCCCTCATCGCGGAGGCCGCCGCGAACGGCGCCGAACTCGTCGTCTTCCCGGAGGTGTTCGTCCCCGGCTACCCGTACTGGAACTGGACGATGAACCCCGTCCAGGGCTCACCCTGGTTCGAACGCCTCTACCGCAGCTCCGTCGACGTCCCCGGCCCGCACGTGGACGCCCTGCGCGCCGCGGCCCGCCGGCACGGCGTGGTCCTCGTCATCGGAGTCAACGAACGGGGACCGCACAGCCTCGGCGTCCTCTACAACACCCTGCTGACCATCGGCCCGGACGGCGCACTGCTCGGCGTACACCGCAAACTGGTGCCGACCTGGGCCGAGAAGCTCACCTGGACAGGTGGCGACGGAAGCTCCCTGAAGGTCCACTCCACACCCGTCGGGCCACTGGGAGCCCTGGCCTGCGGCGAGAACACCAACACGCTGGCCCGCTTCGCCCTCCTCGCCCAGGGCGAACTCGTCCACGCGTCCTGCTACATCTCCCTCCCCGTGGCCCCCGCCGACTACGACATGGCGGACGCCATCGCCGTGCGCACCGCCGCGCACAGTTTCGAGGGCAAGGTCTTCTCCGTCGTGGCCTGCTCGACGATCTCCCCGGAGATCGTCGACACCCTCGCCGGGGACGACGAGGAACTGCGCGCCCTGTTCACCCGCCCCCGCAGCGCCCTGTCCGGGATCTTCGGCCCTGACGGGCGGCCCGTCACCGAGCCGCTCATCGACGACGAGGGCATCGTCTACGCCGAGATCGACCTGGCCCGGTGCATCCAGCCCAAGCAGATGCACGACATCGTCGGGCACTACAACCGCTTCGACGTCTTCCAGTTCCACGTCGACAACCGCCCCCGCACCCCGGTGACCTTCGCGACCGACCCGGCCCACGCGACGGCCCCCGCCGCACCACCCGCCGCACCCCCCGTCACCACGCCCGTCACCACGCCCCTCACCGCCGACAGCACCGGCGCCACGAAGGAGGAAGCATGACCACCGGACAGGACGACAGCATGCTGGGCCGCGCCAGGGTCAGCGACACCCCCGAACTCACCGCCTACTACGGGGAACTGGCCGAACTGGAGGCCGGCGCGCTGTGGACCGTCGCCAACGACATCGAGCCCTGGTACCCGCAGCCCAGGTCCGTCCCCGTCCTCTGGCGCTACGAGGAACTGCGGCCCCTGGTCCGCAAGGCCCTCGACCTGGTCAAGGCCGACGACGCGGGCCGCCGCGTGGTCATGCTCGTCAACCCCGGACGCAAGGACGTCAGCGCCGCGGCGGGCCTCCTCTACACCGGCCTGCAGATCATGGGCCCCGGCGAGGCCATGACCGCCCACCGCCACCAGGCGGCCGCGCTGAGGTTCGTCCACGAGGGCACCGGAGCGTGGACCGTCGTCGACGGACAGAAGCTGCGCGTGGCCCCCGGCGACTTCGCCATCACCCCCAACGGAACCTGGCACGAGCACGGCAACGAGTCCGACGACGCACCCGTCATCTGGCAGGACGGCCTCGACATCCCGCTCGTCAACGCCCTGGACGCCGGGTTCTACGAGGTGCACCCCGACCTCCACCAGATCCCGGGAAAGGTCGTCAACTCCTCCGTGCTCACGTACAGCGCGAACCTGCTGCCCTACGGTGCGGAGAAGTGGACCCGCCCCTACTCCCCGCTGCTCGCCTTCCCCTGGGAGCCGACCTACGAGGCCCTCCTCGGCCTCGCCGAGGCGACCGAGGGGTCCCCGTACGACGGTGTGATCGCCGAGTACACCAACCCCCTCACCGGCGGCCCGGTCATGCCCACCATGGGGGCCCACATGCAGCTGCTGCGGCCCGGCCAGTCCACCCTGGCCCACCGCCACACCGGCTCCGTCATCTACACGGCGGCCAAGGGGTACGGCTACTCGGTGATCGCGGGACAGCGCTTCGACTGGAAGAAGGGCGACATCTTCTGCGTGCCGTCCTGGGCCTGGCACGAGCACCACAACCTCGACCAGGGCGAGGACGCCTGCCTGTTCTCCTTCAACGACTTCCCCGTGATGAACTCCCTCGGCTTCCACCGCGAAGAGGCCTACCCCGAAAACGGCGGGCACCAGCCCACCGCCTGAACCGCGGCGCCGTACCGCACGCCGCCGGCCCTGACACCGGCAGCGGTACGGCGCCGCACCCCCACGGGCCCGGCGGCCACCCACCCGAGGGGCACACCCCCTTCACCCCGTACCCCCTCACCCACTTGGAGCACCGATGCGACTGGTCACCTACACCCTCGATGACGGACCGCCCGTCCTCGGCGCCCAGGTCGACGCCGACCACCTCGTCGACCTCGCCGTCCTGGCGGACCACGCCGGCGTCGAACTGCCCGTCGACCTCCTGTCGTTCATCCAGGCGGGCGCCCCGGCCCGGGAGACTGCGAACCGCCTGCTGGCCGCCGGCCCCACCGGATGGCCGACCGAGGCCGTCCGCCGGATCGCCGAGGTGTCGCTGCGGGCCCCGCTGCGCCCCGGGAAGATCATCGGAGTCGGCCTCAACTACGTGGAGCACGTCGCCGAGTCCAGCCGCAGCCTCGACACCGACAAGGAACTGCCCCCGCGGCCGGTGCTCTTCAGCAAGCCCGCCACCGCCGTCACCGGGCCCGGGCAGCCGATCCTCCACAACGCGGACCTGACCGCCCAGCTCGACTGGGAGTGCGAACTCGCCGTCGTCATCGGCCGCACCGCCTTCCGCGTGAGCGAGGAGGAGGCGTACGACCACGTCTTCGGCTACAGCATCGTCAACGACATCAGCGCCCGCGACCAGCGCCGGTCCGGCCAGTGGTTCTTCTCCAAGGGCCAGGACTCCTACGCCCCCTTCGGCCCGGCCGTGGTCACCGCCGACGACGTGCCCGACCCGATGAACCTCGACCTCTCCCTGCGCGTCAACGGGGTGACCAAGCAGAAGTCGAACACCCAGCACATGCTCTTCCCCATCGCCCGCCTCATCGCCGACATCTCCTCCGGCGTCACCCTCGAACCCGGAGACGTCATCGCCACCGGCTCGCCCTCCGGCGTCGGCGCAGGCATGGTCCCCCCGGAGTTCCTCACCCCCGGCGACACGGTCGAAGCAACGGTCGAGGGCATCGGCACCCTGACCAACCCCGTGGTCGACGCCCGCTGACCAGCACCCCCTACCCAGAGGACCGTTCGTGTCGCACCGTACCTACCGCATCGGCCAGATCGTGCCGAGCTCCAACGTCACCATGGAAACCGAGGTACCGGCCATCCTCCGGGCCCGCGAGACCATCGCGCCGGAACGCTTCACCTTCCACTCCAGCCGCATGCGCATGACCCACGTGACCCCGGAACAGCTCAAGGCGATGGACGCCGACTCCGACCGCTGCGCCGTCGAGCTCTCCGACGCGCACGTGGACGTACTCGGCTACGCCTGCCTGGTCGCCATCATGAGCATGGGACTCGGCTACCACCGCACCTCCGAGCAGCGCCTGCACCTGCGTACGGAGGAGAACGGCGCCCCCGCCCCCGTCGTCACGAGCGCCGGAGCCCTGGTGCACGGTCTGGGCACCCTCGGCGCGAAGAAGATCGCCCTGATCGCCCCCTACATGCGTCCGCTCACCCGGACCGTCGTGGACTACCTCACCCACGAAGGCATCGAGGTCATCGACTACACCGCCCTGGAGATCCCCAACAACCTCGACGTGGCCGCACACGACCCGGCCCGGCTCCCCGGCCTCGCCCGGGCCCTGGACCACAGCGACGCCGACGCCGTCGTCCTCTCCGCCTGCGTGCAGATGCCCTCCCTGGGGGCCATCGAGGAGGCCGAACAGCTCCTGGGCAAGCCCGTCGTCTCCGCGGCGGTCTGCACCGCCCACCAGATGCTCCGGGCCCTGGGCCTCCCCGCGGTCGCCCCCGGGGCCGGCCACCTCCTGTCCGGCGCCTACGCGGAAGCACCGCCCGTCTCCCCGTGACCGCGGCTCGCGCAGTGGCGCCGTGCCGACGGGGTCCAGCCCGTGGTCAGCACGGCGCCGCGGGCGCCCGGGGCGGCGGCGGGGGCGGGGCCCAGCTCCGGGGCTCAGCTCCGCGGGGCCAGCACGACGAAGTCCGCGTTGAACGGGTCCAGGCAGACGGCCAGCCGGCCGACGCCCTCGGCGTCCTCCGGCCCCATCTGCACGCTGCCACCGTTCCCGGTGACCCCGGCGACCGCGGTGTCGCAGTCGGCGACGGCGAAGACCGGGTGCCAGTACGGCCGGCCGCCCGCCAGGGCGAGGTTCTCCGCCGACATCTCCATGAGGCCGCCGTGCATGCGCTCCTCGGGAAGTCCGGCGGGGGCGATGAGGGTGTACGTGCCCCCGCCGCCCGGCAGCTCCATCTCGCTGAACTGCCAGCCGAAGACGCCACCGTAGAAGTCCTTCGCGGCCGCCGCGTCGCTCGTGTACAGCTCTGTCCAGGACAGCGAGCCCGGCTCG
Source organism: Streptomyces sp. NBC_01408 (assembly GCF_026340255.1). Classification (GTDB taxonomy): domain Bacteria; phylum Actinomycetota; class Actinomycetes; order Streptomycetales; family Streptomycetaceae; genus Streptomyces. The sequence goes on along the minus strand of NZ_JAPEPJ010000002.1, from coordinate 724,080 downwards.
TCCACCAGCTCGACGCCCTGGTCGCTCCCCGGCTGCCACACGGCGAACTGGCCTCCCAGCGGGTCGCTGTACTGCGCCATCCGGCCGTACTCGGCGAGGTCCCTCGGCGCCAGTCGCACCGTGCCGCCCGCGCGCTCGACGGCCTGGGTCGTGGCGTCCGCGTCGGTGACCCGGTAGTAGATCATCCAGGCCGAGCGCGCCCCCTCCTCGGTGAGCTTGCCGAGCCCGGCGACGGTCTTGCCGTCCTTCCGGAACATCCCGCCTTCCATGTCCTCGCCCTCGCCCCCCTCACCCATGGGCTCGTAGTCCCACCCGAGTACGGCGCCGTAGAAGGCCGCGGCGGCAGGGACGTCGGGTGAACCGAGGTCGAGCCAGCAGGGGGAGCCAGGGGCGAAATCAGTGGTGATCATGGTTGTTCCCTTTCGCGCATCCTGAGAGGTGGCGGGCCGGCCGAGCGCCGGTGTGTGCTACCCGAGCTGGGACAGGTCGACGGAGTCGGCGGGCGCCGGGGGCTTGGCCACGACGGGCTCGTCGAAGTCGGAGAAGGAGGCCTCCGACCGCTCGCCGGACGCGTCGGTGCCCTGAATCCGCAGGAGGTACGGCTCGTCTTCGGTGGAGACCTGGTAGGAGTCGGTCTCGCCGTCGTGCCGGCTGCTGACCGTGATGGCCGGACGGCCGTCGACGGTGGTCCGCGCGCCCTTGTCCAGCTGTTCGTTCACCGGCTTCGAGGAGAACTTCCCCTTGTAGAAGTCCATGTCGCAGAATTCGGCGAAGTCACGCAGGAGAAGGCTGTCCGTGGTGCCGTGCAGATAACGGCCGTTGATGAGCGCGATCGCGTCCTCGGCCGCGGCGGCCGGTACATGGGCCCGCAACAGGTCGTCGTCGAGCTTCATCCACACGTCCTCGCCGCGTTTGATGACGTCGGCCATGCCCGAATCGCCGGGAGGCGTGACGGTGCCGACGCAGTTGCCCCGCTCGTCGAACCGGAGATCCAGAGCGGTGGTGCGGCCCGATGCGTCAGTCGCCTTGGCCACCATGCGCATGGACGTGACCCCGGTCATGGCCTCGCGGGCGGCGTCCGCGATGGCCTGGGCGCTCTTGCCGGCGAGGCCGTTGTCATCGGCCCTGGCAGCGCCCGCGCCCGCGAACACGAACAAACAGACCGTTCCGGCGGCGGCGCACCGGACGGCGGCTCCCCGGGGTGCGGACATCGGCCATCGCCTCCCTCTGGCCGCCTCCGGACGACACCAGGCACCGCCCGAGCCTCCGGCGCAGCCGCTCACCCGATCAGCGTAGATCCCCTCCGCGACACCCGCAGTCCGGGTGGCGGGCGGGAGGCCGCACCCGGGGAGCGAAGCGCTGCTCGGGTGCCGCCTCGTCGCGCCGGTACCGCAGCGCGGCGCCGATACCGTCACCGGGTGAGGGCGACCGCGAACAGGGCGAAGGCGAGCACGATCACGCCCACCCGGGCGTAGTGGTAGCGGTCCCAGCGACCAGCCTGCTGCTTCCAGTCGGCGGGCCTGCCCTCCGCGGTCCAGGTCTTGGCCCGGTTGTTGATCGGCACCAGCAGCAGCACCGACATCACCACGCTCACCGCCAGCAGCGCGGTGGCCGCCGTGACCAGCGAGGCGCCCGCGCCTCCCCAGGCCATGGCGGCCCAGACCGCGCCGAGCACCATCGAGCCGATGTACCAGAACGGCATGACCCGGCCGAGCACCCGGCCCCCGTCGGCGCGGGCGGCGATGGTGCTGTCGTCGGGGAGCCGGTTCAGGATCGGGTTGACGAAGACCGCCACCGCGAACTCCACGCCCACCATGATTCCGACCACGACGACCGTGACGACTGCCAATGCGTTCTGCATGACCCCTCCCCAGGGCTTGTTCTAGCGGCGCTAGATTTTGAAGCGATACTAGTCACGTCATTGCTCGCTTGTCTAGCGATGCTAGAATCGGGGCATGTCTGTACAGGAACGCAAGCAACGAGAGCGGGCCAACCGCCATCAGCTGATCGTCTCCACGGCCCGGGAGCTCGCCGAGGCCCAGGGCTGGGACGCAGTCACCACGCGCAAGCTCGCCGAGCGGATCGAGTACAGCCAGCCCGTCCTCTACAGCCACTTCCGGGGCAAGCGCGAGATCCTCGGAGCGGTCGCGCTGGAGGGCATGGCCGAGCTGACCGCTGCCCTGCGCGCGGCGGTGGCCGAGCAGCCCGCCGGACGGCCGGCCGTGGCCGCGCTGGCCCGCGCCTACACCGACTTCGCCACCGGCAGCCCGGCTCTGTACGACGCGATGTTCAGCCTCGAAAACGGCCTCCCCTTCGCCGTCGAGGCCACCCCCGCGCCCCTGCGCGAGGCCTTCCAGGCCCTGCTGGACCCGCTGGAGGCGCACGCGGGCCCGGACGAGGAGCCCGGCCTCTACGTCGAGACCTTCTGGGCCGCGCTGCACGGCCTGATCACCCTCACCCGTGCCGGCCGGCTTCCCGTCGACCGGATCCCCAGCCGTCTCACGCTCCTGGTCAACCGCTTCGTTGACACCGAGGAGCACCCTCCCGTGCAGTAGTCCCTGGGAGCCTCTCGTGTCGGCTGCGCTCTTGATACAGATTGGTCGTTCGCACCTTTCACGTATCCGAGAGCACCACTGGACCCGGGGAGCTCCGCTGTGGCCACGACCTCCGAGACATCAGGGACGACGCCCGCCGACCCGACCGCCGTGCGGATCGAGCGTGATGGCGCCGTCCGTACGGTGATCCTTAGCCGTCCCGGGGTCCGCAATGCGGTGGACGGTCCGACGGCAGCCCAACTCGCCGACGCATTCCGTGCGTTCGAGGAGGACGAGGATGCTTCCGTCGCCGTGTTGTGGGGCGAGGGAGGTACGTTCTGCGCGGGCGCGGACCTCAAGGCCGTCGGAACCGACCGCGGCAACCAGGTGCGGGCCGAGGGCGACGGGCCGATGGGCCCCACGCGGATGCGCCTGACCAAACCGGTGATCGCCGCGGTCAGCGGCCACGCGGTGGCGGGCGGACTCGAACTGGCCCTGTGGTGCGATCTGCGGGTGGCCGAGGAGGACGCGACGTTCGGCGTGTTCTGCCGCCGCTGGGGGGTGCCGCTGATCGACGGCGGTACGGTGCGGCTGCCGCGCCTGATCGGCGAGAGCCGCGCGATGGACCTGATCCTCACCGGCCGCCCCGTGACCGCCGCCGAGGCCTACGGGATCGGCCTCGTCAACCGCCTCGTGCCGCCCGGGCAAGCCCGCCGGGAGGCGGAGCGGCTCGCCCACGAGATCGCCGGGTTCCCGCAGTTGTGCCTGCGGCACGACCGGCTCTCCGTACGGGAACAGCACGGCCTGGGCGAGCGGGAAGCCCTGGCCGCCGAGTACCGGCACGGCCTCGTTCCGCTCACCGCGGGGGAGACCCAGGCCGGCGCCGACCGGTTCGCGGGCGGCGCCGGCCGCCACGGCTCCTTCACCGGCTGAGCCGCTTCGCGCGGAAGCCGGCCCGTCGAGGCGCGCCCGGCCCGGCCGCCCGACCGGGATCCAGGGGCATCATGGCCCTGTGAACGCGTCCCCGACCAGCGGTGGCGGAGCCGGTGTCCCGGGATTCCTCGGGGTGGCTCCCACGCCGCGGACCGCCGTCGTATGGCTTCCTCCGGCCGGACTGTGGCCCCCCATCCAGAGCATCCGTGCCGAGCACGACCCCCAGATCCGCCGCTGGCCCCCGCACGTGAACCTGGTCTTCGGCTTCGTCCCGGAGGCCGACTTCGCGGGGGCGGCCCCGCTGCTGGCCGCCGCGGCCGGCGAGATCGAGCCCTTCGCCATCCGCCTCAGCGGAGTGCACGCGTTCCGACACCGCGGCTACGCCACCCTGTGGCTGGACCCCGCCGCGGCCGGCCTGGCCCCCTGGGCGGCGCTCCAGGAGGCCCTGGCGGAGCCCTTCCCCCAGTGCCGCGGCCGGTTCCCGTCCTTCACGCCGCACCTGTCGCTCGGACGCACCCACGACCCGCGGCGTCTCGCCGCCGAGTGCGCCGCCCGCCTGGGCAGCATGCCGGCGCAGGTCGACGACATCGTGGTGATCTCCCGCAGGGGCGACGAGCCCATGCGACCCCGTGCCACGATCCGCCTCGGCACGGGCGAGCTGCACTGGCACGAGGACTCCGACACCTCACCGGGGCCCGGTCACCGTACGCAGTGAGGCCCGCAGGGCCGAAACCAAGAGCGTGCGTCACCGCATCCCTCAACCCGATGGGACGGGCGGCTACACCGGACAGGGGCGGTACTCGAGGCTCAGTTCGCGGTCGACGGCGTAACTGGTCCGCATCGACGCGTCGATGACCTGCTGCCAGGAGCCGTACTTGACGTAGAGCTGGTCGGCTGTCGGCCCGAGCGGGTTGCCGTACTTGGCCATGTTCCGCTCCTCCAGGATCCGGACCTCCTCCGGGCTCATGCCGGCACGGGTGATCTCCTTGGCCTGGTTGCGCATGTCGACCAGCTCCCGGGCGATCTCCTCGTCGGAGGCCCCGGCTTCCCGCATGTTGGCTTCGGTTCGGTGCATGTCCTCGAGGAGGCCGTGGTAGCGCATCCGTGTCCGTTGGGCTTCGACCTTCTCCCCGTACGGCAGGACCCGGATGCGGCACACGACGGGGTCGGCGCTGGGGCAGGGGTCGTCGGCGCTGACGGGCGGGGAAAGGGGAGCGGTGATGAGGGAGCCGCAAGGCTCCCATGCGGCGGCCGAGGAGGAGGCGGCGGTGGTCAACAGTGCGACGGCGGCCACGAACGGGACGAGGCCACGGCGCAGCAAGGAAGAGTGGGCATGCATGCACGCATCCTGGGCGGGCACGACGTGTTCCCGCGCGCAGACACACCGTTGATCACTCCTACGAGGCGTGGGTCACCGCTGCCGCCCGGACATGAGCTCGACAGGCCCGGCGACGAGGCGTCGTCGGACAGGTCCGGCCGTCGAGCGGTGAAGGCGGGGCCGAGCCCTTCCGGTGCCGGCCGTTAGGATCCTCCGGGAGGGACTGTGATCCGCATTCTGCTGGCCGAGGACATGCACATGATCCGTGGGGCGCTGGCCGCCCTGCTGGGTCTGGAGGCCGACATGGAGGTCGTGGCCGAAGTGGCCCGGGGGGACGCCGTCGTCGCCGCCGCGCTCGCCCACCACCCCACCGTCGCGGTGCTCGACCTGGACATGCCCGGCGCCGACGGGCTCTCCGCCGCCCGCGACCTCGGAGCCGCGCTTCCCGACTGCCGGATCCTGATCCTCACCGCGCTGGGCCGCCCCGAGGCACTGCGGTCGGCACTCGCCGCACGGGTGGGCGGGTTCATGCTCAAGGACGCCCAGCCGGACCAGCTTGCCGCCGCGATCCGCAGCGTGGCCGCGGGGGAGCACGTCATCGATCCGAGACTGGCCGCCGCGGCGCTCACCGCCAAGGAGAGCCCGCTCACCCCGCGCGAAACCGATGTGCTGCGACTGGCCGCCGACGGTGCCGAACTCGACGCGATCGCCCGCGAGTTGCACCTCTCCCAGGGCACCGTACGGAACTACCTCGGCGCGGCCGTCACCAAGCTCGATGCCCGCAACCGGCTCGACGCGGTACGGATCGCCCGAGAGCAGGGCTGGTTGGGGTGACCCGGAGTCATCCGGTGACGGAGACCTGAGCGGATTCCAGACGGACGGTCAGGACGTAGCCGCGGCCGTGCGGGACCGGTCCGGCTTCCAGGACCCCACCGAGTGCGGCCGCGCGCTCCCGTAGATTCCTCAGCCCGTTGCCGCCGGCACCCGCTTCGCCGCCTTCCCGCGACGCCGGTACGGGAAGCACACGGCCGTCGTCCGTCACCCGCAGCAGCCCGGGGCCGAATTCCACCTCGCACCGCCGAGCTCCCGCCGCGTGTCGCAGCACGTTCGTCACCGCCTCCCGCAACACCGTGGCGAACAGTGCCTCCGACACCCCGTCCACCTCGTCCGCCCCGCCGCGTACCCGTACGGCTACGCCCGCCGCGGCCAGTACCTGCCGGGCGGAGGCCACTTCCCCGGTCAGCGTGAGCTCCGGGCCTTCCCCCGGGATCGCCCGAAGGTCCGCCAGCGCCCGGTCCGCCAGCGCCACCGCATCGGCGAGATGCCGGTCGGCCCGCTCCCGGTCGGGGTCGCGGACCGCCAGCTCGCCCTTCAGGGTGATCGCCGACAGCCCGTAGCCCAGCAGGTCGTGGACGTCCCGGGCGATGCGCCGGCGCTCTCGCGCCACGGCCAACGAGGCCAGTGCTCCGCGGGCCTCCCGCACCTGGTGGACCAGGCCGGTGAGCAGCGCAAGGCCGTAGAAGACCGAAGCGATCACCACGATGTCCAGCAGGAGGAGAGCGGTGCCACGAACCCCGGGCCCGTCCGCCCGCATCAGCAGCGCGAGCGCCGCCAGTGCGGTCAGCGTCCCGGCCGCCGGCCAGGCGGTCCGCACGGGAAGGACGATCAGCACCGAGGCGGCCGCGAACCCCACCAGCTGGGGGTACGGCCCGTCCGGAGCGGCCAGCACGCCCAGGGCAAGGGCGAGCTGCGCGCCCAGCGTCCACGCGACGTACGGGGGACGCACGCCCGGCGGACGCGGCAGGGAATGGTACGCCTGCAGTCCGACCACCGCCGCCAACGCGGCCGCGTACGCGGCGACCCGCCCGCCCGGCAGCCCGGCACCGAGCAGGAAGGCAGTGCCCACGACCAGGTACTCCAGGTGGGTGGCGACCACGATGGGCCACGCCAGCCGGGGCGTCAGGGCACCCGAAGGGACGTCCGCCCCCTCGGCCGACTGTGCGGGCGGCGCCGCTCGTACGCGCTCTGCCGCCGCCCGCGCGACCGTCACCATTTCCCGCGCAGCCCGCGTGCCCTGCCCGGCCAGCCGGGTGATTTCCGCCAACGCCGTCCCCAGTACCGCCTCCAGGTCGCGCCCGGCGCGCTCCCGCTCGGCCGTGACCCTGGCCTGCGCCAGTGCGCCACGGGTGGCGCGGAGTTCGGTGTAGAGGTCGGTGAGCCGGGTCAGCGCATAGATGATCAACCCGTGGGCGAGGGCGTTGCCGATGCCGTTGAGTACGGAATGGACACTGCCGTCGCCGGGTGCGAGCGGCCCGGCGGTCAGCACGACGACCGTGAACAGAGCCCACCGGACGGGCCGTTCGACGACCAGCAGCACGGAGGCGCCGAGGAACCCGGGCAGGCCGGACCAGGGCGTGAGCAGGATCTGCGCGGCGAGGGTCCAGGCCCCGCGCAGCCGCCTCGTCGAGGGCAGGCAGGTGGCCAACTGGAGCAGGAGCATCGGCACGGCGGCCGGGCGCGGCAGGACGACACCGGGCTCGAAGGAGAATCCGAGAATGACGACGACGAGGATCACCGATACGACCGCCGGCGTCGGACCGGCGTCGGTGTCAGAGGCGTCGGGATCGGCATCGGTGACCCCGATTCCGCGCTCGCGCCGAAAGGTCCTGCCCCACCCGTTCATGAGGTCACGTTAGACGCACGCCTGTGCACCACGCCCGCCCCACCCATGCGGAATACACATCGGCCGATGTGCCTCGCACTGCCGCCGACCCACCCCCGGGCGAGATCGTCGAGGTATGCGTACGACGTCGATACGGACCCTCACCACGATGGCCGCCACTGTCACGATCACCTCCGCCGCGCTGATTTCCGTCACGGCCCCCGCTCACGCGGCCGCTCCGCCCCGTCTCGACTCCCTCGTCGACACCGCCGTCGCCGACTACCTCCAGGACGACCGCATCCCCGGCGCGGCCGTCACCGTCGTATCCGGCGGCCGGACCGTCCTGGCCAAGGGCTACGGCGTCGCCGACGTCCGCACCCGAACCCCGGTCGACCCGCACCGCACCACCTTCTTCCTCGGCTCACTCGCCAAGCTGTTCACGGCACAGGCCGCTTCCCAGCTCGCCGCCAAGGGCGAGGTCGACCCGGCGGCAGACGTCAACGACTACCTCCGTGCGGTCACCGTCCCCGACACGTACCCCGGACGCCCCGTCACCCTGGACCAGCTCCTCACCCACACCGCCGGCTTCGACACCGACCTCGTCGGCCGCAACAGGACCAGCGCGAAGGACGTCGAACCGCTTGCCGAAAGCCTCGTGACGCGCCGTCCGCCCCGGGTCCGTGCCCCGGGCGCGACGGCCGCCTACGACAACTACGGATACGCGCTGGCGGGTCAGCTCGTCGCCGATGCCTCCGGCCAGTCCTTCCCCGCGTACGTCGACGAGCACGTCCTCCAGCCCCTGGGCATGACGCGTTCCACCTTCGCCCAGCCGCCGCCGGCCCCGATCGCAGCCGACCTCGCCCGCGGCTACCGCCCCAGCGGCACATCCGGCTGGACACAGGACAAGGGCCAGTACGGGGCATGGAGCCCGGCCGGTCCCGGCGCCGTCAGCACCGCCGCCGACATGGGCCGCTGGATGACCGGGCAGCTCACCGACGACACACCGGCGAACCGGCTCATGCAGCAGGTGCACTACCGGCAGGATCCGCGTCTGCCCGGCCTCGGCTACGGATTCGAGGAGTGGCGGCGCGGTGGGACCACCGGCTGGTTCAAGGACGGCGACATCCCCGGCTTCCACTCCAACCTGCTGCTCGTCCCGGGCCACGACGTGGGGGTGTTCGTCGTCTTCAACGGCGACGGCACGGACGGACGCGCCTCCTGGGACGGCAAGGACCTGATCAACCGGATCGTGGACGCCCTCGTCCCGGACGGACCCCCGTCCGCCGCCCCCGGCGCCGCGACCGATCCCTCCCTCCACTCCTCCCTCCACTCCTACACCGGCACCCACCGCCCGGCTCGGGTCAGCCGCACCACCCTCATGGCGGTGGAGGGCCTGGTCTCGGGTGTCACGGTCGAGGAGGACGGCAGGGGCGGCCTGCGCACCACCGGGCTCTCCCTCGACCCCGGCCGCCCCGAACAGAGCTGGCTCGCGCTCGGCGACGGCCTGTTCCAAGAGCGCGGCGGAAACCGCGCGACGCTCGCCTTCACCGAGGGCGGGACGCTCGTCTCATCGGCCATGCCGTCGACTGCGTACGAGAAGCTGACATGGCGTCAATCACCGCCGCTGCACTTGGGATTGCTGGGAAGCGGTGTGGGCGTGCTGGTACTCGGCGTGATCGCCTTTCCCGCAGCCTTCCTGGTACGGCGGCTTCGGGGTGGGGCCCCGCACCCTCCCGCGGCGCGGGCCGCGCGGGCCACGGCCGTGGCGGCCGGGCTGGTCGCGGCCGCGTTCACGGCCGCGCTCGCGGCTGTCGTCTCGGACGGCAACGCGATGATGGAGACGGTGCCGCTGGGATCGCCGCCGCTGTCTGCCGTGACGATGCTGGGCACGGCGCTCGTGCCGTTGACGCTGGGGGTGGTGGCGGGGGCGATCGCGGCCTGGCTCCGCGGCTGGTGGAGCGTCACCAGCCGCATCCTGTTCACCGTCACAGCGGCGGGCGCGGTCGCGACGGCGAGCATGCTGCTCCAGTACCACCTGGTGGGCGGCCCGTTCGCCTGGCTTGCCCGGTGACCCCTCGCCACGCGACAGCAACCCGTATGAGACAGACGACCATCCGTAGCCACAGCAAGCAGAGGAGCAGATCATGAGCAAGTGGACCAGGCGCCGTCTTCTGACCGCCGGTGCGGCGACGGGAGTTGTCGCGCTCATCGGCGCCGCAGCGCCGCAGCGGCGGCCGGAGCCGCTCGACGTCGTGACCGGCGAGGACGGGTTCAGCGCGCCGGTGACCGCGACCGCCGGCGCGGTGACCTTCCAGGTGCGGACGACCAGTACCCGTACCGGCATCGTCGGCGTCGCCCGACTCCGCCCCGGCATCGGAGAGGCCGCGTTCCGCAGGCACCTGCGCGACGTCTTCGAAAAGGAGGGCCCGCAGGACGTCATCCGGGCGTCCAAGGATCTGATGGCCGACGCCGAGCTGCTCGGCGGCGCCATGGCGGTGCGCGGTTCGCAGTCGTCCTTCACCGCGTGGCTGCGCCCCGGCCGATACCTCGTCCTGGAGTACAAGGACTTCGAGGGGCCTTACATCGGACGCAACCCCCTCCCCGGCGAAGAGTACGTCCGCCCGCTCCTCGTCCACGCGGCGGACGACGCCGGCGCCGGGGGCCCGCGCCCGTCCGCCACCGTCACCGCCGTCGACACCGCGCGAGGCCCGCGCTTCGTCCTGGAGGGCCGCATCCACCGGGAGCGGCCCCTGCGCTACGTCAACGCGATGCGCGGACAGGTCGACGAGCTCGCGGTGTACCCGCTCACGGACGACTCCGTCACCGAGGCCCACATCCAGGCGTACTTCCGGGACCCCCGGAACACGCCCGAGCCCTTCGACCTCGCCACGCAGCTGGGCACCCCACCGCTCTCCCCGGGCCGCAGCGCGGTCATCGAGATGCCCCTTGACCGGGGCCGGTACGCCCTCACCAGCTGGGTCACCAGCATGGAGGACGCACAACACCTGTCCGCCCACGGCCAGGTGCTCATCGTCACTGTCCCCTGACCCGCTCGGGGCCCGCTTGTGAACCCGCTGCGGGGTGAACCGGCTTCCGGCTCGCCCCGTGAGCGGCGCAAGCGGCGGCCAGGCCGAGAACGGTGATCGAGACGGCGGAGGCCGACAGGGTCCCCTGGGCTCCGAGCGCGGCGACCAGCGGGCCGCCGAGCGCCGTGCCCAGCGGGACCGAGAGCACCCGGACCGCTGAGCTCGCCGCCAAGACCTGAGGGAGCAGCTCGCGGGGGGCCGAGCGCTGGAAGAGGGCGGTGGAGAGCGAGGCGTACGGAGGCCAGAGCAGCCCGGCGACGGCGAAGCCGGCAACGGCCGCCCACGTCGGCGCTCCCAGGCCGGCCGGGAGCAGGAAGAAGCCGAAGGCGATGACGATGCCGGTCGTCACCGGCCACATCGGCAGCCGGCTCAGGTAACCGGTCACGACGGAGCCGAGGACGGCGCCCACGCCGAAGGCGGTGTAGAAGGCGGCCAGCAGGGCGGCGGATCCGCCCAGGTCGTCCGAGACGTGCAGCGGCAGTGCCACGTACACGGGGCCGAAGAGGAAGAAGAAGGCGAAACTCAGGCCGAGCAGTCCGAGCAGGGCCGGTGTGCGACGGATGACGGCGAAGCCGGCAGTGCGTGAGCCGCCGTTCTCCGGTGCCGGTGCGGTGTCCCGCGGAACGCCGATGAGGAACGTGACGGCGAGCACGAGGAACGTCGCCGCGTCGACGGCGATCACCGTCGCCGCATCGCCCCAGACGATGAGGGCGCCCGCGAGGGGCGGGCCGAAGACGGTCGCCAGTGAACCGATGCCGGAGAAGACGGCGTTCCCCGCCAGGTGGTCACGCTCCGGAAGCAGCCGGGACAGGATGGTGTAGATGCCGGCCTGGCCCCACGAGTGCAGGACGGAAGAGACCGCGAGCAGCGCGACGTACAGCTCGACGCCGAGCACCCCGAAGGCGTGGCACACGGGGATCGCGCCCAGGGCCGTGGCTCGCAGCAGGGCGTCGCAGCCGACCAGTTGGGCGGGGGAGCGGCTCCGCAGGAACCTTCCCAGGACGAGTGCGCCCACAGAACCCGAGAGCGTGTAGGCAGCCGCGGCCAGCGCGACCCACGTTCCGCGTTCCGCCGCCGGTGCGAGCTCGATCGCCAGCCAGCTCACGGCGACCACGGCCATGCCGTCGCCGAGGGACGAGACGGTGAACCCCGGTAACAGCCGGCGCAGCGTCGAGTGGGCGATCACCGGCCAGTACGGCGAGGCGCGGATCATCCGGGTCGGACTCAGGGGCACGGTGACTCCAAGGGGGCGAGGGGCCTCATCCCCTTCATCCTCACCACGTACCCCGCCGCCACGGTGGGCCTTTCACGCTGGGCATAGCCCTCAAGTCACCACGCCCACCTGCCTGTACATCAGGCCGGACGCCGCCAACCGGGCTTCACCGTCCCGATGCGCACGGTCCACTACGAAGCCAGCAGCGCCGAGTAGGCCCGCTCGATGCCCTGCGTGTAGCCGGTCCCCAAGTCGACGTAAACGTGCCCGCCGGCCGCACACGCCTCGCGCAGGGCAGTGCTCCGCTCCCTGACCCACCCGGCGATCTCCCGGTAGGTGGTGTCATCGGCTCCTTCGAGCCAGTCCGGGGAGGCCCGCAGGTGTTCGGGGGTCAGCTTCGTGTTTCCGAGGAAGACTGAGGTCAGCGGAATCCCGAGACCGGCCGCGGCCGCGGCCGCCGCCGGGGTGACGATGTCGCCCTCGACCACATAGCCGTCTTGGGGATCGGTGTCGTCAAGAGCCTCCGCGGCCGCACGGATGAACTCGATGAGGAACGGCTGCGCGAGCACTGCCTTGTCCGGATGCGTACCGTGCCGCACGCCGTGCTCGGGGGCAGCGCGCTGCAACATCGACACCAGAGCATCGGTCGGGCATCCGGGGAGGCCCTCGCGGTCCAGCAGCATCCACGCGAGGGTGCTCTTGCCCACCCGGGGCGGGCCGCCAATCAGGTAGATCACATGAAGACCGTATCCCGGGCGACGACTCGGGTGATCGTAAATACTCGGCGCGTCCCCCGAGGGACGGTGGTCGCAACGGGCAGAGCCGCTGATGGTTCTCAGCGCCCGCCACTCGGCCCCCGCCTGCGTGGCGATAACCGGCAGGGGCCGCCAGAATGAAGTTGCAGTCCAGCTGTCACCCGTTCCGGAACGGCCGTACCCGGGGGGTGGACGCACTGGCATGAAGCGTCGACTGGAAAAGGGAGCCACGCCCCGACGCCCCCCACCGACAGGAGACCGGCCATGAACGGCGCGACGCTCGATCTGGCAGCGGACTACCCACTGCTGGACGTTTTCTGGACCATGATGCTGTTCTTCATCTGGCTGCTCTGGTTCATGCTGCTCTTCCGCGTCATCGGTGACATCTTCCGAGACGACGAGCTGAACGGCTGGGGAAAGGCAGGATGGACCGCCTTCGTCGTCCTGCTCCCCTTCTTGGGCGTGTTCGTCTACCTGATCGCCCGAGGGCGCAGCATGGGCGAACGCGAGCTGAGGCGGGCCGAGCAGTCCGAGCAGGCCTTCCGTTCCTACGTACGCGAGAGCGCCAGCCCCACGAGCCGAGCCGACGAACTGTCCCGGCTCGCCGAGCTCAAGAACCACGGCGACATCACGGCAGCCGAGTACGAGCAGGCCAAGGCCAAGGTCCTCGCCTCCTGAGGACCCCCTTCCTGCCGACGGGGACGCAGCACAGGCGCGGGGTGCGTGGCCATGGTGCTTGACCTGCTTGTCATCGGCTTGGCCGTCACGCTCTTCCCCTTGCCGATCATGGCCTTCGTCCTGGTCGTCTCCGCATCCCGCGGGGTGCGGAAGGGGTTGGCCTTCATCCTTGGCTGGCTGGCCTGCCTCGTGGCCGTCATCGCCATCGTTCTGCTCCTCACCGGCGGGGAGCCGCCACCACCCCGTTCCCCACCCTCCATCGCGGCACTCGCCGCCACGCTGCTCATCGGTGTGAGCCTGATCGTCTACAGCGAGCACAGGCGCCGTCGGCGCCGCCGTACCGCCACGGCGCCGGTACCCGCCGAGGAGGAGCAGCCGGAGGCTTCCGGGACTTCGCTGTCGTCACGCATGGACGACGCCACCGGATGGTCGGCGGCAGCGCTTGCCGTGCTCCTTCAGCCCTGGGGGATGGTCGGCGCCGCCGCCGCCACCGTCGTGCAGGCCGATCTCTCCCACGGCGGGTCCTTTCTGGCCCTCATGGCCTTCTGCCTCCTGGCCACCTCCTGCCTGCTGGCCATGGAGCTGTACATGGTGTTCTCACCGGAGAAGGCCCAGCTCGGCCTGACCGCCTTGCGCGCCTGGCTCGACGCCCACAAGGATCCGGCGATCGTGGTCACCTGCCTCGTCCTCGGACTGTGGCTCGTCGGCAGGAGCCTCTACCAGCTCACAGGCTGACGCCCGATTCGGTCGAGCGTGACTGGGTCGTCGGGATCCGCTGGGTGAAGAACAACGCGATGAGGGCGGCGAGGGCGAGGATCGCGAGTGCGGCGCGCACGCCGTCGAGCCTCGCCGCGGCGTTCGCGTCGAGCGCGGCCGAGGCCACCTCCGGGCTTGTGCCCGCCTCGTCCAAGGCGGCCTCGAGCTGGGCGTCCGACACGAACGGCACGCCGCTCTGGAGCTCGACGGTCGCCTGGCTCGTGACCTCGGCCGGGATGGCGGGATTCTGCTCGATGTTGGTCAGGAACGAGGCGGTGAGCGCGGCGATCATGAGTGACCCGGCCAGTGCCGTTCCGATCGAGGAACCGAGGTTGGTGACGGCGTTCTGGACGCCGCCGACCTCCGGGCTCCGCTTGTCCGGCACCGCGGACACGGTGACCGCCCCGAGCTGGGAGGCCATCGCTCCCATACCGAACCCGATCAGCAGGAGCGGGACGGTGACGATCTCCGGACCCGCGTCCGCGTCGATCGCGGCCAGCAGTGCCACGGCGCCCGCGAGCAGCGCGAGGACGCCGAGCCGCACCACCCGCCGCGGAGAGGCGTCCGGCAGGAGGCGCGGGATCAGGATCGCGGCAGCCAGCAGGGTCAGGGAGAGCGGCAGGATGCGTGCACCGGTCTGGAGCGCGGACAGGCCCAGTGCGACCGACAGGTACAGCGGTACGACGAAGAACACGCCCATCTGGACGAGGTACTGGAAGAAGAACATCGTCAGGCCGCCGGTGAGCTGCCGGTTCTGCAGCAGGGCCGGGTCCAACAGCGGCTCCTTGTGCTGCTCCACGAGGCGGGCCTCCCAGTGCAGGAAGAGCCGGATCAGGAGCAGGCCCGCCAGCAACAGCCACACGACCAGCGAGATCCCGAGCCAGGCGGGCGCGTCGGGCTTCGGCCGGAACCAGCCCCATTCGCCCGCGCGGAGTACGCCGTAGACGAAGAGCCCGAGCCCGAGGGCGGACAGCACGACGCCGACGAGGTCGATGCGCGGGCGACTGTCGACCGGCGAGTCGGCGACGCGGCGGCCGAGCACCAGGATGCCGAGCACGATCAGGACCTCACCGGCGAAGACCCAGCGCCAGGAGAAGTACGTCGTCGCGACGCCCCCGATGAGCGGGCCGACCGCGATCGCCACGGCTCCTGAGGCGGCGACCAGTCCGTAGGCGGCCGGACGGCGTTCCGCGGCGAAGTTGCCGGCGACCAGCGCGACGATCGCGGGCAGGATGAGTGCGGCTCCGATGCCCTCGAGGAACGACCAGCCCAGCAGCAGCACGGTCAGGTTCGGGGCCAGGGCGGTGATCAGGGATCCGCAACCGTAGATCACGCAGCCGATCAGGAACGCCCGCTTGTGGCCGATGAGCGCGCCGACCTTGCCGCCGGGGATCATGAACATCGCCATCACGAGGGTGTATGCCGTGATCGCGCCCTGGATCCCGGTCACGGTCGTGCCCACGTCTTCGGCCACCGCCGCGATGGAGACGTTCATGACGGAGCTGTCGAGCGCCATCAGGAACTGCCCGGACGCGAGTGTCAGCAGGACGACCCTCGCAGTCGCCGACTTCGCGGGAGTACCTGCCTTGGGTGCCATGGACGCAACGGTCGCAGTGGCCCAGGCGCCCGGATCGTCGACCCGCCGGGGGGTCAGCCGGTTGGCAGCGCAGACCCCACGGACCGCGCTGCGGCCGGCTCCGGAGGGCCGCGCCCTGGTCGGCGGGCGACACACAGGGCGCGCCATCGCGATGATCACGGGCCGGGGCGAGCTGGTGGGCGTGCGCGGCAGCCCCGATGCACCCAGGCTGGGGTGTGGGGGTGACAAGGAGCGGAGCGCCATGACCAGTCCCGCTGAGCGGGCCCGAGGCGGCCGGTCGGCCCGCAAGCAGGTGGGCCGGGCGGCACACGGCCGGTGGGCCGAGGCGGCGGAGCGGCCCGATCCCATCGGTGTGCTGGAGCGACAGGCCGCCGACCGGGTCGTCGAGCTGCTGCCGATCCGCTACGGGCGGATGGCTGCCTCTCCCTTCGCGTTCCTGCGCGGCGCGGCCGCCGTGATGGCCGCAGACCTGGCGGCCCAGCCGAACACCGGCCTGACCGTCCAGCTCTGCGGTGACGCCCACCTGCTGAACTTCGGCCTCTTCGCCTCGCCGGAGCGGGCGCTGCTGTTCGACCTCAACGACTTCGACGAGACCCTGCCCGGACCCTTCGAGTGGGACGTCAAGCGGCTCGCCGCCAGCGCGACCGTGGCCGCCCGCGAGAACGGCCACGGCGACGACCACGCCTGGCAGGTCGCCCTCGCCGCCGCCCGGGCCTACCGGCTGTCCATGCGAAAGCTGGCCGAGCTGGGGGAACTCGCCGTCTGGTACCAGCGGTTCGACACGGCCGAGGTGCTCCCTGTGGTCCGGGGGAGCAAGCTGCGGGACCGGGTCGAGGCGAATCTGGCGCGTGCCCGCCGGCGTACCAGCCTCCAGGCTCTCGGCAAACTCACCGAGATCAGGGCCGGCCGCCGGCACATCATCCACGATCCGCCCCTGCTCGAACCGCTGGAAGAACCCGAGGCGCAGGCCGTCGGCAAGATCTTCAGCGAGTACCGCAGCACCCTCCCCGAAGAACGCCGCCTCCTGCTCGACCGGTACCGGTTCGTCGAGGCGGCACGGAAAGCCGTCGGCGTGGGGAGCGTCGGCACCCGCTGCTTCATCGTCCTGCTGACCGGCCGCGACGAGAAGGACCCGCTCTTCCTCCAGATCAAGGAGGCCGGACGCTCGGTGCTGGAAGACCATCTCCCCGCCGACCGCCACGGTCACCACGGCCACCGAGTGGTCGCGGGACAGCGGCTCCTGCAGGCCGCCGGAGACATCTTCCTCGGCTGGACGAGCGGACCGGCCGGACGCCATTTCTACGGCCGGCAGCTGCGCGACATGAAGGGGTCGGCCGTCGTGGAGACCATGGCCCCGGACATGCTCCGCCAGTACGCCGAACTGTGCGGCACCGCCCTGGCCCGTGCCCACGCCCGTTCCGGCGACCGCATCGCGATCGCCGGCTACCTGGGCAGCGCCGACACCTTCGACCGCGCCATCGCCGACTTCGCCCTCCGCTACGCGGACCAGACCGTCCAGGACCACGCCCTGCTCACCGCCGCCATATCCGACGGCGCCATCGCCGCCACGCACGGCATCTGAGCGCGCCGTTCCGCTCAGGGGCAGCTTGACACCGGGTCGTCGTGAACGAGGGCGCAGATCATCTGCTCGCCGCGCCGGTGGTCCGGATAGGCCGTGAGCAGTTCCGCCTTGAAGTCGTTCCACTGGCGGGTGGTCTCGGCGGTGGCCCCGGAAACGGCGTGGCCGAAGTTGTCGCCGGTCTTCGAGCGGCGCGATGCGGCGGTGTCCTTGTTCAGGTCGCGGTTGTGCGTGACACGGCCGGCGCAGTCGCCGTCCTTGACGCCGGTGGAATCGAAGTCGGAGTAGCAGCCGGTCGTGAGGTCGACGGGTATGCGGGTGCGTGCCTCCCGGGTCCAGTCGGCGTCGTTCATGGTGCTGTAGCGGCGGATGTCGAGGAACGGGGCGACACCGGTACGTGCCAGTCCGGGAGGGTCGGCGAGGCCGACCGGGCCGGGGGCGGTCCGGTCGGACCAGTTCGAGTGCGCGTAGAAGTCCTGGATCTGGTGCCAGCCGCGGCCGAGCTGTTCCAGGACGTCGCACTTGGCACGGTCGGGAGTCTCGTCCCAAGCGCAGTGGGAGGACAGGTCGCTCTGGTCGGCCCGGACCTTGCCGTCGGCGTCGACGAGGCCGTCGGCCGCCCGGACCGCGTTCCGGAAGCGGGCGACGGAGGTGCGGATGCAGGCGAGGAGCTCGGTGGTGGCCTCGTCCCGGCTGCGGGGATAGTCCGGGACGTAGCGGGGGGCGAGGTAATCGGCGTTGTCGCAGTGCAGGGGGCCGATGAGGAAGTATCCGCCGTGGTCATTGGCATTGATCGCCCCGTCGCGGTTGTCCGCCATCTCGGACAGCGTGACCGGCTCCCAGGGCAGGGCTGCCCGTGTGACGCTCTCGTGGTTGCCACCGGTGAACGCGAGAGCGGAGTCAGTCGGCGCAGCGGCCAGGGCGCCCACGAAGACAGCCGCGATGGTCGTTCGCGCCAGGCTGGGCAGCAGGCCGTATGACATGCGACGCTCCAGTCCTACGAGTGGTGTGGCGCCGAGGTTTCTCGGCGCCCCAGCAGCAGCTCTGCTTCCGGCGGAGACGGACGTCTACCAGCAAGCTTAACGAGCGTCGTTCACCGCGGCCTTCGCCGCCGGGTGCGCCTTGGTGAGGGTGCAGACGCCGTCCACGCACTGGCGCTCCAGGCGGCCGCGGGAGATGGTCTGCGCCAGGCCGACCATCCAGCAGGTGGGGCAGCCGCGGAAGGCGATCAGGGCCAACGGGGCCGCCAGCAGGGTGGCCGGGCCGGCGACGGGCACCAGGGCGACCGAGCCGATGATCAGCCCGAAGCCGATGGCGCCGCGCGCCAGATGGCGCGGGACGGACTTGCTGGCGAAGTTCATCTCGGGCGCCGCGGACTGTGCGGTGGCCCGGGCCTTCCTGCCCTGCGCGGGCTTCAAGGTGTCCAGTGTGTCCAGTGTGTTCACGGTGGTGAGTCTCCTCCGACTGGTTGGTCGATGGCTTGACCGGGCGCTTTGTCGGTCGTCGCCAGTGAGTGACGCAGTGCTGCGCGCGCTCTGTGCAGCCGCGACTTCATCGCGGGGTTGCTCAGACCGAGCGAATGGGCGACGGTCCTGCCGGGCAGGCCCTGTACGTCCCGCATGATCAGGACCTGCCGCAGGTCACGGGGAAGGGCGCCGACCGCAGCCGCGATCCGCTCCACTTCCATCCTGTGCAGCACCGAGTCCTCGGCGGACGGTTCCGCGGACGCCTCCGGTTCGGCCGCCGCCCCGTCGCTCCGCGAGACGAGCAGCCGTACCTGCCGGAGGCATTCGTTGCGCACGATCCGGAACATCCATGAGGCAAGCGCGCCCGTGGCCCGCAAGGTGCCGATCTTCCGGTAGAGGATGATCAGCGCCTCTTGGGCCGCGTCCTCCGCGTCCTGCGGCGAGGCGCACAGCGATATGGCGAACTTGCGCACATGAGGCTGAGATTCAATGACGACGGTGGTGAGCGAAGTGACGTCGCCGTCCTGAGCGGCCTTGATCAGCCGCTCGTCCGGCCAGGCAAAACGTTGGTTCATCTGCTACTCCTACCCGGAAGGTGCCCCGCGCGCAGGCGCTGGTCAGCTTCGGCTCTTGTAGCGCCGCATCAGGTGCCAGCTGCACGCGCCCACGAGCAGGGCTCCGATCACTACGAGGGTGACCATCATGGGTGTTTCCTCCCGGTTCTTTCGGCCCGTTCGGCCGGTACACGGATAAGAGACGGGGAGGCCCGGAAAGGATTCACCTCCGGCCGAAGTTTTCTCTGACCCGTGCCGGGCACCCCCTAGCGCTCGGCGCCCGCCGCGCCACCTGTGGCCGGGGTTCGGGGGAGGATCACCGCGGCGGCGAGTCCGATGAGCCCGACGGCGGCAAGGGTGATCATGGCGGCGGCGTAGGCGCCGGTGCTGAGCCCGGCGACGAGGATCGTGCCGGCGACGGCGGTTCCCAAGGAGGAGCCGAGGTTCGACACGCTTCGGGACAGGCCGGAGATCTCGCCCTGCTGCGCCTCCGGGAAGCTCGACTGGACGATGTTGACCGACGGGGTCAGCATCACGCCCAGGCCCAGTCCGATCAGGAGGAGTCCGGGGGCGAAGGCCCACGCGCTCGGGAAGCTGTTGACCATGGCGATCAGCACGACGACGCCGGCGATCGTGACGACGAACCCCGCCGTGATGAGGGTGCGCTGGGGCCGCCGCTTCGTGAGGCGTTCGGCGGCCAGGGAGGAGGCGAGCAGGCCGAGGGTGGCCGCGGTGAAGACGACGCCGGTCTCGATGGCGTCGTACCCGCGCACGACCTGCAGGTACGCCGCCACCGTGAAGGACACTCCCATGAGCAGCAGCCACTGGACGTTCTGGGTGACGAGGCCGAGGTTGGAGGTGCGGTTGCGGAACAGGCTGGTGGACAGCAGCGGTTCCTTGCCGGCCGCCTCGCGGGCGCGTACGTGGCGGAAGAACCACACCAGTGTGAGCGCGCCGAGGACGAGCAGGCCGATCATCAGCCAGACGTTGTCGTCTGCGGCCAGGATGCCCATGACGACGAGGATGAGGCCGACCGCCGAGAGGACGGCTCCCACCGTGTCGAAGGGGCGTGTCGGATCCGGTGGCAACGGGTCCTCGATGTGGCGGCTCAGAATGATGATCAACGCGACCACCAGGGCCTGGAACACGAAGGCGGCCCGCCAGCTGAGCCACGAGGTGATGAGCCCGCCGATCAACGGCCCTGCCGCGGCGCCGATGCCGCCCAGCGCCATGATGGCCCCGAAGGCGCGGGCCCGGGAGGTCACGTCCGGGAAGAGGAGCGTCGTGAGGATGTACACGGGCGGGATGAGCAGGGCTGTCCCGACACCCTCAAGGATCGAGTTGCCGAGGATCAGGACGCCCAGGCCCGGGGCGGCGGCACTCAGCAGGGCGCCTACCCCGTACACGGTGAGGCCGGCCAGGAAGCACCGCTTCCGGCCGTAGCGGTCGGTCAGCTTGCCGCCGGGGATCATGAGCGCGGCCATGACGAGCAGGAAGATGGTGATCGCGACCTGCACGCCCTGCACGGTGGTGTCGAGGTCCTCGCTCATGTCGTTGATCATCACGTTCATGTTCGAGCCGGCGAAGCTGCAGATGAACTGGGCGAGGGCGAGCGGGGCGAGGATCCGCCGCTGTGTCGTCGACGGCCGTCCCGAGATACCCGAGTCAGTCACCGGCTTCGCCTCCGCGCAGCGGAGGGTGAGGGCGTCCGGCGCCGGCTCCCGGCCGGGTCTCCGCCTTGTCGAGCTGTTCGTCGAGGGCAAGGGCCGCCGCGACGAGGGCGAGATGCGTGAACGCCTGGGGGAAGTTGCCGAGCTGTTCGCCCGAAGGCCCTATCTCCTCGGCGAACAGGCCGACGTGGTTGGCGTAGGTGAGCATCTTGTCGAAGGCGTACCGGGCCTGGTGGAGCCTGCCGGACCGCGCCAGAGCCTCGACGTAGAGGAAGCTGCAGAGGTTGAAGGTCCCCTCCGAACCGCGCAGGCCATCGGGGGAGGCGGCGGGGTCGTACCGGTAGACCAGGCTGTCACTGACCAGCTCCTGGTCCATGGCGTCGAGGGTGGTGAGCCAGTCCGGGTCCAGAGGGGAGATGAAGCCGACCCGGGGCATGAGCAGGAGGGAGGCGTCCAGGACGTCGGTGTCGTAGTGCTGTACGAATGCCTGCCGCTCCTCGTTCCACCCGCGGTCGACGATCTGCCGGAAGACCGTGTCCCGGACATCGGTCCAGCGGGCGACGTCGGCGGGACGGGAGTAGGTGCTCGCCAGCCGGATACCGCGGTCGAAGGCGACCCAGGTCATCAGCCGGCTGTAGGTGAAGTTCTGGCGGCCCCCGCGGGTCTCCCAGATGCCTTCGTCCGGGCGGTCCCAGTTGTCGGCGAGCCAGTCCAGCACGTCGCTGATGGCCTTCCAGCCGCGGATGGCACCCATGCCGCCGCCGACGGTGAGGGCGTCGGCGGCCTCGCCGTAGATGTCGAGCTGGAGCTGGTCGGCCGCCGCATTGCCCGCCCGCACGGGCGCGGAGCCCATGTAGCCCTCCAGGTGGTCGAGGATCTCCTCGGTCAGATGGGGCTCCCCGTCGATCCGGTACATGATCTGCAGGGGGTCGCCCGAGGGGGTCGCGCCGGCCTCGATGCGATCGCGCAGCCAGCGGCGGAAAGCGTGGGCCTCCTCCTCGAAACCCAGGTCGATCAGGGCCCGGACCGACAGGGAGGCGTCGCGGACCCAGGTGTACCGGTAGTCCCAGTTCCGCTCGCCGCCGATCTGCTCGGGCAGTCCCATGGTCGCCGCGGCGATCGGCGCCCCGGTGGGGGCGTAGGTGAGCAGTTTGAGGGTGATCGCCGAGCGGTTGACCATGTCCCGCCAGCGGCCGCGGTAGGTGGAAGAGCGCAGCCATGTGTGCCAGAAGGTGTGGCAGGCCTCCAGATCCTCGGCGACGCCGTCCAGGGTGGGCGCGGGCGGTACGGGGCCGCCGCTCGCCGCGCTCGTCAGCACGACGGCGGCCATCTCACCGGCTTCGAGGGTGAAACGGGCCGTGATGTCGTCACCGTCGGCCTGGAGGGTGACGGGGGCCGTGGCCTGAAGGTGAAGATCCGTGCCCGGACCGTGAAAGACCGCCGAGCGTTCGTCGGCCCGGGTGAGGGAGTGGGAGGCACGCGCGTAGTCGAAGCGCGGGCGGCAGGCGAACGTGAAGGACAGGCTGCCCCGGACCACCCGGGCGACCCTGACCAGGCGGTGCCGGTCCGTCGGGTCGGTGCCCTCGACCGGTTCCATGAAGTCGGCGACCTCGCCGACGCCACCGGGAGTCAGAAAGCGGTTGACCAGTACGGCGGTGTCGGAGAGGTACAGCTGGCGGACCGTCGCACCGCTCTCGTCCGGGAGCTCCGCGGCGAGCCGGCAGTGGCCTCCTCGCTCACTGTCCAGGAGCGAGCCGAAGACGCTGGGCGAGTCGAAGCGAGGAGTGCACCACCAGTCGATCGTTCCGGAAGAAGACACGAGCGCGGCCGTCTGAAGATCGCCGACCACACCGTGCTCGGCGATGGGCGCGTAACGGTCCACAAGCCCTCCTTCGTCCAGCCGCAGGGCGCCGAAGCGCGCCGACGGGAGCGGGAGGGACCGTTCCGGTCCGGTCACGCGCTCCCACGTTCACAGCGTGCGCCGAACGTCAGCACGCCGCACGTGGAGGAGGCGAGGGCGCCCGGTAGCGTGGGGCCGAGGGGAGGGCGAGACGAACCGTCGGCGAAACCCAAGGACAGACCCTCATGCCCTGCCGCGACCCCGATGATGCCGAGCGGAGCGAGGTACGAGGGCGCCGCACCGTGAGCGACACGCAGCGGAGGCGACGCCGAAGGCCGATCGGCACCTGGCCGGCCGTGGGACTCACGGTGGCCGTTCTCGTCGCTGCCAACCTGGCCGTGCACCGCTGGACCGGCCTGTTCGGCTCGTTCGGCCTGGTGACGGCCGTCGCGGTCAGCGCCCTGCTGCTCGGTGTGCTCCGCTGGGCCGGCGGTACCCGGGCGGACGCGGGCCTGGCGCCCGGCACACTGGCCCGCGGTGCCCGCTGGGCGCTGGCCCTGATCGGCCTGGTCGCCGTCGTCTACCTGGCCGGGGCCCTGCTGCCGGCCACCAGAACGCTGTTCGAGGACCGGCGCTACGAGGGGATGAACGGGAGCGAGCTGACGATGCGCGTTCTCGTGCTGGTCCCTGTCGGCACCGTCCTGGTGGAGGAGATCGCCTTCCGCGGCGTGCTCTACGGTCTGGTGTGCCGCGCCCGCGGGGCGGCCTGGGCGACCACCGTGTCGAGCGTGCTGTTCGGCCTGTGGCACGTGCTGCCGTCACTGCACCTGGCAACGGCGAAACCCGCTCTGACCACGGTCTTCGGCGACTCGGCGCTCGGCGGAGCCCTGGCGGTCCTGTCGGCCGTGCTGTTCACTGCGGCAGCGGGCGTCCTGTTCTGCGAACTGCGGCGCCGCAGCGGCAGTCTGCTGGCTCCCATGGGCCTGCACTGGGCGGTCAACGCCCTCGGCTACCTCGTCGGGTTCCTGCTGCGCTGACTGACCGCGCGACCTCGAGACCGCGAAGGCACTGCGTATGGAGGTCGGCTCAGGTTTCCGGCCGGATGATCTCCCTCAGCCGGTCCAGGTCCTGCGGCGTGAATCCGGTCGGCCGCATCACGGCGTTCCAGCCGTCGACGTAGGCGGCCTTGTACGTGTGGCCGTGGCCGTCCGGCACGCCCGTGGAGAACGGCAGGTCGGCGGTGACCTGCCAGAACGTCACGAAGGGCATCCAGACCATCTCCTCGAGCACGTCCGTGCCGGGCGCCTCTCCGATCCAGTCGGGTTCGGAGAGGGCCAGCCGGGGGCTCCACCACACGATCGGATCGGAGGGGTGCATGAGGTAGAGCACCCTCGTCCCCTCCCACGGCTGGTCCGCCGGAGGCAGTCCGGTGGCCGGGTCGTCGGTGAACCGGACGGTCCGCCCGTCCTTGTACACGGGCTTGATCTCGGGGCTGCCCGCGAGGCGCTGATCGCTGAACTCGCGGAACAGGGTGTGGAAGTTGGGCGGACCGGCGAACAGGGTGCCGGCGGTGCGGTTGCGCAGGTCGTACTCCCCGCTGAAGGCCGTCTCCCCGCCGAACGACCCCAGGCTCTCACCCGCCACGAACAGCCGAGGGCGCTGGTCCTGGGGCAGCTTGGACCAGACGTCGTAGACCGCGTCGAAGAGTTCACGGCCCGCCTCGCGCGCCTTCGACTGATCGACGAGGTACGACAGCCACGACGGCAGGTACGAGTACTGCATCGCCACGGTGGCCGAGTCGCCGTTGCCGAGGTACTCGAACGAGTCCACGGCGGCGGGATCGACCCAGCCGCTCCCCGTCGTGGTCGTCACGAGCAGGTTCTCGCGCCTGAAGCCGCCCGCCCGTTCGAGGTCCGCGACGGCTCGCTCCGCCCGGGATTCCGTGTCCTCGGCCGTCGTCAGCCCGGCGTAGGCCCGGACGGGCTCCTGGGCCGTGCGGTGGGTGAACGCGCCGATGTCCCGGGCCGACGGCCCGCTTCCGGTGAACGCCCGGCCCTGTCTGCCCAGCGAGTCCCACGGCACCAGGGAACCGGGCCCGCCCGAGCGCAGGGTCGACGTCGGCTGATGCACGCCTTCCGGCGTCTCGGTGTCCCGCAGCGAGAACGCCTCGTTGGCCGCGCTCACGAAGCCGCCCAGCAGCACCCCGCTGAACACGGACCACGCCACACCCACCACCACGAGCCAGCCGACCACCCGCGCCGCCCGCCGGCCGATCCAGCGCCCGAGCAGGCGGGCGGCCCCGTGGTACAGGCGCCGGAGCCCCCGACCGGCCATCAGCAGGAGGTAGAAGACGAGAACGGCGACGAACGGGCAGGCGACGGTGGCGAGGGCGTCGTAGTCGGTGACCCCCATGAGGCCGCGGATCCGGTGCTGCCAGTACTGTCCGAGCCCGAACGCGAGCCCGAACAGCACGATCGCGCAGACGAGCAGGACGAGCCAGGACCTGCGCGAGGCGCTCCGCGCGTCCCGGTCGGCGAAAGCGCGCCACACATAGGCCGCGACCACGCCGAGCCCGTACCCGATGGCCGCGCTGATGCCGCAGATCAGTCCTTGGAGTACGCCTCCGCGGGGAAGCAGCGACGGAGTGAAGGACAGGCACGCCAGGACGAGCGCGCCCCAGCAGCCGGGCAGCGTGACGTGGAAGGGCCGACGGCGCTTCCCGGAGCCGGAGGACGGCTCGACCTGCGCGTCCGTGCCGCCGGGCCGGTCCGTCCGGCCGTCGTCCTCACGGGCTGGCGGACCGTCCGATGGGGGCACTGGCGGGTCATGAGTCATCGCTGTCCTCCGGGGGCGACGGCCCGTCAGTCGGCCGGGATCTCCTCCGCGGGCAGCCGTCCCGCCCGCACCGCGTCGACCAGTGCCTGATGGTCGCTCTCGTTCTGGTCGGCGTACGCCTCCGCGAACGTCACGAGGGCCCGGTCGAAGGAGTCGCCGCCGCCCAGGTAGGAGGCGATCGCGATCCGGTCGCCGGAGCGTGCGTGCGCACGGGCCAGGGTGATGCCGCAGACGCCACCGAACGTCTCCAGCTGCCTGGGCGACATCGTCTCCGGCATCGCGATGCCCTTCCAGTCGCGCAGCTGGCGTACGTAGAAGTCGCGACGCTTGCCGTCGATCCCCTCGACCCGCTCCCAGCCGAGGAACATGTCGCTCGTGGCCTGCATCAACCGCTGGCCCGCGACCACCCGCTCGCCCTGGTTGCGGTACTGGCTCGCCCCGACGTGTTCGGCCAGCACAGAGGTGTCGGCCTCCTTGGCCTGCAGGAACAGCGGGTCCCCGCCGTTCCGCCCGAGGAGCAGGAAGATCCAGCACCGGGTGCCGACGCTGCCGACCCCGACCACTTTGCGGGCGACGTCCGCCAGCTGGTAGTCCGCCAGCAGGTGACGCCGGTCGGACGGCAGTGTGACCCCGTACCGCTCGATGAGTCCCCTGAACTGACGCTCCAGCGCGGTGCGCTCGGCGTCCGGCAGCAGGTCGGTCATCGGTACCAGCAACGGGGGATCCGCCGCGATCAACGGCCGGCCGTCGACCACCTGCGTGAGCTTGCCGAACACCTGCAGGGTGTCCCGCGAGCGGGCCTTCGTCAGGGCGCGGTCCAGCTTCTTCTGTCCGCCCTTGTGGAGCTGGCCCGTGGTCAGGGCCTTGAGACGCTCGGCGTCGATCTTCGCGTACCAGACCTCGAGGTTGCCCATGCCGGCGAAGCGGATCATCGCCTCGCGGTACGAGCGCACGGTACGGCTCACGATGCGGGCGCGCTCGGCGTCATCGAAGCCGTTCGCCCGGGCGGCGATGACGAAACTCGCGGAGAGGCGCTTGACGTCCCATTCCCAGGGGCCCGGCAAGGTCTCGTCGAAGTCGTTGATGTCGAACATCAGCTCCCGCTCCGGCGACGCCAGCAGCCGGAAGTTCAGCAGGTGCGCATCTCCGCACAGCTGGGTGGTGATCCCCGAGTCGGGGCTGCCCGCCAGGTCGGAGGCCATGATCGCAGCGGCGCCCCGGTAGAAGCGGAACGGGGACTCCGTCATCCGGGCGTAGCGGATCGGCACCAGTTCCTGAACTCGGGTCGCGGACTGCGCCTCCAGGATCGTCAGCGGGTCCCGTCTCTTCGGAGAGGGCTTGTACTCCGCGTGTCCCGACCGCGGTGAGCGGCGCCGGGCCTCCTTGCCGAGTGCCGCGCGTTCCTTGGGAGTGGCGTGAAGTGACGCGCGCATCGCGGTGGTCGCATGCTGGGGCATCCAAGGCCCTCCTGCCCGGCCCTGTGGCCGTCGAGTCGCTCGGGCACGGCTGAAGGAGCGGTGCCGTGTGCTCCATCGGTGTCGGCAGTGCCGACACCGATGGAGGGGAAACTGCTGTCAGGGCTGGGTTTCGGCCTCGGCCTCGGCGACCGCGATGGCGATGCCGAAGGCTGCGGTGAGGTTGCCCGCCGCCGTCATGACACGGGCCGTGCCCACGATGGGGGCGATGGCGACCAGGACGTCCTGCAGCTGCTCGGTGGTCACGCCTGCCCTGACGGCGGGGTCGATGTGGGCCAGGTAGGAGATCGGCGGAGCATCGGAGGCGGCGAGCGCCGCGATACGCGTGAGCATGAACATGTCCGGGGCCAGCCCGCACCGCTCGATCGAGTCGAGCGTCATGGCGGCGAGGGTGTCCAGGACCGGGGTTTCTGATGTGGTTGCCATGCCAGATGCCTTCCCGTGTGCCTCCGACGCCGAGCCGGGAACGATGGCGCAGCATCGGGTGTCCGCGAGGCGCCGGGCCTCACCCCCAACCCTAGATCCGTCCCGGGCGCCACGCATGGCAGCGCAGGGCGGAGAGCGGAGTCGCCATCCCGTGCACCAGGACGCTGGGGCAGGTCAGAGCGACGGCCGCCGGGCGCTGCGAGCCCTTCAGCGTGCTGCGTCGTCGTCGGCGAGCGCGTTCTCCCGCAGGTTCGGGTTGACCCGCAGTGTCCTGGTGAACCATGCGCCGTAGCGGTTTCCCAGGTAGGGGGCGGAGGCTCCGTGGAGGAGGATGCTCAGGCCGGCGGTCACGGCGACGACTTCGCTCAGCACGGTCCCTCCGGGCAGGTGCTCTTCGAAGGCGATCAGGCCGAACACCAGGGAGGCGAGGCCGCGCGGGCCGAACCAGCCGATGTAGGCCACGGAAGCGGGGCGCAGACCGGTGCCGACGAGTGCGAGGGCGACCGGCAGCATCCGCAGGACGGTCAGGCTGATCAGGGCGTAGACCACGGGTCGCCATGTCAGGTGTTGGAGGACCGGTCCCAGGATGACCGCGCCGAAGACGAGGAAGCTCAGCGAGGCGAGGAGGAGGCCGAGGCGTTCGGTGAACTTCGTCGTCTGCTCGGGATCCAAGCCCTGGGGAAGGGCGTCCGGGCCGGCGGGCTTCCGGCGCAGGTGGATGCCGAAGGCCAGGCCTGTGACCCAGGCGCCGATGAAGCCGCTGCCCTCGGTTGCGACACACACCGCGTACGCGATGACCGGAAGGGCGAGTGCCAGGAACTGCTGCCAGTCGGGGCCGCTCCATCCTCGGGAGAGCGACCAGCGCAACAGGCTCGCGCCGGTCCGGCCGGCCACGATTCCGATCGCACTGCTGAGCACCAGCGCGCGCAGGAACGTCTCGGCAATGCCTGGATGGCCGTGCCCCTCGCCCGCCGCTGCCAGGGCCAGCACGAAGAACGGCAGCGCCAGACCGTCGTTCACTCCGGATTCCACGGACAGGCCGCCGCGGACCAGGGCCGGCACCCGTTTGTTGGAGACGGCCTGCTGGCCGAGCGCGGCGTCCGTCGGCGCCAGGATGACGGCCACCAGGGCCAGCTCCCACACACTCAGGCCGGGCAGGAGGGGCCAGGCCGCCAGCCATCCCAGAGCCATCGTGGCGGGCAGGCCCACCGCGAGCAGCCGCAGCGGCAGGAACTCCTCCCGGCGAAGGTCCCGGGCCCTGATCCCGGCCGCGTCCGCGAACAGCAGGAGCACCAGCGCGCTCTCCAGCAAGGCCCGCGTGACCTCGAGGTCCCGCGCCGGGTCCAGCAGGTCCAGGCCCAACGGGCCGATCGCCAGCCCGCACAGCATGAACACCAGCGGCCCCGAGACCACCGTCTTCGACAAGCGCCGCGAGAGTGCCGCGTAGGCGACGACCGCACCCCCGGCGACCACGACGGCCCAGGCGTTCATGTGCGCTCCTCACCCCGGCGCGCCCGCCGTCACAGGGCGGCAGCGCCACGGCCGGCGTGCCAGGTGTCCGGGCGCGCTCGTCTCACCTCGAGCAGAGATACCGAGCCCGACCTTAGGGCGACGGCGACCGTGCCGGGGGAGCCGTGCCCCGACCGTGCTCCGGCTCGACCCGGTCGGCCCAAGGAGTCCTGACGGTCCGCAACCTCACCGCGGACGCAATCACCGTCCTCAGCCCGAGACGGCCTCGGCCCAGCCGCGGTTGACGGCCTCTCTGGCCTTCTGCGTCTGTGCCTCCGTCGGAAACGTCGGCGTGCCCTCCACGGTCGGCAGTTTCTCCGCGGCGGCTGTGTCGAGGGTGCCGTCCTCCTTCATGGCTTCCATGAGGACGGGGCGTGCATAGGCGCCGAGCCGGAGGTTCTGGCCCTCCGGGCTGAAGAGGTACTCCTGCCACAGACGTGCCGCCGCGGGGTGCGGGGCGTCCTTGTTCACCCCGTTCGCGTAGTACTGGGCGAAGCTGCCGTCGAAGGGGATGGCGGTCCGCCAGTCGACGTCCGAGCCCTTCTTGCGGAATTCGTCGGCGTATCCGAGGTTGAGGAAGTCCCAGTCGATGCTGATCGGGGTCTGCCCCTTCTCGATCGTGGCCGGGGTGGATTCGACCGGGATGAAGTTCCCGTTCTCGCTGAGCTCGGCGAAGAAGTCGATTCCGGGCTGGATGTCGTCGAAGGAACCCCCGTTCGCCAGGGCGGCCGCGTACACCCCGGCGAAGGCGGCGCCGGCCTTGGTGGGGTCGCCGTTGAGCGCGATCTGGCCCTTGTACTCGGGCTTGCGCAGATCGGCGAAGGTCGAGGGACAGGTCTTGACGCGCTTGGCGTCACAGCCGATCGAGACGTAGCCGCCGTAGTTGTTGTACCAGCGGGCCCCCTTGTCCTTCTGTTCCTCGGGGATCTGGTCGAACGCGGCGACCTCGTACGGAGCGAGCAGGTTCTGCCGTGCCGCGGACTGGGCGAACGAGCTCCCCACGTCGATCACATCAGGGGCGCGGCCGTCGCCCCTGTGCTCCTTCAGGACGTTGATCTCGTCCTGGCTGGAGGCCTCCGGGCTCTCCACCGTGACCTTGATCCCGTACTTCTTCTCGAAGCCGTCGATCAGTGCGCCGTAGTTGGCCCAGTCGCTCGGGAGCGCGATCGTGTTGAGCGAGCCCTCCTTCTTCGCCGCAGCGGTCAGTGCCGCCATGCCGCCGGCGTCCGGGGCGGAGGTGGCCACCGCGGGTGCTCTGGGCGCGGCGGGGGGCTTGTCTCCGCAGGCGCCGAGGGGCGCCACCGCGAGGGCCAGGCAGGCGGCGACGGAGGCTGTCCGGAGACGGGGTGCGGGCACAAAGGCTCCATAACGGGCGATCGTGTACTGATCGAGGACAGCGTACGTTCGGCGGCCGCGGCAGCGCAGTCCCAGACGGTGGTGTCCGCCGTCTTCCCTGCAGCTGCCGTACCGGCGGGTACTCAGAACCCCTCGTCGTCCCACCCGGCCAGGAGCGCCTCCCCGAGGTCCATCGCGGGCGGCGCGGCCCCGTTGTGAAGGGCCTGCTCGCTCCAGATGATCTTCCCGCGGGCGACGTAGCGGGTGCCCCAGCGCTCGGCGAACTGCGCGACGAGGAACAGGCCGCGGCCGCCCTCGTCGGTGTCTGCCGCCCGGCGCAGGTGCGGGGAGGTACTGGACCCGTCGGAGACCTCGCAGACCAGGCTGCGGTCGTACAGCAGCCTCACCCGGATGGGCTCGGTGCCGTAGCGGATGGCGTTGGTGATCAGCTCGCTGAGGATGAGTTCCGTGGTGAAGGCGATGTCCTCCAGGCCCCACTCCGCCAGCCGGCGGGCGCACGCGTTGCGCACCGGGGACACGGCCGCAGGGTCGGGGTGCACGTCCCACTCGGCGATCCGCCCGGGGTCCAGCCGGCGGGTGCGGGCCACCAGCAGCGCGACGTCGTCGCTGGGCCTGGTGGGCAGCATCGCGTCGATCACCGCGGTGCAGGTTTCCTCCGGGGTGCGGGTGGGCCCGGCCAGGGCGCCGCGCAATGCTGCCAGACCCGCGTCCGGATCGCGGTCGCGGCTCTCGATGAGCCCGTCGGTGAAGAGAGCCAGCCGGGAGCCTTCGGGCAGGGTGACCGTCACGCTCTCCATGGGCAGACCCGCGCCCAGGCCCAGCGGCGGGGAGACCGGCACCTCGGGGAAGGAAACGGTTCCGTCGGGGCGGACCAGAGCGGGACCGGGATGCCCGGCGGTGGCCGCCGTCACCTCCCCGGAGACGGGATCGTAGATGGCGCACAGGCAGGTGGCTCCGGTGATCCCCTGCCACTCCTGCTCGTCGGCGTCGATGTGCGTGACCAGCTCGTCCAGGTGGCTCAGCAGTTCGTCCGGCGGCAGGTCGAGGGTGGAGAAGTTGTACACGGCGGTGCGCAGGCGGCCCATGGTGGCGGCGGCGTGGAGACCGTGGCCGACGACGTCGCCGACCACCAGGGCCACTCGGGCGCCGGGCAGCGGGATGACATCGAACCAGTCACCGCCCACCCCGGCATGGGCGGGCAGATAGCGGTGCGCGACCTCGACGGCGGACTGCTCCGGCACCCCCCGGGGCAGCAGGCTCCGCTGCAGGGTGACGGCCATGTTGCGCTCGCGGGTGTAGCGGCGGGCATTGTCGACGGACAGTGCCGCCCGGGCGGTCAGCTCCCCCGCGAAGGACAGATCCTCCTCGTCGAACGGCGGGGAGTCCTGCCCCCGCCAGTAGCCGGCCATCCCCAGCACCACGCCCCGGGCCCGCAGTGGAACGACGATCAGGGAGTGGATGCCGCGGTCCAGGATCTGCAGGGCGTTGACCTGGTTCTGGGCCCGCCAGCGGTGGGTGGTGCGCAGGTCCGCCTCCAGGACCGCATGGCCGTCGGCCAGCCCGACGGCCATGGGACCGGTGGGAGCGAACCGGATCAGCTCGCCGACGGGGGAGAGCGGATGGTCGCCCTGCAAGCCGACGACGGCAGTGCGGCGCATCTCGGTGACGGCTTCGGGCGGCTCCTCGCCGCGCAGCACCGGGTCCAGCAGGTCGACCGTGACCACGTCCGCGAACCGCGGGACCGCCACCTCCGCCAGTTCCTCCGCGGTGCGCTCCACGTTCAGCGTCGTTCCGACCTGCACCCCCGCGTCGTAGAGCAGCTTCAGCCGCTCGCGGGCCACCTCGGCCCTGCCGGAGAGGGCCCGCAGCTCGGTGGTGTCCCGCAGCGTGACGACGGTCCCGGCCTTCCCGTAGGGGGCGGTGGGCCGGATGTTCACCGCCAGCAGCCGATCGGCTGCCATGTGCAGCTCGTCGGTCGCGGAACGGCCCGATGCGATCGG
Organism: Streptomyces sp. NBC_01408; assembly: GCF_026340255.1. Classification (GTDB taxonomy): domain Bacteria; phylum Actinomycetota; class Actinomycetes; order Streptomycetales; family Streptomycetaceae; genus Streptomyces. The sequence goes on along the minus strand of NZ_JAPEPJ010000002.1, from coordinate 691,838 downwards.
ACCGGCGATCCCCTCCTCCAGACCCAGGTCCGTGACGGGGCGCCCTTCCGCGTCCACCGGCAGATCCAGCAACCGTCGCGCCTCGTCGTTGGCCAGCAGGAGCCGCCCGCCGCCGCCGACGATCAGTACGCCCTCCCGCACGGCGTGCAGCACCGCGTCGTGGTGCTCGTACATGCTCGTCATCTCGGCCGGTCCCAGGCCATGCGTCCGCCGCAGCAGCCGACGGCTCACCAGAGCGGTTCCGCCCGCCGACAGGGCGAGCACAGCGGCTGCGCTGCCGACGACGACCGGCAGCTGCCGGTTCACCATGCCCTGGACGTTCTGGACCGTGACCGGGGAGGAGACGACGGCGATGACGCGGTCGGCGGAGTCCTTGACCGGGACCACCGAGACCACGGACTGGCCCAGGGACCCTTCGAACGTCTCGGTGAAGGACTTGCCGGCCGCCGCCTTGGAGAACGGGCCGACGACGTGCTTCCCGATCTGTCGCGGGTCGCTGTGGGTGAGGGTGACTCCGTCGAGCGTGTACACGTTGATGCCGTCGACCCCGGCGATCTTCCGGGCCGCCTCTGCGCTCGGCTGCAGCACCGCGCTCGGATGGGGGCTGCGCAGGGCCGCGACGATTCCCGGAGACTCCGCGAACGTTCCGGCGGCGGCGAGCGTACGGTGCCGGGCGTCCAGCATGGCGGCGCTCCGGGCCTGCACCACGAGCGCCACCACCGCGGCGGCGACGAGAAGCACCACGACGGCCAGCTGCAGGAGGAACACCTCGCCGGCCACGCTGCGCACGCTCAGCAGCGAGGACAGGCGCTGCGGTCGCCGCGCCCTTCCCTTGGGGGCCTGGGCGGGCTCCTGATGCTCCTGGTGGTGTCCTGAGCTGGGACGTCGAGGGGCGGAGGAAGAGCTCGTGGTCGAGCCGGGCAACCGACGCCGGACATGTCCAAGGAGGTTGCGCATACTCCATTTTCTAACCTCTACGGGCCGTCGGCAGCGGGGAGCGACGGTCACCCGGCCAGAGCGATCCGGACGCCCACGGGGATCGGCGGACCGGAGTGGCAGCCATGCGCCCGGGCGAGGCAGGCTGTACTCATGAGAGCGCCTCTGCGCTCGCCCCCGGGATCGGGAGCTGGCGGCCACCACCAGGTCCTGTTCACCCTGGCGGAGTGCCTGCCCTTCGCGGTCGCCCTGCTGGTGCTCCTCATCGAGCTCACGCCGGCGCACGTCGTGTACACCGGCCCCCTGCTGGTTGCGACACCCGCTCTGGCGGCGGTGACGATGGGGCCCAAGGGCACGCTCGCGGCGACGGGAGTGGCCGTCGGCGTCAGCGTGACCACGGCCACCTACAACCAGGCCTGGGGCGGCCAGCAGGTCTACACGAACTTCCTCGCCCTGTTCCTGGTCTCGGTGGCGAGCTTCATGACGAGCCGCACCGCGCGCACGCGCCAGGAGAGCGAGCTCAACCAGGTCCGCCGGATCGCCACGGCCGCCCAGGAGGTCCTGCTGCGGCCCGTGCCGGCCCGGCTGGGCCCCGTAAGGGCGGCCAGCATGTACCTGGCGGCCGAGAAGGGTGCGCAGATCGGCGGCGACCTGTACGACGTGGTCCAGACCCGCTACGGGGTCCGGATGATCGTCGGGGATGTCCGGGGCAAGGGGCTGCCCGCCGTACGGGCCGCCGCGGTCGTGCTGGGCGCGTTCCGGGAGTCCGTGCACTACGAGGACGACCTGGTGGACGTCGTCAACCACTGCGAGGCGGCCCTGCGGCGGGACGCCGCCGTTGCGGGCGCGGGCGCGGGCGTGGGCGTGGCGGGCGGTGACGACGCCCTTCTCGAGGGATTCGTCACCGCACTGGTGGCCCAGATCCCGGACAGCCCCCACATCGAGGTGATCAACCGGGGCCATCCGCCCCCGCTGCTGCTGCGCAACGGCACGGTCCGGTCCTTCATGCCCACCGCCCCCTTGCCGCCGTTGGGGCTCGAGGAATTCATCAGCGGTCCTCGCGGGCGGGTGGACCGCTATCCGTTCGCACCGGGGGACCGGCTGCTGTTGTGCACCGACGGCGTCATCGAGGCCCGCGACCGGGACAGCACCTTCTTCGACTTGCCCGAGGCCATGGTGACCATGCAGGACCACACCCGGCAGGCGTTCCTGGACGGCCTGCGCGAGGCATTGCTCCGCCACACCCGCGGCCGGCTGGCGGACGATGTGGCGGTCATCCTCGTCGACCGGCGCGAAGACGATTGATGCCACAGTCCGCGGGGGGAACTTCAGGCGCGCATCTTGCGCGGTACTCGGTGCGGGCGCTTCGCGATCACGCTACGGTCGTCTGCGTCACGATTGTGGGGGGATGCGCGTGTTGTCGGAAGCATTGCTCGCGGCGGCTGCCGCAGGGGGCGCCGCAGTGGCACAGGCGGCGGGGACCGACGCCTGGACGACGATGCGCGCGCGGTTGGCCCGTCTGTCCGGCCGCAGGGACGCGCCGCAGGAACAAGCCGAGGTGGTGCTCCTCGACGCGACCGGTGCGGCGCTGTCGGCCGCCCTGGACCCGCATGCGGCCGAAGCGGAGCGCACCCGCCAAACGGAGCTGTGGACGGCCTGGTTCGCGGCGACGCTGGAACGTCTGCCCGAGGCCGGACGGGAGCAGGTCGCAGCCGGGCTGCATGCGCTGCTGGACGGTCCCCGGCCCGCCCCGGACAGTGGTGGCGGCATGACCCACAACGTTGTCAACGGTCCTGCCTTCACGCAGGTCGGCGACCACAATCACCAGACCATCCACCTCGGCACAGGGGCATGACGAGCGCCCAGGTATGGGGCAACGTCTACAACGGCCCCAGCGCGAACCAGGTGGGACATCACAACACCATCAACATTCACACCGGTGGATCGGACTTACGGCGGAAGCTGGGGGAGTGGGACGATCTGGCCGGGAAGACCCGGCCGCCCAGATCACCGTCCTCGCTGCTGGAGGCGCACCGCGCGGTGGTCCCCTTCCGTGGCCGCAGCGAGGTGATGAGGCATCTGCAGGCCTGGTTCACGGAGCCGGGCTTCGGCGTTCAGCTGCTGTACGGGCCGGGCGGACAGGGCAAGACCCGCCTCGTCCGCCACCTCACCGACCGACTCGCCGACGACGGCTGGGACGTACTGTGGCTCGCCCGCCACGTGGTGGCCGCCGACCTGATGGCACTCAAGGACATGGCCGTGACCGCCCGGCTGGCTGTGGTCGTCTTGACTACGCCGAGACCCGCACGGATCAGCTGCTCGGGCTCCTGGAGGCCGCCGTCCGCGCCCCGGGCGCCTCGTTCAGAATCCTGCTGCTGGCCCGGACCGCCGACGACTGGTGGCCCGAATTCCAGGACCGCGCCCGCCTCGAAGAGCTCTACGGGGCTCCCGGCATGTTCTTGTCTCCGCTGGAACCACAGCCGGCCGACCGCGCCGATGCCTACCGCCAGGCAGTGGACGCTCTGGCCCTCGCCTTGCCGCGGGTGTCCGGACAGCAGGACCATGACTGGCCCACTCTGGCCGCATGTGTGACGGGCGGCCCGTCCCCGGGCCCGTACGCCGACCGGTTCCAAGGCCCCGGCATGGAGATGGCCCTCACCCTGCACATGACCGCCCTCGCGGACCTACTGGATGCCGCCCGCGACGCGGCGGCATCGTCCGGGGCCGTAGGAGCCGGAGCCGGCACCGGAGCTTTGGAGGAACGGCTACTGAGCCACGAGCGCGTCTACTGGCGGACCGTCGGCGAGGAGTTGGGTCTGAAGAGGGCGAGGGCCATCGATGACGCTCTGGCCGCCGCGTTCCTCTGCGGCGCCGCCGACCCCGCCCAGGCCGATGCCCTCCTGGCCCGCGTGCCAGGCCTCGAGGACCAGAGTGCCGACACCCGGGGCAGGTTGGCCGACTGGATCGCCGCCCTCTACCCCTCGCCCGACGACGCGCAGGTCTGGGGGAGCCTCCATCCGGACCGGCTCGCGGAGTTCTTCGTCGGGGACCGCCTTTGCGACCGTCCCGGTCTCCCCGGCCGTTTGGTGGAGGGAGCCACCGAGGCGCAGGCCACCGGCCTTCTGACCCTTCTCACCCGCGCCGCCGCCCACACCGCCCACCGTGACCGCCTCGACGCGCCCCTGACCGACCTCTGCGTCCGCCATCCGCGCGTCCTGGGCCCGCTCGCCGTCGACGTGGCCACTCAGGTGGAGCGGCCGGAGCCGTTGGTGGCGGCCCTGTACCGGCTGACGGACGGCCCCGGCACGGATTTCGCGGACCTGACGCGGCTGGCCGACCGGCTTCCCCGGACCACCCACCATCTGGCCGCCTGGGCCCTGCACGTGACCCAACGGCTGACCGATCTCCACCGCGCCCGGGCCCAGGAGGACCCGGCCACCGCCCACGTGGCCGACCTGGCCACGATGCTGCGCCGACTCTGCTTCCGACTGGGCGCCATGGGGAAGAAACAGCAGGGGTACGCCGTCTCGGCCGAGGCCGTACGGATGCTGAAGCTCCTGGCGCAGACGGAACCCGACACGTTCCTGCCCCATCTCGCCGCCTGCCTGCACAACCTGTCCACCGGGCTCGATGACCTGGGGCGGTGGCAGGAAGCGGTGGGAGCCGCCCACGAGGCCGTCGCGCTCTACCGTCGGATCACCTCCGGGCCGGCCTCTGGTACGTATCTGCCCGAACTGGCGTACAGCCTGTGCAGGGTTGCGCACGCCGAGGGGAAACTGGGCCGGGCCGAAGAGGCACTCGCACCGCTCGAGGAGGCTGTCACCATCCGGCGCGACCTGGTGGCGGAGCGGGGCGATGTCCACCGACCGGAGCTGGCGGACGGCTTGAACGACCTGGCCTTGTGGTGGAGGGAGTGTGGACGGCTCCGGGAAGCGCTGGAGGCGAGCGGGGAGGCAGCGGGGCTCTACCGGACGCTGGCCGAGGAGCGCCCGGATGCCTTCCGTCCCGGCCTTGCCATGATTCTGAGCACCCACTCCTCGTGCCTGGGGAGTGCCGGACGGCGCCGGGAAGCACTCCGGGCGATCGAGGAGGCCGTCCACATCCGGCGCGACCTGGTCCGTAAGCGCTCTGATGTGTTCCGCCCCGACCTGGCCAGATGCCTGAACTCCCTTGCCGTCGCCCTGGGGGAGCTGGGACGGCACCGGGACTCCCTGGCCGCGGTCGCCGAGGCGGTGGAGCTCTACCGGTCGCTGAACCACGAGGACAACGCGGTCTTCCGGGATGAGCTGGCCATGACCCTGAACACCTATGCCAACGACCTCCAGGAGGCTGGACGCAAACCGGAGGCGCTGGAAGCCGCCCGCAAGTCCGTCGACCTCTATGGAACCCTGGCCGAGGAGTATCCCGAGGCGTTCACGGCAGACCTCGCCATGAGCCTGCTGACCTACGCCAGCCAGCTTTCGGAAGCCGGACGGGAAGGGGAGGCACTGGAAACCAATCGCCGAGTGGTCGGCCTCTACCGGCCACTCGCCGAGGCCAGGCCCGAAGTGTTCCGGCCTGCTCTGGCCAGGAGCCTGAACAACCTCTCCAGGTCCTTGGGCAAGGAGGGGCTGACCGAGGAATCCCTCGAGGTCCTGGAAGAGGCCGTCACCGTCAACCGCCGTATCCTGGCGGCCGATCCGGCCGCTCCCGCGCAGCATGACCTGGCCATGAACCTGATGAACAGAGCCGTGGCGATGAACGGAGCGGGCCGGCGGGACGAGGCGGTGGACGCGCGTGCGCAGGCGGTGGACATCCTGCGGGAGCTCGTGCGGACAGGCCCGGAGGGCGCGGCACTGTACGCGCCGCAGTTGGGCGCGGTCCTCGTCGTTCTCGGCGAGGAGCTCTCCGCGGCCGGACGCCTGGACGAGGCGGCGGACGCCATGCTGGAGGCCGTGGTCGTCACCCGGCAGTTGCGAGCGGATGACCCCGGCGCGCACCTCGGGGAGATGGGCTTGCGCCTGGCCTGTCTCTGCGCGTGCATGCTGCGGGCAGGGCGCCGCCGTGAGGCACCGGCCGTCTTCGAAGAGCTGATCGGCCTATTGGAGGGGCCACTTCAGCGAGACGGCTCCCAACCATCGATGGTGGCCCAGTCGTTGGCGGCTCTCGGTATCCTGCGACACACCGGAGGGCACCCGGACGCCCGGAGCACCCTGCGGCGGGCCGTCGAGGCGGCCCACAACGCGATCCGCAAAGATCCCGCGCACGAACCCTCCCTGGTGTGGGCGCTGCACGCCCAGGGCATGGAACTGGCCGAGACCGGAGAACACGACCAGGGCCTGTCCGCCGTCGCCCGGGCCGTCGGCATCGCCCGCCGACTGGCGGGCGGCGATCCCGCGCACGAACCGGTCCTGGCCCAGACGCTCGACTCCCTCGGCCGATACCTCGCGGCAGACGTCGCACGCCGTGACGAGGCCCTCGAAGCCACCGCTGAAGCGGTCACCCGCACGCGTCGGCTCGTGGATGCCGGGCAGGCCCAAGAAGGCAGCCTGGCAACGGTCCTGGCCAACCACGGCCTGCGGCTCGCCGACGCGGGAGGGTTCGAGGAGGAGGCCTTGAGCGCCACGGAGGAGGCGCTGATCCTCTCCCGCAGCCAGGCCGAGGTACACCTCGCAGCGAACGAGCCGGGCCTGGCGTACGCGCTGTACGCGTACGCCAAGGTACGACTGCTCGCGGACACCGAGCTGCCCCAGGCCCGGGACTGCATCACGCAGGCCCTCAAGATCTGCTACTATCTCGGCTGCCACGAACCCGGTCTCGTCGCTTATGGCCTCCCGGACGCGGAGAGGACTCGTAACCTTCTCTGCTCAGACGGAAGCCGCGGAGCGGCCGTCCGGTGACGTGAGCAGCGGAAGTTCCGTCCAGACGGTCTTGCCCTCCCGGGTGTAGCGGGTGCCCCACCGTTCGGTGAGTTGGGCCACGAGGAAGAGACCGCGCCCGCCCTCATCGGTGGTGCGCGCACGCCGCAGGTGCGGAGCAGTGCTGCTGCTGTCGGAGACCTCGCAGATCAGGCAGCGGTCGCGGATGAGCCGGAGGGTTGCCGGGGTGCCGCCGCCGTACCGGTAGGCGTTGGTGATCAGCTCGCTGACTACCAGCTCGGCGGTGAAGGCCATCTCCTCGAGGCCCCACCTGGTCAGCGTGGCCGCCGTCAGGTCCCGTGCCTGAGCGGCGGCGGTCGGCTCTGCGGGCAGCTCCCAGGAGGCGACCTGCTCCGGTGCCAGCACGCGGGTGCGGGCGAGGAGCAGTGCGACGTCATCGCGTGGACGCTCGGGCAGCAGGGCCTCCTGCACCGCTGTGCACGTCTCGTCCAGTGATCGGCCGGGCCGGGACAGCGCTTTGCGCAGCCGCTCCAACCCCACGTCGACGTCACGACCACGGGCCTCGACGAGGCCGTCCGTGTACAGCGCCAGCAGGCTGCCCTCGGCGAGTTCCAGTTCCGCGGACTCGAACGGCAGTCCGCCGAGGCCCAGCGGCGGCCCCTCGGGGAGTTCGGGCAGGCTCACCTGGCCGTCGGGGGTCACCACGGCGGGCGGCAGGTGCCCCGCGCGGGACAGGGTGCAGAGCCGGGAGATGGGGTCGTAGACCGCGTAAAGGCAGGTCGCGCCGACGATCTGCTGACCATGCGGGCGTCTGCCCGACGGCTCCTGCTCGTCGGCCAACCGGTTGACCAGGTCGTCCAGGTGGAAGAGGACCTCGTCCGGCGCGTAGTCGAGGTTGGCCAGGGTGTGCACCGCTGTGCGCAGGCGGCCCATGGTGGCCGCGGCGTGCAGGCCGTGTCCGACGACATCGCCGACGACCAGGGCGACGCGAGCGCCGGAAAGCGGGATGACGTCGAACCAGTCGCCGCCGACGCCGGCGGCGGGCTCGGCCGGCAGATAGCGGTGGGCGAGCTCGACCGCACTGTGTTCGGGTAGTTCGCGCGGTAGCAGGCTGTGCTGCAGGGTCAGCGCCGCCCGGTGTTGCTGGGTGTAGCGGCGGGCATTGTCGATGCAGACGGCGGCGCGCGCGGCGAACTCCTCGGCGAGCGTGAGGTCGTCCGCCTCGAACGGTTCGGGCCGCTTGGCCCGCCACAGGCTGAGCAGGCCAAGGAGCGAACCACGGGCGGTCAGCGGCACGACGATCAGTGAGTGGGCGCCCAGGCGGAAAGCGCGCCGTGTGCGCTCCCGATCTTGGAAGTACCAGCCGGGGCTGCTCTGAAGCAGTGGTTCGAGGATGGGCTGCCGCTCCGCGAGGCACCTGGCCTGCGGGGTCCGCGCGTCGAAGTGGAAGACCTCTCCGGCGGAGTACATCACCTCCAGCGCCTCTGGGCTGATCGAGTGAACGGCCATCCTGCGGACCAGTCCGATCGCCTCCGTGGCGGACTCCTCGCCGTGGGCAACCGGCTCCAGCAGATCCACCGAGACGGCGTCGGCGAGGTCCGGGACCGCGACGTCGGCCAGCTCCCGGGTGGTCTGGGCGAGGTCCAGTGTGGTTCCGATGCGGGCGCTCGCCCGATTGAGCAGGGTGAGCCGTCGCCGGGCCCGGTAGCGGTCGGTGACGTCCTCCACCAACTGGGTGACACCGAGGACTCCGCCGGAAGGGTCCTCCATCCGGAACGCAGACACCGACACCACCCGCTCGTGGCCGGGGTCGCTCCTCAGGCGACAGGGCTGCTCGGTGAAGATCAGGGGTTCGCCCGTCTCCAGCACCCTTCGCAGTCGCCTCTCGATGGTCACCACGTCCGGACCGATCAGGAAGTCGCCGGTGCGTCGTCCCCGGACCTCCGCCGCGGGAAGCTGAGTGAACCGGGCCAAGGCTCGGTTGACCCGCAGGATGCTCAGGTCGGGGGCATGGACGGACAGGCCGATCGGGGAGCGCCGGAAGAGGCCGTCCAGGACCGACCGGTCCGTCGCCCACTGGAGCACCTCCTCGGCGGGCGCGGCGACGAGGAACCACTCGCGGCCGGAGGCACGGATGACGGCGCGGGCGCGGAAGCTCAGCTCCAACCGTTGGCCGCTGCGGTGCAGGACGGGCAGGACCCCGGACCAGCCTCGGTCGCGCTCGCATGTGGCCACCGCGTCCAGGACCGCGTCGCGGTCCCGGGCGTCGACCAGGAATTCGACCGCCGCCCTGCCGAGGACCTCCTCGGGCGGGTAGCCGAGAAGTGCCTTTGCGAGCTCGCTCCAGCCGACGACCCTGCCGTGGTCGTCCAGCACCGATGAGGCTGCGCGGTGCAGGGCGAACGGGTCCTCGGGCCCCTCGCCGAACACCGGCACCGGTGCGTCCATCGTCGCCCCCCTTCGACCTGTCGACCAAGGGCTGAGCAGCTCGCCGAGGTCCAGTATCGGTTCGCGGGATGGCTCCCGCCCGCCGGGTGGGCTGTTTCAGGCGGTGAGCGCCCGCCGCAAGGGTGAGGACCCGCTGCTCTCCGGGGCGGCCCTGGGGGTCAGAGCGTCTCGCTCAGCGAGTCCGCCAGGCGCCGCCGGGCCGCCCGTGCCGCCGGCAGCGCCGCCGCCGCCACCGCACCCAGCACCGCCCCGACGATCACCGTCAACAGCACGTGGAGCGGGGGCAGTTGGGCGATTCCGGCGCCGATCCCGCTCGACGCGCCCTGAGCGTCTACCAGCCAGCTGCCTGACAACGCACCCACCGTCGTACCCACCACTGCGGATACGAGCGCGGTCAGACCGGCGGCCGCGACGATCATCGCCCCGATCTGCCGGGGCGTCAGCCCGATCGCCTTCAGCGCGAGCAGGTCCCGGCCCCGGTCGCGTACGCCGGTGCTGATCAGCGTCAGCAGTTCGGTCAGCCCGATCAGTGCCAGCACCGCGATCAGGGCGGCGATCACTCCGCGTGCCGATTCCAGCCGGTCGGCCGGATTGGGCGTCTCGCGGATCTCCAGCGTTCCACCTGCCGCGACGGCGAGCGTGCCGCTCACTTCCCGGGGGTCCGCCCCCTTGCGCAGCACCAAGGCATGGAAGGCGGGCCGTAGCTGCGGATCGCGCTCCCGCAGGGCGTCGATGGTCGTGGTGATCACCCGGCCGCCGGATTCGGGTTCGATGGTGCGGCCGACGAGGTGCAGGATCTGTGGCCGTCCCTCGACGGTCATCCGCACCCAGTCGCCGACCCGCACCCCGAGGAGGTCGAGCAGCCCTTGCCCGGCCACAGCCTCGTCCGGACCACCGACCGCGCGCCCTTCGACCACCGCGGAGGGATACGGGTCCCGAGCCGTGCCCAGCCCGCGGAGCGTGATGGTGCCGGTCTGCCCCGGCACGAGCGCGGCCATCTCCGCGCCCGGATGGACCGTGGCGATGTCCGGGATCGTCGCGAGGGTCTTCTCCAGCTCCGAGTCCGACGGCCCGGCGGGCTGCTCGGCCCGTACGGTCAGAGCCGCGGGCAGTCCCATCTGCACGGGCCGGCTGCGGAACTGGTCAAGCGTCGACCAGGCGACGAGCGCGACCGTGATGAGCGCCAGCGGCAGGGCGAGCCGGGCCACCGGTACGAGCGTCCGGCCGCGTCGCGCGAACGCCGCCCGCCACCCCAGGACCAGAGCCGGAGGAACCCGCATCCCGAGAGCCCGCCTGCCGAGTGCGGTCATCGGCGCGGCGGACGGCAGCGCGGCCCGTGCCACCGGCACCGGGGGCACCCGTCCGGCCCGCCAGGCCGAGAGTCCGGTGGCGGCCGCGATCAGCAGCACCGCACCGCAGGGGACGCCGATCATCAGCGTGGTGTGGCCGGGCAGGTCCTGCCACACCGCCGCCGCCTCCCCGATCCGCCCTGGTATCCGGGCGCCCAGCAGTGCGATGGCCGCCGTACCGAGGGTCACGCCGAGGAACGCGAAGGCCAGGTGCTGTACGAGGAAGCCGCGGGTGACCTGCCCGGGGGTGAAGCCGATGGCCTTGAGGACGGCGATGTCCCTCAGCTGGCCGCGGACCCGGGCACTGATCGCGCCCGCCGCGGCGAGCGCCGCCGAGAGCAGCGCACCGAGCCCGAAGACGGCGAACATCTTTCCCAGGAGCTGGTCGTCGCCGCCTGCCTCGGACCGTGCCTGCTGCCACTTGGTGACCTGGGCCACCCGGTCTGCGCCGAGGACGGTCACGGCACGCTGGACCATGAAGTCGGTGTCGTCCGGATCCTCCAGGCGCAGCCCCACGCTCTGCCCGGTGTCTCCGTGTGCGATCTCGTCGAGGGTGCCGGAGAGCACCCAGCCGATGCCTGGTCCGCCGCCCGCCCGGTAGCCCGGCTCGGAGGCCTCGGCTATCCCGCGCACCTGCAGCGCGTGCGGAGCGCCGTCCGGCCCGGTGACCCGCACCGTGTCGCCCGGCTCGGCCCACAGCGCCCGCGCGACCGAACTTTCCAGCACGACGGTGCCGGCCCGGGCACCGCCGTCCGGTGGGACCAGCCAGCTGCCCGCGGTGACGACCGGCCGCCCTGTCTCCGGCGGCGCCACCGCGGCTGCGCGCAGCGTCACCCCGGCCCGCGCGCCGCGCGACTCGACGGTGGTCGCCGCCGTGCGGAAGGGCCCGGAGAGGGCAGCGATCCCGTTCACGCCGGACAGGGCGTCCACGTCTGGTGTGAGCGGGGTCGCCCCGGCGCGGGTGTGCAGCCAGATGTGCGCGCCCTGGGACTGGTTGAAGATCCGCTGCCATGGGTTCGCGGCGTAGCTGAACAACGCGCCGGCCAGCAGGAGCGAGGCGATGATCCCGGCGCTGGCCAGCACGACGAAGAGGGCTTCGCCGCGGTGTGCGCGGAAGTCGGCGTGCGCCCAGCGCAGAGTGGCCCGCACGGTCACTCCTTCAGTTCGAGTACGCCGCGGACGCCGCCGGCCGGGTCCCGTCGCCCGTCGCCGAGCTGCGCGTCGTCGGCTATGCGCCCGTCGAAGAAGCTGATGACGCGGTCGGCGGCACTCGCCATCCGGGCGTCGTGGGTGACCATCATGATCGTCTGGCCGCGCTGGTGGAACCGGGAGAGCAGCCGCAGCACCTCGCGGGTGCCCTTGCTGTCGAGGCTGCCGGCCGGTTCGTCGGCGAGCAGCAGCGTGGGGTGGTTGACCAGTGCGCGGGCGAGCGCGATCCGCTGCTGTTCGCCGCCGGACAGCTCGCCGGGCATCGACCGCTCGCGGCCCTCCAGGCCGAGTTCGGCGAGCAGTTCGGCGCGGGAGTCGCGGGCGGCCTTCGGGGAGGCGCCGGCGAGCAGGGCCGGCAGTTCGACGTTGTCGGCCACGGTGAGGTTGGAGACCAGGTTGAAGAACTGGAAGACCACGCCGATGCTGCGGCGCCTGAGGACCGCCCAGCGGGCCTCGCGGTACTCGTCGACCCGCTCCCCGCCGAGCCACAGCTTCCCGCTGTCGGGCCGCTGGAGGCCGCCGATCAGATGCAGCAGCGTGGACTTGCCGGCTCCCGACGGCCCGGTGATCGCGACGAACTCGCCCGGCTGGACGGACAGATCCACCCCGCGCACGGCGTGCACCGGCACGCCCTCGCCGTAGTGCGTCTTGGCCAGGCCCTCGGCGCGCACGATGGGCACGGCAGGAGCGGTGGTGGCGTCGTCGCTCATTCCAGCTCCTCCTGACAGCGTTCCAGCCAGTCGAGGTCGGCCTGCAGATGCAGCATGGCTCCCTCGATCAGCAGTTGGGAGATCTTGTTGTCGCGGTCCTCCGCCGCGGCCAGCTTGGACAGGTCCCGCATGGTGTTGAGGTACTGCCGCCGCTGCTTGTTGATCAGCGCGACCGGGTCGGCCAGACCCGACCGCGGTGCGAGCGCGAGCTTCATGAAGAACTCGTCCCGTACCCGGGGCTCCTCCGCGGTGTCCTCGAACCAGGCCAGCACGGCCTCGCGCCCGGCGTCCGTCAGCCTGTACGTGCGCTTGTTGGGCCGGCCCGACTGCTCGACGTCCTCGCCTTCGATCAGGCCGCTCTTCTCCAGCCGGCCGAGGGTGACGTAGATCTGGCCGACGTTGGGCTGAGGGTACGCGGCGCCCAAGAGCTTCTCAAGGTCCTGCTTCAGCTCGTAACCGTGTGCAGGGCTACGGGTGAGGAGTGCAAGGAGCGCCAGCCGCACTCGCTCCCCCTCCTTTCCCACCCGGTAGTCAACTGTTACATCGGCATCTGACCGAGTGGCGCCGCCGCCCGTATCGTCTGCCTGGACGTCTAGTATCGCCCATGCCTAACGGGTATATATAGGCCGCGAGAGTCGGCGGCGCAGCCGGATCGTGCACTGGGAGGAATCTATGCGGTGGATACGTGCCGCGGGTAGAGCTCTCCTGGTTGCGGCGGTCGTGCTCACGGGATACGCCGGTTTCGGCGTCCGCGCCGACGCGGGGGTGGCCTCCGAGGGCCGTGGCCCCCTGACGCTCGTGACGGCGGGCGATCTGACCGACTACCTCTCCCCGCTGCTCGACGACTGGAACCGCGACCACCCCGGCGAGCGCGTCACGCTCGTCGAACTGCCGGACTCTGCCGACGAGACCCGGGCGCAGATGATCAGCGAACTGCGATCGGGCCGCGACCGGTTCGACGTACTGAACATCGACGTTGCCTGGACCTCCGAGTTCGCGGCGGCCGGATGGATCTCCCCGCTGGAGCGTGACCGCTTCCCTCTGGACACCTTCCTGCGGCCGGTCGTCGACACCGCGACCTTCGACGGCCGGCTGTACGCGGTCCCGTACGTCACGAACGCGGGACTGCTGTACTACCGCAAGGACATCCTGGACCGGGAAGGCGAGCAGCCGCCGCGTACCTGGGCCGAACTGGTCCGCCAGGCGCGCACCATCGCCCCGAAGTACGGACTGGACGGCTATGCCGGCCAGTTCCTCCCGTACGAAGGGCTCACCGTCAACGCCACCGAGGCCGTGCACTCGGCGGGCGGGTCGATCCTGCGCGACGACGGCGCCCGGGTGACCGTGGACTCCGACGCCGCGCGCGCCGGACTGCGGTTCCTCGCGGACGGTGTGCGGGACGGCTGGATCTCCCGCGAAGCGCTCGGCTACAAGGAGGAGGAGTCGAGGCAGGCGTTCCAGGACGGCAGGCTGCTCTTCCTGCGGAACTGGCCGTATGTGTACGCGGACGCGAGCGCGGAAGGATCGAAGGTCGCGGGCGGGTTCGGCGCCGTGCCGCTGCCCGGACCCGACGGGCCCGGCACGAGCGTGCTGGGGGGTTCCAACCTCGCGGTCAGCAGCCGTGCGCGGCATCCGGCGTCGGCGGCCGACCTGATCTCCTACCTCACCAGTGAACGGGTGCAGCGACAGGTGCTCACCGAGGGGTCGCTGCCACCGGTGCGCGCCGCGCTGTACGAGGATCCCGAGCTGATCCGCGCGTATCCGTACCTGCCCACGCTTCGCCAGAGCGTGCTGTCGGCTGTGCCGCGCCCCAAGAGTCCGCGCTACGACCAGGTGAGCCTCGCCGTGCAGGCCGTGGCGCAGGACGTGATGGCGTTGCGCCAGACGCCCGAGCAGGCGGCGGCGCGGCTTGCGCGCGAGCTCGGGACCATCTCCCGCAAGGGCTGATCGCACTCCTCCCTCCCCTCCTCTCTCTCCAGGGCCTCTACTTACATGTTAAGTAGAGGCCCTTTGTCGTGCATCTGGGCATTGTTGGGCAAACCACCCCAACTTTTCACTGTTTCCGGACACATCGTTGACACCCTCCAGTCACTGCTACTTAACATGCATGCATAACAGCGCACCGATCTGGGGCGCTCTCGCATTCAGTAGAAACAGGTCGACGCGAGATGCTCAGCACCCTTCCGGCCGGCACCGGCCACCCCTCCCGCAGCGCCACCCCATCCGACCCCTGGTGGCGCGACGCGGTGATCTACCAGGTCTACGTCCGCAGCTTCCTCGACAGCACCGGGGACGGCGTCGGCGACCTGGCCGGCGTACGAGCCGGGCTTCCCTACCTCAGGAAGCTCGGTGTCGACGGCATCTGGCTCAGCCCCTTCTACCCGTCGCCGCAGCACGACCACGGCTACGACGTCGCCGACTACTGCGGTGTCGACCCCGTCTACGGCGACCTCGCCGAGTTCGACCGCCTGGTGTCCGACGCCCGCCGGCTCGGGCTCAAGCTGCTGCTCGACATCGTCCCCAACCACTGCTCCGCCGAGCACCCGTGGTTCCGCGCCGCGCTCGCCGCGGGGCCGGGCAGCGCGCCGCGCTCCCGTTTCCACTTCGCGCCCGGCCGCGGCCCGGACGGGGCGGAGCCGCCCAACAACTGGCGCGCCATGTTCGGCGGTCCCGCCTGGAGCCGGATCACCGAGCCCGACGGCGCCCCCGGCGAGTGGTACCTGCACCTCTTCACGCCCGAGCAGCCCGATCTGAACTGGCGCGACCCCGCCGTGGGCGACGACTTCGAGCAGGTCCTGCGCTTCTGGCTGGATCGCGGTGTCGACGGCTTCCGCATCGACGTCGCCGCCGGACTGTTCAAGCACCCCGGGCTGCCCGACTCGGACGACCCCTGTGCCGACGAGCGGGCCCGCGACGCCGTCAACCAGCTGGCCTGGAACCAGCCCGAGGTCCACGACGTGTGGCGCCGCTGGCGCTCGGTCTGCGAGGAGTACACCGCTCGCGACGGTCACGAGCGGCTGCTGGTCGGCGAGGTGTCCGTGCCGACCGCACGCCAGCACGCCGAGTACGTCCGCCCCGACGAACTGCACCAGGCGTTCTTCTTCGACCTGCTCAGCGCGCCCTGGGACGCCGACGCCTTCCGCGCGACGATCACCGAGGCGATACGCGACATCGCCGGCACCGGCTCCACCGTCACCTGGGTCCTCAACAACCACGACCAGGTCCGCACCGTCACCCGCTACGCGGGCGAGCCCGGGGTGGAAGGCAGCGGGCTGGGAGCCGCCCGCGCCCGCGCCGCGGCCCTGCTGATGCTCGCCCTGCCCGGCGCCGCCTACGTCTACCAGGGTGAGGAGCTCGGCCTCCCCGAGGTCCTCGACCTGCCCGACGAGGTCCTCACCGACCCGATCTTCCACCGCACCGGCAGCCGCAAGCACGTTCGGGACGGCTGTCGCGTGCCCCTGCCCTGGTCCGGGCACGCCTCCCCGTTCGGCTTCAGCCAGGAAGCGGCCGGCGTCAAGCCGTGGCTGCCGCAGCCCGAGTGGTTCGCCGAGCACGCCACCGACCGCGCCCTGGCCGACACCCGCTCCTTCTGGCACCTCTACCGCGACGGACTCCAGCTGCGGCGCACCCTGCCGCAGCTCGGCGACGGCACCCTGCGCTGGCTGGACGCGCCCGCGCAGGTGCTGGCGATCGCCCGCGGCGACGGCCTGGTCTGCGCGGTCAACTTCGGCACGGAGCCGGTGCCGGCCCCGGTCCCCGGGACTCCGCTGCTCGCGAGCGGACCCTGCCCCGACGGTGTGCTTCCCGCGGCAACCGCCGCCTGGTGGACGGGCGAGTGCCCGGCCCCGTGACCCCCGGGAGATCCGACGCAGGACCCTCCCACCCCGCAGTCCCGGACTTCCTCGAAAAGGACCTCATCATGCGACGACCCAGCAAGACGACCCGACGGACCGCGGCCACCGCCACGGCGGCCCTGGCTCTCACCCTCGGTGCCACCGCCTGCGGCGGCACCACCGGACCCGCGAGCGGCGGTGAACTGGCCGGTCAGACCGTGACCGTGGCAGGCGTCTGGACCGGCACCGAGCAGAAGAACTTCAAGAAGGTCCTGGACGCCTTCACCAAGAAGACCGGCGCCACGACGGTCTTCGTCCCCTCCGGCGACAACGTCTCCACCTTCGTCGGAAGCAAGATCGAGGGCGGCAACGCGCCCGACGTGGTGATGGTCCCCCAGGTGGGCGTGCTCCAGCAGTTCGCCAAGGAGGGCTGGCTCCAGCCCCTGTCCGACCAGACCGCCAAGACGGCTGACTCCACGCTCGCCCCGGTGTGGAAGAACTACGGCACCGTCGGCGGCACGTACTACGGGCTCTACTTCAAGGCCGCCCACAAGTCCACCATCTGGTACGCCCCCGAGACCTTCACCCAGGCCGGCGTCAGCGAGCCCAAGAGCTACGCCGACCTGCTGAAGACCGGCCACACCCTCGCCGACTCCGGCCGCCCGGCCTTCGCCATAGCCGGCGAGGACGGCTGGACCCTCACCGACTGGTTCGAGAACATCTACCTCTCCCAGGCCGGGCCGGAGAAGTACGACCAGCTCGCCCAGCACAAGCTCAAGTGGACCGACGACAGCGTCGTCAAAGCGCTGACCACACTCGGGGAACTCTTCAAGGACAACCGGCTCGTTGCCGGCGGCGCCCAGACCGCGCTGGGTACCGACTTCCCGACGTCGGTCGAGCAGGTCTTCGGCCCCGCGCCCAAGGCGGCCATGGTCTACGAAGGAGACTTCGTCGGCGGCGTCGCCAAGGACCAGTTCGGCAAGCAGCCCGGCAAGGACGCCAAGTTCCTTCCGTTCCCCGCAGTCGACGGCGGCAAGGCGCCCGTCGTCAGCGGCGGTGACGCGGCCGTCGTCCTCAAGGAGGGGAAGAACAGCAAGGCCGGCATGAAGCTCGTCGAGTACCTGGCCAGTCCCGAGGCGGCCGAGGTCTGGGCCGGTGCGGGCGGCTTCCTGTCCCCGAGCATCCGGGTCGACATGGCCGCGTACGGCGACCCCGTCACCCGCAGCACCGCCGAGTCGCTCATCGCGGCGGGCGACTCGATCCGCTTCGACATGTCGGACCAGGCCCCGGCCGCGTTCGGCGGCACCAAGGGCGCGGGGGAGTGGAAGCTCCTCCAGGACTTCCTGCGCGACCCGTCGGACCCCCAGGGAACGGCCGCAAAGCTCGAAGCCGATGCCGCCAAGGCCTACGGGAACTGAGGCGGCTCCCATGGCTGACACCGTGACCGCCCACGCTGCCGCCGACGGGCGGCGCCGGGCTCAGCGAAAGAAGCGCCGCCTCGCGGTCGTCTTCGTCCTGCCGGCCCTGCTGCTGCTCGGCGCGCTGGTCGTCTACCCCGTCCTCTTCTCCCTCGGCCGCAGCCTCTTCGACGCCGGCGGTGACCGCTTCGTCGGAGCCGGGAACTACGCGGCGATCATCCACGACCCGGCCACCCTCAAGGCGATCCGTAACAGCACCATCTGGGTCGTCGTCGCCCCGACCCTGCTGACCGGACTGGGGCTGCTCCTCGCCGTGCTCACCGAAAAGGTGCGCTGGGCGACCGCCTTCAAGCTGGTGCTCTTCCTGCCGATGGCCGTGTCGTTCCTCGCCGCGGGCATCATCTTCCGGCTCGCCTACGAACAGGACCCGGACCGGGGCGTGCTCAACGCCGCTGTCGTCGGCGTCCACGACACCTTCGACGACGCTGCCGCCTACCCGACGGCCCGTGCCCGAGAGGGCCATGGTCTGACCGGTAGGGCGGGCGGCCCGTACAGCACCGAGGAGACCGTACGTCCCGGCCGCTCGGCAAGCCTCGGCTTCGTCGGGGTGGCAGGCGACGCGATGCCCGCCGGCGCGAAGGCCGCGGCCGCGGACGCCCCCGGCCCACAGGGGATCGGGGGAGTCGTCTACCTCGACTTCGCCCCCGGCGGCGCCGGCACGCCGGGCAAGGTCGACCCGGGCGAGAAGGGACTGCCCGGCATGACGGTCGAGGCCGTACGGGACGGCCGGGTGGCCGCGACCGCCACCACGGCCGACGACGGGTCCTTCCGCTTCACCGGGCTGGCCGACGGCGAGTACACCCTCTCGCTGCCCGCTGCCAACTTCGAGGCCCCCTACAAGGGCGTGAACTGGCTCGGCCCGGCGCTGGTGACGCCGGCCATCATCGGCGCCTACCTGTGGGTGTGGACCGGCTTCGCGATGGTCCTGATCGGCGCCGGGCTCGCGGCCATCCCACGCGACGCGCTGGAGGCCGCGCGGATGGACGGCGCCACCGAGGGCCAGATATTCCGCAAGATCACCGTGCCGCTGCTGGCACCGGTGCTCACCGTCGTCTTCGTGACCCTGGTGATCAACGTGATGAAGGTCTTCGACCTCGTCTACATCATCGCGCCCGGACCCGTTCAGGAAGAGGCGAACGTGCTGGCCACCCGCATGTGGCTGGTCTCCTTCGGTGGCGGCAACGACCAGGGGCTCGGCAGCGCGCTCAGCGTGGTGCTCCTCCTGCTGGTCGTCCCGGCGATGATCTTCAACATCCGGCGTTTCCGAAGGAGCGGAGCATGAGCGGCCACAGCACCATCGAGCGCCCACCGTCCCGGTGGACGGCAGCCGTCCGGCCCGTCCCCGCCCCGTCCGTGCCCGGACCGCGCCGCAGGAGCCGGCTGTCGCGCCTGCTGGGCAACTCCGCCGTCCAGGGCGTGCTGATCCTGGTCGCCCTCGTCTGGATCACCCCGCTGGCGGGCCTGTTCCTGTCCTCGATGCGCTCCGAACAGGACAACGCCTCAGACGGCTGGTGGACCACGCTCACCGACCCGTCCCAGCTGTCCCTGGACAACTACAGCGCCCTGCTGAAGGACTCGGGTATCGCGGCGGCCTTCGGGAACACCGTCCTGATCTCGGTGCCCACCACCCTCCTGGTGGTCGGCATCGCGGCGCTCGCCGGATACGCATTCGCGTGGCTCGACTTCCCCGGCCGGGACGGCATCTTCATGGTGGTCGTCGGACTGCTGGTGGTACCCGTACAGATCGGGCTGCTGCCCGTGGCCAAACTCTTCGGCGCGGTGGGGCTGTTCGGCACCGTCGCGGGGGTCGTCCTCTTCCACGTCGCTTACGGGCTGCCGTTCGCGATCTTCCTGCTGCGCAACTACTTCGCCGAGATACCGCGCGAGATGCTGGAAGCCGCCCGGATGGACGGCGGCAGCGAGTGGCGGATCTTCTCCCGGCTCGTGCTGCCGCTCGGCCGTCCGGCCATCGCGAGCCTGGCCATCTTCCAGTTCCTCTGGGTCTGGAACGACATGCTCGTGGCGCTGCTCTTCGCGGACAGCGAGTCCCAGCCACTCACGGTCGCGCTGCAGTCCCAGATGCGGCAGTTCGGAAGCAACATCGGCGTCCTCGCGCCGGGGGCGTTCCTGTCCCTGGTGGTTCCGCTGATCGTCTTCTTCGCCTTCCAGCGCCACTTCGTCCAGGGCGTGATGGCGGGCTCGGTGAAATAGCCGCCCCCGCCTCCCGTCAGACCGCAGGGCCCTGCTGCCGGTGTCTCCTCCATGGGGCACCGGCAGCAGGGTTGAGCTCGGACGACAGGTGCTTGAGCTGCAGCACGGGCCGTTGAAGTGACGGGTCGACGGAGGAGTAGAGGCTGACCCGGAAGGCCCAGGCCCCGCCCTCCGTTGCGGGCTGCTCGCGCTCGCTCCACTCGACGAGTGCCTGCGTGAGCGTCGGCACCGTTGTCGCGGCGTACGTTCCGACGGTCGACTGGACGACCGGCAGCAGCGCCGACACCGGCGGGGCGCCGGCGACAAGGGTGTATTCGTACCGCGCTCCGATCGCGATCGTCCGTCCGGCCGGGTCACCGTCGAAGACCGCATCGAACATCGGCTCGAGCGGATCGTCGCCGGGCGGATCCCAGGGGTCGATGGGGATGGCACCGGTGATGTCGATGAACGGCACGACCGGCTCGGAGTAGCCGACCTCCGGCGTCCGGTAGACGAAGGCCGGCTCGGTGTCCGGCCAGCCCTCGCCGAGCAGCCGCGCGTTGCGGGTCACCCGCGTGTGGGCCGACGCGTTCTGGTAGCCGGCGATGTGCACGGGCGGGAACGTCAGCTCGAACGTGAGCAGAGTGAAGGCCTCGACGGGGAGCGGAAAGACGAAGCACCGGCAGTGCTCGGCAGCGGCGCACCCGCACAGCTCCGGGTCGGCGGGCGTCAGTTCGTGGCGCTTGCCGTCCACGATGACGCACACGGTCTCCGGCCAGCCCACGCCGCCGGGTCCGGTCTCCACGGTGCGGGTCAGCCGCAGGGTCGTGTACCAGCCATCCTGGGCGTCGAGGCCGAACGCGTACCGGTAGACGTCCGGGACCGGCCCGTCGGCGGACGCGGCGGCGGGCGTAGGCGAGGGAGCGGCACCATTTCCCCAGTGCGCGGCCCAGGCGTCCGCAACGGCGGAGGCGAGCGTCCGGTACGTGTCCAGGGCGTTGCCCAGGGCGGTGCGCCGGTCGGGGTCGGCGCGCTCCCAGTCCGGCAGCCCCGCGAGCAGGCCGAGCATCGGAGCGGACACTGCGGTGTACTGGGCCAGGGCGGCGAACAGGTCGTCGGCTGCTGCTGCGACGGCCGTGTCGGCGGACTCGTTGAAGGCGACCCGGAGTTCGACGGTGTCCTGTTCGGCCGACTGGTGCTGCACCGAGAACCGGTACTTCCAGTACAGCGCGTCGCCGAGCCCGTCGGCCTTGGCCGGGACGTCGGCGTGCTGGTCGAGCAGGATCGGCATCGGCGGATACGCGCGCAGCGGGATCGGCACGCGCGGAGCGCCGAGGTCGAAGTCCAGGGCGGACGGTGAGCCGGAGGCGAGCGGCGTGACGAAGGTGAGCCAGTCGGAGCGCTCGTAGGCATCTGCCTCCCCCTCGATCCCGAACTCGAGCTCGACGCCGGCGAAGTCGAGGGTCAGGTCGAGCGCGGCGTGCGCAGCCACGTCGGGGAGGGTGATCAGGAAGCTGATCTGCGACTCGCCGTCGACGAGCGAGACCTTGCCGTTCGACACCGTCGCGGTCCGCAGGTGTGCGGGAACGTCCTGGTAGTCGACGACGGGGTTGCCGGACAGCCGTGCGTACGGGGCGGCCCAGGGGGACGACGCGCTGGTGTCGTACTGGACGACGGCCGAGGTGGCGTAGCCGCGGGTCAGCGAGACGAGCAGCTCCTGGCGCAGCCGCTCGACGGCAGCCGCCCGCTTGTGATCGGGTCCGGCGTCCGGCGCATCCCCGGCGAGGACGTAGTCCAGACCCTCGGCGACGGCCGCGGCGAGCGTCTTCTTGATGCCGGTGATCCCGTCGAGCACGTCCCGGCGCAGCGCGTACGCACCTTGGACGTACGCGGCCGACAGCAGCAGCTCGACGTCGGCGAGGAAGGCCCGGGCCCACACCTCCAGGTCGATGCCCTGGTAGTCGCTGACCTGACCCTCGGTCAGCTCTCCGGTCTGGACGTCGAACCCGAACGTGGTCACGTGCCGGCGCGCCATGAGCGTGGTGCTCAGCGGGCGCAAGGCGAAGGCGCGCGGCTGCCGGGTGCCGGCGATCTCGCACGGAGGCTCGATGCGGACGCGCTCGATGCCGTCGGCGTCGAACACGACCGCCCAGACGTCGGTGTCGGACGTACGGCCCGGCGCCGTCGCCAGCCGTAGGACCGGCACCGCGCGCTGGACCTGTTCGGCGAACGCCGCCAGGGTGAGCGCGCCGTCCTGGGCCGGGTCGGCGCCCCGGGCGGCGGGGACGGCGGTCCGGTCGCGGGTGGCGGTCGCGGCGAGCGCCGGATCGACCAGCTCGGGCTCGCGGGAGAGTTCCAGCGCCACGGTGACCGGGAAGACGGGCTCGGGGAACGACCACTGCACGCCCTCCTGCGTCGACTCCCCCAACCGGCCGGTGAGAAGGGCGGTGGCCGGCGGGACGACCACGCGCGCACCGGCCCGCAGGAACCCGGCGTCGGCGTTCGCCGCGACGAAGGCGTCCACGCCCGTCACCACGCCGCGACGGCGGAACCGCGCGAGCACGGCGGTGAGCGTGTCGGACGCGGCGGTGGTCTCGGTGGGCACGGTGCCGTCCGTGCCGGGCTGCCGTGCGCGCAGCACCTGCCCGGGCAGCAGCAGGCCAGGCGTGCCGGCGTTCGCGGCGAGCAGCGCGACCGCGGTGACACCGAACGGCCGGGCGGCCGCCTGCGGCGCCACTCCGACCGCTGCGGGCTGCCCGGGGAGGACCCCGGGCGGGCAGACCAGCAGCGCTCCGGCCGCGAGCACATCGGTTCGCCCTCCGATGGCGGCGGCGAGCGCGGCGAGGTCGACCGGCGGGCTGAACAGGGCGCAGACCTCGGCGAACGAGGCGTACGCGGTCGTCGTCACGGTCTCGTCCCCGACCGTGATGGTGACGCCGGACGCGATGGTCCCCGGCATCTCGGCGTTGACCACGACCAGGTCGGCACCGGGGAAGTGTGCGGCGATGCCGTCGGGCGAGTCGCCCTCGCGGACGGTGTACGGCACCCGCAGGGCGTCCGGATCGGCCGGCCACGCCCACGTCCCGGGCACGGCCGGCGGTGAGTCCGCCAGGACCTCGACCGAGCCGTTGTGCCGCAGCAGCGCGCCGGGTGTGGTGCCGTTGACGGCGGCGAAGTGCCCGAGCGTGTCACCCGGCGGCACCGGTGTCGGTGTCGTGGCGAGGAAGACCGGGGTGCCCGGGGTGAAGAGGTCGACGGTCGTGGTGTTCAGCGGCGCGAGTTGCCCGGGTGTCAGGCCCTCCCGGTTGTCGCCCAGGGTGTCGCCGCTCTCGACGAGGTAGCCGGCGACCTCGAGGGACGCGCCCGCGCGGAACATGCCCGGCTTGTCCGCGTTCAGCGACACCACCTGTGTCGCGTCGAACGGGACACCGAGTCCCTGGAACGCCGACGTGACGCCCGCCAGCGTCGCCTCGCTGGCCGGCCGGTCGAATGCGATCTGGACCTTGGCGCCCGCGCACTCGAAGACGAACCCCGGGGTGAGCAGCCCCGGGCCGTCCTGATTGGCCGTAACGAGCGACCTGAGGGAGCAGTGCAGCGCAGCCGCGAGCTCCTTGGCCGGCGGCGAGTCGGCCGGCACCACCGCGTCGCGCGGCGGTGTGACGAGCTCGACGGCCGGGTTCAGCGGCAGGACGGTGTTGTCCTCGTCGAGCAGCACCTGCTCCGGGTCGGGCGGGGGGTCGACGGCGTGGCACAGTCCGGCGATCGTGTCGCCGTTGCGGAACGCGGCGCTCACCGGTACGAGGAGTTCGTCGGCGTCGAGCATGGCGCTGATGGCCGTGTCCGCGTTCGCACCGCCCAGCTCGTCGAAGCCGACCCCGTACGTGGTGCAGACGGCGTCGAGGGTCGCGGCGTCCGTGGCCGGTGCGGGGCCGATCGCCGCGAGCGAGCCGAGCAGCGCGTGCGCGCCGGTCACGTACCGGCGCAGCACGTTCACGTCGACGGCGAGCGGGGTGGGGTCCGAACCGGGTTGCTGCTGCAGCGAGGTGAGCAGCGTGGCCGCGACATCGGGTCGGCCGACCTGGTAGTAGACCGGCACCAGGCGGCTTTGGTCGCGCTTCGCCGCGGCGGCGGCCGACCCGCCGTGCTCGGCTGCGCCCGGCTGGTAGGCAATGGTCTGCAGGTCGACGGCGACGGTCAGCTCGGCGAGGTCTCCGTCCGGGGCGACGCCGTACCGCAGGGTGGTCGACGGCCAGCCGCCGACGCCGATGACCGGGTCGGTGTACCGGACGGGCACGGCGGTCTGGTCCGGGGTGCCCGACCGGTTGCCGAACACGTCCTCGAACCACACCGAGACCTGGGTCTGCGCGCCTGCGGCGATGCCGGCGTACGGGTCGGCGTCCGGGGGCGGGGCGGTGGGGACGGCCTCGGCATGCTGCAGGGCGAACCGGCTGATGTCGACGGTCCGGGTGAGGTCCCAGACCTCCTCGGCGGCCTCGCTCGGTGCCAGGAGCCCGAGTTCGTCCGTACCGTCAGCCGGCTTCGGTGACACCGCCCGGCCCTCGACGCTGCCGCGGAACCATTGCGTTCGGTCCAGCTGGAAGCCGAGCAGCCCGTACAGGCGGCGCAGCCGGCCCTGCGGCGTGTCGTCGGCCAGCGGGTTGGCGAACCGCGCGGTGAATCCGACCTGACCGGGGGTGACCGAGGCGACCGGCCGTAGCTCGGGCGGGTTCACCGCGCGTGCGGAGAGCACGACCGAGGCCGGGTCCACCCCGTCGCCGACCACGGCGACGTTGGTGAACGCGTACAGGTGCCGGTCCGGCTCCGCACCGCACTGCGACGAGAGCTGGACCAGCAGCGACAGTCGGGTGTGCCCGTCCTGGTCGAAGATCGAGTCGGGAACCTCGCCGCGGTACTGCATCCAGTAGCCGCCACCGCCGACGACACTGCACTCCCACAGCAGCGTGAGGAACTGCTCGCCGTCGGCGATGGCCGCGAAGTGCTGCCCCGATGCGGCGTCCTGGGGCGCGGGGCCGCTGCGCGTCTCGGTGGACAGGTTGGTCTGGACGATGAAGGTCCGGTCGGCGTCGAGCGGTGTCGAGGTCAGGCCCGGGGTGAGGCCGGGTGACGGCGGAAGCTGCCAGAGCGGGGTGAGCAGCAGGCGCTCGCCGGGTGGCGCCGGCGGGAAGGCGCCGGTCGCCGGCTTCTCGGGGATGGGCCGCAGGTACTCCAGGATCTGCGCGATCCGCTGCCGGTCGGCGGTGTCCGCACCGAGTACCTCGACCGTCCCCGCGAGGCCCGGGATGCGGCGGACGGCGAAGGAGACCAGCGTCGCCCACGCGTAGGAGCCGAGCTCCGTGTAGCGGGCGTCCGCGCCGGTCTGCGGCGTCGTCTGCTCCAGCAGGAACTCCGAACTGCTGCGGTCCGACCCGGCGCGCGCGGTCAGGTCGCCCGGCAGCGGCCACAGCGAGGGCGGACCCGAGGGTGCGGCGGGCAGCTGGACGGTCGTGGTCGTCTGCCACGGGATCATCTGCGCGAGGGCGGGGCGCGTGCCGATCCCGTGCGACAGCGGCAGGGCCGACAGCGGGCTCTCGACGACCGGCGCCAGTCCGGTCGCGGGGTAGTTGTCCCGCAGGTCGGCGGCGGTGATCGAGATGACCGCGTGGCCGGCCTCGGCGGCATCGAGCCGGATCACGCCCTCGTGTACTTCCGATCCGGCGAAGGTCAGCCAGTCGGCGGGCACGGCCTTGTCGACGGTGATGGTCACGACCGGGTCCTCGGACCCGGCCGGGGGCGGCGGCGGGCCGGTGACCTGCTGGCCGATCAGCTCGTAGCCACCGGTCATCGGGCCGACGGCCTGGTACGTGCCGTCGACCAGTACCGGCGCGGGCAGGCGCAGCCCGCCCAGCATGAACCGCGCGACCTGGCCGCTCACGGTGGCCATCGCCGCGCCGTCGTGCATTGCGGCGACGAGTTCGTCCAGCGCCATCGCGGGTACGTCGGGCACGGTGAGCTGCTTCTTGCTGGTGGCCAGCACGCCCGTGTCGTCGGCGATCCGCTCGGCGAGGTCCTCGAGCCCGAGCCCGTACTGCTGGGCCAGCGTCAGCAGGGTGAGGCCGGCGGCCGTCGTGCCGACCGCGCCCGGCACCTCGACGGTGACCAGCGGGACGAGCGCGTCCGCCGCGGTGGCGTAGGTCTCGAACCGCGCATCGGGGAGCAGGAGCCGGTCCTGGAGCGAGCGGAGCGTGTCGTTCGGCAGGACCAGGGCCGCGGCGTCGGCCGGAAGGTGGACGCCGTCCGGGTCCACCGGCTCGTTCGCTGCGCGTACCGCCTCGAGCCAGTCGGCGAACGGCGTGCCCGGGACGACGTTCTGGATCAGGGCGGCGTACGCGGCGACATCGAGGACGGTGTCGCCCGGCAGGGTGGTCCAGGTGATGGTGGCGGTGCTCTGGTAGCCGTCGGGCACGAGGAGGGTCGCGGGCAGTGGGTGTCCCGGGTTGCCGTTGATCCGGTCGATCGCCTGCTGGTACCAGTCGGCGAGCGGCACCTCGTGCGGCAGCGTCAGCCCGAGCCGGACGTAGAAGACCGCCGCGGTGTCGTCGACGGACAGCCCGGCGTGGACGAAGCCGGGCAGCGGCACGGTCGCACCGGCGCGCAGCAGCGGCGTGGTGCCGCGCAGGTGGTCGAGCAGCGCGGTCGGGTCGGCCTGGTAGGCGTCGGCCAGCTGATCGAGCGACTGGCCCGCGCCGAGCTGCACCGGCAGCGTGCCGAGGGTGACCGAGGTGTCCGCGACGACGGGCCAGTCGGGGTTGGCGACGGCGATCGACTGCGGCGTGACGCCGAGCGAGAGCGTCAGCGTGTCGCCGGCTCGCGCGGCGGCCAGCCGGTCCGGCAGAGCGGGGTTCAGCGCCGACAGCTCGGCCGTCGAGACGCCGAGGGACGAGGCGATGTGGTCCGTGGTGTCCCGGGTGGCCACCTCGTACGGCGTGCTGGTCGGCCCGAATCCCGCCGCGATGGACCGGAGCGAGTCCGTCTCCGTCACCTCGTGGGGGAACGCGGTCAGCAGGTTCACGGCGGCCTGCACGCCGGCGCGGGCGACCATGCGCAGGTAGTCGCGCAGCACGAACGTTGCCATGGACTCGCTGGGCTCGTCCGCCGCGGCGTGGGAGGAGGAGCGGTCGCCCGGCGGGACCGGGTCCAGTTCGGCGAAGTAGGCGAGCGCCTCGGCCTCGTACGTCGCGTCGATCTGCTGGTAGGTCGCGAAGTCACGGTCCTTGTCCGCCGGGTTCGGCAGACCGGCCGAGGTCCACTTCAGCACCGGGATCATCGGGAACGGGGTCCCGGAGACCTCGTCGAGCGTGTCGCTGTCGCCGGTCGGGGTGCCACTGACCACGAGGTGGAGGTTGTGGGCCAGGAACCCCTGGATGTTGGCCCAGGTGAAGCCCGCGTTCTCGGCCTCGTCCAGGGCCAACTGTTCCACCAGCTCCAGCAGTTCGTGGAGCGTGACGGTGGGCGAGGTGACGCCGAGCGCGTCGATCGACCAGCGCAGCAGGCCTTCGGTGAGCCGGTTGAACGACGTGTCGGCGGGTCCGGCCGCGCGCGCGTTGCGCGACACGTCGGGCCGCTCGGTCCGGGCGATGGTGACCGCGTCCACCGGGACGGCGTTGTCGGCGAGCAGCATGACGACGAGGCGGTAGTCGGGCTCGTCGTTCGGCGGGGGCGTCCGGCCGGTCCAGTCGACCGGGACGTTCGCGATGGTGTAGGCGGGAACGAGCGTGAGGTGCGCGGTCCTGGGCCGGCCGTCGGGGAAGACGTGCACGTCCGGGTCGAAGTGCAGCCGGTACGGCGGCTGTTCCGCCTCCGCGAACGCCGCGGGTGCTCTCGGGGCCGTGAGACTGCGGCGGGCCGTGCCGGGGGCGAGCCGCCACGGCGGCGTGCTGTCGGAGCCGATCGTGAACGAGGTCTCCAGCGTCAGCGAGAACGAGAACGAGACCTTGACGAACAGGATCTTCACGCTGGCGCTGGCCCGCACCGAGACGTTCAGTGCCACGACGGTCGCCCGGTGCGCGGCCAGCTCGACGGTTGCCATCGCGGAGATCTGCAGGTTGACTTCGATCCGTACGACTTTGAAGTCGACCGTCGCGTACAGCTTGCCGACGATGCCGACCGTGCCCCGGCACGCGTAGTAGAGCTCGGTGCTCCTGCCGCCCTCGTCCGGGTGGAACCACGCCAGCACGCCCTCGAAGATCACCACGAGGTTGACGTACATGTCGGCCTTGAGCGGGCCGCGTTGGAAGGTGCGTCCGACGCCGATGGACAGGCCCACCCCGAGTTCGAGGACCGGGCTGAACGTCCCGTCGGTGATGCGCGGAACCCGGCTGGAGGTGGCGCCGTTCAGCACGCCGAAGTAGATGCCGCCCCGGCCGTTGAAGATGCCGGCCTCGAGCGCGAACGAGTTGGTGAAGTCGCGGCCCGTCGGGAATCCGAGGTCGATCCGGAAGTTGCCGTTGGTGAAGATGTCGACGGTGATCACGCCGAGCGTCACGGACACCGCGCCGAACTGCAACTGCCGGTAGGCGTCCGGGATCTGCAGCCGTGCGTGGAAGACGCCGATGTCGTCGGTGACCTTCTTGTACAGCAGCTCGAAGCTCAGCCCGGCGAGCGAGCCCGCCTGCGTCCCGCGCAGCGCCAGCAGGATGCCGTACAGGTCCGGGTCGTGCATCACCAGCTTGACCGCGACCGTGTCCATCAACGTCGCGTCGAGCCCGAACAGCCACTGGCCGGCCGCGTCGAACACCATGGTCGCCGGGTCGATCGGCGGCTTGCCGGAGGCGGGATCGACCGGGCGCATCGCCACGACCATGGCGTCGACGACATCGGAGATGCTCGTGTAATGGGTGAGGCCCTTCACCGAGACGTGCTGGCCCAGACCGAGGTAGCGCAGGGAGAAGAACTTCTGCCCCAGGCCGGCTGGTTGGGGCGGCGCCTGGGTGACCGGATCCCACGTCAGCGGCTTGGCCTCGGTGTCGCCGAGCAGCTGGGCGTCGAGGACGATGTTCACCGCCGGGCTTCCGCTCGAACGGTCGTAACTCAGGCCGAGGGACCGGATCTTGACGAATCCCAGGTCCAGCTTCAGGTCGTGCTTGACGGCGACCGTCTGCTTGGTCGGGTCGATGGCCAGCTCCAGACCGGTGAGGTCGATGCTGTTGAGGAAGTCCCAGGGCGGGTCGAGCCGGAACGTCGCATTGGGGTTGACCAGCGAGACGAGGTCGGTGATCAGTTCGCCGAGCGTGCCGGTGAGACGGATGGTGAGGATCTGGTGCCGGTCGCCCCCCTCACCGGTCCAGGACGTCGCCGCGCTCAGGGAGACATCGCGGTAGGCGATCTCGAAGGTGTAGTCCTTGCCGGCGTCGGTGACCGACACCGAGGCGGTGACCTCGAACTTGTTGATCGTGAAGGTCCCGGAAAGGCTTCCGGTCAGCACCGTGAGCGGCTCCACCAATGCGGTGTCGCGCAGCGCGATCGCCAGGTGTTCGTCGGCGGGCGTGGTGCGCAGCGCCCGGTCGATGGTCGCGGAGAGCTGCAACTGGATGTTCATGCCGAGGAGTTCTTCGCCGACCCGCACCCGCAGGGTGCCGGCAGCGGAGTACGGGTTGCCCGCGGCCGTGCTGTACTGGACGCTCAGGTCGGCGAGTTCGATCCTGAGCTTGTTCACCCAGGCGGGTGGCTCCTGGCCCAGCAGGCCGTAGACCAGGCGCGGCAGGTCCACCGCACCGGCCATGATCGCGCCGAACTCCCACGCACCGGTGCCCGGGTACTGCGCCCGGGCGAGCAGCTCGATCGGGGCGGAGTCCGGGACCGAGATCTCGCCCTTGCCGACCAGCAGGCCGGACACGTGGTTCTGCGAGACGCGTACCTGCAGCTCCAGTCCGGTCAGCCGGAGCGTGACCAGCCCGGCCTGGATGGGCCAGTCCCCGCTCACCGCCAGGCCGGCTTCGAACTCCTTGCGCGGCAGTGAGGCGTATACGCTCAGCGACTCGCAGGTCAGGTCGACGCCGATGGGGAACCCGTCGCTGCCGAAGAACGACTGGAGCACCTCGGAGATCGGTAGGTCGAACGGCTGCTCGGTCGACGCCGAGAAGCCGAGGTCTGGCAATGACAACTGGACGGTCACGTCGATGCCGTCAACTCCGCTTCGCGGCAGGGACCCGCGCGAAACCCGCTCGGCGAACGGCGCCTCCGCGCCGAGCGACGAGACGGTCTTCTGGCCGAACCGCATCGTTCCGAAGACCATGCCGGTGACGGACGGCCGACCGGTCGAGTCGAGGCTGAAAAGCCAGCGAGTGCCGACCCGTTCGATGGTCAGGTATGGCACCGGCGGGTCCCACGCTTCGTTCGATTGGATGCCGACCAGGGCGCAGGAGAGAGCTGGGCCGCCATGACCGACCGGCACGATGCCGAATCCGAGGCTCTTGAGGCCGAACGCGTCGATGGGCGCGATTCCGGTTGGGAGTGTGAAGTCCGACCCGCTGCCGCCGGTCATCGCGACAATGGCCCGGATGCCCTGTTCCAGGCCGAGCGGGGTGTCGAAGCCGATGGACAGCGGCCAGACGAAGTCGCCGAAGAGCAGGGGACCACTGAGAGTGGCCACCTCCGGCGGATCAGTTGGCAGCGCGACCTCGGCGAACAGCAGGACTGCCGAGCGCCGCACATCCTCGGCGGCCGGCAGATAAGGGTCGCTGTAGGCGGTCGTCAGCTCCAGGCCGATGGCCGAGACCGTGAGTTGGGCGATCTCCAGGCGTACGCCCGGCGCGATGGCGCGTAGCTCGAGCACCGCCGGACTGCCGGCCGGGAACGTCATGTCGCCGTCCACCTGGAGTCGGTCGCCCAGGAAGTCCGCATACTCGGCAAGGATGTCACTGCCGCGGACCGACGCGCTGCCACGCATCAGCAACGTGCCGGACAGTCGCGGTCGTGTGCCGACCGGATCGTTGGTGGCGGTGACAGCCGGCTGTTGGAGGATGAGCGGGCCGAGCACGCTGGGGCCGACGATGAGCCCGCCGCCGGGGTTCGCCACCGGGCTCCGGCTGTCCGGCAGGGTGACGAAGGCCGTCTGGAACGTCCACGGTGTGCTCGCTCCCGTGGTCTCGAGCTCCAGCCGCAGTGCGGCCGTGCCGGTCCCCGCCTGTGGAGTGCCGACGAGCCGCATGTTCCAGCTGGTGTTGAGGTAAGTCGTGGTTCCGGTGAGCCACGCACTGTTCGGCCCGAGGGACGCGTGGCCGCTCCTGACCGCGAGCTGGTCGACGCCGAGCGAGGCCAGCAGGACGTCCAGCCCGGCCGGCGCGTCGTCGCTCAGCGCTCCGGATTGAACGGCCTCCAGGAACGCGGCATGGATGTCGGCGAGTGACACGAAGGCCTCCTACGGCGCCGGTGCCTGGAAGGCGGCCGTGTCGTGACCGGGCGTACCGGGCTTCCGGTGCGGGCGGAACTCCACCATCTCCTCAGGGCGCAGCACTCCGCGCGGCGCAAGTTTGTACACGATGTCGCCGGAAACGAATTTGTCTTCCTCGGTGTTGCGCTTCCGTTTCCGTTCCCTGGTCAACTTCTCCGGTGTCTTGGCGATGCTCCGGACGGTGCATTCGACCGGGTAGAACGTCTCCCACGTCGTCCAGCCCTCGCCCTCGTTCCCCTGCTTCTGGAAGAGGTACGACACGTACGAGTGCATCGTGACGACGTCCGACGGCCAGAAGACTTCGAGGACCTCCTGCATCGGATGGCAGTGGGTGTTCCACGGTCCTGCGCTCGCCCCGACGTTCTGCGGCGCCATGGTGTCAGCGAAGCCCTTGATGATCTTCCATCCGAACTGGTCCACGTTGCCGCTGGAGGTGTAGTTCTCGACTGCGGTGCGCAGGGCGCCGTGGTGGGGCATCTCGAGCGCGACGACGGATGGCAGAAGCACCGCCTTCAGGTTGGAGATGTCGTTGATCGCCCCCATGGTCTGGTAAGTCGCATCGCCCGGCAGTACGACCGCGTAATCTCCGTTGTCCACGACCACGGCGGCTGACGACGCGTTCTTGACGATGTCGTCTCCACCGCCTTCGACGACCAGGTTGGAGATCAGGAGCCGAAGATGGACGTCGCCATGCCTCACGAGGTAACCGAGCTCCGACGGTTTGGTCTTGCCCTTGTAGTGGCTCTGCCCCGGCGCGCCACGAATGACGTCCTTCTCCGGGTAGTCGACGCACTGGAGGAAGTGTTTGAGGGTGTTCCAGTTAACGGGTTGCCAGAGGGCCCCGCCTGCGAAGACGCCACCCACCGTGGTGTTGCCGATTTCCTTCAGCTTGTCGCCGAGTAGACTGAGCAATTTGACGTGGTCGCCGTCCTGATGCGAGATGACGACGTAGTCCAGGCGAGGGGGGTTCCTGGCCGCGACTTTGCCTGCGATGTACTCGAGCGCCTTGTCGGCGTCTGACTTGTTGCCGCCGCAGTCGACCAGTGCCAGGAAATCAGCAGGATCCTTCTCGACGCCGTTGTCGTAGACCTCGATGAGCTTGGTCATACCCTGGCCGCAGAACAGCAGTTTCACCAGCGTCAGACTCGCCACGGTCAGCCTCCTCGTCCGGATCGCAGCGCCGCCCGGACCGGCGGTGGTGGCGGACGCTTCGGGTCGGCAGCCGAGGCGTACGCGAGGTACCAGCCGACCTTCGACGCGCCGCCCTGGTCCGGGTTGCCGAACAGGATCACGTCGTTGTGCCCGGGTGGGAACGCCAGGCCGAGCAGCCGCACCGCGAAGTCGCGCAACCTGAGCGTGTACGTCCGCGGCTCGCTCGCCTCCTCGCTGACGAGGAACTCGACCGAGCGGAAGCCCATGGTGACCACGCCTTGCAGCGGCAGGTTGACCCCGACCAGCCCCTTGGCGCCGGGCAGTCGGACACCCAGGTAGAGCCCCGGATCGGTGTCGCCCGTGCCGGGGCTCCACGCGACGAGGACCTGGATCGCGAGCGCCTTGCTCCCGGCGAGCGCGCCGAGCGAGCCGAGGTCCACGGTGTAGTCCAGCCCGTACCAGGGCTGGGCGAGCTCCGACTGGTCGAGCGGCGCTGTGACGGAGACGTAGCCCATGTCCGCGGGCGTCTGCGGCGGTGGCGGCGCGCCCGTCGCGAGTTCCGGATCGGGCGTGCCGATGAGTCCGTTCAGCCCGATCGGGAAGCGGGCGGCCATCGACTGGGCGCGCGGCCTGCTGTTCGCCGCGTCGAACGACAGGTTGCCGTCCTTCAGCGTGAACCGGGTCGTCCCGGCCGGATCGCCGAGGTCGAAGGACATGGCGATGGCGAGGCCGCCGAAGCGGAGGTAGCCGTCCTTCCCGGCCGCGTCCTCGCCCCAGCAGAACGGGTCGAACTTCTCCGGCTCGTAGAACCGCAGGTTGCCGGCCATCCGGAAGACCGCGCCGACGGTCGCCCTGCCCGACGCCGGGTCCGACGCCTTCGCGGTGACGAGCTGGGTCGACAGCAACTCGACGCTCTGGAGCACCGGTCCGTCGAGCTGGAAGGTGTTCTGCTCGGCCATGGAGAACACGTACGTGTCGTGCACCGTGCCGTCGGGGGGAGGCAGTTGTTGGCGCTGGAGCGCGCCGTCGAGGATGATGTTGTTCCCGTGGGTGGTCGGGAACAGCCGCGCAGGCGCGCCGAACAGGCGGTTGACGAGCAGTTCGGCCTTGCTGGTGAACGTCGTGACGACGGAGTTGCGCACGCCGACCGTGAGCTGCAGCACGCGGAACGCGAAGTGGATGTTCTCGCTGAAGTACTGGTCCTCGGGGTTCTGGTAGTCGATCAGCCCGAACATCGCCGAGCGTTCGAAGACCAACTGCCCGTCCGCGAGCCGGAACGGCGTGAGCGACAGCCCGAAGTGGTGCGCGCCGAACCCCGCCGGATCGATCCCGGCCGCGAGCACCTGGAGCTCGTCGGGGAGCTGATCGAGCGGGACCTCCGCCGAAAGGGCCAGCACTCCGGTCCAGTTCGGATCGTCCACAACCTTCAGGAACGAGGCGTAGGGCGACCCGGACGGTTCGTTCCGCGCCGCGTCGATGACACCGCGGATCGCCTCCTGGGCGTCAGCCGGCCGACCGGTACGCGAGGCGGCCGAGGGCCAGGCCCAGGTCGACACGTCCGCCACCAGCTCGGCGATGCTGCGGCCGAGGGCGAACTTGACGATGAGGTAGGTCGACGGCCGCCAGCTGTCCGGGGAGAGCCGGAACGGCCACCCGCCGGCGACCGGGGTGAGCCGGCCGCCGTACCGGAGGAAGACCCGCTGCTCCTCGTCGGTGATCTCGGGACACGCCTCGACCAGCGCGGCGACGAACGCGGTTCGCGTGTCGTACTCGGTGTCGTGCATCGCGTCGCGTACCGCGTCGAGGACATCCGACGGCACACCGCAGTGGTCCACGGGGATGGTGGCGATGACATCGAGCGTCGCCGTGGTGAGCTCGTACGCGACCGAGCCGAAGCGGTTGAACTCCTCCGGGTCGCCGAGGACCAGGAAGAGGTTGTTGGTCTGCATGGCCTGCCGGAACGGGCCGGTGACCGTGGTGAACCGCAGGTCCGGCTTCGCCGCCGCGTCGCCGTCGTGGCCGATGCCCAGCCAGCTCCAGGAGAAGTCGGGTGCCAGACCGACAGCCAGCCCCTGCGGCGTCACGGCCACAGTCTGCTGAGCATCCGCCGCCGGTTCGCTGCCCTTGCCGGGCAGCAGCACCGCGCGGCGGGTCGGCGCGATCGCAAGCTGCTCGACCGTGACCGCGGCCGGAACCGCGTCGTCGGCGAGCCCGTGGAAGGGCGCCATCGGGAACGGAGTCCGGGTCGCGGTCGCGGCCGGCACCTCGCAGAACTCCAGCAGGTCGACCCCGCCTGCCGCAGCCGCCTCGCCGGCCGTGTACAGCGGCGCGTCCTCCGGCTGGCTGTAGTACGTGACGACGCCGGTGGCCTCGGCCGACTCGACCGATACCCATGACGTCGTCCCGTGCGGCGTGAGCGAGGCGGCGCCGGTCCGGTCCGGTCCGAGCGGCGCGTATGCCGGCTGCCCGGGCAGGAACGCCAGCGTGCAGCCCTCGGCGGGCAGACCGAGATATTCCAGACCGGACATGCCGCAGATGACGCGGGGCCCCGCGGTCGAGGCCTCGACGGCGAACGGCCCGTCCGGGACGAGGTAGTAGCCGGTGTTCGACTCCTCGTCGGAGAAGTACGGCGCGACGCCGAACACCAGCCGGGCCGGGCCCGCCGTGCTCGCTGCGGCGGTGAGCGGACGCAGGTCCACGCCGTGGCCGAGCACCGTGGCGTACCCCGACGGCAGCGCCGGTGGATCGCCCTCGCCCGTCGTGCACGCGAAGAAGCCCAGCGAGGTGCGCTCACCGTCCAGCGGCCGCAGCGGATCGATCTGCGTGTGGAACTCCAGTCCGACGTCCTCCGGTTGACGTACGACGCCGAACCGGACGGTCTTGACGACGCCCTCGTCCCCGGGCGTGAAGAAGCGCAGCCCGGCGCCGAGCCCGCCGAACGCGTCCCCGCTGCCGGCCGGCGCGTCGATCACGAACCGCCACGCACCGGTGTGCCCGGCGTCCATGCACAGCAGCGTGGTCGTACGCCGTGCGGGGAACCGGGCCGTCGGCGAGTACAGCGTGACGGCGGACCAGTCGGCCCCGTCGGCTCCGTCGGCGACGGCGAATCCCCAGCCCGCCTCCGTGTCCGCGGGAGCGACTGCCCCGCCTCCGGCCAACGCGATCCGGTAGTCGGCCAGGAGGAAAGTCGACCCGTCCGCCACCCACGTCCCGGCCGGGTCCGCCCTGCCGGTCAGCGCGGTCGTCCCCCACGCGGTCGGCGGCGCCGTCGGGTCGGCGACCCAGAGGAAGCGCGGGGGGCCCTGGGGCGCGTAGTGGGTGAGCCAGGTCCGCAGCGCCGCCAGGAACCCCGCCGAGTCCGGGGCCGGCGCGCCGAGGAAGACGTACGCACCACGGCCGTCCTCCCACGTCCGGGTCAGCGTCGGCCGGTTGCCGAGCGCTCCCGGGTCGGAGGCGAGGAACGCCGCCACGCGGTCCGCCGGATCCGCCCAGTAGAGCGGTGTGTCCCCGGCGCGGGTGAACGTGGGCTCGGCCATCAGCCGAGGCCCGTCGCGAGATCGAGGCGATCGCCGTGCAGGAGCGGCAACGTGAGCGCGGCCGGGTCGCGCGGCTCCCAGCCCGGGACGACCAGCCAGTCGCCGGCAGTTCCGTCGGCCGGCGCCGCCGCCGTTCGCGGCCGGTGCATCGTCACACCGCTCAGCGGCACGGGCACGGCCGACGGCCGACGGCCCACGCTCGCGAGCACGTTGCCGAGCGTCGTCCCCACCGGCACCAGCCGGGGTGCGCCGTTCACGCTGATCCGCACCATCGCGCGGACCACCGCACGACCGCGCAGGTAGGCCGCGGCGACGCCACCGCCGGGCGGGTCCTGCCGGCGGACGTTCTCGGTGGCCGCGTCCAGCGCGGCGAGCGAGGTGGCCGCCAGCAGGACGGCGTTCTGCTGGGGCCACAGTGAACCCGGCGTGGTCGTCGGCAGCAGCGTCTTCGGGTAGACCAGGCGCGCGTACGGCAGCCGTAGCGCCTTCGCGAACAGGTCGAACGCGCCTCCGCTGCCGTACAGCTGACCCTGCTGGTTGGGTGGCCCCGACGGGTTCGGCACGTCGACGCCGTTCTGCTGCGCCAGCTCGTCGAGGAACGCGTCCAGACCGTTGGTCCAGGTGCCCGAGTTGTCGTAGGAGGCCACCTCGTAGTCGGCGACACCTGCCGTGACGAACCCGGACAGCGGGTTGCCCTGGGCGCCCGGCGCGATCTGGTAGCCCTCGTACTCGACGCGCATCACGATGCCGGGGCGCACGTCGAAGCAGCCGCGGTCGAACCGCAGCCCGTAGGCGAAGTACAGCGTCTCGGCGAACGTCTGCGGCATCGACCGCGACATCGCCTCGGTGAGCGCCCCGACCCCGTACGGGGTGACGCCGAGCGGCTGCAGCTGGGAGAGCAGCGCGCCCCACTTGGCGATCACGTCGGGGCGGTCGGTGAAGTTCCACACCGGGCTGGTCGCCGGGATCAGCAACGTGTACGCGTACGGCCCGGAGTCGGCCGGCGTCAGGACGAGGCCGAGCGGCAGATCGACGACCTCGGCTTGCGGGGTCACGAACAGCTCCGGCAGTCCGAGCGTGATGTCGGTCGCCGTCAGCACCGGACCCAGCTGCGGCGCGACGTACGAACGGCCGACGAACAGCGCCTCGGTGAAAACCGGGACGGGCTCCGAGGGTGCCCCGACCGCCGGACCGGCGAGCGCCTGTACGACGACCACGGTGGAGGTGTCCTCGATCTTCACCGGCCAGCTGCCGGAGGTCGCCCTCGTGTCGCCGAGCGTGGTCACGGTCTCGTCGACGACCGTGCTGACCCGGTACCCGTTGACGAGCGGCGAGGGCAGCGCGTCCCAGGACACGCGCAGGTCGGCGCCGTCGTATGCCACCCTGACGGCGGTCGGTGCGACGGTGAGCAGTGCGGCGGCGTTGCCGGGTGGGCCGACGGCGGTGCCGGCCAGTCCCCGCAGCGCGATCGTGGCGGTGTTGGGGATGCCGTCCGGCAGTGTCAGGACGATCGGATCGCCGGTGACCGGCTGGACGTCGAGCTCGACCTCGGCACCGGCCCAGCGCACCACGGGCTGCACGCCGGTCAGCGGCGGCGACTCCGGCGGCGTCCACTCCAGCGCCACGCTCCGGGCGGCGCCCACGGCCACGCCGGTGAGCCGTGGACCGGCCGTGACCAGGTCGAGGGACGTCACCGGTCCCCTCGCCACGCCGGCGACCTGGGCGACCGTGGCCAGGCCGGAGGTGAGCGGCAGGTCGGCGGCCTGGCCCTGCACCAGGAGTGCGGTGTCGCCGACGGCGGCGCGGAACGTCCCGTCCGGTGGCCCGCCCCAGGCAAGGGCGACCCGTCCGCCGTCGACGCGGGCGAGGGTGAGGTCGGTCGGCTCGGTGGGCGCCGGGAGCGGCACGGACCACGGCCCGGTGGCCACGCCGTCGACCCCGCGGACGGCGACGGCGACGGCGGCGTCGCCGTCCGGCACGGGGAACTCGGCGGTGCCGTCCGGGCCCACCTGCTGAGGCGTGTCCGGAACCCCGTCGACGTACAGCACCGCCTCGATCGGGACCCCTTGGGGCAGCTCGCCGGCCGTCGCGGCCACGACGAGCTCCTCGTCGCAGACCACCGACGCGACGGCCGGTGCGGCCGGCACGACCGGGGCCGTCACCGCCGGGCCGGCCGAGCGCCCGGCCCGCCCGCGGACCGATACCGCGTACGCCGCGCCGCGCGGCAGCGGCCCGGGAACGGCGAGCGACAGCGTCGGCGCGGGGCTCAGGGTCTCCCGGCGGACCGGCACACCGTCGCGGAACAGGACGGCGTCGTACGCGGTGGGTGCGAAATCCGGCGGCTCCACGTCGATCGAGACCGTCGTGCCGTCCGACGTCACCGATGTGACGCCCGGCAGCGTGAGCCGGATCCGGAGCGGCGGCGACGGAGGCCCGGAGCCCGCCTTGTTGACGGCCTGGACGACGACGCTGTACGCGCCGTCGTCGGCGATGCCGGGCTCCAGCTCGGCCGTCGTCGCGGGCGCGTGGACCTCGGCGGCCACGAAGAACACCCCGTGGTCGTTCAACACACTGATCCAGTAGGCGTCCGCGGTCGGGACGGCGGCCCAGGCCACCGAGAGCAGGCCGGCGTCGAACTCGACGGCGAGTAGTTCGGGCCGCTCGGTGGGCGCCGCGAACCCGGGGCCGTGCGGGCCGATGGACACCACGTCCTCGCCGGTCCGGACACGGGCGAGTGTGGCCGCCACGGTCGAGCCCGGCGGCGGTGGCTGCTTGACGACGAACGATCCGCCGGCGACCGGGGCTTCCGGATCCGGCGCGGTGCCGTTGACCACGAGCCGCACCAGGAAGTCGTCGGTGTCCGCGGCCTTCCAGGACAGCGTCAGGGCGCCGCTCACCGGGTCCGTCTCGGCCCGCTCGACCGTGGAGGTGTCGGTGACGATCGGGGTCTCCGGAGAGTACTTCGGATCCGAATTGCTGGTGTACATCCCAATTTGGGCCCGGTAGGTCTGGCCAGGCGCCACGTCGAGAGGCAGTGAGGCATTGGTCGCCGCCCCGGCCCAGGCCTCTGCAACCGTCCGGTCGCCGTTCAGCACGTACACCACATACGTCGGCACGGGGTTCGGCCGTCCGGGCCCGCTCCAGGAGACGGTCAGGACGCTGCTGTCGTACCGCACCTGCCTGATCACCGGCGGGTCTGGCTGTGCGCTTGGTCCGCCCATGAACCGCCTCCACGTGCCGACGAGTGTGCCAATGCCGGCAGCACGTACTCGCCGGCTGTGGATCGCGACCAGGAGCCCCGACCCGCAAAAGCACCCTTGTCGGCATCATCCGAGATCCGGCCCAAAGGTTGTTGTAGCAGTCAGACGTATCCAGACCGTCGCGACAGCAGGCCGTGTCCCACAACTGGCCATGCACTCCGCTCGGCCGGAGCAGCGGCGAGAGCAGGGGCGGAATCCCCCGGATCACTTGGGTTACTCGTCTGCGGTGTTGAAGGCGGCCCCGGTGATGGAAAGGGTGCCGTTGAACGGGGCGACCTGTGAAGCGGTCACGTTTTCGAAGGTGAGCGTGCGGGTGGGAGCAGTCGGGTGAGGGAGCCACGGGGGCAGGGTGTCGGGCGTGAGGGTGACGCTGCGGTCCGCCGGCAGGGGTGCGCCGTCCAGGCTGGTCACTGTGCCGGACAGCTTCTGGGTATACAGAGTCACCAC
Source organism: Streptomyces sp. NBC_01408 (assembly GCF_026340255.1). GTDB lineage: Bacteria > Actinomycetota > Actinomycetes > Streptomycetales > Streptomycetaceae > Streptomyces. Next base: position 651,983 of record NZ_JAPEPJ010000002.1, on the reverse strand, counting down.
TTCCTTGCCGGTGGCTGTGGATGTGGTTGCGGGCTTGGCCCGCAGGCGCATCGCTGCTCGGCCGTGGCCCGCGCTCAGGCCGAGATCGACGATGTCCAGCGAGCGTGCGGTGAACTTCAGGACTCGCTCGGACCCGGCTGTGGTCCGCACGGTGACCACGCCGTGGAAGGTGCTGCCGTGGAGCACGAGTCTGCCGGCGCGCAGTTCCCAGGGGACGTTCGCCGGGTGGGTCGGCCGCTGGTCGGTCGGAGTGCCGGTTTCGGCCGGCGCCGCGGAGGTGCGGATGTCGCCGGGGGTGAGTAGCGCCTTGGAGGCCGCTGGTGTGGCGAGTGGGAGGACCACGGGCAGGCCGGCCGCTGCCACCGCGCAGGCGAGGGGCCGCAGTAGCCGGCCGGTCGAGCGGCTCTTCGTCGCCCTGCTCAGATGATTCGGGTCGGATTGCTCTCTGCTTACTGCACGACCGTCCGGGTCGTCACTCCTCACCGTGCTCCTCACCCGCGGGGATGGTCGTTGGTGCATGGTTCGTTGCGGGCTGCGGTTCGGAGGTGCCCGTCGGGGGGATCCAGGCGCAGGCCAGGGAGCCGCCGATCAGGCCGGAGAACAACCCGATGAGGAGGCCCCCGAGGTTGGCGACGGGAAACGACACGAGGGCAAGCAGGATCACCGTGATGCCGGCGAAAACGCGCACCTGCTGGTGGAACCAGAGGGAGAGGCCCAGGGCCACAAGGAGAACCCCGATGACCAGCGACCCCGCACCGCCTGCGGTCGACAGCGCCAGCGGGATGGATCCGAAGTCCAAGTGTGCGTACGGGATGTAGATGATCGGGAGCGCCGCCACGAGGGTGAACAGCCCGGCCCAGAAGGGACGTTTGCCCCGCCAGATCCTGAATTGATGGCGTGCGCCGGCTGCCCCGACGCGCACGTTCCGGTGTCTTCCGAAGAGGTCGAGGAACACGTGGCCTTTCCATGGTGCGCGGCGGGTGGCTGGATGCGGCGAGCGGGCGCGAGGGGTGCGTTTTCGGTTCAGGGGGTCAGAAGCACTCGTGATGGCCTTGTTTGAGTCGCACGTCGAGGTCCGGGACGTTGAACGTGGCGGCCGAGACCGCGACGGTGGTCGCGTGCACGTTGCTCAGGACGGCCGAATTCGCCTGCTGGGCAAAGCCGTTGGGGTCGAAGAACCGGGAATCCTTGTCCGCCGGATTGATCGGGCCCTTGCTGACGGAGCCGGCCGCCACTCCGATGTCGATGTTGTCGAAGTTCGCCTGTCCGATCGACAGGGAGGTCGCGTCGAGGAACAGGTTCTTCGCCTGGACCTGGCTCTGCTCGCCGCCGGTGAGTCTGAGGGTGTACGGGCCGAGGACCGGGATCGGGACCACCACGGACTGGCACAGCCCGCTGATCTTCGCACGGCTCACCCCGGTGACCACGACCGGCACGAGGGTTCCCTTCCTGGTCACGTCCACCATGCCGTAGATGCTCAGCCCATCCGCGTTCAGCGTGTCCACGGCCACCTGGAACTTCTGGCCGGAGATGAAGAACGACGCGGCCAGTGCTCCTTGCGCCATGCTGATCCCGAGGGCCGCGGCGGCCGTGACGCCGGGGACGAGAACGGCGGCGAAGCGTTTCCAGGAGGTCTTGCCGGCGCGGTGCGGCATCCCGTCTCCTCCGATCATGAGGTGGGCCCGCTGTGCCAGAAGGAGCAGATGACGTCCCTCTGTCTAGTCGCGGATCCTAGACTTCCGGGTGGGACAGGGGAGGGCACGTCAGGTCGGCCAGGCGGGTGATGCTGTCTCCGTTGCGGCATCCGGATGACAGGCCGTGGCCCGATGTGGGCGATGTCTGCGATCGGCCGACTGTCGCTCGAGCCGCGGCAGGCCCGGCGAGCAATGGCATGTTCAGGGCAGTCGGCCCGTCGTTGAGCGTGAGGGCTTCTTCGTGCGGCTCAGCCGCCCCTTTCCATCGACCAGCGGAGCTCGATCTCAAGCCATTGGCTCTCGTGATGCCATGCGTCGAAGGCGGTCACCAGCTGGCGGCTCAGGGCGGCGGTCGTCAGCGAGCGCCACTGGCAGCCGGCAAGAAAGCCGACGAGTACGTCGATCCGCTCGTCAAGGCGGGTCACCGGAGCCGCGTCGGCCACCCCGTGTCCGTCGATCGCGGCGAGCGCGCGACGGCTGACCATCTCGGGAGTGAGCCCCCGCCACGCGAACGGGCCCAGTGCTTCGCTCACGGCACGCACGCGGGCATCGCCCGGGGAAGACAGTCGCACCATCGAATGGCCCTCCGTACAGATCCGGGGACACCCCCCGGTCGACCGATACGACACCCGGCGGCCCGGACCCCGCGCCGCGCGGAGCGGTATTTCGGGCATATCGTACGCATGGGGTGAGGGTCGAGCCGGTCGTTGTGTCTGGGCTCACAGACCGGGGCCCGTGCGGGTGCTCGCACCTCCCGCGAGGGGGGCTCGGTCGGTGTGTTGTCGGTGATCGCGGGGGCGGAGCCGCAGGCTCCGGCGTCAGCTCCCGACGCGGATGCGGATCGTCCGCAGGGCGCGACGATTCATGAGCCCGATGAGTGGGCTGCTGATCCACAACAGCGGGGTGGCCAGGCGGTGTGGCTCGATGGCCATCGTCCAGGTGAGACGTGAGCCCGAGGGGGTGGGCTCGATGATCCAGTCCTCCGCCGCCCGGCGCAGGCCGGGGAGGGACGCCTCGAAGACGCTGAATGTAAACCGGTGCCCCTCGCCCCAGCGGAAGAAGCGCTCACGGGCGGTGAACATTCCCAGCAGCGTCACTTCTCGCACAGTCCCGACGCCGAACGGGTGTGGCGAAACCCAGCGGAGGCCGGTGAACACGCGAACCCAGCGGACCAATGCATCACCGGCAAGAACTTCCCAGAGTCGCTCGACCGAAACCGTGGTCTCAATCGAATGCACGTAACAAAAGGGCGCGGACTTGAGGAACGCGTCCCCACTCGGCGTGAGTGAATGCCAATGCCGGACCATGAATACCATTCTGCCCTGCCCTCGTAAGGGCCGCGGCACAACCTGCGACGTGTTCGTCGACGGGGCGACGGGGCCCTTGTCACCTGCAGCGCACCGGACGAACGCCGACTGTCCCAGTGGCAGCCAGTCTGTCGAGAATCTAAGGTGAAAAGGGTGCGGTATGCCAACCACTCCGGCAACTGGATTGCGCTCGGCGTCAAACCGGCGCGAGATGCCGTGCGCTGAGACATCGGCCGCAACGCCGTAACTGCCGATTGAGCAAATCGGCTCGCGGAGCCGACCGCATCGCAGCACTTCTTCAGTCGAGTACGTCGTCGCAGGCACCCAAGAGCACCCTTGCGGCCGCCGGGTGGGGCATTGCGGCAACAGCCCGGGGCTCACCGGCACGGTCGGCGAAGGCGTCGGCCGTGATTCGTTTCGCAAGGTCCACCCGCTCGGGCCGCCCGACGGTTCGGCGGGAGGGAGGACAGCCGCGATGCCAGTGAACGCGTACAAGCCGGGGAGCGCCTTCCCCGGAGTGATCGGGCGGACCACGGATGCGTCCAGTCCCGCATGGCCCGAGCCGACACGCACGGTGCCGGGATCTCCCAACGTGCTGATGATCGTGCTCGACGACACGGGCTACGGGCAGTTCGGCTGCTACGGCAGTCCGCTGCAGACACCCCGTATCGACTCTCTGGCCGCGGGCGGTCTGCTCTACAACAACATGCACACCACGGCCCTCTGCTCGCCGTCGCGTTCCTGCATCATCACCGGCCGCAACCATCACGCCAACGCCATGGCGGCGATCACCGAGATGGCCACCGGGTACCCGGGCTACAACGGCAACATCCCGTTCGAGAACGGGTTCCTGTCCGAGATGCTGCTGGAGCACGGCTACAACACGTACATGCTCGGCAAGTGGCACCTGATGCCCTCGGAGCAGGAGTCCCCCGCCGGCCCGTACGCCCGCTGGCCGCTGGGCCGCGGCTACGAGCGGTTCTACGGCTTCCTCGGCGGCGATACCAACCAGTGGTATCCCGAACTCGTGTACGACAACCACCAGGTCGAGCCCCCCGCCTCACCAGAGCAGGGATACCACTTCACGGCGGACCTGGCGGACAAGGCGATTCTCTTCATCTCCGATGCCAAGCAGGTCGCCCCCGACAAGCCGTTCTTCCTCAACTTCTCCACCGGAGCAACCCACGCACCGCACCATGTGCCGCGTGAGTGGGCGGACCGCTACCGGGGGCAGTTCGACGACGGCTGGGACGCCTACCGCGAAGTGACGTTCGCGAATCAGAAGAGACTGGGCATCGTCCCTCCCGGCACCGAGCTGTCCCGCCACGACCCGGACGTCCCGGACTGGGAGTCCCTGAACCCGGACGCCCGGCACCTCGCCGCACGCATGATGGAGGTCTACGCCGGATTCCTCTCCCACACGGACGACCAGATCGGGCGGCTCCTGGACTTCCTCCAGGAGACCGGCGAGCTCGACAACACGCTGATCATGGTTGTCTCCGACAACGGAGCCAGCGCGGAGGGCGGGGTCACCGGGACCACGAACGAGGCGCAGTTCTTCAACAACGCCCCCGAGCCGATCGAGGACAGTCTGCGGGCCATCGACGAACTCGGCGGCCCGACCACGTTCAACCACTACCCCTGGGGCTGGACATGGGCGGGCAACACCCCGTTCCGGCGCTGGAAGAGGGAGACCTACCGCGGAGGCGCCAGCGACCCGTTCCTCGTGCACTGGCCGCGTGGTATCACGGCGAGAGGAGAGGTGCGCACCCAGTACGCACACCTCGTGGACATTGTCCCCACCGTCCTGGACGTCCTCGGCATCGAGCCGCCCGACACCATCAAGGGCGTCACCCAGTCCCCCCTGCACGGCGTCAGCTTCGCCCACACCTTCGACAAGCCGAACGCGAAGACCCGCCACCACACCCAGTACTTCGAGATGCTCGGACACCGCGCCATCGACCACAACGGCTGGCGCGCCGTGTGCCCCTGGCCCGGACCCTCCTTCACCGAGGCTGACCAGCCCTTCGGCACACCCATCACCTCCGAGACGCTCGCCGGACTCGACGCCAACTCCTGGGAGCTCTACCACGTAGACGAGGACTTCGCGGAGACCCGTGACGTTGCCGCAGAGCACCGCGACAAGGTCATCGAAATGGTGTCCCTGTGGTACGTGGAGGCCGGCAAGTACGGCGTGCTCCCGATCGACGGCAGCGTCCTGGCACGGATGAGCGTGGAACGTCCGCAGATCACCACAGCCCGGACCAGCTATACCTTCCGGCCCGGCACCCAGACCCTGCCGACCTCCGTCGCCCCACGCGTCCTCAACCGCCCGCACAGCGTCACCGCCGACGTGGAGATCCCCGCCGATGGCGCCGAAGGCGTACTGATGAGCCAGGGTTCAGGTGCGGGCGGCTGGAGCCTCTACATCAAGGACGGCAAGCTGACGTACGTCCACAACTACGTCTCGCGAGCCATCTACACCGTGTCCTCGCCCGACCCGGTGCCCACGGGCCGGCACGAGCTGCGCTTCGAATTCGAACCGACGGGCAAACCCGACCTGGCCGCCGGCAAAGGCATGCCCGGGCGCGCCCAGCTCTACATCGACCGCACCCTGGTGGCAGAAACCGATGTCGCGGTGACCACCCCCATCGTCTTCAACCCCGGCGGCCTGACCTGCGGCGCCAACCCCGGCCAACCGGTCACGCCCGATTACCAGGCACCGTTCCGGTTCACCGGCACACTCCACACCGTGACCGTCGACGTGTCGGGCGAGCTCATAACCGACGCGGACAGCGAGATGCGCATGCACATGGCCAGGCAGTGACACGGTACTTCCGCGTCCGTGATGGGTCATGAGCCTCCCGGCACCCGCGCGAACTCGTTGAGCGCGCGCCTGCTGCCCTGCCGGACAGGTCAGCAATCAGTCGGCATGAGCCCCTGGGGCTGCTCGCGGAAGCACACCCGCTGGCGGTCGCGCATGTTGCTGGCGCAGGGGGCTTGTCGGTGCGTCGTGACGGCCTCTGTCACGTGGAGCCCGACGTCGTTGAGGCCGCGCCCGGCCGTCCTCGCCAGCGACACGGGTGCAGTCATCCACCGGATGGCGAGGGTGCAGAGTAGGGCGGCGGCAGCTTCGTCTCCTTCGTTCAGGCGAAGCGATCGCTATTTCGGCAGCAGTTCGATCTCAGGGTTCCTAGCGTCGGCAGGAGTGTTTCGCTGGGCGAGAGGACTCGAACGTGACGGACCCTGCCGTAGGTGTGCGCCCAGCAGCTGTAGCGCGTCGGCTTCCCGGCCGGGCCAAGCGGCGCACGGACGTCCTGCGCGAGTACGAGGAATTCAATTCCGATTGCTGTCTTGGAGTGCCGACTGCACCGGGCCGAGGCAGAGGCTGAACGGCTACGAGCGCAGCTGGCCGCGCACGACGAGGGACAGGACGCCTGACAGAAGGCCCCGTGACCTGCCAGCAGTCGTCTGGATCGGAGCCCTTCCGCTCCCATTACACCCCAGCGACGATGGATGGGTGTCGCGCCCGAGTGCACCTGGGCGCGACACCAGCAGGCCTCCCTGGGCAGGGTCAGGGCAGTACGCGCGTCGCGAGTACGGAGCCGTTCTGATGGATGGAGACCAGGCCGTCCCACTTCGAGTCCCAGCCGAGGAGCGGCCACGTCTTCCGACGGGTGTGGACCTCGGCGTCGGCATGCTGCGGGCCGAGCCGGGTGCGGTGTTCGGTCCAGGGCACGCACCTGCGTGCTGGTGAGCATGTAGCGCAGCGCAGGGCGTTCGACGGAGTCGGGGCCGAACGCAACAGTGGCTGTGGCGGTGCCGAGCATGCCCCGCTGTCCGTTATCGTACGGCGCCCACAAGACGGTGTCCGGGATCAGCACGCGCCCGGCGTCGACGTCTGCCCCAAGCGAGGCCGCCGGCCCCACGCGTACACGCAGCGGAGCTTCAGGGCATCGGCACGGGTGTCAGGTCGGCGACGGCGCGCTCCCACTGGGTGTGCAGGGTGTCTAGACCCGGCAGGGCCGCGTCGGTGACGAAAGCAACCGAAGTGCGACCCTGATAGCTGAGCATCAGCACGTTGGCGGGGAAGCCCATGGGCAGCGCGGTGAACGGGTCGATGGCGCAAACAGGGTCCCCGAACAGGCTGAGCAGGCGACGCACCACGACACATGAGGTCAAAACTGCAGCTCTCTTCGGGCTGTTGAACCAGCGGACCGCGGCCCACTCAAGGGTTTTGGAACCGCCGCGGGTGATGTGCCGCAATGCCGCCCAGTGGGCGGGATGCTTGAGGTGGTCGGTGGCCTCGACGACGGCGCGCACCAGATCGCTGCCGGTCCCGGCTGAGGGCAGCAGGATGCCTGCGGGTGCGACGAAGTTGCCGGGCAGATCGGTTTCGTGGGTGTCGCGGACGTTGACGGCGATGTGCACGGGGACGCCGGACGGGCATGGGACCGTGCCGTGGTGTGACAGCCACTGGTGGAGCGGGCGGGCGAGAGCAGCGAGGAACGCGTCGTGTCGTGTGCCGCCATGGGGGCGTGCGATGGCCGTCAGGCGGTTTGAGGGCATCTCCGCCCAGTGGTGGCACCTTTCCCGCGAATAGGTGAAGCCGAGCCGTGGCCAGGGCCCCGACGACTTCGCCGCGCGTGTCAGGTCCGCTGCGGCGTGAGCCAGCTGACGAAGGCTCGGCGCCGTCCGCTTGAGCCGGGTGCGCGGGATACTGCGGGCCCGCTCGCCGGCTGCCGGGGCGCCTCCGAAGAAGATCTCCGCTGTCCGCAGGGCGCCCCCGCCGTCCTGCAGGCCGTGCCCGACCCGGTAGAAGAGCGCGTACCGCTCCGGGGCGTACCCGTGGAGGAGAGTGAAGTCCCAGGCAGGTGTTCCGTGAGCGAAGGGCTCGCGGTTGACCTCGCTCGCCGCCTCCCGTGGCGACGTCCCTGGTGCCAGCACTCGCTCCCGGACCTGGTGGTTGAAGGAGGGGGGCAACGCAGCCCAGCGGTGACGCCGTCCATCGGAGTCGATGGTCAGTCCCCAGGCCGGAATGGCTGTTGCCCGTTCCGCGACATGGTCGCGCAGCCGCTCCAGGGAGGGGGGCGTCCCGGTGAGGTGGAAGAGAGCCCCAAACCGAATGTCGAGGTCGGAGTGGAGCATCGTATCGATGGTGTGGGGGCGCATAGCCGACCTTGTCGTCGCGTAGTGGTCATAGGGCGTGCCATCGCCGTACAGCGTGACGGGAGCGATCCGGTCTCAGCCCGGGCGGCGGCGCCGGCGCATACCGTGGTCGGCCGAAGCGGGTGCCGGCTGCCGCTTCCCGCCCCCTGGAGCCGGGAAATGCGCTTGTGTCCGCTTCCCGGGTGTGGCGCGCGGGGGAAGCTCCGAGCGGAGTAGGAGGCCAACCCTCAGCCCGGTCGCGTCCGGCGCTCGGTGTGCTCACCAGGTGACCGGGAGCCTCTCGACGCGCCGGATATGCGGGTCAGCACGCCAGGGCAAGTCGGCCTTGGGCACCGCCAGCCTGAGCCTCGGAAACCTGTCCGTCAGGAGCGCGAGTGCAGTTTGCACCTGAAGCCTGACCAACGGCGCGCCGATGCATTGGTGCGGGCCGAAGCCGAAGCTCAGGTGGGCGTTGTCAGTTCGCTCAATGTCGAAGACATCAGGATCGGCGAAGACGCTCCGGTCGCGGTTGCCGGAGGCGAGTGCGGCCAGGACCGGCTCACCCTGCCGGACGAGTGTGGCACCGATCTTGATGTCCTCGGTGGCGTATCGGGCGAAGGTCGCGTGGGAAGGGAAGGGGGCGTAACGCAGGATCTCTTCGGCGGCATTCGGAATGAGGTCCGGATTCTCACGGAGGGCGTCGAACTGGTCCGGGTTGCTCAGCAGGGCGTAGAGACCGTTTGAGAGTTGCGCTGAGGTGATGTCCGGGCCGGCGATGATGATTTGACCCAGATGTTCGATGAGTTCTTGGTCGGTGAGATCGGGCAACCGCCGCGTCGCTTTTTCCGATAGCTGTGCAATATCGGACCCGCCGCCCGAGCCGCGCCAGGCGGTGATGATCTTGACGATATATTCGAAAAGGTCAACGGATCTCGACTGAATGTCCTCAACGGCCAGCGTGATATTGGTGAATGCCTCGGACCAATGCAGGAAATCCGACCTGTCGCCGACAGGAATCCCAAGCAGATCGTAGACAACGTGGCTGGCGAAGGGTTTGACGAAATCGCCGACGAGGTCGCAGGGCGGACCCTGAGCCGCCATGACGTCGGTGAGGGAATGGGCGTGCGTGAACATGTCGTGCCGTAGTTCTTCGAGGCGCTGCGGGGTGAAAGCGAGCATCGCCGCAAGGAACTGCCGGTGCCTTGTGTGTTCCGGTGGGTCCATCCCCAGAGGGCCCGAACCCATCGGCGATGGACTGACGCGAGGCTCGTCCCGTCGTGACGCCTCGGCCCGGCTGAAGCGCGGGTCGGCGAGCACCGTCCGAATATCTTCATGGCGAGTCGCGAGCCAGGACGGGTCACCGTAGGGAGGCTGAACCGGAGTCAGGGCTTCGCTCCTCCGGCATTCCTCGTACTGCGGGTCGAGATCGAGGCGGACCGGCACGGCGAACGGGTAGGAGAGGCGATGCCCGTGGGGACTTGTCATAGAACCTAATGTGCACTTGCCCGGGATGCCACAAACCACTCTGGAGAGGGATTTCTGCCCACGGCACTTGACATCCGTCGGGAAGCGACTGCAGCCATATTTTCAGACTATGCCTTCCGGAGTTCAGGCCGGTCCGCGCCATGCGTTCGGGTGATCGTTCTTTCGCGCCGGTGTCGCGGTAGATGTCAGCGCGTTGGGTTCTCTGGACCGCGAACTGCGCGGTTTTCTGGGCGGAGGGCAGCACGTCTTGGTTGAGGTCCACATGGAGGCAGCGCGGGTGTGGCTGACGGATTATCTCTGCGGCACTGATCCCAGGGTCGGCCGGCCGGGGGCAGTGTGTCCATTCGTCGCCCCGGCGATTCGTGCGGACACGCTGCGGCTGGAGTTATGGCCGGTGAGCCCGCGGATCAGCGTGACGGGGATGATGTCTCTGGTCAACAACATGGTTTCGGTTTTCGAGGGCGCTCAATGGGCGAGCCGGAACCGAATGCTGCACACCTTGGTCGTGGTGCTGGATGGTCTGCCCTTGGACAAACTGACTCTTACCGACGAGGCACATCGGCAGGTGAAGCCAGAGTTGGTGGCCCGGGGGCTGATGCTGGGGCAGTTCCACCCACGGTGTGATGAAAGAGCAGCTCGGAATCCGTCTTTCCGGGTTTCGAGGTCGCCTGTGCCGATGTTGGCGTTGCGGCAAATGGCGGTTCACGATGTGCTCTTCCTGGACGGGGACAGCAGGTCCTTCACCGCATACGACCAGCGTTACGGCAAACGATATGACAGTGGCTCGGTCCCTGACCCGTTGTTCGTGAAGCACTTCGCTCGGGCGCGTGCCCGGTTTGGTGAGGGCGCGGCGGCGGCCTGTGCCTCGGGAGCAGGGACTGCCGTTGCAGGAGATACCACGGGGACGCTGGTGGCCGCCCACGCGCCGCCCACCGGCGACTGGTCTTCGGCCGGGCGCCGCCTGTACGGCCTTGATCGGACCGTCCCGCGGCTCGCGGCTCCACCCTCGCTGTGCCCCACGGACTCCAGGGGCGCGATGTGAGCACGAAGGATGCTTGCCCTCTCGGGGGCGCAGCCGACGGGCAGCGGATGCCCGGGGCCGTGGAAGATGAGCCGTACCTCGACTTTCCCGGCCCGAGCACTCCTTACATCGACTACCAAAGCATCGATGTTCTCCTGTCGTTGCAGCATCCCTTGTCCGAGGCGCCGGCCGAGCCGACGTTCTACGTCCTCGGCCAGGTGAAGGAGCTTCTCTTCAAGTTGCTCTACGGGGAGCTGTGCACTGTGCGGGCGCTGCTGGACGCTGACGATGTGGCGCAGGCTGTTTGGACGCTTCGCCGTGCACGGCGGGTGATCGAGTTGCTCACCCGCACGTGGGATGTACTGGGCACGTTGGCGCCGACGGAGTTCAATGCGTTCCGCGAGCAGCTCGGCCGGGCTTCGGGGTTCCAGTCGTACATGTACCGGATGCTCGAGTACGTCCTGGGCAACAAGAACGCTGCCATGGCCCGTCCACACCGTCGGGTGGCGCACGTGCACGTACAGGTCCAGGAAGCGCTGCAGGCGCCGAGTGTCTACGACGCGGCGCTGCACCTGCTGGCGCGCCGCGGGTCGGCCATCCCGGACGCCGTCCTGGTGAGGGATCTCAGCGCGCCCTACGAATCCCACCCGGCTGTGGAGCGTGCATGGGCCGATCAGTACGTGGCCGGCCCCGGTGACGACACGTTCGAGCTGGCGGAGGCCCTGATCGCCGTCGCCGAAGGCTTCAGCCGCTGGCGCTGCCTGCACCTGCTGACGGTGGAGCGGATCATCGGCACGAAGTCCGGAACGGGCGGAACCACAGGGGTGCAGTGGCTGCGCCGTGCCGCCGAGCACCGGATCTTCCCCGAGCTGTGGAGCGCCCGAGGACTGCTGTAACTGCTGTCGGGTGTGACTGAGTCCACCTTCTTGCCGACAGAGACAGAGTCCGGGCAGCCGATGCTGCCGGTGCTGCACCCATCGACCGAAGGATGGAAGTCATGACCGCATCACTCACCACCGACGTGCCGCAGCTGAGGCTTGAAGCGACCCACCAAGGCCGCACCCTCACCATCGAAACCGTCACCACTTCACCAGGTGAAGCACGCCAACGCAATGAGGTCGCTTTGCTGCGCCGCGAATTCGGGTTCCCACTACCGGCGCCCGATTGGGAGAGTGATGACGAGAATGGGCTGGTGTTGCTGTGCCGCACCGATGCCGCTGCGGTCGGCACGGTACGCGTCCTCAAACACCATAGGGGAGTTGATGGCGGGTGCCCCTATCTGACGGCGGAGCTCCGCGCAGTGCTGCCGTCAGATCCTGCGGGCTTCGCCCTTGTGGAACGCCTTGTCATCCGCCCCGAAGCGCGCTCGTTGGAACTCGTCGCCCTGCTCATGTATGCGGCCTACACCTGGCCTTCCGCAATGTGGGATGTCGCTGAATTCGCAGCGATCACCAGTCCCAAGCTGGTTCGCCTGTTTGGATGGCTAGGCATGCGACCGCTGTCCGAGCCCATGGTTCTGCCCGGATCCGACGGTCTGGGCCTGCTCGTCGGCGGCCGCCTGGACGAAGCGGCAACCCGCACAGAAGCCCTGTTCACGACCGGCGGGTGGCGCCTGTCCGCCGACACCGAAGTCTCTGCCGCTCTTGCCTAGGAGATCATCGCGGGTCTGTGCGACGCCGTCTTGTCGCATCGGTACGGAAACGATCGGGACACGGCCCGAAGGCGCCGCGCTCGTCGCCTGCGCGGCGCCATTCTCCGCCCCGGATTCAGATCAGTGTCAGGTGTCGCATGTCATCGATGTACTTCTGGATCAGGGGCCGGGTGATGCGCGGGATCTCGCCGTGCGCGTCGAGCTCCACCTCCCTCATCGCGGAACGGAACCGCGAGGCCGGCACGCCGGCGACGTTGGTGAGGTCCAGCGATTCAGCGAGTCCGTCGATCAGCGGAAGCAGCGAGTGGCGGCGCTGGTTTTCCGGCAGGGTCGTCAGCGCGCCGGTGAGCCGGGCGAGCCACCGGGCGCGGCTGTTGATCCGGGTGAGCTCGAACCCGGCTTCGCCGAGCGCGTCGACGAGATCGTTCAGCACGATTCCACCGTCTCGGGGGCTGAGCATGTTGTACGTGCGATATCCGTCGGAGGCCTGCATGCCGATCGCCGCGACAGCCTGGGCGACGGAGTCGACGGGAAGCCCGTCGAGCTGGTCACGCTCGTTGCGCCCGTCGCGTAGCGAGCCCGGGGCGAGGCCGGTGGTGATCAGGCTGAACAGGAATCGCGTGAACAGGTCCGCGACGTTCAGTTGGCCAGCGTATCTGGTGTGCGCCATGACCAGGCCGGGCCGGAAGACCGTGACCGGCACTCCGAATTCCGCGTGGCAGTTGCGCAGGAGCACCTCGCTGGCCCATTTGCTGGCCGTGTATCCGTGGGCGTATCCGGATTGGAGGAGGCGTTCCGGGCTCGCGGCCCGGATGTCGGCGTCCTCGTGCGCGGCTTCGCCCAGTCCGGAGGTGACGGCGAGCGTGGAGAGGTAGGTGAGGGGTTTGATCCTTGCTGTGAGCGCCAGCCTGATCAGCTCGGCGGTGCCCAGGACGTTCGGGCCGAAGAGCTGCTCATAGGTCATCAAGTGGTTGACTTGTGCGGCTTGGTGAACGATCAGGTCGATCGTGTCGGCCAGCCCGTGCCAGGTCTCTTGGTCGAGGCCGAGGTACGGTTCGGCGACGTCGCCGGCCAGCACTTCGAGGTGTTCCCCGGCCAGGTCTGCGAACCGGCGCTTGAGTTCGGGATCGCCACTGTCGAACGCGTCGACCAGTCGGCGTCGGGCTGCCTGGTGGTTTTCCCCGCGCACCACGCAGACCAGCTTGCCCCCGTGCTCGGCTGAGCGCGTGAGCCATTCCAGGCACAGGAACCGGCCGAGGTAGCCGTTCGCGCCTGTGAGCAGGACCGTATGGGCCGGCTTGTCCGGCCTGGGCAGTGTGCGCGCCGCGGCGAGCGTGCCTGGTTCGATGAACTTCTCAAGGGCCAGGTCGCCGCTGCGGAGCCGTGTGCGACCGATGCCGTGCACCAGCCCTGCCGTGGGCCGGCGTGTACTCAGGCGCAGCGCCTTGTCGATGTAGTTGGCGATATGGCGCAAGGTGGCGGCCGGGCTCGAAACCGTGCTCGCCGTGACCTCGACGCCGAAGGCCTTCGACAGCCGATCGGCGAAGCGCACGGCGGACAGCGAATCGCCGCCGAGGTCAGTGAAGTGCGCTTCGGCTGGCAGGGGGTCGGTGGTGCCGAGTACCGCTGCCGCTGTGCTCAGCACGGCCTCCACCGTGGGTTTGCCGCGGCGGCTTGTGAGAAGGGCAGGCTCCTCGGCTTTTTCGGCAAGATCGGCGTACAGCTGCTCCAGCCGCTCGCGGTAGCGTTCGACGAGCCGGGGGCGCAGCGGTTTTCCCGTGTCGGAGAGCAGGCCGTTGGCGGTGCTGAAGGGCTCGGGCTCGACCAGGATGCTCCGCGGGATCTCGGCGGGTCTCAGGCCGCGGTCCCTGGCTTCCAGCCGCATCGACACGGCGAGGCGGGAGCGCAGCTCGTCGGGGTCGTGGGCGGCCAGCGCCGTCTCGGTCGGCACGACCACTGCCAGCAGGTAGGCGCGCTCGCTGTCGCCGTAGAGGAAGATCTGCCGGACCAGCGGGCCTGTCGCAAACAGTGCTTCGAGGTGGGATACGGCGACGAATTCGCCGTCCGACAGTTTCAAGGTGCTGGTTCGCCGCTCGAGGTACACCAAGCGGTCCGGGGCGGTTTCGGCCATGATGTCGCCCGTACGGTAGTAGCCGCCCGCGTCGAAGGTATCCGCGGTGGCGCCGGGCTGCCGGTAGTACCCGGCGAACAGGGTCTGCGACTTGACTGCGAGTTCCCCGCGCGGGTGCGGCGCGTCCGTGCTGAAGTAACCCAGCTCCGGGACGTCGATGAGCCTGTAGTCGATGACAGGCGGGCGGGTCACGACATCGTCGATCATGATCATGCCGGTCTCCGTTGCACCGAACACGCTGTGCAGCGGCAGGCCGAGGACGGACTGCATGAATTCCGCCAGCGCGCCCTGTAGCGGCGCCGATCCCGTGGTTGCCGCGACGAGCCGGCCTCCGATCAAGCCGTCCCGCAGGTGTGCGCGTACCTCGGCCTCGATTGCGGCCCGCGGCCTCGCGTCGGCTCCGGCATCGTGTGCGTGTGCTTGTGCGGACAACCGGCGCTCGAGCTCAGTCTGATAGTGCTGGAACAGGCTTTCGCAGAGCCGCGGCACGAGCAGCATCTCGGTGGGGCGTACAGCAGCGAGATCCTCGAACAGTGTGGACAAGTCGCTGGCCGCGGTGAAGTACACCGTGCCGCCGCTGCCGAGCGCTCCGTTGACCACCAGGCGGCCGGCGGCGTGGCTCATGGGGAGATAGGTCAGCGTGATTGCAGGATGCTCGGCGGTGTGCTGAAAGATCGAGCGCCAGAAGGCGGCGACCAGCCGGTCGGGGTACATGGCCCCCTTCGGCGTGTCGGTGCTGCCGGAGGTGTAGAGCAGCAGCGCCAGCCGGTCGCTCGCCGCGTCGGCGCCGCACGGGGCGGCTGGCAGCGAGTTCCCAGCTGCGATGAGGTCGGCCAGCGAGTGCACCCCGATGCCGCTGCTCGCGAGGCGCTCCTGTGCCGCACGGAACGCCTCGGCTTGATCGTCCGCCAGCGGCTCGTAGTCGAACACCAGGACGCAGCGCACCGACCGGCTTTCCAACGCGCATGCTGTGGCGGTGGCCAGCATCTCGATGCTGCTGGCCAACACCTTCGGCTTGGCTTCGGCGATGACCGGGCGTAGTTGGCCGGAGGTCGCGCTGATCTGCAGCGGCAAGGCCACCGCGCCCAGGCGCACGCATGCCAGGTCGAGCGTGGTGTAGTCGGCGCTGGTGAAACCGCACAGTGCGACGACGTCGCCGGCCCGCACCGCGCAGTCGTCCCGGTGGTGCAGCGCTGCGGCAGTCGCCTCCGCCCGGCACCAGGTCTCGCGATACGTGATCGTTTCGAACCGGGGCAGCAGGCGCCGTGCGCGGCGGCCGGTGGCCGGATCTGTGACCAGTTCGCTGGCGCGCTGACCGAGCGCTGGTCGATCGGCATAGCCGGCCATGACGGCTTGGACGACGCGCAGGAGCGGCAGCTCGGGGTCGCCGATGCGCTGGGAGATTTCGGGGTCGGGTTCGGCCGCCCGGACCTGCTGGTCCACCGTGATCAGCTGGGCGATGCGGTGCCCCTCGCATGTGGTCAGCTCATAGGAGTCGGCGGATGATTTGCCCGTGTGTGCCGTAGGCCGCGTCCTGCTCAAGGCGCCAATCGTCCCCTCATCTGGGTCGCCGACGTGGTTCGATGCCCGGGCTCAGGTGCACCCGGGTATCGCGTGCCGCCGTCGGCCGTCATGTGCTGCGGCGTGGTGGTGTCGGTGCGGCGGCCGACGGTGCGGGTTGCCTGCGGCTCGATGTGAAGTGCCGGCAACTGCAACGTGCGGATCTCAAGGAACTCCCGCGGCGCCTTCGCCGCAGCCATCAGACGGCCGACGACGAGCGCTCCTGGACCATCGGAGCCGGGGAGCAGGCCCGGTTCGGGCATGCTGACGGGAACGCGGCGGCGCGGCCGGGCGATCGGGTTGCGCGTGTCTGCCAACTGCGTGGATCCGCTTACGCTTTCGACTTCGAGCGGGGGCTCGCCTCTGACCACCGTCATGCTCAATGCCACTGTTCTCCTCGTGAGTGCCGGTGCGCGGGCGTCGGTCCTGCTGGCCACAGCAGAAAGCGTGCGCTCCACAGTTCTGGAAAGCGCCGGTCGACGCTGCGGTGCAGCCAGGACGCTCCCGACCATTCCGCGCGTGCAGGGCTTGGCGCTATGAGGCGGCGATAAGCCGTCACCCACACAGCCCATCAGATGGCCGCGCCCGCCTTCTGCATTACGCCGAACGAGGGCGTGTCCCGCGCCCGGGTCGCACCGACGCGCACCTGCCGCGCCCTGCCACCGCCCGGTGATCTGCAGAGCAAAATACAATTACCGTCCAATTGGCCCATGTGGGTGAATTGCAATTCCCGCTGAGAATCAGTGCCATACGCTGTGCAAAAGACTTTCAGTCAGACCCCGACACACCCGTCAACTGACGGGTAAGGAGCCACTGATGCCACGGACAGCGGGCACAGCTGCACGCGCCAGTGAATCGTGCTGCCAGCACCCGGCAGGGTCATCGCCCATGGCGCCGATGGACGCTTGGCTCTACGCGCAGCACTCCAGCGGCGCCGCATGTACAACCGTAACGGGCGTGGCCTGGTTCGAGGGCCCGGCGCCCGCCTTGTCGGACTTACGGGCCCGCGCACTTGAACGCCTGCAGCCCCTCGGGCGCCTGCGGTCTATTCCGTACGTGCCCGCAGGCCCGACGTCCCCCGGCCCATGGCCGCATTGGCGCGAGAGTCAGCGACTGGCGGTCGACCACCACGTTGTCGCCCGATCCGCACTCGAGCCGTCCGAGTTCAATGCAACGATCAGCCACCTGGCGACAGCGCCGTTCGACCCCGAGTACCCGCCGTGGCAGCTGTACCTGCTCCCGACCGCAGAGGGCTTCGCCCTCGTCCTACGCGCTCACCACGCATTGTTCGACGGCCTGTCGGCCATGAGTGTGATGTACGCGCTACTCGATCCTCCCCCAGATCAGCAGACGTCCAACGAGAACCAGTCGGCGCAGCCGCCGCCGTCATATGGCAGGAAGGCCGCGTGGGCGCTCGACGCCCTGGCACCCAAAGGGCGACCGCTGCCATGGCATCGTCCTTTGGGCTCGCAGCGCGACATCGCGTTCATTCAGATTCCCGGTGACGTGCTGGCTTCCGCACGCGTGCCACATGCGCAGGCTACGGGCCGCCCGAAGGCTTCGAACACGGCGGTGCTCCTCGCTGCGATCACAGGCGCACTCCAGGGCTCAGGCCTGATCGGACGGATCGGCGGGCCGCTCGGGGCGTGCGCGATGGTGCCGGTAGACGTACACACCGCGGGTCGGCCCAGACAACTCGGAAACTTCTACAGCGCCGTGCGACTGCCGCTGCCGAACCAGACAGATTCGCGCCTGCGGATCGAGGCACTCGATGAGCGGATCCGTGCGATGAACATCCGCGGCCGAGCCCGGGCATCGGCCGAGGCGGTCTCAGCAATGCCGCACCGTTTCACTGCGTTGAGCAGGGCAGCGACGCGGTATGTGAACTCTCCCTGGTACTACACGTTCAGTGCGACCAGCTTGCCCACCCCGGCCGGCGCCTACTCCCTCGGCCCAGCCCGCCACACCGCGGCGGCAGGCACTCAACCGCTCGGCCCCGGACACTCCATGGCGTTCACGATGGTGCATAACAGCGGTGGAGCCATCGTGTCCGCGATCACGGACCCCGACTACATCGCCGCCGAACCCCTCGCGGCCGCAGTCGCAGAACAGGTCCGGCTCCTGGCCGACTGAGACCCCACACTCCGTCACGGGCGGGCCACGTGTCCGCAAAAGAAGGCAACGCGCGATCAACTCCGCCGCGCAGCCATCCGCAGCAGCGGATCAGGTCGCTCTCTCCATACTGCGTGAGGTCTACTGACCAACCGACGCCGGACTCGCCCGAGGGCCTGGTGTGCCGCCTGACAGTCCGATCAATAGAGACAACGCGCGCCACCAGGTCATCCAGCGCAGGTCGAGCGGCCGGCAGGGCTCGCGAGCATTTCGAGAGGACCAGCCCCTGGGGTTTATTGCTGTTTGTCGAACCTCGCGCTTTCATGAAGCGGGCTGTCCGACGGGTGGTCAGGTAAGAGAAAGTGCCTCTGACCAGCAAGAATGAAGATTGTCGAGGTCCTTGTTCCTACCACCGTCGGAGGAACTTCACAGGTGAAGAAGCGCATCGGGTCCTATCCCCGCGTGCTCCGCCTGCGGCGTCTCCGGACCCCCGCGACCGGCAGGCCCGGGGGTGCTGATCCCGCGCCGTCGTCGAAGCAGAGGGCTCCGGGCACACAACGCCCCAAGGGCGGAAGGGGGTCAGGGCCGTCGCCTGGCAAGTCCGGCAAAGAACGTTCCTTCGAGTGATGATTCCTCTTCAACGCTCCGGGCTCCGCCAGGTCAATACACCGCTAGGTGGAACCCGCGCACGGGTTCGACTACCCGGTTGCCCCTGCGGTCGGCCCTACCCGGGCCCCCATGGCGGACCCCTGGCCTGGCCCTGACAGCGCTACTGGCGGCCTGAGCGCTGTCAGGGCGGCGGCTACCTCACCGGCTCCGGGTTCGCGTCCGTGTCCTCTGCGGGAGCCTCCTCCACCCGCGACCTTACGGATTCCAGGAGGAGTTGGGCGACGTCCACGACCTGGACGGACTCCTTCGCCTGGCCGTCGTTCTTCTTGCCGTTCACCGAGTCGGTCAGCATCACCAGGCAGAACGGGCACGCTGTCGAAACGATGTCCGGGTTGAGGGACAGCGCCTCCTCGACACGCTCGTTGTTGATGCGCTTGCCGATCCGCTCCTCCATCCACATCCGCGCGCCACCGGCGCCGCAGCAGAAGCCCCGCTCCTTGTGGCGGTGCATCTCCTGCTGGCGCAGCCCCGGCACGGCCGACATGATCTCGCGCGGCGGCGTGTAGACCTTGTTGTGGCGGCCCAGGTAGCACGGGTCGTGGTAGGTGATCAGGCCGTCGACCGGCGTGACCGGCGTCAGCCGGCCCTCGTCGATCAGGTGCTGGAGCAGCTGCGTGTGGTGGATGACCCCGTACTCGCCGCCCAGCTGCGGGTACTCGTTCGCGATGGTGTTGAAGCAGTGCGGGCAGGTGGAGACGATCCGCTTCGCCGTCTTCGGCTTCTTCGTCTCCGGGTCCTCGTCGTCCTCACCGAAGGCCATGTTCAGCATGGCCACGTTCTCCTGGGCGAGCTGCTGGAACAGCGGCTCGTTGCCCAGGCGGCGCGGGGAGTCGCCGGTGCACTTCTCGTCGCCGCCCATGATCGCGAACTTGACGCCCGCGATGTTCAGCAGCTCCGCGAAGGCCTTCGTGGTCTTCTTGGCCCGGTCCTCCAGGGCGCCCGCGCAGCCGACCCAGTACAGGTAGTCGAACTCCGAGAGGTCCTCCGCGTCCTTCCCGATGATCGGGACCTCGAAGTCGACCTCCTTCGTCCACTCCACGCGCTGCTTCTTGGCCAGGCCCCAGGGGTTGCCCTTCTTCTCCAGGTTCTTGAGCATCGTGCCCGCCTCCGACGGGAACGCGCTCTCGATCATCACCTGGTAGCGGCGCATGTCGACGATGTGGTCGATGTGCTCGATGTCGACCGGGCACTGCTCGACGCACGCGCCGCAGCTCGTGCAGGACCACAGCACGTCCGGGTCGATGACGCCGTTCTCCTCGGCGGTGCCGATCAGCGGGCGCTCGGCCTCGGCGAGGGCGGCGGCCGGGACGTCCTTGAGCTGCTCCGCCGTGGCCTTCTCGTTGCCCTCCATGTCCTTGCCGCCGCCGGCCAGCAGGTACGGGGCCTTGGCGTGCGCGTGGTCGCGCAGGGACATGATCAGGAGCTTCGGGGACAGCGGCTTGCCGGTGTTCCAGGCGGGGCACTGCGACTGGCAGCGGCCGCACTCCGTGCAGGTGGAGAAGTCGAGGATGCCCTTCCAGGAGAACTGCTCGACCTGGGAGACGCCGAAGACATCGTCCTCGCCCGGGTCCTCGAAGTCGATGACCTTGCCACCGCTGGTCATCGGCTGGAGCGCGCCCAGCGCGACCGCGCCGTCCGCGTTGCGCTTGAACCAGATGTTCGGGAAGGCCAGGAAACGGTGCCAGGCGACACCCATGTTGGTGTTGAGCGAGATCGTGATCATCCAGATAAAGGAGGCCGCGATCTTGACCATGGCGAAGAAGTAGACAAGGTTCGCCAGAGTGCCCGTGCTTAGCCCATCGAAGGCGAGCACCAAGGGGTACGAGGCGAAGTACGCGGCCTCGTAGCCCTCGACCTGGTGCAGCGCGCCCTCCAGGCCGCGCAGGACCATGATGCAGATGCCGATGGTGAGGATGACGTACTCGACGAAGTACGCCTGCCAGGCCTTCGAGCCCGTGAAGCGCGACTTGCGGCCGGCCCGCGAGGGCAGGTTCGCCAGGCGGATGACGATGAGAGTGAGGATACCCACGGTCATCATCGAGCCGAACACCTCGACCACCAGCTCCCACGGCAGGAAGCTGCCGATGATCGGGAGCAGCCAGTCGGCCTGGAAGAGCTGGCCGAAGGCGTTGGCGATGGTGAGGAGCAGGCTGAAGAAGCCGACAGCGACGAACCAGTGGGCGACGCCGACGACGCCCCAGTTGTTCATTCGGGTGTGGCCCAGGAACTCCCTGACCACGGTGACCGTCCGGGCGACAGGATCGTTGGTCCGCGATCCGCCCGGGACCGGCTGGCCGAGCAACACGAAGCGTAAGATCTGCGCGATGGCTCGGCCGAACAGTGCGACGCCGACCGTGGCGAGCACCAGCGACACAATGATC
This sequence comes from Streptomyces sp. NBC_01408, assembly GCF_026340255.1. Lineage (GTDB taxonomy): Bacteria > Actinomycetota > Actinomycetes > Streptomycetales > Streptomycetaceae > Streptomyces. The sequence continues at coordinate 630,824 of NZ_JAPEPJ010000002.1, read as the reverse complement.
GCGGCGAGTTGCATGAGGGGCTCCTCGGGCCTGCGAGAGCGGGGCATTCGAGAACTACTCGGCGGTAACTATGTTGTTCTCGGCGGAGATTACCCAGGATCGAAGGCTTCATGAAGTCGCGCCATCGGTGATCTACGTCGCTGTGGCAACCCTGACTCCCGTACCGCCGGCACCCAGCTCGTGGTCCCTCTTCAGCGGGGAGGAGGCGCAGCGGCGACGAGGGCGCCGTGAACGAGCAGCTGCACGAGGTCCAGCAAGTGCGGGGCGGGCAGCGGGTGGTCGGGATTGCGGGAGCGGGCGAACAGCAGATCGAAGAAGGCCCGGGCTATCTGTGGCGCGGGCAGCCGCAGGGACTCCTCCTCGGGCGCCAGCAAAGCCGACAGGGAGGCGACGATGGAGTCGACGGCCTCGCGGACCTCCCGCATGCCCTCGGCGGAAGCGGCCGAACCGTGCCGAGCCCGGGCGTGTCCTGTCGTCTCCAGGTAAGCGACCACCGTGCCCATGCGTGTCAGGTAGGCCTCCAGTGCTTCGGCGGGACGCGAGGAGTCGCGCCACCACCGAGGCGTCCAACGGAATGTCGGCAAGGGCGCGCACGACATCGTCGGCGTGCGCGGCCTCGGCCATACAGGCGTCGAGTAACTCGCCTTTGTCGGTGAAGACGTGAAAGATCGTCGCCCCACTGATTCCGGCGGCGCGGGCGATCCTGCCGGTGGTCACAGCAAGGCCGTGTCCCGCGATCAGTGAGAGTGTGGATCGGACGATCATCCGGCGACGCAGTTCCGGGCTGATGCTGGGAGCCCGTCGCCGCTCAAGAGCCTGGCCGGTCATGCGTCGAGGTTACTGACGAGTCATCACTCGGTAATTGTGCTCCAGGCGTCCTGGCGTCCCGGTGGCCTCCTCTCCTCGGCCGTGGCGGCCGTCCCCCTCGACCGGATCGGCGGAGGGAGACGGCTCGTTCGGGTCGCCGGCGTGCCGGGAACGACGTGCGGTGCGGCCCGCGCCGACTCAGGCCGTGTGGTAGCGCCCGGCAGGTCGTGGCAGGCCCAGCCGTTCGCGCAGGGTGGCTTCGGCTGGAGCGGACGGCTGGCCGCCGCCCTCTCCGCGTACCTCGGCCGCGAGGGCAAGGACCGCATCGTGTGACGCGCCCGCGGGGCCTGCGGGGGCAAGCAGGGTGAAGCCGTCTGCGGCACCCGCGTCGAACAGGGCCCGCAACTGGTCGGCCGCGCCCGGGCTGCCGTCGACCGGGATGTCCAGCAGGACGGCGATGTCGCCGGCGTCGCGCCCGGCCGCCCGGGCCTGTTCGCGTACGGACTCGCGGACCCGGGCGGGGCTCTGGTCGTCCTGTGCGGGAAGGAGGACGACATCGGCGATGCGGGCGGCGAGCGCGAGGTCGTCGGCGTCCCTCGCGCGGTGGACCAGGACGGGGTGTCCTTGCGGCGGGCGGGCGATGTTCAGCGGTCCGGCCACGTCGAAGTACTCACCCTTGTGGTCGAGTGCGTGCAGCTTCTCGGGGGTGAAGTACACGCCCGACTCCCGGTCCCTGCGGAAGGCGTCGTCGTCGAAGCTGTCCCACAGGCCGGTCAGTACGGTGACGAATTCCGAGGCGCGTGAGCGCCGCGCATCCGCCGAAGCCCTGTCGGTCCGACTGTAGTTGGCCGCCGCGTCCGGGTCGGCGCCGGTGAGCGGCTGCCAGCCGGCGCGCCCAGGGGCGAGGTGGTCGGCCGTGGCCAGGACCCGGGCCGCATGGTAAGGGAGCGTGTGTTCCGTTGATATGGAGGCCACGAGCCCCACGGTGCGCGTGCAGACCGCCAGGGCGGCGGCGAGCGTGCCGGCCTCGAAGTGCGGGTCGTCGGCCGGGTCGTGCGCCGCCGACTGGCGGTCGTGGAGCAGCAACGCGTCGATCCCGGCGGCCTCCGCCTCCCGGGCCCGGCCACGTACCCGCGCGAACGAGCCGGCGCCAGAGTCCGGCGAGGCGCCGTCCGCAGCCCCCGGGCCGGTGATCAGCCGGGTGAACAAGGTGATGCGTCCATCGCGCTGGGTCATGCGGCACCTGCCGTGATCGTCGCCTCGTCGGTCAGGGTGGTTGCGCCGTCGGAGGGAGGAGCATCCAGCCCCAACTTCTCGCGCAGGGTGCCCTCCGCGTACTCGTCGCGCACCAGGCCGCGTCGGCGCAGCTCCGGCACGACATGGTCGACGAAGGCGTCCAGGGAGGCGGGAAGGTGGGGAAAGTCCACGATGTAGCCGTCGGCCGCGCGCTCGGTGAACCCGCGCTCCATGTGGTCCGCCACTTGCTCCGGTGTACCGGCGAAGAAGTCGGCAACCTGCCGCAGGGCGAGTTGGCGCAACGTCAGGTGTTCTCGGTGGGCCAGCGTCATCCACATCTTCGCCGTGCTGGACGAGCGGTTGGACGCCGGGATGTCCGGAACCGGACCGTCCAGGGGATACCGAGTCAGGTCCACGTCGCCCAACTGCTCCTGAAGCGCCCGGATGGCGACGATGTCGGGGACGAGATCGTGCAGCTCACCGATGAGTCGGCGCGCCTCCTCCTCGGTGCTGGCCACCAGGGGCTGGACACCGGGCCAGATCTGGACCAGTTCCGGGTCCCTGCCGTGTGCGGCGACCCGTCGCTTCAGGTCGGCGTAGGTCTCCTGGCCGTCCGACAGCTGCGTGTGCCGCGTGAAGATCACCTCTGCGTGCCGTGCGGCGAACTCCCGGCCCACGGGCGAGGCTCCGGCCTGGAAGATCACGGGACGGCCCTGGGGGGAGGCCGGCAGATTCAGCGGGCCCCGCACATCGAAGAAATCGCTGGGATCCACGGGCAGCGGCTCCGACGGGGCGGGCTGCGACCCCGCCTGCGCCGCCGCCCACAGCCGCTTGGTCGCGCCGATGAACTCCTCGGCGCGGAGGTAGCGCCGGTCGTGCTCCATGTGTGCGGGGAAACCGAAGTTGCGCGACTCCCAGGGCGCGGCGGAGGTAACGACGTTCCACCCGGCCCGGCCATCGCTGATGTGGTCGAGGGAGGTGAACCTGCGGGCGATGTCGTACGGCTCGTTGTAGGTGGTCGTCGCCGTCGCGGCGAGCCCGATGTGCTCGGTTCCGGCGGCGTAGGCGGCCAGCAGGCTCAGCGGCTCGAAGTGCTCGTTGCGGGCGGTCTGACTGATGTGCTGGACGTCGGTGCCCCAGACGGCCACCACGTCAGGCACGAAGAGACAGTCGAACGCGCCTCGTTCGAGTGTGCGAGCGCACGCCAGGTGGAAGGCGAAGTCGAGTTGGGCGTCGACCGGAGTGGACGGGTGCCGCCAGGCGGCGATGTGCGAGCCGGGGCCGTCGATGATGGCCCCGAGTTTCATCGTACGTTTCCGATGAACCATGCGATTTTCCCTCGGCTGAAGTTTTCCGGATGAATTGCTTCGGCTCGGAACGCGCGCTCCCCGGACGTTCCGAGCGGTTACTGCGAAGTAACGGTACTAGGTGATTGTGGCGCTTGTCCGTCCCCAGGGCCTGGGTTTTCCTCTCGCTCGCATGTCCTTCTTTCGTGGACGCGGCGTCGCTCCGGCGTCGAGTCGACCGCTGCGTCACCGCGCGGATCGGTGGACGGCTGTGCTGAAACCGAGCTGAAACCCCAGAGAGCCATACTGGCCAGTAATCACCCGGTGCTGTGCGGGGGCACGCCTTGTTGCACGGCATGTCAAGCGGCTTTCTGCGGTGAACTTGAGTGTTGCAATCGGGGGGACCGAGTGGCGTGTTTTGACGCGGAGAGCGAGGTCGTGAGGGTGCCGGTCGCACCCACAGTGGCCGGTGGGCCAGGGCGTTCCGATCTCCGTGTGTGCAGGGCGTCGTCACAACGAGGTGCGACGGCTATCGCATGCGGGAAGGTTTGAGAGTCCTTATGTGGCGCCTCCCACAATCGGCGTGGGCGGTATTCGGGAAGTCGCGGATCGGCGACTCCTTTCGAGCAATGGCCAACCCGATCGATGCATTTCTGTCCCATCCCGGTTCCTGGGCGAACCGGTCCGCACGTGTGCTCGTGTTCTGGTCTTTCTGGAGGGATGTCGCCGGTGAGTAGCGAAGTTATTTCTGGGCACGACGGCCAGAACTCCAGTACAAAAATCGCGGTCGTCGGATTCTCTTGCAGAGTCGCAGGAGCGGCCACTCCCGGCGATTTCTGGCAGCTCCTGAAAGACGGGCGATCCGAGGTCAAGGAATTCCCGGTCGACCGACGATCCGGCCAGGAAGCGGGCCTTCCCGACCTGCCGGGTGGCTACCTGGCCAGCGTGGACCGGTTCGACGCGGACTTCTTCGAGGTGTCGCCGGCCGAAGCGGCCGCGATGGACCCCCAGCAGCGCCTGGCGCTGGAGCTGAGCTGGGAGGCGGTGGAGAACAGCGGGGCCTCTCCCGACGCCCTGCGGGGCACCAAGGCCGGCGTGTTCGTGGGGGCCATCAACGACGACTACGCCTCGCTGCTGCACCGCCAGGGTGCGGACTCGGTGACACGACACAGTCTGACGGGCACTCAGCGCAGCTTCATCGCCAACCGGATCTCCTACCACCTCGGCCTGCGCGGCCCCAGCGTCCTGGTGGACTCCGGCCAGTCCTCCTCGCTCGTCGCGGTCCACCTCGGCGTGCAGAGCTTGCTGCGCGGCGAGTCCGACATGGTGCTGGCGGGCGGCGTCAACCTCATCCTCTCCGAGCACAGCACGAGGAGTCTCCAGCATTTCGGTGCCCTCTCGCCCGACGGCCACTGTTACACGTTCGATGCGCGCGCCAACGGATACGCGCGAGGCGAAGGCGGCGGATTCGTGCTGCTGAAGCCCCTCTCACGGGCGGTCGCCGACGGTGACCGGGTCCTTGCCGTCATCGAAGGCAGCGCCATCAACAACGACGGCGGCGGAGACGGCCTGACGGTCCCCAGTGCCACGGCCCAGCGCGAGCTGATGCTCGACGCGTGCGCCGCGGCCGGGATCTCGCCCTCGGACATCCAGTGCGTCGAACTGCACGGGACCGGCACCAAGGTCGGTGACCCGCTGGAGGCTGCCGCCATCGGCCAGGCGCTCGGGGCCGCACGCCCGGGCGGCAAGCCCGTACGGGTCGGTTCCGTCAAGACGAACATCGGCCACCTGGAGGGGGCGGCCGGGATCGTCGGATTGCTGAAGGTCGTCTCCTGCGTCAGCCACCGCGAGTTCGTCCCGACTCTCAACCACGAGACGGAGAACCCGGGCATCCCACTCGCCGAGTGGAACCTCCAAGTGCAGAGAGAGCACGAGCCATGGCGAGGTGAGAACGGCCGGCTCATCGCCGGTGTCTCCTCCTTCGGCCTGGGAGGCACGAACTGCCACGTGGTTGTCGCCGACGCGCCGCCCGAGTTGCGCAAGCGCGCGGACACCTCGTCGGAGCCCGTGTCGACACCGTCGAACACGGGCGGCGCCGCGGTCCCATGGCTGGTGTCGGCCGGCAGCGAGGCGGCGCTGCGCGCACAGGCGGATCGGCTGGACACCCATGCCGGGCAGCACCCGGATACTGATGTCCACGCGGTCGGTCGCATGCTGGCGGCGGGGCGGGCGCAGTTCGCACATCGGGCCGTCGTCGTGGGCGAGGACGGCCCGAGCTTGAGGTCCGAGCTCCAGGCGGTGGCGGCGGGTGCCGGTGCCGCGAGGACGGTCCGCGGTGTGGCCGGTGACGCGCGAACGCGTGGGGACCACGAAGCCGCGTCCGACGCGAACAACGGAGTGGTGTTCGTCTTCCCCGGCCAGGGTTCGCAGTGGGCGGGCATGGCGGTGGGACTGCTCGAATCGTCCCCGGTCTTCGCGGAGCGGATGGCGGCGTGCGAGGCGGCGCTGTCGCCGTATGTCGACTGGTCGCTGACCGAGGTGGTACGGGACCTGGCCGACACGAGCCGACTCGACCGAGTCGACGTGGTGCAGCCGGTGCTGTGGGCGGTGATGGTGTCCCTGGCGGAGGTATGGCGGTCGGCGGGCGTCGAGCCCGCCGCGGTGATGGGGCACTCCCAGGGTGAGATCGCGGCGGCGGTGGTGGCGGGTGCCCTGCCGCTGACGGACGGCGCGAGGGTGGTGGCACTGCGCAGCCAGGCGATCCGGCGGGGCCTTTCGGAGCGGGGCGGCATGGTCGCTGTCTCGATGGGCGCCGCAGCGGTCGGCGAGCTGATCGCCGAATTCGGCGGGCGGCTGTCGGTAGGTGCGGTCAACGGCCCGTCGTCGACGGTGGTTTCCGGCGAACCACGAGCACTGGAGGAGCTGCTCGCCCGCTGCGAGTCCGAAGAGATCCGGGCCCGCAGGGTGCCGGTGGACTACGCGTCGCACTGCGCCGAGGTCGAGGTCGTCCGCGACGAGGTGCTGCGGGAACTGACCGGGATCGCTCCCGCGCGGGCGGCGGTGCCGTACTTCTCGGCAGTGACCGGTGGATCGGTCACAGGCCGGGAGCTGGACGCGGAGTACTGGTACCGGAACCTGCGCGAGACGGTGCGATTCGAGGAGAGCGTACGGGCCGCGGTGGCGGACGGGTTCACCCGCTTCGTCGAGGTGAGTGCCCATCCGGTCCTGGTGGCGGGGGTGGAGGAAACCCTCGAAGCGGCCGGCGCGGGCGAACGCGGCCTGGTGCTCGGCACGTTGCGCCGCGACGAGGGCGGCTGGGACCGTTTCCTGCTGTCGGCCGCCGAAGCCTGGACACGTGGCGTCGACGTGGACTGGCCCGCAGTGCTGGGCCCGGGGCCGAGAGCGGGCGACCTGCCGACCTACGCCTTCCAGCGCCGGAGCCACTGGCTGGACGCGGCACCGGCCTCGCGACCGGATCAGGACACAGAGCCGCAGCGGGACACACAGCGTGATCAGGGACGGGAGGCAGCGCCGCAGGCACCCGCCGGTGACGCGACACCGGAGCGGATCGCGGATCTCGTACGGGACGAGATCGCCCTCGTCCTCGGGCACGCGTCCCCCCACGACATCGACATGGACCGTACGTTCAAGGCGCTCGGCTTCGACTCCTTGGCGATGGTCGACCTGCGCAACCGGTTGAAGGCCGCGACGGGCGTCAACCTGACCACGACTGCCCTCTTCGACCACCCGGCTCCGTCCGCGATCGCCACACACCTCCAGCGCCGACTGCTCGGAGCCGGCGAGACGGTGACCCGGCAGCCCGCCGCGCGGATCACCGGCGCCGCCGAAGACGAGCCGATCGCGATCGTGTCGATGACCTGCCGCTTCCCCGGCGGCGTGGAGTCGGCCGAAGATCTGTGGGATCTGGTGATGGCCGAGCGGGATGTGATCGGGGACTTCCCGGTCAACCGTGGCTGGGACCTGGAGAAGCTGTACGACCCGCAGTTGGAGCGGCGCGGTACGAGCTACGTGCGGCGTGGCGGGTTCCTGCACGACGCCGTCGAGTTCGACCCGGACTTCTTCGGCATCTCCCCGCGTGAGGCGCTCGCGATGGATCCGCAGCAGCGGCTGCTGCTGGAGACGTCGTGGGAGGCGCTGGAGCGAGCCGGTCTGGACCCGTCGTCGCTGCGCGGCACCCAGACGGGTGTGTTCTTCGGCGCGATGTTCCAGGACTACGGGCCCCAGCTGCAGGAGGGCGCGGAGGGCGTCGACGGGCACCGGCTGACCGGGGGGACGACCAGTGTGGCCTCGGGCCGGGTGGCATACACCCTCGGCCTGGAGGGGCCCGCGGTCACTGTGGACACGGCGTGCTCGTCGTCCCTGGTCGCGTTGCACTGGGCCGTACGGTCGCTGCGGTCGGGCGAGTGCTCCATGGCGCTGGCCGGCGGTGTGACGATCATGCCGACGCCGGGGATGTTCGTAGAGCTCAGCCGTCAGGGTGCGTTGTCGCCGGACGGGCGGTGCAAGGCGTTCTCGGCGGCGGCCGACGGCACCGGGTGGGCCGAGGGTGTCGGCGTACTCCTGGTGGAGCGACTGTCGGACGCGCGGCGCAACGGGCATCAGGTGCTGGCGGTGATCCGTGGCAGCGCGACCAACCAGGACGGCGCCAGCAACGGACTGACCGCGCCGCACGGCCCGTCGCAGCAGCGCGTCATCCGCGCCGCGCTGGCCGACGCGGGCCTCGCGCCCGACGAGATCGACGTGGTCGAGGCGCACGGCACGGGCACCGAGCTGGGCGATCCGATCGAGGCGCAGGCACTGCTGGCGACGTACGGACAGGGGCGGCCGGAGGACCGGCCGCTGCGCCTGGGGTCGTTGAAGTCGAACATCGGGCACACGCAGGCGGCCGCGGGCGCGGCCGGCGTTATCAAGATGGTGATGGCGATGCGGCACGGAGTGCTGCCGCGCACGCTGCACGCGGATGAGCCCTCGCCGCACATCGACTGGTCCGAGGGCGCGGTGGAGCTGCTGACCCAGTCGGCGGAGTGGACGCAGGACGGTCGCCCGCGCCGGGCGGGTGTGTCGTCGTTCGGCATCAGTGGCACCAACGCCCACCTGATCCTCGAACAGGCGCCCGCCGACGCGCAGTCGCCACGTTCCGGTCCGGGCGCGGCCGACGAGACTGGCGACACCGGCCTCGCGGTCACAGGCGGCGTGGTTCCGTGGCTGGTATCGGGCTCCTCGGAGGAGGGGCTGCGGGCGCAGGCCGGGCGGCTCGCGGCCTTCGCGCAGGCCCGTACGGAGCTCTCCCCGGTGGACGTGGGCTGGTCCCTGGCGGCGTCGCGAGCGGTGCTGGAGCACCGGGCCGTGGTGCTGGCGTCCGCCCCGGAGGCACACCTCTCCGGCCTGTCCGCAATGGCCGAAGGCCTTCCCGCCGCAGGTGTGGTCTCCGGTGCGGCGGATGTGCGGGGCCGGGTGGTGTTCGTCTTCCCCGGCCAGGGTTCGCAGTGGCAGGGCATGGCAGCCGAACTGCTGGACTCCTCGCCCGTGTTCGCGGCCCGGCTCACCGAAGTGGACGCGGCGATCGGCAAGTTCGTGGACTGGTCGGTGGCAGATGTGCTGCGGCAGGCGCCGCAGGCTCCCTCGGCCGAGCGGATCGAGATCCTTCAGCCGGTGCTGTTCGCGGTGAACGTGTCGCTGGCCGCCGTGTGGCAGGCGTCCGGAGTGCGGCCGGCGGCGGTAGTGGGACACAGCCAGGGCGAGATCGCCGCCGCGCACGTGGCCGGGGCGCTGTCGCTGGAGGACGCGGCGAAGCTGATCGTGCTGCGCAGCGCGCTGTTCGCCCGGGAGCTGGTCGGCAACGGCGCGGTCGCCTCGGTGGCGCTGTCGGCGGACGCGGTGGAGGAGCGGCTTGCCCGGTGGGAGGGCCGCCTGGTGATCGCCGGGCGCAACGGCCCCCGGGCGGTGACCGTCGCCGGTGACCTTCCGGCGCTGGAGGAGTTCGTGGCCTCGTGCCAGGCGGAGAAGGTCCGGGCGCGAGTGGTGGGGTCGACGGTGGCCTCGCACTGCGCTCAGGTCGACCCGCTGCGCGAGGAGATCCTGGAGCTGTTCGCCGACATCGTCCCGGGTCAGGGCAGTGTGCCGTTCTACTCCACGGTCACCGGTACCGTCCGCGATGCGGAGGAGCTGACGGCGGAGTACTGGTTCGACAACGCCCGGCAGCCGGTGAACTACGAGGCCACTGTGCGGACCTTGCTGGCGGACGGTTTCCGGTTCTTCGTCGAGTCCAGTGCGCATCCTGTGCTGACCACGGGAATGCAGGCGACGTTCGAGGACGCGGAGACCGAGGCGGTGGCGATCGGTTCGCTGCGCCGTGACGAGGGCGGTCCGGCCCGGTTCCTGACTTCGCTGGCCGAGGGGTACGTCCGCGGACTGCCCGGTGTGGACTGGAAGGCGCTGTTCGCGGGGACGGACGCGAAGCCGACCGAACTGCCGACGTACGCCTTCCGGCGCCGGCGCTACTGGCTGGAGACCACTACCGCCGGCACCGGCGACCCGAGCGAACTCGGCCTCGACGCTGCCCACCACCCGCTGCTGGGCGCGGCGGTGCGGACCGCGGCCGGCGGGGATGTGCTGCTGACGGGCCGGCTGTCGTTGCAGACGCACCCCTGGCTCGCCGACCACGCCGCCCTGGGCAGCGTGCTGCTGCCGGGCACGGCGTTCGTGGAGCTGGCCCTGCGGGCGGGCGAGGCCGTGGGCTGCGACCGGCTGGCCGAGCTCACGCTGGAAGCCCCGCTGATCCTGCCCGAGCGCGGCGGCGTCCAGTTGCAGGTGGCGGTGGAGTCGCCGGACGCCGGCGGGCAGGGCCGGGTGGCCGTGTACTCGCGGCCCGAGGCAACGGACGACGCCGGCACCGACGAGCCGTGGACCCGGCACGCAACCGGCGTGCTGGACAGGGCGGGCGGGGTACCTTCCGGGGATCTGACGCTCTGGCCGCCGCAGGACGCGGAACGCATCGATCTGGACTCCTTCTACGAGCGGGTCGCGGACATCGGCTACGGCTACGGGCCGGCCTTCGAGGGTCTGCGCGCCGCCTGGCGCGTCGGCGAGGAGATCTACGCCGAGGTGGCCCTGGCCGAGGAGCAGGAGGCGGATGCGGCCCGGTTCGGCATCCACCCCGCCCTTCTGGACGCCGCGCTGCACCCCGTCCTGCTGAGCGCGCTCGACGAGCGTGACGGTCAGGTCGCAGCCCCCGTGCGGTTGCCGTTCGCCTGGATCGGCATCGCCCTGCACGCGGTCGGTGCCACGTCCGTACGGGTACGGGTCGCCCCGGTCGGCGCGGACACGGTCTCCCTGACGATCGCCGACGCCTCGGGTGCGCCGGTGGCCTCGGTGGAGTCGCTGACCCTGCGCCCGGTGTCGGCACAGCAGCTCACCGGCGCCGCGGACACCACCCACAACGCGCTGTTCCGCACGCAGTGGACCGTGCTGCCCGTGGCCGACAGCGCCGTGGACACCAGTGGCTGGGCGGTGCTCGGCGCGCCGGAGACGGGGCTGTTCGACGCGGCCAGGCACGCCCCCGACCTGGAATCGCTGTTCGCCGACGACGCACCGCATGTCGTGGTGGCCATGTCCTGCGGTACGTCTGCGGGCGGCGGCCTCGCGGCGGCCGCCCGCGAGGCGACGACCGAGGCCCTGGCGCTGGCACGCGCCTGGCTGGCCGAGGACCGTGCCGCAGAGTCCCGTCTTGTGGTCGTGACCCGGGGGGCTGTGTCAACCCGGAACGGCGAGGACGTCGTGGATCTGGCACATGCGCCGGTGTGGGGTCTGCTGCGGTCGGCGCAGTCGGAGAATCCGGGCCGGTTCGTGCTGGTGGACGTCGACAGTCTTGAGGGGTCCCGTGAGGCTCTGCCCGCAGCGGTGGCCGCAGCAGTGGCGGCGGAGGAGCCGCAAGTGGCGGTGCGTCAAGGTACGGCCCTCGTACCCCGCTTGGCCCGTGTCTCCGCCCCGACGCCGACCGAGGCCGCCGGCCCGCTGGACACGACGGGCACGGTGCTGATCACCGGTGGCACCGGATCCCTCGGGGGGCTGCTGGCACGGCACCTGGTCACCGCGCACGGCGTGCGGCACCTGGTACTCGCCAGCCGCCGTGGCCGGGACGCGTCGGGCGCGGCGGAGCTGGAGGCCGGGCTCATCGAACTGGGCGCGGCGCATGTGGAGATCGCCATGTGCGACGCCGCCGACCGCGACGCGCTGGCCGCCCTGCTGGCCGGCATTCCGGCCGACCGGCCGCTGACCGGTGTGGTGCACGCGGCCGGGACGCTGAACGACGGCCTCGTGGCCTCCCTGACCCCCGAGCAGACGGAGCGGGTGCTGCGACCCAAGGTCGACGCGGCGGTCAACCTGCACGAGCTGACCCGCGGCCTGGACCTGTCGGCGTTCGTCCTGTTCTCCTCCATCGCCGGCACCTTCGGCAACCCGGGCCAGGGCAACTACGCGGCGGCCAACGCCTTCCTGGACGCCCTCGCCCAACACCGCCACGCCCAAGGCCTGCCCGCCCACTCCCTCGCCTGGGGCCTGTGGGCCCAGTCCAGCGACATGCTCGGCCACCTCGCACAGGACGACCTGGCCTGGATGAAGCGCGCGGGCATCCAGCCCCTGCCGTCCGCCCTGGGCCTGGCGCTGCTGGACGTGGCGACCACGCTGGACGACGCGCACCTGGTGCCCGTACGCCTGGAGACGACCACCCTCGGGCGCGAGGCCGCCTCCGGCATGCTGCGGCCTCTCTTCCGCGGCCTGGTACGGACGGTGGCCCGCCGGACGGCCGCCACCCCCGACGCCTCCGGCAGCAGCGGTCTTGCCCAGCGACTGTCCGGCCTCAGCCAGGACGAGCAGAGCCGGGCGTTCCTCGACCTGGTCCGCGCACAGGTGGCGACCGTCCTGGGGCACGCCACTGCGGAGACGATCGCCGCTGGCCGCCCGTTCAAGGATCTCGGCTTCGATTCGCTCACCGCGGTCGAGCTGCGTAACCGCCTGAACGCCGCAACCGGACTTCGTCTGCCGGCCACGCTCGTCTTCGACCACCCCACCCCCGGTCAACTCACGGACTACCTGCGCTCGGAGGTCCTGGGAACGCAGCCGACGCCCGCCGCCGTCCCGTCAGCCCCCGCGGTGCCAGGCGCTGTGGTGGACGATCCGATCGCGATCGTCGGCATGGCCTGCCGGTATCCGGGCGGCGTGAGCTCGCCGGAGGACCTGTGGCGGCTGGTGGAGTCGGGCGGGGACGCGGTGTCGTTCCTGCCGACCGACCGCGGCTGGGACGAGGGCCTGTACGACCCGGACCCGGACGCGACCGGCAAGAGCTATGCCCGCGAGGGCGGATTCCTCTACGACGCGGGGGAGTTCGACCCGGCATTCTTCGGAATCTCGCCGCGTGAGGCGCTGGCCATGGACCCGCAGCAGCGGCTGCTCCTCGAAACGTCCTGGGAGGTGTTCGAGCGGGCGGGGATCGACCCGAGCACGCTGAAGGGCAGCTCGACAGGCGTGTTCACCGGCGTGATGCACCACGACTACGGCAGCACTTCCGAGACCCCCGAAGGCCTGGAGGGCTACGCGGTCACCAGCACCCAGGGCAGCGTCGCCTCCGGCCGCATCGCCTACACCTTCGGCCTGGAAGGACCTGCGGTCACCATCGACACCGCCTGCTCCTCCTCCCTGGTCGCCCTGCATCTGGCGGCGCAGGCACTGCGCTCCGGCGAGTGCTCGCTCGCGCTGGCGGGCGGCGTGACGGTGATGGCCACCCCGTGGGTCTTCGTGGAGTTCAGCCGGCAGCGGGGCATGGCGCCCGACGGCCGGTGCAAGGCGTTCTCGGCATCGGCGGATGGCGCCGGCTGGTCCGAGGGCGCGGGCGTACTCCTGGTCGAGCGCCTGTCGGACGCCCGCCGCAACGGACACCAGGTGCTCGCGGTCCTCCGCGGCAGCGCCGTCAACCAGGACGGGGCGAGCAACGGCCTCACCGCGCCCAACGGCCCGTCGCAGCAACGGGTGATCCGCCAGGCCCTGGTCAGTGCCGGACTGTCGGCGGCCGACGTGGACGCGGTGGAGGCGCACGGCACGGGCACCACGCTGGGCGACCCGATCGAGGCGCAGGCGCTGCTGGCCACCTATGGCCAGGACCGGCCCGCCGACCGGCCCCTGCGGCTGGGGTCGATCAAGTCGAACATCGGTCACGCACAGGCCGCCGCTGGCGTGGCGGGCGTGATCAAGATGGTGCAGGCCATGCGGCACGGCATGCTGCCGCAGACCTTGCACGCGGACCAGCCCTCCCCGCATGTGGACTGGACCGCGGGCGCGGTGGAGTTGCTGACCGAACCGGCGGAGTGGGCGGCGGACGGTCGTCCGCGCCGGGCGGGTGTGTCGTCGTTCGGCATCAGCGGCACCAACGCGCACGTCATCCTCGAGGAGGCCCAGCCCGAGCCCCGGACCGAGCCTCCCGCCGGGACCGGCGACATCACGCCGTCCACGGCCGTGGTGCCCTGGCTCGTGTCCGGCCGGTCCGAGGCCGCCCTGCGGGCCCAGGCCGAGCGGCTTTCCGCCTTCGTGGAAGCCGGCACCCAGCCGGCCGTGCCCGACGTGGCCTACTCCCTGGCCTCGACCCGGGCGGCCCACGAGCATCGTGGCGTCGTACTGGCGTCGGACCGTGCGTCCGCCCTGGCGGGCCTGACGGCCCTCGCGGACGGCATTCCCGCCGCCGGTACGGTCACCGGCAGGGCATCCGAAGACCCGGGCCAGGTCGCGTTCGTCTTCCCCGGCCAGGGTTCACAGTGGCGGGGGATGGCGGCGGGGCTGCTCGACTCCTCGCCGGTCTTCGCCGCACGCCTTGCGGAGTGCGACGCGGCGTTGCGGCCGCATGTCGGCTGGTCGGTCACGGACGTGGTCCGGGACGGGGTTCGGGACGCTGACGACGATCCGTCGCCGGACCATGCTCCGTCGCTGGATGACGTGGTGGTCGTGCAGTCCGCCCTCTGGGCCGTCATGGTCTCGCTGGCAGCAGTCTGGCAGTCGGTGGGTGTGCGGCCTGGCGCCGTCATCGGTCACAGCCAGGGCGAGATCGCCGCCGCAGCCGTGTCCGGTGCGCTGTCACTCGACGACGCGGCGAAGGTCGTGTCGCTGCGAGCCAGGGCGATCGCCGAGCACCTGTCAGGCCGGGGCGGCATGGTGTCCGTACCCCTGCCCGCCGACCAGGTCCGCGAGCGCCTGACCCAGTGGGGCGAGCGGATCTCGGTCGCCTCCGTCAACGGCCCCTCCTCCACGGTCGTCTCGGGCGATCCGGAGGCCCTGGACGAACTACTGGCCGCCTGCGCGGCCGACGGGGTGCGCGCCAAGCGGATCCCGGTGGACTACGCCTCCCACTCTGCCCAGGTGGAGGCCATCCGCGAGCAGGTCATCAGCGCGCTTGAGGGCATCCAGCCGCGTCGCAGCGAGATCCCGTTCTACTCGACCGTGACCGGCGGGGTGTTCGACACCTCGGGCGTGGACGCGGAGTACTGGTACGCGAGCCTGCGGCAGGAGGTGCGGTTCGACGAGACCGTACGGGCCCTGCAGGCGGACGGGTTCGGCGTCTTCGTCGAATCCAGCGCGCACCCGGTGCTGACCGTCGGGCTCCAGGAGACCTTCGAGGGCACCGGCACACAGGCCATCGCCCTCGGCACCCTGCGCCGCGACGAAGGCGACTGGGAACGGTTCCTGACCTCCCTCGCCGAAGCGTACGTACACGGCCTGGACGTGGACTGGGACGCGGTCTTCGCCGGTACGGGCGCCCAGCGCATCGACCTGCCGACGTACGCCTTCCAGCGGGAGCGTTTCTGGCTGGATGTTCCGTCGCGTCCCGGTGATGTGGCGGGTCTGGGTCTGGTGGCTGCTGGTCATCCGCTGCTGGGTGCGGTGGTGTCGTTGCCGGATGACCGGGGTGTGTTGTGGACGGGGCGGTTGTCGCTGTCCGGGGAGCCGTGGCTGGCCGACCACATGGTGTTTGGTTCGGTGGTGTTGCCGGGTGCGGTGTTGGTGGAGTTGGTGTTGTCCGCTGGTGGACGGGTGGGGTGTGGTCGTTTGGAGGAGTTGACGCTTCAGCAGCCGTTGGTGTTGGGCGCGGTTGGTGGGGTGCGGTTGCAGGTGGCTGTGGCGGGGGTGGATGAGGCCGGCCGGTGTGCGGTGACGGTCCATTCCTGCCCGGACGGCGATGTCGACGGCGGCTTGCTGGGTCGTGAGGTGTGGACGCTGCACGCTACCGGGACCTTGACGGGCGTTGGCTCTGGATCCGGCTCGCGGGACGTCGACATCGATCTCACGGTGTGGCCGCCGCGGGGTGCTGTGTCGGTCGGTGTGAGTGATCTGTACGACCGGCTGGGTGAGCTGGGGTATGGGTATGGGCCCGTGTTTCAGGGGGTGCGGGCTGCCTGGCGTCGTGGCGAGGAGGTGTTCGCCGAGATCGCGCTGCCGGAGTCGGTGAACGGGGAGGCGGACGCGTACGGCATCCACCCGGCGCTGTTGGACGCGGTATTCCACATGTCGATTGATCCGTCGGCTGATGAGGTGCGGCTGCCGTTTGTGTGGTCGGGCGTCGAGCTGTCCGCCGTCGGTGGCGGTGTGGGCGGGGCGGTCGTGCGGGTGGGCATGGTGCCGTCGGCCGCTGGTGAGGTGTCCGTGAGAGTGGTGGACGCCGCGGGTAGGCCGGTGTTGTCGGTGGGCCGGCTGGTGACGCGTCCGGTGGCGCGGGAGCAGTTGCGGTCGGCCGATGGCGGGCTGCGGGATGCGCTGTTCGGCGTGGAGTGGACTTCGGTCCCGGTCTCGGCGCAGCTGCCGTCGGGGTGGGGCGTGTGGGGTTCGGAGGATGGTTCCGGGCAGGTTCCCGGTCTGGTGATGTGGGCGCACAGCGGCGACGCGGCGGAAGGCGCGTCGGCGTTGACAGTGCGAGCTCTGGGTGTGGTGCAGCAGTTCCTGACCGATGAGCGGTTCGCGGGTTCGCGGTTGGTGGTGCTGACGCGCGGGGCCGTGGCTGCGGGGCCGGATGAAGGTGTGCGGGATCTGTCGGCGGCGCCGGTGTGGGGTCTGGTGCGGTCGGCGCAGGTGGAGCATCCGGACCGGCTGGTGCTGGTCGATGTCGAGCCCGGGCTGTCCGCGGATGCGGAAGAGGAGGCGCTGCGTGTCGCGTTGGGTTCGGGGGAGCCGCAGGTGGCGGTCCGGGGAGGCCGAGCGTTGGTGCCCCGCCTCGCGCGGGTGACTGCGTCCCCGGAGAGCACGACCCAAGCGCTGTTTGGTTCTCGGGGCACGGTGTTGGTGACCGGTGGCACAGGTGGTCTGGGCGCGCTGGTGGCCCGGCACCTGGCGTCCGAGTACGACGTGCGGGATCTGCTGCTGGTGTCCCGACGGGGCGGTGCGGCTGATGGCGTCGACGAACTCATGGCCGAGCTGAAGGAGTTGGCCGTTCGTGTGCGGGTGGAGGCGTGTGATGTGGGGGATCGTGACGCCCTCGCCGCTCTGCTGGCGTCCATCCCGGACGACCGTCCGCTCACCGGTGTCGTTCACAGCGCCGCCGTACTCGATGACGGTGTGATCGAGTCGCTGGACGCGGAGCGACTGGCTGTTGTGTTCCGTACCAAGGCGGAAGCAGCCCGGCACCTACATGAGCTGACGGAAGGGCTGGACCTTTCGGCGTTCGTGTTGTTCTCGTCGTTTGCCGGTGTGGTGGGGAGTGCGGGGCAGGCGAGCTATGCCGCCGCGAACGCCTTCCTGGACGCCCTGGCGCACGAGCGCCGTGCGCGAGGTCTCTCCGCCGTGTCGTTGGCGTGGGGTTGGTGGGGTTCCGACGGCGGGCTGACGGGTGGCCTGTCGAAGGTCGACCGGGGCCGGTTGTCGGCCCTGGGGCTGGCTGCCATGTCCGCCGAGGAGGGGCTCGCGCTGTTCGACGCGGTCGTGGCCCAGGACCGGGCCCTGTGCGTGCCGGCTCGCCTGGACCTGGCGGGATTGCAGAGGCGCGACGCGGAGGGTGTGCCGTCGGTGCTGCGGTCGCTGGTGCGAGGTGGGGTGCGGCGCGCTCGGGTCGAGGACGCGAGCGCTGACTCGGGGCTCGCGGCTCGCGTCGCGGGCCTGGCCGAGGGCGAGCGCCGACGCGTGATCCTGGATGTGGTCCGGGGCCATGTGAGTGGAGTGCTGGGCTATGGCCCGGGCCAACTGGTGGGCGTGGACATCCCGTTCAAGGGGCTGGGCTTCGACTCGCTCATGGCGGTCGAACTGCGCAACCGCCTCAACCGGGCCACCGGACTTCGTCTCCCGGCCACCCTCGTCTTCGACTACCCCACGGTCCAGGATCTGGCTCAGTACTTGGACACCTCATTGGATGCGGGAGACGGCCCCGGGATCGAGCCGATTCTCGCGGACCTCGGGAAGATCGAGCATGTGCTGACCGGGCCGGCTCTCGGCGGCGAG
The DNA here is from genome assembly GCF_026340255.1 of Streptomyces sp. NBC_01408. GTDB lineage: Bacteria > Actinomycetota > Actinomycetes > Streptomycetales > Streptomycetaceae > Streptomyces. Next base: position 613,011 of record NZ_JAPEPJ010000002.1, on the reverse strand, counting down.
GCGCGGCAGCGCATCGCGGACCGACTGACGAGCCTGCTGGCTCTCTCCGGGCCTCGCGAGGACACCGTCGAGCCCCTCACACAGTCGGACCCGGATGACGGCACCGGCTTCGTCGACCAACTGGAAGCCGCGACGACGGACGAGATCCTCGCCGTCATCGAAAAAGAATTCGGCACCTTCTGAACCAGCCCCCGGCCCATCCTGAACGCCTTTGCGGAGTGACCTCACATGACTGATGAGAAGAACCTGCTGAACAAGTTGAAGTGGGTTGCGCGGGAGCTGCACCAGACTCGTCAGCAGCTCGAGAGCGCTGAGCAGCGTGATCGCGAGCCGATCGCGATCGTGGGCATGGCCTGCCGGTATCCGGGCGGCGTGAGCTCGCCGGAGGACTTGTGGCGGCTGGTGGCCCAGAACGGCGACGCCGTATCGGACTTCCCCGAGGACCGGGGCTGGGACACCGACTCCCTGTTCGATCCGGACCCTGAGCGGCCCGGCAAGAGCGCGACCCGCAAGGGCGGATTCCTGTACGGCGCCGCGGACTTCGACGCGCAGTTCTTCGGGATTTCGCCGCGTGAGGCGCTGGCGATGGACCCGCAGCAGCGCCTGCTGCTCGAAGCCTCCTGGGAGGCGGTCGAGCGCGCCGGGATCGACATCACCACGCTGAAGGGCAGCCGTACGGGCGTCTACGCAGGGGTGATGTACCACGACTACGCCGCAGGTCTGGAGTCCGTACCGGACGAGATCGAGGGGTATTACGGCACCGGCACGGCGGCCAGCGTCGTTTCCGGCCGGGTGCCGTACACCTTCGGCTTCACGGGCCCGGCGATCACGGTCGACACCGCCTGCTCGTCGTCGCTCGTCGCCCTGCACCTGGCGGTGCAGGCGCTGCGCAGGGACGAATGCTCCCTCGCACTGGCCGGTGGTGTGACGGTCATGTCCAGCCCGGTGATGTTCGCGGAGTTCAGCCGTCAGGGTGGTCTGTCGGTGGATGGTCGGTGCAAGGCGTTCGGTGCCGGGGCGGATGGCACTGGGTGGTCGGAGGGTGCTGGTGTGCTGGTGCTTGAGCGGTTGTCGGATGCGCGGCGTAATGGGCATCGGGTGCTTGCGGTGGTTCGGGGTAGTGCGGTCAATCAGGACGGGGCGAGTAACGGGCTGACGGCGCCGAGTGGTCCGGCGCAGGAGCGGGTGATCCGTCAGGCGTTGGCGAATGCGGGACTGTCGGCGGCCGACGTGGACGCGGTGGAGGCGCACGGTACGGGGACCAGGCTGGGTGATCCGATCGAGGCGCAGGCGCTGCTTGCCACCTATGGGCAGGACCGGCCGGCGGAACGACCTTTGTGGCTCGGGTCGTTGAAGTCCAACTTCGGACATGCCCAGGCCGCGGCGGGTGTGGGCGGAGTCATCAAGATGGTGATGGCGATGCGGCATGGTGTGCTGCCGCGCACGCTGCATGCCGGGGAGCCGACGCCGTTGGTGGACTGGTCGGCGGGTGCGGTGAAGCTGTTGGACGAGGCGCGGCCGTGGCCGGAGGCTGATCGTCCGCGGCGGGCGGGTGTGTCGTCGTTCGGGATCAGCGGCACCAACGCCCACGTCATCCTCGAACAGGTCCCCGAGGCAAGCGACGACGTGGTCCAGGAGTCGGCGGCGGGTGGTCTGGTCCCGTGGCTGGTGTCGGGGCGCACGGAGGAGGCGTTGGCGGCTCAGGCGCGGCGACTGCGCGACCACCTGGCTCGGCAGGAGGCGTTGGATGTGCGGGCGGTGGGTCGTGCGCTGGCGACCGCCCGGTCGGCGTTCGAGCACCGGGCGGTGGTCCTCGCCGACGACACCGACGCCTTCCTCGCCGGCCTTGACGCGCTGGTTCAGGGGGAGGGTGTTGTGGGGCTGGTGCGTGGGGTGGCTGATGGGCCTGCGCGTACTGCGGTGATGTTCACCGGGCAGGGCAGTCAACGGGTCGGTATGGGCGCCGAGTTGTATGAGGTGTTCCCTGTTTTCGCTGAGGCGTTGGATGAGATGTTCGGGCTCTTTGACGAAGAGCTCGGTGGGTCGTTGCGGGATGTGATGTTCGGTGGGGGTGGTTCGGCTGCGGGGATGTTGGACCGGACGGTGTTTGCGCAGGCGGGGATCTTCGCTGTTGAGGTGGCGTTGTTCCGGTTGGTGTCGTCGTGGGGTGTGCGGCCTGACTTCCTGATCGGGCATTCGGTGGGGGAGATCGCGGCGGCGCATGTGGCCGGTGTGATGTCGCTGGGTGACGCTGTGCGGTTGGTCGGGGCGCGGGGCCGGTTGATGCAGGCGCTTCGTTCGGATGGCGGGATGGCCGCGGTGGAGGGCGCTGAGGCGGAGGTTCGGGCCTCGCTCGCCGAGGGTGGTTTTGGTGGCCGGTTGGAGATCGCGGCGGTCAACAGTGCGTCGTCGGCCGTGGTGTCCGGTGATGAGGATGCCGTGGGCGAGTTTGCGGCTGGGTGGAAGAAGCGGGGCCGTCGGGTCAAGCGGCTGACGGTCAGTCATGCTTTCCATTCGTCGCACATGGACGGGATGTTGGAGGAGTTCCGCGCGGTGGCGCAGGGGCTTGAGTATCACCCTCCGCGTGTTCCGCTGGTCTCCAATGTGACCGGTGCACTCGCCGCAGCGGGCGAGGTGTGCTCGGCGGAGTACTGGGTGCGGCACGTACGGCAGCCGGTCCGCTTCATGGACGGAATACGGTCCCTGGAGGCCGAGGGTGTGACGGCGTTCCTGGAGCTGGGCCCGGACGGTGTGCTCTCGGCACTGGGACCGGACTGCCTGGCGGAGGACGGGGAGCGCTCGTCGGTGTTCGTGGCCGGACTGCGGGGCGAGAGCGCGCCGGAGCCGCGTGCCCTGCTGGGTGCTGTGGCCCAGGCGTACGTACATGGTGTTGAGGTCGACTGGTCGACGGTGCTCGGCACCGGGCCGGTTGCCCTTGACCTGCCGACGTACGCCTTCCAGCGGGAGCGTTTCTGGCTGGATGTTCCGTCGCGTCCCGGTGATGTGGCGGGTCTGGGTCTGGTGGCTGCTGGTCATCCGCTGCTGGGTGCGGTGGTGTCGTTGCCGGATGACCGGGGTGTGTTGTGGACGGGGCGGTTGTCGCTGTCCGGGGAGCCGTGGCTGGCCGACCACATGGTGTTTGGTTCGGTGGTGTTGCCGGGTGCGGTGTTGGTGGAGTTGGTGTTGTCCGCTGGTGGACGGGTGGGGTGTGGTCGTTTGGAGGAGTTGACGCTTCAGCAGCCGTTGGTGTTGGGCGCGGTTGGTGGGGTGCGGTTGCAGGTGGCTGTGGCGGGGGTGGATGAGGCCGGCCGGTGTGCGGTGACGGTCCATTCCTGCCCGGACGGCGATGTCGACGGCGGCTTGCTGGGTCGTGAGGTGTGGACGCTGCACGCTACCGGGACCTTGACGGGCGTTGGCTCTGGATCCGGCTCGCGGGACGTCGACATCGATCTCACGGTGTGGCCGCCGCGGGGTGCTGTGTCGGTCGGTGTGAGTGATCTGTACGACCGGCTGGGTGAGCTGGGGTATGGGTATGGGCCCGTGTTTCAGGGGGTGCGGGCTGCCTGGCGTCGTGGCGAGGAGGTGTTCGCCGAGATCGCGCTGCCGGAGTCGGTGAGCGCGGAAGAGTCGGCCGGCTTTGTGATGCATCCTGCTCTCCTGGATACCGCTCTGCACACGTCGATTGATCCGTCGGCTGATGAGGTGCGGCTGCCGTTCGTGTGGTCGGGCGTCGAGCTGTCCGGTGCTGGTGCGGGCGGGTCGGTCGTGCGGGTGGGCACGGTGCCGTCGGGTGACGGCGGTGTGTCCCTACGGGTGGTGGACGCCGCTGGTGCGCCGGTGTTGTCGGTGGGCCGGCTGGTGACGCGTCCGGTGGCGCGGGAGCAGTTGCGGTCGGCCGATGGCGGGCTGCGGGATGCGCTGTTCGGCGTGGAGTGGACTTCGGTCCCGGTCTCGGCGCAGCTGCCGTCGGGGTGGGGCGTGTGGGGTTCGGTCGATGGTTCCGTGCCGGTTCCTTCGGTGGTGGTGTGGGCGCACAGCGGTGATGTGTCCGAGAGCCTGTCGGAGGTCACGGCGCGGGCACTCCGGACCGTGCAGCAGTTCTTGGCCGATGAGCGGTTCGCGGGTTCGCGGTTGGTGGTGCTGACGCGCGGGGCCGTGGCTGCGGGGCCGGATGAAGGTGTGCGGGATCTGTCGGCGGCGCCGGTGTGGGGTCTGGTGCGGTCGGCGCAGGTGGAGCATCCGGACCGGCTGGTGCTGGTCGATGTCGAGCCCGGGCTGTCCGCGGATGCGGAAGAGGAGGCGCTGCGTGTCGCGTTGGGTTCGGGGGAGCCGCAGGTGGCGGTCCGGGGAGGCCGAGCGTTGGTGCCCCGCCTCGCGCGGGTGACTGCGTCCCCGGAGAGCACGACCCAAGCGCTGTTTGGTTCTCGGGGCACGGTGTTGGTGACCGGTGGCACAGGTGGTCTGGGCGCGCTGGTGGCCCGGCACCTGGCGTCCGAGTACGACGTGCGGGATCTGCTGCTGGTGTCCCGACGGGGCGGTGCGGCCGACGGAGTGGATCAACTTGTAGGGGAAATAGCGGGGTTGGGTGCCCGGGTACGCGTAGAGGCCTGCGACGTCGGTGATCGTGACGCCCTCGCACGCCTGCTGGCCTCGATCCCCGACGACCGTCCGCTCACCGGCGTCGTCCACTGCGCGGGCGTCGTCGATGACGGAATCTTCGACTCGTTGTCCCCTGCCCAACTGGCTAGTGTTTTGCGGCCGAAGGCCGAGGCGGCCCTGCATCTGCACGAGCTGACGGCCGGCCTCGACCTCTCGGCGTTCGTGTTGTTCTCGTCGTTTGCCGGTGTGGTGGGGAGTGCGGGGCAGGCGAGCTATGCCGCCGCGAACGCCTTCCTGGACGCCCTGGCGCACGAGCGTCGTGCACAGGGTCTGTCGGCGGTTTCCTCAGCCTGGGGCCTGTGGGAGGAGGACCGCGGCATGGGCGGCCAGGTGACCGAGGTCGACATGGCCCGGATCAGGCACCTGGGTGCTGTGCCGATGCCGGCCGAGGAGGGGCTCGCGTTGTTCGACGCGGTCGTGGCCCAGGACCGGGCCCTGTGCGTGCCGGCTCGTCTGGACCTGGCGGGGTTGCAGAGGCGCGACGCGGAGGGTGTGCCGTCGGTGCTGCGGTCGCTGGTGCGAGGTGGGGTGCGGCGTGCTCGGGTCGAGGACGCGAGCGCTGACTCGGGGCTCGCGGCTCGCGTCGCGGGCCTGGCCGAGGGCGAGCGCCGACGCGTGATCCTGGATGTGGTCCGGGGCCATGTGAGTGGAGTGCTGGGCTATGGCCCGGGCCAACTGGTGGGGGTGGACATCCCGTTCAAGGGGCTGGGCTTCGACTCGCTCATGGCGGTCGAACTGCGCAACCGCCTCAACCGGGCCACCGGACTTCGTCTCCCGGCCACCCTCGTCTTCGACTACCCCACTCCCAAACGAATTGCCGAGTACCTGACGCGGGAACTCGCGGGCCAGGCGGAGGAACGTCCGGTTTCCGCCGCGGCGGTGGTGTCGTCGGGAGCGTCGGACGATCCCATCGTGATCGTCGGTATGGCCTGCCGGTATCCGGGCGGCGTGCGAACCCCGGACGACCTGTGGCAGCTGGTCCTCGACGGGCGGGACTCCATAGGTCCGTTCCCCGATGACCGCGGCTGGAATGCGCGGGATGTCTTCGACCCGGACATGGATACCGCGGGGAAGTCGTATGCGGCCGAAGGCGGTTTCCTGTATGACGCCGCGGACTTCGACCCCGGTTTCTTCGGGATTTCGCCGCGGGAGGCGCTGGCGATGGACCCGCAGCAGCGCCTGCTGCTCGAAGCCTCCTGGGAGGCTGTCGAACACGCGGGCATCGACCCGAAGTCGCTCGTGGGCACCGCCACCGGCGTGTTCACCGGTGTCATGTACCACGACTACGCATCGCGGCTTCCGGACATCCCGGAGGGGTTGGAAGGCTTCCTGGGATTCGGCTCTGCCGGGAGTGTGGCCTCTGGCCGCCTTTCGTACTCCCTGGGCTTTTCGGGTCCTGCGATGACGCTGGACACGGCGTGTTCGTCGTCGCTGGTGGCGATGCACCTGGCGGCGGACTCGCTGCGGCGCGGCGAGAGCTCCCTCGCCCTGGCCGGCGGCGTGACCGTGATGGCGACGCCTGGAGCGTTCGTGGAGTTCAGCCGTCAGGGTGGTCTGTCGGTGGATGGTCGGTGCAAGGCGTTCGGTGCCGGGGCGGATGGCACTGGGTGGTCGGAGGGTGCTGGTGTGCTGGTGCTTGAGCGGTTGTCGGATGCGCGGCGTAATGGGCATCGGGTGCTTGCGGTGGTTCGGGGTAGTGCGGTCAATCAGGACGGGGCGAGTAACGGGCTGACGGCGCCGAGTGGTCCGGCGCAGGAGCGGGTGATCCGTCAGGCGTTGGCGAATGCGGGACTGTCGGCGGCCGACGTGGACGCGGTGGAGGCGCACGGTACGGGGACCAGGCTGGGTGATCCGATCGAGGCGCAGGCGCTGCTTGCCACCTACGGGAAGGACCGCAGCCCTGACCAGCCGTTGTGGTTGGGTTCGTTGAAGTCCAACCTCGGTCACACGCAGACGGCTGCGGGCGTGGGTGGAGTCATCAAGATGGTGATGGCGATGCGGCATGGTGTGCTGCCGCGCACGCTGCATGCCGGGGAGCCGACGCCGTTGGTGGACTGGTCGGCGGGTGCGGTGAAGCTGTTGGACGAGGCGCGGCCGTGGCCGGAGGCTGATCGTCCGCGGCGGGCGGGTGTGTCGTCGTTCGGGATCAGCGGCACCAACGCCCACGTCATCCTCGAACAGACCCCCCCGGAGCAGAGCCCCGCCGAGGACGCTCCGGTCGAGGGCGTATCACTGGGCAGCGGTCTGGTGCCGTGGCTGGTGTCGGGTCGGACGCGGGAGGCGTTGGCGGCTCAGGCGCGGCGACTGCGCGACCACCTGGCCCGGCAGGAGGCGTTGGATGTGCGGGCGGTGGGTCGTGCGCTGGCGGTCACCCGGTCGGCGTTCGAGCACCGGGCGGTGGTCCTCGCCGACGACACCGACGCCTTCCTCGCCGGCCTTGACGCGCTGGTTCAGGGGGAGGGTGTTGTGGGGCTGGTGCGTGGGGTGGCTGATGGGCCTGCGCGTACTGCGGTGATGTTCACCGGGCAGGGCAGTCAACGGGTCGGTATGGGCGCCGAGTTGTATGAGGTGTTCCCTGTTTTCGCTGAGGCGTTGGATGAGATGTTCGGGCTCTTTGACGAAGAGCTCGGTGGGTCGTTGCGGGATGTGATGTTCGGTGGGGGTGGTTCGGCTGCGGGGATGTTGGACCGGACGGTGTTTGCGCAGGCGGGGATCTTCGCTGTTGAGGTGGCGTTGTTCCGGTTGGTGTCGTCGTGGGGTGTGCGGCCTGACTTCCTGATCGGGCATTCGGTGGGGGAGATCGCGGCGGCGCATGTGGCCGGTGTGATGTCGCTGGGTGACGCTGTGCGGTTGGTCGGGGCGCGGGGCCGGTTGATGCAGGCGCTTCGTTCGGATGGCGGGATGGCCGCGGTGGAGGGCGCTGAGGCGGAGGTTCGGGCCTCGCTCGCCGAGGGTGGTTTTGGTGGCCGGTTGGAGATCGCGGCGGTCAACAGTGCGTCGTCGGCCGTGGTGTCCGGTGATGAGGATGCCGTGGGCGAGTTTGCGGCTGGGTGGAAGAAGCGGGGCCGTCGGGTCAAGCGGCTGACGGTCAGTCATGCTTTCCATTCGTCGCACATGGACGGGATGTTGGAGGAGTTCCGCGCGGTGGCGCAGGGGCTTGAGTATCACCCTCCGCGTGTTCCGCTGGTCTCCAATGTGACCGGTGCACTCGCCGCAGCGGGCGAGGTGTGCTCGGCGGAGTACTGGGTGCGGCACGTACGGCAGCCGGTCCGCTTCATGGACGGAATACGGTCCCTGGAGGCCGAGGGTGTGACGGCGTTCCTGGAGCTGGGCCCGGACGGTGTGCTCTCGGCACTGGGACCGGACTGCCTGGCGGAGGACGGGGAGCGCTCGTCGGTGTTCGTGGCCGGACTGCGGGGCGAGAGCGCGCCGGAGCCGCGTGCCCTGCTGGGTGCTGTGGCCCAGGCGTACGTACATGGTGTTGAGGTCGACTGGTCGACGGTGCTCGGCACCGGGCCGGTTGCCCTTGACCTGCCGACGTACGCCTTCCAGCGGGAGCGTTTCTGGCTGGATGTTCCGTCGCGTCCCGGTGATGTGGCGGGTCTGGGTCTGGTGGCTGCTGGTCATCCGCTGCTGGGTGCGGTGGTGTCGTTGCCGGATGACCGGGGTGTGTTGTGGACCGGCCGGCTGTCCCTGGCCGACCAGCCGTGGCTGGCCGACCACACGGTGTTCGGCCGGGTTGTCCTGCCCGGCTCCGTACTCGTCGAACTCGCCCTCCAGGCGGGCGATCACGTGAGGTGCCCCCACCTCGAAGGGCTGACCTACCACCAGCCGCTGGTGCTGCCGGACGAAGCCGGTACCGCCGACCTCGCCGCCGCCGTGTCGATCCAGGTGCTCGTGTCGGAAGCGGACGAGGAAGGCCGGAGGGCGGTGGAGGTGTTCGCGAGGCCCAACGGCGCGACGGACGACGCCGAGTGGACGCTGCACGCGTCCGGCGCGCTGACGCGCAGCGGGGGCGAGGCGAACGCCGAGGACGCCTTCGAGGGCGTACAACCGGACGTATGGCCGCCTGCCGATGCCTCCCCACTGCCGGTGGAGGACCTGTACGAGCGGATGGCGCAGGCCGAGACCGATCTCGGCCCGGCGTTCCAGGGGATACGAGCCGCCTGGCGGCGCGGTGAGGAGACGTTCGCCGAGGTTACGCTGCCGGACTCGGTGAGCGACGAGGCGGCCACGTACGGCATCCACCCGGCGCTGCTGGACGCCGTGTCACGCGTGGCTTCTCTGGATGCGGAGGCCGCTGTCGGAGCTCGGATGCCGTCGGCCTGGTCGAGCGTCGAGCTGTTCGGCGTGGGCGGGGCCGACGTGCGGGTGAGCGTGCTGCCGTCGGCCGGTGAGGTGTCGGTGCGGGTGGTGGACGCGTCGGGCGCTCCGGTGTTGTCCGTAGGTCGACTGGTGACGCGTTCACTCGGGCGGGACGAACTGAAGTCCGTCGATGACGCGTTGAGGGACGCACTGTTCGCCGTGGACTGGACTCCGGTCTCGGTCTCAGTCTCTGCGGAGCTTCCGTCGGCGTGGGGCGTGTGGGATTCGGTGGACGGTTCCGGGGCTGCTCCCCTGGTGGTGTGGGCCCACAGCGGCGACGCGGCGGAAGGCGCGTCGGCGGTGACGGCGCGGGCGCTGCGGACCATAACCGAGTTCCTGGCGGACGAGCGGTTCGTGGACTCCCGGTTGGTGGTGTTGACGCGTGGGGCCGTGGGCGTGGGTTCCGATGGTGGCGTCGAGGATCTGTCGGCGGCGCCGGTATGGGGTCTGGTGCGGTCGGCACAGCTGGAGCATCCGGACCGGCTGGTGCTGGTCGATGTGGAGCCTGGGCTCTCCGAGGCCGCCGAAGAGGCGGCGCTGCGCATCGCGTTGGGCTCAGCGGAATCGCAGGCGGCGGTCCGGGGCGGCAGAGCATTCGTGCCGCGCTTGGCGCGAATCACCGCATCCACGGACAGCACCACTCAGGCGTCCTTCGATGCCCGGGGCACGGTGTTGGTGACCGGTGGCACAGGTGGTCTGGGTGCATTGGTGGCCCTGCACCTGGCGTCGGCCGCGTACGGAGTGCGGGACCTGCTGTTGGTGTCCCGGCGGGGCGGTGCGGCCGATGGCGTGAACGAACTCGTGGCGCAGCTAGCGGAGTTGGGAGCCCGGGCGCGGGTGGAGGCGTGTGACGTGGGTGATCGTGACGCCCTCGCCCGCCTGCTGGCCTCGATCCCGGACGACCGTCCGCTCACCGGAGTGGTCCACTGCGCGGGCATCGTCGATGACGGTGTGATCGAGTCGCTGGACGCGGAGCGGCTGGCCGGCGTGTTCCGTCCCAAGGTGGATGCAGCCCTGCATCTGCACGAGCTGACGGCCGGCATCGACCTCTCGGCGTTCGTCCTGTTCTCCTCGGTGGCCGGGGTGTTCGGAGCGGCCGGCCGGGCGAGTTACGCCGCCGCGAACGCCTTCCTGGACGCTCTCGCGTACGAGCGCCGCGCGCAGGGTCTGCCAGCGGTCTCCGCGGCCTGGGGCCTGTGGGAGGAGGACCGTGGCATGGGCGGCCAGGTGACCGAGGCCGACATGGCCCGGATCAGGCGCGAGGGCGCCATCGCGATGTCCGCTGAGGAGGGCCTCGCCCTGTTCGACGCGGTCGTGGCGCACGACCGGGCCCTGTGCGTGCCGGCTCGCCTGGACCTGGCGATGCTTGCCGGCGCCGGCACTCCGCCGCTGCCCGTGCTCCGTCAGCTCGTACGGCCCGCGCGCCGGCGGCTGGACGCGGCCGCTCGGCAGGAGGACGCCCCGGCGAACGCGGCCGACAAGCTCGCGGGGCGCCTGGCCGGGCTGTCGGACGCCGAACAGATGCGTATCCTGCTCGGTCTCGTACGCGGCCACGTGGCCACCGTGCTCGGCCACCCTGACCCGGAGGCGGTCTCCCCGGACCGGGGCTTCCTGGAGTCCGGTTTCAGCTCGGTGGCCGTGGTCGAACTCCGCAACCGCCTCAGCCAGGCGACCGGCCTGCGGTTCTCCGCGGTGACGTTGTTCGACCACCCCAATCCCCGGGCCGTGGCGCGGCACCTGCAGGCCAGGCTCGAGGTCGCCGCTGACTCGGCCGCCCCCGACCTGGGTGGGGCCGGCGCCGCAGTGGAGTTCCAGGCCGCCCTCGCCGCACTTCCGCTCTCCCGCCTCAAGGAGGTCGGCGTCCTGGACGCCCTGCTGCGGCTCACCGGATTCGACAGCGCGCTCGGCGACGGGGGTGCGTCCGCGGAGGCAGCCGGAGCACAGGGCGGGCGGGCCGCGCCTGGCGGCGCCGATCCGCACGCTGTGACACCAGAGTCCATCGACGCCATGGATCTGGAAAGCCTCGTTCACATGGCGATCAACACCGACGCCTGAAAACCCCTCGGGAGTTTGCTGATGGACACCACCGACGATCGAGTTGTGCACGCGCTGCGCGCGTCGATCAAGGAAACCGAGCGGCTGAAGCAACAGCACCAGCAGCTCGTGGAATCGCTGAACGAACCGATCGCCATCATCGGTATGGCCTGCCGTCTTCCCGGCAAGGTCGTCTCTCCGGAAGACCTGTGGCAGTTCGTTCTCGACGACGGCGACGCGATCGGCGCGTTTCCCGACGACCGCGGCTGGGACCTGGACGCGCTGTACGACCCCGAACAGCGGCGCAAGGGCACCCTGTACGTGCGGGAGGGCGGCTTCGTCGACCGCGCGGCCGACTTCGACGCCGCGTTCTTCGGCGTGAGCCCGCGTGAGGCCACCGCCATGGACCCTCAGCAGCGGCTGCTGCTGGAGACCGGCTGGGAGGCCTTCGAACGGGCCGGCATCGACCCGACCGCCCTGCGCGGCACGGACGTCGGCGTCTTCTCCGGCACCAACATCCAGGACTACTCGTCGCTGCTCCTGAGCTCCCCCGGCGCCTTCGAGGGACACGTCGGGACAGGAAACGCGGCCGCGGTCCTCTCCGGCCGCCTCGCCTACACCTTCGGCTTCGAAGGGCCCGCGGTGACCGTCGACACGGCATGCTCGTCCTCGCTGGTCGCACTGCACCTGGCAGCGCAGTCCCTGCGCCAGTCGGAGTGCTCGCTGGCGCTGGCAGGCGGGGTGACGGTGATGTCCACGCCGATGGGGTTCATCGAGTACAGCGGCCAGCGGGTACTGGCCAAGGACGGGCGTTGCAAGTCGTTCGCCACCTCGGCGGACGGCACCGGATTCTCGGAGGGCGTCGGCATGCTCCTGCTGGAGCGGCTGTCGGACGCCCGGCGTAACGGCCATCCCATCCAGGGTCTGATCCGCGGGTCCGCGGTCAACCAGGACGGTGCCAGCAGCAGTCTGACCGCGCCCAACGGCCGCGCCCAGCAGCGGGTCATCCTGCAGGCGCTGGCGAACGCCCAGGTTCCGTCGGACCAGGTCGACGTGCTGGAGGCGCACGGGACCGGCACCGAGCTCGGGGACCCGATCGAGGCGGAGGCGCTGCTGGCCACGTACGGGAAGGACCGTACGCCCGAACGTCCGCTGTGGCTGGGGTCGGTGAAGTCCAACATCGGCCACACCCAGGCGGCGGCCGGCCTCGCCGGAGTGATCAAGATGGTCCTGGCGATGCGTCATGGCGTGGTGCCCAGGACGCTGCACGTGGACAGCCCCACGCCGCACGTGGAATGGGGGTCGGGTGCCGTGCGCCTGGCCACCGAGCCCGTCGCATGGCCGGAGCACGGGCGGCCGCGCCGCGCGGGGGTCTCGTCGTTCGGGATCAGCGGGACCAACTCGCACGTCATCCTCGAACAGGCCCCGGCCCTGGCCCCCGCCCCGGCGCCCGGTACCGACGGGGCGGCTCCGGAGCCGGGGTCGGCGATGCCGGCCGGCACCTTCCTGTGGACCGTTTCCGGGCGCAGCGAGCAGGCGCTGCGCGCCCAGTCGGCACAACTCGCCGCTCATGTGCGAAGCAACCCGGATCTGCCGGCCGCCGACCTGGCCATGTCCCTCGCGGGCCGTACGGCGTTCGAGCACCGCGCCGTCGTGGTCGGTGCGGACCGGACCGGCCTGGAGGCCGGGCTCGACGCGCTGGCGGCCGGGCGCGAGGACGCCCGCGTGGTCCAGGGGGCGAGCACCGCCTCGGGCAAGACCGTGTTCGTCTTCCCGGGGCAGGGCTCACACTGGCCGGACATGGCCGGGCGGCTCCTTGAGTCGTCGGCGGTGTTCCGCGAGCGCATCGCGGAGTGCGATGAAGCGCTCTCCGCGTACGTGAGCTGGTCGTTGACGGACGTCCTGCGCCAGAAGCCGGGGGCGCCGTCCCTGGACCGCCTGGACGTGGTGCAGCCCGTGTTGTTCTCCGTCATGGTGGCGCTCGCCGAGGTGTGGCGGGCGCACGGCGTCGAGCCCGATGCCGTCATCGGCCATTCGCAGGGGGAGATCGCCGCCGCGTGCGTCGTCGGCGCACTGTCGCTGAAGGACGCAGCACGGATCGTCACCCTGCGCAGCGTCCTGCTGAACCGGCTGACGGGGAAGGGCGCCATGGCGTCGTTCCTGCTGTCCGCCGAGGAGGTGGCGCGCCGCATCGAAGCGTACGGCGACAGGCTCTCGATCGCCGCGGTGAACGGCCCCACGTCGGTCGTGGTGTCCGGGGAGCCGGAGGCCGTGGACGAGCTGGTGGCGGTGTGCATGGCGGACCGGGTACGGGCGCGGAAGGTGCCCGGCGCGACCGCGGCGGGCCACTCCGCCCAAGTCGACGCGCTACGCGAGGAGTTCGTCGACTCGCTGGCATCAGTCGCGCCGCGCCGGGCGAGCGTGCCCTTCTACTCGACGGTCCTCGGCGAGGTGGTCGACACGGCCGCACTGGACGCCGGGTACTGGTACCGGAACCTGCGCGAGCCGGTGCTCCTTGAGGGCGCCGTACGCGGGCTGCTGGAGGACGAGCACCGGTTCTTCATCGAGGTCAGCCCGCATCCCGTACTGACCGTGGGGCTTCAGGAGACCTTCGAGCAGGCGGGCGCGCCGGCCGCGGCGGTGGGCACGCTGCGCCGGGACGAGGGAGGGGAGGAACGATTCCTCATCTCGGTCGCCGAGGCGTACGTGCGGGGGCTCCCGCTGGACCTGACCCGCATGCCGCACGTGTCCGATGCCCGCCGCGCGGACCTGCCGACGTATGCCTTCCAGCGCAGGCGGTTCTGGCCGGACGCGCAGATGACGGTCGCGTCGGCCCAGCCGACCGGCGCGGTGGCCGCAGGCGCACCGGGTGCTGTGGGTGGCCAGGACGCCGAGAGCGCGGGACAGGCCGACGAGGGCACCAACGGGCACATGCTCCGACGGCTGGCCGAGCTGCCCAGGGACGAGCACGACGCGTTTCTGGTGGACGTGGTGTGCGAGCAGGCCGCCGCGGTACTTGGTCACGGCTCGGCCGGGGAGATCGAGATGTGGCGGCCGTTCCAGGACCTCGGCTTCGATTCGCTCACGGCCGTCGAGCTGCGCAACCGGCTCTGCGCCGCGCTCGACCTCACCCTCCCGGTCACCCTGGTCTTCGACCACCCCACGCCCCGGGACCTTGTCGACCACTTGGCGTCGGCGGTGGCGGATGCCCATTCCGACCTGGCCTCCGCCACCCGCTCCGAGGCGCTGACCCACCTCGACAAGCTGGAGGCCGTACTGGTCGAGCCGCACGCGGACCCCGACCAGAACGACGAGATCAGCCTCCGGCTGCAGCGCATCCTCACCCAATGGGCGGACGCCCGGGCCGCTGCGGAGAACGCTGCGAGCGCCGTGAGCGACGAATTACAGGCGGCCACGGACGAGGAAATGTTCGAGATGATCGGCAAGAAATTCGGAATTTCGTAAATCGGTCACCGAATCACAGTCCGACGAGTCACGTGTGAAGGGGCCGATATGGCTGACGAAGAAAAGCTCCGGTACTACTTGAAGCGGGTGTCCGCCGAACTCGAAGCGACGCGGGAGCGACTGCGCGAGGCGGAGGCGCCGCTGCGCGCGGAACCCATCGCGATCGTAGGGATGGCATGCCGCTTCCCGGGCGGCGCCGATTCCCCGGAGCGGCTGTGGGAGCTGCTGGCGGCCGGCGAGGACGCGATCGGAGAGTTCCCGCGGGACCGCGGGTGGGACATCGAGCCCCTCGACGGGAATTCGTACGCGGCCGAAGGCGGTTTCCTTTACGACGCGGGCGACTTCGACCCGGGTTTCTTCGGGATTTCGCCGCGTGAGGCGCTGGCGATGGACCCGCAGCAGCGCCTGCTGCTTGAGACCTCGTGGGAGGCGGTCGAGCGGGCGGGAATCGATCCGGTCAGCCTCAAGGGCACCGACACCGGGGCGTTTCTGAGCACCAGCTACCAGGAGTACCTGGCCCGGCTGCAGCAGACCGGCGCGGTCGTCGACGGATTCATGCTGTCTGGCAACTGCGTGAGCGTCGCCTCCGGCCGGGTCGCCTACGCGCTCGGCCTTACGGGTCCTGCGATGACGCTGGACACGGCGTGTTCGTCGTCGCTGGTGGCGATGCACCTGGCGGCGGACTCGCTGCGGCGCGGCGAATGCTCCCTCGCCCTGGCCGGCGCCGCGACGATCATGGCTGCCGAAGGGATGTTCGTGGAGTTCAGCCGTCAGGGTGGTCTGTCGGTGGATGGTCGGTGCAAGGCGTTCGGTGCCGGGGCGGATGGCACGGGGTGGTCGGAGGGTGCTGGTGTGCTGGTGCTTGAGCGGTTGTCGGATGCGCGGCGTAATGGGCATCGGGTGCTTGCGGTGGTTCGGGGTAGTGCGGTCAATCAGGACGGGGCGAGTAACGGGCTGACGGCGCCGAGTGGTCCGGCGCAGGAGCGGGTGATCCGTCAGGCGTTGGCGAATGCGGGACTGTCGGCGGCCGACGTGGACGCGGTGGAGGCGCACGGTACGGGGACCAGGCTGGGTGATCCGATCGAGGCGCAGGCGCTGCTTGCCACCTACGGGAAGGACCGCAGCCCTGACCAGCCGTTGTGGTTGGGTTCGTTGAAGTCCAACCTCGGTCACACGCAGACGGCTGCGGGCGTGGGTGGAGTCATCAAGATGGTGATGGCGATGCGGCATGGTGTGCTGCCGCGCACGCTGCATGCCGGGGAGCCGACGCCGTTGGTGGACTGGTCGGCGGGTGCGGTGAAGCTGTTGGACGAGGCGCGGCCGTGGCCGGAGGCTGATCGTCCGCGGCGGGCGGGTGTGTCGTCGTTCGGGATCAGTGGTACCAACGCGCACGTCATTCTCGAACAGACCCCTGAGGAAGGTGGCTTGGTCCAGGAGTCGGCGGCGGGTGGTCTGGTGCCGTGGCTGGTGTCGGGTCGTTCGCCGGAGGCGTTGGCGGCGCAGGCGCGGCGGCTGCGTGAACACGTGGCCGGCCAGGAGTCGTTGGATGTGCGGGCGGTGGGTCGGGGGTTGGCGGTCACCCGGTCGGCGTTCGAGTACCGGGCCGTGGTCCTCGGCGACGATACCGACACCTTCCTCACCGGCCTCGACGCGTTGGCCGACGGGCAGGGGCCGGATCACGTCCTTACCGGTGTCGCGCGGGGGAAGCCGGTCAAGGGAAAGACAGCGTTCCTGTTCACCGGGCAGGGCAGCCAGCGGGCGGGCATGGGGCGCGACCTGCACGCCGCGTTCCCGGTCTTCGCCGAGGCGCTGGAGGAGGTGGCGGCGCACTTCGACGCGCACCTGGACGCCCCGCTGCTGCGCGTGATGTTCGCGCCGGGCGACGACCCGCGCGGGCGGCTGCTCGACCGTACGGACTATGCGCAGCCGGCGATCTTCGCCTTCGAAGTGGCGCTGTTCCGCCTGCTGGAGAGCTGGGGGGTGCGCCCCGACATCCTGGCCGGTCACTCGCTGGGCGAGCTGTCCGCGGCATGCGTGGCGGGTGTGCTGTCCGTACCGCAGGCGGCCGTGCTCGTCGCCGCGCGGGGGCGACTCATGCACGCCCTCCCCGCCGTCGGTGCGATGGTGGCCGTGCAGGCGACGGAGGAGGAAGTCCGCGCGGGCCTCGTGGGCAGGGAGGGTGCGGTGGACATCGCCGCGCTGAACGGCCCGTCCTCGGTGGTCCTGTCCGGCGACGCGGACGCCGTCGCAGAGGTCGCAGGACACTGGGCGGCCCAGGGGCGCAAGACCAACCGGCTGAAGGTGAGCCACGCCTTCCACTCCCCGCACATGGACGGGATGTTGGAGGAGTTCGGACGCGTCGCGGCCGTCCTGTCGTACGGAACCCCACGCATCCCCATCGTCTCGGACGTCACCGGCGACCTCCTCGGCGCGAGCGAGGCGCGTGACCCCGAATACTGGCTGGCCCACATCCGCCGCACGGTGCGCTTCCACGACCAGATACGCCGTCTGCAGCGGTACGGGGTCGGCGCCTTCGTCGAGGTCGGCCCCGATACGGTGCTCAGCACCGCGGGACAGTCCTGCCTGGCGGCCGAGCCCGGCGGGAGCGTGCCCCTGCTGGTGTCCACGGCGCACGCCGAGCGCGCCGAGGTGTCCGCGCTGCTGAGCGCGCTGGCCGCGCTGCACACCCGCGGCGTGGCCGTGGACTGGCGGGCGTGTTTCGGCGACGGGCCGTGCGCGGCCGACCTGCCCACGTACGCGTTCCAGAAGCAGCACTACTGGCCGCAGGGCCCCACCGGATGGAGGTCCGACCCCGCCCGCTTCGGACCGGACGCGGACGCGGACGCGGCAGCGGACGTCGGCCAGGGCGGCCGGCCCGAGCCCGGCGTCAAGGCCGCGTTGCGCGTCGCGGCGTGGCGGGCGCTGCCCACCGGTGAGCGGCACGACGCGCTGCTGCGGATGGTGAGGACCGAGGCGGCCACCGTCATGGGGCATGACGCGCCGGAGGCAGTGGAACCGGAGCGGGGCTTCCTCGACCACGGCTTCGACTCGCTGATGACCGTGAAGCTGCGCAACCGCCTGGTGGCCGAGACGGGGCGGGATCTGCCGACGACGCTGCTGTTCGACCACCCCACACCCGGCGCCGTCGCCGACTACCTGTTGACCGGCCTGGCCGAGGCCGACACGGCACCAGGCCTGTCCCTGTCGGACCAGCTCGACCGTCTTGAGGCCGACCTCGCGCGGCTGCCCGCCGGCGACCGGCAGCTCGCCCGGGCCACCGAGCGGCTCAAGGGCATGCTCGCGGTCCACGCGCCGGCGAGAAGCGCGGGGAGCGAGGACCGGGACGCGCTGGACACGGCGACCGACGACGAGATGTTCGAGCTGATCGAGAAGGAACTCCGCCGTGGCTGAGCACGTGGACGAGAACAACGAGACAAAACTCCGCGAGTATCTGCGGCTGGTCACGGCCGATCTCCGGCGGACCCGCCAACAGCTGGAGGAGGCCGAGGACGCGGCCCACGAGCCGGTGGCGATCGTGGGCATGGCATGCCGATTCCCCGGCGACGTCAGAGACGTCGCCTCGCCGGACGACCTGTGGGAGCTGGTGACCCAGAGCCGGGACGCCATCAGCGGCTTCCCCGAGGACCGGGGCTGGGACGTGGACGCCGTCTACGACCCCGAGCCGGGGACTCCGGGGAAGACGTACTCGCGTCACGGCGGCTTCCTGAAGGACGCGGCCGGGTTCGACGCGGCCTTCTTCGGCATCACGCCGCGCGAGGCGCTGGCCATGGACCCGCAGCAGCGCCTGATCATGGAGGTCTCCTGGGAGGCGTTCGAGCACGCGGGCCTCGATGTGACCACCCTGCGGGGCGAGGACGTCGGGGTCTACGTCGGCTCCAACAGCAACGACTACCTGCTCAACGTGCTCGACGCGCGGGAGACGGCCGAGGGCTTCATCGGGACCGGCAACTCCGCCAGCATCCTCTCCGGCCGGGTCGCCTACACCTTCGGCTTCGAGGGACCGGCCGTGTCGGTCGACACCGCCTGCTCCTCCTCGCTCGTGGCCCTGCACCTGGCCGCGCAGTCCCTGCGGCAGCGGGAGTGCTCCCTGGCGCTGGCGGGCGGCGCGACAGTGATGGCCACGCCGACCGCCTTCATCGAGTTCAGCCGCCAGCGGGGCCTGGCGGCCGACGGCCGCTGCAAGTCCTTCTCGGCGACCGCCGACGGCACCACCTGGTCCGAGGGCGCGGCGGTGCTGCTCCTGGCCAGGCTCTCCGAAGCGCGGCGCCTGGGGTACCCGGTGCACGCCGTCATCCGCGGCAGCGCGGTCAACCAGGACGGCGCGAGCGCGGGGCTGACCGCGCCCAACGGGCCGTCGCAACGGCGGGTGATCCGTCAGGCGCTGGCCAACGCGCGGCTGACGGCCGATCGCGTCGACGCGGTGGAGGCACATGGCACCGGCACTCCGCTCGGCGACCCGATCGAGGCCCAGGCGCTGCTTGACACCTACGGGCGGGCCCGCGGGGAGGGCAGGCCGCTGTGGCTGGGGTCGCTGAAGTCGAACCTGGGCCACACCCAGTCCGCGGCCGGTGCGGGTGGTGTCATCAAGATGGTGCAGGCCATGCGGCACGCGGTACTGCCCCGCACGCTGCATCTGACGGAGCCCACCCCGCGCGTCGACTGGTCCTCGGCCGACGTGCGACTGCTGACCGAGGCCCGGGCATGGCCGGACACCGGAGAGCCGCGCCGCGCGGCGGTCTCGTCCTTCGGCGTCAGTGGCACCAACGCCCATGTGATCCTGGAAGGCGCGCCCCCCGAGGAGGCACCGGACGAGCCGCGGCCCGCCGCCGGGCCGCTGCCGTGGGTCGTCTCCGGCCGCAGCGAGGAGGCCGTGCGCGCGCAGGCCGAGCGTCTGGCGGACCACCTGGCCGCGCGTCCGCACCTGGCGCCGGCGGATGTCGCCGCGTCCCTCGCTACCACGCGGGCGGTCTTCGAGCACCGGGCCGTCGTCGTCGGCCGGGAGCGCGAGGAGCTGCTGGCCGGCCTGTCGGCCCTGGCGGCCGGCGCCCGCGCGCCGGGCGTGGTCACCGGCCGGACGACGCCGTCGGGAGGCAGGACGGCGTTCCTGTTCACCGGCCAGGGCAGCCAGCAGCCCGGGATGGGCCGTGAACTGGCCGCGTACAGCCCTGTGTTCGCCGACGCGCTGGACGAGGTGTGCGCCCACCTCGACGAGCACCTCGACCGGCCGCTGCGCGAGGTGCTGTTCGCCGCGGACGGCACGCCCGAGGCCGCCCTGCTCGACACTACGTCCTACACCCAGCCCGCGCTGTTCGCCGTCGAGGTCGCACTGCTGCGGCTGCTCGACGACTGGGGGCTGAGGCCCGACCTGGTGGCGGGCCACTCGATCGGCGAGCTGACCGCCGCCTATGCGGCCGGGGTCTGGTCCCTCGCCGACGCCTGCGCCCTGGTGGCGGCCCGCGGCCGGCTGATCCAGGCACTGCCCGGGGGCGGAGCCATGATCGCCGTCCAGGCAACCGAGGACGAGGTGCGCACCCAACTCGCCGAGGGCCGGGCGGGGCTGGACATCGCGGCCGTCAACGGGCCGGACGCGGTGGTGGTGTCCGGGGACGAGACGGCGGTCTCGGACCTGGCGCGCGACTGGGCCGCACGCGGCCGCGAGACCAAGCGGCTGCGGGTCAGCCACGCCTTCCACTCGACCCACATGGACGGGATGACCGAGGCGTTTGCGGAAATCGCTCGGGGCGTCTCCTACAAGGCACCCGCTCTCCCCGTGGTCTCCACCCTCACCGGCGGGCCCGTCACCGACGAGATCTGCCGCCCGGAGTACTGGGTGCGCCACGTCCGCGAGACGGTGCGCTTCCACGACGCCGTCCGCGCGCTGCGCGACCGAGGGGCCACCACGTTCCTGGAGGTGGGGCCCGGGGGAGTGCTGACGGCCGCGGGCCGGCTGTGCCTGCCCGACGCCGCACCCGAGACGTTCGTGCCTGTGCTGCGGCGCCGCGTGCCCGAGCCGGAGGCCGTGCTCACGGCCGTCGCCCAGGCCCACACGGTCGGCGTGTCACCGGTGTGGGACCGCCTGCTGCCCGTGGGCCGGACCCGCGTGGAGCTGCCCACGTACGCCTTCCAGCGCCGGCGCTACTGGCTGGCGGGCATGGCGAACGCGGGGGCCGGGCAGGTTGCGCGGCCATCCGCCGTCGAGCCGTCGACCGAGCCCGCATCCGGGGCACCGCAGTTGCCGCAGCGGCTGGCCGAGGTGTCCGAGCAAGAACGCAGCAGCATGCTGCTGGCGCTGGTACTTGAGCAGGCAGCCACAGTGATGGGCGGAGCCGACACCGCGGAGATCGAACCCCACCGCCCGTTCCTGGAGCTCGGCTTCGACTCCCTGATGGGCGTCGAGCTGCGCGCCGCGCTCGCCACCGAATGCGGGCTGACCCTGCCGGCCGGTCTGATCTTCGACCACCCGACGCCCACCGCGCTGGCCGCGTTCCTCGGCGAGCGCCTCGCCGCGGCCGGTTCCGGTGCCGACTCGACCGCGGCGCCCTCGCCGTACTCCCTGGAAGCGCTGTACCGCAACGCGAACACCCTCGGCCGGCCCGAGGACGCACTGGAGCTCACCAAGGTCGCCTCCCGGCTGCGCCCGGTTTTCCACAGCGTGGCCGGGGCCGGGCAGGACCCGGTCATGGTGGAGCTGGCGGGGGCCACCGACCGGGCGGGACTGATCTGCTGCCCGGCGCCCGTGCCGCTGTACGGGGCGCAGCAGTACGCCCGTCTCGCCGCCGCCTTCCGCGGCACTCGGGGTGCCGCGGCCCTGCTCGCCCCCGGCTTCTCGCCGGGCGAACTGCTGCCGGCCGACTTCGAGGTGATGAAGGACTTCCTCGCCGAGGGGATCCGCCGGCAGGCCGACGGCGCGCCGTTCGTCCTCCTGGGCCACTCCTCCGGCGGCTGGTTCGCCTACAGCCTGGCGGCCCACCTGGCACACACCGGGCTGCGCCCGGAGGCCGTGGTGCTGCTGGACACCTATCTGCTGAACGATCCGGCGCTGCACAGAATGGAGCGCGAACTCGCCCAGGGCGTCCTGGACCGCGAGGAGGACTTCGGGGCGATGACGGACGTGCGGCTGACCGCCATGGGCAAGTACTTCCAGTTCTTCACCGACTGGGTGGCCGAGGAGGCGGGAGTGCCGACCCTGCTGCTGCGGGCGTCGGAGCCGCTGGGACAGGTCCCGGAGGGTCAGGAGTGGCGCCCCGACTGGAAGTTCGACAGCACTGTTCTCGATACGGAAGGCGACCACTTCACGATGATGGACGACTACGCTCCGCAGACAGCCCAGGCTGTGAACGCCTGGCTTTCGGGCCTCGCCGGTGGCAGGGGCTGATCGGCGATGACGACGCACAGCGCGGGAGACCCGCGGCCCTTCCCTTCCAGCCGCCTGTGGATACGAACATTTTATCCGGCTCCCCAGGCCCGGATGCGGCTGCTGTGCCTGCCGCACGCCGGGGGCTCCGCCACTGCCTACTTCGCGCTGTCCAGGGAGCTGGCACCGGAGGTGGAGGTACTGGCCGTCCAGTACCCCGGGCGGCAGGACCGGCGCAACGAGCCTCTCCTCGATTCGATCGAGGAGCTGCGTGACGGGGTCGCCGAGGCATTGACGCCCTGGCTGGACCGGCCGATCGCCCTGTTCGGCCACAGCATGGGAGCGGTGCTCGCCTACGAGGTGGCGCGGCTGCTGTGCCAGGACGGGGGCACGCTGCCCGCCCACCTGTTCGTCTCCGGGCGCGGGAATCCGGCGCAGGGGGTGAACATGCCGCTGGACGAACTGGACGACCGGGCGATGATCACGGCCCTGGACAACCTCGGCGGTACCGATATCGGCCTCCTGGCCGACGAGGACGTGCTGCGGATGGTCGCGCCGGCCATTCGCAGCGACTACCGCGCGGTCCGGACCTACCGCCACACGCCCGGTCCGCTTCTGCCGTGCCCCGTGACCGCCCTGGTCGGCGACGCGGATGCCATGGCCCCGGTCGAGGAGGTCGACAAATGGCGTGCGTACACCTCGGCGGATTTCCGTCTGAAGGTATTTCAGGGCGGGCACTTCTATCTGTCGAAGCAGTTCCATAAAGTGGGTGAACTTGTGTACGATAGGCTGAGTTATTCGCTCTCCATATGAGCGCTCGGCTGACGGATCGACTCACTCTCCGTCCTGCCCGCCGTATTCCTAATATGCAGTGGCACTGCCGCGTGGCATGTCTTCTGAATTTCTCCTGATCCGGCACGAGTTTGTATCCAGACGGGGTTCTGCGTGCGACATACTCTTTTCGAACTGGGTGACATACCCCCGATCGGCACCGTACCCGAGCAGATGTACGCCTCGGTGATCCGGCGGGAGCGCTACGGTCCGCCACACCAGGCGTTCCGGAGTGAGGTCGTGGACGTGCCTGAGGTGCGGCCCGGCCAGGTGCTGGTCCTCGTCATGGCCGCCGGCATCAACTACAACAACGTCTGGGCCTCCCTCGGGCGGCCGGTCGACGTGATCTCCGAGCGGCTCAGGCGCGGTGACCACGACGACTTCCACATCGGCGGGTCCGAGGGGTCCGGCGTGGTGTGGGCGGTGGGCGAGGGCGTCAGCCAGGTCGCGGTGGGCGACGAGGTCATCCTGTCCGGCTGCCAGTGGACGGAGACGGCCTCCGACATCCGCATGGGCGCCGACCCCATGACCTCCGGCTCGCAGTCGGTGTGGGGATACGAGGGCAACTACGGCTCCTTCGCGCAGTTCGCCCTCGTCGACGACTACCAATGCCACCCCAAGCCGCCCGGCCTGACCTGGGAGGAAGCCGCCTGCTTCCTGCTCACCGGGGCCACCGCCTACCGCCAGCTGTGCGGCTGGACGCCCCACGAAGTGCGGCCGGGCGACCCGGTCCTCATCTGGGGCGGAGCCGGCGGACTGGGCTCCATGGCCATCCAGATCACCCGGGCCCGGGGCGGCATCCCCGTCGCGGTGGTCTCCGACGAGGAGCGGGCCCGGTACTGCCGCGAACTCGGCGCCCAAGGCACCGTCAACCGCCTCGACTTCGACCACTGGGGGCGGCTGCCGGACATCGGTGACCGGGAGGCGATGGCCCGCTGGACAGAGGGCGTACGAGCCTTCGGCCGGAGCTTCTGGGAGGCGCTGGGGGAGCGCAGGTCCCCACGTATCGTCCTGGAGCACAGTGGCCAGGACACCATCCCGACCTCCATGTACCTGTGCGACAACGCCGGAATGGTCGTCATCTGTGGCGGGACCACCGGCTACAACGCCGATGTCGACCTACGCTTTCTGTGGATGCGTCAAAAGCGTCTGCAGGGCTCGCACTTTGCCAATCTCCGTCAGTGCCGCGACGTCATTCATCTCGTGGCCACCGGACAACTCGACCCGTGTCTCTCCTGGACCGGCGGGTTCGACGACATCGGCAAGGCGCACCAGTTGATGTACGACAACGAGCATCCCCAGGGAAACCAAGCGGTGTTGGTCAACGCTCCCCGAACCGGTCTGACCGCGCTTCCCTGAGCCCCCACCAACTCCCTTCCTTCCCCTGCCCGCCGCTTCTGCGCCCTGGCAGACCCTGGCGTGCCCGAAATCCACCAGAGACAGCGAACCAAGGAGGGACCACGATGGACAAGCTCGACATCCTGTGGAGCGAGCGCGAGATCCGGGCCGTGCTGCAGCGTTACTGCCGCGGGCTCGACCGACTCGACGAGGAACTGGCCAAGTCCGCCTACCACGACGACGCTCACGACGACCGCGGCGTCATCCGCGGCAACGCACACGACTTCGTCAAGCAGATCATCCCCGTCCTGCGCGACGCCTACAGCGGCACCCTGCACACCCTGCACGGCAGCACGATCGAGATCGACGGGGATACCGCGGGCGTGGAGACGTACTGCACCGCGTATCACTACCGCGAGAGCGAAGGCGTCAAGCGGGTGGAGCAGTACGCCGGACGGTACGTCGACCGGTTCGAACGGCGCGAGGGTGCCTGGAAGATCGCTCGCCGGCTCGTGCTGATCGACTGGAGCCTCGTTCAGGAGGTGCCGCTCGACCCCGCCGAGGCCCAGGCCGGCTTCAACCCTTCCTGGCGCGACCGCTCCGACGCCAGCTACCAGGTACTCCCGCTGAAGGGCCCGGACGCCCCCACCCTCTGAGCCGCGCCGCCCAGCCCCGCCCACACAGCACCACATCCCGAGGAGCCCAGACCGTGTCCGACACCGAGCAGCAGCCGGCCACGCTGCCGCGGCAGCGCACCTGCCCCTTCTCGCCGCCCCCCGAACTGGGAGAGCTGCGGCGCACCGACCCCATCAGCAGGATGCGGTTCGCCGACGACTCCGAGGGATGGCTGCTGACCCGCCACGCCGACGTCCGCGCCGCGCTCGCCGCCCCCCGCGTCAGCTCGCACCCGGGCAAGACGCCCCAGCCGTGGCGGAACCTGGCACCGGAGATGCGCGGCGAGGAGTACCTGCCGGGCTTCCTGATCTTCATGGACCCGCCGAACCACACCCGCTACCGTCGCCTGCTGACCAAGTGGTTCACCATGCGGGCGATCCGCAAGCTCGAACCGAGGATCGAGCAGATCGTCACCGACACGCTCGACGCCATGGAGGCCGAGGGCGGCCCCGTCGACCTGGTCCAGTCGTTCGCGCTGCCGATCCCGCTGCTCGTCATCTGTGAGCTGATGGGCATCCGCTACGACGACCGGGCCGAGTTCATGGACATGGTCCTGCGACTCCAGGACCTGGAGGCCACCCCCGAGGAACTGGGGGCCCTCGGCGCCAAGATGAACGAGTTCATGGTCAACCTGTGCGCCGCCAAGCGAAAGCACCCCGGCGACGACCTGCTCAGCCACCTCATCCAGGACCCGGACGCCGTTCCCGCGCTGACCGACCTGGAGGTCGCCGGCATCGGTGTACTCATGCTGATCGCGGGGCACGAGACCTCCGCCAACATGCTGGGCGTCGGTACCTACACCCTGCTGGAGAACCCGGATCAGTGGGCCCTGCTGCGCGACGACATCAGCCTGATCGACCAGGCTGTCGAGGAGCTGCTGCGGCATCAGACCATCGTCCAGCAGGGGCTGCCGCGCGGCGTCACCGCGCACATGGAGGTCGCCGGCCACTCGGTGAAGGCCGGGGAAGCCCTGCTGGCCTCGCTGCCGGCGGCCAACCGCGACCCTGACGTCTTCCCCGACCCGGACCGCCTCGACATCACGCGCGAGCACAACCCGCACCTCGCATTCGGCCACGGCATCCACCTCTGCTTGGGCATGGAACTGGCCCGGGTGGAGATGCGCGCGGCGTGGCGCGGCCTCGTCAAGCGCTTTCCCGCCCTGCGCATGGCGGCGCCGCCCGAGGACATCCGGTGGCGTGACGACCAGATCGTGTACGGGGTATACAACCTCCCCGTGACCTGGGACGACGCTTCGTGACCGCCCAGGAGACCGGTGTGCGCGAATGTCCCTTCGGTGTCGGCGAGGCTCCCGCGTACCCCTTCCACGACCCCGACAGGCTGGAGCCGGACCCGTACTGGGAGCCGCTGCGCCGTGAGCGGCCGCTGCAGCGCGTCACCCTGCCCTACGGCGGCGAGGCATGGCTGGCCACCGCCTATGAGGACGTGCGCAGGGTCTTCGCGGACCGCAGGTTCTCCCGGGCGCTCGCCGTCGCGCCCGGGGCACCTCGGTTCCTGCCGCACCAGCCGCCGCCCGACGCCGTCCTGAGTGTCGAGGGCCCGGACCACGCGCGGCTGCGGCGCCTGGTGGGGAAGGTCTTCACGCCCCGCCGGGTGGAGGAGATGCGGCCCCTCATCCAGCGCACCGCCGACGGGCTGTTCGACGCCATGGAGGAGATGGGGCCGCCCGCGGACCTGGTCGAGGACTTCTCCCTGCCCTTCGCCGTGGCCGTGATCTGCGAGCTGCTCGGCGTGCCGCCCGAGGACCGCAAGCGGTTCTGCACATGGTCGGACGCGCTGCTGACGACCACCGCGCACACCCCCGTCCAGGTGCGCGACCACATGATGCAGATGCACGACTACCTCGGCGGGCTCGTCGCGCAACGGCGGGTGCGGCCCACCGAGGACCTGATCGGCTCGCTGGTGACCGCGCGGGACGAGGAGGACAGACTCACCGAGGGCGAACTGGTCCGGCTGGCCGAGGCCATCCTCATCGCCGGGTACGAGACCTCGGCCAGCCAGATCCCCAACTTCCTCTACGTCCTCTTCCGCAACCCGCACCTGCTGGAGCGGCTCAGGAACGACCACGACCTGATACCCGGCGCCGTCGAGGAACTGCTGCGCTTCGTGCCCATCGGCACCGTCGACGGATTTCCCCGGACGGCCACCGAAGACATCGAACTCGGGGGAGTCATGGTCAAGGCCGGGGAGACGGTCGTGCCGTCGATGGGCGCGGCCAACCGCGACCCGGCCCTGTTCACCGACCCTGACGAGCTGGACCTGACCCGGCAGCCGAACCCTCACCTGGGATTCGGTGCGGGCCCGCACCACTGCATGGGCGCTCAACTGGCGCGGGTGGAACTCCAGATCGCGCTGACGACAATGTTCCGCCGGTATCCCGGCCTGAGGCTGGCCGTGCCGGAGGAGCGCCTCTCGTGGAAGGCGGGACTGATGGTCCGGGGCATGCACACCATGCCGGTCATGTGGTGAGGACATCGCTGATGAAGTCCAGGCAGCCTTCCGACACAAGCGCACAGAGGGTGAAGCGACCGCGATGAACGCCATCAACGAACGGGAACACAGCCCGAAGGCAGCGGGCATGGACCCCGCAGCCCTGCAACGACTGAGCGATGTGGTGCAGGCGAGGGGCGGCGCGGCGCAGCTGTGCGTCCTGCGGCGGGGCGCCGTGGTACTGGACCGCTCGTTCGGCTGCTCTCCCGACTCCCTCTTCCTCGTCTACGCGGCCACCAAGCCCTTCGCCGCCCTCGCCGTGCACACGATCGCCGAGCGGGGCCTGATAGAGCTGGACCAGCCGGTGGCCGCGTACTGGCCGCAGTTCGCCCAGCACGGCAAGGGCGCGGTGACCGTCCGCCACGTCCTGCAGCACCGGGCCGGTGTGCCGGTCGGCCGGGGCATGGTGCGGACGATGCGGACCGCCCGCGACTGGGAGCGCTCGGTGCGCGACCTCGAACAGGCCCGGCCCCGGTGGCCGGGTGGCAAGGTCGCCGCCTACCACTTCATGAGTTACGGATTCATTCTCGGCGAAATCGTGCAGCGCGTCACCGGACAGTCGTTCCGCGATTTCGTGACCTCCGAGTTCTTCGTCCCGCTGGGGCTGAATGATTTGCACCTGGGATTGCCCGACAGTGCCTGGCACCGACATGTGCCGGCGCGAGCCGACCATCCTTCCGAGTGGCCCAACCAGTGGATGAGTAACCGGCGCCGCTACCGGCAGTCCGTCATACCGTCCGCCGGGCTTTCCGGCACCGCAGCACAACTGGCCCGCTTTTATCAAATGCTTTTGGGAGGCGGGATGCTCGACGGTGTCCGCGTGCTGCAGCCCGAGAGCGTGGCAGAGGCCAGGAAACCGTCCAATGACGGGGGGACCGACGCCTCCCTGAAGCGCCCGGTCCGCTGGTCCCACGGATTTATGCTGGGCGGTCCGGGCCCGGATCCGCGGGATCTGGCCCAGGTGATGGGCAAGGCGAGCAGCGCGAGCGCCTTCGGGCACGCGGGCACCACGTCCAGCGTCGTGTGGGCCGATCCCACGCGCGAGTTGGTGTTCGCGTATCTGTCCAATGTTCAGCCCGATTTCGGAGCCGGCATTGAGCGACTTCGCGAGGTCAGCGATCTCGTGCTCGGTGCCTGCGAGGCCGGCTGACCCGCGTCGCCGTCAGGCGCTGGGGCACCGAACCGCGGTGCGGAGCGCGGGCTTCGCCACCGCGCGGCGCGGTCCGGCCCGCCCGCCGGCCCGTGCGTGGACGGACCTCCTCCATCGTCCCTGTGCGGCTCTCCGCCGGGCCGCGCCGTCCGGTCGCCGCGCGAAACCCCGCTGAAACACAGCCGATCTCCGTGTGACCAGCGGCAGGTGATCTACCGCACAACGCGGCCCATCGTTCGGCAGTCCCTTGATCATGACGGATGCCGATGCAAGTATGTTCATCCGCCACCTTATTCCGGCTCGCCGGACGTGGGTGACCCTGGAGGAGGGTAGGTGCTGAAGATGCCTAAATGGATGGAACACGAAAACTCGCAATCTCCACCTCAAGTGGGAATACTAGGCCCTGTAGAAGTCCGCTTCACCGAAAGATCCGGAACGGAAGTATCGGTCAGCGGTATTCGCGTTCGCTCATTACTTGCTGCATTAACTGCGCAGTTGGGGGAGGCGATGTCGACCGAGCGTATTCTCAAAGAAGTCTGGGCCGACAACCGGCCTACCACGGACCGCAAGGCGGTGGCCGTAGCCGTCCTGCGGCTCCGCCGGGTCCTCGGCGACCACGAAGGGCAGTGGCTGCTCACCCGTCCCTCCGGGTATGTCCTGGACATCCCCCCGGACCACCTCGACGCCGTGAGGGCGGAGCGTCTGGTGCGGGAGGGGAAGGCGGCCCTGGCCGCAGGCGACCCGCGCATGGCGTCCCAATTCCTCACGCGCGCGCTCGCCGAGTGGCGGGGAGATCCCTACGCGGACGTCAACGCCACCCCGACGGTGGTCCAGCGCACCATCGAACTCGAAGGCCTGAAGGCTGAGGCCGTCCAGGCCCGTATCGACGCCGATCTCGAACTGGGGCACCACCAGGAGCTGGTCGGTGAACTGCACTCGCTGACCGCCGCGAACCCTCTGCACGAGCCGCACTGGCTGCAGTTGATGCTCGCCCTCTACCGGTCCGGCAGGCAGGCGGAGGCGCTGGCCGCCTACATGACGCTCAGGCAGGCTCTCGCCGACAACCTGGGCGTGGACCCGGGCCAGCGGCTCCAAGAGCTGCATCTGCGGATCTTGCGGGCCGATGTCGGACTGTTGACCGGGTCAGCGACCGCGGTGTCGTCGCTACCGTTGCTGACGAGCCGGTCCTAGCGCCAGCACCACCAGAGGCTGCCGCCCCATGTGGTGGTGTACGTCGCATCGCTCCTACGCTGCCGCCCGGCCGGATTCCTGCGCGGTAGCCGCCGCGCAGGGCGCGCCCTCGGGCGCTCGGATCGGAGAACTCGGCAGAAGGAGACCTGTTTGTGCTGCGGCGGATTCTACCTTCCTGTATCGCCGTCGCGGAGTCGCGTGACGACCCGCCGGAGGGATGGCTGTACCCGGAGGAAGCGGCCCTGATCAGTACGGCGGCGGACTCACGGCGCCGGGAGTTCACCACCGTCCGTCACTGCGCGCGTCGGGCGATGCGTGAACTGGGCCTGCGAGCCGTCCCCGTGCTGCCCGGCAGGCATGGTGCTCCCCGCTGGCCGTCCCGGGCAGTAGGAAGCCTCACGCACTGTGCCGGATACCGGGGCGCCGCGTTGGCGCGGGGTGGGGACATCGCGATGCTGGGGATCGACGCGGAGCCGCACAAGCCGCTTCCCGACGGGGTCCTGGAGGCCATTGCCTTGCCGCGGGAGAGGCGGCAGGTTGAGGCATGCCTGGCCCGGTACCGGGACGTGTGCTGGGACCGCCTGCTGTTCAGCGCGAAGGAGTCGGTCTACAAGGCATGGAATCCGTACACAGGCCAGCGCCTGGAGTTCGAGGACGCCTCCATCGACTTCGATTTGGATGCGATGACGTTCACGGCGCGGCTGCTCGTCCCGCGAGCCGACCTTCCTGCTGGTGTGCCGCCCGCCCCGGGCCGGCTCGAAGGGCGGTGGTTGGTGAGCGAGGGTGTGCTCCTCACCGCCATCGCGGTGCCCGCGCCCCTCTGATGCGTGCGAGGCGTCCGGAACAAGGAGAAGTATCCGTTCCATTTGGGGCTGTCAGGGCCGGCAGTACTGCACCGTCGGCGTTTCTACGGCAAGCCCGGTCACGGCGCATCCGATGCGTCCTGTCTGGAGGGAATCGAAAATGCCCACTGAGGAGCTGACGGACAGCTTCCGGAACGCCATGTCCTCATTCCCGAGCGGGGTGACGATCGTGACAACCGTTGACGCCGAGGGGGAGTGGTGGGGCTTCACCGCCACTTCCTTCTGCTCGCTCTCCCTCGATCCACCGCTGGTATTGGTCTGTCTCTCCGTCAACGCGCAGTGTCACCCCGCCTTCTCTGCCGCAAGATCGTGGGTCGTCCACATACTGCCGCCCAAGCATCGAGACCTTGCTCTGTGGTTCTCCTCCAAGGGCGTCGACAAGTTCTCCCGGGGTGAGTTCACGACGAACCTTCAAGGCCACCCCCTGCTTGAGGGGGCCTGCGCCGTGCTGGAATGCGAAGCGACCGCCCGATACGGCGGCGGCGATCACTCCATCCTCGTGGGCGCGGTAACGGAGGCCCGTGTGTACGACAAAGAGCCGGCAGTGTATTTTCGGCGCGAATTCCACACTCTGACACCGTTGTTCGAGCCGAGTCCGCCCTCCTGAACCCCGCGATGACGGAAACTCTGCCTCCTCCGGGATCCATGTCGACGATCTGCGACGAGGCGCCGACCTTGCTCGTTGCGGTCCCAACGGCCGGGTTCGGCCCAGATGGGTGGGTAGACGGCGGCCGCGACATCTGGTCGGGGCGGCGCCGCCCCGAGGCCGCGCTCGCCCCAAGGCGGCTGCGGGGGTCTCGTACGTGAGGTTCCGCTCCTGCTGGAGGTGGAGCAGGTGGTCGGGGAAGGCGAGTCGGACATGGCTGTGCCCGACCCGATCGGCAAGGGCACCGCAGGCTCCGCGCCGGGCCCTCGCGCTGCTCGCGGAGCCCGCCGTGCGGGGGCAATCCGGCTGATGCCTTCGGCCCCGAGGATGTCGCTAACGGCTGCCGAGGCGGCAGTGGTCAGAGGGCGAGGGAGCGCTACCGCACCGGCCTGACGGCGCGTCGGAATACTCAGCATTCGGTCAGCATGAGTCCTGAGAGACCTGGGGAAAGCTGACCGAACATGCGAATCGTTGTAGGCTCCGGGCATCGCCCTTGACCTGCAAAACGCGGGCAGGGAGCAGACAAATCGGGAGACACGGCAATGGGGAAACCGGGCGCTCCTACAGTGATGCGGTGGACACCAAAGCCGTCCGGAGCCGGCCGTAGAAGCCGATGAGGGCAGGATCAGCCGAGGAGTCGGTTGTGCCAGTACGTGAACTGTTCGAGAGGGTCTCCGCCGGTAGCCCAGGGGTGCGGGGTTGCCGATCCGTCGAGTGTGGCGAACGTTATGGCTGCTTCCTCCAGACGTCGGGCCTGCACCAGTGCGTACGCGAGCAGATTGAGGTCGGCGAGGGCGGCGGAATGCGTGAGGTGGCCGGGCCGGGGCCAGAGCTCGGCTGCCCGGCCGAGCGCCCGCGCGGCCGGGGGGCGTGACAGCAGGTGGCGGGCGGTCAGAGCGTCGAGTCCGCCACGTGCCGTGTTCCAGTGGTAGCGGTCGATGAGCGCGGCCAGTTCCAGGCCACCGACGGGCGAGGTGTCCGGCGCCGTGGCGCGGACGCCGTCGACGAAGTCGAGCATCCGCGCCACGGAACCGCACTCTCCCGGCGAGAGGTAGCCGAGAAGCTGCACGTGGGCCTCCCTGTTCCACGGATCCCGGGCCCCGGCCTCTCGCCACGCCGAGGCCAGTTCAGCCTCGGGGCCCCCGCGAAGACGGAGGATGGACAGGAGGACGATCCACGGGACGGGATCGGCGGGGCCGAGTTCCGCGGCATGGCGGCAGGTGGCTTCCGCGGCCGACAGGTCCGAGGGAGAGCCCGTCCGGCGGGCGTGGACCAGGTCCGACCAGGCGTGGAGGACGAGGGCGTCCTGGGTGTGGGACCGCCGCCGCCAGGTGAGCGGCAGCCCGCGCCCCGCAGCCTCGGCGAGGACACGGATGCGGTGGGTGCGCCGGTCCCAGTCCTGCCCCGCGTTCCTGATCACGTCTTCCATGAGCGCGATCGCGAGTTCGGGCCCGCGGGAAGGCGGGGCGGCCAGCGATCTCAGAGTCCTGCCGAGGGGTACGTCGCCGAGCTCACGGGAGAGTCGGGGGGATCGGCGTCTGCGGCGTCCGGGGAGGGGCATGGGCTCCAGGCCAGGGGTGTGGTTGGTGATGTCGTCAGATCAGCTGGGCGTACTCGCGGAACTCCCAGTCGGTGACGTGCCGTCCGTAGCGGGCGAGTTCGTCGCGCTTGAAGATCAGGAAGGCGTCGACGAAGGGCTTGCCGAGCACTTCGGTCAGCTCGTCGTCGGCTTCCAGGGCGTCGAGCGCCGCGCCGAGGTCTGTGGGCAGCTTGGGGGCGCTCGCGGGGTCGTAGCCGTAGCCGCCGGTCGGGGTGGGCGGCTCGGCTGCGGCGCGGATTCCCAGGTGGATGGCGGCGACGAGCCCGGCGATGGCGAGGTAGGGGTTGGCGGTGGCGTCGCCGAGGCGCATCTCCAGGCGGGCCGCGGCGCCGCGCTCCGGCGGGATGCGCACCATCGCGCCGCGGTGGTCCAGGCCCCAGTCGATCAGCCAGGGTGCGGCGGTGTCGGGGCCGAACCGCTTGTACGAGTTGACCGTCGGGTTGAACAGGGCGGCGAGGGCGGGGGCGTGGGTGAGCAGGCCGGCGACGGCGTAGCGGGCCTTGGCGGACAGGCCGAAGGGCTGCCCGAGGCCGTCGAACACGTTGTGTCCGTCCGCGTCGATCACGGAGATGTGCAGGTGGAAGCCGGAACCGCCGCCGTCGTTGAGGGGTTTGGCCATGAAAGTGGCCAGGCGGCCCTCGGTGCGGGCGAGTTCCTTGACTGCGGCCTTGAAGCGGAAGGCCCGGTCGGCCGCGTCCAGGGCCTCGGAGTGGTCGAGGTTGATCTCGAACTGGCCGCCGTCGTACTCCCGGTTGCCGCCCGTGGCACCGATGTTGAGGCGGTGCAGGTGGCGCAGGGTCCGCAGCAGGTGTCCGTCGGGGTCGCCCTTGCGCCCGACGGTGTAGACGTTGCCGGGTGCTGCGGCGTAACGGCGCCAGCCGGTGGGGGAGGCGGGGTCCGGGTCGAGCAGGACGTACTCCAGCTCGGGGCCGACGACGGCCTTGAGACCGTCCTCGGCTAGGCGTCCGGTGACCTGGCGCAGCAGGTCGCGGGGGGACTCCGGGGCGGGCAGGCCGGTGTCGGGGTCGCGGGCGTCACCGATGCACCAGGCCACGCCGGGTTCCCAGGGGAGTGGGACGAGCGTGCTCAGGTCCGGCCGTACGGTGATGTCGGGCATGCCGGCGTCGAGGCCGCCGGGGATGTCGGAGTGGTCGCCGAGGGCGCCGGTGTGGTAGATCGCCCGGCAGAAGGCCAGGCCGTGGCCGGTTGCGTTGGGCAGGTGATGGAGCAGGATGTCCCGGCCGCGGTCGACGCCGATGAGGTCGGGGTAAATGATGCGCACGACATCGATGCCCTGGGCGGCGAGCGCCTCGATCTGCTGCTGGATCTGTCCGGACTGGTCAGTGCTCACCGTCGGTCTCCTCGGGTACGGGCAAGACATGGCGGTACGTGGGGAAATCTCGCCCGTATCACCATGGTGCACATGCGATCTGTGCCGTGGGCGGGGCTGCGGAGGACCCCGCAGAAAGTCGTTTGAGGTCAAACGATACGAACGGGAGGGGGCGCCCGCAAGAGTTGGTCGGCAATTCGTCCCCGCGGGGCCGCGGGATCGGCGTGATCGTGGGTGGACAGGCCGGGCGGGGCGTAAAATTTGGGGGCAAACGAATTTCATGGGGGCGGTGTCAACGCCTTCCCGTGACCGAGGGGGAGTCAGTGGCTGGGCATCGATCGATCATCGAGACCGAGAAGGCCGTTCAGGCGAAGCTCGGCGGCTTCCGGCTGCAGCGTGAGCAGATGGCGGCGGTCGCCAATATCCACCGCGCGGCGGCAGCCGTGCGCCAGCATCTGGAGAACTCCGTGCTGCGGCCCGCCGAGGTCACCTGGACCGGCTTCGTGGTGCTGTGGGTGCTGTGGATCTGGGGTGAGACGGAGACCCGCCACGTGGCCGAGGAGGCGGGGATCACCAAGGGCACCCTCACCGGCGTCGCGCGGACTCTGGAGTCGAGGGGTCTCGTTTCCCGCACGCCTCACCCGGAAGACGGTCGGCGGGTGCTACTCGCGCTGACCGCGGAAGGCGAGGCGCTCATGGAGCAGCTCTTCCCGGCGTTCAACGACGAGGAGGCGTTCGTGGCCTCGCGGCTCAGTGCCGAGGAGTGTCTGCGTCTCGCGGACGGACTGCGTGCCATCGTCGCCCAGCTCGAGGAGCACGGTGAGGAGCGGCGCCAGGAGCTGCTCGGAGCCTCGGAGCTCGGGCCGCGGCGCTCGGGGCGGCGGCCGAAGGTTTGACCGTCCCGGGCCCGGCGGATTCCGCCGGGCCCGGAGTTTCCCTCGGGTGATCCGTGGCTGATGTGACGTCTGCGGGGCTTGCGGAAGGGCTGCCCTCCGGGCTTATCGTATGGGTTCAAACGATTTCCGGATCGCACCCCGAAGGAGGCGCCATGGCCGGCGTCCGCGGATTTTTCCACCCCAAGACCGCCACCGGCGGGTCCTCGCTCGTCCCCTCGCCCCCGTGGCACTACTCCGGCGATCTGATCACCGTCGAGTACCGGACCGACCCCGCACGGGTCGCCGAGCTGCTGCCGGAGCCGCTCGGACTCGCCGACGAGGACCCGGGCGCGGTGGCCCTGATCTGGGCCGACTGGCAGTCGTGCGGCGACTCCCGTGAGGAGCTGCTCGACCCGGTGCGCTCCCAGTACAAGGAAGCGTTCGTGGTGGTGCGCTGCTCGTACAAGGGGAGGACGTACTCCCGCTGCGTGTACATCTGGGTGGACAAGGACTTCGCCATCGCGCGGGGCTTCCACCAGGGCTACCCGAAGAAGCTGGGCTCCATCCACATGACGCGTCCCCACCCGTACGGGCCCGCGCCGCGGATCGAGGCGGGCGCGGCCTTCGGAGCGACGCTCGCCGCTGCCGACCGGCGGCTGGCCGAGGCGGTCGTCACGCTGCGGGAGCCCTCCGAGACCAACGGCTTCGTCAACGGCCATCCGATGGCGCACCACCGCTGGCTGCCGTCGATCGAGAAGGGCAAGGGCCTGGCGCTGGACGAATTGATCGAGACCGGGGCGGCGTCCTTCGAGGCAGGCAGGCCCTGGGCCGCCGACGCGGACCTGAGGCTGTTCGAGGCTCCGACCGAGGAACTGGCCCGGCTGGAGATGCGGGAGCCGATCGGCGCGTACTACCGGCAGGTCGGAGTCACCTGGGACGGCGGCACGCTGCTGGAGTCCGGCACCTCCGGCCCCGAGTAGCCGAGGAGCGGCGGTGGCCGAGTGGGTCCGGGGTGCCCGGCGCTCACTCGGCCGTGTCCGCGAGGTCCCCGAGGTCCGTGAGGTCCCCGAGGTCCGCGAACTCCTCGAAGTCCGGGAAGCCCGGCAGCCCTGCGGCCGCCCCTCCGTCCGGGAAGGGCTGCTCGGCCCAGATGGTCTTGCCGCGGTCGTGGTAGCGCGTGCCCCAGAGCTGGGTGAACTGGGCGACCATGAACAGCCCGCGTCCGCCCTCGTCGGTCTCCAGGGCCCGCCGGATGTGCGGAGACGTGCTGCTGCCGTCCTGGACCTCGCAGATCAGGCTGCGGTCGCGGATCAGCCGCAGCCTGATCGGCGGACCGCCGTAGCGGATGGCATTGGTGAGGAGTTCGCTGACGACCAGCTCGGTGGTGAACTCCAGCTCCTCCAAGCCCCAGTCGGTGAGTTGCCGCGTCGCGAGGCCGCGTGCCCGGCTCACGACCTCGGCTTCGGACGGGAGCTCCCAGCTGGCGTGCCGGTCCGCGTCCAGGCCGTGTACCCGCGCTGCCAGGAGCACCACGTCGTCGTCCGGGTGGGCCGGCAGCAGCCGGGCGATCACCGTGTCGCTGATGTCGTCGAGTCCGGGCTCCGAACGGGAAGGGCTCGGAGCCGCCCCGTGCCGGGCGTCGGACAGCGCCTCGCGCAGCCGTCCGAGTCCCGCGTCGCGGCTCCCGCCCTGCGTCGTCACCAGACCCTCGGTGTACAGCAGGAGCAGGTCCCCGTCGTCCAGGGCGAACTCGGCACTCTCGAAAGGAGCCCCGCCCTGGCCCAGGGGGGCTCCGCCGGGTACATCGAGGACCTGTACCCCGCCGTCCGCCGACGCCAGGGCGGGGGCCGCGTGGCCCGCCCGTGCCACCACGCACGTCCGTGCGACCGGATCGTAGACCGCGTACACGCACGTCGTGCCGGCGGCCCGGCCGGCGAGGCCCTCGCCGTGCTCGTCCTGGAACCGGTTGACCTGGTCGTCCAGGTGGGTCAGCAGCTCCTCCGGTGAGAGATCGAGATCGGCGAGCGTCCGTACGGCCGTACGCAGCCGCCCCATGGTCACCGCCGAGTGCAGCCCCTGCCCCGGTACCTCTCCCACCACCAGCGCCACCCGCGCACCCGACAGCGGGATCACGTCGAACCAGGCACCGCCCAGTGCCGCGTGACCGCGCGCCGGCAGATAGCGGGACACCGTCTCGGCGGCGCCGAGCTCCGGGAGTTCCTGCGGCAGCAGACTGCGCCGGAGCGCCAGCGCAGTCGTCCGTTCCCGGGTGTACCGGCTCGCATTGTCGATGCACACGGCGGCACGCGCCACGATCTCCTCGGCGAGCAGGACATCGTCCGGCTCGAAGGCGTGGGCGCGCTGGAAGCGTACGAAGACCACCGCGCCCAGTACGGCGCCCCGGGCGGACATCGGGACCAACAACCAGGAGTGGACGCCGAATTCGCGCACGAGCCCGGCCCGTCGGGGATCGGCCGGAGTGAGCTCGGCGATCAGCTCCTCACCCGTCAGCAGCAAGGGCTCGCCGTCCGTCATGACGCGGGTGAACAGGGAACCCGCGCCCGCCGTGAACGGATCGACATCGCCGGTCGCCACCGCCGCATCCGCTGGGCCGTCCGGGACGGTGGAACTCGCGGCGCGGCGCAGCGGTACCTCCTCGCGGACCGGACCGGTCAGCGGTTCCTGGCCGGCGAACACCGGATCCAGCAGGTTGACGTAGGCATGGTCGGCGAATCGGGGCACGGCCACATCGACGAGTTCCTGAGCGGTCCGCAGGACGTCCAGGGTGCCCCCGATCCGCGCACTCGCCTCGCTCGCGAACGCCAACCGCTCCCGGGCCCTGGCCCGTTCGGTCACGTCGGCGACCGCGTGCGCCAGTGCGATCACCCCTCCCGACCGGCTCCGGAGCGGAAGGATGGACTCGGACCAGACGTGTTCACGGTCCGGGTCGTCGGGCGTGCGGCCGTGCACCTCCGTCTGGATCTGGGCCTCGCCGCTCTCGAGGACCCGACGCTGTCGGGCCTCCATGGCTGCCATGTCCAACAGGCCGGCTGGGGCGACCTCCGCCATGGTGTGCCCGATGAATTCGGTGCCCGCGAACCCCGTGGTGCGGCGCTGTGCGTCGTTCTGTGCCACGAACCGCAATTGCCGGTCGAAGACATCGATGAGGAACGGCGACTCCGTGAACAGTCCCCTCAGCAGGGCTTCGCCGAGCTCCTGACGCCGCGTCATATCGGCGTCCGCCGCCCGGATCAGCCACTGCTGGTCCCCGGCCGTGGAGATCATGGGACGTGCCTGCAGGGTCACCTCGACACCGTGTCCGCTGCGGTGCCTGAGAACGGCCGGGCCCAGGTCGACCACCGCATCCGGCGTGCAATGCCCCACCAGCCCGGCGGCGTCCGAGGGCGAGGAGAGGAGATCTGCCGCACGCCGGCCCTGGACCTCCTCCGCGGTGTAGCCGAGCAGGCGCTCTGCTCCGGGGCTGAGGCCCAGCAGGACTCCGTGCACATCCAGGAGGGCGTACGTGTCGTCTCCCGGTTCCGTGAGGACGCCGGCAGCGTCATGGAATTCGGGGTCGTGCATCATGCGCCCCGCTTCTCGGTCGGAGGGCACTCGTTCATCCGGGTTCTCTGGCAATTGTCCCTTCC
Organism: Streptomyces sp. NBC_01408; assembly: GCF_026340255.1. Taxonomy (GTDB): domain Bacteria; phylum Actinomycetota; class Actinomycetes; order Streptomycetales; family Streptomycetaceae; genus Streptomyces. The sequence continues at coordinate 574,459 of NZ_JAPEPJ010000002.1, read as the reverse complement.
GGGCAATCCTCGTGCAGCCTGTGAGGTCCGGGGCACTGCCGGGCTACCGGCGCAGTGCCTCTTCGACCAGGGCTTCGAACAGGGCACGGCTCGCCCCGTCGGTGGCGGCGGTGTCCTCCGGGTGCCACTGGACGGCGACGACCCAGCCCGGGGAGCCGGGTCGCTCCACCGCCTCCACCGTGCCGTCCGCCGCCCGGGCGGTGACCGTGAGCCCGTGACCGAGCCGGTCCACGCACTGGTGGTGGTAGCAGGAGACGTCGGCCTTGTCCTGCCCGAGAGCGCCCGCGAGGAGCGAGCCGGGCTCCACCGCGACGGGGTGTGTCCGGTGGCGGTGCTCGCCGGCCGGGCCGCCCATGTCCTGGCGGAGGGTGCCGTTCAGCGCGGTGTTGACGACCTGGAGGCCGCGGCAGACGGCGAGCATCGGGAGGTCGGTGTCCAGGGCGTGGCGTGCGAGGGCGAGGTCGAAGGCGTCCTGCTCGTCGTCCACGTCGTAGACGTCCGGATGCGCGTCCCCGGCCCCGTAGCGGTGCGGAGCGATGTCACCGCCTCCCGGGAGCAGGAGCGCGTCGCAGCGCGCCAGGCGTAGGGCGATCTCGGTGGGGTCGGCGTGGCCGCCCGGGGCGTGGGGATGCAGGGTGAACGGCTCGCCGCCGGCGGCGTAGACCGCCTCGACCAGGGCGCGGGCGTTGACATCGGCGGCGTAGCGGAGGGCGCTGGCGGAGGCGGAGAAGCGGGCCGGGACGGCGATGAGGGGGCGGTGTGTCACAGCTGGATCCAGGTGGTCTTGAGCTCGGTGAACTTCTCCAGGGCGTGGCCGGATTTGTCCCGTCCGTTGCCGGACTGCTTGAAGCCGCCGAAGGGGACGTTGAGGCCGCCCTCCTCGTAGCAGTTGACCCAGACCGTGCCGGCCTTGAGCTGTCTGGCCACCTGGTGGGCGGTGGACAGGTCGGCGGTCCACAGCCCGGCGGCCAGCCCGTAGGCGCTGTCATTGGCGAGGGTGACGGCCTGCTCGACGGTGTCGAAGGTCAGGACGGAGAGCACCGGGCCGAAGACCTCTTCGCGCGCGATGCGCATGTCCGGGGTGACCTGGTCGAAGACGGTGGGCCGGAGGTGGTAACCGTCCCCGTCGGTGAGGGTGCGGCCTCCGGTTCGTAGGCGAGCACCATCGCCGTGAGCTGCGGCGATGTGGTCCAGCACGCTGTCGAGATGCCGGGCGGAGGCGAGAGGCCCCATCTCGGTGGCCGGGTTGAGGGGGTCGCCGACACGCAGCGTGCGGGCGCGTTCGACGACAGCGTCCACGACGCGGTCGGCGATCGAGGAGTGCACCAGCAGCCGGGAGGGCGCGGTGCACATCTCGCCTGCGTTGAAGAAGATTCCCCAGGCAGCGGTCGCGGCTGCGGTGTCCAGGTCAGGGGCGTCGGGGAGCACGATGTTGGGGGATTTGCCGCCCAGCTCCAGCCAGACCCGCTTGAGGTTGGAGTCGGCGGCGTAGCGGAGGTAGTGGCGCCCGACGGCCGTGGAGCCGGTGAAGGCGAGTACGTCGACGTCGGGGTGCAGGCCCAGGGCCCGGCCGGCGACGGGGCCGCGGCCCGCGACGACGTTGAGCACGCCGTCGGGGAGTCCCGCTTCGGAGCCGAGCCGGCCGAGCCGCAGGGCGGACAGCGGGGTCTGTTCGGAGGGCTTGAGGACGACGGCGCAGCCTGCCGCGAGGGCGGGGGCGATCTTCCAGGTGGCGAGGGTGAGGGGGAAGTTCCACGGGACGACGGCGGCGACCACGCCGATCGGTTCGCGGGTGACCAGAGCGAGCGCGTCCCCGCCCGTCTGTGGGGCCTCGTCGATGAGTTTGTCCGCGAGCTCGCCGTAGTAGCGCAGGGTGGTGATCGCGGCGCGCAGTTCGATGTCGTACGCCTCGGTGACCGGCTTGCCCATTTCCAGGCTGACGAGCAGGGCCAGCTCGGTGCGGTGGAGCTCGACGAGATCGGCGAAGCGTCGCAGTACGCGGCCCCGCTCGGTGGGTGACATCCGGGGCCACGGTCCGTGGTCGAAGGCGCGGCGGGCGGCGGCGACGGCGCGGTCGACCTCGCCGGGTCCCGCGTCGGCGACCTCGGTCAGCACCTGGCCGTCGCGAGGGGAGACGAGCGGGAAGGCGCCGCCCTTGCCGGGGTCGTCGCCGCCGCCGATGAGGTGATGCGTGGGCGGCACGAGGTGTGCGGCCAGGGACAGCCACTCCGCGTGGGTGGTCGGGGGCATGGGTCCTCCCGGGAAGGTTTTGTTTGGGATCAAACGATAGGCCCTGGCAGTCCGTGAGGGAAGGTCTTGACCGGTCCGGCGATGGCTGTCTAGTTTATTTGGAGCCAAACGATTGGAGATCTCAGATGTCTGAACGCCATGAGGGATCGGTGGCGGCCATGGTCGCCGGAGTGGCCGTGGACACCCGCCACTGGATCGGGGGACGCCGCGTGGCATCCCCCCGTACGTTCCCCGACGTGTCGCCGATCGACGGCGCCCCGCTCGCCGAGGTCGCCCGGGGCGGCGCCGACGAGGCCGCACTCGCCGTCGAAGCGGCCCGAGCAGCGTTCCCTGCCTGGGCGGCGACCAGCCGTGAGGAGCGGGCCCGCATCCTGCACGCGATCGCCGACGGGGTCGACAAGCGCATCGAGGAGCTGGCGGCCGTCGAGACCGCCGACAACGGCGCGCTGCTCCGCTCGCACCTGCGTGGCGTCATGCCGCGGGTGGCGCACAATTTCCGCTTCTTCGCCGACTGGCTGCTGACCCTGGAACACGACGACTTCGAGACCAGGGGCCACACCAACCACGTCTCCTGGGACCCTGCCGGAGTCTGCGCGCTGATCACCCCGTGGAACGCGCCCCTGATGCTGGCCACGTGGAAGGTCGCCCCCGCCCTGGCGGCGGGGAACACCGTGGTCCTCAAGCCCGCCGAGTGGTCGCCGCTGACCGCCTCCCTGCTCGCCGACATCGCCGCGGAGGCCGGACTCCCCGCCGGGGTTCTCAACGTCGTCCAGGGCTACGGAGAAGAGGTCGGCGCCGCCCTCGTCTCCGACTCGCGCGTGGCCCGGATCAGCTTCACCGGCTCCGTCCCCACGGCCCGCCACATCGCGGGTGCGGCGGCGGCCAACCTGGTCCCCGTCAGCCTCGAACTCGGCGGCAAGTCACCGCTGCTGGTGTTCGCCGACTCCGACCTCGACCTCGCCGTCGAGCTGGCCGTCGAGCAGTACGACAACGCGGGCCAGGTCTGCCTCGCCGGTACCCGGCTGCTCGTCGAGTCCTCCGTCGCCGAGGAGTTCACCCAGCGCTTCATCGTCAGGGCCGCGGCGCTGCGCCAGGGCGACCCGCGCGACGAGGCCACCGACATCGGCCCCAGCATCCACCCCGAACACCTCGCCCGCATCGACGGCTTCGTGCAGCGCGCCCTGGCCGCCGGCGCCCGCGCGGCACTCGGCGGCGGCCCCCACACCGAGCTGGGCGGCCTCTACTACCGCCCGACCCTCCTCACGGATGTCTCCCCAGACGCCGAGATCGTCACGGAGGAGGTCTTCGGTCCCGTACTGACCCTGCAGACCTTCGACACCGAGGAGGAGGCGGTCGCACTGGCCAACGGCACCCGCTTCGGACTCGCCGCCACCCTCCTCACCGGCGACCCCGACCGCGCGCTGCGCGTCACGGAGCAGCTGGTCGCGGGCACGGTCTGGGTCAACTGCTTCTTCGTACGGGACCTCCAGGCCCCCTTCGGAGGCTCGCGCCAGTCCGGCATCGGCCGCGAAGGCGGCACCTGGAGCTTCGACTTCTACTGCGACATCAAGAACACCGTCACCGCGCCGAAGGGCCGGCAGCACCATGGGTGAGATCGTCGGGGCCGGGATCGTCGCCCACGTGCCCACCATCATGCTGCCGGAGACCACCCGCCGGGAGCTCAACCACGGCCGGGACACCACCCTGGTCGCCGGCCTCGAACGGCTGCGCCGCGAGGTATTCGAAACGGCCGACTACGACACCGTCGTGCTGCTGGACTCGCACTGGGCCACCACCGTGGAGTTCGTCGTCACCGCGCACGACCGCCGCGCCGGGCTGTTCACCTCCGAGGAACTGCCCCGCGGCATGTGCCGCATCCCGTACGACTTCCCCGGTGACCCCGAACTCGCCCACGCCATCGCTGCGCACGACGAGAAGCGCGGCACCTGGATCACGCCGATCGACGACCAGTACCTGCCGATCTACTACGCCACGGTCAACCTGTGGAAGTACCTCGGCGTAGAAGGCAAGCGCTGGATCTCCCTCGGCGTGTGCCAGACCGCCGACACTGAGGACTACCTCAGGCTCGGCCGGGCCATCGCCGACGGCATCGCCGCCACCGACCGCAAGGTCCTCTTCATCGCCTCAGGTGCCCTCTCCCACACCTTCTGGCCGCTGCGCGAGATCCGCGACCACGAGGCCAGCGACCTCAGGCACATCTTCACCCCCGAGGCCCGCGCCGCCGACGAACAGCGCATCGCCTGGTTCGAACAGGGGCGCCACGACCGGGTCCTGCACACCATGCCCGAGTTCCTGAAGTACAAGCCCGAAGCCCGCTTCGGCCACTACGTGACCATGGCCGGCGCCCTCGGCGAGGAGCGTCTCACCGCCCCGGGCCGCCTGTTCAGCGCGTACGAGAACTCGGTCGGCACCGGCCAGGTGCACATCTGGTTCGACCGGCCGGACGCCGGCTGGACCGCACCCCGCCGCGTCGCCCTGCGACACGACCCCCACCACCACGTCGACCCCCACCACGCCCGGGAGGCCTCCCATGCCTGAATACCGCCGGATCCTGCTCGACGGCGCCGTCTTCGAGACCGTCCGGGACGGCGACGAACTCGTCGCCGCCGACGGCCGCCGCGTGAAGATCGCCGAGGCCCACCACCTGCCGCCGGTCGTCCCCTCCAAGGTCGTGGCCGTGCACCTCAACCACCGAAGCCGGGTAGAGGAGTTCCAGACCTCGCTGCCGCCTGCGCCCACGTACTTCCACAAGCCCACCTCCTCCCTCAACTCCCACGGCGGGGCGATCGTCCGCCCTGAGGGCTGCCAGTACCTGAACTACGAGGGCGAGGTGGCCATCGTCATCGGCCGCACGTGCCGCAACGTCTCTCCGGCCGAGGCAGGGGACTACATAGCCGGCTACACCATCGCCAACGACTACGGCCTGCACGACTTCCGCGACACCGACGCCGGCTCCATGCTCCGCGTCAAGGGCTCCGACACCCTCTGCCCACTCGGCCCTGGCCTGGTCACCGACTGGGACTTCCGCGGCAAGCGGCTGCGCACGTACGTCAACGGCGTGGTCGTCCAGGACGGCTCCACGGACGAGATGGAGTGGGACATGCACTACCTCGTCGCCGACATCGCCCGCACCATCACCCTCTACCCGGGCGACGTACTGCTCTCCGGCACCCCCGCCAACTCCCGCCCCGTCCAGCCCGGTGACGTCGTCGAGGTCGAGGTGGAAGGTCTCGGGAAGCTGACGAACCACATCGTCACCGGCCCCGTCCCGGTCCGCGACGACTGCGGGGCCCAGCCCACGGCGTCCGAAGAAGTTCTGTCCACCACCTTCGGCGGCGACTGGGAGTTCCGGGGCATCCGCGAGCCCCGGCGGCCGTGACGCGAGGAAGGGGAGCCCGTTGCAGGCTCTGATCATCAAGCACGAGCACCTGTCGACGCCGGGTTACGTAGGGGAGCGGCTGACCGAGCGCGGCTATGACCTCACCGAGCTGGTCGTCGTGCCCGAGGAGCGGTTCACCGATCCCGGCGTGACCGGGTCCTTCCCGGCGGCCAGTGCGTACGACCTCATCGTGGCGCTGGGCGCGCCATGGTCCGTGGACCACGTCGAACTCATCGGCCCCTGGATCACGCCCGAGGTCGAGCTGTTGTGCTCGGCCCATGCCGCCGGGATACCGGTGCTCGGCATCTGCTTCGGAGGCCAGGCACTGGCCACTGCTCTCGGCGGCCGGGTCGAGCGCTCGCCCCGCTTCGAACTGGGCTGGACCAGGGTCGACACAGACGACGACCGACTCGTCCCGGCCGGCCCGTGGTTCCAGTTCCACGGCGACCGGTGGCATTTGCCGCCGGGCGCACGGGAGATCGCGCGCAACAGCGTCTGCTCCCAGGCATTCGTGCACGGACGCAGCATGGGCCTCCAGTTCCATCCAGAGCTCACCCCGGCCGTGCTGGAACAGTGGCTCGTACACGGTGGTGAGGCCATGGCCAAGGATGCAGGCCTGGTCCCGGCCGAGCTGATGGCGCGTACGTGGGCGGAGGCCCGGCACGCGCGAGCGCGGGCACACGCACTGGTCGACGCCTTCCTTGCGCTGGCTGCCCGATAGGCGCCACAGCCCCTGTCCAAAAATCGTTTGAAGCCGTACGATTTTCTCAATTTCGTAAGGGTCCAAACGAGTACCCCTCATCCGGCCACCGTTCCTCGCGGTCGCCCCGCCTCGTCCCCCTACCTACGGGAGTGCCAGTCATGGCCGTCGAACAGCTCGATCCTCCCTCCGCCGACAGCCGGGCCGGCCACGGCATCGGCGTCTCGCACATCGTCTTCTTCGTCGTCGCCGCGTCAGCGCCCCTGACCGTCGTCGCCGGTGGCACTCCGCAGGCCTTCGCCGTCTCGGGCGCGGTCGGCTTCCCCCTGGCCTTCCTCGCCCTGACCGTCGTCCTGATCGTCTTCAGCGCCGGCTACGCCGCGATGAGCCGACACATCACCAACGCCGGCGCCTTCTATTCGTACGTCGCCCAAGGGCTGGGCCGCTCCTTCGGCGTGGGCACCTCCTTCGTTGCGCTCATCGCCTACAACGCCATGCAGATCGGGATATACGGCCTGTTCGGATTCATCGCCGCCGACACCGTGAAGTCCCAGTTCGGCCTGGACCTGCCCTGGTGGACGTACGTCCTGGCGTGCATCGCCGCCGTCGGTGTACTCGGCTACCGGCGGATCGACCTGAACGCCAAGGTGCTCGCGGTGCTGCTCGTGATCGAGACCGTCACGGTCGTCGCGTTCGACGCGGCCCAGTTCCTCGACCCCGGACCGCAGGGAATCTCGGCCACTCCGCTGACCTGGGACGCGCTCTCCACCGGAGCCGTCGGGGCCGCCTTCTGCTTCGCGATGGCCGGCTTCATGGGATTCGAGTCCGGCGCCATCTACGGGGAGGAGTGCCGCAACCCGCGGCGCACGATCCCGCGCGCCACATACCTGGCCGTCACCCTCATAGGGCTCTTCTACGCCCTCTCGGCCTGGGCACTCGCCGTCGGCGCCGGCCCCGACCGCATCGTCGCAGCGACCCGCGAACAGGGCCCCGGCCTCTTCTTCGCGCTCGGGGAGCAGCGTCTCGGCAGCGCCTTCGGCGACATCGCGAACGTCTTCTTCCTGACCAGCCTGGTGGCGGCGATCCTCTCCTTCCACAACGCCGTCGCCCGCTACTCCTTCGCCCTCGGACGGGAACACGTGCTCCCTGCCGCACTCGGCGCCGTCCACCGCCGGCACGGCTCACCCCATGTCAGTTCCCTCGCCCAGACGGGACTCGCCGCACTGACCGTCATCGTGTTCGCGGTCGCGGGCCTCGACCCCGTCGCCACCCTGTTCACCTGGCTCACCAACCTGGGCGCCCTGGGCATCATCTTCCTGCTCGCCGTCGTATCCGCCGCCGTCATCGGGTTCTTCGCCCGCGACAAGCGGGGCGAGCGGCTGTGGAACCGCATGATCGCCCCGGTACTCGGCGGAGTGGCCCTCGCGGCCGTGTTCGCTACGGCGCTGCTCAACTTCGACGTGCTGCTGGGCGCGGCGAAGGACTCGTCCCTGACTTGGATCTTGCCCGGCGTGCTGCTCGTCGCGGGTCTTGCCGGACTGGCCTTCGGCCTCTTCCTCAAGGCGCGCCGCCCGCACGTCTACACCGCCATCGGCCACGGCGCCGAGGAGGGCGCGCACCTCTCGGACGGCCGCTCGTCCTGACCCGGCACTGCTCCTCCCGCCGCGCCGGACTGGTACCCGCCGGTCCGGCGCAGTGCTGTGCTGCCGCGTCAGGGAGGGAACCAGCACCAAAGAGTGACTATTCTGAGCAAGTCGGTCATTGCTGCGTGCCCCAGGCACGGGACGGGAAGGCCCGATCATGCCCATGGACCCGGAGATCGGGGCCCTGCTGAAGCAGTTCGGTGTCGACGGCCCGCCGCCCGCCACCCCGCCCACTGTCGCCGAGATGCGCGCGGGCAACAGGATGCTCTCACTCGCCGTCGCACCCGATCCGCCGATCGAGGTCGGCTCGGCCGAGGACGACACGGTCGCCGGGGTACCGGTGCGGGTCTACCGCCCCGCGGGCCATGGCCTCGTACCGACGGTCGTGTTCTTCCACGGGGGCGGCTTCATCGTCGGGGACCTCGACACCCACGACGGCGTCTGCCGCAGGCTGTGCCGGGACCTCGGGGCTGTGGTGGTGAGCGTCGGCTACCGGCTCGCCCCGGAGTTCCCATTCCCCGCCGGGTACGACGACTGCGTCGCGGTGACCACCCACGTGGCCGGGCACCCCGAGGACTACGGCGGTGGCGGGCTCGCCGTGGCGGGGGACAGCGCCGGCGGCGGCCTGGCCGCCGGAGTGGCCCTGGCCTTCCGGGATGAGGGGCGCCCCCTCACCGCGCAACTCCTCGCGTACCCGTCCACGGATCTCAGCGGCCAAGGCGGCCACAGGTCACTGGTCGAGAACGCCACCGGATACCTGCTCACCACGGCCGAGGTCGAGAACGACGCCCGGCTCTACCTCGCCGACGACCCCGGCGCCGCAGCCCGCGCCCCGGCCTCGCCGCTCCTTGCCGACAGTCACACGGGCCTGGCCCCGGCGGTCATCGGCTGCGGCGAGTGCGACCCGCTGCGCGACGAGGGTCTTGCATACGCCGATGCCCTGGCCGCCGCCGGAGTCCCGGTCAGAAAACACATGTACCCCGGGCTCATCCACGGATTCATCAGCTTCGACACCAAGTCCACAGTCGTCGACGCCGCGGTGACCGAGATGCTCACGGAGTTCCGCGAGCTGCTCGCCACGCCGTACGACACGCCTTGAGGCGAAGCTCTCCACCCGGATCGCTGTCGCTCGTCGACGTGATCGCCCAGTCCGTCGGCTTCATGGGCCCGGCCTTCTCCGTGTCCTTCGTGCTGCCGCTGCTCGTCGGCGTCACGACCCCCACGGGCAAGGGCGCCGGAGGCGCCGCGCCGCTCGCCGTCCTCCTGGGCGCCGTCGGCATGCTCGGCGTCGGCTGGATCGTCTCCGCCTACGCCCGGCGGATCCGCACGGACGGCTCCCTGTACGACTACGTGACCGCCGGCCTCGGCACGCCCATCGGCGCCGCAGCCGGCTACGTGTACTACCTGGGCGTCCTCGCCCTGGGGGCCGGCATCGGCCTCCTCGCCGGCGGCACCGTGCACGAGGTCCTGAGAACCCAGTTCGACCTCGCCCCCCTGCCCGTCTGGACATGGCAGCTGCTCCTGCTCGCTCTCGTCCTGACCGTCGTACACACCGGCGTCCACATCGCGGTCAGGGCCCAACTGGTACTCGCCCTCGTCTCCATCGGTGTGCTCGCCGCCTTCTTCATCCACGTGATCGTCCAAGTCGGCGACGACAACAGCCTGTCCGCCTTCACCCCCGCGAGTTCGGCGCAAGGCTGGAGCGGGATCGCCTTCTCGGTCATCTACGGAGTGCTGCTCTTCACCGGCTTCGAAGCGGCGGCCAACCTCGCCGCGGAAACCGCCGAACCCCAGCGCTCCATCCCCAGGGCCGTGCTGATCTCCCTGCTCACCGCGGCGGTCTTCTTCCTGCTCGGCTGCTACGCACAGCTGGCCGGCTTCGGCTTCAGCATCGGCGCAGTGGCCGAGCATGCCTCTGCGCCACTCCTGGCCCTGGCGTCACCAGACGCGTTCGGCGACACGTGGACCGTCCGCCTCGTGGAGCTCGTGATCGTGCTCGACATGCTCGCCGTGTACATCGGCGTCTCGGTATCAGTCACCCGAGGTCTGCCGGCCATGGCGCAGGACGGTTGGCTCCCGCGCCGCCTCGGCGTTCTCAGCGCCCGCCGGGGGACCCCGGTCGGCGGCACGGCTGTGATCGGCGTCGCCTACCTCACCGCCATCATGATCAGCCACCTCTTCGGGGGCGCCATCGCCATCAGAGGACTGCCGGCCCATGTCAGCTGGTTCGCCTGGCTGTCCGCCTTCGGAGTCTTCAGCCTGGCCGCCGTCTACTTCGCCCTGTGCCTGGGCGCACCGCATGGGTTGCGAGACCATCCGAAGCGGCCACTGGTGTGGACGAGTTGCCTCATCGGCCTGTTGCTCACAGGCGGCGCCCTCTTAGGGGCCGTCCACGAGGTCCCCGCACCCACCATCTGGGCCGCGAGAGCCGCCATCGGCGCCATCGCCGTGGCCTTGCCGACAGCTCTCCTCGTGCACGCGCGGGCGACGACAGTCACTGGACGGTGACGCCTGCCTCGGCAGGGACGCGGAGGGCTCAAGGCAGCCTCCACGCTGCCTGATTCTGTGTCAGAAAAAGTCAGCAATCGGTCAGCATCAGCCCCTTCGGTTGCTCACGGAGGCCCACCCGCCAGCAGTCGCGCATGTTGCTGGCGCAGAGGTCTTGTCGGTGCGCCGTGACAGCCTCTGCCACGTGTAACCCGACGTCCTTGAGGCCGCTCCCGGCCTTACCCGCCAGCGACACGGGTGCAGTCTCGCCGAGCGGATCGGGGGCCATTCGAACAGCTTCGGAATGACCGACCACAGCTTCGCCAGCAGTACGGGCACCAGCACGACCCCCAGCGTCACGTGGATGCCCTGGGCCAGCCGGTAGAGCCAGTACGGCGAAGTCGGCCAGGAGAACAGGTAGAAGCCGCGCCACCCGTTGTCCGGAGTCTGGTGGTTGACCACGGCCAGATCCGGGTTGTACGCGGCGCACGACAGCGAAATGGCGGGCCCCATCTGGCCATTCGGACGCTGCTCGCAATTGATCTGGCCTCGTGCGTAACGCCGGTCTTCATCACCTGGTTGTGAGTGATGAAGACCGACGTTGCATTTTGGGAGGGTGTCGATGTCGTTGCGGGACCCTGGGTTGAGTGAGATTCCGGCAAAGACGGAGCGGGTGGCTCGGCTGCCGTGTCCCGGAGGCACCCCGGCGCCGCGACCGCGCGATGAGTTCGCGGACGTCTTCTCTGGGGGCCCTTCGCTGCTCTGCTCCCTCATCGAGGCCGCCCGACGGTGCACCCAGGTGTGTTGGCCCTGGTCACGGTGTTGTCCGTCGCTGAGGCATTGTCGGATCGGCAGGAAACCAACGCGGTCCGCATGCGGACCGCCTGGAAGCGCGGGCGCGGGCCGGATCTCACGGATACCGGCTTCAGCGAAGCCGACGACAACGTGCGGATGACAAAGGGCCGCTCCGTCGTGGGGTCACCGGTGGAAGCACCGACATGGGCCCGGCGGCACGGTGGCACCCGGCCCGTAGCGGCTTCGAGATGATCGCCGGCGTTCGTACAGAGGCCAAGACGGACAAGGGCGGGTCAAGCACCACAGGATCCGGCCCGACGTGCGCACCTCGCAGTTGGACGTCACCCACCCACCCGCCTGTCCCGACAAGGATCCTGATGAGTCCATCCTCTCCCGAAATCGCCGCCTCCTACAGCGAATCCAACCCGCTGATGCCGATGCTGCGCGCCATGGGCTGGGGCGCCCTGGTCAACCTCGGCTACTATCCGCCGATGTTCATGCCCGCGCTGATCGCGCGCGGTGTTGCTCCCTTCCAGCGAGACCTGGCGGCTCGATCCACAGGGCTGCTGCAGCTGGGCGCGGACGATCACGTACTGGACGCGGCCTGCGGACGCGGATACACCAGTGACCTGATGGCCCGCACAGTCCGGCAGGTGATGGCAGTGGACCTCGTGGAGGACCAGATCAAGCAGGCCCGCGAGCGCTTCGGTACTAATCCCCGCATCCACTTCGTCGTCGCGGACGTCACCGACTTGCGGGCCATCGAACCCGGCCGCTTTCCCGACCAATATTTCGACAAGGCGCACTGCCTGGAAGCGGCCTTCCATTTCGGCCCTCTAGGCCGGCGGGCTTTTCTCGAGGAGATGCATCGGGTGCTCAAACCCGGCGGGCGCCTGGTCCTGGTGGACCTGGTGTTGAAGGGTTCAGACCCTTCGGAGATCCACGACGCAGACCCGCAAGGGATCGTGCGTGACACGTGGAGCTTTGAGGAGATCGAAACTCTTGGCCGCTACCGGCAGCATTTCCGTGACACGGGATTTCGCCTGGGTGCCGAACTGGACTGGTCGCGGCCGGTCATGGAGCGCACTTTGCAGCAACTGCGGATCAGCGCTGCCCTCACCGCCTCCGCCATCGGCCGACGCCTGACGGTCCTTCGGTGGCCCGAGCTCGCCTCCCTGGGACCTGCCGACTGGCGGCGCCTCACCGACACGCTCCGCGCGCACGGACACGCCAGCAAAGCCTTCGGTTACACCGCATTCGTCCTTGACAAGCCGTTGTAGAACTCCCGGCACAAGTTGGGCATGTCTGCCTTGTAATGCGGCGCTCCCCGGCGAACCGGACTCCGGGGGGCGTACGCGGGAGCTGAGTCTTCTCGCCAACGGCTCGTACGCCGCTTGGGAGGCTTCAGCCACACCTGCCCGTGTGCGCGGGGGAAGGGTGGGCGGCTTCACCCGCATCCGCACCCCGAAGCCGGGGGTGCCCCGGACCATCATGGGCGATCCCAAAAGTGAGCGGACTGACGTCTCGCCCCGGTTCGTCGTAAGCAGGCCCGACGGTTTGGGGATCAGGCGATTCGGGAGCGCAGGACGTCGGTGCAGAGCCTGCCCAAGGTCAGGGCCACCGGTGAGGGCGGAAGCAGGGCTGAAGCGGTTGCCCACGCGTCGCGGATCATCTGGTCGGCCTCGTCCGCGCACTGGTCGAGGGCCCCGCAGTCCGCGATGCGGCGTGCGGTACGGGCCGCGCCCTCCCGGGCCAAGCCGGAGCGCACCTGGTGCCAGAGGTGGCGGGCTTCGTCGCGGGGCAGGTACGCGACAGCGTGGACGAGAGGGTAGGTGACCTTGGCGTTGAGGAGGTCTTCGGTCACGCGTTTGGTCATGGTGTCCTGGCTTGTGACGCCGCGCAGGTCGGCGACGTCATCGGTGATCTGGTAGGCGGTGCCTACGGCATCGCCCAGTGCGGCGAGCGCGTCGCACTGGGCAGGGCTGGCTGCGGCGACCAGGGCGGCGATGCGGAACGCCGCGGCGACGGGCGCGCCGGACTTCAGCCGGTGGGTGAGGGTCACCAGCTGCTTCAGGGTTCCGGTGTCCCCGGTGTCCAGCGCGGCGGTCATTTCCTCGTGATGTCCCTGGAGGTCGAGGGCCTGCCCGGTGTGCGCGGCCTGCAGGGCGTTGAGGTAGGCGTCGTACACGTTGGTACGCAGGCGGGGGTCGTCGGGCAGGGTGCGGCGGATGGCCCGGTGCATGGCGAAGTAGGCGGTGGTGCCGGCGTTGATGGCGGTGGCGGTGCCGTGGACGAGGTGGGCGCTGGGGTGTCCGCGGCGCAGTGGAGCTCCGTCCTGGATGTCGTCGATGATCAGTGACCCGGTGTGCAGGAGTTCGCAGGCCGCCCACAGGGGTCCGTAAGGGCGGCTGTCGGCGCCCAGTGCGTCGATAACGGTGGCCGCGAGCTTTGGCCTCCAGCGCCGGCCGCCGTGATCGACGGTCTGGCGCACCGGCCCGATGAGCGCCGCGTGCAGCCGCGCCTGTAGGCGTTGGGCGGTTGCCGGCAGGAGGTGCTCCGTGCACGCCGCGGTCAAAAGGTCGCAGGTTGCCTCGGGGTGCGGCAGGGCCGGGTACAGGTGGTCGATGTCCCGTTCCAGCCACTCCGGTGTGCGTCCGGCCTGGTCGTCCAGGTCCTGGCACGGCCCGGCCAGGGCGGCACCGTATCGGTGGGGACCGGGAAGCCGGATGCCTTGCGGGGTGTCGGGCAGTGTGACGGCGGTGTGCTGGCTGTCCGGCGGCATGATCGTCTCGCGGCTGAGTTCGCCTTGCTGTCCGGGGGGCACGTACGTCTCCATCTACTCGGGGCGGAACATGCCTGTGTCCGCTGCTGCGGGTGCGGTGCGCGGGCCTGGCGTCGTTGCCGGCGGCTGTGGCCGCGTCAGCATCAGATGCCCTTCTGCGCCGGTCCGGGACCGGCAGCGGAGTCGGCTGCTTTCCCATTGCCCGCGGTCTGCGCCGGGAGTCGTGCCGGTGTGCCGTGTGGGCGGGGTCGCTGGTAGGAGCGGGTGCGCAGGCAGAAGATGAGGAGTCCTGCGGTGGCGGTCAGTGCGAACCACACCAGTCCGCGGGCCGCGTACGCGCCCGGCCACGCGTCGGTGAAGGCCGCGGCATAGGCAGCCTGGGACGGTCCGTTCAGGGGAAGGAACGGCAGGCCCGGCTGGTCGGCCGGCGGGTTCATGCCCGGGCTTTCGAGCCCGTTGTCGATGATGCTGGCCATGATGATCGCGAAGAAGCCCTCCAGCTCGCCCCGCAGGAGGGAGCCCAGCATGATCCCGATCCCGCCGAACGCGGCGTTCGCCGTGAACAACGCCGTCGCCAGTGCCCCGAACTGCTCCTGGTCGAAGGACAGGTGAAGCAGTACGGCCGTGTATGCCGCAAGCACGGCGGCGATGACGACCAGTGCCGCCACCTTCGCCGTCATCAGGTGGCGCCGCCGGTATCCGGCCAGGACCAGGCGCCGGTCCAGCGGCCCGGATTTCAGCGCCTCCATGAACGTCATGAAGCCGGCGATCACGGTGACCGCGTTCATCGCGCTGTTGACCTGGGTGGTGTGGTTGTTGTCGGCCTCGATGTAGCCGCCAGCCGGGAACACCTGGAAGCGCAGTGTCACGTGGTAGCCGTACGTCCGTGTAAGGAAGATCCACAGCAGCGGGAACGTGACTGCGAGGACCAGCGCGAGGCGATTGCGTACATGGGCCGCCAGCACGAACCGCAGCGCCGTCGTGAAGGACGTACCGAAGGGGCTCACGCGGCGCGCACCCCCTCAAGCAGCACTCCGTCGCGCAGCTCGTAGACCCGGTCGAAATGCCCGAGGTCGTGGACGAGATGCGAGACCACGACGACAGCCTGACCGCCGTCGCGCAGATCCCGTGCGAGGCGCCAGAACCTCTGGTGGGTGTCCCAGTCGAAGCCTTGGTAGGGCTCGTCCAGGACCAGCAGCGTCGGCTGGTGCATCAGCGCGAGTACCAGGTTGAGCTTCTGCCGGGTCCCGCCCGACAGAGTCCCGGCCCGCTGCTCCAGCACGCCCTTGCCGCCGAGCACCGCCAATAGTGCCCGTGCCCGTTCCACGTCGGGCAGCCGGTAGGCCACGCGGAACAGTTCGAGATGCTGGGCCACGCTCAGCAGAGGGTTGACCACCGTGTCCTGCGGGCAGTACCCCACCTCGCCCTCCCGGTGCACTGTCCCCCGGTCCGGTGCCAGCTCACCCACCATCGTGCGCAGCAGGGTGGTCTTGCCGGCACCGTTCTCCCCGACCACGCCGACCAGAGAGCCGGGTTCGATCACCACATCCACGCCGCGTAGCACCGCATGGCGCCCGTAGGATTTCCATACCCCTGCCATGCACAGCGGCGGCCCCACCCCGGACGTGCTCCGATTCCGATCCGCTCGTGATCCACTTCTCACAAAGTAGCCCAACGAGGAAATCGCGCGCCGGACACTGAACCCGTGCCTGTGGCCCAGCAGCCATCGTCCACCGGGCTGCTCGAATCCTTACTCGTACTGCGGATGCATGAGCGGTTGACCTGCGACGCCGGGCTTCAACGGCCGGGCTCCAGAAGAACCCCTGCGATTGCCGCACCGTTAAGTCCCATGGGTAGAAGAAGGCATGCGGAGGACGGCGTGTGGGCGACGGTGTGCAGATCCTGCCGCCGGATGCCCTACCTGAAGCACGCGCAGAGCGCTGCCGCTGATCGGCGCACAACTGCGGTCATGGCCATTCGCCCCAGACAGGGCAGGTGTGTGAACACCTCGACACCGTCGGAGACGGAGAAGGACAGGCGCCGATGACTCGCACGCTCGATGCACTGCGTCGTGGCTTTTGGAAAGGTGTCGGCACCAGTCGTCTCTTCCGACAAATCTGTCCGCTGATCCTGCCGCCGATCGACCGGCTGGTCTCCCGGTGCACCGGGGGACGGTGGATGCCCAGCAGCATGGCCTTGTCCACCGTGCTGCTGCACACCACCGACCGTCACGGCCGCCCCAGGAACACGCCCTTGGCCACAGCTCAGGTCGGGCAGGATCGCTTCCTGGTCATGGGAACCAACTTCGGCCGTCCGCGACATCCAGCCTGGTCACAGGACCTCCTGCGACAGCCCGCCGCTTTCGTGACCTGGCACGGCCAAACCGTCTCCGTCCATGCTCGTCAGCTGACCGCGGAGGAGCTCCATGCGGCCCGCCCCAGCGTGCTGGCGGCCGTACCCGTCTTCGATGACTACGCGGCCACCAGCGGGCGCGACATCCGGGTCTTCCTGATCACCCCGGCCCACGATGCCCACCCCACCCAACCGCTGCCGGTGACTTGGACCAGGCCGCGTCGTTGAGCTGGCGTGCGAGCACGACACGGCCAGACCCCCCACCTTCCCCGGCCCGGCAGCCCCCGCGAAACGCCGGTCGCCGTCATCACCGGCGCAGGGCGTGGCCTGGGCCAGGCCATCGCACGCCGGCTCCACCGCGATGGCTACCAGCTGGTCCTCGGCGACGTCGACGGGCCTCGGGTCCGGGCGGCAGCCGCCGAGCTGGGCCACCAGCACACCGCCGTGGAAGCGGACGTCACCGACCTGGGCGCGTCCGATGACATGGCCACTGCCGCGATGGAACGGCACGGCCGCCTGGACGTGTGGGTCAACAACGCGGGCGTGATGCCACTGGGCCGACTTCATAGCCAGGCACCCGACGTGCTGGCCTACACCTGCGAGGTCAACCTCGGCGGCGTCGTACGAGGCTCTCTCGCGGCCCTCGAGCACATGCGGCCCCAGGGCAGCGGACACATCGTCAACATCGCAAGCATCACAGCCGTCAAACCCTTGGCCGGATTCGCCGTCTACGGCGCCACCAAGGCCGCAGTCGTGTCCTTCTCCCAGAGCCTGCGGCGTGAACTCCGTCACGACAGCATCCACGTCACCGCCGTCCTCCCCTACATGATCACTACCGCCATGACCCCCGGCATCGAGCCACGTCTGCTGTGCCCGCTGGAGCCCGCGCACGTCGCAGAAGCAGTCGCGCGGGCGATCACCAAGCCACGCGCATGCATCTATGTCCCCCGCACCTCACGCTTCTTGAGCTGGGCAGCTGGTCTCCCCCAACGCGTTCAGGACATCACCGACAACGCACTGCGGATGGACGACGTCGCCTCGGGCGCCGGAACCCGCGCCCGCACCGACTACGACGCTGAACTCAGCGCACGAACAACCACCGCCTGCATCTCCGGCGGCCGGCCCGCGCCTACCGAGGCTGGGCAATGAAACCGGCGATCAATTCGGAGGCAGGGCCAGCTCCGGCGCCAACTTCGTCCCGGGCCCCCGACGCGGACGAGAACGGCCACGGCACTTACATCGCGGGTCTCGTCGCGGGCCAGCGCTCCGGTGTTGCGAAGAACGCCTCGTGTCGGTCAAGGTCCTCGACTCCCACGGTCACGCGACCTATTCGCGGCTGGTCGAAGGACTCAAGTGGGTGGCACGGCAGACCCGGACTTCCGGAAAGACAGCCGTCGCGGTGGTCCCTTGCGGCTTGAGGAAGGCCGCCTTGGATGCCGCTGCACGTTCCGCCGTGAAGGACGGGGTCACTGTCGTCACCCCGGCGGGGAACAGCTCCCAGGACGCCTGCAACCTCAGCCCTGGCCGGGTACCCGAGACGATCACTGTCGCGGCCACCGACCGGAGCTAGCGCCTTGCCCCGTATAGCAACAGCGGCAAGTGCGTCACCCTCCTCGCCCCCGGCAGCCTTGTCGACGGCCTGTGGAGGACAACGGCAAGGCCTACGACGACACGGCCTACAGGGAGGGAAACGGCACTGACGGCGCCGCAGCCCTGACGGCCGGAGCCTCCGCCAAGGTCCTCTCCGCCCACCCCGACTACACATGTCAGCAGGTCAATAAGTCCTGACCGGGGAGAGCGCGCCCGACGCAGTCGCGGGCACCGCCGGCGGAACCCCCAACCGGTTTCTCTACAGTCGCTGAAGCCCAGCCGGTCGGGCGCGGGACGTCGGCCTGCCTCGGTCCACCATCGCCCGGCCCAGGTATAGCAGCGGGGTCCCTGAAGCCCCCCGGACAGTCCCTGCCCTGCGTAGGCGTAGCGGGTGGACCGGCTCCTGCATCTCCCGCACGTGTTCATCGTCGGCGGCGAGAACTCGGCCGGACAGGCCGCGGTGCACTTCGCGAGGTACGCGGCCAAGGTCACCATGCTGGTGCGCGCCGACGAGCTGGAGGCGGGGATGTCGCAGTACCTCGTGGACGAGATACGCCGGACGCCCAACATCGAGGTGCGGCTGAGGACCCAGGTCCTCGCGCTGGACGGCGACCGGCGCCTGGAGCGCATCACGCTGCTGGACAGCCGCACGGGCACGGAGACCCGGGAGCCGGCGAGCTTCGTCTTCACCTTCATCGGAGCGCGGCCACGCACCGGCTGGCTGGCCGATGCGGTGGCGTGCGACGAGCAGGGCTTCGTACTCACAGGCCCCGACCTGGTGCGCGGCGAAGAGCCCGCGCGCTGGCCATTGGAGCGCGCCCCCTACCTACTGGAGACGAGCGTCCCGGGCGTCTTCGCGGCCGGTGACGTGCGTGCCCAGTCCATCAAGCGGGTGGCCTCGGGCGTGGGAGAGGGCGCCATGGCCGTCGCGCTGATGCACCGGTACCGCGCGGAGAGCGGCGCCAAAGCCTGACCGGCGCTGCCCGCGCCGGCCGGCGGTCTGGCCCACCAGGAAGTCGGGGCATCGGAGGGGATGCTGTTCCTCGCCGTGTCAGAGGCGGCCCGAGGCCTCCCGGGCGGCCTCGAGGGCGCCGGTGCGCGCCTTCGCCCGGTCGTCGTCCGGACGCGTGTAGTCGACGGTGACCAGCAGGATGCTGCGGCGGAACGTCGCCCGGGCCGAGAACGTGCCCACGGTCGCAGGTATCACCGCGGAAGCCTACGAGCGGCGGACCGCGGAGCACAGCCTCTGCCCTTTGTCTTGACGGGGATTGACACGTCGTCGGGCAATCTCCGACGCCATGCCGGTCAGCACCGGAGCGGCTGCGGGCAGGCGCTGCAGCCAGTGGGCGTGGTCGCCGGACCAAGCCGGGGTTGCCGTCCTCCGTGTGCCCGCCGGTCGAGTGGCCCACTGGCGCTCACCCGGGGACTCCCGGAGGGACGCCCGTCAAGGCCACGGCTGTGCCACCTTGCGCCGTCGCCGTTGCGACGGTGGGACCCGCGGCCACCGTCTTCTGTCCTCACACACTGATGATCACCGGCGGCCACCCTCGTTCCCGCACCGGTGGGCGTCACTGTGACGACAGCACCTGGAGCCCGTGCCGGTCGAGCATGGCCATGAGCTTTCGCTTGCGCTTCTGGTCGGTGCGCAGCGCGGCCAGATATGTGGCGAACTCCGCCTCGGTGTCGAGTGCGCGGTGGCAGGCGCGGGCGCCGAGCAGCAGTTCGATCACGCGCTCGTACGCGCTGTCACCGGTCTGCTTGCGCAGGGGCTCGATCCAGTGCAGGTAGATGGTCAGCGCGTCGGCCGGCCGCTGGTCGCGGATCCGGTCGGCAAGGGCCAGCCACTGCCGCTGGTCGGCGTACCCGTCGGTGGCGGCCTGCCAGGCGGCGTCGAGGTCGCCGTCGTCCATGAGTGCGTCGACCAGTACGGAACCGCCGTACCAGCGGCCGCTCTTGGGCGTGCCGGCCGCCCGGAGCGTCTCCCGGGCGCCCGCTCGCTCGGAGGCCTCCCAGGTCCCGGCCGCGCAGGCCGCTGTACGCAGGGCCTGGTACGCGGCCAGGGTTGGGCGGGCCCGTAGCAGGTCCCGGCGGAGCGTGACCACGTCGGCGAGGCGGCCGGTCCGCGCGTAGCGTTCGCAGACGAAGGCGACCAGTTCGACGTCCGGGCCCCACTGCGACTCGGCCTCCCGCAGGCCGCGTTCGGCCCATTCCAGTGCCTCGGCCGGGCGGCCCGCCGTCTCCAGTTCCTTCGCGATCACCAGATGGGTGGCTCCGTTCGGGGCGAGGTCCGCCGCGTGGACGGCGACCAGCGCGTCCACGCTGCCTCCATCGGCCTTGAGGAGGCGCTCCATCAGGTACTTCTCCGCCCATCCTTTGGGGTTGGCCCGCCAGGCGGCGACGACCAATTCCCGGGTGCGGGCAAGGCCAGGCTCACCCAGTACCTCGTGGTAGTCGAAGAGGTCGATGTCGGTGGCGTCGTTCAGGCCGTCGAGAAGGTGGGCCACCAGCCAGTCGGCCGTCTGGACCGGGTCCGGACGGGCGGCCCGGCAGGCCTCCAGATGGCCTTCGGCCAGTCCGGCCGCCACGTCCCCGATCAGGCCGTCCGAGTCGTCGATCTCGCCGTACGTCCGGCCCAGGGCGGAGAGGGCCTCCCGGGCCACCTCCACCGCGTCCGACGCCCGGCCGCTCGCCGACAGCGCGCGCAACGCGGTCACTGCCTCGGCGGCCTGCTGCCCGTAGGCGTGGGCATCGGCGTACTCGACGTAGCCGTATCGGGCGAAGGGGCGGGTGTCGAGCAGGCTCAGGATCCGTTCGCGGACGATACCGGTGTCCTCCCCAGCGGTGGCCGCGCGCAGCTCCAGGCGGCGGCGCAGATCGCGGTCGTCGGCGAGGTGTTCCCTTACCAGGGCAAGCAGTTCCTCGCGGGTGCGGGACTCCAGCCAGGCGTCCAGCAGCCGGGTGCGCGAGGCGGCGGCCGACCGCTGCTGCGGCACGGACTCGGCCCGCCCCAGGACGGCCAGGCCCACCGCCACGCAGTGCTTGCAGAAGTTGCCCTCCTGTCCGTACGGGCAGTCGCACCAGCCGGTGACCCCGCCCTCCCCGTCCTCGGTCAGTTCGACTTCGTAACAGTCGGTGCCGTCCACGGCCGCGGTGATTGCCGTCTCGTCGATCTCCAACCGGGACACAGCCGAGAGATAGTCGAGCCCCCGCTCATAAGACCGGGACCCGGCCAGCCTGCGGAGGTCTTCGTCGGTGAAACCCAGTGCCTGTGCCACGCGGTTCATTGAACCGGAAGAGCACCGCCGTGGTGCCGGGTTCACCGGAATGAACGCCTCCCCGGGGCTCCTGAGACGGGCTGGCGAAGCCCTCCGGACTGGCCTGATGGGGCGTCGGGAAAGTCAGCAACGGGTCAGCATGAGTCCTGAAGGACCTGGGGACAGCTGACCGGACATGCGAATCGTTGTAGGCTCCGAAGACCGCCCTTGACCTGCGTGAAGCGGGCAGGGAGCTGACATATCGGGAGTATTCGCATGCTTCGTACCATGTTCAAGTCCAAGATCCACCGGGCGACCGTCACCCAAGCCGATCTGCACTACGTCGGCTCCGTGACCGTCGATGCCGATCTGCTCGACGCCGCTGATCTGCTGCCCGGTGAGCTGGTGCACATCGTGGACATCACCAACGGGGCGCGGCTCGAGACGTACGTCATCGAGGGGGAGCGCGGCTCCGGGGTCATCGGGATCAACGGCGCCGCCGCGCACCTCGTGCACCCCGGGGACCTCGTCATCCTCATCAGCTACGCGCAGATCGAGGACGCGCAGGCCCGGGTGTTCAAGCCCCGCGTCGTGCACGTCGACGGCGACAATCGGATCATCGAGCTGGGTGCGGATCCCTCCGCGCCGGTGCCGGGTACGGATCAGGAGCGCAGCCCCCACGCGGTGGCTGTCTGAGGGGAGTCGGGGACCATGCCGCAGGGCCGGAGCAGCACGCCGATCGAGTTCCAGGACGAGCGGAAGGCCGGACGGCTGCTCGCCGTCGAGGGCGAGGCGGTGGTCGGGTTCATCGCCTACTTCGTGCTCGCCGAGGAGCCCCACGCGCTGGTGGCGGTGCACACCGTCGTCGAGCCGGAGCACGAGGGCCGCGGGATCGCCGGAGGGCTGGTGCGGACCTTCTACGGGATCGCCGCCGCCGAGGGCGTGCCCGTGGTTCCGCTGTGCCCCTACGCGGCGAGCTGGGCCGCCAAACACCCCGACGAGGCGCCCGAGGCGCCGGCCGCGGTGGTCGGGGCCGCCAAGGCGCAGCTGGACTCCGACTCCGACCTGTGGTGACGGGCCTGCTCCTGCTGCACACCTCGCCCGTGCACGTCCCGGTCTTCGACGCACTGCGCGACCGGAACCACCCCGGGGCCGAGCTGCGGCACCTGGTGGTGCCGGAGCTACTGGACCGGGCCCGCGCCGAGGGGCCGGAGGCGGTGGCTCCGGCCCTGCTGGGGCTGCTCGCCGGCGCCGGGCCGGGTCCCGTGCTGGTCACCTGCTCGACGATCGGAGCGGTGGCCGAGGCCCTCGCCCCCGCCCTGGGCGCTCCGGTGCTGCGCGTGGACCGGCCGATGGCCGCGGCGGCCGTGCGCACAGGCCCGCGGATCGCCGTACTGGCCGCCCTCGAGTCGACCCTGGGGCCCACCGGGGCGCTGCTGGCCGAGGAGGCCGCCGGAGCCCCGGTGTCGATCCGTACGCACGTGGTCGCCGGGGCCTGGGAGCGGTTCGCGGCGGGGGACACCGGCGGCAGTCTCGCCCGCGTGGCGGCGGCCGCCGAGGCCGTCACCGACGCGGACGTCATCGTCCTGGCCCAGGTTTCCATGGCCGGCGCCGCGGACCTGGCCACGACCCGCGTCCCGGTGCTCTCCAGCCCTGCCCCGGGTCTGGCCGCCGGCCTGCGCCTGCTCTCCGCGCACCCCGCCTGATCGGCCCGCGCGGGGCGGCGTACCCGCCCCGATCGCGGGAAGGTGGGACACATGGTGCAAAAGCAAGAGGCAGACCAGACGCAGCCACCGGTTCCCGACCCGCAGCCGCCCGTTCCCGGGCCCGGCCCGACGCCGGGGCCGAACCCCTTCCCGGATCCCGAGCCCATCCCGCGGCCCGTACCGCCGGTCCCCGGCCCGGTGCCCGAACCGGACCCCGTGCCCCCGCCGCCGGGACCCGCGCCGATCCCCCAGCCCGGGCCCCTGAGCTAGTGCTGTGACCGGCAAACCTTTCCGGTCACAGCACTAAGACCCGCGCCTCAGTCCGTACGGACCTCGGAGCGGTCGCCGCTCCAGAGGGTGTGGAACGAGCCCTCGCGGTCGGTGCGCCGGTAGGTGTGCGCTCCGAAGAAGTCGCGCTGGCCCTGGGTGAGGGCCGCCGGGAGCCGCTCCGCACGCAGGGCGTCGTAGTACGCCAGCGAGGCCGCGAACGCGGGCACCGGGATGCCGTGGCCGACCGCCGCCACGAGCACGGCCCGCCAGTCGTCCTGCGCGGCGCCGATCTCACCCGCGAAGCTCTCGTCGGCCAGCAGGCTCGGCAGGTCCGGCCGGGCGTCGTACGCGGCGCGGATCCGGTCCAGGAAGGCCGCCCGGATGATGCAGCCGCCGCGCCACAGCGAGGCCATCGCGCCCAGGTCCACGCCCCAGCCGTACTCCTCGCTGCCGGCCCGGATCTGGTGGAAGCCCTGGGTGTACGAGACGATCTTCGACGCGTAGAGGGCCTGCTCCACCTGCGCGGCGAAGGCGTCGGCCGCCTCCGGGGACAGCGCGGCGGCCGTCGGGCCCGCGAGCCCGCGCGCGGCGGTCCGCAGGTCCTGGTGGCCGGAGACCGACCGGGCGAAGACGGCCTCGGCGATCCCCGACACCGGCACGCCCAGGTCCAGTGCGATCTGCACGGTCCAGCGGCCGGTGCCCTTCTGCTCCGCGGCATCGGCCACGACGTCGACGAACGGGCGGCCCGTCGCGGAGTCCGTGTGGGCGAGCACCTCCGCCGTGATCTCGATCAGGTAGGAGTCCAGGCGCCCCTGGTTCCACTCCCGGAAGGTCGCCGCGATCTTCGCGGGGGAGTAGCCGGCCACGTCGCGCAGCAGGTGGTAGGCCTCACCGATGAGCTGCATGTCGGCGTACTCGATGCCGTTGTGCACCATCTTGACGAAGTGCCCGGCACCGTCGGGGCCCACGTGCGAGGTGCACGGGGTGCCGTCCTCGGCCTTGGCGGCGATCTTCTCCAGCAGCGGGCCCAGGGACGCGTACGACTCCTCCGAGCCGCCGGGCATGATGCTCGGGCCGAGGAGCGCACCCTCCTCGCCGCCCGAAATGCCCACGCCCACGAAGTGGATGCCCCGCTCGCGCAGCTCCTTCTCGCGGCGCCGGGTGTCCTCGAAGTGCGCGTTGCCGCCGTCGATGATGACGTCGCCCTCCTCCAGCAGCGGGGCGAACTCGCGGATGACGGCGTCGGTGGGCTCGCCGGCCTTCACCATGATGACGAGGCGCCGGGGGCGCTCCAGCGCGTCGACGAACTCCTTCGCCGACCCGGCCGCCACGAAGGTGCCCTCGTGACCGAACTCCTGCACCAGAGCCGTGGTCTTCGCTGTGGTCCGGTTGTGCACGGCGACGGTGAACCCGTTCCGGGCGAAGTTCCGGGCGAGGTTGCTGCCCATCACCGCGAGCCCGGTGACGCCGATCTGGGCTGTGCTGGTGCTCATTGCGTGCGCTCCTGCGTGCTTCGATGTGCGGGGAGTGCCGACGCTACCGCGCCACCCCCGCCCGCCGGTCGCCACACGTCGATACCCTGTCAATTTCCGCTGGAGCGCGCCCTGTTGCGCCCCTTGTCAAGCCCTGTGCGTGGCGTTAGGTTGTGCGGTTCCTGATGTCTTCGATGGGGGCTCCCATGGGTGTACGGGGCCGGCACCGCCGGTATCAGCCGAGCAGCATCAACCGGGCCTCGCTCGCGCTCACCGCCGGCGGCGCCGGGATAGCGCTCCCGCTCATCGGCGCCGGAGCCGCCCACGCCGCCTCGGTGGACACCTGGAACAAGGTCGCCGCCTGCGAGTCCACCAACAACTGGCGCATCAACACCGGGAACGGCTACTACGGCGGCCTCCAGTTCAGCCAGAGCACCTGGCGGGCCTTCGGAGGCACCGCCTACGCCCCCCGCGCGGACCTGGCCACCAAGGACCAGCAGATAGCCGTCGCCGAGAAGGTCCTCAAGGGACAGGGAC
Source organism: Streptomyces sp. NBC_01408 (assembly GCF_026340255.1). GTDB lineage: Bacteria > Actinomycetota > Actinomycetes > Streptomycetales > Streptomycetaceae > Streptomyces. The sequence continues at coordinate 549,221 of NZ_JAPEPJ010000002.1, read as the reverse complement.
CTCAGGCCTGGCCCGCCTGCGGCAAGCAGGCAGGGCTCTCCCGCAGCGGCCCGGCCCCGGCCCTCGCCCCGCAGATACCGGGGCAGACGGCGAAGCCGCAGGCGCAGCAGGCCCGCGCGGCCGTACCGCAGCAGGGCGTCACACCCCGGCCGACCGGCACCTCCGTCCTGCCGAGCCCCTACGTCGTCGCGCCCGGCGACTCCCTCTCGGCGATCGCCACCCAGCAGCACGTCGAGGGCGGCTGGCAGGCCCTGTACGAGACCAACCGGGCCGCCGTGGGCACCGACCCGAACCTGATCTTCCCCGGCCAGCGGCTCACCCTGCGGATCACCGCCGCGCCGCCCGCCCAGAACCCGGAGAAGCCGCCGCGCACCGCGGAGCCCGTGAAGCCCGTGGAACCGGCGGCGGAGAAGCCGGCCGTCCAGCCCGCGGAGAAGCCCGCCGCCAAGCCGGCCGAGAAACCGGCCGAGAAGCCCGCGGCCAAACCCGTGGAGAAGCCCGCGGCCAAGCCGGCGGAGAAGCCCGCGCCCGCCTCAGCGCAGCAGAAGCCGGCCGCGGGCAGCTACTCCGCCCCCGTCGACGCAGCCCTGGGAACCGCCTACCGGGTCTCCGGCTCCTCCTGGTCCAGCGGCTACCACACGGGCATCGACTTCCCGGTGGCGACGGGGACCTCCGTCAAGTCGGTGGGCCCCGGTCAGGTCGTCTCGGCGGGCTGGGCCGGTGCGTACGGATACCAGGTCGTCATCCAGCACACCGACGGGCGCTACTCCCAGTACGCGCACCTGTCGGCGCTGGCGGTCAAGGCCGGGCAGCAGGTCTCGGGCGGCCAGCGGATCGGCCGTTCCGGCTCGACCGGCAACACCACCGGACCGCACCTGCACTTCGAGATGCGCACGGGACCCGGCTACGGCTCCGACATCGACCCGCTGAAGTACCTCCGCGGCCATGGAGTCCGCATCTGACCCGCGCACGTGCGAGGGCACGGCGGTGAGGAGGATCAGCCCGGACGCCGCCAGCACGGCGCTCGCCAGCGCCGCCGCCGTGCCCGCGGCCCCGTACCGGAAGCCCTCGTCGAACAGGGAGATGCCGACCACCGCCGCGATCACCGGATTGACCACGGTCACCGTGGCCAGCGGCGCGGTCAGCCCGGCGCCCCGGTACGCCGCCTGGGACAGCAGCAGCCCGCCCGCCGCGAGGACGGCGATCGCCCCGAGGTCGGGTCCGAGGGCGCCCAGGGAGTCCGCGGTGAAGGTCTCGGCCACCGACTTGGTGAACACCGAGGCCATGCCGAAGGACAGCCCGGCCGCGGCGGCCAGCAGCACACTGTGCAGCACCGGCCGGTGCATGCGGTGCGCCGCCAGGAACAGCGCGGCCGCCCCGGCCCCGGTCGCGAACAGCAGCAGGCTCCGCTCGGAGCCCGCCAGCGCCTGCTCCGCCCGGCCGTCCCCACCGGTCAGGGCCAGCAGCCCGGCCAGGCCCACCGTGGCCAGCACCGCCCCGCGCCAGGCCGCCGTACCCGCCCGGCGCCCCACGAAGAACGCCGCCATCGGCAGCGCGAAGACGATGGTGAGCGCGCCGAGCGGCTGCACCAGGCTCAGGGGTCCGTAGGCCAGCGCCACGACGTGCAGCAGCGCACCGAGGCCGTTCAGCCCGACCGCCACCCACCACCCGGCCCGGCGCAGCGGAGCGTACGTCCGGTCCGGCGTGCTCGCCGCGACCCGTTCCTGGACGATCGCGCCACCGGCGTACGCGAGGGCGGACACCAGGCAGAGAACGACCGACAGCGCTAGGGCACTCATAAGTTCCACAATGCCCCACCAGGACGAACTGTTCCTCCTCCCGAAGGAGGTCACGAGTCATCCTCCAGGCATAGTCCAGGCGGAGTACGGGATCACTGCAGAGGTAGTGCGGACGCAGTACAGAGGCAGTACAGATCCAGTGCGGCGCGCTCCCGCCGGGCGCCGTCACCGCGCCTTCACCGCTCCGTCAGGTGACACCGGGTTCGCGGAGCGTGAGGGGCGCGTGATCGGGTTTGGTTCCGGGCGCGGGGAATCCGTACAGTTTCCCTTTTGGGGACTTCCGCAGCAGGCGGATGCGGACGAGTGATCAAGGAACGGCAGCGGCCATGACGGTGACCGAGGAAAGCCACGACTACGGACCGGGCATCGACCCCGAGCGGCTGGAGCTCTGCCTCAGCGTGCTCGACGAGCTGGACAAGCTCGACGTCGACCACCCGGACGCCGTCACCGTACGCCGCGCCACCGCCGGGCTCTACCGCACGGTCAAGCAGCGCCGCCGCCAGGAGCGCCGCGCAGCCAAGACCGCCAACGACAAGGCCGTCACCGAGGCGACCGCGACCGGCTCCGCCGAGCGCATCGACGACGAGACCGAGGGCCTCCTGCCCTCCTCGGTCACGGAGGCCGGCCGGATCGCCGGGATACTCCAGCGTCCGCGCTCCTGCTACATCTGCAAGACACGGTACGTCGAGGTCGACTACTTCTATCACCAGCTCTGCCCGGAGTGCGCCGTCGAGAACCGGGCCAGGCGGGAGGCCCGTGTCGACCTCACCGGCAAGCGCGCGCTGCTCACCGGCGGCCGGGCCAAGATCGGCATGTACATCGCGCTGCGGCTGCTGCGCGACGGCGCCCACACCACGATCACCACGCGCTTCCCCAAGGACGCCATCCGCCGCTTCAAGGCGATGGAGGACTCCGCGGACTGGATGCACCGCCTGGAGGTCGTCGGCATCGACCTGCGCGACCCGGCCCAGTCCGTGGCCCTCGCCGACCAGGTGGCCGAGGCCGGTCCCCTCGACATCCTGATCAACAACGCGACGCAGACCGTACGCCGCCTGCCCAGCGCCTACGCGGCGCTGGTCGAGGGTGAGAGCGCCCCGCTTCCCGCCGGCGAGCTCCCCGCCCACCACGTCATCGGCGCCTTCAACTCCGGTGCGGTCGACGGCCTGGCGGCGCTGCCCATCGGCGTGACCGGGCTCGAGGCACAGAAGGTCGCCGACCTCGCCCTGGTGGCGGGCAACGCCAGCCTGGAGCGGCACCTCGCCGGAACCGCCATCGACGCGGGCGGCCTGCTGCCCGACGTCGTCGATAGCAACACCTGGGTGCAGACCATCGACCAGATCTCCCCGGTGGAGCTGCTCGAGACCCAGCTGTGCAACTACACGTCGCCCTTCATCCTGATCAGCGCGCTCCGGCCGGCCATGGCCGAGGCCGCCCGGGAGGCGTCCAGCGGGCGTGCGTACGTCGTGAACGTCTCGGCGATGGAGGGCGTCTTCAGCCGTGGCTACAAGGGTGCGGGCCACCCGAACACCAATGCCGCCAAGGCCGCGATGAACATGGTGACGCGGACCAGCGGCCAGGAGATGTTCCAGACCGACCGCATCCTGATGACCTCGGTCGACACCGGCTGGATCACCGACGAGCGCCCCCACTTCGACAAGCTGCGCCTCGCCGAGGAGGGTTTCCACGCCCCCCTGGACCTGATCGACGGCGCGGCCCGGGTCTACGACCCCGTCGTCCGCGGCGAGGCGGGCGAGGACCTGTTCGGCGTCTTCCTCAAGGACTACGCGCCCGCCAACTGGTAGGAACCCGGGGCCCGGCGGCCGGAGCGCGGACCGGGCCCTCAGGAAACCGGGCCCTCAGGAAGAGGACGCGGCCACCAGTTCCAGGACCGGCCGCCAGTCCTCCATCGACCCCGCGTCCAGGCCCGGCACCTTGCCCGCGTCGTCAGCCTGGCGCAGGGTCACCGCCGCCTCCGCGTCCCGGTCGGCCGCGAAGGCGCGGATCTCCGCCTCGCCCATCACCCCGCCCTGCGCCCGCAGGGTCAGCGCACTCTGCGGGGACAGCGCCCGCTCCGGCTCCACCGCGGCCAGGTAGCGCTTGGCCGGCACGTGCAGCCGTACCAGCCGGGCCACCCGCTCGCCCAGCAGCGGGCGCAGGGCCGCGGCCGCGTGGTCGGCGTGGCCGGCGTCGTCACCCGGACGGAGCAGATGGCCGAGGTCGTGGACCAGGCCGGCGACCTGGAGCTCCTTGTCGGCGGGGTGTGACCGGCGCAACAGGGCCGCCGTCTGAAGCCCGTGGTCGTGCAGGTCGACCGGGTCGCCGCTGCGGTCGGGCGTGTCCCAGGCGCCGCGGCAGGCGAGCAGCATCTCCATCAGCTCCTCGACACAACTGACCTCCACCACACCGGACTTCGTCACCGGCCGCTCCCTCCGTCGCGCGTACGCCGGCGTCGAGCAGACCATCCGTCGCGGACGCCGCGACCCACGACTTGCTGAACTCGCGGCGAAAACAAGCAGTCGGAGTGGGTTTTGCCTTTCCATCGAGCGGGGGTGCGCTCATATGTGTACTCTGAGGGGCATCAAGACGGCCCCAACCGGGCCAAGCTCCACCATGGCGCCACCGCGTCCGGTATCCCTTTCTCCCTTGCCCGGCGCGGTTCGCCTGCCGGGTTACGCGACACAAAGGAGTGCGCGGTGACAGACAAGAAGAAGCCCGACCAGGTGCTGCTGGAAGCTACGGTGCGGAAGACCACACCCCGCTCGGATGAGCTCGGCAGTCTCGAGGTCTGGGCCCGGTCCGCCCCGATCAGGCTGGCGGGATACGAGGACGACCTGGCGGAGTCGCACATCCTGCCCGGCATCGACTGACCCCGGGCCGCGAGCCCAAGCGCCCCCGCCCGACCGGTGCCGGGGGCGCTGCCCTGCCCGGGCGGGCAGGGCGCCGGGCCACCGCCGGCCCGGGCGGGTTCCCGTATCCCGTACGCCGTGAGCGTCATCGCTGAGGGCGATCAAGGGTTCCGCGGGTTCCGCCGCACCGGCAGGGTGATCCACATGAAGCTGCTGATGCTGGGTGGTACAGAATTCGTCGGACGCGCGATCACCGAGGGGGCCCTCGCCCGGGGCTGGGAGGTGACCGTCTTCCACCGCGGGCACCACGCGCCCCCGCCGGGCACCTCGGCCCTGCACGGGGACCGCACCGCCCCCGGTGGTCTGGACGCCCTCGCCACGGGGGAGTGGGACCTCGTCGTCGACACCTGGAGCGGCGCCCCCAGCGCCGTCCGTGACAGCGCCCGCCTGCTGCGCGGCCGGGTCGGAGGGTACGCGTACATCTCCAGCCGCTCGGTGTACGCCTACCCGGCCCCGGCCGGCCTCGCCGAGGACGGCCCGGTCGTCGACGGCTCGCCCGACGCCGGGGCCGTGGCCTACGCCGAGGACAAGCGGGGCGGTGAACTCGCGGCCCTGGACGCCTTCGGCGACCGCGCCCTGCTGGTTCGCGCCGGGCTGATCGTGGGCCCGTACGAGAACGTCGGCCGGCTGCCCTGGTGGCTGAACCGGCTGGCCCGGGGCGGCCCCTTCCTCGCGCCCGGACGCCCCGGCCTGCCGCTCCAGTACATCGACGTGCGCGACCTCGCGCGCTGGACGCTGGACGCGGCAGCCGCCGGGCGCGGGGGTGCGTACAACCTGGTCTCCCCGCTCGGCCACGCCACCATGGGCAGTCTCCTGGACGCCTGCGCCGCCGCCACCGGAGCCGTGGCCGAGGCGCGCTGGACGGACGCGGCCACCATCGAGGCGGCCGGGATCGAGCCCTGGACCGAGCTTCCCGTCTGGCTCCCGGAAGGCGAGCTGTACGACTACATGTTCGGCGCCGACGTCACGAAGGCCCTCGAGGCGGGCCTGGTGTGCCGGCCCGTGGAGGAGACCGTGGCCGACACCTGGACCTGGCTGAGTTCGCTCGGAGGCGTGGCCCCCCACCGGCCCGACCGGCCGCAGAAGGGCATCTCCGCCGAGCGGGAGGCCGCGCTACTCGGGCTCTGACCGGGCGGCGTCCGCGAGACGGGTCGGCGGCAGGTACTCGCGCAGCAGCGTGCGGTGCCACCAGTCGCCCGTCTCGCGCAGCTCCCGCCAGGTGGTGAACCGGTAGCGGTACAGACCGGCCCGGACATAGCGGGGCGGGGCTTCGGGGAAGGGGTTGTGGCGCAGCAGCCGCAGCGTGTCGCGGTCCCCCGCCAGCAGCCGCTCCACGAACGGCCCGAACCAGTCGCGCGCGTAGCCGGGGGAGAGTGCGGCGAACCACATCAGCCAGTCGAGGCGCAGGTGGTACGGGGCGAACTGGCGGGGCATCCTGCGCAGTCCACCCGGTTTGCCCTTGAAGCCGTACTCCCGCCAGTCCCCGTCCGTGTGCGGCACGCGGTCGGCGGTGCCCTCGACGACCACCTCGTCGCGGATCCGGCCCACCGTGCCGAAGGCCCCGTAGGTGTTGACGAGGTGGAGCGAGTCGAAGGAGCGGTTCATCACCTGGCGCCGCGAGACCATGTTGAGCACCGGATGCCGGCTCAGCACCAGCACCAGGACGGTCACGGCGCAGACCAGGACCACGAACCACACCGGCGCCGCGCGCGAGGCGGCGGCCGGGGGAGCGCCCGCGAGCCCGGTGAAGTCGACGGCCGACAGGGCCAGCGTGATCGTCAGCCAGTTAAGCCAGGCGAAGTTCCCCGACAGCACCAGCCACAGCTGAGTGGCCACGATGGTCCCAGCGGCGTACGAGGCCACCGGCTGCGGGGTGAACAGCAGGACCGGCACCAGCAGTTGCGTGACGTGGTTGGCGGCGCACTCCACCCGGTGCAGGGGCTTGGGCAGGTGGTGGAAGAACCAGCTCAGCGGCCCCGGCATCGGCTGCGTCTCGTGGTGGAAGTACAAGCAGGTGAGCTTGCGCCAGCAGGGGTCCCCGCGCATCTTGATCAGCCCCGCGCCGAACTCCACCCGGAAGAGCACCCAGCGCAGCAGCCACAGCACCAGCACCGGCGGCCCGGTCCGGGCGTTGCCGAGGAAGACGGCGAGGAAGCCCACCTCCAGCAGCAGGGACTCCCAGCCGAAGGAGTACCAGGTCTGTCCCACGTTCACGATGGAGAGGTAGAGCAGCCACAGCAGGGCCCACATGGCCATGGCCACGGCCAGCGGCACCTCGTCCCCGGCCCCCGCGGCCAGTGCGGCGGCCAGCGCCGCCCCGGTCCAGGCGCAGCCCGCGAAGAGCCGGTCCGAGTAGCGCAGTTGGAACAGGCTCGGGGCGCGCCGGAAGGGCACGTACCGCACGTAGCGCGGCACGGGCAGCATGCCGTGCGCTCCGATCAGGGCCCGGAACTGCAGGGCGGCCCCGATGAAGGCGAGGAGGTAGACACCGGCCAGGGCCCGCTGGAAGACCAGCCGGCCCAGCCAGTACTCGGGCGCCGTGAACCAGTCCATCGCTTCCAGTATCGGACCGGTCAGGCAGCGGCGGCCAGCCTGCGCAGGGTGTGGCCCAGCCAGCGCGCGTACCGCAGCTGGAGGAAGGGCACCGCGGGGCCCGCGAGCCGGGTGTACCAGCGGCCCGGGCGGCTGAAGGCGGTCACGGTGAACCACACCGTGCCGTCGGCGTCCATGTCCACGACGAAGGACTCCTCCCCGCTCTCGGGGTGGCCCTCCAGCGTCCCGTAGGCGAAGCCGATGCGGGTGGGCTCGTACGCCGTCCAGATCACCTCGCACGGAGCGGTGATCCGCAGCGGGCCCAGGCCGATGCCGACCACCACGCGGCTGCCGGGCCGGGCGGCGCCGGCATCGGCCCGCATCCGCATGCCCGAGGTCCGGTGGGCGTGGAAGGTGGTGACCGCGACTCCGGCGGCCTCGAAGACGGCGCGGCCCTGTCCTATCCGGGTGCGGTGGCGCAGGTGGTGGTATCCGGCGGGCAGGGGGCCGCCGGCGGTCGCACCCCGGTCGGGGTAGCTGAACAGGCTGCGGCCGGCGCCGATGAGTCGGGTCATGGGGTGGTCTCCTCCGGACGGTTGGGTGCCCCTTCGGTCAGCCGGCGCCAGGCCAGCACCGAGCACAGGGCGAAGCCGAGCGCGTTGCCGAGGCCGTGGGTCGCGGCCATCCAGGTCAGGGTGGGGTGCGTGATGCCGGTGGCCTCGCCGGCCGCCCACCACAGGGCGAGCAGCATGGTGGCGACGAGGACGGCCGCCGAGACCGCCAGCAGGCCCCGGGTGGTCCGGTCGAGGGCCGAGGGCCGGATCTCCCGCCAGGTCAGCAGGGCCACGGCCCACATCCCGCCGGTCAGGACCACCGCGCCCACCAGCTCGGCCCAGTCGGCGACGAAGTAGCCGAGGAGGACGAGCAGGGTGCCCGCGGGGACGCTGTACGCCGCCCCGGCGGCCCAGGGGCCTGTCTTTCGCGCCGCCGCCCGGCAGACCAGCCCGGCGACCAGCGCGGCCGCGAATCCGGCGTAGTGGAAGTGCGGCACGGTCAGCGCCAGGATGTCGAGGTCGAAGCCGAAGAGCCGGTGTCCGGCCCGTTCGGCGACCAGGGCCACCCCGGCGACCGACGGCGAGGCCAGGGCCGTGAGCACGGCGACCTCGGTCGGGGCCAGCGGGCGGGGTCCGCCGGTGGCCGTCCGGCGGAGGGTGCGCAGCAGCCGGGCCGGGGCCCGCGCCGCGAGGGCCAGGGTGGCCGCCGCGTAGAGTGCCGCGAGCGCCGTGGCGAGGCCACCCCGCGGCAGCCAGAGGCACACGGCCCCGGGGGCGGCGAGCAGGGGCCAGAGCCGGGCGGTGCGGCGCAGCCCGGCCGGGTCGATCAGGCGCAGGCCGGCGGGCAGGACGTAGAGCATGCCCAGGGTGACGATCACGTTCACCAGTGCCGTCACGTGGACTCCCCCGAAGTGCGGATCAACGCTTTGAACGCGTTCAACTCGCAGGGGTGACTCTACGAGGTTCTTTGAACATGTTCAAGGCGCTCTTCCGGTTGCGGCGGTCGCGAGGATGCGGCAGACAAGAGGGAGCAACCGGGGCAAAAAGGGAGAATCGCGTGCACGCACTGACACCTCCGACACCTCGTCAGGCGCCGCGCCGTCACGGACCCGCGGGAGCCGCCCTCTTGGCAGTCCTCGGCCTGTTCGCCGCGGGCTGCGGCGGCTCCGACGAGCCCGTGAGCACGGCCGGATCCGAGAGCCAGGAGGTCTACCTCGAACCCGTGGCCGCCGCCGGCCCCGCACCCTTCACGGCCTCCTCCGCCACCCGCGAGTCCGCCCCCGTACAGCCCCCGCTGCCCAACCCGACCGGACGGGGCATCCGCACGGTGAACGCGGCCACCCCGGGCCTGTACGGCGGCACCCAGCGGCTCGGCAGCTGCGACGTGGAACAGCAGGTCCGCTACCTCACCGCCGACGAGGCCAAGGCCCGCGCCTTCGCCGAGGTCTCCGGCATCGAACAGGCGAAGATCCCCGACTTCCTGCGCGGCCTCACCCCTGTCGTGCTCCGCGCCGACACCCGGGTCACCAGCCACGGCTTCCTCGACGGCCGGGCCGACAGCTTCCAGTCCGTCCTCCAGGCGGGCACGGCGGTCCTCGTCGACGACCACGGAATGCCGCGGGTGCGCTGCGCCTGCGGCAATCCGCTCCAGTCCCCGCTCGCGCCCAAGGGCTCCCCGGTGCACAAGGGCGACCCGTGGAGCGGCTACCAGCCCAACCAGGTCGTCGTGATCGAACCGACCCCCCACGTGATCAACAACCTGGTGATCGTCAACATCGCCGACAACACCTGGATCGAGCGCAAGACCGGCGACGACGGGGCCCAGGACCGGACCCCGCAGGCGGTCCCCCCGTACGACCCGGCGGACGGCATCCCGAACGGGCCCGCCAACCCGCGCGGAAACACACGGTCCGACCCCTGCCTGACCAACAGCCTGGCCCGCACGGCCCCGCCGGCGGAGCCCGGCGGCCCCAGTGCGCCGGGCACCCCCGCGGCGCCCGCCCCACTGCCCCCGGCCCCCAGGGCGACGGACTGCCCGCCGGACCGTGGCACCAGCCCGCAGGCGCGTCCGGACACCAACCCGAACCGGCCGTCGAACCCGCGGGTCCCCCAGCGGCCCCCGAACGACCTCCCCCCGGACCAGCCGGGCGACCTCCCCTCGGACGGCATGTCCGACCTGCCGTCCGACGGGATGTCCGGCCTGCCGTACGACCCGACGTCACCGTTCCCGGACGACCCGGACCTCCCGCCGGGACCCGACGGCACGACCCCTTCGCCGGACGAGGAGCACGACCCGAACGCCGTCCCCGACCCGCAGCTGGACCCGCCACTGGACCCCTCGGACCCCGGCTACCCCCTGGAGAGCGCCTGACCGGCCCGTGTGTCATGGTGGACCGGTGCCGAGCACCGTTTCCCTCCCGGACGACTGGCCCGCGCATCCGGACCGGTCGCTGGCACTGAACCGGATGGGCAGCTTCGACTGGGACCTGGTCACCGGCCTCATGCACCTGGACTCGGCGGCCCTGGACGTCTTCGACACGGCCGCCGATGAGTACGACGGGCGGCCGGAGTCCCTCTCGCCGCGTGTCCCGGCCACCGAGGCCACCCGGCTCGACGCCCTCGTCTCCAGCGCCCTCAAGAGCGGCGAGGACACCTACGGCGCCTACTTCCGCATCCGGTGCCGCGACGGCCTGCTGCGCTGGACCCACACCCAGGGCCGCGTCATGCGCGACCCGGACGGACGCCCGTACCGGATCATCGGCATCGTCCGCGACGCGACCGAGGAGCTCAGTCATTCGGCCGAGCGGCTCGGCCTCGACGAGGAAAGACGCCGCCAGACGTCCGTCGTCGAGAGCACCACCGCCGCCCTCGCGCACGCCCGCACCGTCCAGGACGTCATCGACGCGCTCGGCGACGCCCACGGCCTGGAGCGGCTCGGCTCCATGGGCATGGTGATGGGCCTCGTCGACGGTGCCCGCATCCACCTCGTCGCCGAGGGACCACAGGGCAGCTTCGTCCCCGGCACCCGCTACACGCGCATCGACGAGCCGTATCCGATGAGCGAGGTCGTCCGCTCGCTCCAGCCGCGCTTCCTCGACTCGGCGCAGGAGTTCGCCCAGGGCTATCCCAGCCTCTGGGCGAAGATCTCGTACATGGACATCTCGGCGGCCGCCTATCTGCCGCTGATCGCCCAGGCCCGCCCGATCGGCGCGATCGGACTGCTCTACCAGGACAAGGACGGCTTCACCCAGGACGAGCGGAACCTGCTGGTCGCGCTGGGCAGCAGCATCGCGCAGAGCCTCCAGCGGGCGATGCTGCTGGAGCAGGAACACGATCTGGCGGAAGGCCTCCAGCAGGCCATGCTGCCGCGGCGGATCCCCTCGGTGCCGGGCGGACAGATCGCCGTACGGTACCGCTCCGCCCGGATGGGCCAGGACATCGGCGGCGACTGGTACGACGTCATCCCGCTGCCCGGCGCCTCCCAGGCCGGAGGCCGCGGCGCAGGCCGGGTCGGCGCGGTCATCGGCGACGTGCAGGGCCACGACACCCACGCGGCGGCGGTCATGGGACAGCTGCGCATCGTGCTGCGCGCCTACGCCGCCGAAGGGCACGCGCCGGCCACGGTCATGGCACGGGCGTCGGTCTTCCTGCACGAACTCGACACCGACCGCTTCGCGACCTGTATGTACGTGGAGGCCGACCTGTCGACGGGCGTGCTCCAGCTGGTACGGGCCGGTCATATCGACCCCCTGCTGCGCACCCGCGACGGGGACTGCCGCAGGCTCCCGGTCCGCGGCGGGATGCCGCTCGGCCTGTCGGCGGAGTTCGGCCGCCTCGAATACCCGGTGACCACGGTGGAACTGGACCCGGGGGAAACGATCCTGCTGTGCACGGACGGCCTGGTGGAACAGCCCGGAGCCGACCTCGACGACGGGATCCAGCTGCTCACCGCCCTGATCCGCAGCGGCCCCGCGGACCTGCAACTGCTGGCGGACCGGCTGTGCGGGGTCGTCGACGACCGCGGCGGGGACGACGACATGGCGCTGCTCCTGCTGCGCCGCGACATCGAGGACCTCCCGCCGGGCGGCGGCCGCCTCCAGCAGCACGTGGCCCCGGGCGACCCGGAGGCCCTGGTCGCGGCCCGCCACATGATCGGAGCGGCCGTCCGCGCCTGGGGCGCGCGGGAACGCGCCGACGAGATCGAGCTGGTCGCGGACGAGCTCATCGTGAACGCCCTGATGCACACCGACGGCCCGGCGATCGTCACCCTGCGCGTCCTGACCGGCCCCGAACGGCGGCTCCGGGTGGAGGTCGAGGACCGCTCCAGTGCGCTGCCGCGGCGCCGCGAAGCGGGGGAGTCGGGCGTCTCGGGGCGGGGCCTGATGCTGGTGGACCGCCTGACGGACGACTGGGGCGTGGAACCGCGGGGCGGCGGCAAGTGCGTGTGGTGCGAGTTCCTCATGACCTGATGGCCTGAGGCCCGGTTCCCCTCGGCCCCGGGAGCGGAAAGTCCGTTGCGGGGGGCGCCCGCGGTCCCCGAGGATCGAGGGCGATGACCAACGCCATGGAAGACGTGCGCCGACTGCTGAAGAACGGCGATCTGCCCGGAGCCGTACGGTCCCTGCGGCCGCACGCCGAGACGATGTCCCTCCCCGAACTCGCCGAGGCCACCCGCGCCCTGGCCGAGGCCGCCGGGTTCGAGGACCTGGCCGCAGCCGCCGCGACCGCCGCCGAGCGGCCACAGGACCCCCAGGCCCTCTACGACCTCGGCTACGGCTGCGTCGAACGCGGCATCGCCTTCCTCGCCGTCGCACCGCTGCGCGAGGCACTGAGGACGTTCCCGGACTCCCGGCCGCTGCTCGCCGAGCTGGTCTCCGCGCTGGAGGACGAACACCGGCACGCCGAGGCCGCCGGCCTGCTCGCCGCCCGCGGCGAGCAACTGCCCGCCTGGCCCGAGACGTACCTCCTGGTCCACCACACCCTGCTCGCCGGGGACCTGGACACCGCGGAGGGGCTGCTGCTCGGCCTCCCCGCTCCCGAGGACCCGCAGTGGTCGGGCGCGCGCGAGCGCCAGGCGCGCCAGGTGCTGCGCAGCGGCCGGTCCCGCCGGGCCCAGCGGACGGCCGGGCACCCCGACCCGCTCGGCGCGGCCGACCTGCGCGGCTGGCACTACGGCCTCACCGGCGGCCTGCTCGGCACCCTCTCCCCGTACGGCTGGGACGCCGGCATGACGGGCCGGTACGCCTACCTCGGCGACAGCCCCGAGCAGTGCCGCCGCGGCCTGGCCCGGCTCGCGATCGCACTGGAGGCCTCCGGACGCCGCCCCGGTACGGTCTCGCTGCTGCCCGGCCGGCCCGACCGGATCCTCGGGCTCGCCGCCGCGCGGGTGCTCGGGCTGCCCGTGGTGCCGTACGAGCCCACCCGTACGGACACCCTCGTCGTGGCGTACGACCTCAACGCCGTCGACCAGGACCTCGTCCGTACGCTGCACGCGCGCGCCGACGGCCAGGTCCTCTTCGAGCACGCCACCTGCTGGACCGACCCGCCCGCGGTGAGCGCGGACTTCAGCGCCCTGCTGTGCCAGTACGTCGCCCCGCGCCGGGAGGGCGAGGACCGGGCCGAGGAGGCCGTCGCCGGCGAGATCGCGGCGGCGGGCACCGATCCGGACGAGGGCGACGGCGCGACCCCGGACGACACGGACGAGGGCTTCCGGGCGTTCGTGACAGAAATCCGCACCGGCTGGCTCTCGGCGCCCCGCGACCGCGTCGCGTCCCCCGGCCCCGTGCCCAGCTCGCGTTTCGCCTGAGGCGGCGGCAGGCTGGGAGCATGCCGGAGCTGCCGGAGGTCGAGGCCCTGCGCGAGTACCTCGACGAGCACCTCACCGGGCGGGTGGTGGAGCGCGTCCACCCGCTCGCGGTGAGCGTGCTCAAGACCTACGACCCGCCCGTGACCGCCCTCGAAGGCAAGCCGGCCGGGACCACCGCCCGGTACGGCAAGTTCCTGGCCATGGCCGTCGGCGAACTCCACCTCGTCACCCACCTGGCCCGGGCCGGCTGGCTGCGCTGGCAGGACACCCTGCCCGCGCAGCCGCCGCGCCCCGGCAAGGGCCCGCTCGCCCTGCGCGTCGCCCTGGAGGGCGGCGGCGGCTTCGACCTCACCGAGGCGGGGACCCAGAAGCGCCTCGCCGTGTACGTGGTGCACGACCCCCAGGAGGTCCCGGGCATCGCCCGGCTCGGACCGGACCCGCTGGCGGAGGCCTTCGGCCGGGACGCCTTCGCGACGCTGCTGGCGGGGGAGCGGCGCCAGATCAAGGGCGTCCTGCGCGACCAGAGCGTCGTCGCCGGCATCGGCAACGCCTACAGCGACGAGATCCTGCACCGGGCCAAGGTCTCGCCCTTCAAGCTGGCCGCCTCCTTCGACGAGGAGCAGACCACCCTCCTGTACGAGGCCGTCCAGGACACCCTGCGCGAGGCCGTCGGCCGGGCGCACGGCGTGGCCGCCGGGCAGCTCAAGGCCGAGAAGAAGAGCGGGCTGCGGGTGCACGGCCGGGACGGCGAGCCGTGCCCGGTGTGCGGGGACACCGTCCGCTCGGTGTCCTTCGCGGACTCCTCGCTCCAGTACTGCCCCACCTGCCAGACCGGGGGGAAGCCGCTCGCCGACCGGCGGCTCTCGCGTCTCCTCAAATAGCCCGGCGCTGCGTAGACTCCTGCGCCATGGCCGAGGAGCAGCAGTCGCCGCCCCGGCGCGAGATCGTCACCGGGGTTCCCCGGGGCACCCGCCGCCGGCCGCCCGCGCACACCCCGGCCCGCTCGGAGATCTCCGAGCAGACCACCCTCGGCGCGACCTACGTACGGGCCCTCATGCGCAGCCAGTTGCGCGCCGGCCTGTGGGCGCTGGGCGCGCTCGCCCTGCTCGTCGGGGCGCTGCCGCTGGTGTTCGTCCTGCCGGGGACCGGGTCGGGCCCGCTGGTCTGGGTGGCGCTGGGGCTGCTGGTGTACCCGGTGATGTGGCTCATCGCCCGGTGGTACGTCACCCGGGCCGAGCGCAACGAGGCCGACTTCACCGGCCTGGTGACGGACCCGGCCGAGGCCCCGGGCGCCCAGCGCCCGGCCTGATCCGAAAGACAGGTGCTCGGCCTCAGAACAGGTGCATCGCCAAGTGGCCCAGGGGCAGGCCGAGTTGCCAGGCCGGGGTCCAGACGCGGGCGTTCTCGTCCAGTTCCGGTGGGGTGTCGGTGTGGCCGTGCCGTCCGGGGTCGAGGTTGGTGGCGAGCAGCTCGGTGCCGTCGAGCCAGCGCCACGCCGCCCGGGCCAGTTCCAGGTCCGGCTCCTCGCCCTCCCCCCGTTCCACGGCGTCCTCGCCCAGATCGAGGAACCGGGTGCGCACCCAGTCGCGCCAGGGGTGCCCGTACGCCGTCAGCGACAGCCATTCGTCGAGCTGCGAGACCACCCGGATCCCGGAGAGCTCACCGGCTGCGTCCGAGAGGTAGATCGTCAGGGCGAGCGTGTCGCGTCCGGCCCGGAACTCCAGGGTGCTGACCGGGATCAGCCGCCCCGTGCGCAGCAGTTCGTCCGCGATGTACTCGGCGTAGAGCCATGCCATGGGCACCGCGAGCCCGCCGTCACTGGTGCCGTTCATACCCTCGGGCTGCACCGTTCCACCTTCTCCCGCGCGTTGAGCCGTCCCGCCGTCAAGCCCTGAGCCTTCCCCCAGCGGCTCCCGCAGCGGGGGATGTTTACTCAACTTGAACGGTCTGGTGCCGAATTTCTTGCACATTTTGTCGGTTCCGTGCATGTTCGGGACGGTACTTGCGCCCTCCCCTGCGCTGCCTCAGGCGCCGAGGCCGTACCCGTACCCCTGGAGGCCCTTCCGCAGGGCGCGCAGGGCGTAGTACGTACGGGACTTGACCGTTCCGGCCGGAATGCCGAGCTCCGCCGCGGCCTCGGCCACGGACCGGTCCTGGAAGTAGACCTGCATCAGCACCTCCCGGTGCTCCGGGCCGAGGGAGCCGACGGCGCGCCGGACATCGATCGCGGTGACCGATCCGGCCACCTCGTCCACCGGCGCCGGGGCCTGCTCCAGCCCTTCGGGGTCCACTTCCTGCGGCCGGGACAGGCGGGCCCGGCGGGCGTCGATCGCGAGCCGCCGGGCCACCGTGAACAGCCACGGCCGCATGGATTCGTGCGCGCTGGCCAGCACCTCGGGATGCTGCCAGGCGCGCACCAGGGTCTCCTGCACGAGGTCTTCCGCCCGCTGTGCGTCGCCTGCCGTGAGGCCGAGCAGGAATCCGAACAGGGCCCGCCCGTGGTCGCGCTGGAGTTCGGCCAGCGCCTCGGGGTCCGTGCGCCGGAGGGTGGGGGAGAGCGGCACGAGGGGCTCCTTCCGAGGTCCGGGCCTTCCCGTCGGGGAGGGCGACGGATCCACCCTCACCTGCACGGAGCGGCCCGGGAACCGTCCGGCCCCGGCATTGCGCCCAAGCCCCCGGGTCGTCCGGTGGGTGGTCCCACCGGACGGTGAACGGTCGAACGGCACGGCGAACGGCAGGGGCGGGTCGGCGGTCGCGGGGGCGGTCGCGGTGGCGGGGGAGTGGGGCGCGCAGGCCGTCGGCGCCGCCATCGGAGTGAGTGCGCGCGGAGCGGACGGAGCCGTTCCTTGACTTGCCGCGTCTCGTTCTATGGATTTCAGCTAATCCAATAATCCTATTAAAGGAGCCGCGGCCGATGACCAAGCGCACCCGGCACACCGCCGCAGTCCTCGCGGCCCTCCTGCTGTCAGCGGCCGTCGGCTGCTCCGCCGCCGGGGAATCCGCACCGGCCCGGCTCGCCGGATCCGGCGGACCGCAGCCGTCCACCGCCGCCGGGGCCCCCGCGCCGTCCACCGCCGCCGGGGCCTTCACCCTCGTCGCGAGCGGCGACGTACTGCCCCACACCTCGGTCATCCGGCAGGGGGCAGCCGACGCGGACGGGGACGGCTACGACTTCCGACCCATGTTCTCCGGCGTCGGACCCGTGGTCTCCAAGGCCGACCTGGCCCTCTGCCACATGGAGACCATCTACGGCGAGGACGGCGGCCCCTACAGCGGCTACCCGGCCTTCGTCTCCCCGCCAGAGATCGCCGACGCGCTGAAGGCCACGGGCTACGACGGCTGCTCCACGGCCTCGAACCACACTCTGGACGACGGGGCCGACGGGTTGCGCCGCACGCTGGACCGGTTCGACAAGGTCGGGCTCAAGCACGCCGGTTCGGCCCGTACGGCCGCCGAGGCCGCCGCGGTGACCACCTACACGGCGGGCTCCGCCAAGGTCGCGCACCTCGCGTACACCTACGGCACCAACGGCTACCCGATGCCCGAAGGCCATCCGTGGGCGGTCAACCTCATGCGGCAGGACAAGATCGTCGCGGATGCGCGGGCCGCCCGGAAGGCAGGCGTGGACGTGGTCCTGGTGAGCGTGCACTGGGGCACGGAATGGCAGACCGAACCGGACGAGACACAGCTCTCCCTCGGCAAGGCGCTCACCGCCTCGCAGACCGGCGGCCGCCCCGACATCGACCTGATCCTCGGCACGCACGCGCACGTCCCGCAGCCCTACGAGAAGGTCAACGGCACCTGGATCGTCTACGGCATGGGCGACCAGGTCGCGGGGCAGATGTTCAACCACTCCGGCGAGGAGGACCCGCGCGGCGGCTACGGCTCCATCGGCCGCTTCACCTTCGCCCCGCCGGCCGCGCCCGGACAGCGCTGGCAGGTCACCAAGGCCGAGTTCGTCCCCCAGTGGATGGACCGGGGTGCGGGCCGGGTGGTCAACCTTCCCGCGGGCCTCGCCGCCCACCCCGACCGCGAGGACTACCAGACCGCCCAGGAGGCCGTCTCCGAAGCCGTCCTCAGCCGCGGCGCGGCCAAGGACGGCCTGAGCATGGGCCGCTAGGGGGTGTCCGGTGGGTCAGGGCCGGGCCCGGCCCGCCTGGCACCGCGGCTTGCCGCGTTGTCGTCGGTCGTCAATGCTCCGCAGTGACTCCCTCCTCCGCCTTGCAATCCACGGCACCAGCCGACCCGGGCTCTCCGACCCTGACCCACCGGACACCCCCTAGGGGTGTCCGGAAGGGTTCACCGGGTCGCACCGCCCGGCACGGCGCCTGGTCAGGGCACCACCGTCACGGGCCACTTGCCCGCCTTGACCAGGCGGATCGCCACCGAGCCCACGAAGCGGTGGCCCGCCTGTTCCGAGGCGCCGACCACCACCGCGTCCGCCGTCAGCTCCTCCGCCGCGCTGACCAGGCCCGCGTACGGGTCGCCGCGGAAGGTGTGGAACTGCCAGCGCACCTCGTAGATGCCCCTGAGTCGCTCCGCGGACTCGCGGATCTCCGCGACCAGCTCCTGCGCGATCTCCCCGGTCGTATCGCCCACCGGCGCGCCCATCGCGGCCCCGGCCGGCATCACCGGCTGGACGTACACCAGGGCCAGCAGCGCGTTCTGCCGCCGGGCCAGCCCCGCCGCGTAGGCCGCCGCCCGCAGCGAGGAATCCGAACCGTCAACCCCGGCGAGGATCACTTTCGGGCCGTCCGTACCGCGCTCGAACCCCGTGTTCACGTGCTCTGTCACCCTTCCGAGGCTATCCGGCTCGGCGCGCGGACCCGCGCCGCCCTCCCTACAGTGCGAACCATGAGTGCCAGCGTGGAGGAGACCCGCGGGACCCGGAACCGCTTCCTGAACCGGGTGCCCGACGGGTTCGGCGCGTTCTTCGGGATCATCGGCCTGCTGTGCGCACTGCTGGCGCTCTCGCCCACCCTCCGGCGGCTGCTGCGCCACGTGGTGCGCTTCCTCGACCTCGTCGTGGTGCCGGTCAGCGCGAACCTCGCCTACGCCGTCTTCCTCTTCCTCCTCGCCGCGGCCCTCGGCATGCGCAAGAAGGTCGCCTGGTGGATCGTCGTCACCTATCTGGGCCTGCTGATCCTCGACGACGTGCTGGACATGGCCGTCGGCGACTACTGGATCGGCGTCCCCTCCATGGCCCTGGCGGTCGCCGCCCTCGTGCTCCTGATCGCCGCCCGCCAGGAGTTCTACGCCGCCTCCCGCCCCGGCGCCCTGTGGCGCGCCCTGATGGTCCTCGGCATCGGCCTCTTCGCCGCCGTCCTCGTGGGCTGGGGCCTCGTCGCGCTCTTCCCCGGCACCCTGCCCAGGGGCCAGTGGCTGGACTGGGCCGCCAAACAGGTCTTCGGCGGTCTCTTCTCCGCCCGGCAGTTCGACGGGCGCCCGCCCCGCCCGCTGTACTTCCTGCTCGGCCTCTTCGGCGCCCTCGCCCTGCTGAACGCCGCAGCCACCCTCTTCCGTTCCCAGCGGATGACCGCAGCCCTGCACGGGGACGAGGAGCCCCGCATCCGCGCCCTCCTCGGCGCCTACGGACGGGGCGACTCCCTCGGCTACTTCGCCACCCGCCGGGACAAGGCCGTCGTCTTCGCCCCCAACGGCATGGCCGCGGTCACCTACCGGGTCGAGGCCGGCGTCTGCCTCGCCAGCGGCGACCCGGTGGGCGACCCCGGAGCCTGGACCCCCGCCATCGACGCCTGGCTGGCCGTGGCCCGCCGCTACGGCTGGCAGCCCGCCGTCATGGGCGCCTCCGAGGACGGCGCCAACGCCTACGCCCGCTCCGGACTCGGCGCCCTCCAGCTCGGGGACGAGGCGATCCTGCACGTCGGCCGGTTCGACCTCGACGGCCGCGACATGCGCGTCACCCGGCAGGCCGTCAACCGCGTCCGGCGCACCGGGGCCACCACCGTCATCCGCCGCCACTCCGCCCTCTCCGAGGACGAGATGCAGATGATCGTGGACCGGGCCGACCGGTGGCGCGACACCGAGACCGAACGCGGCTTCTCCATGGCCCTGGACCGGCTCGGCGACGCCGCCGACGGGGACTGCCTGCTCGTCGAGGCCCTCGACGAGGAGGGGGAGCTGATCGCCCTGCTCTCCTTCGTCCCCTGGGGCAAGGACGGCATCTCCCTCGACCTGATGCGCCGCGACCGGACCGCACCCAACGGGGTCATGGAGTTCATGGTCGCCCAGCTCTGCGCCGCCGCCCCGGGCCTGGGCGTGCGCCGGATCTCCCTCAACTTCGCCGTCTTCCGCTCCGCCTTCGAGGAGGGCGGCCGGATCGGCGCGGGTCCCGTCCTCAAACTGTGGCGCAAGCTGCTGCTGTTCTTCTCCCGCTGGTGGCAGCTGGAGGCGCTGTACCGCTCGAACGTCAAGTACGGCCCCGAGTGGTACCCGCGGTTCCTCTGCTACCAGGACGCCGGCTCGCTCGCCCGGGTCAGCCTCGCCTCCGGCATCGCCGAGGGCTTCGTATCCGTACCGAGCCTGCGCACCCTGTGGGGCAACGGCCACCCCAAGGGCCTCACCAACCCCGCCACCACCGAGGGGCTCCCCTCCATCGCCTCCCTCAACCTGGACGCCGTAGGACAGGAGGACGGGGCCGTCCGGACCGAGCGGCTGCCCGAGCAGGTCCGGGTGCGCCATGACAAGCTGGAACGCATCCGGGCCGCCGGCACCGACCCGTACCCCGTCGGCATCCGCCGGCGCACGCACACCGTCGCCGAGCTGAAGGCCGTACACCCCGGCTACCCGCCCGCCGCCCGCTGCGGCGAGGAGGCCACCCTCGCCGGACGCGTGATGGTCGTGCGCGACCTCGGAGGCGTGGTCTTCGCCGTGCTCCGCGACTGGTCCGGAGACCTCCAGCTGATGTTCACCCGCGACGAGGCCGGAGCCGGCGTCCTGGACTCCTTCACCTCCCAGGTCGACTTCGGCGACCACGTCGTCGCGAGCGGTGAGGTCGGCACCAGCAGGAGCGGCGAGCTCTCCCTCGTCGTCCGGTCCTGGCAGCTCACCGGCAAGTGCCTGCGCCCCCTGCCCGACAAGCGCAAGGGCCTCGCCGACCCGGAGGCCCGGGTCCGGCGCCGCTACCTCGACCTCGTAGCCAGCCCCGAGGCACGGGACGTGGTACGGGCCCGCTCCAGCGCGGTGCAGGCCCTGCGCCAGGGGCTGCTGGACCGCGGCTACCTGGAGGTCGAGACCCCGATGCTCCAGCAGATCCACGGCGGCGCCAACGCCCGGCCCTTCCGCACCCACATCAACGCCTACGACCTCGACCTGTACCTGCGCATCGCACCCGAGCTGTACCTCAAACGGCTCTGCGTGGGCGGCATGGAGAAGGTCTTCGAGATGGGCCGCACCTTCCGCAACGAAGGCGTCTCCTACAAGCACAACCCCGAGTTCACCATGCTGGAGGCCTACCAGGCCTTCGCCGACTACGACGTCATGCTCGACCTCACGCGGGAACTGATCCAGGGCGCCGCCACGGCCGCCTTCGGCTCGCCGGTCGCCCACAAGGCGGGCCCCGACGGGAAGTTCGTCGTCCACGACATCTCCGGGCTCTGGCCGGTCAAGACGATGTACGGGGCGATCAGCGAGGCCCTCGGCGAGGAGGTCGACGCCGACACCGAGGAGCACGTGCTGCGCAGGCTGTGCGACCGGGCCCAGGTGCCGCACACCCCCGAGAACACCCGCGGCGACGTGGTCCTGGAGATGTACGAACGGCTGGTGGAGGAGAAGACCGGGCTGCCCACCTTCTACAAGGACTTCCCGACCGACGTCTCCCCGCTCACCCGCCAGCACCGCAAGGACCCGCGGCTCGCCGAGCGCTGGGACCTGGTCGCCTTCGGCACCGAACTGGGCACCGCCTATTCGGAACTGACCGACCCGGTCGAGCAGCGGCGCCGGCTCACCGCCCAGTCGCTGCTGGCGGCGGGCGGCGATCCGGAGGCGATGGAGCTCGACAACGACTTCCTGGACGCGCTGGAGTACGCGATGCCGCCGACCGGCGGCCTGGGCATCGGTGTCGACCGCCTGGTGATGTTCCTGACGGGTCTGACGATCCGCGAGACGCTCCCGTTCCCGCTGGTGCGCCGGGGCTGAGGGACGGCGCTGGTCCGAGCGGGTGAGGGGAAGGAGGTGCGTCCGCGCCTCTCGACATCCGGGGCGATGTCGTTGATACGTAGTAATAATGAAAAATGACGAGCCGACAGTAGGGCGGCGCATGCTCCTGCGCACCGCCGTCTTCCTCGGGATCGCCGCCGCCTCCGGACTGCTCAGCGGAGGCGAGAGCGGTACGCCCGGACCCGGCACGGCGAGCGGACCCGCCGGCCCCGCCCCGGCGGCCGGTCCGGGCCCGCACCCCGCCGCGGGCGCGCCCGGCGGACTGTCCCAGGGCCTGCCCGAGAGGTCGTACCGGCTGCGGCCGATGACGGCCGAGGCACCCGCCCGGCAGGCCGTGGTGAAGCCCGCGGTCCGTACCCGGCCCATCCTGGAACTGCCCTCCGACCCGAACACGGCCGGCGCCATGGTGCTCACCTTCGACGACGGGCCCGACCCCCGGTACACCCCGGCCATCCTCGACACCCTCGCCCGGTACGGCGTACGCGCGATGTTCTTCGTCTGCGGGGAGATGGCCGCCGAGAACCGCGACCTGCTGCGCCGGATGGCAGACGAGGGCCACGTCATCGGCAACCACACCTGGACCCATCCGCACCTGACCCGGCTCAGCCGCCCCGCGCTCGCCGCCGAGATCGCCCGCACCAGCGAGGTCGTCCAGCAGACCGTCGGCGAGCCGCCCCTGTGGTTCCGGGCGCCCTACGGGGAGTGGAACCGCGCCGCCTTCGAGGTCGGGGCCGAGCTGGGCATGGAGCCGCTCGCCTGGACAGTGGACACCCTGGACTGGAAAGAGCCCGGTACCGCCACGATCGTCTCCCGGGTCCTGGGCGGGGCCGCGCCCGGCGTGATCGTGCTGTCCCACGACGCGGGCGGCGACCGGTCGCAGAGCGTGCGGGCGCTGGACTCGTACCTGCCCCAACTGCTCGCGCGGGGCTACCGGATGACGCTTCCGGTGCTGCCCGCCCGCTGAGGCTCAGCGGGTGGCCACCATCCGGGCGAAGACGACCACGTTGCCGTCGTAGCCCCGGGCCTTCGAGTAGCCGCCGCCGCAGGTGATGACCCGGAGTTCCGGGTGCCCGGTGTCGCCGTACACCCGGGCTCCGGGGAAGGTCTCCTTGGAGAACACCTCCACCCCGTACACCTCGAACACCGCGGTGCGCCCGTCGTACCGCTGCGCCTCCACCTGGCTGCCCGGCTTGAGGGAGCCCAGGCCGTAGAAGACCGCCGGGCCCTGCGCGTTGTCCACGTGGCCGACGATCACCGAGGAGCCCCGCTGGCCCGGCGAGATGCCGTTGAGGTACCAGCCGGCGAGATTTCGGTCCTGCGGCGGCGGGGCGTCGATCCAGCCCTCCGCGTCCAGCCCGACCGTCATCACCGGCGCGTCCACGTTGATCGTGGGGATCCGGATGCGCTGCACCGACGAGTGCTCCAGCACCTCCAGGTCCGCGGGCGGCTGCGGCGGATTCACCGGCAGCTGGCCGGCCGTCACCGCGACGGCCGAGGCCGCGGTGGGCTGCGGCGGCCCGTCGTCGATGTTCACGCCGTTCCGCACCATGGCGAGGCCGCTGAGCATGACCAGGGCGAGTACGCCCCACGGTGAGCGTTTGCGTGACTGCCCGGGCTCGTCCTCGCCCATCGTTCTCCCTTCCCGACGCGGGGGTCCCGACCCGCGTTCCTGTCCCGCCCCAGTACGCCCTACTTCACGCACGTTAAGGCTGTGTCGCCGGGACGGCGATCGGTGAGGGGCGAACGGGTGGCGGGCGGGCGGCGCGGGGCGGAAGGGGCCGGAAGGGGTGCGCCCATACAGGTAATCGTCACATAAATGCCTGACGGGTCGTGACCTGCGGATCCGTCAGCCGAAACGTCCGCGCTTCGGCGTGTCGCTCAACCGAGCGGACCAAAGCCGGACATGCGGAGCTTGCGGGCCGACCTGAGGGTTCGTCGTGGGAGGCGTTCTCGTCGATCATCCGGGGCCGACGCTCCGGGGCGCTTCCCGCTGGAGGTTCCACCATGCGTGCATTCCGCGCCCTCACCATGACGGCGGCCGTCTGCGCCGCGATCGCCCTCAGTGCTCCACTCGCCTCGGCGGACCCCCCGAACGGCGGTGTCGGGGGCAACGGGGGCAACGGGGGCAACGGCCCCAGCAACATCTCGGTCAACCCGTTCGCCGTGCACCAGGGATCCACGATGCAGGTGAGCGCCTCGGGCTGCGGTCACGGCGGCACCGTCTCGTCGCACGGCAACTTTCCGCCGGCCAACCTGTCAGCGGGTTCGATCGGTTTCGCCACCGTCCGGATCTTCAACCACGCCTCGCCGGGCAACCACACCCTCTCGGTCAGGTGCAACGACAACAGCCTGGTCGCCACGCACCGGTTCAGGATCCTCGACGGCCGGGGCGCCCAGGGCGGCATCGGCGGATCCATCGGCCCGTCCGCCGCCGAGACCGCCATCGGCGCGAGCCTCGTGGGCTTCGCGGCACTCGGCGCGGGCGTCCACGTGGTACGCCGTCGCCGCCCGCTGCGCAGCCAGGCCTGACCGGTCACGCCGGTCGGCCCCCGGAAGCCTCGACCGCGCTCGCCCCGGGTCCTGACCAGGACCCGGGGCGACCGGCGGTCGCGGGGCAGGACGCGGCGACTGGGCCGTGGCCGAGCCGGGCCGAGCCGGACAGGGTCGGGTCGGACAGGGTCGGGCAGGGTCGGGCTGGCGGGGTGGTGCGGTGCGCGACGGGACGGAGCAGGACCAGGGGTGGGGTGGGTGGGACTTCGACTTGTGTGCCCGCACGGCCGGCCCGGCCTCAGTGGCCGCGGCCGGCGCCCCGTCGTCGCAGGGCGTACGCCGTACCGCCCACGGCGGTGAGGAAGAGGGCCGAGCCGGCGCCGAGTTTCAGGGGGTCCAGCCCGGCCACGCTGCCTCCGAGGCCGCCGCGCACACCGCGAGCGGAGGGGGTGACCGTGGCGGTGGCGGCCCTGGTGGCCACGGGCGCGGCGCTGGCGGCGGCCGTGGCGGTGGCGGTCCGGGTGGAACTGGTGGTGGGTGTGCTCGTGCCGCCGGCGATCGTCAGGTCGGCGGAGCCGGTCTCCCCGTTGCAGGTGAAGGAGACGGAGTACTGGGCTCCGCGCCGGGCGTCCCGGTCCACGGTGACCCGCGCGGTCTTGCCGCGCTCGATGCTCACGGTGTCGAAGACACCGGAGGAGGAGGTGGCGAAGGCGGCGTCACAGCCGCTGACCGCGAGCACCACCTGGCCGCCCGGGGCGACCGTCGAGGGGGTGAGGGTGAAGCCGAACGAGGTGACCTGCCGGGTGCCTGCCGGGGCCGCGGTCGCGGCGGGCACGGCGAGGGAACTGAGCACGATTACGGCGCCCGTGGCGCCGGCGCTCAGCAGGGCGGTGACGGAGGTACGTATCGCACCCATGGTTGATTCTCCGGATCCCCGAGGAGCAGCCGCGGAACGGTTTCCGCACGTGGGGGTTCGTGCGCCTCGATGTCCGCCACGCTAGGCGCGGCGACGGTGACCCGCGATCAGGAACGGGCGAATGGGGCATGGCTCTGGGCCGAACCGGGGACGGGAGCCGCGCCCCCGGTTTGGCGGGCCGCTGGTCCGGGCGGTCCTCAGCCGCCGAGACCCAGATGCGGGAACTGCGCGAGGAACGGCTCGGCGGTGGCCGAGATGCCCCGGCCGAACGGGGCGTCGAAGTCCCAGATCAGGAACAGCAGGAACGCGATGAGCGCGCTGAACAGGCCGGCCAGCAGCAACTCGCGGAACGACCGCCGGATCTGCAGGGTGAAGATCAGGCCCACCGTCACCAGGGCCCCGGCGATCAGCCCGAACCACACCACCCCCGGCATGGTGGCCCCGGCACCCAGGCCGCGCGCACTGCGGGAGTCGTCCACCGCAGCGACCTGGTCGACCAGCGGCTGGTACGCCTGCCCCTCGTGGTCGGTCTGCGGCTCGTAGTCGGTGACGTCCCGGCGGATACGTTCCAGCAGCTCCCCGCCGCGGTCGGTGAGTCTGCCGTGGTCGGCCATCTGTTTCCACTCGGTGTCCACCACGTGCGTCACGTACGCGTCGACGTCGGAGCGGATCTTCTGCCGCACCTCGGCCGGGTAGACCTCGGCGCGGACGCTGATCTCGTGCAGGGCCTGGGCCTCCTGGCGTACGTGTTCCTGGGCGGCCCCGCGGCCCTCCCAGACGCCCGCGATCGCCAGGCCCAGCACGATCGCGTAGATCACTCCGATCATCATCGTCATGTACTCGATGACGTCGGGGGTTTCGTTCGGATCGTCGTCCTCGCCGATCCGGCGGTGGTTGAAGAAGGCGATGGACAGCACCACGGCACAGGCCGCGGCCATCGCGATGGACAGAACGAGCCATTCCGACAAGATGACTCCCAATCGGTTGCAGATGGAGCGCCGTGGCTACCGGGGGCGCAGCGCGACGATCGCGAGCACCGCGGGCGCGGCGGTCAGCAGGGTGAAGGTGACGGGTGAGATCCGGTGCTCGACCGGTTTGCGGGTGGGCGCGCGGTACGTGGGACGCGCCACCACCGGCTTCATCGAGGGCGCCGGGGTCACGGCGGGGGCGGGCGCCGGCTCCGCGGGGGGCGGGGCGGGCGCCTTGGGCACGCGGGGCGGCGCGGGCGCCGGTTTCGGCGGGGCCGGCTCGGGCCGGACGGGCCGCGGGGCCGGTTTCGGCGGGGGCGGTGGCGGAGCCGGTGGCGGAGGCGGTGGCGTGGGCTTCGGGGGAGGCGGTGTGGGGACGGGGGGCGGCGGGGTGGGCTTGGGTGTCGGTGTCGGTGTCGGTGTCGGTGTCGGTGTCGGTGTCGGTGTCGGTGTCGGTGTCGGCGTCGGTGTTGGGGTCGGCGTGGGTGTCGGCTTCGGTGGGCACGGAGGGGGTGGGGGCGGCGGGCAGTGGTGCCCGCCGTGATGGCCCCGTCCATGGTTGCCACCGTGGCCTTTTCCGTGGCCGTGACCGTGATGTCCGCCACCCGGGCCGCCTCCGCGGCCCCCGCCACCGGCGACCGCGACCAGCGCGGCGGAGGCCGCGCCGTCGCCGGATCCGGTCGTCGCGTATGCGCAGCTATCAGCCACGGCCGGCGTGGCGGACAACGCCGCCCACAGCAGGACCGGGACGGCCAGCAGGCGCCTGGCACAGGCTCTGTTCACCCGGGGATCATGGGGCCGCGGGTGTCCGCGCACGCGGGGCTCGGCCCTGGTTCGCCTGAACGGGTGGCGTGCTCACCGTAGAGGTTTGAGCCAATCCTGGACCGGTCCGCGACCACGCCTGATCGCCTGTCGGTCAATTCCCAAAAGGGATTTGTCGGTATCGATCATTGTGCCCGAAGGGGGCGCCAGGGGGCTTTGGTGTGTGACGAAGAACGGATCGCCAATTTCCGCTTTTGCTCGCCCCGTTGGGAAATGATCAGTACATTCGGCTCGGACAGGAGTCCGATCCAGGACGGACCACCGCAGCAACAAGGCTTGGAGACCCGATGGAGCGCCCCGCCTGGGCCCCGCCAGGCATCGACATATCGGTGCCGAGCGTGTCCCGCATCTACGATTACTACCTGGGCGGCTCGCACAACTTCGAGGTCGACCGCCAGGCGGCCCGCCGGGCCATGGAATTCATGCCGGGCCTGCCCAAGATCATGCAGGCCAACCGGGCATTCATGCGCCGCGCCGTCCGGCACGCCGTGGCCGAGGGCGTCACCCAGTTCCTGGACATCGGCTCCGGCATCCCCACCTTCGGCAACGTCCACGAGATCGCCCGTGCCGCCAGCCCCGAGGCGCGCGTGGTCTACGTCGACCACGACCCGGTGGCCGTCGCGCACAGCCAGGCCGTCCTCGGCGGCGACGACCGCACCGGTGTCGTCGCGGCCGACCTCCGCAAGCCGCAGGACATCCTGAACTCCCCCGAGGTGCGGCAGCTGCTCGACCTCGACCGTCCCGTCGCCCTGCTGCTCGTCGCCGTGCTGCACTTCCTGGAGGACGCGGACGAGCCGTACGCCGCCGTCGCCCAGCTGCGCGACGCGCTTGCTCCCGGCAGCCTGTTGATCCTCACCCACGCCTCGTACGAGGGGATCCCGCTCACGGAGGAGGAGGTGGGCGGAACCGTCGGCGTGTACCGGGACATCCGCAACCCCCTCGTCATGCGCAGCCGTGAGCACGTCAGCCGCTTCTTCGACGGCTTCGAGCTGCTGGAGCCCGGTCTGGTGGCCATGCCCAACTGGCGGCCCGACGCCCCCGAGGCCTCGGACGACGGCGAGGCGCAGGAGGACCCGTACGCCTTCTCGGGCTTCGGCGGAGTGGGACGCAAGGCGTGAGACTCCCGGCACAGACGGCTGGTTCGCCGCAGGCCGCGGCGGAGCCCGGCCCGGCACCGGAACCCGGACCCGCGGCCGGCCCGCAGGGCGGCCTGGAGGACCGGATCGCCCGCTTCGCGACCATCTGGGGGCGGGCGATCTTTCCGGTCACGGCGACCTCGCTGACCCGCGTCGAGTTCGAACGGCACCTCGTACCGCTGACCCGGACCCTCACCGAGGCCCTGCACGCGCGGCGCTTCGACGCCGCCGTCGGCCAGCGGGTCGGGGCGGAACTGGTCGCCGTGCACTGCACCGATCCCGAGGCCCTGGCCGGCACCCTCGGCGTGATTGAGTCGTACCTGGTGCTCTACTGCGGCTCCCCGAGCCCCGACTGCCCGGGTTCCGGGGGCGCCGAGGAGTCCCGGTCCCGCTGCGCCCGGCTCCAGCACGGGATCGCGGCGGGATTCGCCCGCGCCCTGCGCGAGCGGACCCTCCGGGAGCAGGAGGCCATCGCCCGCTCGGCGCTGACCGCCCGGATCGACGCCCAGCAGGCCCTGCACGCCAGCGAGGAACGCTTCCGGGCCGTCTTCGAGGGCGCGGCGGTCGGCATCGGCATAGCCGACCTGGACGGCAACGTGCTGGAGGCCAACGACGCGCTGCTGCAGATGTTCGGCGGCCTGGAGGGGCACGTCCGCAGCCGCAACGTCAGCGAGTGGGGACACCCCGACGACACCCCGCACGTCTGGCGGATGTACGGCGAACTGGTCCGCGGCGAGCGCGACAGCTACCGCGTGGAGAAGCCGTACTACCGGCACGACGGCACCGTCCTGTGGACGAACCTGACGGTGTCGCTTCTGCGGGATGCCGACGGCGTGCCGCGGTACCAGCTGGCCCTGATGGAGGACACCACCGAACGCCGGCTGCTGAACCTGCGCCTGCGCTACGAGGCCACCCACGACGCGCTGACCGGGCTGCCCAACCGGACGCTGTTCTTCGAACGGCTGGAGAAGGCGCTGAGCGGGACCGGGGACAGTCGCTTCGGCCTGTGCTACCTCGACCTCGACGGCTTCAAGGCGGTCAACGACAGCCTCGGCCACTCGGCGGGGGACCGGCTGCTGGTGGAGGTCGCCGACCGTCTGCAGAGCTGCGCGACCGGTCCCGGCGAGGTGGTCGCCCGGCTGGGCGGGGACGAGTTCGTGGCACTGACCACCGGCTCGGACTCCGAGGAGACCTCGGACACCGAGGAGAAGGTGACGGACCTCGCGGTCCGCATCCTCTCCGCCCTCTCCACGCCGATCCGGCTGGAGGGCCGCGAGCTGACGGTCCGCGGCAGCATCGGCATCGTCGAGGGCCGGGCCAGGGAGCGCACGCCGGCGGAGGTCCTGCGCAGCGCGGACATCACGATGTACCGGGCGAAGGCGGCCGGCGGCAACCGCTTCGAATTCGCCGACGCCGAGGCCGACGCCCGCGCCATCACCCGGCACGGCCTGACCAACGCCCTGCCCGCGGCGCTGGAACGCGGCGAGTTCTTCATCGAGTACCAGCCACTCGTGCACATGCACGACGGCAGCGTGCACGGCGCCGAGGCGCTGGTGCGCTGGTCGCACCCGCAGTACGGGGTCCTCGGCCCGGACCGCTTCATCCCGCTCGCCGAGCGCACCGGGCTGATCGTGCCCCTCGGCCGGTGGGTCCTGGAGGAGTCCGTCCGCCAGGCCCGCAACTGGCAGCGCCAGCACGGCGGGGCGTCCCTGCGGATCAACGTCAACCTTTCGCCGACCCAGCTGCACCACCCGGGCCTGGTCGCCGACACCGTGGCCGTGCTGGAGAAGTCCGGCCTCGCCCCCGGCGCGCTGTGCCTGGAGGTCACCGAGTCGGCCCTGATCGGCGCCGACGACGAACTCCTCGAACCGCTGCGCCGCCTCGCCGCCCTCGGCGTGGACATCGCGCTCGACGACTTCGGCACGGGCTACTCGAACCTCGCCAACCTGCGCCGCCTGCCGGTCAGCGTCCTGAAGCTGGACCGCTCCTTCACCCAGGGGATGCAGCAGCAGCCGGCCAACCCGGTCGACGTCAAGATCGTGGAGGGCATCGTCGCCCTGGCACACAGCCTCGAACTCGCCGTCACGGTCGAGGGCGTGGAGACCGGTGTCCAGGCGGCCCAACTGCGCGCCCTCGGTTGCGACACGGCCCAAGGCTGGTACTACGCCCGCCCCGGCGCCCCCGACCGCATCCACACCCTGTCCCTCTCGGACGCGGTGCCCACCCCTTCCTGACGCGGCTCACCGCCCCGCACCCCGTCCCGGCCGCCCCCGCCTGCCAAGGCGCGCCTGCGGCCGGGTCCCGTGACCGGCCCGGGTCCCGCGTGCCCGGGCCGGTCAGTCCAGGCCTGCCTCCGTCCCGACGCCCGGCTCGCGTACCGCTGCCAGCACCCGCTCCATCCGCCGTGTGGTGTCCGCCAGCAGCGCCTCCGCCACCGGCAGGCGCTCCGCCTCGTAGGCGTCGAGTACCCGCTCCCCGGCCTGCCCGGTGAGCGCGGCGGCCAGGGCCCGGCCGAGGGCGGTCGCGTCCTGGATGCCGGTGTTCATGCCGAGTCCGCCGGCTATGGGGTGGACGTGCGCCGCGTCTCCGGCGAGGAAGGCCCGGCCCTCCCGTATCCGGGCGGCCATGCGGACGTTGACCCGCCAGGACGACAGCCAGGTGGGCTCCGCCAGCAGAATCCCGGGCATCCGGGCGTGCCGGTCGAAGAGCCTCTGGAAACTCTCCAGCGAGGGTGGCAGCGGCTCACCCCGGTCGTCCAGCTCCCGCGAGGCCTGGAGCTGGAAGCTCTCCGTCCCCGGTATCGGGCACAGCAGCACGCCGCCGCCGTCCGAGGTGAACCACTGGTGCCAGAACTCCCGGCTCAGCCCCGGCGCCGCCACGTCCCCCAGCAGCATGACCTCCTCCTCGGCCGTGCTCCCCTCGAAGGGGATCCCGAGGAGCCCGCGGGTCGTGCTGCGGCCGCCGTCGCAGCCGGCGAGATAGCGGCTCCGGACAGCCCGGCCGTCCGCGAGCCGTGCGGTCACCCCCGCCGCATCCTGGCTGATCCCGGCCAGGCGGGCCCCGTACTCGACCTGTACGCCGAACTCCGCGAGCCGTTCGCGCAGCACCTCCTCGACCTGCCACTGGCCGATGAGCAGCCCGTCGCCGACGGCGGTGTCGCTGATGTGCGCGCCGTCGAAGTACTTGCGGAGGGTCACCCCCGTGCGGCCGACGGCCGTCATGCGCTCGGCCACCCCCAGCGGCCCGAAGGCCTCGATGCTGTCCGGCGTGAGGCCCTTCCCCCGGGATTCGCGGTGCGGGGCCGCGCGTTGCTCAAGGATCCGTACGCCGACGCCGCGGCGGGCGAGGTCGCAGGCCAGGGTGAGTCCGGTGGGGCCGGAGCCCGCGATCACTACGTCGGTCATCGGAAGTCCTCTCGTCGCGTTGATGCCTCAAGGAAAGCGGCTCCCGAGCAAAAAAGCAACCCGGTTAAAAAATTAACCCGGTCACGTATTCGTGCTAGGGTGTGAGGCATGGACAACACGACGGGTCTGCGCGAGAACAAGAAGCTGCGTACGCGTCGCCGACTGGCGGCCACGGCGCTGGAGCTCTTCCTGGAACGGGGCTTCGATGCCGTCTCGGTGGCCGATGTCGCCGCGGCGGCGGAGGTTTCCAAACCCACCCTCTTCCGGTACTTCCCGAGCAAGGAGGACCTGGTGCTGGACAGATTCGCCGACCATCAGGACGAGGCGGCATGCATCGTGCGCGACCGGCCGGCCGGGCAGGGGCCGGTCCGGGCCGTCCACGCGCACTTCCTCGCCGCCCTCGACCGGCGGGACCCCATCACCGGGCTCTGCGACCATCCCGGGGTCCTCGCGTTCCAGCGGCTGCTCTACTCCACCGCGAGCCTGGAGTCGCGCATCGCCCTCTACAGCGCCCGTGAGGTGGAGCTGCTCGCGGCGGTGCTCGAAGCCGAGTCCACGCCCCCGCTCACCGCCCGACTCGCTGCGCTGCACCTGGTGACGGTCCGCCAGGAGCTGGGCCGGGAGAACTACCGCCGGATCGATGCCGGCCGCAGTGCCGACGAGGCCTACCCGGCGGCCGTGACCGACGCCGACGGAGCCTTCGGGATGCTCGCCGACGGGCTCGACCGGGCCCTGTCCATACGCACCGCCTGACCGCGCCGGGCCCGGCCAGCCGGACCGCGTGGCCGCGCCGGTCAGCCGACCAGGATGCGCTTCAGCTCGCGTGCCGCGCGCGGGGGCGCCACGTCCGTGCGGTGCGCCAGGGCGATCGTGCGGCGCAGGGGGGAGCCCGCGAGGGGGGTGGCCCGCAAGCCCGGGCCGGCGTGGTCCACCACCATCGCCGGGACCACCGCGATGCCGAGCCCCGCCCGTACGAAGCCCAGCACCGCGTCCATCTCGCCGCCCTCCACGGTGAACACCGGCTCGAAGCCCTCCGCGCGACAGGCCGTCACGGTCAGCTCCCGCAGGTCGTAGCCGTGGCGGAACATCACCATCGGCTCGTCGCGCAGCCCGGAAATGGTCAGCGCCCCGCCCCCGCCAGGCGCCGGCAGCTCCGCCGAGGAGACCACCACCAGGTCCTCCGTCAGCAGCTCCACCGTGGTCAATGCGGGAGCCGAGGGCGGCAGCGGCAGCGCGATCAGGGCCAGGTCCAGGGCCCCGCGCGCCAGTTCCCGTACCAGGTCGAGGGAACCGCTCTCCTCGATCAGCAGCTCGATCCCCGGATGCGCGGTGTGGAAGGCGCGCAGCACGGCCGGCAGCAGGCCCGTACACACGCTCGGGGTGGCGCCCAGCCTCACCCGCCCGCGGCGCAGCTGCGCCAGCTCCTGCACCTCCAGCCGCGCGGTGTCCGCGTCCGCCAGGATCCGCCGGGCCAGGGGAAGGAGCGTCTCGCCGGCGTCGGTGAGCGTGATGTTCCCCCGGGCCCGGCTGAAGAGCTCGGCGCCGAGCTCCCGTTCGAGCGCCTTGATCTGCTGGGAGAGCGAGGGCTGGGCCACGTGAACCCGTTCCGCGGCCCGGGTGAAATGCCGGGTCTCGGCGACGGCCACGAAGTACAGGAGCTGCTGGAACTGCATCGGCCCAGGATAGCGGCGGTGATAGGCATTCCCTATCGAGATGAGCCCCATCATGTCTTGGACCTTTCGGGACCTTCGTCCTTACCGTCGATGGCATGGCTCTGGCAACGCGGACGGGCCGACGGCCGTCCATCACGCGCATGCTCTGGGACTCGTCCGTCGGCAAGAAGTCCGTGATGGCCGTGTCCGGCTTGATCATGCTCGGCTACCTCGTCGTGCACATGTTCGGCAACCTCAAGATCTTCTTCGGGGCGGACGAGTTCAACGGCTACGCTCACTGGCTGCGCACCCTCGGCTCGCCCTTCCTGCACCACGAGTGGGCGCTGTGGATCGTCCGCGTGGTGCTGCTCGCCGCGGTCGTCGCGCACGGGGTGTCCGCCTACCAGCTGAGCCGCCGTGGCATCGCGGCCCGTCCCGTGAAGTACGCCCACAAGCGCCGCCGCGCGAGTTACGCCACCCGCACCATGCGCTGGGGCGGCGTCATCCTCGCCCTGTTCATCGTCTGGCACCTCCTCGACCTGACCACGCTCACCGTCAACGAGCGCGCCTGGGCGGGCCACCCGTACGAGAACGTCCTGGCCACCTTCTCCACCTGGTACGGGAACGCGATCTACATCGTGGCGATGGCCGCCGTCGGCCTGCACGTCCGGCACGGCTTCTGGAGCGCCGCCCAGACCCTCGGCGCGGGCAACGCCCGGCGCGAGCGGACGCTCAAGTTCCTGGCCAACGCCCTGGCCCTCGTCCTCTTCGCGGGCTTCGTGTCCGTGCCTGTAGCCGTCATGACCGGAGTGGTGAACTGACCATGAGCGCACACACGCACCCCGCGCGGTACGCGGACCACACCACCGGCGAGCCCCTCGCCGACACCAAGGCCCCCGAAGGCCCGATCGCGGACCGCTGGGACCGCCGCCGCTTCGAGGCCAGACTCGTCAATCCCGCCAACCGCCGCAAGCACACCGTCATCGTCGTCGGCACCGGCCTCGCGGGCGGATCCGCGGGCGCCACCCTTGCCGAACAGGGCTACCACGTCATCCAGTTCTGCTACTCCGACTCCCCGCGCCGGGCCCACTCCATCGCCGCCCAGGGCGGCATCAACGCCGCCAAGAACTACCGCAACGACGGCGACTCCGTGCACCGCCTCTTCTACGACACCGTCAAGGGCGGCGACTTCCGCGCCCGCGAGTCCAACGTCCACCGCCTCGCCCAGATCTCCGTGGAGATCATCGACCAGTGCGTGGCCCAGGGCGTGCCCTTCGCCCGCGAGTACGGCGGGCTCCTCGACACCCGCTCCTTCGGCGGAGTCCAGGTCTCCCGCACCTTCTACGCCCGCGGCCAGACGGGCCAGCAGCTCCTCCTCGGCGCCTACCAGGCCCTCTCCCGGCAGATCGCCGCGGGCAACGTGGAGATGCACGCCCGCACCGAGATGCTCGACCTGATCGTGGTCGGCGGAGTGGCCCGCGGCATCGTGGCCCGCGACCTGATCACCGGCGAGGTCTCCACGTATCACGCCGACGCCGTGGTGCTGGCGAGCGGCGGCTACGGGAACGTCTTCTACCTCTCCACCAACGCCATGAACTCCAACGCGACCGCCGTCTGGCGGGCGCACCGCCGCGGCGCCTACTTCGCCAACCCCTGCTTCACCCAGATCCACCCCACCTGCATCCCGCGCACCGGCGACCACCAGTCCAAGCTCACCCTGATGAGCGAGTCCCTGCGCAACGACGGCCGCATCTGGGTCCCCAAGGCCAAGGGCGACACCCGCCCCGCGGCCGACATCCCCGAGGCGGAGCGCGACTACTACCTGGAGCGGATCTACCCCTCCTTCGGCAACCTCGTCCCCCGCGACATCGCCTCCCGGGCCGCCAAGAACGTCTGCGACGAGGGCCGCGGCGTCGGCCCCGGCGGCCAGGGCGTCTACCTCGACTTCGCCGACGCCATCCGCCGCATGGGACGGGACAAGGTCGCCGAGAAGTACGGCAACCTCTTCGAGATGTACGAGCGGATCACCGCCGAGAACCCCTACGAGGTCCCCATGCGGATCTACCCCGCCGTGCACTACACGATGGGCGGCCTCTGGGTCGACTACGACCTCCAGACCACCGTGCCCGGCCTGTTCGCCATCGGCGAGGCCAACTTCTCCGACCACGGAGCCAACCGGCTCGGCGCCTCCGCGCTGATGCAGGGCCTCGCCGACGGCTACTTCGTACTGCCGTCCACGATCAACGACTATCTGGCGCGGCACCCGCACCGGGACACCGTCGACGACACCCACCCCGAGTCCGCGGCCGTCGTGCGCGAGACCCGCGAACGGCTCGCACGCCTCCTCGCCGTCGACGGCGACCGCACCCCAGACTCCTTCCACCGCGAGATCGGTGAACTCATGTGGGAGTACTGCGGGATGGCCCGCACCGAGGAAGGCCTGCGCAAGGCGCTCGACCGGATCCCCGAGATCCGGGAGGAGTTCTGGCGGCGCGTCAAGGTTCCCGGCCGTGGCGAGGAGTTCAACCAGTCGCTGGAGAAGGCCAACCGCATCGTCGACTACCTGGAACTCGCCGAGCTGATGTGCCTCGACGCGCTCCACCGCGCCGAGTCCTGCGGAGGCCACTTCCGCGAGGAGTCCCAGACCCCGGAGGGCGAGGCCGAACGGCGCGACGAGACCTTCTCCTACGCCGCCGCCTGGGAGTTCACCGGCCCCGGCGCGGCCCCCGTCCTGCACAAGGAACACCTCGTCTTCGAGTACGTCCACCCCACTCAGCGGAGCTACGCATGAAGCTCACCCTGCGCGTCTGGCGCCAGCGCGGCGCCGACGCCCCCGGCCACATGGCCTCGTACGAGGTCGACGGGATCTCGGAGGGCATGTCCTTCCTGGAGATGCTCGACACCCTCAACGAGGACCTCATCCTGCGCGGCGAGGACCCGGTCGCCTTCGACCACGACTGCCGCGAAGGCATCTGCGGCGCCTGCAGCCTCGTCATCAACGGCGACGCCCACGGCCCCGAGCGCACCACCACCTGCCAGCTCCACATGCGCTCCTTCGCCGACGGCGACACCATCGACGTCGAGCCCTGGCGGGCCGCCGCCTTCCCGGTGGTCAAGGACCTCGTCGTCGACCGGAGCGCCTTCGACCGCATCATCCAGGCCGGCGGCTACATCACCGCCCCCACCGGATCCGCCCCGGAGGCCCACGCCACGGCCGTGCCCAAGGCCACCGCCGACCACGCCTTCGAGCACGCCGAGTGCATCGGCTGCGGAGCGTGCGTGGCGGCCTGCCCCAACGGCTCGGCGATGCTCTTCACCTCCGCCAAGGTCAACCACCTCAACGTGCTCCCGCAGGGTTCGCCCGAGCGCGAGACGCGCGTACTGGACATGGTGGCCCGGATGGACGAGGAGGGCTTCGGCGGCTGCACCCTGACCGGCGAGTGCGCCACGGCCTGCCCGAAGGGCATCCCGCTGCCGTCGATCGCCGCGATGAACAAGGAATGGCTGCGGGCGGTCCGCAAGGGCTGATGGGACCATCGGATGGGCCGACCGGGCGTTCGTGGCGGGCGGTACGCCGCGCCGCGCCCCGGCCGCGCCCGGCCGTCGGAGACAGTGGGCCCCATGCCACACGCCCCCGCCGGGTCCGGACCGCGCCGCAGAGCCGTGCTGGCCGCCGCCCTCGCCCCCCTGGCGGGAGCCGGGTGCGCGGCCGAGGAGAAGCCCCGCCGCCCGGCCCCCGGCGCGCCGGCCGCGCCCAAGGACGCCCTGGTCATGGTGATCCGGCACGCGGAGAAGCCGTACGCCGGTGCCACCGGCGAGGACGAGGAGGGCAACGAGGACCCGGGCTACCTCGCCGGCCGGGGCTGGCGCCGCGCCGAGGAACTGCCGCGCCTGTTCCAGCAGTCCCGCGGCTCCGTCCTGCCCCGCCCCGCGGCGGTCTTCGCGGCCGGCGGCCGGGCGGGAGCCCCGGAGCGCTGCCGGCAGACCGTGACGGCCCTGGCCACGGCGCTGCGCACCCCCGTCCGCGGCGAGTTCGCCGTCGGCGCCGAACCGGCCCTGGCCCGTGCCGCGCTGGCCGCCGCTACGCCCGTCCTCATCTGCTGGGAGCACAGCGGCATCCCCCGCCTGGTCCGGGCCCTCGGCGCCCACGAGGTGCTCGGCGTTCCCTCGGCCTGGCCCGACCGCTACGACCTCGTCTGGATGTTCACCCGCCGCCAGGGCCGCTGGAGCTTCCGCGAACTGCCGCAGGAACTGCTGCCCGGCGACGCCTAGTGCTGTGGCTGGAAAGGTTCACCGGGTCACAGCACTAGAGCAGGGCCCGCCCCAGGTAGTCCGCCGTGCGGGTCCCGGTTGCTGCCGCCACCTCCGCGGGGGTGCCCGCCGCCACGATCGTGCCGCCCTCCGTGCCGCCGCCCGGGCCCAGGTCGATGACCCAGTCCGCGCCCGCCACCACCGACATGTCGTGCTCCACGACCACCACCGAATGCCCGGCGTCCACCAGCCCGTGCAACTGCCCGAGCAGCACCCGCACATCGGCCGGATGCAGCCCCGTCGTCGGCTCGTCCAGCAGGTACAGGGTGTGGTCCCGGCGCAGCAGCTGGAGTTCCGTGGCCAGCTTGATCCGCTGCGCCTCCCCGCCCGACAGCTCCGTCGCGGGCTGCCCCAGCCGCAGGTACCCCAGCCCGATGTCCTCCAGCGCCCGCAGGCTGCGCGCCGCCGCCGGGACCTCCGCGAAGAAGGCGGCCGCGGACTCCACCGTCAGGGACAGCACCTCCGCGATGTCCAGCCCCGCGTACCGGACCTCCAGGGTCTCGGCGTTGTACCGCGCACCGGCGCATTCCGGGCACGGGGCGTACGTACTCGGCAGGAACAGCAGCTCCACCGAGACGAACCCCTCGCCCTGGCAGGTCTCGCACCGGCCGCCCGCCACGTTGAAGGAGAACCGGCCCGCCTTCCAGCCGCGCGCCCTGGCCTCCGGCGTCGCCGTGAAGAGCTTGCGCACCACGTCGAACAGCCCGGTGTAAGTGGCCAGGTTGGACCGCGGGGTCCGGCCGATGGGCTTCTGGTCCACCTCCACCAGCCGCCGTACGGGGAAACCGGGCTCGGCGAGCCGGTCCGCGACCTCCCGGGCCAGCGCCTGCCCGACCAGCGTGGACTTCCCGGACCCCGACACCCCGGTCACCGCCGTGAACACCCCGAGGGGGAACTGCGCGTCCACGTTCCGCAGGTTGTGCCGGTCCACGCCGTGCAGCTGCACCGCGCCCGTCGCCTTGCGCACCGGGCGCGGCGAGGCACGGCGCGCGGCCCCGTCCGCCGGGAAGAGGTGGCGCGCCGTCGCCGACCGCTCCACGCCCGCCAGCTGCTGCGGAGGCCCGCTGTACAGCACCTGCCCGCCGTGCTCCCCGGCCAGCGGGCCGACGTCCACGAGCCAGTCCGCGTGCCGCACCACGTCGAGGTGGTGTTCCACGACGAACACCGTGTTCCCGGCCTCCTTGAGCCGGTCCAGTACGCCGAGCAGGGCTTCGGTGTCGGCCGGGTGCAGCCCCGCCGAGGGCTCGTCCAGGACGTACACCA
This sequence comes from Streptomyces sp. NBC_01408, assembly GCF_026340255.1. Lineage (GTDB taxonomy): Bacteria > Actinomycetota > Actinomycetes > Streptomycetales > Streptomycetaceae > Streptomyces. Next base: position 510,484 of record NZ_JAPEPJ010000002.1, on the reverse strand, counting down.
CCCCGAACAGCCCCGACCGCAGCTGCGTCGCCAGCCGGAGCCGTTGCAGCTCGCCGGCGGACAGCGTGGGCGCCGTACGGTCCAGGCTCAGATACCCGAGCCCGAGCTCCACGACCGGGCCGATCCGGGACCGCAGGTCCTCGGCGAGCACCCGCGCCGCCTCGCCGTCCACCTGCGCGGAGGCGAGTACGCCGTCCAGCTCGGTCAGCGGCAGCCCCGCCAGCTGGGCGATCGTACGCTCCGCGAAGGTCACGGCCAGCGCCTCGGGCCGCAGTCGCCGCCCCTCGCACACCGGGCACGGCGAATCGGCGAGGAACCGTTCGGCGCGGGCCCGCAGGGTGGGGCTCTTGCTGCCGGAGAAGGTCCGCATCACGTAGCGGTGGGCGCTCATGTACGTGCCCTGGTAGGGCCGTTGGATGCGGTCGGCCTCCCGCACCGGGTGCACGGTGACCACCGGCTGCTCCTCGGTGAACAGGATCCACTCGCGGTCCTTCGCCGACAGCTCCCGCCAGGGCCGGTCCACGTCGTGGCCGAGCGTCTCCAGGATGTCCCGCAGGTTCTTGCCCTGCCAGGCGCCCGGCCAGGCGGCGATGGCACCTTGACGGATCGACAGTTCCGGGTCGGGAACGAGGAGTTCCTCGCTGGTCCGGTGGATCCGGCCGAGGCCGTGGCAGGAAGGGCAGGCGCCCGCGGCGGTGTTGGGGGAGAAGGCGTCGGAGTCGAGCCGTTCGGCGCCCGGGGGGTAGGTGCCCGCCCGGGAGTACAGCATCCGCAGGGAGTTGGACAGCAGGGTGACCGTACCGACCGAGGAGCGCAAGCCGGGGGAGGAGCGGCGCTGCTCCAGTGAGACGGCGGGCGGCAGCCCGGTGACGGAGTCCACCTTCGGGGCGCCGACCTGGTGGATGAGGCGCCGCGCGTACGGGGCCACCGACTCGAAGTAGCGGCGCTGGGCCTCGGCGTAGAGCGTGCCGAAGGCGAGCGAGCTCTTCCCGGAGCCGGAGACGCCGGTGAACACGGTCAGCGCGTCGCGCGGGATGTCCACGTCGACGCCGCGCAGGTTGTGTTCCCGGGCGCCCCGGACGCGGACGTACGGATCGCGGCCGTGAGGGCCACCGACGTACGGATCGCGTGTGCCGGGGTCGTGGACGGAAGGCTCACGGACGTCGGGCGCACGGGCGGCGGAAGGATCGGCGGACTGGTGCATTCGCCCTATTTTAGAGCCCGGGCGGGTGACGGCGCGTGGGGGAGCCCGGCGATCCGGGCCAGCCGCGCGAAGGAGTCCAGCAGTGCGGTCCGGTCGTAGGTGGACGTGGTGACCAGCAGTTCGTCCGCCCCGGTCAGTCCGGCGACCTCGGACAGCTCCGCCGCGACCTGCTCCTGCGTGCCGTGGATGTGCCCGGAGAGGGCGCGTTCGTACAGTTCCCGCTCCTTCGGGGTCATGGCCAGCGTCTCGATCTCCTCGGCGGGGCGCAGCGGCGGGAAGCTGCCCCGGGTGCGGGAGTACGCGAGGGACCAGGCCTCCGGGACCAGGATCCGCCGGGCCTCCTCGGCCGTGGCGGCGACCGCCACGGTCCCGGAGACCACGACGTACGGCTCGGCGCCCCACGCGGAGGGACGGAACTCCGTGCGGTACCTCTCGACCACCTCCGCGACCCGGCCCCGGGCCCGCAGGTCGCCGACCACCATCGGCAGCCCGGCCCGGGCGGCGATCGCGGCGCCCTCGCCGGTGGCCAGCACGTAGGCCGGTACCCGCAGGCCTTCGGCGGGCCGGGCGTGCACCTCGGGGTGGGCCTGCTGCGTGCCGTCGAGCCAGCCCAGCAGCTCGGTCAGCTGCTCCTCGAAGCGGTCGGCGTCCTCGACCTCGCGGCCCAGCGCGCGCCGGATGCCGTTCGTGAAGCCGACCGAGCGGCCGAGGCCCATGTCGATCCGGCCCGGGAAGAGGGATTCCAGGACCCCGAACTGCTCCGCGACGACCAGCGGCTGGTGATTGGGCAGCATCACTCCGCCCGTGCCGACCCGGATCCGCCGGGTCGCTCCGGCTACGGCGGCCGCCAGCACGGTCGGCGCGGAACCGGCCACTCCGGGCACGCTGTGGTGCTCCGAGACCCAGAAGCGGTGGTAGCCGAGCTCCTCGGCCGCGCGGGCCAGTTCCACGGTGTCGCGCAGGGCCTGCGGGGCCGGGTGGCCCTCGCGGATGCGGGACCGGTCGAGTATGGAGAGTTGTCGGATCACACCGTTCTCAACGCCCGGGACCCGCCAGGATTCCCCGGCCTACGCTGGGGCGCATGAGTGAGATCAACAACCGCCGGCCGCTGGCCGTCTTCGACATCGACAACACCCTGGCCGACACCGCGCACCGCCAGCACTTCCTGGAGCGCCGCCCCCGGGACTGGAGCGGCTTCTTCGGCGCGGCCCAGGCCGATCCGCCGCTCGCGCGCGGCGTGGCGCTGGCGGGGGAGAGCGCGGCGGACTGCGAGGTGGTGTACCTGACCGGGCGGCCGGAGCGCTGCCGGGCGGACACGGAGGACTGGCTCGGCCGGCACGGGCTGCCCGAGGGGCGGCTGTGGATGCGCGGTGACCAGGACCGCCGGCCCGCCCGCACGACGAAGCTGGAGGTCCTCCGGCGGATCGCCCGGGGCCGGGAGGTGCGCGTGCTCGTCGACGACGACGAGCTGGTCTGCCAGGCGGCCCGGGCGGCCGGCTTCCGCGTGGTGCGGGCGGACTGGGCGCAGGACGCGCCGGAACTCAAGGCCGCCCAGGAGAGCGAGGGCCGGACCTGAGCCGTCCGCGGCGGTCGGTCCCGGGCGGTCGGTCCCGGGCGGTCCGTCCCGCGTGGTCCGTCCCGCGCGGTCCGTCCGCGGCAGTCCGGAAGGCCCGGCGGGCAGTCCCCGCCGGTCCGTCCGTGCCGACCCCTCTACGCCGGACCGCCCCCCCGGCGGCTCGTCCGGGCCGGTCAGTCCTCGCCCTCGAGGCGGAAGCCGACCTTGAGTCCGACCTGGTAGTGCGCGATCTCACCGTTCTCCATGTGCCCGCGCACCTGGACGACCTCGAACCAGTCCAGGTTCCGCACGGTCTGGCCCGCCCGGGCGATGCCGTTGCGGATGGCCTGATCGATGCCCTCGTGGGACGTGCCGACGATTTCGGTCACCCGGTACGTGTGGTTGGACATAGGGGTCTCCCGACGCTGGGGGGCTTTTGCCTTGTTCTACGGTGCCCCAGTAAGTCCGGCTCCGCGAACTTTGCGTGAACAGTCCCGAGCCGCAGCCCCTTGACCCGCCCATTGGTCTATGCCAATTTCAAGCCATCTGAGATCCGTCCCCAGAAGGTGACCTTCGTGAAGATGCGCTTCCTCGCCCTGTGCACCGCCCTCGCGGCCGCGACCGCGCTCACCGGCTGCAGCCAGTTGGCCGGCTCCGGCGGAGGGCCGCAGAAGGTGACGCTCTGGCTGATGAAGGGCAGTGCCTCGGACGACTTCATCGACAAGTTCACCGAGTCCTTCGAGAAGGAGCACCCCGGCACCGACCTCGACGTCAGGATCCAGGAGTGGACGGGCATCGGCGACAGGGTCAACGCCGTGCTCGACGGCACGAGCAAGGAGAGCGCCGACGTCATCGAGGTCGGCAACACCCAGGTCGCCCAGTACATCGAGACCGGCGGCCTCTCCGAACTCACCCTCGAGGGCCTGCGCGAGTGGGGCAGCAAGGACTGGCTCAAGGGCCTGGCCGACCCGGGAAGCGTCGACGGGGCCCAGTACGGCGTCCCCTGGTACGCCGCCAACCGCCTGGTGATCTACAACAAGGACCTCTTCGCCCACGCCGGCGTCAAGACCCCGCCGAAGAACCGCCAGGAGTGGATCCAGGCCACCCAGAAGCTCGACAAGGGCGACCAGCAGGGCATCTACCTCGCGGGCCAGAACTGGTACGTCCTCGCCGGTTTCATCTGGGACGAGGGGGGCGAACTCGCGGTCGAGGCCGGCGGCCAGTGGGTCGGCACCCTCGACGAGGAGAAGGCCCTGGCCGGCATGGAGTTCTACAAGCAGCTGCAAGGCCTCGGCGACGGCCCCAAGGACGCCGACGAGGAGACGCCCCCGCAGTCCCAGGTCTTCGCCCGGGGCCAGGTCGCCCAGATCATCGCCCCGCCCGGCCAGGCCGCCGAGATCGAGGCGGCCAACCCCGCTCTGAAGGGGAAGCTCGGCTTCTTCCCGATCCCCGGCAAGAGCTCCGACAAGGCGGGCTCCGTGTTCACCGGCGGCTCCGACCTGATCATCCCGGAGCGGACCGGGCAGCGGGCCGCCGCGGTGGACGTGATCACGGCCCTGGTCAGCGAGAAGTGGCAGAGCGAGCTGGCCCGCACGATGAGCTACGTACCGAACAAGACCACCCTCGCGCACGTCGTCGAAGGCAACGAGGGCGCCACCAACATGGCCCCCGGCGCCGCCCAGGGCCGGGCCACGCCCAAGTCCGCCCGCTGGGCCGAGGTCGAGGCCGAGAACCCCATCAAGCCGTTCATGACGGCCGTGCTCACCGGACAGGACCCCAAGCAGGCCGCCAGGACCGCCTCGGACGCGATCAGCAGGGTGCTCAGCTCCGACCGCTGAGTTCAGCGTCCGCACATCCAAGAGCCGCTGGGCTGTCATGTCGAATCCAGCCGGTCACGGAAGAAGTAAAGGAGCCAGGTCGCACACCTGCCGGCCTGGCCCTCCGTGCCCGGATCAGGAGCCGCCATGACCATCGCCCCCCTGTCCCCGTCCGCCCTTCCCCCGGCCACCAGCCCCCTCCCCACCGCCCTCCCCACCCCCGTCCCCTCCGCCGTTCCCGCGCAGTCCCCGCTGCGCCCGGTCCGGGCCGCCGGCGCCGCCGCCGCCGACGGCCCCCGCTACGCCGTACGGCTGGCCCGCGACGAGGACGAGGTGCGCGCCGCCCAGCGGCTGCGCCACCAGGTCTTCGCCGGAGAGCTCGGCGCCCGCCTCGACGGACCCGAGCCCGGCCTGGACTCCGACGCCTTCGACGCGTACTGCGACCACCTCCTCGTCATCGAGGAGGAGACCGAGCAGGTCGTCGGCACCTACCGGCTCCTGCCCCCGGAGCGCGCGGCCGTCGCCGGGCGCCTCTACTCCGAGGGCGAATTCGACCTCTCCGCCCTCGCGCCCATCCGCCCCGACCTGGTCGAGGTCGGCCGCTCCTGCGTCCACCCCGACCACCGCAACGGCGCCGTCATCGCCCTGATCTGGGCCGGGCTCGCCCGCTACATGGACCGCTCCGGGCACAACTGGCTCGCCGGCTGCTGCTCGATACCGCTCGCCGACGGCGGGGTCCTGGCCGCCGCGACCCGCGAGGCCGCCCTGGCCCGCGCCTCCGCCCCCCAGGAGTACCGGGTCACCCCCCACCTCCCCTGGAACCCCGAGGGCATCACCTTCCCCGCCCGCATGGAACTGCCCCCGCTGCTGCGCGGCTACCTGCGCCTGGGTGCCTGGGTCTGCGGCGAGCCCGCCCTCGACGCCGAGTTCGGATGCGCCGACCTGTACGTGCTGCTCTCCCTGCGCCGCACGAACCCGCGCTACCTCAAGCACTTCCTCTCGCTCGCCCCCGGCGCATGAGCGTCTGGCTGCCCACCTCGCCCTGCACCCCCGAGGCCTGCGCCGGCCACGAGGGGCGCACCGCGAGCGTCCCGCACGCGGTACTGAGGCTCGTCACCGCCGTCGCCCTGATCCTCCTCGGGATCCTGGGCGCCCCGCCGGTCCGGCTGCTGCCGGCCGGCCCCCGGCACGTCCTGGTGCGGGCCTGGTCGGCCGCGCTGGTACGGGCCTTCGGCATCCGGATCACCGTGCTGGGAAACCCCGGCCCGGACGGCGGCCGCCTGGTCGTCGCCAACCACATCTCCTGGCTGGACATCCCCCTCGTCGCGGCGGTCCTGCCCTGCCGGATGCTGGCCAAGAGCGACATCCGCGACTGGCCGGTGCTCGGCCGGCTCTCCAGAGGGGCCGGAACCCTCTTCATCGAACGCGACCGGATCCGCGCCCTGCCCGCCACCGTCGAGGCCGTCACCCGCGCCCTGCTGGCCGGCGACCGGGTCACCGTCTACCCCGAGGGCTCCACCTGGTGCGGGCGCGCCCGGGGCACCTTCCGCAGGGCCGCCTTCCAGTCGGCCCTGGACGCACGGGTCCCCGTACAGCCCGTGCGCCTCGCCTACCTCGGCTGCGACGGGCAGCCGGCCGGGGCGCCCGCCTTCGTCGGGGACGATCCGCTGACCGCCTCGCTGTGGCGGATCGCCCGGTCCCGCGGGGTACGGGCCGAGGTCCGGCTGCTGCCGCGGATCCCGCCGGGCCGGTACGCGGACCGGCGGGACCTCGCGGCAGCCGCTCAGCGGGCGGTGGCCGCGGCCCATCCCGCGGCGCCCGCACTGCCGGGCATCCCCGGTCAGCCCGCCAAGCCGTCGGCCACCGACAAGGACAGGGCGAAGCGGCCGGCGGCATCCGTCCACCAGTGAGTCAACTCCATCCCGGCGGCGGCCAGTTCCTTGCGCACGCCGTCCTCACGGAACTTCGCCGAGATCTCCGTCAGGATCTCCTCACCCGCCGCGAACGGCACGACCAGATCCAGGGTCCGGATCTTCACCAGCACCTCCGACCGGGCCCGCAGCCGCATCTCGATCCACTCCTGCTCCCGGTTCCACACCGCCACATGGGCGAAGTCGGCGGTGTGGAAGTCCCCGCCCAGTTCCCGGTCGATGACGGCCAGCACGTTCTTGTTGAACTCGGCCGTGACACCCAGCGCGTCGTCGTACGCCGCCACCAGCACGGCCTCGTCCTTCACCAGGTCCGTACCCATCAGCAGCGCGTCCCCGGGTGACAGCATCGCCCGTACGGACGCCAGGAACACGGCCCGCTCCGGCGGCAGCAGGTTCCCGACCGTCCCGCCCAGGAACACGACCAGCCGCGGCCCGGGGGAGTCCGGCAGGTGCAGCGCCTTGGTGAAGTCGGCCAGCAGGGCGTGCACCCGCAGCCCCGGATGGTCCGCGAGCAGCGCCTCGGCCGCCCCGGTCAGGGCGCTCTCGCTCACGTCCACCGGTACGTAGGTGTCCAGCGCGGGCATCGCCTCGATCAGGTGCCGGGTCTTCTCGGAGGAGCCGGAGCCCAGCTCCACCAGGGTGCGGGCCCCGGTCGCCGCGGCGATCTCGCCGGCCCGGGCCAGCAGGATCTCCCGCTCGGCGCGCGTCGGGTAGTACTCCGGCAACCGGGTGATCTCCTCGAAGAGCTCACTGCCCCGCGCGTCGTAGAACCACTTCGGCGGAAGCACCTTCGGGCTGTGGGTCAGCCCGTGCAGCACATCCGTCCGCAGAGCGGATTCCGCGGTGTGCTCGTCGAGCGTACGGGTCAACTGGAAGTCACTCACAGCACTCCTTCTTCGTGCGCGGTTCCCTTGAGCGGGATCAGCTCGACCCGCGTGCGGGTGGCGGTCAGCAGGGTCCGGTCGGGCACTTCGCACCACCGGGCGTCGTCGTCGTAGGGCTCGGACGCCACCACCGTGCGCCGGGCCCGCGGGTCGGCCAGGTACCAGAGCGAATCGCCCCAGGCCGTCGCGGAGATCGTGACCCCGTCCGTCAGCAGCAGGTTCAGCCGGGAACCGGGCGCGGCCGAGGCCAGCTCCCGGACCGGCTCGGCCAGCGCCGTGCCCAGGTCGTCCCCGGCGCGCAGCCGCCGCAGGACCAGCGCCCAGATGAAGGCCGAGTCCGTTCGCGCGGCCAGCCGGAGCAGCTCCGCCGGCGGCAGCCCGGCCGCGAGCGGCGCCGCCGCTTCGGGCCAGTCCCGTACCGCCCCGTTGTGGCTGAACAGCCACGGCCCGTCCGCGAACGGGGCCGCCGCGGCCTCCCCGTCGGCCCCCGCCCAGGTGGCGTCCCGTACGGCGGCCAGCAGCGCCTCGCTGCGCACCACGCGCGCCAGATCGGCGAGGCCCAGGTCCCCCCAGGCCGGCCCGGACCGCCGGTAGCGGGCGGGTACCGGATCGCCCTCGGCGTACCAGCCGACGCCGAAACCGTCGGCGTTGACCGTGCCGTACCGCTGCCGCCGCGGCTCCCAGGACTGCCGCACCAGCGAATGCTCCGGATCGCTCAGCACCCGGGCGAGGGCCACCTCCGGCCCCAGATAAGCGAGATGACGGCACATCAGACATCCCTCGCGGTCCGGAAGCCGGAGAAGATCTGCCGCCGGACCGGAAGGTCCCAGTTGCGGAAGGTGCCCCGGCAGGCCACCGGGTCCACCGCGAAGGAACCGCCCCGCAGCACCTTGTGCTCCGGCCCGAAGAACACCTCCGAGTACTCGCGGTAAGGGAAGGCCCGGAAGCCCGGGTACGGCAGGAAATCGGAGGAGGTCCACTCCCAGACGTCGCCGATCAGCTGACGCACCCCGAGCGCGGACGCCCCGGCCGGGTAGCTGCCCGCGGGGGCCGGGCGCAGGTGGCGCTGCCCGAGATTGGCGTGCGCGGGGGTCGGGTCCGCGTCGCCCCACGGGTAGCGGGTCGAGCGGCCGGTCGCCGGATCGTGCCGGGCGGCCTTCTCCCACTCCGCCTCCGTGGGCAGACGGCGCCCCGCCCAGCGGGCGTAGGCGTCCGCCTCGTACCAGCTGACGTGCAGCACCGGCTCCTCGCCGGGCACCGGCTCGGTCACCCCGAAGCGGCGGCGCAGCCAGACGTCGCCCTCCCGGTGCCAGAACAGCGGCGCCTCGATGCCGTGCCCGCGGATCTGCTCCCAGCCCGCCGGCGCCCACCAGCGGGGCTCGCGGTAGCCGCCGTCCGCCATGAACGCCTGGTACGCGGCGTTGGTCACCGGCGTCGTGTCGATCCAGAACGCCGCGGTCTCGCGGACGTGGGCGGGCCGCTCGTTGTCCAGCGACCACGGCTCGGCCGACGTGCCCATCGTGAACGGGCCCCCGGCTACGAGGACTTCCGCGGCGGCGGGCGGCGGGCCCTGCGGCGGATCCGGCTCCGGGGCCGTCAGCACCGGTGCCCCCGCCCGCAGCTGATGGGTGATCAGCATCGTCTCGTCGTGCTGCTGCTCGTGCTGCGCGATCATCCCGAAGACGTAGCCCCCGTCGAGCAGGGCGGTGCCCTCCAGCGGGGTGCGCTCCAGCAGGTCGAAGACCCGGCCCCGCACCTCGGCCGCGTACCTACGGGCCTCGGCGGGACCCAGCAGGGGCAGCTTCGGCCGCTCGGCACGGGGATGCTCGAAGGCGTCGTAGAGCGGATCGATCTCGGGGCGCATCGACTCGCGCCCCGCGACGTTGCGCAGCAGCCAGAGCTCCTCCATGTTGCCGATGTGCGCCAGGTCCCACACCAGGGGGGACATGAGGGGGGAGTGCTGTGCGGTCAGGTCCTGGTCGCTCACGGCGTCGGTGAGCCCGGCCGTACGGGCCCGGGCCGCGGACAGCGCGGCGGCCGCCCGCTCCCGCAGACCCTCCTGGGAGGGGGTTTCGGTGGTCACTGACTCGCGTCCTTCCCGGTGGGCCCGTGAGTGGGCCGGTCGTCGGCCGGGCAGCGGCCGCGCAGTACGTAGCGCTCCGCGAAGGCGCCGACCGCGTCCTGGACCCGCGTGCTCGCCCCGAGCCGGGGCAGCGCCTCGGCGGCGGCGCGGAAAGCGGCGACGGCGGCGGAGCGCAGCTCCGGATCGGCCAGCCCGTTGCGGGCGGCGGACCGCCACAGCGGATTGCGCGGCGAGGGCTCGGGCCCGTACGCGTCGGCCAGCCCCTTGGCCACCCGGTACGCGCACTCGGCGGCCTCCTGGTCGTCGAACAGCGCGTGCACCACGGCCACCGGCACCAGCCAGCCGTCCTCGCCGGGCTGCGCGTCGACCATCCGCAGCTCCAGGTGGCCGCGCGGCCGTACGGGCGGGAACAGCGTGGTCAGGTGGTACTCCAGGTCCTGGGCGGTGGGCGGCCTGGGGCCGCCGCCGCGCAGCCACGAACGGAAGGTCAGCCCCCGGGGCACCTGCCAGGTCCCGTCCTCGGCGGACCGTACGCACATCACCTCGGTGTCCAGCGCGTGCCGGGTCCACCCGTTGCGCGGCTCCGCGTCCAGCGGCGGGGCGAGGGTGCGCCGGTGGTCCAGATCGCTCCATATGCCCTGGCGGGCGCTGCGCCAGCCCGTGTAAGGGCCCTCGGTGGCCGGTGAGTTGGCGAAGGCGGCGACGAGCACCGCGCCCAGCAGGTGCGCCATCCGCCAGCGCCGGCCGTGACCGAGCGGGCCCGGCTCCTCCTGCCCGGCGTCCACGCACACCTGCACGGACGCGGTGGAGCGCATCATGGCGCGCCCGGCGGGGCCGGTGCGGTCGAAGTAGGTTTCCATCGCGTCGTAGCGCGGGCTGTTCAGCAGCCGGCGGTGCGGGCGGCGCGGGTCCGCGCCCAGGCCTTGCAGGATCAGCCCTTGGGCCCGCAGGGCGGCCCGTACGGCGGTGAGGTCCTGCTGGAGGCCGTCGACGCAGCCGGTGAGGCCGGTGGCCGGGGCGGAGCTGAGTTCCAGCTGGCCGCCGGGTTCGACGGTGAGCCGGGAGCGCAGGGGCAGGGCGCGGGCCGCTTCGTGCGCGGCGGCCAGCCGCTCGGGCGGCAGCGGCAGCCAGGGCCGCTCGGCGTCCAGCACCAGCCATTCGAGCTCGGAGCCGAGCAGCCGGGGCGGACCGGTCTTGAAGCAGATGCCGCGCAGCAGGTCCTCGGCGGCATCCTCGGTGAGGGGGGCGGAGGCGGAGCCCGGCGATTCCGGGGCCGGCGGCCGGACCGGGGTGTCCGTGTGGCGCGGTGGGGCGTTCGGTGCGGGTGAGTCCTGAGGCATGACCGGGATCCTAATCTCCTGTCGCTGACCGAGACTTCACCCCTGACGGCCGCTTCCAGCCGGTCTGGAAAATGCTTTGAGGCTTCGGGTCGCGTCGCCGACGATGGCGGTGTGAGCAGCAGATTGCGGGAGATCGCGCGGGAGAACGCGGACCTACTGGAGGCCGGTGGGTACCGGACGGGATCGGGACGGCAGGTCTCCCTGGCCGCCGCCCTGGCGGAAGCCAAGGCAGGAACCAGGATATATGGCCCAAACCGGAACATTCCAGACGGGCAACCGGTGGCCGGAGCCGTACCGACGGCGATCGAGGTCACCGGGGAGAGCAGCACGGCCGCCGCCCGCAGGCTCGCGGTGGACGGCTCCCGGGCGGTGCCCGTGGCGGTCCTGAACTTCGCCTCGGCCCGCAATCCCGGGGGCGGCTACGTCCGCGGCGCCAAGGCCCAGGAGGAGGCGCTGTGCCGGGCCTCGGCCCTGTATCAGACGCTGCTGGAGGCCCCGGAGTACTACGAGGTCCACCGCGCGGAGCGCAGCACTTTCTACACCGACCGGGTGATTCACTCGCCCGGGGTCCCCGTATTCCGTGACGACCGGGGCGGTCTGCTGGAGACGCCCTTCCGGGCCGGTTTCCTCACCTCCCCGGCGCCGAACGCGGGCACGATCCGCCGCCAGGAGCCGGAGCGCGTCGCCGAGATCCCCGGGGCGCTCGCCCGGCGTGCGGAGCTGGTCCTGGAGGTGGCGGCCCTGCACGGGTATCCGCGGCTGGTGCTGGGCGCCTGGGGGTGCGGGGTGTTCCAGAACGACCCGGCCGAGGTGGCGGAGGCCTTCCGGGGGCTGCTGGCCGGGCGTTTCGCTCAGGTGTTCGAGCGTGTGGTCTTCGGGATCCTCGACCGCAAGCCGGAGACCCGGGAGGCCTTCGAACGCGCCTTCGCCGGCCTCGCCGGCCCGTCCGGCCCGGCCGCTCCGTAGGGCGGCCGGAGCCTTCGGCGAGGCGAGGCGCGGTGCCGGGCGGGGGGGGGCCCGGCCCGCCGTGACCGGCGCTTGGCGTGGTGGGACCTGTCCAGCCACAGCGCTAGCGCCAGCCGTAGCGCTCCCGCAGCCGGTCCACCACCAGCTGGAACCGGCCCCGGTCCAGCGCGCACGCCTCGCGGCGCATGCCCGACTCGTGCACCCGGAGCACCCGGTCCACGTCCACCCAGGACTCCCGCCCGGCGTTGTCCCAGGGCCCCGTCCCGATCGGCACCCACTCCTGGTCCCCGTCGTGCCGCTTGCTCGACAGCTGTACGGCGAGCAGCGTGCTCCCGCCCGGCTCCCGGGCCACCACCAGCACCGGCCGGTCCTTGCCCCGCCCGTCGTTCTCCTCGTACGGGACCCAGGTCCAGACGATCTCGCCGGGATCGGGGTCGCCATCGGGGTCGGGGGCGTACTCGGTGCGTACGGGGCCGATGGCGCGCGGATCGGCCTCGGTGGTCGCGGTGGCGCCGTCCCGTCCGGGCTGCTCGATGTGGCCGTTGCTCTGATGCGAAAGTGCCGTCATCCGGGCGAGATTACTGGCTCGGGCGGACCCTGCACGACGGCTACCCGCTCCGGTCCGCCGCGCCGCCGTCGAACTCCGCCGCGCCGCCGCCGAAGCCGGCGGGCCAGCGCGAGGACCAGGCCTGCGCCGCCTCCACCTGCGCGGCCAGCGACAGCAGCAGCGGTTCGGAGTCCGCGGGGCCCAGGAGCTGGGCGCCCAGCGGGAGGCCCTCGTCCGTGAAGCCCGCCGGGATGTTCACCCCCGGCCAGCCCAGCACGTTCCACGTCCAGGCGTACGGGCAGGCGGCGATCATCGCCCGGTCCGTGGCCATCGTCCCCAGACCGGCCAGCGCCCCGATCCGCAGCGCGGGCGTGGCCGTCGTCGGTGTCAGCACCACGTCGAAGCGCCCGAAGACCTCCCCGACCCGCCGTTGCAGGGCCGCCTCCGCCCGACGGGAGATCCGCAGTGCCAGCCCGCCCAGCATCCGGCCCGTGCGCACCGCCCCGTGCGTGCGCGGGTCCAGCAGCGAGCGGTCCGGCACCAGGGCCGCCAGGTCCCGTACCCCGCTGGTCGCCCGGGGTACGAAGGCCAGGCCGACCGGGCCGTACCGGGGGTCCTCCGGGACCACCTCGTGCCCCAGCGCCTCCAACTGCCCGGCCAGCCGCTCCACGGCCGAACGGACCTCCGGGTCCACGGACTTGGCGGTGGCGGTGAAGGCCGTCCCGAAGGACAGGGCGATCCGCAGCCGCCTCGGCGTACGCCGGGACGCCTCCACCGCCGAGATGCGCGCCGGGCGGTGCAGGTCCTGCGGATGCGGGCCGCTCGCCGCGTCCAGCAGGAGCGCGGCGTCCGCGACGGTGCGGGCCAGCACGCCGTTGACGGTGAGCCCGTGGAAGGCCTCGGGCTCCGGCCAGGTGGAGATGCGCCCGCGCTGCGGTTTCACGCCCACCAGATGGGTCCAGGCCGCGGGGATCCGGACGGAACCCGCGCCGTCGGACCCGAGCGCCGCCGGGACCAGCCCCGCCGCCACGGCGGCCGCGGAGCCGCCCGAGGAACCACCGGGCGTGTAGGCCGGGTTCCACGGATTGCGGGTCTCGCCGAAGGCCTCGCCCTCCGTGAAGGGCCACTGGCCCAGCTCCGGCGTCTGGGTCTTGCCGACGATCACCGCACCGGCCGCGCGCAGCCTCCGTACCGCCTCGCTGTCGGCGGTCTTCGGCGCGAACGCCCCGGCGCAGCCGAAGGCGGTCGGCTCCCCGGCCACGTCCATGTCGTCCTTGACGGCGAGCGGCACGCCCAGCAGTGGCAGCCGCTCCCCGGCGGCGAGTCGCCGGTCCGCCGCGTCGGCCTCCGCGAGCGCGGCCTCGGCGCGGACGATCCGGAAAGCATTGAGCTCCGGCTGCGCGGCGGCGATCCGGCGCAGCGCACGCTCGGTCAACTGCCGTGCGGAGACGCTGCCTTCGGCGAGCGCGGCGGCCATCTCCACCAGCCCGGAGGGAGGGCGTTCCGAAGTGGCCGCCGCGCCCCCCGAGCCCCTCGGGACCGTAGACGCTGAAGAATCCGACACCCGCGACCTCCCCATTACCGCTCAGTAAGTCGACAGTAACGGGCGCCGGTTGTACCCGGCTAGAGCCATCCCTCCAGTGACGCCATGAAACCGTCGAAGTCGTCCCGGTGGATGGTGTGTCCGGCGCCAGGGACCGAACGCACCTCGAAGCCGCGCGCCCCGAGGAGCGCTGCACGCTCCCCGTCGATCAGGAAACTGGGGTCGGCGAGCTGCACGAGCGAGGGGACCACCGGCGCGGCAGGCATCAGGTCCGAGCCGAGCAGCGGGGCGAGGCCGAGGGCGGTCGTCTCGTCCCACACGGCGAGGGTCTCCCGTTCGATGTCGACATCGGCCTCGTCCCAGCGCGGGTTCATGGCCCGGATCTGCTCCTTCGGCGCTGCCTTGAACCGCGCCAGCGCCTCCGGAGCCATGCCCTCGGCGGGACCGGCCAGATACCAGGCCGGGTCGGAGAACACCGCGCGCCGCGGCTTCAGTCGTCCTACGGCGAGGGAGAGGCTCAGGGCGCCCAGCGAGTGGCCGAGGGCGAGTTCGGCTCCGGTCGGCAGCGTTTCGACCAGGTCGTCGGCATAGAGCGCGGGGGTGTACTCGCCCCGCCCGCTGGCGCCGTGGCCGCGCAGGTCCACGGCGATGACGCGGTAACCGCGGTCGGCGAGGGCGGGACCGACCCGGCGCCAGGTCCGGTGGTCGGCCATCATGCCGTGGACGAGGAGCGCGAGGCGGTCGCCCTCGCCCCAGGTGTGGGTGTGGAGCCGCACGTTGGTGCCTTTCTGAAGGGTGTGAGGTACGGGAGGAGAGGTGCGGGAGGGGACGCGGGGCCGCTGAGCCGCGGAGGTCAGCGCACCCCGCGGACCCCGGCGATCAGGCCGAAGTCGGCGACCTCGTCCGCCGGTCGATGGGCTCGACCTGGAGGGCGAGCAGGACACCGGCCATGCCGGCGCAGAGGGCGTGCATCGCCGTGTTGCCGACGAGCAGCAGCGGCAGCAGCACGCGGTGGGGTGCGGCCGGTTCCGCGGGGCGGGCACCGGTCGTACCGGTGCCGGCCCGGGTGCGGTTCTGGCCACGAGGGCCTCCGAGGCAGGCGTGAGGGATGAGGGGATTGGGGTGACGGTCCGGGATGAGGGGGTGGTGACACGTGTCAGTGCGTGGTGTGGACCCTGTGTATCCCAGCCACTCGGCATTCCGCTAGACCCGCGGCCCGACCGAAATCGCCACCCGTGGCCCGGCGGCTGCCCGGCCGGGCGGTCTCGGATCGGGGCGGCAGCCGCCGTCGCTCCGGCGGGCCGGGGCCCGCTGCTCGGCGGAGCCCTCGTACGGCAGGGGGAGGGGTCGCGGATGCGCGGCGGGGCGGGGGGCGCGTCGTAGGGGGTGAGCGGGCTGCGAGGCCTCCGTGACACGAGCCAATGAATCGTGTCACCGCTGGGTAGCATTGGTTTCAGGCCATCCGCCGGTCCGCGGGAAAGATCGGTCTGGAAAGATGCCACGGCAATGTCTCAGTCATCGAAATCGCCGAAGCCGCCGACACCGGTCTCCGGTTCGTCCGCGCGGCCGCCCTCCGTGCCGACCAGCGCGGACGTGGCCCGTCTCGCGGGCGTGTCGCGCGCGACGGTCTCGTACGTGCTGAACAACGCGGAAGCCGTGCGCATCAGCGAGCCGACCCGCCGCAAGGTCCGCGAGGCCGCCGAGGAACTGGGGTACGTACCGCACGCCGCGGCGCGCAGTCTGCGGGCCGGGCACACCCGGATCGTCCTGCTGCCCACCTCGCACGTGCCCGTCGGTCCGCTCTACAGCACGTTCCTCAACGAGCTCCAGTGGGGGCTGCGACGCCTCGACTACACCGTCGTCCAGTACGGCAGCCTCGGCCTCACCGGCGACGAGGCCGCGCGGGCCTGGGCGGAACTGCGGCCGGTGGCGGTGATCTCGCTCGGCGAGATCACGCTCTCCGCGCACAACGTCGCCACCCTCAAACGCGCCGGGGCCCGCGCGGTGATCACCATGGGGCCGGGCAGCGTGCCGGGGGCTCACGCGCTGGTCATGGACCAGCAGGAGGTGGGCGCCCGGGCCGCCGCCCACCTGGTCGGGCGGGGCCACCGCCGGATCGGCGTCGTGGTCCCGGAGGAGGAGGGGCTCGAACTCTTCTCCGCGCCCCGGATCGCGGGCGCCCGTTCGGTGGAGGGGGCGGTGATCGAGGCCGTGCCGATGTCCTACTCGGAGGACTCGGCCGCGGCGCTGGCGGCCCGCTGGCGCGGGCTCGGCCTGGACGCGGTGTTCGCGTACAACGACGAGTACGCCATGCTGCTGATGCGCGCGCTGCAGGACGAGGGCCTGCGCATCCCCGGGGACGTCGCCGTCATCGGGGCCGACGACCTGCTGATCGGCCGGCTGCTGCGGCCCCGGCTGAGCACGGTCCGGATCGAGATGCCGACCGGGGACCACCTGGCGTCCCTGGTGGACCGCGCGGTGCGCGAACCGTCGGAGGTCACGGAGCGGCACGACCTGATGGCGGCCGTGGCCGTCCCCCGCGAGTCGACCTGACGCCGTGCCGTGCCGCTACCGGGCCGGGGCGGGACGCGCCGTACCGCTACCGGGCCGGGCCGTCGCAGGCGGGCCGGTCCCGAGCCGGCACCCGCCCCCGGCCCGCACCGGGAGGGCACCGGGCGCGGCCGGGGGCCGTTGACAGGTGGTGAGGGTCGGACGGAGACTGCGGGCGCGCCCCACCGGGCGCGCTCGGCGGTGCGGCCGTGCGGACACCCGCGCACCGGTGCGCCGCCGCCCGTACGGATCCGCCCAGGAGAGCCCCGATGAGCATCCGCACCGTCCGCGACGTGTACGTCGTCGACGCCGTCCGCACCCCGATCGGCAAGTTCGGCGGCGCCCTCGCCGGGGTCCGGCCGGACGACCTGGCCGCGCACGTGGTCCGCGCGCTGGTGGACCGTACGCCCGGTCTCGATCCGGCCCGCATCGACGACGTCGTCTTCGGCGACGCCAACGGTGCCGGCGAGGACAACCGGGACGTGGCCCGGATGGCCGTACTGCTGGCGGGCCTGCCCGTGACGGTGCCCGGGGTGACCGTCAACCGGCTCTGCGGATCCGGCCTCGAAGCCGTGGTCCAGGCGGCCCGCGCCATCGCCCTCGGCGACGCCTCCGTCGCCATCGCGGGCGGCGTCGAGTCGATGAGCCGCGCGCCCTGGGTGGTGCAGAAGCCCGAACGGGCCTTCCCCGCGGCCCACCAGCAGATGTGGTCCACCACCCTCGGCTGGCGGATGACCAACCCGCGGATGCCCGAGGAGTGGACCGGCTCGCTCGGGGAGGGCGCCGAGCTGGTAGCCGACAAGTACGCCATCACCCGCGAGGCGCAGGACGCCTTCGCCCTGGAGAGCCACCGCAAGGCGGCCGCCGCCTGGGCGGCGGGACAGTACGACGCGGAGGTGGTTCCGTACCCGGGCGTGGACCTGGTACGCGACGAGAGCATCCGCGAGGGGTCCACCCCCGAGGCGCTGGCCCGGCTGAAGCCCGCCTTCCGTACGGACGGCCGGGGCACGGTCACGGCCGGCAACGCCTCCCCGCTCAACGACGGCGCCGCCGCCCTGCTGCTGACCGACGAGGCGGGACTCGCGGCCACCGGGCGGGAGCCGCTCGCCCGGATCAGCACCTCCGCCGTCACCGGGATCGAGCCCCAGCTCTTCGGCCTCGGTCCGGTGGACGCCGTCCAGCGGGCCCTCGCCAAGGCCGGCCGCGGCCTCGGCGACCTGACCGCCTTCGAGCTCAACGAGGCCTTCGCCGCACAGGCGCTGGGCTGTCTCGCGGCCTGGCCGGAGCTCGACCCGGCCGTGGTCAACCCGCGGGGCGGCGCCATCGCGATCGGGCACCCCCTCGGCGCCTCGGGCGCCCGGCTGGCCGGCTCCGTCGCGCACCAACTGGCCGCCGCGGGCTCCGGTACGGGTCTGGCGGCGCTGTGCATCGGCGTCGGACAGGGCATCGCGCTCGTCCTCGAACGCTGAGGCCGCGACGATCGTTTCCGGTCACGGTCCACGGTCAACTGCCCAATAACTGAACAGAAGTGGCGCCTCCGGTCTGGCACGATGGCGCGTGCTGCCGCTCCGTCGCCGGTACTTCGCCGGGTACCGAGCCCGGCAGCCCGCCCGGCACCCGCCCATCCCCACCCGGAGGCCCCGCGCCATGCCGCTCCTCGACCCGACGTTCTGGCAGGACGGACCCACCCTCACCGGCGGCACCGCCCCGGTGGTCGAACCCGCCACCGGCCACACCCTCGCCACCCTCGACCTGGCCTCGCCCGCCGACGTCGCGGAAGCAGCCGTCCGGGCCGCCGCCGCACAGCGCGACTGGGCGCGGGCCACCCACCTCGAACGGGCGACCGTGCTGCGCCGCGCCGGGGACCTGTTCGCCGCGCACGCCGGTGAACTGCGGGACTGGCTGGTGCGGGAGTCCGGCTCCATACCAGGCAAGGCCGACTTCGAGCTGCACGTCGCCGCGCAGGAGTGCTACGAGGCCTCCGCGCTGGCCTCGCGCCCCGCCGGGCAGGTACTGGCCAGCGAATCACCCCGCCTCTCCTTCACCCGCCGGGTCCCGGCCGGGGTGGTGGGCGTGGTGGCCCCGTTCAACGCCCCGCTGATCCTGGCGATCCGCTCGGTCGCGCCGGCGCTCGCCCTGGGCAACGCCGTCCTGCTCAAGCCCGACCGGCGCACCGCCGTCTGCGGCGGCCTGGCACTCGCGGCCGTCTTCGCCGCCGCGGGCCTGCCGGCCGGACTGCTGCACGTGCTGCCCGGCGGCGCCGAGACCGGAGCCGCCGTCGTCGCCGACCCCCGGGTCCGCGTGGTGTCGTTCACCGGATCCACCGCCAGCGGCCGGGCCGTCGGCGAACTGGCGGGCCGTCACCTCAAGCGCACCCACCTGGAGTTGGGCGGGAACTCGGCCCTCGTCGTACTCCGCGACGCCGACGTCGAGGCCGCCGTGGCGCAGGCCTCCTGGGGCTCCTTCTTCCACCAGGGCCAGATCTGCATGACCGCCGGACGCCACCTCGTCCACGCCTCCCTCTACGACGAGTACGTCGAGCGGCTCGCCGCGCGGGCCGAGACCCTCGCGGTGGGGGACCCGTACCGCGAGCGGGTGCACCTGGGCCCGCTGATCGACCGTACCCAGCTGGAACGCGTGCACGCCCTGGTGGAGGCCAGCGCCGGACAGGGCGCCAAACTCGTCGCGGGCGGCACCCACCGGGACCTGTTCTACCGGCCGACCGTGCTCGCCGGCGTCGCCGACGACACCCCCGCCTACACGGAGGAGGTCTTCGGCCCGGTCGCTCCCGTACGGTCCTTCGCGACGGAGGAGGAGGCGGTGGCACTGGCCTCGGCGGGCCCGTACGGACTCTCCCTCGGCATCGTCACCCGGGACGTGGCACGCGGCCTCGACCTGTCGGAGCGCATCCCGACCGGGATCGTCCACATCAACGACCAGACGGTCAACGACGAGGCCGTGGCCCCCTTCGGCGGGGTCGGCGCCTCCGGCAACGGCTCCCGGTTCGGCGGCGAGGCCAACCTGGACGCCTTCACCGAACTCCGCTGGACCACGGCCCGCACCACCCCCGCCGCTCACCCGTTCTAGGAGCACCCGACCGAGCCCCCTCCCCGCGGCGGAATGCTGGGGGCGGGTCCTTCGTTCAAGGATGCAGACGGCTCAAACAGGAGGTCTGGACACCGTGGCTACAGTCGAGCTCACCAAGGAAAACTTCGACCAGACGGTCAGCGAGAACCCGTTCGTGCTGATCGACTTCTGGGCGGGCTGGTGCCGGCCGTGCCTGCAGTTCGCCCCGGTCTACGAGAAGGCCTCGGAGGCGCACCCGGATCTGGTCTTCGCCAAGGTGGACACCGAGGCGCAGCAGGAGCTCGCCGGCGCCTTCCAGATCACCTCGATCCCGACGCTGATGATCGTCCGGGACCAGGTGGCCATCTTCGCCCAGCCCGGCGCCCTGCCGGAAGCCGCCCTGACGGACCTCATCGGACAGGCCCGCGCCCTCGACATGGACGAGGTACGCGCGAAGATCGCCGAATCCCAGCAGCCGGGCGCCCAGCAGCCGCGCCCCGCGGACCTCTACCCGCACGACCCCGGCACGCCGGACGCCTGAGTGCGTGACGCGGCCCCCGGCCAGCGGTGACACTGGCCCGTATGACTGAAGCCGTGGAGTACGACGTCGTGGTGCTCGGCGGGGGGCCGGCCGGCGAGAACATCGTCGACCGGACCCGCGCCGCCGGGCTGAGCACCGCCCTGGTGGAGAGCGAACTCGTCGGCGGGGAATGCTCGTACTGGGCCTGCATCCCGAGCAAGGCCCTGCTGCGCCCCGTACTGGCCCGCGCCGACGCGCGCCGGGTGCCGGGGCTGGCGCAGGCCGTCGGGGGGCCGCTGGACACGGCGGCGGTCCTCGCGCACCGGGACTACTGGACCGGCAACTGGAAGGACGAGGGCCAGATCGACTGGCTCGACTCCATCGGTGCCCATGTGTACCGCGGTCACGGCCGGCTCTACGGGGTCCGGAAGGTCGCCGTCACCAGCCCCGAGGGCGAACACCACGTGCTCGCCGCCCGGCACGCGGTGGTCGTCGCCACCGGCACCCGGGCGGTGATCCCCGACCTGCCCGGGATCGAGGGGGCCCGGCCGTGGACCAGCCGGGAGGCCACCTCCGCGCAGGAGGCGCCCGGCCGGCTGCTGATCGTGGGGGGCTCCGTCGTGGCCGCCGAGATGGCCACCGCCTGGCAGGGCCTGGGTTCCCAGGTCACCGTCCTCGTCCGCGGCCCCCGGCTGCTGCCGAGGATGGAGCCGTTCGCCGGTGAGCTGGTCGCGGAGGCGCTGACCGAGGCCGGCGCGGTGGTCCGTACGGGCGTGACCGTCGAGGCCGTCGTACGGGACGGCCCGACCGGGCCCGTCACGGTGGTGCTCGAGGGCGGCGAGACCCTGGAGGGCGACGAACTGCTGATGGCCACGGGCCGTTCACCGCGCACCGAGGACATCGGGCTGGAGACCGTCGGCCTGACCCCCGGGGACTGGATCGGGGTGGACGACAGCTGCCGGGTCCCCGGACACGACTGGCTGTACGCCGTCGGGGACGTCAACCACCGTGCGCTCCTCACCCATCAGGGCAAGTACCAGGCCCGGATCGCGGGCGCCGCCATCGCCGCCCGGGTCGTCGGCATCCCCGCGGCGGACACGGGCGACTGGGGCGCGCACGCGGCCACCGCCGACACACGGGCCCTCACGCAGGTGGTCTTCACCGACCCGGAGGCCGCCGCGGTCGGCCTCAGCCTGGCCGAGGCGGAACGGGCCGGCCACCGGGTTCGCGCCGTGGACTACGACCTGTCCAAGGTCTCCGGTGCCGGCCTGTACGCCGACGGCTACCGCGGCCGGGCCCGCATGATCGTCGACCTGGACCGCGAAGTCCTGCTCGGCGCGACGTTCGTCGGCCCGGGCGCGGCGGAGCTCCTCCACTCCGCCACCGTCGCCGTCGCCGGGGAGGTCCCGATCGCCCGCCTGTGGCACGCGGTCCCGGCCTTCCCCACCATCAGCGAGGTCTGGCTGCGCCTCCTGGAGGCCTACCGGGGTTAGGGGGTGTCGTCAAAGTGGCGACACCCCCTGACGCCCCTGGAGTTCGAGCGCGGTCAGCAGCTGGATCTGCGCGTCCAGCCAGGGGCCGACGGCCGCGCGCGGGCCCTCCTGACGGTGGGCGGCGAGGAAGGCCCGTACCCGCGCGGCGGAGGTGGCCAGACCCGTGCGGGCCAGCGCGGCCGCGGCCTCCTCCAGCTCGGCCCTGGCCCCCTCGCCGAGGTGGCGCAGCCCCCGCCCGGCGGCCGTGGCCAGGGCGGCGAGGGCGGCCTCCAGCGCCCCGGCCAGCGGATCGCGCGGCCGCGCCCGTACGGCCGCCACCTGGACGGAGCCGGTGGCGGGCGCGGGAGCCAGGTCGGGCACGGTCACCCCCTCGGCCGTCATGACGGCGATCGGGTCGAACGACAGCCCGTGGCCCGTCCCGTGGACGAAGGCGCTCAGGTAGCGCACCTCGCCGCGGCCCCCGTCCAGCGCCCCGGCGAGCACGTCCAGCGAGTCCGGACTGTACGGGTTGTACGCCGCCGAGACCGTCGCCACGGCGCCCCGGGCATCGCGCACCCTCGCCTCCAGGCGCTGCTGGGCCGGGTCGTAGCCGATCTCCTCCACCGCGTGCACCTCCACCACGTGGACGGAGTCGGCCTCGATCCGCGGCCGCACCAGGAACGGCGGCAGTTGTTCCAGCGCCCGGGCGTGCGCCGCGAAGTCCCGTAGCAGCAGGGGCTCCGGCAGGTCCTCCCAGGCGGAGCCGACGGGTGTCACCCCGGTCGACGCCAGCCGGGCGCCGCCGATGACGACGGACCTTGCGGGCGTACGGGAGGCACTGTCGCTCACCAGATTGCCCCGGGCCACCGCCCCCAGGGACGACCCCGCCAGGCGCCGGGCCGCCAGCTCCGGCCCGGTCGGCTCCTGGCCCTCGGCGAGCTCCCAGCGCCGGCGCAGCACCAGCGCTGTGCCGGCCGCGCCGTGCGCGAGGAACACCTCGGCGGTCCGGTCCTGCGGGGTGCCGCTGATCCGGCAGCCGAGCGCGGTCAGCCGCACCCGGCGCAGCGCGGTGTCGCCCCGTTCTCCGGAGCCCAGCACCTGGGACACGGCGAGGGGGCTGCGCCGGGCCGTCCCGGTCTCGTCGGTGGCCCCGGTCGCTGCGTCGGTCGCTGCCCTGGCGGCGCGGAGCCGGGCGTGGAACTCCGTGATCAGCAGGGCGTGCCGCTCGGCCCGGTAGCGGGCACCCCGGGCGGCGTGGTCGTCGAGCTGTTCGACCAGCTCGGTGAGCGTCCCGGCCGGCCAGTGCAGGGCTCGGTCGGACAGCTGGTCGCGGACCCGGCGCAGGGCCGTGGCCAGTACCGGGCCGGCGTGTCCGGCCCCGTCGAGCAGCAGATCGTGCAGGAGCGCCGCCGCCGTGTCCAGCTCGGGGCCGCCGGAACTCGACCGGGCGGCGGATCCTCCCACGTCGACCTGGGTGAGCGGGCCTGCGGGCCCGTCGTCCACGGCGGCGCGGAACGCCCACACGGCGAGCACGATCATCTCCCCGCGCCGGTCGCCGGCGGCGTCGGTGACCGCGTGTCCGACACCGTCCGGGGCCGGCACCGGGAACCGTACGGTGCACGTGGGCAGTTCGGCCCACGCGACCGGCTCCTCGGCGGTCGGGTGGTGCAGCTGGGCGGTGTAACCGCGGGCCAGCACGCGGCGGGCGGCGGCGACCGCCCGCGAGCCCACGGCGGAGGCCAGCGCCTCGTCGTCCAGGTCGCCGGGGGACCAGGCCGCAGCCGCCCCGGCTGCTGCCTCTCCTACTGCTGCTTCTCTCTCTTCTGCTTCTCCTTCCGCCCCGGTCGTGGGTGACGGCCCGGGGGCCGCGGCCGTCCGCTGGTAGGCGAGGACCAGCCCGAGCAGGTGCCGGCAGATCCCCGGCGCCCCACAGGTGCACGTGCCCTGGCCGAGGCCCGCGCCCGGCGGCAGTGCGGCCCGGGTGCCGTCCGGGAAGCGGCCGTGGAGCGTGTCGTCCCCGTCCGGGGAGACCATCGCCCCCGCGCCCGCGTCGAGTTCCTTCACGGCACGTTTGACCAGGCCGCGGTTGGCCAGTTCGGCGAGTGTGCCGGCGTCCAGGGCGAGCAGGTCGGCGCGGATCTTCATCGGCCCAGCCTCTCGGCGACGAACGCGGCCAGCTCGCCCGGGGTCATCGCGCCGACGTGAGCGCCCACGTCGGCCAGGCGCTGGGCCGTCTGCCGGTCGTACGCCGGATTCGCCTCCTCGTCGAGCGCGGCGAGGCCCAGCACGGTGCTGCCCTGCTCGACGAGCCCCCGTACGCCCCGCACCAGCCGGTACGGGTCGCCGCCCTCGTAGAAGTCGGTGATCAGCACGACGATGGCGCGGCGCGGGTTGTCCACGAGACCGGCGCCGTAGTCGACGGCCTTCGCGATGTCGGTCCCACCGCCGAGCTGGACGCGCATCAGCAGCTCCACCGGGTCGGTGACATCGCCGCTCAGGTCCACCACGTTCGTGTCGAAGGCCACCAGGTGGGTCTTCAGGCCCGGCAGCCCCCACAGACTGGCCGCCGTCACCGCGGAGTGGATGACCGAATCGACCATGGAACCGGACTGGTCCACCAGGAGGATCAGCTGCCACTGCTCCAGGTGCGCGCGGGTACGCGAGTGGAAACGCGGCCGCTCGATGAGGATGCGCCGCTCGGCGGGCTGGTAGTGGGCCAGGTTGGCGCGGACGGTACCGCGGAAGTCGAAGTCGCGGGCCAGCGGCAGCCGGCTCGGGCGGCGGGAACGGCTGCCGGTGAAGGAGCGCCGGACCTCGGGGGTCAGCTGCTCCAGGAGGCGGCGCACCACCGTCTCCACGATCCGGCGGGCCAGTCGCAGCACCTCGGGGTTCATCAGGTGCTTGGTGCGCAGCACGGCGCGCAGCAGGGTCGCGTTGGGCTCCACGCGCTCCAGCACCGCAGGGTCGGTGACGATCTCGTGGATCTCGTAGAGCTCGACGGCGTCCCGCTCCAGCCGCTCGATCGTCTCCTTGGGGAAGAGCCGGTGGACGTCGTCGAGCCAGTCGACGGCGGTGACCGCGGAGGGGCCGTCGCCGCCCCGGCGCGCGCTCACCCCGGGACGTACCCCGCGCCGCGCCTGTTCGGCGTCGCGGCCGTAGAGCCAGTCCAGGGCCGCGTCGCGGGCCGCGGCCCGGCCGGACAGCGGGCCCGTGCAGCGCTCGGCGGGGGCGCCCAGGACGAGCCGCCACCGCTCCAGCGTGGGGTCGGGGGCGGGGCCGGCGGGGGTGGCACCGGCGGGCGTGGCGCCGTTGGGTGTCGTGCCGTTGGGTGTGGCACCGGCGGGCGTGCCGCCGCTGGGTGTCGTGCCAGCGGGTGTCGTGCCGGTCATGCGGGGCCTCCTGCCGTGGTCGGCACCGTGCCGTGCCCGGCAGGACTTCCCAGGCCGTAGCGGTCGAGCGTGCGCTCCACGTGGTCCTCCAAGGCTCTGGCCCGGGCGATCAGCAGCGGGTCGGCGGTGGTCCGCAGCAGGGACCGGGCCGAGCCGCGCAGACCGCGCCGTTCGATCAGGCGGGCGGCGATCTGCTCGCGCTCGCGGGGCGGGAAGTACGCGAAGGCCTGCCGCAGCGCGGGCAGCCCCACCAGGAAGTCCGTCTCGGTCATGGCGCCGACCAGCTCGTCGAGTACGTCGATCAGCGGTTCGGGGCCACCGCCTCCGGTCAGCTCGGCACGGGCGAGGGCGAACAGCCCGGCCAGCCAGTCCCCGAGCTCCTGCGGACCCGCCGCGGCCCGCGCCGCGTCCGCCGCGGTGCGGGAGGCGGCTCCGGGGGCCGGGGCCGCCTCCGCCAGGACGCGGCACAGGCCGAACGCCGCGCCCCGCAGGTCCGCCGGAGCCGACCGGTCCGTGCTGATCCGCCCGCAGATCCCGGCGGCCGTCGCACGGGAGACCGAGAGCAGCCCCTCGGCGTGCAGCAGAGCGTCCCGTACGGCGGCCAGCGCGCGCAGCCGGCCGTGATCGGGTGCGCCCGCCCCGCGCACCCCCTCGGCGAGCCACAGCACGCGGCCCACCGCGGTGTCGACGGCGGCCGCGAGCAGCGGGTCGCGCGCCACGCCGTACACCCGGTCGTGCCGCCACAGGCCCAGCGCCGTGCCCAGCGCCTCACCCAGCGGCCCGAGCGCGGTCGCGCGGCCCAGCCCGGCGCCCAGCTCCGCGACCAGCCGGCCGGACAGGTCCGCGGCCCCGCACACCACGGCGTCGAAGAGGACCCCGGCCAGTGCTTCGGCCTCCGCGCCCGCGGCCCGCGCCCGGTCGCCCAGCGCGACGGCCGCCGCCTCGGCGAGGGTCGCGCCGAAGCTGCCCGCCTCGATGAGCGCGGCCTCGCGGAGCGCCGTCGTACGGGGCTCCCAGCGCTCGGTGAACACCGGGTCGGTGCCGTGCGCCGGGCCCGCCACGCGCTCGAAGCCGGGTACGCCCAGTACCCGCAGCCGGTGCAGCACCTGACTGCGGTTCAGGTCCGCCGGGTCGGTCAGGCGCAGGCTGACCGGCCGCCCGGTGTCCAGGCCCAGCCCGGTCAGCCGGGCCTCGACGTCGTGCACCAGCGGGGGCACGGGCGTGTCGGGGTGCAGCCTGCCGACGCGGTCGCCGCCGCAGGCCGCCACCATCTCCACGACGACCGGGTGCGCCCCGGGGCTGAGCGGGCCGCGCCGGGTCCACGGCAGCGGTTCGTCGAGGGCATCGGTGATCAGCGCTCCGGCCAGCCCGTCCAGCAGGTCGAGCCGGGTCGGTTCGGGATGGCCGCGCAGCGCGGCCAGTCCGAGTGCGGTGCTCCGCGCGGCGATCAGGGCGGCCGTCGAGACCGGATGGCCCCGGTCGCGCAGCCGCCCGGTCACGGCGCGCACCAGGCCCTCGCCCGCCGCGCGCGGGCCCTCCTCCCACAGCTGCTGGTAGTACGCGGGCGAGGGCATCCCGGACTGGTAGCCGGAGAAGGCGTCGAGCTGGCGGAAGGAGTACGGCACGAGGAAACTGCCGCCCACCGCGCCGGGCGGCGGAGCGGGCACCTCCGGCCAGCCGTCCGGGGCGGGCCCGTCGGCCTGCGCGAGGGCGCGCAGCGCGGGCCGGTGGAATCCGCCCGTGACGACGAGGACGGGCCGGTCCCCGGCCGCGGCCACCGCGGCCCGCACCCAGGAGGCCATGTACGCCTCCCGGGCCCGGTCGCCCTCGTCCGCCTCCGCGTCCCCGCGCAGGACGTCGAAGTACGCCTCCAGCCGCCGGGCCGGCCCGTCCCCTTCCGGCCCGCCCCCCGTCGGCCCGTCCCCCGGACCGCCGTACGCCTGTCCGGCCTCCTCACCGGCCTCGAACAGGCGGTCCCACAGTGCGTCCACCGAGTCCACCTCGAAGCGGCGGCACAGCAGCGCGCTCGCCTCCGTGTACCGGGCCTCGGCGTCCGCGTACCGGTTGGTGCGCCCGTCGAACGCCGGGTGCCAGGCGGGCAGGTCGATGAAGCGGACCTCTGCTCCCGCCGCCCGCCCGGCGGTGAGCGCCACCCACTCCGGCGAGTACGCGCAGAACGGAGCCCAGGAGGTGGCGGACCGCTCCTCGTCCCGGTAGTGGCTGAACACCGCCACCGGCAGCTCGTGGCCCAGCAGCAGCTCGTCCAGCCGGCCGCTCAGATCGGCCGGGCCCTCGATCAGCACATGGGCCGGCCGCAGCTCCTCGATCGTGCGCGCCACCAGCCGGGCACAGGCGGGGGAGTGGTGGCGTACGCCCAGGAAGGTGGCCGCCATCAGCCCGCCAGCAGGTGGCGGGCCGCGTGCAGGGCCTTCCACTGCGCGCCGCCGCGCTTGGCCACCCGCTGCTCCAGGTAGCGGCGCAGCCGTGCCAGGTCCTCCGGGCTGTCCTTGGCCGCCGTACCGGCCAGGCAGGTGACCAGGTCGGCCGCGTCGCCCGCTTCGCCCCGCAGGAACCAGCCCCGTACGCCCACCGCGTGCGCGACGGACACGGCCTCGGCGGTGCTCATCACCGAGGACAGCCGGTCCATGCCCGCGCCGTCGTGGGCCACCCCGGAGCGCAGTTCGCGGAAGGTCGTCACCAGCACCTCCAGGACGTCCCGGTCCGGGGCCGCGGGCACGCCCGAGCGGCGCAGCAGGGCCGTGGCCTCGGCCTCGACCAGGGCGGTCTCGGTGTCCGGATCGGCGATGGGGAAGACGGTCTCGTAGTTGAACCGCCGCTTGAGTGCGGCGCTCATCTCGTTGACCCCGCGGTCGCGGGTGTTCGCCGTAGCGATCACGTTGAAGCCCTGGCGGGCGAAGGCCATGCTCTCGGGCCCCTCCAGCTCGGGTATGGACACCACCCGTTCGGACAGCAGCGACAGCAGGGAGTCCTGTACCTCCAGCGGGCAGCGGGTGATCTCCTCGAAGCGGACGAGCCGGCCCTCCCGCATCCCGGTCAGCATCGGCGCGGGCACCAGCGAGCGCGGGGAGGGGCCCTCGGCGACGAGCAGGGCGTAGTTCCAGGAGTACTTGATCTGGTCCTCGGTGGTCGCCGCCCCGCCCTGGACGACCAGGGTGGAGTCGCCGCTGACGGCCGCCGAGATCAGCTCGGACAGCAGGGACTTGGCCGTTCCCGGCTCGCCGACCAGCATCAGGCCGCGGTTGGTCGCCAGCGTCACCAGTGCCCGCTCGACCAGGGCCGTGTCGCCGACGAACTTGCGGCTGATGCCGGCCTCCTCGTCACCGACGACGAAGCGGCGGGCGGCCCGCAGGCTCAGCTGCCAGCCCGGCGGCCGGTGGTCGGCGTCGTGGGCGCGCAGCGTGGCGAGCTCCTCGGCGTACCGGACCTCGGCGGGCGGCCGCTGCAACTGCTCTTCAGGGGTGGTCATGACGTCAGCTCCGTCAGATCGGCCAGCACCTCGGAGACGATGACCGGGTCCAGGTCGGCGAACTTCATCGGGTACGCGCGCAACGGGTAGTGGTCGCAGGGCTGCCGGTCCAGCCAGATCGTCTCCAGCACCTGGTCGGGGAACTCCTGGACCATGCCCACCGCGATGCCCTCGTCGAGCGCGATCACCAGATGGCACTCGGGACCCAGCCGGCGCGAGAACCACCGCTCCACGCCCGCGTCCTGCGGCTCACCGCGCTCCCAGCCGCGCTTCTGCATCCCGAGCAGCTTGCCGACCGGCACCTTGACGCCCTCGAAGCGGGTGAGCCGGGCCCCGCCCGCCTCCTCCTCGGTGACGGCGAGCACCGGCCGGCCCAGCTGGGGGAACGGCTGGAGGATCTCGTAGTCGGCGAACAGCTCCGACCAGGCGGCCAGTTCGGACGGGGACAGGTGCAACGGGTGCGCCACGCTGACGCTCGCCGTGTCCGGGACGGTCACCGCCTCGTCCTCGGCATCCGCGTACGTACGGTCCTCGGCCACCCGGAAGGCCGTCACCGTGCCCTCCGCGTCGGCCGCCAGCCAGACGAGGCGACGCACCAGGTGCCAGACGAGCGGGTGCTCGACGAACAGCCGGCGGAACTCCTCGCCGGTCCACGTGCGCCGCTCGACCATCGCGGCCTCCAGCCGCCGCACCTGGTCCGAGGCGATCGTCCGCACGTCCTTCTTCAGCGCCGTGAACCGCTTGCGCTCGGCCGGGGCCAGCTCCGCGTCGTCCCGTACGCCCGGTTTGGGCAGGTCCTTCAGCGGTCGGCCCGACTCGTCCCGCACGTACGGGACCAGCCGCTCGTCGAAGCCGACGGTGAACCGGCGCGTGCCGTAGTCGACGACCGTGCTCCCGTCCGCGTCCAGACCGAAGTCCGGGACCAGCCGGTCGGCCAGCTGCTCGGCGGTCAGCCCCAGTTCGGCCGCCACCTCGGAGATCTTCTCCTGCGCGCGGAGCTTGAGCGCCTTGAACTTCACCCGCTGGGCGATCCCGTGCAGGTGCATCAGGGCCACGTCCGTACCGATGGACGCCAGCACGTCGAGCCCCTCCACGGCCCGCTGGTGCGCGCCCTCGCCCGGCCAGGACCGGATGACGGGGGTGAGGGCCCGTACGGTCTCGTCGTCGCCGAACCAGCCGAGCGCGTGCAGCGCCCACGCCTCCTTCGGGGGCATCCCCGAGAGCTGCCACTCACCGAACAGGGCCCAGACGAACACCGTCAGGGACTCCTTCGTGCACAGCTCCCGGACCTGGGCGAGTCCCGGGTACACCTGGCCCGGCTTGGAGATCGCCAGCATCGTGACGACGTGCGCGGCCGACGCGGCCGGCAGGGCGCCCCCGGCCACCAGCCTGAGCTGCGGCAGCGCGTGCGGGTCCGCCCATTCCGCCACCTTGGGCATGCGGGCGGGCAGCGCCGACTCCAGCGGGTCGGAGGCGAGCAGCACCCCGATGGCCTCGGCGGCCTCCGCGCCGTACGCCGCGGCGGCCTCGCGGACGGTGTCCGCGCCGTGCGTCGCCGCGATCAGCGTGAGCGCCCGCTCGGCGGCCGTACGGGCCTCCCCGGGCGCGCCGAGGGCGTCCGGGACGAGCAGCCCGGCCGCGGCGGCGCCGTGCCGGGCGAACCAGGTGCGGGCGGTCTGGCCCGCGGTCTTCAGCCGCGCCAGGCAGTCCGCCATCACCCGGGCCACCTCGGCGTCGACGAAGGGCAGCAGGACCTGCACCATGGCCGTGGCGTTGCGGTTCACCATGCGCAGGCAGACGGGCAGGGCGGCCAGTTCGTGAGCGGCGACGAGGGGCTTGAAGCTCTTCGGCCCCTCGTAGGAGTGCTCGGTGCCCCGCCAGGTGAGGAGCACCGGGCGGACCAGCTCGGCGGGGCCGTGGGTGAACACTCCCAGCGCGTCCCACGCACTGATCCGGACACCCTTGCGCAGCCCTTCGAGGAAGTGCTCCAGCGGGTGGCGGTACGGCTGCCACTGGCTGATCCACGACTCGGTGGCGGCCCAGGACTCCCGCTCACCCGGCCGCCACTCCACCCGCGAACCGGTCGGCGCGGTGAGCCCCTCGACCACGCGAGGCTTGGCGGCGGCGCGGCGCTTGCGCGTCCACGGAGGGCTGGTCAGCAGGGCGGGAAGGGTGTCCGGGGAAGCCTCCGAGAGCAGCCCTTCCCGGTGGACGAGCGGCGCCACGATCGCGGCCGCGTCCTCGGGCAGGTCGGGCAGCACGGCGAGGGCGATGTCCCGGTGGGCGGCGACGTGGCGGCTCAGCAGCTGCCGTGCCATCGAAGCGGCGTTGTCCGAGCCCTGCGAGGCCCGCGCCAGCATGTGCAGGGCGCGTACCGGGAAACGGTGGGAGGCGGCGATGAGCGGCGGGCGTACGTGCTTGTTGGCCGAGCGGTCCAGGAGCAGGCCGAAGGCCTCGTCGGAGGGCAGCTCGGCAAGCGCGCCGGCCAGGGTCTTGACCTCGTCCGTGCCGACGTACTGCCCGTCCAGCTCCCCCGCGAGCAGCTGAGCCATCGCCGGGCCCACGCCCTCGGCGACGGTGGCGATGACGGCCGTGTTCCAGCCGGGCCAGCCGAGGTCGACACGGCCGCCGAACAGGGCGGCCTGCTCCGGCGTGCCGAGCGAACAGACGAGCATCTCGCGCACGAAGTGCTGGCTGTGCTCACGCAGTCCCGGGCGGGCGCAGCAGTCCTCGACCCAGTCCTGTTCCGAGGGCACGAGGTAGGACACGCTGACGGACCGGCGCGGGCTCTTGCGGTGCAGGGCGAGGGCCGCGACCGCGGCCCGGTAGGTCTCCTCGTCGGCCACGGCCAGGAGGGCGCGGATACGGTCCAGGGCACCCTTGGTGTAGCTCCGGCCGAGGTGCCTCGGGTTCTCGGGGCAGGTCTCGACCCCTTCGAGAACGTTCTTGCTGCCGCGGGAGACCCACTTGCCCTGGAGCTCCACGAGTTCGACCACGGCGCACGCGGCGAAGGGCAGCCCGAAAGCGTCGGCCCAGGCCTCGGCGACCAGCCGGTGGCCGTCCGTCCGGTGTGTCAGCGGCGTCGCGAGCACGGCGGCACCCAGCGGGCTGTGGCTGCCGCCCTGGTGGGCCCGGGCCGCTTCGACCAGGCCGGCCTCGCTGCGCGGGGAGCTGAGGACGCGCTCGACGGCATCGGCCTCGCTCCGCAGCCACTCGGCCAGCTTCCGCTGCGCGTCCTCGGGGACTTCGGGCACCGTCCGCGGAACGCCCCCGCGCCGCGGGTGCAGATTCCGCTTCCAGGAGACGGGCAGGGTGAAGGTGTCCTCGTCGGGCAGCACGGGGGCAGCCCCGACGGGCTCTGCCGGCGCCTGGACGGACGGTCCGGCCCCCTCGGGCAGGACCGCCGAGCCGGTCTTCGCGTACCCCTTCCGCTCCTTCTCCGCTATGGACTTGACCAGGTAGGACGCGGCGTCGGCAGGGGAGTCGAACTCCTTGACCTGTGTGCGGCCCGCGGTTCCTGAACGCCCGAAGCGGATGGTGACCGAGGCGCCCTCAACCCCCGCCTCCCAGAACTTCGCAGAGCTCTCGCCGACGTACTCCCAGCGCTGCACGCTGCCTCCCCTTGTGTCCCCGCGTGATCAGTTGACCGAAGAGTAAACGGCGGCTCTGACAATGGGTCATCGGCCCTGGAAACGGGTCATCGGGCGCCCTGGAACGGGCGGGCGGGACGCTGTTGAATGGGCCGTACACACTTCTGGAGAGAGGCCGCGCACCGTGATCGTGATCGCCCACCTCAGTGATGTCCACCTCGACGGCGACCGGCGGGCCGCCGACCGCACCCGCACCGTGATGGACTACCTGGAATCCCTCCCGTACGACCTGGACGCCGTGTTGGTGAGCGGGGACATAGCCGACCACGGTACGGCCGCCGAGTACGAACAGGCGCGCAAGCTCCTGGTCTCGCGGCACCCGCTGGTCGTCTGCCCGGGCAACCACGACGAACGCGCGGCCTTCCGGCAGGTCCTGCTGGGCGAGGAGGCGGACCCCGCGGGCGTCCCGTCAGCCGCGCCGGTCGACCAGGTGCTGCGCGGTGAGGGCTTCGTCCTCGCGGTCTGCGACTCCTCCGTACCCGGCGAGGACCACGGCCTGCTGGCCGACTCCACGCTGGCCTGGCTGGAGGACGTCCTCGCCGGCACCCCCCGGGACACCCCGGTCCTGGTCGGCTTCCACCACCCGCCCGTGCCGCTGCACACGCCCTACGTCGACGAGATCAGGCAGTTCGGGGAAGAGCGCCTCGCGGAGCTGGCCGGCCGGCACCCCCACCTGACCGCCTTCCTCTGCGGTCACGCGCACACCGCGGCGGCCACCACCTTCGCGGGCCGGCCGCTGCTCGTCGCACCCGGCGTGGTCTCCACGCTACGGCTGCCCTGGGAGCCCCAGGAGGGTCCCGAGCACCACGTGCACCTCGACGAGCCGCCCGCCGTCGCCTTCCACGTACTGGGCGAGGACGGGCGGCTGACGACCCATTACCGGGTGGTGGTGGACCGCCGGTAGCTGCTGCCGTCACGGGTGCGGGTCAGCAGGCCCGAGGTGATCAGATAGCGTCGCAGGGCGGAGCAGTCCTCGTGCACCGTGCGCAGCGCGTCGTTCACCTCGGGTTCGGTGTACTCCCGTTCCGGCGCGAAGAGCGTCTCGGTGAGGTGGACGAGCAACTGCTCGCGCCGGGCGGCCTTGCGCGGGATCACCTTGAGGCGGCCGGCGGAGAAGAGGTCGGAGACGTCCCGCGGTGCACGGGCGGGTTCGGTGGGGGACTGCACGGTGCTCTGTGACATGCAGGGAAGCGTCTCCCGGTCGACGCCGCCCGGCAACGCAATTTCCCGGGCCTGGGTGCTACGGCTGAGGCCCCGCACAAGAGTGGCCCGCCGGTCCCGGACACGTCCGGGACCGGCGGGCCTGCCCCTGAGGGATGGCGGGTCAGGGGCCGACGGTGATCTGCTGCGCCGGGTCGGTCGTGTCGGAGACGAGGTACACGGCGTTGAAGGTCGAGGCGGTCGCGCTCGTGGGACAGCCGAACCCGCCGGTGACCTTGACCGGTACGGACGCGTTGGCGAAGGTCAGGCTCGGCGGCGCGCCGTTGGCCCAGGTGCCGCCGACGTTCGCGGCGGCCGTGGGCGCCGCGGTGACGGTGCAGTTGGCGAGCCCGGTCGTCTTGACCACCAGTCCGCCGACCGGCACGGTCATGGTGGCGGTGATGGGGGAACCGTCCTGCATCGACACCGTCCAGGCCCCGCTGGTGGTGACCGTCGGGGTCACGCCGGGGATGCTGGAGGTGCAGGAGCTGTACGTCGGCGCGGAGATCGGCGAGGAGACCGGCCCGGCCGCGTTGTGGTTGCCGGGGGCGGCCGGCACCGTGCCGGTGGCCACGGAGACCGTGCAGGTCACCGTCACCGACCCGGCCTTGAGGGTGGCCTTCCCGCTGAGATTGGCCTTGAACGCGTGACCGGCCGGGGTGACGGTGGTCGACCCGGCCAGCGGTAACGGCGCGGCGCTGGCGGTGGCGGTGACCGAGGCCACCGACAGCATGCCGACGGCGGCCGTCGCGAGGGCGAGCGCGGTGCGCGTACGGATCATGGCTGTGCTCCTTGGGGATCGTGGTGCGCGGTGGGAGCGGAAGCAGGAGCGGAGGCGGAAGCGGGAGCGGCGGTGGAGGCAGGAGCCGATGCGGCGGACGTGGCGGGTGGGGGAGTACTGCCGCCGGGCTTCGCGCCACCGGCGCGCGGGGCGGCGTACGGCTGCCACGCGAACATCAGGCCGCCGCCGAGAATGCCGAGCAGGGTGCCGATCAGGAAGCCGCCCAGGTTCGACATGACCAGCGCGGCAGTGGCGATGAGGGTGGTGAGGACGCCCGCGGGGCCGCGCTGGGGCGGCGCGAACCAGGCGGTGAGACCGAGCACGATCATGATGATCCCCATCAGGACGGACGGGATTCCCGCCACCCCCTGCTGGAGCATCACCTTCAGCGGTGCCAGGGGCAGGACGCAGATCTCGGCCCCCGCCAGGATGGCGAAGAACCCTCCCCAGAAGGGTCTGCTCCGCCGCCAGCGGCGGAACCGGCCGGCGCCCGCGCGCTCCCGTCCGGCGGTGCGCCTCAGAAGCATTCCTTCTTGCCCTTGCTGATGTCCATCTTCAGGCCGGACAGCTTGAAGGTGCCCGCGTTGGTGGCCCACGCGGTCTGCTGGAGATCGGTGATGCTGACGGTGTCCGCCTGCTGTGCGAACAGGTCCTGCATGCCCTGCGCGTCGGCCGGCCCCTTGTCGAGGGTGGAGGCGTCGCGGCCGATCTCGATGTTGCTGAAGACGGCGTCGCCGGAGAGCTGGGTCGCGTCGACGAACAGGTTGCTCGCCTCGACCGGGGCCTTCTGACCGGCCGTGAGGTTGAGTGAGATGTCCCCGATCACCGGGAGCGTGGTGACCACGGACTGGCAGAGGCTGTGGAGCTTGGCCTCCCTGATGGCGGTGACCGCCACCGGGATGAGCTCCTCGCGGGCATTGACGTCGACGCTGCCGTACTGGGCGAAACCCTCGCCCTCCAGGCTCTTCGCCGACACCTTGAACTGCTGCCCCGACACGGCGAAGGAGGCGGCGAGGGCCCCCTGCGCCAGGGCGATCCCGAGGCCCGCCGTGACGGCGACGGCGGGAACGGTCAACAGGGCGAACCGGCGCCAGCGGACCCGGCCGTCGGCGCTGCGCGCGGCGCCGCCGCCCTCGTCGTCCGCGGAGCCGGGCGGGTTGGATAAGTGCGGGGAATCTGCCATGAGATCGTCCCTTATTCCGGCTGTGCACCTTTGTTGTTACCGACGAGTTGAATGTAAGAGTGCCAATGGAGGTTGGCAAGGTTGTGCGAGCGCACCTTTTCGGCCGACTCCTACTGCTCCGTACGCAGCAGCTCGGCGACCTCCGCGTCGACCCGCCGCGCCATCGCGCGCGCGAACTCCGCGGCCACGACCTCGCCGGCCACCGGACGCAGCGCCGTCACCGCCCGCGTGATGTGCTGGAGCTGTGTGGCCGAAAGCTGCTCCAGCCCCTCCTCGCCGATCACATGCCGCCGGAACAGCCCGACGAAGCGGTCCGCGAGCGCGGCCGCCTGCGTCTGTACGAAGTCCCCCGCGTCCAGGATCTCCGCGAGCGGCACCCCCTGCCGCACCAGCGCGAGCGTCGCCTCCAGCAGCCGCCGGCTCGGGTACGTGACCAGGTCCCCGTCGACCGTCACGTACCCCAGCTCCGCCGCCCGCCGGGTGTCCTCGGCCGTGGCCGCCGGGCCGAACAGCTCCCGCAGCTGCGCGCGGGTCATCGTGACCGGCTCCTCCTGCACCCAGTCCCGGGTCATCTCCCGTTCCAGGCCCAGGAGTTGGGACAGACCGCCGCCTTCCTCCCAGGCGTGCAGCAGCTCCGCGATGCCGTTGACCGTGTAGCCGCGGCCCAGCAGGTCGCTGATCAGGCGCAGCCGGGTGAGGTGGTCGTCGGAGTACCAGGTGATCCGGCCCTCCCGGCGGGGTGGCGGGAGCAGCCCGCGCTCCTGGTAGTAGCGCAGGTTCCGCACCTTGACGCCGGCTGCCCGGGCCACGTCCTCCCGGCGGTAGCGCCCGGGCCCGTGCCCGCTGCCGGGCGTGCTCCCGCCTTCGCCGCCGCCCTCGCTCCCGCCCTCGCTCCCGCCTCCGTCTTCGCTCCCGTCTTCGCCGACTGTCCGGTCGTCACGCTCCGCCTGGCTGCTCACGCGGCAGAGTGTAGGACGTACCGGCAGGTCACATAGGTCGCGGACGCTCCTGCTTGACCGCGCGCAGCACCACGAACTTCGGCTCGCTCGCGACGACTTCACTGTTGCCGAAGAGGCGGCGCAGGTGGGTGTGGTACCCCATGTGCCGGTTGGCGACCACCCACAGCTCGCCGCGGGGCCGCAGGGCCTTGCGCGACTGGGCGAACATCCGCAGCGCCGTGGCGTCGGTCGTGGCCTGGTGGGAGTGGAAGGGCGGGTTGCACAGCACCAGGTCCACGGATGCGGGGGACAGCATGGCCACGCCGTCCCCGACGTGGAACTCGGCGGTGCGCCGGCCCTCGCGGACATTCGCCCGGTACGTGGCCTGCGCGGAGGCGACCGCCTGGTAGGACTCGTCGGTGAAGACGACCTCGGCGTCCGGGTCGGCGACCGCGACCGCCGTGCCGACGAGGCCGTTGCCGCAGCCGAGGTCCACGACCCGGGCGCCGTCGGTGTTCGTCGGGATGTTCTGCAGGAAGAACCGGGTGCCGACGTCGAGGCGGTCCGCGCAGAAGATCCCGGCGTGGTTGACGGCGGTCAGCCCGGCGGCCGAGCCCCCGTCCTGGTCCACCGTGTACGTCACCGGCCACGGCCCGGGGCCCGCGGGGCGGGCAGCACCCTGGGCGTTCGGCGTGCAGAAGATCAGCCGGGCCTTCTTCTCCGCGAGGGAGGTCTTCGTCGGCCCGAGGATCTTCTCGAAGAGGCGCAGCGTGGAGGTGTGGATCTCCTTGACCATGCCGGCGCCGATGACGACCGTACCCGCGTGCACGTGCGGGGCCAGCCGGTACAGCTGGTCCTCCAGCAGCGCCAGGCTCTTCGGTACGCGCACCAGCAGTACGTCGATCCGCTCGGGCGGCGGGTCCTGCGTGGTCAGCAGCGTCACCGTCGCCTTGGAGGTGCCGATCCCGGCCCGGTCCAGGTTCGCCGCGGTGGCGGACCGGCTCAGGGAGGAGTCGGTGATCTGCGTCGGGCGGTACGCGGCGAGCGCCGTCGTCAGCGCCCCCCAGCGGTCCCCGAGCACCGTGATCTGGCCGGCGGCGGCGAGGTCCACCGGCCCGCGTTCCCCGGTGCCGGAGTCGAGGTGCTGGAGCAGGTACTCGTCGGCGGCGTCCCAGGCGCGGAGCCGGTCGCGCGGGTCCTCGGGGAAACGGGTGAGCTCGTAGGAGCCGAAAGGCGTGGTCAGACGGTTCATCGTGGCCCCAGGCTAACCGAGGTGACGGCCCGACCCCGCATGGGCGGGGCCGAGCCGCGGTCAGGCTCTGCTCGGGGAAGCCGCCGGGCCGACTCCGCGAAGACTCCCGGCCTACTCCGGAGAGTCCCCGGGCCGACTCCGGGAAGTCGCCGGGCTGACTCCGCGAAGTCGCTGGGCCGAATCGGGGAAGACCCCAGGCCCACTCGGGGAAGTCGCCGGGCCGACCTCCGGAAAGTCCCCGGGTGTGCTCCCGGAAATCGCCGGGCCTACTCCGGGTAGTCGCCGGCCATCGCCGCGGCCGTCCTCAGGAACGGCCGCGCCTCGTCCGCCCGGCCGCCGCGCTCCAGGGTGCGGCCGAGCAT
The DNA here is from genome assembly GCF_026340255.1 of Streptomyces sp. NBC_01408. Taxonomy (GTDB): domain Bacteria; phylum Actinomycetota; class Actinomycetes; order Streptomycetales; family Streptomycetaceae; genus Streptomyces. The sequence goes on along the minus strand of NZ_JAPEPJ010000002.1, from coordinate 472,764 downwards.
CAGCTGGGCGTAGTCCTCCACCGGCCACCGCTCGACGATGGCGCGCAGCTCGCGCTCCGCGCGGGAGAGCTGAGCGGAGTGGTAGTAGGCGCGGGCCAGCAGCAGCCGGGGCGCCAGCTGCTCGGGGGCCTCACCGGCCAGCGGCTCCAGGATGCGGGCGGCCGTCGCGTACTCCTTCGCTTCGAAGAAGAGCTGGGCCCGCGCCCAGCGCTCGGCTGCCGTCCCGTGCTCGAAGTACGTCGTCGGCGCGTTCATCGCGTCCCTTCCGCCGTTCAGGGGGTGTGTACCCCGCCTCCAACACGCTTGTGCGGCGGAACATTCCACCCCGCACCGCCGCCCCCGCGCGGCTAGGTTGTCCGCATGAGCAATCTCGATCGCCAGCCCGCTCTTTCCGCCTGCGGCGGCCGCGGTTTCGTCGTGGCCGAACCGGTCCGCGAGCTCCTGAGCCCGCGGACCGTCAAGCTCGGGGAATCCACCGAGGTCCGCCGACTCCTGCCGAACCTGGGCCGCCGCATGGTGGGCGCCTGGTGCTTCGTGGACCACTACGGCCCGGACGACATCGCCGACGAGCCGGGCATGCAGGTCGCTCCGCATCCGCACTCGGGGCTCCAGACCGTGAGCTGGCTCCACGAGGGCGAGGTCCTGCACCGCGACAGCGTGGGCAGCCTCGAGACGATCCGGCCCCGCGAGCTGGGCCTGATGACCTCGGGCCGCGGCATCAGCCACTCCGAGGAGAGCCCGCGCCCGCACGCCCGCTTCCTGCACGGCGCCCAGCTGTGGGTGGCCCTGCCGGACGCCCACCGGGACGTGGCCCCGCACTTCCAGCACCACGCGCGGCTCCCGGAGGTCACCGCCCCGGGCCTGACGGCGACGGTCATCCTGGGCACCCTGGACACGGCGACCTCACCGGGTACGGCGTACAGCCCGATCGTCGGCGCGGACCTGGCCCTGGCGGCGGACACCGAGACCCGCCTCCCGCTCGACCCGGACTTCGAGTACGCGGTCCTGTCGATGTCGGGCGAGGCCCACGTCGACGGCGTCCCGCTCCTCCCCGGCTCGATGCTCTACCTGGGCTGCGGCCGCACCGAACTCCCCCTGCGGGCAACCTCGGATGCGGGCTTGATGCTCCTGGGCGGCGAACCGTTCGAGGAGGAGATCGTGATGTTCTGGAACTGGATTGGCCGCTCCCATGAGGATATCGCACAGGCCCGCGAGGACTGGATGAATGGGACCAGATTCGGCGAGGTGAAGGGGTATGACGGCCCTCCGCTTCCGGCTCCTGACCTGCCCCCGATCCACCTCAAGGCACGCGGCCGAGTGCACTGACCTGCGACAACTGGAGAGAGGCGGTCCCGCTGGGCGCGGCTTGTGCGCCCTTCCGGTTGCTGAAGGCTCGGTGCTTCCGATCACGCCCCGCGCTTGCCCTTCGATGGTGCGGGGCCTTCCCCCTCTGCGGGCGTCCGCGGGTGGGCGTGTGTCTACGAATGCTGACCCAATGCTGACTTTTCTGACACTGCATCAGATAAAACTTCGGGCAGGTGCAGACGTCGAATCGGCTTCGTCGGCGATCGGCGCTTGCCTGGAAGTTGTTCCCGGCTACGTGCCGGTCGCGGGGCCCACTGCGCCTCGCAAGGGCCGGACCGAGAGTCTGATCGCCTGGGTGCTACCGCTTGTAGGAAGCCGACAGCCCCTGCAGCGGTCGTCGCAGTGGCGTCCGCTGTGCAGTCTCCGCGAGGTGCGCTTCCGGGAGGTAGGGCGATGAACGGCGCTGCCGTAAGAGTGTCCGCGGGCCTGATGATGGCGCGGCATGTCGCCCCGGGCGCGCGGTGTGGCGGTCCGTACCGTGTTCGCCCGCCGTCCACCCGCTTTGCAATCCGCTGACGACCGAGACCGCGCTGCCTGGGTGTGCATGCTCCCAGCGATGAGAGGAGTCCCGCAGACAAACGATCGCTAGCGCCATTCCGTCTGAGCCGCGGTATGCCGGTTGGCCGCGATGGTGCGAATTCACTGGAACAGGGGACTGTTCCAGGAAGAATCCCCCGTGGCTATGCTGACCGACAAGCCGTCTGACCGGCTGGATGCACTGATCAAGCGCCCGTTCCACCGGGAGAACGCTGAGCGGCTGGTCGGTTTCATCGAGGACCCATACCAGTGCCACAGCGTCAGCGCGCCGCCTGGTCGTGCAGACCCTGTCGCGGGCATCTTCATCAGGGTGATCGTCCTCTGGGAGCTGGTCGGACACCTGCCGCTGCCCCTCGGAGTCGCCGGCCACGAAGGATCCACCTTCTCGTGGGTCTCAACGGTCTGCGCCTGCTGCGGCAGGCGGCAAGGCAGAGGTCTGGACCGAGGATGCCCAGTGAGCCACCGTCGCGCCGCAACGAAGAACAGCGCGCCCGCGGACGGTGCCCGGTGCCGGTGGCCTTGTGCCCGGGTCGTTGCAGCGGGCACCGAGAAGATCCCGAAGTCGACCACAGGGACCAGCTGGACCGGCTTCGTGCCCTGATCGGCGAGGGCGGCCCGGTCCGCGTCCCAGGGTGCCTGCACGCATGCGACTGACAAGCTTCTATTCCGTCGCTCGCACGCGGGGACTCTTTAGGGGGCTGCATAGAGCGAAGGTTCGGATACGCCAGCCGTCTCATTCCGCGGCGCCGCACATGCCGTCTCGCCGAGTATGGGTCGTGTCATGACGGCCTGCTCCTTCCTGTTCCCCTCCCCGCTCCTTCCTCCTTTCGCTTCGGCGTCAGTGAGAGGAGTGACGCGGGCTGCCTCCTTTGCCGTCATGGCGACGGTGCTGGCGGCCGCAGGACACCATCTGGTCTTCGTCGGCACGCCGTCGGCAAGCTCATGTCTGATTGCCGCGCTGGGACTGTTCGCCGCCGCCTTGCCGCGAGCCGGAAGGTCTGTCTCGCTGAGCATTGACTTGAGTGCCATGGCCGTCGCGCAGGCAGTCACCTGTTGGTGGTTCGCTCACGTGCGACGGCCCGCGGGAAGCCGACACCATGTGTCGGCTTCCCGCGGGCCGCTGGGCTGAGTGTGCTGTTACTTGCTGCCGAGTGCTGCCCGGAGGTTCTTCAGATTGCTGCGCATGACCTCGAAGTAGTCCTTGCCCTGGGACTTGTAGGTGATCCCCTCAAGCGGATCGAGGACGTCGGTCTTCAGGCCCGTGTCCGCGGCCAGCGTCTTGGCGGTCTTGTTGCTGGCCAGGGTCTCGAAGAAGACCGTGGAGACGTTCTCCTTCTTCGCGATCTCCTGGATCTCCTTGACGCGGGCAGGGCTGGGCTCGGACTCGGGGTCGAGTCCGGAGATGCCCTCCTGGTCGAGGCGTAGCGTTCGGCGAGGTAGCCGAAGGCGGAGTGGGTGGTGATGAAGGTCCTCGTGGAGGTGTTCGTCAGGCGTTCCTTGAACTCCGAGTCCAGGGTGGTCAGCTTGGCGGCCAGTTCGTCGGCGTTCTTGGTGTAGTCGGCGGCGTGTGCCGGGTCGGCCTTGCCGAAGGCGGCCCCGACGCCCTTGGCGACTTCGGCGTACTTCAGCGGGTCGAGCCAGATGTGCGGGTCGGCTCCGGCCTCGCCCTCCTCGGCAGGCTTCTCCTCGCCGTGCTCGTCGTGGGCGTCGCCCGAGGCGGCGTGCTCCTCGAGCTTGGTGAGGGTGGCGGCGTCCACGACATTCTTCACGCCGGACTGGGCGACGGCCTTGTCCACGGCGGGCTGGAGGCTCTTGAGGTAGAGGACCACATCGGACTCGCCCAACTGGGCGGTCTGCTTCGGCGTGATCTCCAAATCGTGCGGCTCGACGCCCGGCTTGGTCAGCGAGGTGACCTCCACGCGGTCCTTGCCCACCTGCTCTGCCAGGAACTGCATCGGGTAGAACGACGCCGTCACGGCGAGCTTGCCGTCCTGGCTGGCTTTGGCGTCGTCTCCAGCGCCGGATCCGGAGCAGGCGGTCAGCGTCGAGGCGCCGAGGGCGACGGCGAGGGCGGTGGCAGGTATGAGGCGGCGTACGATCGTCTACCACCTCGGCGGAACGGCGGACCGCTTCACCGCGCTCGTCGGCATCGACGACTTCTCGACGAACCAGGCCGCCACCGGCGCGACGACGGCCTCGGTGCGGGGCGACGGGAAGGCGCTGTTCACCAGCAGCAAGCTCACCGGCGCGGGCGGTCCCGTGCAGGTGGATCTCGACGTACGCGGGGTGAAGCTGCTGCACCTGGTCGTCGAGGACGCCAACGCCAATACGGCGTTCGACCAAACCTCCTGGGCCCTCGCCCGGGTGACCGTCCTCTGAGCCGGAGTGCCTCTTCGACCGCGGGGCTCGCCGGCCGGGGCGGCATTCCTTACGGCGTCAGGGTCACTGAGTTGCACTCGTCCCAGCCGAATCTGTCTACACAGAGGTTCATGTACTTGTACCCCGTCACGGTTCCGTTGCCGCAGCCGCCCTGGCTTCCATTGGAATCGCCGTACTCTCCGGTGTCGCGACTGCCGAAGGTTTTGCTGAAGTAGACGTAGACCCCCTTGCCGTCTTGTTCCATGTCGCAGACCTCGAACCAGCCGTTCGAGGTGTCATAGGTGGCGTAGTTGGCGTCATAGCTGACGGAGTGCCTGGCCGCGTGTGCAGACAGTGCGGTCCCCATCGCGAGCGCGGACACCATCGCGAGTGTGGAAGCGGTTCTGAGTACGGCTCGTTTGGCCCTCATGGATCCCCCATTGGTTGTGGAGTGTTGTACGGAGACGAGAGCGATACGGTGCGCCGCCCCGCCTCCCGGACGGCGTCAGCAGTTCGGGATGGGCACCCAGCGGCTCCCGTTCCAGTAGTCGGCCTGATCGTTCCCCTGGCCGGACAGGTAGTAGGCCGACACCCAGCCTCGGCTGCCGGCGGGGGTGTCGAGGTCGGTCCACAGCCACCAGCGGTTGAAGTTGCCCTCGCCGTCGTCGACTCCGGCTCCCCACGTCCGGCAGAAGACGTAGTTGCTTCCGGCGTAGAGATAGCCGTTGGGTCCGCACGGGTGTCCGTTGCTCGTGCCGCAGACCGGGTTCGGGTATCCGCCCGTCAGGGTGAACGTCGTGATCCAGTACTTGTTGTAGGCATGTGCCTGCGGTGCGGCGAGGGAGACGTTCGCCGCGAGCGCGAGCAACAGGGCCGTGAGCAGGACGACGGTGTTTCGTACGGTCGCGGCAGCGCGTAAGCGCATGGATCCTCCAGGTGACGTGAGGGGCGCCGCATGTCGTGGCGGAACGACGCTAACGCCGCTGCCCGGAGGCAGGCGATCCCTGGAAGTGGGGGTTTCGCCGGTCGGCGTGATGTGGTAATAGACCCGGGTGACCCCATCGAACCCAGCCCCACCGAACGGCATCGAGCTGCGCCGGGCCCAGGCGAGGATCGCGAGGCTGAGCCGGGAGTTACCAGACCCGATGACGCTCTTTGCCCGAGTGAGCGACATCATTCCCGCAGTGGTCGGAGCGGACGGTGTGTGCGGGCTGACGCTCGACCCGGCCACGCTCCTGCACACCGGCGGTTTTCACCACAGGGGCGTGCCGCATTCCCACCTGCCTCGGCTGCTGGAAATCGAGTACGGCGAAGAGGACGTCAACCAGTTCCCCGGTCTGGTGAAATCCGACAGGACCGCGGCCGGCCTGTGGCAGGCCACCCGGCACCGCCCGCACGCCAGCTCCCGCTACCGCGACGTCTATCGCCCGGCCGGGATGGGCGATGAGATGCGTGTGCTCCTGCGCAGCGGCCGCACGGTGTGGGGTGCGCTGGTCCTGCACCGCGGCGGCGACCGGGCGCCGTTCAGCGACGGCGAGATCGCCACCCTGTCGACGCTCGCACCGTCCGTCACCCAGGCACTGCGCAGCGCGTACCTTCGGCACGACGCCGTCGCCGCGGACTCTGAACTTCCGTCCGCGCCAGGCCTGTTGATGTTCCACCCCGGCGGCGAGCTCGACAGGGTCACCCCAGCCGGGCACCTGTGGCTGGAGCAGCTGGTCGGAACCCCTGCCGAGTCGACCTCGCTTCCGCAGCCCGTACTTCACGCGCACAGCAGGGCCCGCATGACGGGCGATGCCTCCCTGCGCATGCGCAGCCGGAGCGGCCGGTGGCTGTCCGTCACTGCCGCACGAATGGACGCGGACGGCGGCGTCGCTGTCATGATCCAGCCCAGCAGTCCCGAGCACATCGTCGGAATCATGATGGATGTGTACGGCCTCACCCTGCGAGAACGGCAGATCGCCCAGCTGGTCACCTACGGAATGTCCGACACCGACATCACCAAACGGCTCGGGATATCCCCGCACACCGTGAGGGATCACCTCAAGAAGGTGTTCGACAAGACCGGGACGAACAGTCGGGGGAGGCTTCTCCGGCTCCTCTACTTCAACCACTACCAGCCGGACATCGAGAACGGTCGCACCATGGGAACGCACGGTTGGTTCACCGCGGCCGAGCCCGCGCCAGCGCAGAGGAGTCCTGGGGCCACCGACCGATGGTGAAGGGGCTGGGCGGTCCTAGGGCCTGTCGTCAAAGTGATCTTGGGTTGTGGATCATGGTGTCGTGATACGTCGCCATGAACTGTCCGATGCCGAGTGGGAACTCGTGCAACCGCTGTTGCCCCGGCCTGTTTTCGGGCGGCCGAGGCTGGATGACCGGACGGTTCTCAACGGGATCGTGTGGAAGTTCCGGACCGGGGTCGCATGGCGGGACGTGCCTGAGAGGTACGGGTCGTGGGCCAGCCTCCACACCCGTTTCCGCAGGTGGGCGGCGGACGGGACCTTTGAGCGGATGCTCCGGGCAGCCCAGGCGCAAGCGGATGCCGCGGGCGATATCGAGTGGCTGGTGTCGGTGGATTCCAGCATCGTCCGTGCCCACCAGCACGCGGCCGGAGCCCGAAAAGGGGGCTCCGCAGCCCGGCCCTCGGCCGGTCCCGCGGCGGGCTGACCAGCAAGATCCACCTGGCCTGCGACGGCTTGGGCCGGCCCCTGGCCTTCGTCCTGACCGGCGGGAACACCAACGACTGCACCCAGTTCACCGCCGTGATGGACGCGATACGGGTGCCTCGAACGGGACCGGGCCGGCCGCGGATGCGGCCCGGCCACGTCATCGGCGACAAGGGCTACAGCTCGAAGGCGATCCGGACCTGGCTGCGACGCCGGGGCATCGCCCACACCATTCCGGAGCGGTCCGACCAGGTCCGCAACCGGGCCCGGCGCGGGAGCCGGGGCGGCCGCCCGCCCGTCTTCGACAAGCAGGTCTACAAGCGCCGCAACGTCGTGGAACGGTGCTTCAACCGCCTCAAGCAGTGGCGCGGCATCGCCACCCGGTACGACAAGACTGCCCAGTCCTACCAAGCAGCCGTCACCCTCGCATCGCTCCTGATGTGGGCGTGACACTTTGACGACAACTCCTAGGCCAGGCCCAAGGACCGCCGCTGCCGCCATAGGTCCAACGGACCGAATCGGCTCCGGTCGCTCAGCGCATGCGCTCGATGCGCGCCCGTCGGATCAGGTTCTTGCCCGGCTCCCGCACCTTGTCGAAGGCCGCGTTGTTCAGCAGGACGCAGCTGCCCGACGGGCCGTTCACCGTCACCGTCGTCGCCTGACCGTTGTCCAGGTTCGTCACCTTCAGCTTCGTCCCCACCGGGAACGTCCCGCTGGTTGCCGCCGGCGCACCCGCCTCGCCCGACAGCGTCACCGTCGACCCCGGACACACCACCTCCCCGGTGGCCGGCGGCGCCTGTCCACCCGCCGCACCGGACGGACCTGTCGCACCGGCCGGCGCGTCGCCGCCACCCACGCGCTCGATGCGCGCCCGTCGGATCAGGTTCTTGCCCGGCTCCCGCACCTTGTCGAAGGCCGCGTTGTTCAGCAGGACGCAGCTGCCCGACGGGCCGTTCACCGTCACCGTCGTCGCCTGACCGTTGTCCAGGTTCGTCACCTTCAGCTTCGTCCCCACCGGGAACGTCCCGCTGGTTGCCGCCGGCGCACCCGCCTCGCCCGACAACGTCACCGTCGACCCCGGACACACGACGTCGGGGACGGAGGCATTGCCGGTCGCCACCGTGGTGACGACCCCTCCGGTCACCAGGGCTCCCGTGGCGAGAGAGAGCACGAGCTTCTTCCTCACACTCACAGTCCGTTTCCGCGACATTGACACTCCTCAATCCGATGGACGCTGTCCCCCTCGTCCTGCATACGCCCGACGTCACACGCCAGTTCAGTCCTTGTCGCGGCATGACAAATCCAGCGGTGAGGAGGTCTCGGGTGCCGCGTGGCATTTTCAACGGTGGCTCGAGGCACACGCAGCACGTTCGAAGACGCAGGTGGAAGCCCCGCCGGTGATGGTGATCGACGCGTGCAGCGCTCGTGTCGATCGTCTTCATCGACGCGGAGACGAGAGGGCCACAGGAAGCCTTAAGGCTCCGTTGATCCGCCCTTAATGCCCGCTCCGGGGAGGCCGTCCACCGCCGATGCCCTGCCGGTCGGCGGTCTGCGCACTTGCGCGGCGGGCAGAGTCGGTGAACGTCCGCCGGACGGATTCGTCGAGGAGAACGAGCTCGGCGCGTACGGCCGGCAGATGCTCGGTCGGCTGGGTCTCCAGCAGGTCCTCCAGCAGCGCGCGGAGCCGCCTGCACACCTGGAGGGACGTGGCTCCGTACTCGCGGATCTCGGTGACGCCGACCCGGAGGTAGTCCTCCCAGCTGCGGCCCGGCACCACCAGTCGCGGCCGGCCCCGGTCGTCGGCGAGCACGTACCGGCCGCGGAACCGGACACGGCCGACCACGTGCAGGAACGTGTCGATGTGGTTGAGCACCTGCACGGCGGTCGTGGGGTCGTTCACGGCGGGGGAGAGGGCACGGATGGCGATGTCGACGAGGATGCGCAGGGCGAAGGCGGGATCCTGCTCGATGGTGCGCTCGGTTCCGAGGGCGACGAGCCCGGCCACCCTGCGTGGGTCGGGCGTCCGCGCGGAGCCGTGGGCCTCGACGAGGGTGGTGCCGGGCGGCACGAAGTCGCCGACCTGGTGGGCCAGTACGAGGACGCAGTCGTGGCGGACGGCGGCGGCGATCAGCCCCGCCGCGTCGAACGCCTGGATGACCCCGCCGGGTTCGGACCGGATGGGGGTCACCGGACCGGCAGGCGGCACGGAAGCCCCGTCGTGTGCCGCATGGCGATGGATGCGTTCCGTTCCCCGGACGAGCACCTCTGGGCGCAGCTCCTGATCGCCATCGCGCTGGGCATCCAGCTGATCGGACTCGTCGCGGTCGAGCCGGCCTACCGCACTGTCTTCACCATGCCCGGCACCGTGGTGTTGCTGTTCGCCCTGGTGCTGGTCACGCGTGCGCAGCGTCCGAGAGGCACCGGCCAAGGAGGCTGAGCCCCCGAACCAGGTCCGCGGGGACGACGGTCCGGCTCGCTGCCTCGCCGTAGTCCTCGACACCGCGCGTGGGGAAGCCGTGCCGCCGAGAGCAGCAGTTTCTCGCGTCAGGGGCATCTGACCGGCGATCCCGCGCGCGGATTGCGCGCGGATTGCGCGCGGGATCGCGGTTGGGCGCACCATGGGATTGCGGGGGCCGAGGGGGGTGTGACGAGCGGGCAGGAGCCCGGCGATGGCGCGTGGGCGATTGCGGATCTACCTCGGGGCCGCCCCGGGGGTGGGAAAGACGTACACCATGCTCGAGGAGGGGCAGCGCCTGGCCGCAGCCGGTTCTGACGTGGTCGTCGGGTTCGTCGAGCCGCACGGGCGACGGCCCGCCGCCGCCCTCGCCGAGGGGCTGGAGGCCATTCCCCGGAGCACCATGGAGTACCGCGGGGCGACGTTCACCGAGATGGACCTGGACGCTGTGCTCGCCCGCCGTCCTCAGGTGGCCCTGGTCGGCGAACTGGCCCACACCAACGTGCCCGGCTCGCGCCATGGCAAGCGCTGGCAGGGCGTCGAGGAACTCCTCGACGCGGGGATCGACGTCGTCACCACCGTCAACGTCCAGCACTTGGAGTCCCTGGGCGACGTGGTCCGGCAGATCACCGGTGTCCCGCAGCGCGAGACCCTGCCCGACGAGGTGGCACGCCGCGCGGACCAGATCGAACTGGTGGACCTGCCGCCCGAACTGCTGCGCCGGCGCATGCTGCACGGCGAGATCTACCCGTCAGACCGCATCGAGGCCGCCCTCACCCACTACTTCCGCGTCGGCAACCTCACCGCCCTACGTGAACTCGCCCTGCTGTGGCTCGCCGACCGAGTCGAGGAAGGCCTGCAGCGCTACCGCGCCGAGCATGGCATCACCACTCCCTGGGAGACCCGCGAGCGCATCATGGTCGCCCTGACCGGCGGCCCCCGAGGGCGACACCCTGACCCGCCGCGCCGCCCGGGTCACCGCCCGCATCCCCGGCAGTGAACTGCTGGCCCTGCATGTCATACCGAGCGACGGTCTCACCCACGGGGATCCGCCTACCCCGGAAGGCCCATACGGCCGTCCCGTCACTGACCGCGACCGTCATCTGCATCGGACACTCCCCGCCGTGTTCGCGGCCGACGCGTTCCACGAGCCCCACGTCCAGGAAAGCATCGATGCCACTGACGCCGATCACAGGCTTCCTCTGCTCGTCCCATCGCCCGAGTCATGTTGGCTCCGAAGGCCGGGCCCCCCTTTAGGGTCGGGCTACCAAGAGGGCAATGGAGGGGGCAGACGATTCCTGTGCTGCTTTGAGCGGCAGTGGCTGGAAGCCGGTCGCGAAGTACCAGAAGGACGGAAGTCGTTGGGGAGCGGGTGGACTGGATCGAGGCTGGCGATCCCGCACACCATGCGGTGTCGGCCCGCGCATATCGGCCGCCGTGGTGAGGTACAGGCCGAGCGTCCTTGACCGTCCGTTTCATTCGGCGATCTCTGTCCGTTCCCACCATTCGTAGACCGCCAGTTGTCCCTCCGGGCTGTCCTGGTGCCGCGACGTGATCTTGAAATGCTCGTACCCGCCGCGGTGCGGAATCTTCAGGTCTTGTCCGGGGTCGGAGATCGGAACGATCCGCTCGGGCAGATCGTCCGGGCCGCCCTCAAGCACTGCCTTGGTCACCATGCTTCCAGTCTTCCCAACCGCAGGCCCGCTCGCATCACGAGGCCGGCACTGGCGTCGCTCAGCATCACCGGCAGCGCCCCGCCCCGACGCGGTGACGGGGGTGGGCAGGGTCAAACGCCCCGGCGTCGAGCATCGGTCTGGAACCCGGTCCTCACCTGGGAGCAGAGGGATCGGGCCAGGTCCAGGTCGAAGGGTTCGGTGCTGGGGGTGAGCATCGCTGCGGCGGCTGCGGCCACCCCCAGTGCGGAGGCGCTGACGGGATCGTCCCCGGCGGCCAGCTGTGTGATGAGGGCGGCGACCATGCTGTCTCCTGCCCCGGCGTCGCTCAGGGGCTCGCCGGGCAGCGGTGGCGCGTAGAGCTCGGTGTGGCCGTGGCCGGTCGAGCACAGTGCGCCCAGTTCTCCGAGGGTGGTGACGGCGATCTCGGCGGCCCCCGTGGTGAGCAGGTGCTCGTTGAGGACCCGGGCGTCGTCGAAGCCGCGGACCGGCCGGCCGGTCAGGCTCTCGGCCTCTGTGCGGTTGCACCTGAGCAGGAACACGCCCTCCGCGAGCGCTCCGCGAAGCGCCGGCCCGGAGGTGTCCAGGACCAGTCGGGATCCGGCTTCCCTGACGCGGCGGGAGACGGCCGCGTAGAAGTCGTCGGGCAAGCCGCCGGGCAGGCTGCCACTGGCCACGACGTACGGGCAACCGCCAACGGCCCGCTCCAGCGCATCCAGGGATCGCCGCCCCTCGTGGTCGTGCAGGTGCGGGCCGGGTGGCACGATGTGGTAGCCGCGGCGCGATTCGGCCTCGAACAGCACGAGTGCTTCGCGGGTGTCGTCGTCGATGTCGACGGCGACGTGGTCGATGCCCTCTTCGTCCAGCAGCCGGTTCAGGCGCAGGCCGACCTCGCCTCCGGCGGTGTGGACGGCGGTGGCTCGTCCTCCGAGCCGCACGACATGACGGGCGACGTTGATCCCTCCACCCCCGGCGGCCACCGACCTGACCCGGGCGCGGTTCTTGCCGATGCCCTCCAGGTGCCCGACCTCCCAGCAGAGATCGACCGCAGGATTCATCGTCAAGGTGAGGATCGACGGCTTGGCCGCACTCTCCGATCCTCCTGCACCGTCGGTAGTCCTGCCTGTGGTGGGGTCCGGCGTCGTGGCCGTCCTCATCGCGGTACCCAGGTGGTCGCGCTGACCCTTGCCCGGCGCACCGCCCGCTGGGCACGGCCCCGCTCCCTGCAGCCTGAGGAGATCGGGGCCTGTTCCCACGCGCTGCGGTCGATCCCGATCCCGGCCGCTGCCAGGGACAGCTTCGGCTCCTGACCACGGTGCCGGCCGTTGAACGCGTGGGGCCTGGCAATGCCCGCTGGGAGCAGGTCTGGTACCCGCATCGGCCGGACCGGCGCCTGCCGCGCCCATGGCAAACCCAGTAACTGGTGCGTGCGGCCGAAGAACGCGTCCGGCTCCATCGGGCCACCGGTCCGGAGCCGCGCGGGAAGCGTCATCGCACTCACCTCCGTGGACAGAGACACGTCCGACCCGACTTCCATACTGAAACAGCCTGACGTCACCTGCATGCCGGCCCACGGCTGGGCCTGTTCCTCGGCATGTGGATCTACAGGAGCATCGGGTGGGCGGTGACAGCTGCGGCACCCGGGGCAAGAGCGCGCGGCCTTGGCAATCTCGTCGTCCAGCTCGGACGGGGAGAGCGTGGCATCGGCCTTCTTGGAACGCTTTTGCACCGGAGAACGAACGGTCGAGGCTGCACGCAGGCTGACGCCAGCCTCAGGCCGCTTCCCAGGCACTACCGCGAAAGACGTGCCCCAACCCTTCGAAGCGGTCGACAGCGGCCAGATGGGTGTCGGGCGGAAGGGAAGATCGTGATTCTCCCAGCTCGCCTCGGGGCCAGGAACTACTGTCGCGATAAGCCCTCGCTGGTCAGGCGTGCTCGTCCGATGGCTGCTGGTCAGGCTGGGCCGACCAGCTCGCCGGCTCGTCGCCGCCTGAGTCCTCGTCGCGCTCCGCGTCGGCGGCTGTCGCATGGATCTTGCCCGACGCGTGATGGACCGGTGCGTATACGGCGTAGAGCTGCAGGGTCTCGTCACCGATGTTGGTGACGTTGTGCCAAGTACCGGCGGGTACGAAGATGGCCCAACCATCCTCGACCTCCTGGTCGAAGTCGAGTCGATCCTTCGCGCGGCCCATCTGGACGCGGCCCCGGCCTGCGTCGAGTCGTAGAAATTGGTCAGTCTCCGGGTGCGCCTCCAAGCCGATGTCCTCACCCACCGGGATCGACATGAGGGTCAGCTGAAGGTACTTCCCAGACCAGGCGACGGCGCGATAGTTCGTGTTCTCGAGCGTCGCCTTCTCCAGATCGAAGCTCTGAGGCTCCGGCCCGATGTCCTTGATGGTCATACTTCTCTCCCGGTCAACGAAGGCGGTACACGGTCGCGGTCTTGCGCCAGCTCACGGACCGCCCTCTCAGAGCCCTGGGCTCTTCTGGCCACAAATACGCGAGCTGCTACCGCACAAGCGGCCGGCCGTGACCCGTTGCCACATTCCGCCGTGCGTCCGGAGTGTCCGTCCGCACACTCCAGCACAATCCGCGACCCCTGAGTCAGAGCCTGCCTCGTTGCACGACAACCCACCCAGCCCTCCAGCACAGCCCGCTGGGCTTCGATTACCGGATCCTGGCGCTATTGCGGAACAGGATTCCCACCCGCCAGGATGACACTTTGCGTGATGTTTCGCGTCATTGGTGCCACCTGGCGTGGTGGGCGAGTGGCACCGGGACGCGGGTGGCCGGGTCGGCGTGCGCGCACCACCCACGAATGGCAATCATCGGGTCCTGCTCTCGTCGGGAACGGGGAGGGCGAGCCGTCAGCTGTCGGAACGGGGTCCGGTGACCATCGGGAGGCCCGTGCTCCGGGCGGCGTCGAAGGAATCGTCGTCGGCCACGACATCGAGTTCGGCGGCGTCGAGTAGGGGAGCCGCGATCCCCGCGCGCATCCCGCCCACGCAGTGGACGATCCGGCCACGTGCCCCCGGGCGAACGCGATGCGGTTGTGCAGGTCGCCCCCCACAGCCCGGCGGCCAGGCGGGCGGTGATGCCGGCGGCGTCCGCCACGGGAGGCGCGGTGAGGTCGGCCGACGCCGGACCCGCGGCGTTGGCCGGGCCATGTGGGCGTAGTAGGCGGGCACGTCGAGCCCGGCCAGCGGGGCGGAGACGAAGGTCCCTCTCGCGAGAATTGCCCCCGGGGGTATATTCCGAGCGAGCATGAGTACCTCCGGGGGGTACTTTCGGTGGCGCCGTAGGGGCCGTTCCCGGGTCACTGCGCGTCGGTCCGGGCCAGGGCACAGACTGGTGGGGTGGGCGCCATGGACGCGATCGAGCTCAGAGGACTGACCAAGCGGTACGGGGCAGTGGTCGGGGTGGAGGAACTCACACTCGGCATCGGTCCGGGCGAGGTGTTCGGCTTCCTCGGGCCGAACGGGGCCGGCAAGACCACCACACTCAGGTGCCTGACCGGCTTGCTGCGTCCGACGGCCGGGCATGTGCGGGTGCTGGGGATGGACCCGCTCGCCGATCACCGCCGGGTGGCTCGGGAACTCGGCTATCTCCCAGGTGAGTTGCGGCTGTACCCGGAGCTCACCGGGGCGCAAACCCTCGACCTGCTGTGTTCCCTCCAGGGCCGGCCCTGCACACGGCGAGCCGAGCTGTGCGAGCGGCTGGGACTGACGCCCGCGGTCCTGCGGCGCACGGTCGGCGGGTACTCGCGGGGCATGAAGCAGAAGCTGGGCCTGGTGCAGGCGCTGCAGCACGATCCCCGGTTGGTGGTACTGGACGAGCCGACCGAGGGGCTGGACCCTCTGGTGCAGGAGACGTTCTTCGAGCTGATGGAGCAGGCTGCGGCCGACGGCCGCACCGTGCTGTTGTCCAGCCATGTGCTCCCGGAGGTGCAGCGGGGCCGGATCGGCACGCCCAGGAACGTGCGCATGGGAGGGTGGTGAGCCGGAAAGCCGTAGGAGGAGGAGTGCGCGCCGAGGTCGGTGAGGCGCAGGGGCTCCGGGTGGTGGATGACCTCCCCGAGCAGGCCGTGACCGGCCGGGAGGGGGCCGATCTCCGCGATCTCCTTTTCGGTGAGCCCCACGGTCAGGAACTGCGAGAGGGTGCGGCCGTCGGGGCCGATGACGCCCAGCGCGCCGTACTCGGAGTCGACCAGCAGGGCGGCCGCCTCCACGATCCGCCGGAGCACCTGGGCGAGATCCAGTTCACGCCCGACCGACACGACGGCCTCCAGCAGGCTGTGCACCCGGTCGCGGGTGCCGCGCACCGCGTCGATGCGCACTTGGAGCTCGTCGAGCAGCTCGTCCAGCCGCATCCGCGGAATTTGACTCAACGGATCCCCCACACTCACGCGCTTCTCCTCCGCCTGTCCGTCCCGTCCGGTGTCAGCGTATCGACACGCCCCGGCCCAGAGGGACATCGTTGCGCGCCGATGCGGGCCGTGACTGACTTGATCGCAACACCGGACGACGACGAGGAGGGGACGGCCATGGGTCTGACGAAGGCGGTCTACGAGAGTGAGCTGCTACGGCTCCAGACGGAGTTGGTCAAGCTTCAGGAATGGGTGCGGGTGGAAGGCGCCCGCCTGGTCGTCGTCTTCGAGGGCCGTGACGCGGCGGGCAAGGGAGGCACGATCAAGCGCGTCGCCGAGCACCTCAACCCCCGCGTGGCGCGCATCGCGGCTCTGCCCACTCCGACGGAGCGGGAGCGCACGCAGTGGTACTTCCAGCGGTACGTCGAGCACCTGCCCGCCGCCGGGGAAATCGTTCTGTTCGACCGCAGTTGGTACAACCGCGCCGGCGTGGAACACGTCATGGGTTTCTGCACGTCGGCCGAGCACCAGCGCTTCCTGCGCCAGTGCCCTGTCTTCGAGCGCATGCTGGTCGAGGACGGGATCTTGCTCCGCAAGTACTGGTTCTCCGTGAGTGACGCGGTCCAGGAGGAACGCTTCCGCCGCCGTGTGGAGGACCCGTTGCGGCGCTGGAAGCTCTCCCCGATGGATCTGGAGTCCCTGACGCGCTGGGAGGCGTACTCCCGCGCCAAGGACGAGATGTTCGTCCACACGGACACGACGGACGCCCCGTGGTACGTGGTCGAGAGCGACGACAAGCGCAGCGCCAGACTCAACATGACCGCCCACCTGCTGTCCTCGGTTCCCTACACGGACGTGGCCCTGCCGTCGCTGACCCTGCCGCCCCGTCCCGCTTCCACGGGCTACGAACGACCGTCCAAGGAGCTTCAGACTGCCGTACCCGACCATGCGGCCACTCTCGGAAACGGCTGAATTTGCGGGTGGTGAGCAGGGCGCGCTGCCAAGGGCACCGTCGGTGAGGAGTCCGATGTCCGTGCGTGAAGGATCGTCCCTGCTGCCTGCTGGCCTGCAGGGGTACAACCCGTGCCTGTCGTGCGTACTCCGGTGAGCCTCGGCAGCTGGTCGACGTCCGTGATCAGAGCGACACCTGCGAGGCAGCCGACGAGTACGGGCCGTGAGAGCAGGTCCGCGAGGAAGCCCAACCTCACGGCCCAAGTCACCAGGCACAAGAGGCCGACCACCACGGCGAGGGCCGCCGCGATCACGGCGTACCGGCCCGGGTCTCCCGCGGCGAGCGGTCCCAGGGCGGCGGCGGTCATGAGCGCGGTGGTCGACTTGGGTCCGACCGACAGCAACCGCGAGGAACCGATCAAGGCATAGAGCACGATGGCGGGCAGCACGGCCCAAAGCCCTGCAACGGGCGGGATCCCGGCCACCCCTGCATACGCCATGACCTGGGGCACCAGATAGGCGGCGACGGTGACACCGGCCAGCGCGTCCCAACCGATCCAGGACTTCCTGCCGAAGCTGTGCTCGTTCGTCCTGAACCTCGGGCACGTTCTCTGGCCGACCGTCTGCCTGGCCCTGGCTGTCCTGGCCGTGCTCTTCGCCCTGCCCAGGTACTGGCGTCTCGTTCCGCGTTCCCTGCTCGCACTGGTCCTTGCCACCGCGGTGGTGGCGGTGTTCGGACTGGACGACAGGTACGGGATCGCCCTGATCGGTTCCGTGCCCTCCGGGCTGCCGCTGCCCGCCCTCCCGCCGCTCGGCGACCTGCCGCAGCTGGTGCTCCCGGCGCTCGGTGTCCTCCTCGTCGGACACTCGGACGTGATCTTGATCGCCTGGGCCTTCGCCGGCCGGGCGGATCCGCAATCGCTGGCTCCCAATCGTGAACTCCTTGCGCTGGGGGCGGCGAACCTGGGAGCGGGCGTCCTGCACGGGTTCCCCGTCAGCAGCAGCGCCAGCCGGACCGCCTTGGCCTGGTCCTCGCAGGCCGGGAGCCAGGTGTACTCCCTGTTCGCCGCACTCGCGGTGCTGCTGGTCCTGCTGTTCCTGGGCCCCCTGCTGGCCCGCACCGAGAACTTCCGCCGCCGGGCCCTGGCCGCCGTCGACGCACAGACGCCGCCGGCCCGCTGGTTCGTCCTCAACACCGAGGCGAACGCCGAGGTGGACATCACTGCCCTGGACGCCGTGGACGCACTCCGCCAGGAACTCGAGCACCGCGGAATCGTCTTCGCTCTGGCCAGGGTCAAGCAGGAACTCCGAGAGGACCTGGACGCCTACGGGCTCACCGCCTCCGTGGGCGCGGGCCGCATCTACCCGACCCTGCCCACGGCTCTGGAAGCCTACCGGGCCTGGGGCCGCGAGGCAGGGATCGAGGAGGGCTGAGCGGACCTGCCGGTCGGACGGGCCTCGCTGTATGCACCGCAGCTCCGGCCTCACTCTGCGGCCACCGGGCGGCACCACCGGCGGCCGGGGGACGGCAGGGGAGCGGCACCCGAGCCCGGGCCCAGCTTGCGGTGCTGCTCAGCTCCGGCGCGCAGCCGGAACCGCCTGCACGCCGAGACCTGCGGCCAGGGGGCCGGATGTCCCCAGGAAGGGTCGTCCGGCCCCTTCGGAACGCGGGCCCGGTCAGCCAGTGTGGAGAACAGAGCGCGATTCCGTCGAAGAAACTGGTGGCAGTCATGGGTACCTACGTGTACGACTTCGCCGAGGGCGGCCGTGAGATGGCCGACCTGCTCGGCGGTCAAGGTGCCAACCTGGCTGAGATGGCACGCATGGGATTGCCCGTTCCGCCCGGCTTCACCATCACCACCGAGGCTTGCCGGGTTTTCCTTGCCACCGGCGAGCCACCGGACGACCTGGACCGCCAGATCGACGAACACCTGGCAGCGCTGGAGCGAGCCACCGGCAAGAGGCTGGGACAGGTCGACGACCCGCTGCTGCTGTCGGTCCGCTCGGGAGCGCGCTTCTCCATGCCGGGCATGATGGAGACCATCCTCGACATCGGCCTGAACGACCTGTCGGTGCTCGGACTGGGCAAGACGCCCGAGCGGGAGCGCTTCGCCTGGGATTCCTACCGTCGCCTCGTGCAGATGTTCGGCAGTGTCGTCATGGGGGTCGACGGCACACAGTTCGAAGGCGTGCTCCGGCGCGTCAAGGACCAGCACCATGTTGTCGACGACTCCCGGCGGGACACCTGCGACCTCATCAGGGTCATCGAGTCCTTCAAGGACCTCGTCCTCGAGCGGACCGGCCGTGAGTTCCCGCAGGACCCGCGCGAGCAGCTGCGCGAGGCGATTCGCGCAGCTTTCACCTCGTGCTTCACCTCGTGGAGCGGAGAGAGTGCCCGCCGCTACCGAAGGCGTGAACACCTCGCCGACAACTTCGGCACGGCGGTCACCATCCAGCGGATGGTGTTTGGGAACCTAGGTACGGATTCCGGCAGCGGCGTCGCCTTCACCCGCGACCCGGTCACCGGATGTCGTGGCCTCTACGGCGACTACCTCCCCAACGCACAGGGCGAGGACGTTGTCTCGGGTGTCCGCAATGCCGTGCCGATCCACGAGCTGGCCACCCTCGACCCGACCTCGTTCCAGCAACTGTGCGCGTACATGCAACAGTTGGAAGACCGCTACCGGGACCTGTGCGACATCGAGTTCACCATCGAACGCGGCACCCTGTGGATGCTCCAGACCCGGATCGGCAAGCGCACGGCGCCGGCCGCCTTCAGTATCTCCTCATGACTGTCCGACGAGGGCCTGATCTCGGCGGACGAAGGGTTGGACGGGTCGACGGCGCCAAGCTGGCCCGTCTGATGTCCCCCGGAAGACGTCGCGGACTTCAGCCCCTCGCCTCCGGCCTGGCTACGAAGGGCTGTGTCCATCTTCTTGGGCACGAGACCCATCCTCTCTGACGGCTCACAACGGAGCGGCAGAGAAGTCGGAACGGCCCAGTTCGGTGTCAGGCGTGGCCCGGGCCGGGCTTGACCTACCCGGACTGGGCTGAATGGGTAACGCCGGGCTGGTCGACAGGAGTCCGTTGACCCGTTCTCGATGACCCATCATGTCGAGTGCGTCGCGATCCTTGAACCGACCGCAGAGGGCCTCTGACCTGCGGTTTAGGGCAGCGTGCATTATGTGCGCTGTGGGCGTTGAGGGCGGTCGTATGTCCTGGTGGTCTGGTTGACCTGTTCGGTGACGCGGTAGACGTCGTCGGCGACGATGTTGTTGACGTTGACCGCGGCGGCCTCGCCATTGCGGAGTCCGCAGCCGCTCATGAGATCCACTACGAGCCGGAAGGTGTCGTCCCCGGCTCCGCGCAGGGCCTGGAGCTGGGCAGAGGAGGGGATGACGGCACCCTTGGGGTCGTACTGCGGCGGCTTGACGCCCAGGAGCGGGTTGTCGTCGAAGAGCCTCAACCGGTGGGCGTCGAGGAGTATCGACTTCAGCTTGTCGTAGGCGTTCGACTGGGCTGCGAGGCCCACGCCGTCGCGCTCCATCGTCCGGATGAAGCCATCCACCACCTTGTGGTCGAACGTGCTCATCCGGCGGGTCGCGAGGGCCGGGAAGATGTGGTGCTGGAGGAGTGAGTCGAGGTGGCTGAGCGACACTGCGGCCGGGTGACGCTGGCCGGCCCTCCATTCGGCGGTGTACTCCCGGAACCGCATCTGACCGTACTTCTCGATGCGCTCGCTCTTCGCCTGCTTCGCCGGGGCGGCCTTCTTCGCTTTGTAGACACTGGTCAGTCGATCGATGGCTGCGTCTTGCGTCAGGTAGCCCGACTCCTCGACCTGGTTTCCGCCGGGGCCCCTGTAGCGGACCTTGTAGAAGTGCGGGCATCGCGCCCAGCGGGATGCCGGGTGGTCGCAGTCCTTATAGAAGGTGCCCATTCCCCGGGCCAGTGAGCTCTTTCCAACCTCACTATGCTGAGCGCGAGTTGGACGCTCCTACGCAACGACGAAGCTCCTGGTAGACGGGTTCTCGACCAAGATGACCGTGTCTGCCGGGAGTGTGGCGTGCTTGTCTACCCGTCCTTGATCGATCTCTGTCTGCACGCCTTGACCCTCCCGTAACGGGAGGCCCTACGGTCCCAGGTCATGAAGATTGTTGTGCATGACACGGCGTCCGCCATGTTCGATCTCCTGCAGCGCCCGTTGGAGGAGCGGCCCGACGCCCTACGAGAAATACTCAGCCCGCTACAGAGCGCGATGTCCGTGGTGGGCGATGTGGACGCGGTTCAGATGCACCAGATGGGCAGTGGCTTCCGGATCGATCGTGAGGACCCGCGCTACCTGACGGCCCTGAGGCAGATGCAGGACGCGGGAGTGTGGAACGAGATCGAGGACCGCCTCGCCGCGGCGTGGGAGCGGCTGAACGGTGCGGTGCCCGAGGCCAGGAGCGCCGAGACCGTTCATGTCGTCCTGGTGCTCGGCGACCCCGATGACCACCACCTGACGGTTCGTACTGGCCGCTATTTCGGCATGGGCGGTTTCCCGGGGGCGATCCATCTGGTGATGTGGCCCACCGAGACCAGCCTGGCGAAGATCGGCCACGCCGCCGCGCACGAGCTCCACCACAACGTGCGCTACGCCAACGCGGTCTGGGATCCTGGGACGGTCACGGTCGGCGAGCAGGTCGTGGCCGAAGGGCTGGCAGAGGCGTTCGTACGGGAACTGGCCGGCGAGCAGGCCCTGGGCCCCTGGACGACGGTGCTGTCCGGCGCGGAACTGGACGACGCCTACGAGAAGGTCGTGGCCGCGATCGATGTGGCCGGGATGCAGAACCTGCCGCCGTACGTGTACGGCGACGCTACCGCGGAGCTCATGGGGCATGAACCCGTCGGGCTGCCGGACTTGGCCGGATACGCGGTCGGCCTTCGGATCGTGGACGCCCACCTGGCTGTGTCCGGCCTGACCGCCGCACAGAGCGTCGCGCTGCCGGCACGCGACATCCTCGTCAACGCGGGCGTGCCGACCGGCGCGTGACTCGCCCGACGCATCGCGCAAACGGGGCCGCGCAGGACGACCGGTGCGCCCCGGGGATCCGCGGAGGCAGCACCGGCACATTGAGCTCTTTGCAACCTCGCGACGCTGATCGTGAGTTGGACATTCCTGCGCAACGACGAAGCTCCTGGTAGACCGGTTCTCGACCAAGATGACCGTGTCTGCCGGGAGTGTCGCGTGCTTGTCTACCCGTCCTCGATCGATCTGTCCGGCCGCACCCTGAGGTATCTGAGTGGGCAACTTACCGCCCGGCGGCGGAAGATCGGGACGCGGTGGGGGCGCCTACCCGCTGGCCGCCAGGCCCTGCTGGCCCTGGCGCACCTGCGATGCGGCGACACCTACGCCCAGCTCGCCGCCGGGTTCGGCATCGGGATCGCGACCGTGTTCCGCTACATACGCGAGGCGATCGAGGTGCTGGCCGCCCGCGCCCCGTCCCTGGCCAAGGCAATGAAGACGATCCGGACCAAAGCGTTCGTCATCCTCGACGGCACCCTGCTGCCCATCGACCGCATCGCCGCCGACACCCCGTACTACTCGGGGAAACACAAACGTCACGGCATGAACGTCCAGGTCCTCACCGATCCTTTCGGACGCCTGCTTTGGGCCTCGCCGGCACTGCCTGGCTCAACCCACGATCTGACCGCCGCCCGGCAGCACGGAATCATCGAAACCCTCACCGCGGAGGGCCTCAAATGCTGGGCGGACAAGGCATATCAAGGAGCCGGCGGACCCGTTCGAGTGCCGTTCCGGGGCCGCCGCCTCAAGCGATGGAAGCGCCGTCACAACAGCAGCCACGCCAAGATCCGCTGCCTCGGGGAGCAAGCCATGGCCACCCTGAAGGGCTGGCGCATCCTCCGGAGACTCCGCTGCAGCACCAACCGGATCACCGACATCGTGAAAGCCGTCCTCGTTCTCCACCACGCCTCAACCTGAGGTTGGAAAGGGCTCACTGGGATGGAGAGAACGGGTTCCGGCAGAAGTACCTGATCGACATGGTGCCGCTGCCGTTCGTCGCCGACGAGGATGTCATTGGCGGGTGCCTCATCGTGGCCACGGACGACATGCGGCTGCGGAAGGTCGCTGAGCAGTTCGCCAGCTACTTCAAGCGCGAGCTTCGGTTCGACTTCCTCCAGTTCACGGCTACTGGCAGCGACAGCAGTCAGGAGGTGATGTTGATCAACTCCAGGGACGTGATCATGCTGTCGCCCGTTGCATGCGGCGCGGTGGGGTTCGACCTGGAAGAGAAGTGTCTGACCTGGTTCTGGATCCACCCCTTCCAGCGGGGAAGAGGTCTTCTCGATCGCGTGTGGGAGGAGCTGGAGCGACGGCACGGGACAGAGTTCACCGTGGAGCAGCCGGTCTCGATCCCGATGCAGCGCTTTCTCCAGAGCAAGGATGTTGACCCTGCCCGCTGGGGCGGGCCCTCCCCCGCCGAGTAGGGGCTGCGCTGAACCCTTTCCAATCTGGGTGCGAGGTAGATGGGTTGGGGAGCCTGGCTGTGATCAACAATGAAGCTCCTGGTAAACGGGTTGTCGACCAGAGTTCCTACAGCAGGGACATCCGCCGTGTCCGCCGACCCGTTGCGTCGCATGGAGAAGGAGGGGGAGAGCAAGGATGCCGAAGCACACTCGCCGTGCGGCCGTGCTCGCTGCTGAACAGCGCGCGGTCGACCATGCGTACTCCTGCTTGGAGCGGGCCCGGCAGGAGGCGTTGGAGTTGAGCGGCCTCGACGCTGCGGCCAGCGGCAAGGACTCCATCGATGCCCGGCGGACCTGGGAGCGGGAGCTGGCATCGCTCGAGATAGGAGGCAAGTCCCTCGTCTTCATGAGGGCCGATGTCGACGAGGGTGAGGGCCGCGACACGTTCTACGTCGGGCGCCGGGTGGTGCGTGACGAGCAGAGCAATCCCGTCGTGGTCGCCTGGAGTTCACAGGCCGCAGTGAACTGGCGGCTGACCAGCGAGCGGGATCCGGGACAGGTGCGGCTGTTGCGTCAGATCATCTGCGATCAGCAGTTGGTCAAGCGCTATCTCGACCTCCACGGATCCGAAGCGGAACCAGCAGTGGTACCAGCGGCACCGGCGGGACGGGTCGACGCTGCCGCGCCGGACACGGCGGCCCAGGAACCGGCGTGGCGTGATCCGCTTCTCGAGGAGTTGGACCGCGCGCGCGACGGCTTCATGCACGACATTGTCGAGACCATCCAGCGGGAACAGCTTCAGCTCGTGGCGGAGGAGCCCGCGGGCGTGCTCGTGATCCAGGGAGGTCCGGGCACTGGCAAGACCGCGGTCGGCCTGCACCGCGTGACTTGGTTGCTGGACAACAAGCACCGGACGGCCAAGGACATCCTCGTCATCGGACCCAACCGGGGATTCCTCGATTATGTGGGCGTCACCCTGTCCGAACTCGGCAGCGACGACGTGTCGATGCTCGAACTCCCCGCGCTGTGGTCGGCGGCAGCGTCGCCGCGCGACCCGCGTCCGGTCGCCGCGTTGAAGGCTGACCCGAGGATGGCCGCGGTACTGCGCAGGGCCGTCGACTGCGAGACGATGAGTTCGGCCGAGCGACTGACCGCACTGGTGGGTGGGCCGGTATTCACCTTCGAGTTGAACCGCCGCGAAGTCGTCGTCCCCGTGGAGGAGATAGCGGAGATCGCTGGTGCGGCGCTGGCCGGCGACAGTCCGTACCAGGTGCGCCGGGAGCGGTGCGTACAGCAGATCACACAGCACCTGACCGATGTCTACGTCGGGCTGCTGCCCGGCCCCGCCGACATCGACTACCTGGCCGAGATAGGCAGGGCCCGCCCTGTCGCGCGCCTCCTCAAGCGGATCTGCCCCAGCCTCGCGGCCCACGACGTGCTGCGCGGACTGTTCGCTGGCGGGGCCGCCCTCGGCCGGGCGGCCGAGGGCATTCTGTCGGCCCTCGAACAGGACCTGCTTACCGCACCCCACCTGGGGCCCAGTCCGGGGAGCCGTACGGCGCGCTCACGGACCGAGCCAAGCCGCGAAGACCTGGTCCTTCTCGACGAGTTGGAGTACGTACTGGGCGGGCGCCCCCGGAAGGTGTACGGGCACCTGGTCATCGACGAGGCACAAGACATCACGCCGATGGAAGCCCGGGCCCTGGCACGCCGCTGCCCCAGCGGTTCGATGACGGTACTTGGAGACCTCGCGCAGTCGACCGGACCGTACCTCCACCAGGACTGGGACGGGCTCGGGCGGTTGCTCGCGAGCCGGGACGGATGGCGGGTCACCCAGCTACTGACGGGGTTCCGCGTACCGGGAGAGGTCATGGATTTCGTGGCCCTGCTGGGGGCGCACTGCGCGCCCGGCGTGGCAGTGCCCGTCTCGGTTCGCGACACAGGTACTGACGTGGCGGTGGTCCAGGGGACGGAGGCGGGCACTCTGGCCGCCGACGCCGTAGCACGGCTGCGGGCGAGCACGCCCGGCAGAGGGGGCGAACGTTCGGTCGGCGTGATCGTGCCGCCGGGCGGTACGTGGAGCGGCGACATGGCGCGCGCGCTCGGTCCGGAGGGTCTCGTGAACCTCGCCGTCCTCACCCCGGCCGAGGCGAAGGGGCTCGAATTCGACCACGTCGTGGTGGTGGAACCCGCGGAGATCGTCGAGGGCGAGTCCGTGGGGCTGAGGCATCTGTACGTCGCGCTGACGCGGTGTACCCAGTCGCTAACAGTGGTCCATACCCTGCCGCTGCCCCCGCAGATCGGCGGCCCGAGCCGACCTCCCAGGCCCACTGCCCCTCCGGCTCCTGCCCCGCGTGACGCGGAGGGCTCCGCTGCGGATCCCGCGGCGAGCCTGTGCAGCCGGTACTTTGCCGACGGGACTCCGTGCACCCATTCCACTCACCACGCGGACAAGTGGTGCAGGACGGCCCCCTGCGGAGGCTTCCGTACTGCTGAACCTGTGGCCGTGGCCAAGCCCCGCCACCTTGTCCCACCGGTCGGTGCGCGAGACCAGGGCCGTCTTGACCTCGACGCGCGGCAGAGTGCCGCCGTGCGGGTCAGCTCGGGAGCGTGCGGGGCGTTCGTCGCGCGGCACCGGGGCAGCTTGCGTGAGGCGGCGGTGGAACTGCACGCCATGCTGGCCTCGTTCATCGGGCGAGCCCGGCACCTGCGCGCCGCGGACGGCGCCTGGACGCTGGACCTGGCGGGATTTCGCATCGTGCTCAGTCCCGAGGCCGACACGATCACGGGCTACGACGCCGTGCACGCGGAGCGGAGTTTCGCGCAGCTCGAAGCGGGCGTCGCGTCCCGGGTCGGCAAGGACGCCCGGGCCGCGCGGAGATCGGCCCTGACTGCGTCGGCGCGGGAGAGCGGACCGCCGCTGGGCGCCGTCGAGCAGGTTCGCTTGCTCGACGCCTTGACGCTGCATGCCACCGCCTCGGCCTGTGCCGGATACGAACGGGTGGGGCAGATCCGCGGTATGGCCGACGAAGCCTTCGTCCATGCCATGCGCGCAGCGCTCGCCGATGATCTGAGCACCGCGGACATCGAGTTGTTCGAGACTCGTGTCATTGTCAAGGGCAGCCGCTTCCAGTGGCGGATCTCAGCCGACGGCCGCTCCCTGCTCACCGTGCGTGAACCAGGTACGGACGTGTACCGGAGACCGCCGGCCTTGCCCTGCCCCGTCCCCGAGCCCCGAAGGGCGATCATGCTCACCACCGACCCGGCACCCCGACCAGTCGAAGAGGAGCGGGCGGCGGAGGAGTGGCCAGCTGAGGCGAACGCCGGGTTGGAACGCCTTGTGGCTGAGCGCACGGTGGCGGCGCGGGCCAACCGATCCCACGAAGCGCTCCGGCACCGCCTGCTCGCAGACCTCTACGACAGCGCACCTGGGGTCGGGGAGAACGTATTCGTGGACGCCTGGTGCACGCGGGCCGACGGCACCGTGCTCTTCGACGTACTGGGCAGTGAGGAGAGAACGTACCCGTCCATCCGGGAGTCGGCACTCCACCTCATGGAGGTGTCCCACCTGCGTACGGAGGGTCAGGCGGAGTTCCTCGTCATCGTGTTGGCCGACGAACCGACGGAGCCGTGGGTGGCCAACGCGGTCGACGGTGCTTTCAGCGTGCTCCTCGCCTGGCGTGAAGGCGGGACTTGGGCGGGGCCGGGCGCGCGGCACATCGTGTCCTAGCGAGGGCCCTGTGACCATCCCGAGAAGACCTGCCAAAATATGACGCAGGCTTTAACGCGGGAGACGAGCGGGGTCGCATGGGGAACGAGGACGCTTCGGCCGGTCAACTCGGCGGCGGATTCGGCGCGGGGGAACCACTGATCACGGAGTCGATGACACGATCTGAGATGGTCGAGGCGTGGCGGGCGCGGCGGTCCGCCCGCCGTTCCGCTGCGGCGGCCGTCCCCGGCGGCGCGGTCGACGGATTCGCGTTGCGCAAGTGGCGCAGGGCCGGGGTCTTCGGCGCGGAGGCGGTGGCGCGTGTCGAGGACGTGCTGCGGGAACTGTTGGACTCCATGGATGCCGAGGACGAAACCCTGCGGTGGGGCGCCGACACGATTCGTGCCTGTCTGGATGGACAGCCGACGCCCCAGTTGCTCCCCGCCATCAAGGCGCTGCTCGAAGCCGCTGGACCGGGCCGGGCCATCGCCCAGACCGCCGCCGTGCTCTCCGTCGTTCATGAAGCCGGTCTGCCCTGGCTCTCCCCGGCCGGTGAGCGCCGCCTCGCGGTCATATCGGGCGCGGTCCCGGCGGCTGACCTCGGCGCGGACGACCTCCCCCTCGCCGAGGAGGACCCCGCCGGAGCCTTCGCGCTTCAGCAGGCGCTCGCCCGGCGGAGCCTGGACGAGCTGACCATGCACCAACTGGAGGCAGTTGTGCCGTGGGCACCCCTCGGTGTGGTCGACGACCTCATCGAGGCGGGCGTACTGAACCGCGGCCATCAGCCGTGGAGCCTGCGGGCGGACGCCGGCGAACAGAGCTACCTGCTGGCTCGGCTCGCACCCGAGAAGACCGACGCTGCCCTCGCCCGCTCCCTCGGCTGGGACGAGCCCGCCGAGCGGGAGGCGTTCCTGGCAGGGGTGCCGGTCCAGTCGGCACCGGGCAGCCTCTACGACCTGCTCCTGCGTATCACGGACGGGGAGACGGACGTCCTCAAGGAACTCGAGGAGCTGCTGCCCCGCGAGCTGGTGCTGCGCCTGCGCAAGGTGCGGGAGGGCGCCATGACGGGCTCCTGGGACCCGGACATCCCCGCCGACCGCGGGCTGTGGCGGCTGATGTGCGCCCTGTGGGAGCCGAGGGCGGCGGTCAATCCGGCGCGTGGCCCGTTCTACGCCCTCGTGGCGCTGCGGCACGCCTACGACCTCATCTGTCAGGGCGAGAGAAAGAAAGCCCAGGTACAGGTAGACAAGCTCGTCGATTACGACGGCGCGCCGGCCGAGCACGCGGCCGAGGCCTGGAACATGTTCGCCTACCTTGCCCTGCTCGACGACAATCTCGACCTCGCCTACGTCTCGCTGGCGCGCGTCGCCCGAACCGACTGGCGGGTCGAGGAAAACCTGGCCCTGCTGGAGCGCCGGCGTGGGACCAGGCGCAACGACCGGGACCAGCCTGCCAATCCGTATCTGGAGCTGGGGCTGCCGCACAAGAGTGAGCACTGGCAGCACCAGTGGCGCGAGCGCAGGCGGGCCGACCGGGACGACCTCGACCTGGCGGCGCAGGCCAACTGGGCGAAGCGCCGTATTGAGCAGGCCGAGCGGAGCGAGGACTGGTCCGACTTCTTCGTACTGCCGCTGGACCCCGCGGCCCTGCAACTGCCCACGGTTCGACCGAGGTCCCTGACGCCGCGGCCCGCCGCGATGCCGCGCCGGACCACACACCGGGCCGCCGCGGACCTCGCGGAGGTACGCGACCGCGCGATCGCCGACCTTCTTCCCACCCTGCTGACCGCGCCCCGGCGCCCCGATCACGACCACAGGACAAGTTCATGAGCCGCAAGTCCGCACGCCGCAAGTCCGCACCTCGCAAGTCCGATCCGAGCGCGGCCGGGCAGGCCAAGAAGCCCACCGGACTGACCCGCCGCAAAGAGGTCCGGGAGTTTGAGGCGGACATGAAGCTGCGCACGCTCAGGCCGGACGAACTCCTCCATCCGGCACAGCTCCTCGCCCGGTTCACCGAACGGGCCTCGGAACTGATCGCGCAGTTGCCGGATGACGTCCGCCCCACCCCCGCCACGGTCAACGCCGCGCTGCGGCAAGGTGTGCTGGAGGCATTTCGGACGCGGGACGAGCACATCGCGCGACTGGTCGAGACCGATCTCGTCGCCAGCAACCCCGACCAGGCGGCAAGGGTCATCCGGCGGGCGGTGCGTGCCTCGCTCGTTGACATGGGGGTCCGTGTGGTCGAGGAGGCCGACGAGCAGGAACTCTTCGTGGTCGTCGAGGGCGAAGGCGAGGGCTTCGAGCTTGTCCGGCCGGCCTACGTGGACCAGGCGACGGCCAAGCTGCTGCTCGCTGGGCAGCTGCGCCGCATCCCGGTGCCGAGGAGCGTGCCGGAGCAGGACGAGACCAGCGCGGTGGACGCGCGGGGAGACGATGCCAAGTGACCTCGACAGGAATCGACTTCGGTACGACCAACTCGGTCGTGGCCCAGTGGCAAGGCGAGGATGCCGAGGTGCTGCCGCTCGATGCCCACCACATCGACGCCGACTGGCGGCGCCCTGGGTTCGAGCAGCTCTTCCCCTCAGTGGTGGGCGTCAGCTCGCTGCGGCGTGGCCCTCTGTTTGGCTGGGAGGCCAAACTCCGCTCCGAAGAGGCGGCCGAAGCCTGCAAGCGGCTCCTCAAGAGCGACGAGTACGTGACCATCCAGGGCAGGCGCTTCGCGGCGACCACTGTCGCAGCCGGTGTCTTCACCGCCATGCGCGACGGCGCCCAGCACAACCTCACTGACATCGAGCGCGCCGTCATCACCGTGCCCGCCAACGCGACGGGCGCCGCGCGGTACCGGACCAGGGCGGCGGCACGGTTCGCCGGCATTGAGGTCCAGGCCTTGCTCAACGAGCCGACAGCGGCCGCCATCTCGTACGTTCACGACTTCCGCGAGGATTCCCAGATCCTGGTCTTCGACTGGGGTGGCGGCACCATCGACGTAACCGTGCTCGACTACTCCGACGGGTTCTTCGAGGAGCGCGCGTCACGCGGGGTGACGGAGCTCGGCGGTCTGGAGATCGACCGGCGGCTGCGCGAACTCGTCCTTGAACGGGCGCCCGCGCGCAGGGCCTGGACTCCGGCGCAGGAGCGGCAGTTCCGCCTGGACGTGGAGCGGAACAAGATCCTGCTCTCTTCCCAGCCGTTCGTCACGGTGATCACTCCCGACGGTGTCGGCGTCGAGATCCACCAGGGGGAGCTGGAGGAGGCGATCGGCGACCTCGTCGACCGCGCCCTCGCGCCGGTGGAGCAGTGCCTGAGGGACCTGCACATGGCGCCGCTCGACGTGGACGAGATCCTCATGATCGGTGGTACGAGTCAGATTCCTAGCGTGCGGGCCGCGGTGGCCGAAGCACTCCAGATGGAGCCCGTGCCCACCGAGCTGTGCGACCCGATGACGGCGGTGGCGCGCGGCGCGTCGATCGCGGCGGCGGTGCTCGCCGGTGAGACTGAGGGGGTCATCCAGGTCGCCACCAGCCATGCGCTCGGCACGATGGTCAAGGACTCCTCGGGACGTAAGCGGTTCAGCCAGATCATCCCCAGGAACTCGCCGCTGCCCTGGAAGGAGCGCAAGAGCTACACGCCGCAGAAGGACCACGCGCGGAAGCTGTTCGTGGAAATCTGGGAGGGCGACCCGGACAAGGAGCTCGCCCACCGCGACAACGTGCAGCTCACCGAGCTCACCCTCACGTACCCCACGCCGCGGGTCCGCGACGAGTCCCGCTTCGATCTGGAGTACACGTACGACTCCAACGGGCTGCTCCACGTCAAGGCCACGTTGGAGCACACGGGGGAGGTAGTGGTCGACCAGGAGGTCGAAAGCTTTGGTACGGGTGGACCCACACCCGAGGTCCGGGAGGAACTGGACCGCCTGCTGAAGAGCAACTCGAATCCGGACCCCCTCGGGGCGACCCCCTCGGCCGGGGGCGCCCGCCCCGTTCCAGCGCCTCCCAAGGCGCGGCCGGTCACGGTCGACGGCGGCCCACACACCCTGGTCGTCGACGGCTCCAACCTCGCCTGGATCGGTCATTCACCGGTCCGCCCGGGGGTCTACGAGGACGACGACCACCCGAGCTTCTCCCAGCTCCAGGCCGCGCGGGCGGCGCTCGCCAAGAAGTACCCCGAGGCCGACATCCACGTCGTGGTCGATGCCACCTTCCGGCACAAGGTCTCGGACGGAGAACGGGAAGCGGTGGTGGCCGCCCTTAGCAAGGGCGACATCATCCAGCCGCCGGCCGGTACCGAGGGCAAGGGGGATGCACTCGTTGCGGCCATCGCGGACGACTCCGGTGCGATGGTCGTGACGAACGACAACTTTGCGGAGTTGCAAGGCCGCTATCCGTGGCTCCGGGAGAAGGGGCGGGTTCTGGGCGCCACATGCGCCAAGGGGGCTTGGTTCTTCACCGACCGTACCTGCGTGGCGCCGCGGGGGCGGGGGTGAGGGACACCCGGCCATGTTGATGCTGCGTGAGTTACCTGCCGGTCCGGGCTCTGCCGGGGCGGCGTTGGCGATGACCAGGAGGTGGGCCGAGGCGTCGGTGAGTGCGGGGTGTGGGTCGGCGATCCGTGCTGCCGTGACGGCCGCGTCGTACAGGTCCGTGCCTAATAAATTGGTGTCGGTGCACTCGCAAGGGCGTGAACGAAGAGGGGCGTGGAAAGCCTGCTTCGTGCGCCGCCGATGACCTTGTCGAAGGCGTTGGACTGGGTGGCCAGGCCGGCGCCGTTGCGCTCCATGGCCCGGATGAAGCCGTCGACGACCTTGTGGTCGAGACTGTAAGGCAGGCCGCGCCGCGTTCCCGAGGCGTCAATGACCTCACTCGCGAGGCCGTCTCGGGCGCGACAGCGCCATGGGCTCGGGTGGCAGCTTGTGGCGTCGTGTCGTGACGGGCGTATAGCCCTCCGCTCTGCCGTTTCGTCGGCGGTTACTCGGTGTCCGGCGGCCAGGTGGCGCGGTCGCGGAGGTGGTGGAACTCCGTCAGCTCGGAGGCGAGGACGTCGAAGTGCGGGAGCGGGGCCCACAGGCTGCGCTCGCCGATGACGTAGAGGCGGCGTTTGGCGCGGCTCGCGGCGACGTTGAGCAGGTGCGGGGTGCGGGCCGCCCAGTCGCGGGCGCCTTGCCGACCGCCGCCGAGCACGAGGACGACGACGTCGGCTTCCTTGCCCTGGGCCCGGTGGACGGTGGCGCAGCGCTCCTCGATCAGTTTGGACGTCCAGCCGTCACGGCTGCGGCAGATCTTCTGGCATTCGGCGACGAGGGCCCGGAAGGGGGCGATGACGCGCACGCGCTCGACGGCGACGCCGTGCCGGTGCAAGTGGTCGAGGACGAACTCGAAGGCTCGGCGATCGCGTTCGCCCCACGGCGCATCGGACGGGCGGGACGGGTCGTCGGTGTTGAGCCAGCGGCTGGGTAACAGGCCGTCCCGTGCCGCATCGGGGAACGCCTTGTGTTCGGTGCCGTGGACCATGAGGCCGCCGTACGCGACCTCGTTGCTGACCGTGAACATCGGCTCTTCGCAACGGCGGTGCACGCGCAGCGGCGAGCCCACCCAGACGTGCTCGTCGCCGGTGTCCGGGGCCGGCAGGTAGGTGCCGTAGCGGTTGGTCCGGTCGGCGACGGCCTGGGCCGAGGTGGCCGACGGCAGCCAGTGCTCGTCGACGCCGTAGGCGCGCAGCAGTCGGCGCTGGAGGGCCTCGGGCATGGTGACGACGGGTTCGAGCTGGAGCGGATCGCCGACCAGAACGGCCCTGCGGGCGCGCCACAGCGCGCCGGCGGCGGCCTGCGGGGTGGCCTGCCCGGCCTCGTCGACGAGGACCCAGCCGATGGACTCCCGGCCGAGGCGGGCGAACATGCTCCCGACGGAGGAGAAGGTGGTGGAGACGACGGGCACGAGGAGGAACAGGGTCTGCCAGGCGTGCGCGACCTCCTCGTCGGGGACGGGCCCGTTGGTCCCGGCCATCAGCTCCATGAGGACCTGGAGGTTGCCGCGGACGTTCTTCGCGGCCCCGGCGACGAAGGCGCGGTGCAGGTCGAGGGCGCGCAGGAACAGGTCGCTGCGCGCGGTGGACCACGCCTCGTCGGACCAGGGCGAGCCGAGTTCCTGGTCGGCTTCGTCGAGGTGAGCCCAGCCGAGCGGCAGGGACGGCAGCGTCCGGGCCGCCTCCCGCAGTTCGCGGTGGCGGCCGTCGAGTTCGGCCACGGCGCCCCGCAGGTCGCGGCGGGACGAGTCGGTGATCTGTCGGGCCTGCCGGAGGGAGGTGGCTGCCGCGGACTCCCGTGCGCTCGCGGCCCGTTCGTAGGCGAGGGCGGCGGTGAGGCCGGTGGCTGCCTCGTCGACGGCGCTGCCGGACCGGGCGTGCCGACTGGCGGCCAGGGATTCGGTGCGCACGGCTGCGGCGACCTGCTCCAGGGAGTCCTCAAGCGCGGCGCGCTGTTGGACGAGCAGGTACGCGATCTCGGCCTGAGTGTGCTCCTGCTGCCGTTCGGCGGCCTGCCGGTCGGCCGTGCTCTGCAGCAGGCGGCGCAGCCCGCCTCGCAGGCCCTGCTCGACGGCCGGGGGCGTGACGTGGCGGGCGGTGAGGACAGTCACGTACTCGCGGTGGTGCGCGGCCAGTTCACGGGCGGCCGACAGGTCCGCGCGGGCGGTGGCCAGCTCCTGGCGGGCCCGCGGTACGTGCTCGGAGGCCGTTCGGTGTCCGGCCTCGGCCGCCGCGGTGGCGGTCCGGGCGCCGGCAGTGGCGGCGGTGGCCCGGTCCAGGACCGCTTCGGCGGCGGCGATCTGCTGGTCGGCCCGGGACACGGCGGCTTCCAGGTCCGCGATCCGCTGCCCGGCCGAGGGGGACTCGACGGCGGCCAGGGCCCCGGCCAGCCGGGCGCGCCCGGCGCGCAGCCGCTCGACCTCGGCCTGGGCGGTACGAAACGCGGCGACGGCGTCAGTCCACGACGGCACGGGCCAGGCGGGCCCGGCGGCCGCGGCAACCTGGTCCGCCGGGGTGACGGGACCACGGCCACCGGGCTGTGGCTTGGGCGGGATCCAGTCGCTCAGGACCTCCCGCATGCCGCGCAGCGGCGGTAGCTCCGCGGCCTTGCGGGCGTCGGTCTCCTTCTCCGGCAGCCGCCCCCACCAGAACCGGTCCCCGAACTCCTTGCGGTTGGCCTTGTTGCCGAGCACCGCCGCGACCAGACCCCAGGCCGGCCCGCCGAGGAGCGCGGAGGCGAGGTCGGAGAAGTGGTCGGTGCCTGCTTGCCAGCGCTCGCCGAGCGCACCGATGCCGGGCAGCTCGGCGGTGATGTTCTCCACGGCGCCGTTGTTGGACGAGGTGACCACGATCTCGAACCCGGTCAGCCGCGGGTCGAGCCGCGACACGAAGCGGGCGTGCCTGCCCTGGCGGTCCTTGCCCCGCCACGCCGGACCGGTGAACGCCTTCCCGGGCCGGTCGAACGTGGCCAGCACCGCCGCCCGCTCGACGACCAGGGCGGCGACCAGGTCGCGCAGCATCGTGGTCTTGCCCGTGCCCGGCGGGCCGTTCACGGAGAACATCCCGCCCTCGGTTCCCGCTCGGTCGGCGAGCATGCGGTCGACCGCGAACTGCTGGCTCAGCGCGAGCGGGAACCGAGCCGGTGCGGGCCAGCGGCCGGCCGGAACCAGGTCCGGAGCCACCCCTTCCAGGACGACCCCGCGCTCCCGGCGCACGTCGGTCCGCGCCCCCACGTCGACGGCGTCGAGCTCGGTCAGGTACGCCTCCAGCGCCGGGCCGATCCCCTTCCCGACGGCCGCGGACACCCGGGCCAGATCAGGGGGAAATAGACTGTTCAAGAACGGCGCGGCGGCGGCGACCTTCGCCTGCGGGTCCCGCGGCCGGGGGACCAGCCTGCTGCGCACCCGGACCACCTGCGGCCGCAGGTGGTCCTGAACCCCGCACAGGTCGGCGATCTGCGCGGTCAGGGCGACCAGATCGGCGAACCCGAGCGCACGGGGACCGGCGCCGGCCCCGTACTCCGCCGACGTGTCAGGACCGTCGGTCGACGCCCCCTCGGGAACACCCCCGGTGCCGTCCGGCCGCCCGGACTCCACCTGCTCCTCGGCGGGGCGGCGGGCCGCGACCCAGTCCGCGGCGCGGCGAACCAGGGGTTCCGCCGCGCCCTGCAGCGCGGCGCCGGCGACCTCGCCGAACAGGGCCCCGACCGCCCCGACGGCAGCGCCGCCCAGGATCTCGGCGAGCAGCCGTTGCCAGCCGCCGGCCGCGCCCGGCGCTCCCGCCGCACCCTCGGAGCCGGGCCACCGCTCGTACGCCGTTCCGGCGGCCGGTGCGGTGGGGCCGTAAGGGATCGCGGTGGCCGTGAGCTCGTCGATCGCCCCGCCGAACGCGTCGTCGAGCTCCTCGAATCCGTCCAGCCACCCAGGTGCGGACGGCCCCGGATCGAAGAGGCGGCCGGTCGCCCAGGCGCACGCGGAGATCACGGACGTGTCCTCGAGCGGTCGGCCATCGTCGTCCAGGACCAGCGCGAACATCGCGCTCTGGCCCGACAGCACCAGCTCGGTCTGCGGAACGCCGGGGTCGGGATCGGTCCCCGCGGGCAGTACCGCGATCATCGCCTGGCGGAGCAGCTCCAGGTCGAAGACCCCGCAGTAGACCTCGTGCCGCCACATGCGGCTGTACGGTGCCCGCCGTGCCCCCGTCTCCGGATGGTCCGGAGCCCACGGCAGGAGCGGTGGTACCCGGCCCGGCTCCGGGCTCAGGTCGGTAACGTACTCGTCCCTCGGCCCGGAACGGGCGGCGGGGCGTCGGCGGGGTAGCGCCGGGATGGTCGGCGGGCTGAACAGCTCGATCGCGCGCCAGCATTCCAGCAGGGCCTGCCGTCG
This sequence comes from Streptomyces sp. NBC_01408, assembly GCF_026340255.1. Classification (GTDB taxonomy): domain Bacteria; phylum Actinomycetota; class Actinomycetes; order Streptomycetales; family Streptomycetaceae; genus Streptomyces. Next base: position 437,311 of record NZ_JAPEPJ010000002.1, on the reverse strand, counting down.
ACGGTCCTGCGCGTGTCCGTTCCGCACCCACTGCCCCCGTGTCGCACGCGCGGCATTCTGCCGCTCCCCTGAAGATCAGCCGTGTCGCCGAATCTACCGGACCGTCAGCGGGCCGAGTCCCGATCAGCGGGGCCTGCGGCGCCGGAACGCCCAAGGACACCGGGCCGGTTCGGCCGACTCGGGCCCGGGCGGGAAGGCGCCAGGGGCGTGGTGGAACTTCTGTGGGCCCCGACTGTCGGGAGCAGTCAGGGTCGGTGCGTGCTTGCCTGACGCGAGGGCTACCAGCGCCGACAGGACTGGGGCTACGGCAGGACACGAGTCTCTTCGCGCACCCCACGCCGGAGAAGCTGGCCTCACACATCGCCCGCCTGCCGGGCTGACACCCGAGACACGACAACGGGGGACGGCCGGTGGGCCGGGGCACCGGCCCTCCGGCCCGCTGGCCGGTGCGGGCACGGTCCGCTCCGGCGACCTCGATGGGCCCGGCACCTGCATGGGCTGTCAGCGGTAGCCGAGCCCCCGGAGGCGGGATCGGAGCCGTTCTGTCGCTGCCTGACTCTGCTGCTCCAGGTCTGCGAACGAGGTCTCGTACCGGTCGCCCCACGAACGGTAGAGCGCGACCAGCCCCTGCCGCTGCGCAGCGACGCGTCCCGTGACGCGTGAGCAGAGATCGTCACCGAGGACTTCGAGTACTCGTTCACGCGCCGGGCCGCTGTGCCGGGAGAGCTCGCCGTCTGCCGCCGCCCATCGGTCGATCACTCCGGGGAAGCCGCGGTGTTCCAGGCTTCTGAGGTCGTCCTGCCGGTCGGACCACCATGCCGCGAAGACTCCGGTCAACTGGTACCGGTCCAGGATCTCCAATGGCAGGAGTTCCTCACGGAAGGAAGTCATGAGGTGGGAGCGTGACATGAACAGCTGTTTCGCGCCCGCGAGTTCGGCGATCTGCGCTCCCGCGCCCGCCCACCACCGGCAGCACTGGTCGATGAACCTGCGCTCCTGGGTGGTCGCGAGATCCGGGATGCGGGCGGCCGTCGCTTCGCAGCCTTCGGCCGGGAAGCTAAAATAGTCCAAGTTCCTTGGCTGGAAGAGGTCCGCGAGGTCGATGCCGAAGGAATGGAACCTCGGCTCCTCCGCCTCCACCTCGTGTCTGGGGACACCGCCGAACAGCGCCGCGCGGACGTCCAGCAACGGCTCTTTCGGCGGACCGGCGTTTACGTAGCGTGGGATGTTGAGGTTGAAATCGTTCTCCGCGATCTCCTGCAGCGTGACCACGCGGGAGAAGCCGTCGATGTCAGCCCTCTCCCGGAAGGCACTCACGATCTTCTCGATGTTCTCCGGCTCCAGGCGGTTCAGCGACCTGCCGGTGACCACTTCGCGCTCGGCATTGATGAACAGCACGGTGCCGCGTTCTCCCACCGGCGTTCCGTCACTGCCACGCAGCACGAGGATGCAGGCCGGGATGGCTGTGCCGTGGAATACGTTCGGCCCGATACCGATCACTGCTTCGAGTCGGTCTTCTTCGACGATGCCCCGCCGGATCTCCGCTTCGGAGCCTCCCCGGAACAGCACACCGTGCGGGGTTACGACGGCTCCGATCCCGTCCGGGCGTAGCACGGCGAGTACGTGCTGGACGTTCATCAGATCAGCCTTCTTCCCCTGTGCGGGAGTCCAGCCGTATCGCATCCGTTCCGGGTGCTTGATCTCCTTCTCCGTGTAGTTCATCGAGAACGGAGCGTTGGTCAGCACCCGGTCGAAGCGTCTGAGCCGGCCGTCACCTTGCAGGTGGAGCGGATCGGCCAGGGTGTCACCACAGAGCACCGAGCCGTCCGTCACGTTGTGCAGCAATAGGTTCAGCCGGGCGATGGAGCACGTCTCGACGTTCAGTTCCTGCCCGAAGAGGCCGAGGCCGACGGCGTCCCGGTCGTACTCGTCGACGTACTCCTTGGCCTGGACGAGCATGCCGCCGGAGCCGGTGAAGGGATCGTAGACCGACTGCCCCGGTTCCGGACGCACCAGCTCCACCATCAGCTGGACCACGGAACGAGGCGTGTAGAACTCGCCCCCCTTCTTGCCTGCTGCGTCGGCGAGCCAGCCCAGCGTGTGGTCGTAGGCCCGGCCGACCACATCGCTGAACTCCAGATCGTCGTCACCCAGAGGAATACGGTCGAAGTGATCGATCAGCGCCTTCAGCTGGGCGCGCCCCAGCCCCCTGTTGAAGTCGAGGGCTCCCAAGACTCCGTCGAGTCCGTCCGGGTTGTTCTGCTCCAGCGCCGACAGCGCTTGGTTGAGCACCTCTCCTGGCTCCTCGGACCCGGAATCGACAATGTGCCGCCAGCGCGATCGATCGGGCACGTTGAGGATGCCGGGCTGGTCGGAAGCACGTTTGAGCAGCAGCATTCCGAAAAGGATGTCGCGGTACTCCGACGCGTCCATCCGACCGCGCAGGATGTCAGCTGCCCTGAAGAGTTCCTCCGTCAGTCGTCCGACGGTCATCAGCGCCATGTGTCCCTCGTCCCTTGGAGCAGTTCCCTGAAGATGGCCGGCCGCAGTGCCTCCAGCCGCTCGGCCATCTGCCGCTGGATCCTGATCTGGTCGGCAACGTCTGCGAGGGCCTCGACGACGGCGTACTGCCGGTCCATGGGCGGCACGGTGACCGGCAGCTCCCTGAGCAACGCCGAGTTGAGTGCGGGCACCGTACCGGGGAGGGCCTGGCCCAGCATGGCCCTCTGCACCGGCGGATGCGACAGGTAGGCCGCCAGGAACGCGGGCAGGATGCCACCGGGCAGGGGCCTGATGCGCAGGCAGGACGATCCGTAGAGCCATCCGGACTGAGCCTGCTCGATGAGCGCCAGCCTCCCGAGTGCCCCTTGCCGCACGACGAGCACGTCGCCCTCCCGCACGGCGAACCGGCCCAGCCTGTCCGCCTCGCTCTGCGGCACCCGTCGCACCCTGCGGCTGTCCACCCTGTGGTCTCCGGCGAGGTCCGGTGGTGAGATCACGGGCACGCCGTCGGGGCCGTCGTGCAGGCGGTCCAGCAGCGACCCGGACGGGCCGGCAGCCACCTCGCAGAGGACGCCGAGCGGAATCCGATTACCTTGGGCCGTGGGTGCGTTGCCTTGCGGCACGACACCTCACCTCCTTTCCCTCGCTCCTGTGGTTCCGTGTTCGGGGTGGTGTGTGGTGGGGCGCCGTACGTGAGCACGGCGCCCCACCACACACGTCACATGGTCAGGCGACGCGCAGCCGGTGCCGCATCGCGGCCCGTACCAGCTCCTCCGTCGCAACGGTAAGCAGAACCGTGACCACTACGGCCAGCGCATCGGCCGCGTGTCCGGTAATCGCCGAGCCGAAGACGCAGACCACGATGATCACAACGAACGGCAGGACGCCGCTCTTGGTCCGAGGCGGTAAGGACCAGGCATTATGGGTATCGACAATCCGCATGGGTTGTCCTTTCCGTTCCCGCGCATGGCGCGGGAACGGTCGAGCCGCACCGCCCTGCCGGGCGTCCAAACCACGCGGGGTGGTGCGGCAGCTGATGAGTCGGATGGCCTTGCCGAAGGCTGTGGACGGGAAACAGCACACTTCTCCCAGCCCGTGACCACTCACGAAGCCCCGTCGTTCCTGAGCTTCGATACACCGAAGCGTACACACCGTCAGACTGCGAAGCTAGCTTCGCAGTTGAGGGAGATGGGGGTGCGTATCGCCGCATGCAGGCTGAGGCTGGCGAGGCGAAGGGCTCTCCCCTGCACGGCCGTTCGTCGCCTAGTCCAGTTGAAGGTTATGAATGCGGGCTGGGCCGGTGCGGGGCGTGCGCGGCGTCTGACGAACAGTGCCGGCAGGCCCAGGCAGCCGCTGATGAGGGTGAGCGGCCTGCCCAGCGTGATGGCCCCGGCCGCCACCAAGAGCCAGCACGGAGTCCTCTCCGGTGACGGCTCGCTGTACCTGACGTACACGAACACCGTTGGACCCAACGACGTGACGGCGGGCTCGGTGTGGAAGTACACGCCGGCCGGCGGGGCGTGGAAGAACGTCTCCCCGTCCCAGGGCAGTTACGGGTTCTCCGGGGTTGCCGTCGACCCGCAGAAGCCGTCCACGGTGATGGTCACCACCCTCGGCCGCTGGTGGCCCGAGGACGAGATCTACCGGACCACCGACGGCGGTACGACCTGGAAGGCGCTGGCCGGCAAGTCGGTGCGGGACGCCTCCGCCGCTCCTACGTCGGTACCGCCACCGGGCACTGGATGACCGCCCTGGCCATCGACCCCTTCAACTCCGGGCACATGCTGTACGGCACCGGCAACGGCATCTGGCGCAGCAAGGACGCCACCGCCACTGACAGCGGCGGTACCAGCCACTGGACGGTGGGGGCCCGAGGGCTGGAGGAGACCGCGCTGGCGGACGCGATCGCCCCTCCCGGCGGCGCCACCGTCATCACCTCCATGGGCGACCAAGGCGGTTTCCGCCACGACTCCCTGACCGAGGTGCCCGGCGAGCGGATGCAGAACCCGGCGATACTCCACAGCACCGACATCGATTTCGCCCAGTCCAACCCCTCGATGATGGTCCGGGTCGGAAAAGCCGGCGCGCAGGACGGCGCTTACTCCGCCGACGGCGGCCGCAGCTGGAACGGCTTCAAGGCAGAGCCGGTGGGCAGCGCCGACAGCGGCCACATCGCGCTCGCGGCGGACGGCTCCACCATCGTCTGGACCGAGGCCGGCCAGGCCCCGTACCGCTCGACCGACAAGGGGACGACCTGGTCGAAGGTCAGCGGCCTGGGCGCCGACGCCGTGGTAGTCGCCGACCGCTCGTCGGCCAGTACCTTCTACTCACTCGCCGACGGCACGCTCTACGCCAGCACCGACGGCGGCGCGACCTTCACCGCCCGCGCCACCAGCCTGCCCTCCGGCCGGCTCACGGCCGTCCCCGGCATCGCCGGGGACCTGTGGATCGCCGGCGGCGCCAAGGGGCTGCTGCACTCCACCGACGGCGGCCGCACCTTCACCACGCTCACAACGGTGCAGTCCGCCTCCGCCCTCGGCTTCGGCAAGGCCGCACCTGGCGCCTCCTACCAGGCCCTGTACCGGGACCTGAGTCGGCGGTAGGCGGCGGACGGGCGCGAGCGGCGGGTGCGGTGGGCTACACCGCGCAGCGGAGCACCACCTTCCAGTGGCTGCCCTCGGTGCTACGCGCCTTTCCACGAGCGCGATCCGGACATCGATGTTCGCATCGGGACCGTCGCCGGCGACGCGCCGATCCCTGCGCTGCTCACCGGCCAGGTCGACGTAACCGGGTCTGGTCAGCCTGCATTGGACTGCGCGTACCTCAACATTTCCGCTGGAGCGTCTCCGGGAGCTCTTTACCTGTTTCCGCGCCGTGCGGCGGGCCGCCCGGTGAAGATGGGGGCGGTGGGGCGGACCGCGGGCTGGCCTTGGGCGCTCCGTGGGGGCCACCAATCAAGGACCAGGGGGGGTCTGGGCGACGGCGAAGAGGCCGACGCCGACCACCAGGGCCACCATCGAGCCGAGGGTCCACAGTGTGGAGCGGATCGAGATCATCTTGGTCCACTCCGAGGCGATCGCGTGCCCCAGGTGCGGCCGTGGGCTGGGCAGCGGTGAGTGGTAGGCCGACGGCTTCGCGGACGGTGCGGCTGTGGATGGCGTCGACGAAGACCACCGGATAGACCGCCTGGCGGGAGCCCTCGGCGCCATGGACCTCTGCGAGGTGGGCCTGGACCTACCGGTCGTCAGGCCTTTCGGGGCAGCGAGATCACCATCTCGTCAACGCCGGACAGGCGCTCTTGCCGCTTGGGGACGATCTTCGGCTCGAAGGAGCCGTCACGGTCACGGGGCTCGGATATCTCCACCGTACCGACGTCCGTCAGGACGGTCTTCGTGCGGGTGCCATTGCGGCTGTTGCCGCCATTCTTCCCGGCCGGATCGTGCTTGTCATAGCCGAGGTGGTCGGTGATCTCGCACTCCCGGGCGGACTCCAACAGCGCTTCGTCAGCCGCTGCAGCAGCCCGCCCTCCCCCGTCAGCTGCAAGCCTCGGCCTGAGCCCGGCCCACCAGCTCGTCGATCAGCCGGTCGTCCATCGCCTACACCTCCTCAACTGGCGGGCCGAGTACGAGAGGATTTCACTGGATCGCGTAACCGAGCAGGGACTCCCTGGTGTAGGGACCCTCGCAGTCGGATCGAGGGGATACGAAGTGGTCGCCGTTGCCCGGGATGTAGCAGCGGTAGAGGGGAATCGTCCCGGGTATTTGGCTGGTGTGGATGTAGCCGACGGGGCCCAGTGGGCGCTGGCCTTCGCATCCGGGGTCTCGGGTCAGCATCGAGTGCCCGCCCACCTTGCACTCGTAGAGCCTGACCGTGCCGGGTTGTTCGCCGCTGTGCAGGTACCAAGTCGCCTCGTGGCTGAATCCGGGTGGCAGGGCGCGGGAGGTGGCGACGTGGCCCTGGCTGGGGTTGTAGCCGCAGCGTAGCTCTGTGTGGGGCGGCGTCGTGGACGCGGTGACTTTGACGGGTGCGGACAGGGCGCTGGTGTTGGTGCCGTCGCCGGCGGTGATCCGGTAGGTGTAGGTGGATCCGGCCTGGACGTTGGTGTCGGTGAAGGTCAGCTGCGGACGCTTCCAGAACACCGAGGAGCCGGTGACGGTATGGATCGGGGTGCTGGAGCCGTTGCGGTAGACGCGGTAGGTGAGCTTGCTGTCGTCGAGGTCGAGGCTGGACTGCCAGCGCACGTCGATCTTGCCTGGCGTGGTGCTGGAGGCGCTTGCCTGTGTCCCGATTGCCGCCCGGACCGTACGGCCGGGCCCCCTTCCCGAGCTCATGCGTATCCGACGATGGAAGTCGTCAGGCTGCGCACGGAGGGGCCCGGCGCTCATGGGGTCGGGTCAGCGGGTGGTGGCGATCCGCCGGCGGCGCGCGTACACGACCGCACCGCCGACCGCCGCCAGGGCTGCGGCCCATGTGACGGATACCGGCTGCCAGGACGCCTCCGCCGCCGGCTTCCCGGACGCGGTGGCGACCTGCTCCGGCTGGTCCTCCACGAGGCCGGCGTACCCGCCGGCCAGGCCCTTGCGGTCGTACTCCGAGCCGGGCATCTTGTCGCCGTAGCGGGCGGTGACCAGCTTCTGGTAGGCGGCGAGCGTGATGCCGCGCTTTCCGCCGAGGCCTGTGTTCGCCTCCTCGTTGAGCGGCTCGACCATGCCTTCGGCGGTGAGCCGGTACCAGGCGTGGATCTGCGGCTCGGTGAAGGTACGGGCCTGGGGAGTGCCGCGCTCGGCGAAGCCGACCTCGGCGTCCCCGTCGCGGATGCCGGCCAGCTGCCAGCCCTCGGCACCGACGTTCTGCGGGCCGCTGCCCGGCGTAGCGGCGTTCCCCTTGGGCGCGAGCAGTACGGCGGCGTTCTTGCCGTCGGAGGCGGTCACCCGGGAGGCCAGGTAGGAGAGCCGGAGCGCGGTCTGCGGGGTCGCCTGGGTCTTGCCGGTCACGAACTCGGGGCTGATCTCGAACATCGGCACCGGGTCCTTGTTGAGATCGAACCCGGGCGGCGCGGCGACCGCGGCGGGTGCGTTCCCGGGGGTGCCTACGGTGCCGCCGTCCGCGGCGGGGGCCATGCCGGGCTGTCGGGCCGAGACCAGGAAGCGGGAGACGGTGTCGCGGAGTTGGTCGGTCCGGAGGGCCTGCTGGGCGGACTGGTAGCCCGCTATGCCGTCGCCCTCCGCAGCCTGTGCGGGAACGATTCCGCACAGGGCGGCGGCGACCGCGGTCGCGGCGAGGACGGCGGCCCGGACTGACACGTGCCTGGGGTGTCGCATGGTCTGCGTGGTCTGCATGGTCGGTCTGCTCCTCAGCCCTGGATGCCGATGCGCGAGTGGGTCCACTGGAACGAGTTGTTGTTCACGTACGTGGCGTGGTTCCACCAGGTGTAGGTCTGGGTGGTCTGCCACGGGTCGCCGACCGCGATCATGTTGGTGGCGCTGTCGTAGCCGTAGATGACGTTCATGTGACCGCCGCCGGTGCGCCAGCCGAACCGGACGGCGAACGGCCGGCCTGCGGCGATCTCGGTGGCGGACTCGCTGAACGAGGCGTTGCGGTACAGGCTGCGGCCGCTGTTGCTCAGTCCCAGCCTGGCCAGGCCGTTGGCCATGTCCTCCAGCGTCGCGGGCTGGTTGTTGCAGTCCACCCAGGTTCCCTGCGCGGCGAGCTGGCAGAACTGCTCCTGGCTGACGGAGCGGCCCCAGTGTTTGGCGATGGTCACGCCGGAGGCGTCCCAGCACCACTGGGTCCTGACCTGCTTCTGCATGTCGATCGCGAGTGTCTTCGCGGTCGTGGGGGTCGTGGGTGTGGGTTTCGGGTTCGGGTTCGGGTTCGAGCCGCAGACCGGCAGGGGGGTGGTGTTCTCGTTGATGAAGGCGTCGGCGATGTAGTACGAGCCGGTGTAGATCCACCTCGGGTTGTTCTCCACGGTGTCGCCGGTGGTCCGGCAGGACATCTGGATCCTGGCGCCCACCTTCGAGGAGCCCTTCACCTGGGCCGAGAGGGACGGCTTGGCTCGCTGGTTGACGGTCTTGTAGTTGCCCTGCCCGCCGATGACCGTGCCGCTGACCACATCGGCCTGGGCGAGGGCACCGAAACCGAACAGCAGACCACCGGACAGTGCGGCGGTGATCGCGGCTATCAGCGCTTTCTTGCGGCCGGACGCGCGACGTTTGTGCATCAATGCTCCTTGATCTGAGAAATACGGGGACTTGCTTGCCCGGCAACCTGGTCGTCCGGTCTGCGCGACAGGAGTCGAGGGCGCCTGGCTCGGCGGCGGCACTCCGTTGGATGACGAACAGTCAGCCGGTCGGCATTGAACGGAACGGCGCAGGAACATCACGGCCGCCACGACGGCTTGGGCTCACACGACGCGCTGGTTACGGACGCTTCACCCGTCGCCCCGCGGCTGCCTGCGGGCTCGGGCCCGGCGGACCAGCAGCAGCCCGCAAGCGGCCCCGGCGAGGGCGGCCATGGCCAAGCCCGCCATGGTCCAGGAGAAGGTGCTCCCGACGCCGGCCGGGGCGGGCTGGGCGGATGCGGCGGCCGAGGGCACGGCTGCGGCCGAGGGGCTCGCAAGAGCGGGAACGTGAGCGGTGGGCGCGGCGGAAGCGCCGGGCGGTGCCGGGTCGGATACCGGTACGGAGACCTCGCGTTCGGCGTGTCCGCGGGGGAACCCGATGTGGACGTGCACCTTCCAGGTGCCGGCCGGCAGGACCTCGGCCGTGCTCCATCCGGTGCGCGTGCCGGAATCCCGGACCAGCTTCCAGGGGCCCACGCTGCGGGTGCCGTCCGCGCTGGTCGCGTTCACCGTGGCGGCGACCTCCTCCTCGATGGCATCCCCGTCGTTCTCCCAGGTGATGTCGGCGGTGACATGGCCCTCCCGCTGCCCGGTGATCACGACTTTGACGGTGTCACCGTGGGCCTGGGCCGGGGTCGCCAGGGCCAGGACCTGGGCGAGGAGGAGGAACAGGACCCCGAGTCCGGTACGGGCCGGGGGGCTGTGGCGTGTACGCATCGTTTGTGGTGCTCCAGGTGCGGTGGGGATGCGAGGGGCTGCCACCGCTGCGGTGCGGTGGAGGTGTCGTGCCGTGAGGGAGCCGGCGGACGGCTGCATGGGGAATACGGCCGTCCGCCGGCGGTCGATCAGACGATCGAAGGTCAGCCGACCTTCTGGACCGTCCACACCTGCGTTGCGCGGCCGTCGGCGCGCTGGAGGTCGAGCAGCCATTCGCCGTAGTACGGGCGGTTGCTCACGGTGAGGGCGTATCCGCCGCTCGCGTCGGTGATCGTGGTGGTGCCGGAGCCGGAGTTCAGCTTCCACTGCTGGGTGGCGGCGCTGCCGCAGGGCTGCTGCGCGATCCACATACCCTGGGCCGGGGCGCCGCCCGTTTGCAGGCACTTGCCGGACACCGCGGACTTGATGCGGAACAGCCCGTTGCCGGCGTCCTCGAACAACCACTGCTGCTGCGCGTAGCCGTTGGCGCGGGACCCCACGAGGAGGGTGCCGTCGGCGGTGCGCCCGCCCCACAGTTCGGCGGCCATGCCGGTGCTGCCGTTGCCGAGCACGTAGCGGGTGCCGGTGGTGGTGGCGCCGCCGCCCGCGCCGGTGGTGCGGAAGGTGGTGACGTTGCCGGGGCCGCTGTCACGGCCGGCGGCGTCGCGCACCGAGACGGCGACCTTGTACTCCGTGCCGGGCTGGAGGTTGTGGATGTTCAGCGTCTGAGACTGGACCCAGGTGAGGTGTTTGCCGTTGAGGAGCACCTGGTACCAGGCGGCGCCCTCGACCTTGGGCCAACTTGCCACCGCGGAGTTGGACCGGATCTGGCCGACGGTTACGGCCGGCCCGCTACCGGGCTTCTTGGTCGGGGTGGGTGTGGGCTTGGTGGTGGGCTGCGGGTTGGGGTCGGGGTTCGGGTTGCCGCCCTTGCCCTTCATCAGGAACTGATTGTCGGCGATGTTCCAGTGCGTGGCCAGGTAGCTTCCGGCCTTGGGACTGGTGTGGAAGTAGTCGTCGTGGTTGCAGTCCAGGATGTTCTCGGCCGCCTGGTTGGTGCAGATGTTGCGCATCTTGGGGTAGTGCGGGCTGTCGGAGTAGCACATGACGTCGAACTCGTCGGTGCAGTGGGCGCCCAGGCTGGTGTTCGGGGCGCTGTTGTTCACCGCGCCGAGGTTGTGTCCGAGTTCGTGGGCGGCGGTGTGGCCGCCCCAGCAGCCGGAGTCCGTACGGCCGTAGGACGGGCCGAAGTTGCTCTGGTTCGCCTGCCCGGGCCGCTCGTCACCGGCGAAGGTGCCGATGCCGCAGTAGACCTGCGTGTCGGCGAAGATCATGTACTTGCGGTCCCGGCGGTCGAGGCCCTTGGCGCCGAGCGCCTTGTTGGTCGCGCTGAACTCGGCCAGGGCGGAGTCCGGGAGCTCGATGTTGAGCACCGTCGGGGTGCAGTCGGCGGCCGTCACATAGCGGATGTGGCGTACTCCGCCGGTCTCCTGGGCGCTCGCCGAGTAGATGACGTCGGCGTCGGCCGCCCACTTCCGGAACGAGGCGACGTACTCGGAGTACCGGTCGCGGCCGGGACCGTGGACGTACACGACCTGGACGCGGTTGCCAGTGCTGCCGTCACCGTCGCACTGGACGGTCTGCCCGGCGGGCCCGCCGGGCGCGGCCTGGCCACTGCCGCCGGCGGGGGCCGGGGCCTTCGACGCCGGGGCCTTGGCGGTGGCTGCGTCGGCGGCGGGCGCGTCATGAAGACGCCCGCTGCCTTCGGCTCCAGCCACTTCGTCAGACTCCGGGCGGGCCGGATCGGAAGCCACGGCCTTCGTCTTGACGACGGGGGGGACGTCGGCCTTGATGTCGACGTCCTTCGGCGGGGCGTCGGGACCGTGGCTGCACAGTCCGGCTTCCGTGCGGTAGACGCCGACACACTTGTCACCCTTCGGCGCCGCCTTGAGGCCGTCGTAGATCATGCCGCGCGTCGTGTCGTTGGCGGGCGCATCCGCGATGGGCGCAGGCTCAGCATCACGGGCCGGCGCGGCGGCCGGTGTGAAGACGTCCGCGGCTGCGTCGGCCTGTGCGGGGGTCCCCGCCTGGGCGTCGTCGCCGAGCCCGGAGTAGGCGATGCCTGCGGCCAACACCGCGGCCGACGCCATGGCGGCGGTGAGGAGTATCAACCGCCGGGGTCTGCGCCGGTGTTCACGTTTCTTTCGACGGTAACCCGTCATGCGCACCTCAAATCCTTGGTCGGAGGAGTGGGTGCACGGAAGCCTGCCAGATGGGCGAGGTGGAGAATTCGGACAAACTGGAATGGGCTTCGAGATATCTGACCGTTACCTCGGCGGCCTAATTTGATGATCTGTCAAGTTCCTTTAAGATTGGGCTAGTTACGCGTGTAGACATGGAAAGGTCCAGGCCATTTCGGTGATGTCGTTATGGAATCGAGATAATCAAGTGGGGCTTGCTGACGGAAATTCAGTCAGTAATTCACCTAATTACTACCGGCCGAATTCCCCTTGTTACGAGCGGTAAGGAATCCTTCGCTCCGCCCGAGGATGACGACTCGGCGATGCGAAGGCCTTGATGCGCGACGGGTCCAGCTGTCGGCGGGTTGCGGCAGCCTGGGCCCGAACTGACCTCCTAGGCCCGGATCTTCGTCTCGTATCCCATCGCTCTCACGCCCCCGGCACGGGTGATCGGCGTCGGCCGGGCCGTGTATCACGGCCGGAGGTCGGCGTGGAGCCGCCCTGTAGTCCTAGCTCGGCCTTGGGACTGGTAGGCCCGCATGTTCAGGAGTCGCGTATTCGCCATAGGCGCCGGTCGATCGTCACCCTGTGTCGGTGCTCTGCGGCATGACGACCGCGGTCGGACGCGTGGCCCGTGGCTGCCGACGATTCGCCCGGAAAGGGGCGGGCACGCCATGGGAAGCAGGCGCAGCCCGGCGTCCAGCGCTCAGGCCCAGTTCCTGTTGCAGGTAGAGGGCGTTGGCGAAGAGGAAGCCGCCGAGGGTGGTGAACGCGCAGAGCGCCGTCGCGGTGGCCCCGCTGAAGGCGCGCTGCGGAAGAGCCGTGGGTCGACCAGCGGTTCGGCGCGCCGGTTCTCGTACGGTACGAGCCAGGCCAGCGCCCCCCGCCGCGGCCATCAGGCAGACCACGATCAGCGGAGAGGTCCAGCCGAGGGCGGGCGCCTCGATGACGGCGTACGTCAGCGCGCGGAGCAGGACGGTCGCCAGTACTTGTCCCACCGGGTCGGGCCTGCGGGGTCGTGCCGCGCGGGACTCGGGGACGTAGAGCGTGGTCAGGACCAGCGCGGCCAGTCCGATCGGCACGTTCACCCAGAACAGCGACCGCCATCCACCCGATTGCACGAGCAGGCCGCCGAGGACGGGCCCGCCCGCCATGCTGAGGCCGCCGACGCCGCCCCAGGCGCCGATGGCACGTGCCCGCTGCCGGGGCTGGGGGAAGGTGTGGGTGAGGGTGGCCATGGCGACGGGGGTGAGCATGGAGCCCCCCGCGGCATGCAGCATGCGGAAGACCACGAGCCAGCTGGTTGCCGGTGCCAGGCTGCACAGCGTCGACCCGACGGTGAACAGCATGAGCCCGAGCCGGCCCCGCCGATGTGTTGCGGCCGGTCGCCCACTCCGCTGATCCCGTCGAACGCGTCGCATTCGCCTGCGAGTTCCTGCTCCGCGGCATCCTCGTCCGCCAGGGGTGGTACGTGCCATGATTGCGGCCACCATCACCCGGCCCGAGACGGCCACCACGCGACCCGGTATCCGCTTCGGCCTGATCGACCACGCGCTGATCCGTCTGCGGGAGACGCTGGGGGCAGCGGACCCGGAGGCGTTCCCCCAGCTCGAACGGGACCTCGCCGTCACCATGAGCGCGGAAGCCCTCTTCTGTCTCACGGACCTGTGCGGGCTTGGCCACGACGAGGCCGTGGCCAGTGCCGTGCACACCGCGAGCGCGCTCACCGAGGCCGCGGTGCGCGGGGCCGCCCAGCTCTGACGCCGGAGGCCGGGACGGCATGTGGCCCGGCGCTCCGTCGGAGGCGGACGACGACCTTTCCCCGGAGGCGGCCGCGCTCGCAGTGCGTGTGCGCGGCCGCGATGTCGGCGAGGGGGTAGTCGCTGTCGACGCGGGTGCGAAATACACCCGCGGCCACCAGGGGAAGCACGGGGACCCGTCCCGGATCACCGGTCAGCGCGACGGCCGTGACGGCGAACCCGTGACCTGCCACGTCGTAGACCGCGTCGACCCCTCGGGAGGTGTGGGCGCGGATCCTGGCCTCGACGCCGTTGCCGTACGCGACGGGCGTGGCGCGGAGGGAGGACGTCCTCGGCGCGGTCCTGCGCGAGGCGGAAGTCCGCTCGAGGGAAGACGCCCAACGCTGGATTGACGAGGAGCGGGCCAAGGAGACCGGCAGGTCCGGTGGCAGGCCGCGATGGAGTCGGCGCGACCACCCGTACCTGCGGGAACGCGGACCGCTCGCCCGGTGGGTCTTGGGGCGACCGAACCGTGCATCGTTCTCCGCGCTGTCCGGCACGTCGAACGTGGTCCCGTCGACCGCCATCAGCCGCCAACTCCCGTACCAGGCACCGGGTGTGCCCTTGGTTGCGACGGGCCGGGCGCACTGCTCGAACAGCGCCTTGAGCGGCTGGGGTCCGAGCTTGACACGGGCCCGGGAGATCGCACCGGGCGGCGTGTCCGATCGGGGTGAACAGGTCGACGTCGTCACTGACGCGGCTGACTAGACCGTGCCGCTGGGAGAGGGCGCTGATGCTGACTTTTGCTGACTTCCTGGCACTCGTAACGCTCTGACCTGCGGAAATGCTCAGAGATTCAATGGTTCTGGAACTGGATCGGACGGTCCCAAGGGGATATCGCACAGGCCCGAGAGGACTGGATGAACGGCAGTCGCTTCGGTGAGGTGAAGGGCTATGACGGCGCTCCGATTCCTGCAGCGGCATTTTGATCTTGATGTCGAGCCTCATGTGGATCAGGGCGTGGTCAGGTCTAGTCGAACGCATGCTGACACTTTGCTGACTCTACTGACGAGTAGTTAGATTCCTGAGGTGAGGTGCGCCAGGCGCGGGGCGGGGTCGTGGAACGCGAGGCCAAGGGTTCAGTCACGGCCCCTCAGTTTCCGTTGCGCAGCTCTAGGTGAGCGCTTCTCGGCTGCCGTAGTCCGCTGCGAATCTGGTCCGGTGCTCGGTGCGCGCTGTTGTGGGCATTTGACAAGGCGCGCGGTTTGAAGGGTGTTGCCCGCTGCCCGGCCAGGGCTTGTGGCTCACTCTCGGCAGGCGTTGACGATCAGATCGCGGGCCGCGGGGCCCTCGGGGACGGGCCTGAGCGGGTACACGTGGGGCAGGCCCTCGGCCCGGTGGTAGTCGAGGGGGACGCCGGCGCTGGTGGCCTTGGCGGCGAGGGCGTCGCTGTCGGTGATGAGGATGTCGTGGGTGCCGCTGAACACTGTCAGGGGCGCGAGGCCGCTCAGTGTTCCGTGCAGGGGGCTCACCCGGGGGTCCGTCGTGTCGAGGGGGTCGGCGTACATGCGTCCGGCCTCGGCTAATCCCGCGCGGGCGAGCATCGGGTCGAGGGGTTCGATGCGGGCTTGTCCGGGTGGGTCATGGTGACGGCGATGCCGGGCGGCGGGTGGCGCTCCGCGTCCCGCTCGCCGGTCCGCAGGACGCCCAGCGAGCGCCGCATGTCGGTCAGCGCCTGCCGGCCCGTCTCGGAGATCTGCAGCATCGCGGCGGTGGCCCGGTCCGGGGACCTGCGCTAGGCGTAGACGGCGACGTCGGTGAGCGCGACCATGACGGACAGGTTGTGGGTGACGATGTCGTGCATCTCGCGGGTGATCCGGGCCCGCTCCTCGGCGACGGCCGGCCGTGCCTGCTGCTCCTGGTGCAGCGCCAGCCGTTCGGCCCGTTCCTGCACGGCGGCGAGGTAGGCCCGGCTGGTCCGCACGTTCACCCCGAGGACGGCGGCGGCGACGACCGTCGCGGAGAGCGCGACGAAGGGGGTCAGGAACGCGCCGTCCGGTGCCCAGCGCAGGCAGGCCAGCACGGCTCCGCCCTCCACGACGGCACCGGCGAGGAGCGTGCCGCGCCGGCCTGTGTGCGTGGCCGCCGTGTAGAGGGCCACCAGCAGGGCGATGTCCGCGGGCAGTTGGACGTCCATCAGCCACTGGACGAAGGCCGCGGCCGCCACGGCGCCGAACACCGCGAGCGGGGCCCGGCGCCGCCACAGCAGGGGGAGCGCCAGGGCGGCGGTGAGCGCCGCGGCCACCGGCAGCTCCCGCGCCGGGTAGGCCGTCACGACGTTGAGGAGGAGAAGGATCGGCAGCGCCGCGTCCCACACCAGGGGCGGTACCCGGTCCCGGTGACGCACCGTCACACCTCTCCGTCGATCGGTCGTCGTTGCGGCCCGACCGGGACCGTCAGCGCGTACAGCCGGAGCCTAGGCCGCGGGGGCGGCGGCGCGCATGAGCCCACGGTCCGACCGCACCCTGCCGGGGTACGACCGCAGGAGGAGGCCCACCACCTCCCGCGGTCGCAGAGCGGCCCCCGGACGGGCGTGACCGGTTGCCACTCCGGTCGCACCGCGGCCCGCCCGGGTTGCGACCGGAGTGGCAACCGGCGGCGACCCGGGACCGATGCGGCGGCGCGGACCCGGCGTCGAGCATGGCCGGGTGACCGAAACCATCACGGGGCTGTCGATGTCCCTTCCGGAAGTCCTCGTCCTGCTGGGTGCCCTCGCGCTGGTGGCGGCGCGCTGGCTCCCCCCGGCCGCCCGCCGGTCCGTCACGATCGGGGCGGGGGCGGTGCTCGTGGCGTCCGCGACCGTGCTGGGCGTGGTGGGGATCCGCTGGCAGCTGCTGCCGGTCCTGGCCGGCGCCGCCCTAGCGTCGGCGTTCGCCCTCCCGCCCCTGCTGCGACGCCGTACCGGCCGACCGGCGTGGCGGGCCCGCTGGTGGCTGGCCCTGCCGGGATCGCTGGCCTGCGCCGGCCTGATCGCCATTGGCCCGGTGGCGGCCTGGGCCTTCCCCGTGCCCGAGTTCCCCGAGCCGTCGGGCGGCTTCGCGGTCGGCACCCGGGTGGTGCAGTGGACCGACCCGCTCCGCCCCGAGAGCTTCACCGCCGATCCGGACGACCGGCGCACGGTCGTGGCCCAGCTCTGGTACCCCGCGCAGAAGAGCCCCGCCGGCACCCAGCGGTCCCAGTACCTGGGACGCACGGAGCAGGAGGCGCGCACCGTCGCCGAGGCCCTCGCCGGCGGGGTCGGCCTGCCCGGCTTCCTGGTCGAGGGCGTCCCGCGGGCTCGCAGCCGTGCGGTCGTTGACGCCCCGGTGGCCGGTGGGGGAGAACGGTTCCCGGTCGTCCTGTTCTCCCCGGGGTCGGGCGGGGTGCGGACCCAGAACACCGCCTGGGCGGAGGAGCTGGCCAGCCACGGCTACCTGGTCGCCGCCCTCGACCACCCGTACGACTCCGCCGTCGTCGTCCTCGCAGACGGCCGCACGATCCGCGCCACGACCGCCTCCAGCGGGGACCGGGACCGGGACGAGGAGCTGGCGGCGGGCTGGACCGCCGTCCGGGCCGCCGACCTCGGCTTCGTCCTCACCCAGCTGGAACGGCTGGACCGGGGCGAGACCGCCGACCCGCTGACCGGACGCCTGGACACCGGCCGCGCCGCGGTGGCCGGCCACTCCCTGGGCGGTGCCGCCGCCCTGCAGGCGGCCCGGCAGGACCGCCGGTTCGGCGCCGTCGTCGACCTGGACGGCTACCCCCACGGCCCCACCGCGCCCGCCCTCGAGCAGCCGGCGCTCGCGCTCATCCAGGAGATCACCGCCGGCACCGACCCGCGCTACCTGCCCCGCCTCACCGAGGCCCTCGAGCACAGCACCGCGACGAGCTACCGGCTTGCCGTCCCCGGCGCCGGGCACCTCACCTTCATGGACGGCCCGCTCTACCTGCCGCCGGTGCCCTCGATCATCGGCACCCTGGGCCGCACCGAGAGTCCGCGCGTCGTCGCCGGAGCGACCCTCGCCTTCCTGGACGCCGTCCTGCGAGGCCGCCCCGGCGACCCGGCCGAAACCCTCCGGGCCTACGGGAAGGTCTACACGGTCTCACCATCAGGGGCTCGGGGAACTGCGAGGCTGACCCCGTGATTGGCCGAACACGCGCGTAAGAAGGTGTTGGGTAATCGGGTGATCACTCGTTCTTGAGGTCGTCGGCGAGGCGGCGGGCTGCTTCGGTCTCGATGGGGCCGCGCGGTTCGATCTCCTCGCCGGCGAGGCGGGCGGCCATGAGGCGGATCATGGCGACTTTGATCACCGCTTTGGCGTGCGCGGTCTTGCGCTCGTAGTCCCGTGCCAACCGTCTGCACCGTCCCAGCCAGGAGAATGTCCGCTCGACCACCCACCTGCGGGGCAGCATGTGGAAGCCGTTTACATCTGCATTGCGCGGCACCGCGACGATCTCCAGGTTCTCGTGCCCGGCCGCACAGCCGACCAGGCGGCGTTGGGCTGGGCGAGAAGCCGGCCTCCTCGGTCTGCTTCCCGGCCGCGCTGCGGTAACGGATCTTGTACTCGTGCGGGCACTTCGACCAGCGGGGCTGGGCGTGCTCGCAGTCCTTGTAGACGGTGCCCATGCCGTGGGCGAGCGACTTCGTTGCCATGCGGTGCGGGACTCCTGGGGCGCCAATGCTGACCTTTTACTGCCCCGCCCCTCTGCAAGGGCGGTTCTCCGAGCACTCCACTGAGCGGCGCAGGTAGCCGACGCCGGTCCAGCCGTTGCCCTGTAACAGAGCTGCCAGCGGGTGCTGTTCGCGGTCCGCGAGCAAGGCCTCATCCCGGGCTTTTACGAGGGGCCCGCTGCCCGGGGCAGCAGGTCCCTCGGCGGGACGTGAGCCGGTTCACTTCGTGATGCCGTGCCGCTCCGCCGCGCTTCTGATCTCGACGAGAAGGTCCCTGAGCGGGTAGTACGGCAGGTTACGGTCCGGGACCATCTCCACCCGGTCGTCCGAGGAGATCCACACGCCGTTGGGCTCGTCCCTCCAGGTCACGAGGATGCCGTGCTCGACCACCGGCGCCTTCTGGGTCACCTGTACCGTCATGCGGCGGAGCAGCCCGTAAGGAACGCTGACGACCTTGTTCCCTTCGGCTTTCCAGAGGACGCGCTCCGTGCTGAACGCCAGAAACCGTCTATATCCCAGGAAACGCGTTTGGTCGATCACCGCCAGGAGCCGCTCCCCGTCGGACACGGGGGTGGTGCTCCCCAGCGAATGCCAGGGAATCGACTCGCCCACGATCGCCTTCGTAAACCGTCCCAGACCTTCCGCGAGAATCCGGTACAGGTCGGGCTGGAATTCCAGCCGGGCTTCCTCGTCCGCGGGCAGGTGCACCGGAACGTTTCCGGGCGTAGCCCGCGTATTGCGCGCAATACAGATGTGAGGGCCGCTGTCACTGGTGAGAATCCGCGGTTCGGGCATCCGGGCACGGAGCAGTCGTTCCCGCACCTCCTCGTGGACCTCCTGGAGTGTGAGCAGCCCGTTCCCCTTCGGGAGTCCCCCTGCCAGCACGGAGACGAGCCGCGTGGTGTAGGCCGTGTACTCGGCCCCTTGCGGCGCCTTGGAGGGAACCATCTCGTCGGACGAAACCAGGGTGCTCACACCGGGGGTCGTAACCTGCGCGTCGAACTCGTCGTTACCACCCATGCCGCCGAAGGCTTTGGCGGCGTAGCAGCAGTCCAGGATGACGACCTTGCGCGGAACGTGGTACTGCGGCTCGCGCAGGGTGGTCTGCAGGTCGGCGTACCGGATGGCGCTGGTGTTGTAGTCGCCCTGCTTGCGTGCACCGGGCAGGCACAGGTACAGCTCGTTGGTGCTGGGGTGCAACATGCCGTGACCCGCGAAATAGATGACCACGGTGTCCGTGGCTGCCTTGAGGGCGTTCCCGACGGTGGTGAAGAATTCGTCCCGGGACGTGTTGAGCAGATCGGTGCAACGGTCTTGCGGGAGGCCCCAGATGTCCGGGTTCCGGAGCAGCGCGGAGAGCCGGGACACGTTCGAGGCCACGGCCGGCAGGCTGTAGAACGAACTCCCGGTCGACTGCTCGGACGTGCCCACGATCACTGCCGCGGAGCGGGACGGGTCGCTGAGTTTCGCTTCCACCGCTGCGTCAGTCCTCCTGCGGTCCCAGCAGATCGGCGGAGGCGGCCCGCGCCCGGGCCTCGAGGTCGTCATCGTCCGAGGCCTCGAGCTGGGCCTCGCCTCCGAGGCTGGAGGTGAGCGTGATCCGCGAAACAACCGGACGGGTGTTCTGCCAGGCCAGCATGCTGAACACCGCCTGGAACAGCGAGGCACTGAGGGAGACGGCCGAGATGGCCAGGGCGGCGATTTCCAGGCCACTCATGTCGTCCGAGAGCCCGCTGGCCTGAACGGTCGCGATGCCTGGGTCCGCTGTGATCGCCGGATGGGTGGTCAGCCAGTTGTCGAGGGACAGAGCCTCGGCCCCCCCGGAAGCATCCGAGATCTGAATGAGGATGGTCACGGGCTTGTCCACGGGTGGTCCCCTTCCCCCTGCCGTGCCGGACGCGGGAGCCCGGCAGCAGGCAGAGGGCTACCCAGGAGGCGGAGCCACCACACACGGCGAACGCCCCGCTTCCGGCTCCCCGTGCACGGTGCACCGCTAGCAGGGCAGCGTGTGCACCTACACCGCACCCCTTCCGCACCCGCACGGGTCGAGTCAGGGCTCGCACAGGGCGGTGTCTGTGGGATGCCGCTGAGCCACCACAGGTCCATGGTGGTAGTACCAGGAGATGGGAGAGCTGCAATGACCAAGCGGCAGAAGAAGCAGGATCAGACGCGCACCGCGAATACCGCAGATCCGATCGCGCAGGACCCTGCCAAGAAGCAGCAAGGCGGCCCAACGGACCTGCCTGCTGCGAACGAGCCCGAGGCCCCGACGGTGCAGAGTTTCTCTCCTCGTGCCCGTGAACTTGAGGTCGAAGATCCTGACTACGCGGGAAGGTAGGAACCCTCTGGTCGGGACCGGCACGAGGCGGTGTCTGCGGAACCGGGCGTGACTCCGGCCGGGCAAGATCGTTGGCCCGGCGACTTCACCTGCGCAGCTGTCGTCGGGCCGGCCACCACCGCTCTCGCTGACACCCCGGGGGTTTCTTCCCGGAGGGCTACGAGCCGGATACCCCACGAGTGACGAACTGACCCTTCCGGACGGCGCCGGCAAGCGTCAGGTCTTCGCGGGCGGCTCGCTCTACTGGCACCCCACCCGGTCCAACGGCGTACACCCCGTCTGGGGCGTCATCGGGCAGCGCTGGGGTGACGCAGGCTGGGAGGGCGGCCCGTACGGCTACCCCATCACCGACGAGCTCTCCCAGGAGGGCGTCACCCAGATGTTTGAGCGTGGTCCGATCCGGTGGTCACCGGGCGAGACCCCCAACCCGCAGTGGGCACGGGCGAAAGCAAAGCACATCGACGGCAACGCGAACGCGGGCGATCAGCACGCGACTGCAACCCTGCTGCCCAAGGGAGCCGATCGCGGGATCGTCCTCGTGCGCGGCTTCATCGGCGAGGGCACCCCGCTGACAAACGCCATCGGCGAACATCGCAAATGGAGCACCGACCCTGAAGCCGGTGCGAAGGCGACGTTCGCTTGGGACACGGCCACGGGCCAGGTCGGCGTCTACGTCGAGCACTCCTGCATCCAGGGGACCGGGTGGTGCCGTGACGCCAAGCCTTTGGTTCGCACCCAGCACGCCCGGGTGGTGGACGACAGCACCGCGCCGACGAATGAGTACTGGGTCGAGCCGTACGGTGACGGCGGTATCCGGATCGACGTCTCGATGGTCAACGCATTCGTTGACGCACCGCTCGTGGAGACCCAAAATCTTGGGCGGATCAACGCGACGTTCTACGTGTGGCCGCACGGATACGACGACAAGAACCGGAATTTCACCGGCTTCGACAGCAAGACACAAAAGGACAAGTTCCCTTCCTGGGAAGTCCTGCGCTATCCGCGCCTTAAGGAGAATTCCGGCGGACTGGAGGCCCTTTGGCAGGCCACTGTCTGGCAAGGCGCTACCTCCGATCTGAAAGCTCCGCAGCACACCTGCACCCGGATTGGTCCGGATACCGCCCCCGTCGACATGAGCTGCGCCTGAGTCCTTCAACAGCTCAATCAATTCAATTGACGTAAAGCCCCGTTCTCCTTCATGAAGGAGAACGGGGCTTCGCCGTACGCGGATTCACTCCTCGCCTGTCATCCCGGTCGGCGCCGGTCACCCTCCGGGACGCTGCGGCGCTGCCGGAGCTGTGAACCTGCGCGTCCGGGCACGTGTTTCCTGTACCCCTGCCTCTGTGGGCTCTCCCTGCCGCAGATGCCGACCTGGCGGCCCGCACCAAACAGCAGGCCCCGCCGGTCAAGATCCCGGCGGGGGCTTCGGCGTGTGGGGGGTGGCAGGGCGGCGGCCACGGCGTTGATCAGACCGACCCTCCCCAGCTCGATCCGGCCCTTCTCCAGCTCGGACACCCACCCTGAGTCCGCCCGAGCGCCGGGGTGAGGTGCAGAAGACCCCGCGACAAGGCGGAGACTCACCCCGAGGCAGTGTCAGTGGAGGTATGGCCTGAGACGTTGCCCCGGAACCGGAGGTTCCGGGGCAACGCCGCACATCCCGTTCGGGCATGGGTGGTTGACCCATCGATCACCCTTGCTTTCCGTACAAGCGTCCTGAAAGCCTTCGTTCGATTCAGTGCAACAGCAGCAACGACGGAGGCAATACGCATGTCCCCACACATGTCCCCGCGCACGCCCCGAATACGCCGGGCGTGGCTGACGGCCACGACCGCAGTCACGCTGGCACTGACCGGCCTGTCGGCCCCGGCCCACGCCGAGGAGACTCCTCCGCCGCTGCCCGAATCGTGGCACCAGGAACCGCAGGCAACGGTGAGCGATGCGGCGGCCGTGGGCACTATGGCGTGGACCAGTCCCGGCGGCAAGGCTGACCCTTCGGACTTCATCCTGCAGGCCGGCGCGATGAACGGGACGACCGCCGAACGCGTCGCCCGCCTCGACGGCGTACTGCCCAAGTCGGGCGTGTCGAAGCTCCTTGCCAATGCCAACCGCACCGTCAACACTACGTCGTGCACCCGCGACCCGTTCGGCACGGCGCCCGCTCCGGCCCTCAAGTGGTGCCTGGAGAACGACGATTCGACCTCGCGCGAGTGGATCCCGCAGGCCATGACCGGCGTCTCGGACGCCGCGGACAACGAGCAGTACGGCGTCGGCAACGACGCGAACATCCAGCTCTACGCGTCCTACGACAACTGGGACCCGGGCCGAGACAGCAACGACAACGAGATTGGCGACTGCAACCCCGATGAGTTGGAGGCGAACGACGCCTGCAACCAGAAGGGTGTGCGGGTCACCTTCGTGCAGCGCCGCGCCGACGGCACAGTGAAGTACCGGCATGTGCTGCTGGGCTGGGCGTACATGAATAATTCCAACCATGTCTCCTTCGACGGAGTGCACTCCGCCGAAGGCTCGTCGGTTCCGGACCCGGACGTGGACATGCAGAACGGCCTGCATGCGGGCGGCATGGTCTGGTACGGCCACTATCTCTATGTCGCCGACACCCGGAACGGCATCCGGATCTTCGACATGGAGAAGATCATGGATCTGGATCCCAACGGGGACAGCAAGGCCGGTGACGAGATGGGCGCGGACACCGACGGGGTGAAGACCACGTCCAACGTCGAGGAGAAGACCAAGGTCGGCCGCCATGACAACGTCTGGTACAGCTTCGGCTACCGCTACGTGATGCCGCAGGTGGCGGCTTGGAAGTTCAAGGCCACACAGTCCAATCCCTCGGGTTCGTTCAAGTGCGTCAGCACGGGCGCCCCGAAGGCGTCCTACCTGTCGCTCGACCGCAGCACGACCCCGGACCGGCTGATCATGGGTGAGTACTGCCGTCCGGAGAGCGGCTACCCGTCGCCCGGCCGGGTCGCCTCGTACCCCGTCAAGGACCTGGAGAACCGTTCCGGCGAAGTGTCGGCCGAAGGCTGGGCCAACTACCTGCCGATGACGAACGGCGGCGCCCAGGGTGCGCTGGCGATGGGCGAGAAGCTGTACGTCAACCAGAGTGCCGGTCACAACGACCCGGGCAACCTCTGGCGTTACAAGTGGAGCAACGGTGAGCTGGTGTCCAACGGCAGCGCGATCAAGACCGCCGCGGGTGCCGAAGACCTCTACTACGAACGCGGGGCGCAGCGTCTGTGGTCGGTCTCCGAGCACTACGGTCCGGCGGTGAACGCCGAGGCCGTCGAAGACGGCGAGTCGGCGAAGTGCCTGGGCCTCGTGTGCGAGCGCGTTCTCTACGCCCACAGCAAGGCCCAGCTGGACGCCCCGTAGTCCGGCCCCGTTGCCATTGATTTTGTAGGAGGTACGGGTGGAACGGGCGGGTGGCGTCCTGAGGGTGCCGGAGGAAGTAGCCATCGGTAGTGCCGTACGTGTCGGCGTAGCACTCGATGACGTCCTTGATTGTTCGACGAAGACCACTGGCTGTCCGCGCCGCCGTCCCGCCGCCCGCTACACCCAGTTGACCTCCGCCCGCTCCAGCAAGGGGTCGTCGGTCAGCTGGAACAGTGGCACGGCGAAATTGCCGGAGCGGAACCTGCCGCCGAAGTGCAGGCCGAGCACCCGGTGGTCGGCGAGGTCGAAGACCGGTGAACCGCTGTTGCCGCCGAGGGTGGAGCAGTCGTGCGTCATCGTGGAACCGGCCCCGTCCGGGACCAGGCCTGTCGCCGTGCCCGGCTGGAGCCGCTTCACGTTGTAGATGTCTGTGAAGATCCGGCTCATGGCCTCCGGCTCGTTGCGGCGGCCGTCCGCCGCCGGGTAGCCGACCACGTACACGGGACGCCCCGCCAGCTCCGGCGGGGCGTCGCCCGCGACCGCGAGCGGCGTCGGCAGCACGCCACCGCCGCGCGTCGAGGGGGAGACCCGCAGCAGCGCCATGTCGACGTCCGGGTGGATGCCGATCACCTCGGTGACAGCGAACTCGAACGAGTCGTCGGCGGCCGCCGCGCCGAGCTCCTCGGCGGTGTCGATGCGGGCCCCCATGCCCTGGCGGAAGGTGAACCCGCCCTCCCCGTCCGCGCGCGTGAACTCGGCGGCGACGTGCCGGTTGGTCATCACGGCGAACGGTGATACGAGGAAGCCAGTGCCCAGCCAGTCCAGTTCCGCGTGCCCGGTGACCTCCACCCGGCCGACCCGGGCGATCGACTCGCGGATGGCCGGCCGCTGGCCCTCCAGCAGCGCCCAGTCGCCCGGGGGCGAGGCGAAGTCCTGACCCTGGACCAGGATCGCCGGGCGGCCTTCGAGCAGGACGATCGCCTCCACCCCGAAGTACTCGTCCTCGTCCACGTCCCCGCCGCGGCCGGCCGCCAGCTTCTCCAGCCCGCGCACCCCCGCCTCCAGCACCCTGGCTCGCTCCTCCAGCGCGGCGCGCCGGATCCGCCCCGTCTCCTCTCGGGGCGCGAGCTCCTCGGAGGACTCGGGGAACTCCGCCCCCAGTCCCTTGCGTACGCGTGCGGCGACCTCCAGCAGGTCCTCCCTGAAGACCTGCTCGGGTCCCGTCGCCACCGGTGATCCGCCACGCATCTCACACCTCCTGTGCCTGTCCCTGCCGCGCCAGCGCCGACTGGGCCGACTGGGCCGCCGCGATCTCTTCGTGGACCTGCGCACTGTGCTCGCGCAGGTGCTCCATGACGGCGCTCAGCTGCGTGCCCACGTAGCCCGTCCCGGTCGTCCGCGTCGAAGGCGAGGTTGTTGCGCAGCGCGATCCGCTTCCGGTTCTCCGTCCACCACCAGGACCGTCTTGTCGAGCCGTACGAGGGTTTCGAGGACGTGGAGCTGGGTGTCGATCCCGTCGTTCCGCACGGCCTCAACCAAGGCCACGGCGTTGTCGCTGCTCACGTAGTCGAGCGGGATCCTGCTCACGAACTCCGGTGCGAATCCGAACTGCACCAGCAGGGAACGGGGTTCACCGGCGATGAAGAGGTGGTCGCGTACCCGTCCGGTGACGAGGCCCCACTCGGTGTCCTTGGGAGACATCCCGCACCTGCACACCCGCCGAAGCGGCGCGGAAAGACGGACTTGCCTGATACCTGCAATGGTTTCACTCGGCCTGTCCGGCCGCAACGCGGCGACCGGTGCCCCTGCGGAGCCGGGCCGCCGCGCCCGGTGGCGGGCGGCCCGCGCCGCTCAGCTCCCCAGGACCACGTCCTCGTAGGACTCCAATCGCCGCCAGCGCTCCTCGGGCGCCCGAGTCAGGGGCATGAGGTCCGCTGCCGGCAGCGGTCCGAGGTCGAGTCCGGTCAGCTCCGCGATGTCCGTCACCGGCACCTGGAACGTGCGGTACGCGCCCAGCGGGGGCGGGTCACCGGGCTTGGCGCCTGCCATCGCCCGCTCGCGGTCCCGGCTGAGGTCGGGGCTCTGGTCGAGGATGTACGCGGTCGAGGCCAGCGCCCCGCCCTGGACGAAGGCGGCCACCTTCCAGAAGCGCAGCGGCACCTGAATGCCCCGGTAGGGCGGGTCGGAGTCGTGCAGGACGGGGCCGGTGAAGACGCTCAGCTTGCGGTCGAATTGGGCCGCGTGGTCGAGCAGGTGGTTCTCCAGCCCCTGCCACAGCTGCTTGCCCTGGTTGAAGACGTCCTGTTGCGGGGCCGCATTGGTGTAGTGGAACGTGTCCGTGTTCGCGCGGCCCGCCTCCGCCGCCGCACCCCAGACCGGGTCCAGGCGGCGGACCAGGTGCCCGCGGTCCAGGGGGTTGTCGCGGTAGACGTCGTTGCCGGCCTGCTGGGACTCGGGCAGCCGGGGGTCGAACGTCCAGGCGTCGTCCCGGGGTACGTCCTCCACGAGCTTCTGGCCGTCGATGCAGACGGCGGTGGAGGCGGCCAGCCTGCGGTCGGGGCGCAGGACGACGGTGAAGTGGGTGTAGGGGAGGACCACGGTGTCGACCGCGGCCGAGGCCGGGAGGGGCAGCGGGACGACGGGCCCCAGGAAGGCTTCGTCGTAGCCGGTCCGGTCGGCGAGGGCGTCGGGGCGCGCCGCGGGGCTCGCCGTGCGGCCCGGCGGCGTCTCAATTGCGTTCATATGATGGGAATACCGCGCAGGGATGATCATTTACGGTGGCGCGTCACGGGCCACCCGAACAGCGGCCACCCTCCCGTCGCCCCTCGGCAGGCCCGATCGGGCGGCTTCCCTCCCGCCCCGGTTCGGACGGGGCGGGCCGCGGAATCCATCCTTCGACCCCCTCCGCCCGGCGCGCCCCCGAGGAGCCCCCGTGCCCACTGGCCTTTCCCTTCACGTCGGCTTGAACAAGGTCGATCCCGCCGCCTATGACGGCTGGGACGGCGCACTCCTGGCCTGCGAGAACGATGCCCGAGACATGGCGGCGGTAGGCCGTGCCGCGGGATTCGAAGACACCATCGTCCTCACCCGCGACGGCACGGTGGAGAACATCACCGGCGAGCTGCGCGCGGCGGCCGCACGGCTCAAGGCCGGGGACATCCTGCTCTTCACCTACTCGGGCCACGGCGGCCAGATGCCCAACACCACCGGATCGGATGCCGAGCCCGACCGGCAGGACGAGACGCTGGTGTTCTTCGACCGCCAGTTCCTCGACGACGAGTTGTACCGCGAGTTCCAGCGCTTCGAGAAGGGCGTCAGGATCGTCGCCCTGCTCGACTGCTGTCACAGCGGCAGCGCCATCGAGTCCGTGAATGAGCTGCTGACCCCCGAGGCCATGCGGGCACACTTCAAGACGAGTGACCCGGGCGGACTGGAGGCCGCCTCCCGCATGATGCCGCTGTTCAGGCAGCAGCAGGCCTTCGAGCGGGACCGGGCCTTGTACGAGGGAATCCAGCGCGAGCTGAGGGACGGCAACGGCGGCCGCCCGGCCCCCGGCGCCGTGCTCATCGCCGCCTGCCAGGACAATCAGGTCGCCTCCGACGGCGACGTGAACGGACTGTTCACCGCGCAGCTGCTCAAGGTGTGGAAGGAGGGCGCCTTCCGAGGCGACTACCGCGCCTTCCACCGGGACATCCAGCGGCGCATGCCTGCCATCCAGAGCCCGAACTTCTACATGACGGGAAACCCGCCCGAGGACTTCCTCCGGCAGAAGCCGTTCACGGTCTGAGCGCCCTCTGTCTGGCCTCCGACCCGGTGCCTGCCGGACCTCGAAGGCGTCAGCTCACGCACGAAGGCGACGGTCGGCCCGCCCGCTCCCGTCATCGGTGATCACTACCTCGCACCTTACGGGCGCTCGCGGGGGCGGGTCGGGTGGTTGTGCCGTCCGGGCACTGGGGCCGACGGTCTCTTCGTACCAGCGGCAGGCTGCCCGGGGTCAGCCCCGGTCGCCCAGGTCCAGGCGGTCGAGCAGCCCGGCGTCGGTGAAGGCGGCGACCAGTTCGTCACCTCCCTCGGTGAAGTGCTCCCAGCTGTCGTAGTGGACGGGAACCACCCGGCGGGCACCGAGGATGGTGGCGGCGTCGGCGGCCTGCGAGCTGTCGAGGACGATCGGTGCGCCGTCGAAGAGCTCGGTGAAGCGAGGGGCCCCGGCGAACAGGACGGCGGTGTCCACCGGGCCGAACCGGTCGGCGATCTGCTTGACCAGGCCGAGGGAGGCGTTGTCGCCGCTGACGTAGACCGTGGGCAGGTCCTGCCCGGTCAGGACGAACCCGACGACCTGGCCGAGCAACGGTTCGACCTCCTCGCGCGTGCCGGGTCCGTGGAGGGCGGGTACGGCCGTGACCGTGATGGTGCCGCCACCGGCGCGGTCGAGGTCGACCGACTCCCAGTCGGCCAGCCCCCTGGCTCCCGCCCCCAGGCGCTGTCCGCCCCCGGGCGTGGTCAGGGTGAGAGGGACATCGGCGAGCAGTGCCCGGCCGGACTCGTCGAGATTGTCGGGGTGTTGGTCGTGGGAGAGCAGGACCACGTCTATGCGGCCGAGGTCGGCCGGCGCGGCGGAGGCGGGCGCCGTCTTGGTCAACTGGCCGCCCGGTACGCGGTACTCGCGGGGCGCGTCGAAGGTGGGGTCGGTCAGGAACCGCAGGCCGCCGTACTCGAAGAGGGCGGTCGGGCCACCGAAGACGCGGACGGGGAACTGCTCGACGGGCGTGCTGATATCAACCATCAGGACCTCAAAATCTCATGTTTGGGTTGCGGTCTATCCGTGATGATCATAGGGGGTTCACGGATGGATGCAAGGGGTACCATGAGAATCATGAGTGAGATCCCGGCCCTCGAATCCGTGCGACTGCCTGCCCCGGGGGCGGAGGACTACCTCGCCCTCGACTTCGTCAACAGCGCCATCGCGCTGCCCGGAGGGCAGTTCATCGATTTCCTCGGCACCCCCGAGAGCGCGAACCGGTGGCTCACCGACCACGGCCTCGCGCCGGCCGACGCCGGGGTGCGGGAAATGTGCGCGACGCAGCTGCGCTCCCTGCGCGAACACCTCAGGTCGTTGTTCGCCGCCCGCGTCGCCGGGCTGCCCGCCCTGCCCGTGGCACTGTCCGCCGTCAACGACGCGCTGAGCATGGCTCCCACGGCCGGCCTGCTCTACTGGGACGAGAAGAACGGCCCCTACCGCGCGGTGCCGTGCCCCACCGACGAGATCCTCGCCCGCGCTCTCGCGACCCTCGCGGCCAACGCGGCCGACCTCCTCACCAGCCCCGACGCCGACCGCCTCACCGCCTGCGGTTCCACCCCCTGCAACCGCTACCTGCTGCGCCACGGACGCCGCCACTGGTGCTCCATCCGCTGCGGCGACCGTGCCCGCGCCGCTCGCGCCTACGCGCGGCGCACCCAGGCGAAAGCAGACTGACGAACCCCAGGCGGGGTTGGACGCGTTGATCGCGGAGGCTGAGAGTCCTCCGCTCGCCATGCCGACCGCCCGGCCTGCTGTGCAGAGGATCAGACCGAGGCCGGTCTCTTCGCCCGGGCGAGCAAGTATCGTGCGTCCACGCACCGACAGCCAGGCGGGACGGAGGAGAGTTGCAGGAGATGACTGTGGGCAAGCCGGCAGGGGCCGCCGCGACGAACCCGCCCATGGTGACGGTGGGCATCGACCTGGCCGGCTACTCCGGAACGACCGGGGTCTGTCGCGTCACATGGGCGGAGCAACCGGTCGTCGAGATACTCAAGGCCAGAAACGACGAGGACCTGTTGGCGGCCATGCGGACCGCCGACAAGACCGGCCTGGATTCTCCTCTTGGCTGGCCAGTCGCGTTCACGTCCCTGCTCGCCGCTCACCAGGCCGGCGCGAGGCTGCCCGCACGGTCCCGTTACGCGCCGCACGGCGGCCGTGACGGGCTGGTCAGGTTCACCCATCGGCTGACCGACGACGTGGCATGGAAGCGGACCGGTGCCGGACAGCAGCGCCCTCTCTCGGTCGCTGCTGACAAGTTGGGCATCGTCGCAATGCGAGCGGTGGGTCTTCTGGAATGTCTGGCCGAGGCGGGCCCCGCTATTCCCCGAGACGGCTCCGGCTCGGTCGTCGAGGTCTACCCGGCGTTCGCGCTGATTCAGTGGGGGCTTGCGGGCAAGGACAGCTACAAGGGCCGCAAGCCCGCAGCTCTTCCTGTGAGGGCCGAGATCCTTGCAGGCCTCACCGGAGGCCTGGGCCTCGACCTCAGCGAACACGTGCGCGACCAGTGCACGCGCAGCGAACACGACCTGGACTCCCTGATCTCGGCGGTCGTCGCACGCGCCGCAGCGTGTGGAATGACCCATTCGCCGACCACGGACGAGGAGCATGCCATTGCCGCGGTCGAGGGCTGGATGCACCTCCCCCGACGAGACCTTCCGCTCACCGCCGTGCGCGACGGAGCCCAAGTCGCCACGTCAAATGAGCTGCTCTGATGCTACGAACGGTCCAAGAGGCAATGAGCTGACGGCCTTGGTGACGGTGTCGAAGCGCATGGTGCTGCGGGAGCGCTGGTCGTACCGGTCCCAGTGAGGCATGGCCGGGTGGTTGGGGTCGCCGGTGCGGATGAACGAGATCCATGCCTGGTGCACGGTCCTGGCGAGGCCGTCCCTGATCCTCGTGTCCATCCCCGCCAGGAACGGCGCGTGCGCCCACGTGTCGAAGTTGTCGAAGACGAACGGCAGGTCCAGGCAGTGCGGGGCACCCAGGCGGCCGTCGTGCGCGGGGGTGGGGAAATCGAACTCGTACGCCCAGACCGGGCGGCCCTGTGCCGCCCGCGCTTCCGCGAACGCCAGGGTGGGCTTCCTGAACAGCTCGTCGGTGGTCAGATCGACGAGTACGTCGATCGGCCGTGCGCCCGGGCGGGCGGCCTCGTACGCCGCGTACGCTTCGGCCGCGCCGTCACCGAAGCTGTCCCGTGCCCGGCGGAGCACCTGCTCCTTGGTCGTCGACGCGTACGTCTCGCCCAGTGCGAAGGTGAAAGCGGACTCTTCCCTGGTCCAGCCGATGAGGACGTCGATGTCCGCGCCCGGACCGTCGAGCAGGTTCAGGGAGGGTTGCCGCACCGCCGTCCCGCCGTCGAGCACCGGCATGAACGGCGCGGTCCAGTGTCCCCATTCCGTGGTGGCGGTGAGGAGTCCGGCGGTGGCCTCGACCAGCCGCGGCCACGGCACCGTGCGCAGTTCGTCCACGTCCTTCACGCCGACGATCTCCAGATAGGCCGCGGTGCGGGCCAGGGATTCGGCAGGCGTGGCGAGGGGCATGGCGAGCGGGACGCTCTGGAGGATGGCTCGCCGGAAGAGGCGGCCGTCACCTCCGTGGCCCGCGAGTGCCGCTGCGGAAACGGCGCCGGCGGACTGGCCGGCGACGGTGACGTTGCCGGGATCCCCGCCGAAGGCGGCGATGTTGTCCTGGACCCAGCGCAGCGCGGCGAGTTGGTCGGTGAGCCAGACGTTGCCGCACTCGACGCCGTCGTCCGACGGGAAGGACAGCAGGCCGAGCGGGCCGAGCCGGTAGTTGAGGTTCACCACCACCAGGTCGCCGTGCCGCGCGAAGGTCTCGCCGGAGTAGTTCGGCATCGCCGCGGACCCTGAGATGAAGGCGCCGCCGTGGATCCAGACCAGGACGGGACGGCGGGCGTCGTCGGTGCCGGGAGTCCACACGTTGAGCGTCAGGCAGTTCTCGTCGAAGGGCGGGAAGCCGTGGCTGCCGAGTATCGGGTCCCCCTCACGGACGGCCTGTGGCGAACTGGGGCCGTACGTGGTCGCGTCGAGGGTGCCGCTCCATCCCTGATGCGGCTGCGCTGGGCGCCACCGGAGGGGCCCGACGGGCGGCGCCGCGTACGGCACGCCCTTGAAAACGGCCAGGTCGTCTTCGACGGCGCCGCGGATCGGGCCCGAGTGCGTGTTCACGACGGGCGCGGTGCGGTCCTGGGTGAAACCCATGAGGTGCGTCCTTCCAGACCGGGTCGAAGGTCTCGGGGCACTCCAAGTTATTGCGAATTTATGGCGGACGTCAATATTATTCGATTCATCATCAAGTGGAGGATCGAATGGCGACGTGGCGTATCGGTACAACGACGATTCACAAAGTGCTGGAGGCGGAGGTACCTGTTCCTGTTGTTGGGGCCTTGCGGACGGATGACACCGCGCTCCTGAAGAGGTACCCGTGGCCCGCTCCTGACTACAGCAGGGCGGACGGCACCTTTGTGCTCTCGGTGCACGGGCTGGTTGTGGACACCGGTACACGCAGGATCCTCGTGGACACATGCGTGGGCAACGCCCGGGCATCGGTGCCCTTCCTGCAGATGCTGGACACCACATGGCTAGACGACCTCACCGCCCTCGGCTACCCGCCGGAATCCATCGACACCGTGGTCTGCACCCACCTCCACTTCGACCACATCGGGTGGAACACGCGACTGGTGGCAGGGAAGTGGGTGCCGACCTTTCCCCGTGCACGTCACCTGGTCACACGCGTGGAATGGGACCACTGGGCGGACGAAGCGGATACGAACCTCCCCGACACGATGCAGCCGCTGATCGACGAGGGTCTCGTCGACTTCGTCGGAGCCGACCACCAGGTGTGCGACGGTGTGCGCCTGGAAGCCGCCCCCGGGCACACCCCGGGCCAGGTCGCGGTCGTGGTCGAGTCCGGCGGGGAACGTGCCGTGATCACCGGTGACCTCGTGCACCACCCCGTGCAGTTCATCGAACCGGATGTAGCCGGCCTCGCCGACACCGACGTGGTGCAGGCGGCTGCCACCCGACGGGCATTCGTCGAGCGGTACGCCGACACGGGAACGCTCGTGATCGGCACGCACTTCCCCGCCCCCACGGCGGGCCTGCTCCGGCGCGGCGGTGACGGGACCGTGCGGTTCGTCGCGGACGGCCTGCGCTGAACCGTGGACTTCCGGCAGCTGACGTACTTCCTCGCCATCGTGGACCAGGGCGGCTTCAACCGCGCGGCCGCGGCACTCTACGTATCGCAGCCGTCCCTGTCGCAGGCCATCCAGGGCCTGGAACGCGACGTGGGCAGCTGCCTGTTCCACCGGATAGGCAGAAGGGTGGTCCTGACCGAGGCCGGCAACGCACTGGTTCCACGGGCACGGGAAGCCCTGCACGCCCTGGAGCTGGCCAGGGCGAGCGTCGGTGCCGTGCGTGAACTACGCGGCGGACGCCTGGAGATCGCCGCGATGGCCTCACCCACGGTCGAACCCCTCAGCACCATGGTCCGGCGCTTCACCGAGCGCCATCCAGAGGTGTTGCTCAGCCTGCGCGTAGCCCTCACCCGCGCGGACGTGGCCGAGATGGTGCGCACGGGAGGCTGCGAACTCGGACTGCTGACCACCTCGTCGACGCTTCCGAGTCGCGACGTCGTCCCGCACCATGTCGGAGACGACAGGCTCGTCCTGGTCACCCCGATGGACGGCCCCTTCCCGGCCGGGCGGGCAGTTCAACGGGAGCAGCTCGAAGGGCACCGGCTGATCGTCGGGCAGCGGGGGACCGGAATCCGCGCCTACGTCGACGACCTGAAAGCGCAGGGCATCGACGTCCGCATCGCGGTGGAGACCGAACACCGGATGGCCTTCCTGCCCCTGGTGCTCGGGGGTGTCGGACTGGCGGTGGTGACGGAATCCTGGGCCGACCTGTCCGAACGGGCCGGAGCCCTCGTCCTCGGCCTGGAACCGGCCTGCGTCCAGCACAACGTCCTGGTGAGCCGCAAGGCGCAGCTGACGCCGGCCGCCCGTGCCTTCCTGGAGATCGCCGTCCCACCGCCTCATAGGAGCAGCCTATGAGGCACATCGGGGATACGTGTTGGACCCGGACGGCCCCCGATTGCTGGAATTCGAGCCATGACGAACCACAGCATCGCCCTCATACCCGGTGACGGCATCGGCACCGAAGTCCTCCCGGCGGCACGAGAGGTCCTCGACGCCGTGGGGCAGCGCCACGGCATCACGTTCACCTACGAGCAGTTCGACTGGTCCTGCGAGCGGTACCTGCGTCTCGGATCGATGATGCCCGAGGACGGGCTGGAGCAGCTCCGCCGTCACGACGCGATCCTCCTCGGTGCGGTCGGCTACCCCGGTGTGCCGGACCATGTCTCCCTGTGGGGGCTGCTCATCCCGATCCGCCGGGCCTTCAGCCAGTACGTCAACCTCCGCCCGATCCGCGTGTTCGACGGCCTTCCCAGCCCCGTGCGCGCGGCCACGCCCGGCGAGGTGGACTTCGTGGTCGTCCGGGAGAACACCGAAGGCGAGTACAGCGAGATCGGCGGTCGGATGAACCGGGGGTGTCCCGATGAAATGGCCGTGCAGCAAGCCGTGTTCACGCGGGCGGGAGTGACCCGGGTCCTCGACTTCGCTTTCGGCCTCGCCGAACGGCGCGGCGGCCGCCTCACGTCGGCGACGAAGTCCAACGGCATCGTGCACACCATGCCCTTCTGGGACGAGCTGGTGGCCGAGCGTTCCGCCGAGCACCCCACGGTCGCCTGGAACCAGGAGCACATCGACGCGCTGGCCGCCAAGTTCGTCCTCGACCCAGCCCGCTTCGACGTCGTCGTCGCGTCCAACCTCTTCGGGGACATCCTCAGCGACCTGGCGGCGGCGGTGGCCGGCGGCATCGGCATCGCTCCGTCCGCCAACCTCAACCCGCGGGGCGAGTACCCTTCCATGTTCGAGCCGGTCCACGGATCGGCCCCCGACATCGCCGGGCAGGGCATCGCCAATCCGATCGGCGCGATCTGGTCCGCCGCCATGATGCTCGACCACCTCGGCCACCCCGGGGCCGCGGCCGACATCACCGACGCGATCGCCGGCGTCCTGGCCACCACCCTGGTGCGCACGCGCGACCTCGGCGGCTCCGCCTCCACCACCGAGTTCACTTCCACCGTCCTTCGGCACCTCTGACGGGCGGCGAGGCCAGGCATCGACAGCGTCGCCGCAGGGCGGCGGTGTGCCTCCGGCACCGCCGGATGACGCAGGAGGCGCGGGAGTCGGGCGAACGCACCGGGCGGCACGCCCCCGACCCCGACGTGTCCCCGCGTCGTCAGAGACCGGACTCCTTGTGCCATATTCGGCGGGATGCCGAGAGCGGGTCCTCGACGACAGACGGTTCGGTGTCCCAGAGGCGAGTCGTCGGCCGTTCCGTTGTGAAGGGTGCCCAGCCGGGATCCCCCGAGGCGGCGAAGGATATCCAGGAGGAACGGAGCTGTTCGGACAGCCGCGTGAAGTCCTGGGGCGGGACCTTTCCACCGAACAGGAAGCCGGCCAGGGGCCCTCGCGTGTGGCCGAAGGTCGCCGGGATGTCCACGGTGTGACAGGCGCCGAGGGCCCCGCCGAAAGCCGGACTGTTCCATGTGAAGTCGTAGAGCCACGCCCGCCCGCCCGACGCGGCGTGCGCCTCGGCCAGCCATGTCGCGGGCATCCGGAACAAAGCGTCCGAGAACATGGTGACGTACAGCTGGGAGTCGGTCAGATCCGGGTGGGCGGCGCGGTAGTCGGCTGCGGCCTGACGTCCGAGCCCCAACCCCTCGGTGACGGCATCGAGATCGAGGTCGCGGATCTTCGCCGAGGGAGGCGCCGGCTTTCGCGCCGCCCGATCGCGGAATCCGGCGCGTGCCGCCGCGAACATCATGGGCATGGCCTTGACCATCGCGCCGAGTTTGATCTTGACGAGTCCGCGTTCCATGGCGAACAGGGTGAACTCGTCATGCGTGTAGCCGGAGATCAAGTCGACGTCACGTGCGCACCCTGAACGAAGGGCGAGCCATGGCTTGTCGACCACAGTGATGCCGTCGATGACCGGCGAGAACGCGGTGATGGCCTCGGGAGTCGTCCACTTCGCCGGATCCGCTCTCATCGCGGGCAGAGGCTCGTCCTGTACCGCCAGCAGGGCTTCAGGGGACACGGAAGCCAGACCATCGAGGCCCACGCCGACCGCATCCCCGATCAGCGAGGCGATCCGCCGGGCTTCCTCCTCGGGCAGGAAGCGCCCGGCGATGCTCTGGACGATGGCACGACGGAACAGACCGCGCGCGCCGGGTGCGGTCAGCAGGGCGGCGACGGACGCGCCTCCGCCGGACTCGCCGAAGATCGTCACGTTGTCCGGGTCGCCGCCGAAGGCCGCGATGTTCTCCCTTACCCATGTGAGTGCGGCGGCCTGGTCGAGGAGGCCCCGGTTGGCGGGTGCCCCCGGCACATAGCCGAACCCCTCGAATCCGACGCGGTAGTTGAACGTCACCATGACCACGCCGCCCCGGGCGAGCACCTCGCCGTCGTAGCTCGGATCAGCGGAATAGCCTGTCTTCCACCCCCCGCCGTAGATCCACACCATGACCGGCAGCCGGTCACCGGCGCCCCCCGGGGTCCAGACGTTCATGCTGAGGCAGTCCAGGCCGTCCTCCGGCCGCCAGGCCGGGGGCATCCCGGGAACCAGCGGCAACTGTGGAGGTGCGGCGCTGAAGGACGTGGCCGGACGGACACCGTCCCAGGCGGGAACCGGAGCCGGCGCCTGGAACCTCAGGGGCCCTTCCGGGGGGAGGGCATAGGGAATGCCTTTGAAGACCGACAGTCCGTCCTCGGTCGTGCCTTCGACCCTGCCGGTCAGGGTTTCGATGACAACACCCATGGGTTGACTCCTTTTACGTGGACAGTCTGAGGACCGCGTCGAGCAGGCATTTCCCGCCGAACATCAGGTCGGTGATCCGGGCGTGCTCGTCAGGTGCGTGGATGAGCCGCATGACGTCCGCGTCACTCGCGGAGGGAAAGAATCCGACGACCTTCGTGTCGGGGAGGGCACGGGCGTCCGTGGCGGCCGGATTGATGTACGGCAGCACCCGCGCACCCGGTTCGTGGGCTGCGACGGTATCGCCCAGAACCCGCAGGAGTTCCGGGTCGTCGTGCACACCGTGGCTCACTCTGCCGTGCAGCAGCGACACCTCGACGCGGTCTCCGACTGCCCTCTGGACCTCCGCCGCCCACCGATCGGGCAGCTCGCCCGGAAGGAGACGTCCGTCCAGCACCACGCCTGCTTCGACGGGCACCACGTTCTGGCGCTGCCCCGCGGACAGCATGGTGGGAGTCGCGGTGTTGTGCAGCCCGGCGACGACGAACTCCCGCAGGACGGGATCGATGGGCAGGCTGTGCGCCCGGGCCCAGGTGGGGTCCGTCAGCAGCTGCTCGATCGCCTCCGCGCCCGGGCCCGGGTGCAGGTCCGCCAAGGTGGTGAGCATGCGGCGCGAGGCCGGATGCAGCACCGACTCCGGGGCGAACGCGCGAAGCCTCAGCAGGGCCTCGGCCAACGTGAAGACCGCCGACTCCGAGCGCGGGACGGAGGCGTGGCCGCCCGGCCCGCGAGCGGTGACCCGCATCCGGGCGCTGCCCTTCTCGGCCACCTGGACGGTGTAGACGGGGCCGCCGGGCGTCATGAAGCGCTGGCCGCCGCCTTCGTTGAACGCGAACTCGGCCTCGACGAGGCTGCGGTGGTTCTCCCACAGCCAGTACGCCCCCAGCCGGCTGCCGGCCTCCTCGTCGGCGGTGACCACCAGCAGCACGTCCCGCCGCAGCGGGATCCGGTGCGCGGCGAGGAGTTGCATGATCAGCAGGCTCGCGGCGACCTGGCCCTTCATGTCCAGTGCCCCGCGGCCCCACACGCGGCCGTCGGCCACCTCGCCCGAGAAAGGGGGACGGCTCCATCCGCCGGGTTGGGCGCCGACCACGTCGGCGTGGCCCAGCAGCATGAGCGGCGGTTCCTGTCCCGTCCCCGGCAGCCGGGCGACGAGGTTGGCCCGTCCGGGCTCGGACTCCAGAACCCTGTGTGCGATACCGGAGCGGGACAGCTCACGGGAGAGGTGGCGTGCGACGGCGATCTCATTGCCCGGTGGGTTCGAGGTGTCCAGGCGGATCAGCGCCGAGAGGTGGCTGACGAGGTGTCGTTCCTGGTCGGCCCAGGAGAAGGGCAGAGACATCGCCCGAGGTGAGGTGGACATCTACGCTCCGAAGCCTCCGTGGCTTGAATGGGCACCAGTGCTGTTACACGTGTAACTAATCAGAAGTCCCTGTGTAGCATCGTCCTGCGCTCCGGGCTAGCCCACTTGCCCAGTGTGCTGCGAATCGTGACCACCGCCGCCCGCTTCGCGGCGGCCGACGGCGATGGGCACGTGTAACGGGATGCCGGGGCCACTCGGGGCGCGGCCCGCCGGCCCGGGCTCAGGCCCGGTCGTCGGTGGCGGGATCGTCCACGGCCAGGAGGGTCAGCGGTACGTTGCCGCGTACTGCCTGCGAGTACGGGCAGACCGCGTCCGCCCGGTGCAGCAGGGGCTGGAGGTCGGCCGCCCGCCACCCCGGCAGGCTGACGGTGAGGGCCACGGCGAGGCCGTAGCCCGCGGGCGTGTCCGTGGTACCGAGCTGTACTTCGCAGGCCACGCGCGCGGCGGACGCATCCGCCCCGAACTCGGCGGCGACCTCCGCCAGCGCGGAGGTGAAGCAGGCGGCGAAACCGGCCGCGAACAGCTGCTCGGGGTTGGTGGTGCCGGGCACCTTCTTGCGCGGCGGGGCGAGGCGGACGTCCAGGCGCCCGTCGTCCGTGCGGACGGATCCGGTACGGCCCCCGGCGGCATGTGCGGTCGTCCGGTACAGGCTGCGGGTGAGTGGCACGGTCATGGCGTTCGGCCCATCTTGCTCGACGAGGACGCTGCCCGGTGCGGACAGCGGACGGCGCTGCTCGTGCAGCACCTCGCGCGTCGTCGTGCGTAACCGGGTACGGCGCATCTCGTCCGGGGCCGTGGATCCGGCCGCCGGACAATCTAGTGCTGTGGCCGGAAAGGTTCACCGGGTCGCGCCGCCCGGTACGGCGCCTCGCCGCGTTGTCGGACCGCGCCGGTACGTCCAGTACGGGTCGCGGCCCTCCGCCTTGCGATGCACCGCACCGGACGACGCGCCCCGGCAAACCTTTCCGGCCACAGCACTAGCAACGGGGGCAGCCGGCCGGGGCCTCGCCCGCGGTGAAGTTCCTCACCCGCTGCCGGCCGCGTCGCGATCCGGGGACGCGGGCCGATGGCGGCTGCGGTACGCCCCGGGAGGCATGCCCTCCCACCGGGTGAAGGCACGGACCAGGGCCGTCGCGCCGCTCAGGCCGACGAGGCGGGCGATCCGGTCCAGCGGGAGGGGCGTGGTCTCCAGCAGCCGCCTGGCCCGGCCGTGGCGGGCGGCGTCGAGGAGGGCGCGCCACGACGTGCCCTCCGCGTGCAGGGCCCTGCGCAGGGTCCGGACGCTGAGGTTGAGCTCCTTGGCGGGGCCCTCGGGGCCCGCGTCCTCGAGTGCGGCGTGCTCCAGCCACTGCCGCACGCGCCCGGCCGCGGTCTCGGCCGCGGACAACTGGTGCAGGAGCCGGTCGGCGTAGGCCCGGTGCAGGGCGTTGAGTGCCGGATCGTAGAGGGGGCGGCGCCTGTCGAGGTCCTCGTTGGCCACCGTGATCGCGTTCTCCGGGGCGTCGAAGGTGACGGGGCAGCCGAGGACGCGGGCGTAAGGCTCGGCCGAGCCCGTACGGGGGTGGGAGAACGACACGGCCAGGGGCGCCCAGTCGTCGCCGACGATCCAGCGGGCCGCTCGCACCATGCTGCTGACGACCGCCTCCACCTGCTGGGGGTGCATGTCCGCCGGGTCGACGGTCGGCCGGTAGGAGACCCGGCCGACGGCGCTGCCGCGGTCCAGGGTCACCGTGCCCACCTGGCTCACCAGGGGGTGGTAGCGCTCGGCCGCCCGCGCGGCGTCCGCGAGGCTGGCGCAGGTGAGGACGAG
This sequence comes from Streptomyces sp. NBC_01408, assembly GCF_026340255.1. Classification (GTDB taxonomy): domain Bacteria; phylum Actinomycetota; class Actinomycetes; order Streptomycetales; family Streptomycetaceae; genus Streptomyces. The sequence continues at coordinate 397,474 of NZ_JAPEPJ010000002.1, read as the reverse complement.
GTGGCCCATGATGTGCAGGCCCTCGGGCCGCATGCGGTCGCCCACGAGGAGCCCGGTGTGCGGACCCGCGTTCCGGGCGCTGAGCACTGCGTCCCACAGGGCGCGCATCTCGCCGAACTCCAGCCGGTCCGTGGGCAGGGCCCAGGAACCGGATCCGCCGGTGCCGTCCGCCGTGGCCCTCAGGACGGCGAGGGCGTAGCACGCGGTGACGGAGGGCGGATCGATGGTGGACACGGCCGCCAGTCAATGCGCGCACACCACCCCCGTCAACACCGTCCGCGGGACGGCCGCCGGAAAGGCCGGTTCGGGGAGTCAACGCATTGGCCGCCGGAGTGAATGACGGCGCCGCGGGCCGCTCCTAAGGTCGGCCTCGGACACCGATGGGGATCAGGGGCCCACGGAGTGCCGGGGAAGCGTGCTGCCCTGATCACCACCGCTCAGAGGAGTTCGCCGTGATTCTCTTCCTGCTCCCCGCAGGCGACTACGACCCCACCGAGGCGGCGGTGCCCTGGGCGGCGCTGCGGGACGCCGGCTTCGAGGTGCGGTTCGCAACCCCCGGCGGAAAGGTCGCACTCGCCGACCCCAGGCTCACGGACCTCGGCTTCTCCTGGCTGTCGCCCTGGCTGATGACCCGCCGCGCCGAACTGGCCGCCTACCGGCGCCTCACCGAGGACCCCTGGTTCCTCGCCCCCTCCTCGTACGCGGATGTCGACCCGGCCGACGTCACGGGCCTCTTCGTACCCGGCGGCCACGCCGCGGGCATGCGGACGCTGCTCGAGGACGCCACCGCCCAGCAGCTGTTCGCCCGGGTCTTCACCCAGGGGCTGCCGGTGGGGGCCGTCTGCCACGGCGTGCTGCTCGCCGCCCGGGCCAAGGATCCCGCCACCGGACGCTCGGTCCTCCACGGCCGGCGGACGACGGCTTTGACGTCCCTGCTGGAGTTGACGGGTTGGAACCTCACCCGGTTCTGGCTCGGGCGCTACTACCGCACGTACCGCACCACCGTGCAGCAGGAGGTCACCGCGGCGCTCGCCGATCCGAGCCACTTCCTCGCCGGCTCGCCGCTGCCCGTCCGTGACACCGCCGCCCGGCCAGGACGCGGCTTCGCCGTCAAGGACGGCAACTACGTCTCCGCGCGGTGGCCCGGCGACTGCCACCGTCTGGCGGCGGAGTACCTGGCCCTGGTCCGCGCCCATGCGGCGGGAGCGGTCCACCGATCGGGTTGAGCCCGGCCCCTGCATCGCGCAGGCCGGCGAGCGAAGACCCTCTCCAAATTGTCATGAACGCATCGTGAAAGGGGTGGGGATGAATCGACGAAGAGCCTTCGGACGAAGCCGGTACCTGTTAATCGGCCTGGTCCTCGCGATGATCAGCCTGATACTCGGCCCTGCTGCTGCCGCCGGCGCGTCGGCGGGCCCACAGTGGTGGGAGCCCGTGGCGCGCCCCGCCCCGGACTCGCAGGTCAACGTGACCGGGGAGCCGTTCACCGGGACCGATGCCCAGGGCCGGGTCCGCGGATACGTCGACGGTCACGTCCACCTGATGTCCAACGAGGGCTTCGGAGGACGGCTGGTCTGCGGCAAGGTCTTCTCCACGGCGGGGGTGGCGGACGCCCTCAAGGACTGCCCCGAGCACTACCCGAACGGCGTCCTCGCCCTCTTCGACATGATCACCAAGGGCGGTGACGGCCGGCACGACCCGAACGGCTGGCCGACGTTCAACGACTGGCCGGCCCACGACTCCTCCACCCACCAACAGACCTATTACGCCTGGGTGGAGCGGGCCTGGCGGGGCGGCCAGCGGATCCTGGTGAACGACATGGTCACCAACGGAGTCATCTGCTCGCTCTACTTCTTCAAGGACCGTGGCTGCGACGAGATGACCGCGATCAGGCTCCAGATCCAGAAGACCTACGAACTCCAGGACTACGTCGACGCCATGTACGGCGGCGCGGGCAAGGGCTGGTTCCGGGTCGTCACCGAGCCCGACCAGGCACGCAAGGTCATCCAGGAGGGCAAGCTCGCCGTCGTCCTCGGGGTGGAGACCTCCGAACCGTTCGGCTGCAAGCAGGTGCTGGACGGCGCCCGCTGCACCATGGCCGACATCGACCGCGGCCTGGACGAACTGCACCGCCTGGGCGTGCGCAGCATGTTCCTGTGCCACAAGTTCGACAACGCCCTGTGCGGCGTCCGGTTCGACTCGGGCACCCAGGGCATGGCCATCAACGTCGGCCAGTTCCTGTCGACGGGCACCTTCTGGAGCACGGAGCCCTGCCCCGGCCCCGAGCACGACAACCCGATCGGCTTCGGGCTCGCCGCCGAGGGCCACGAGGAAGCAGGCGCCACGGGGGCGGCCGAGAACACCGGCACCTCCCGGGCGGAGGCGGAGGCCCGGATCCGGGGCGCCCTGCCGGAAGGGGTCGAGCTGCCGGAGTACGGCGCCTCCCTGCAGGCGGCGCAGTGCAACCGCCGGGGCCTGACCGCACTGGGCGAGTACGCGGTGCTGGGCATGACGAAACGCAACATGATGCTGGAACTCGACCACATGAGCGTCAAGGCGGCGAACCAGGCGCTGCGCGTGCTCGAAGCCGAGCAATACTCCGGCGTCCTGTCCACCCACGGCTGGATGGACGACAACTGGACCGAGCGGGTCTACCGCCTGGGCGGCTTCATCACCGGCCACATGTACGAGGCCCCCGCGTTCACCGCCGAGGCGCGCCGGCACGCCGCCCTGCGCGCCAAGTACGGCGCCGGGTACGGGATCGGCACCGACATGAACGGCTTCGCCTGGCTCCCCGGCCCCCGGGCCGCGGCCGGAAACCCCGTCCGCTACCCCTTCCGCAGCCCCGACGGCGGCTCGGTCCTCGACCGGCAGGTCACCGGCTCGCGCGTATGGGACGTCAACACGGACGGCGGCGGCACCCACTACGGCCTCGTACCGGACTGGATCGAGGACATCCGGGTCACCGGCGGCCAGGACGTGGTGGACGAGCTCATGCAGGGCGCCGAGGGCTACCTGCGCACCTGGGAGCGCACCCACGGCCACACCACCCCCTACACACCGCTGGTCCGCGGCTACCAACCGCACGCCGGGCACCTGGCCTCCTCACGCCCCCTGCCCGCCGGGTTCACCCACGAGGGGGTCTGGAAGGTGCTGCGGGACCCCGCGCCCGGCACGGTCCGGCTCTACGAGTGCAAGGCGGCGAACCACTCGCTGCTGACCGCCGACCCGGGGTGCGAGGGCCAACAGCCCCTCGGCGCGGTCGGATACGTGTACACCAAGGCGGTGCCGGGCTCGGTGCCCCTCTACAGGTGCTACATCCCCTCGGTATTCGACCACTTCGTCTCCGGTCGCGCCGACTGCGAGGGGCCCTATACGAAGGAGGGCCTGCTGGGCCACGTCATGCCAGTGGCTGCGCCGTAGCGGCAGAACGCAAAGGTGCCCCCGGCGCGTGCGACCCGGGGGCAACCTTGCGTCGGTCCGAGATCAGCGCACGGGGGTGAAGTCCTTCGAGGCGATGTATCCGGGGCGGCGCACCGGGGCGGCGAAGGGCTTCGCCGGGCGGTTCTCGACGCTGTTGAAGACGAGGAACACGTTGCTGCGCGGGTAGGGCGTGATGTTGTCACCCGAGCCGTGCATCGCGTTGCAGTCGAACCAGGTGGCCGAGCCCGCCTTGCCGGTGAAGAGCTTGATGCCGCAGGCCGAGGCGAACTGGGTCAGCGCCTCGTCCGACGGGGTGCCGGCATCCTGCATCTGGAGGGACTTCTTGTAGTTGTCCTTCGGCGTCGCACCGGCACAGCCCAGGAAGCTCCGGTGGGAGCCGGGCATGATCATCAGGCCGCCGTTGGTGGCGTGGTTCGGCGTCAAGGCGATGGACACCGACACGGTGCGCATGTGCGGCAGGCCGTCCTCGGCGTGCCAGGTCTCGAAGTCGGAGTGCCAGTAGAAGCCGCTGGCGCCGAAACCGGGCTTGACGTTGATCCGGGACTGGTGCACGTACACCTCGGAGCCCAGGATCTGTCGCGCGCGCCCCACGACGCGCGGATCGGCGGCGAGGGAGGCGAACACCTCGCTGATCCGGTGGACCTCGAAGACGGAGCGTACTTCCCGGGACTTCGGCTCCACGATGGAGCGCTCGTCGGCCAGCGTCGAGGGGTCACGGAGCAGCCGGTCCATCTCGGACCGGTAGACGTCCACCTCGTCGGGCGTGATGAGTTCGTCGACGGACAGGTAGCCGTCGCGCTCGAAGCTCTCCAGTTCGTGGGCCCAGATGGGGCCCGGCGTGCCGGGCTCGGACCAGACGACGGGGTCCGTGCGGCCGGTGAGCACCTCCTCGGAGCGCCTGGTCGGATACAGGTCGTTCACCGCGCGGGTGGATGCGTAGGTCATGGTGGTGCCTGCCTCTCCTCTCTGTGCTTTCTCTCTGAGCGTTTCCGTGGGTCAGCTGTGGTCGGGCTCGGTGAGCAGCGGGTACACGCCGTTCTCGTCGTGGTCCTCCCGGCCGGTCACGGGCGGGTTGAAGACGCACAGGCAGCGGAACTCGTGCTTCACGCGCAGGGTGTGCCGCTCGTGTCCGTCGAGGAGGTACATGGTTCCCGGCGTGATCGTGTAGGTCCGGCCCGTCTCCTCGTCCGTGAGTTCGGCCTCCCCCTCCGTGCAGACCACGGCCTCCACGTGGTTCGCGTACCACATGGAGGTCTCGGTGCCGGCGTACAGGACGGTCTCGTGCATGGAGAAGCCGACGCGTTCCTTGGCCAGGACGATGCGCTTGCTCTCCCAAGTGCCGGATGCCGCCCTGACGTGGCGGTCGGTTCCCTCGATGTCCCGGAACGAGCGGATGATCACGGTGGTGCCCTTCGTGGTGTGGGGGTTCCGGTCAGGCGGCTTCGCGGACGGAGCGGGCGAGGACGTCGAGGCCCTCGTCGAGTTCGTCGCCGCTGACGGTGAGCGGCGGGAGCAGCTTCACGACCTCGCCCTCGGGACCCGAGGTCTCGAGGAGGAGACCGTGCTCGAAGGCCCTTCGGCACACCTCTGCGGCGCGCTCCTTGTGGGTGAACTCGACGCCCCAGACCAGTCCGCGGCCCCGGTACGTCGCGCCCAGCCGGCCGTGTTCGCCGCACAGCTCGCGCAGCGCGCTCTCGACGCGCCCGCCCTGGACGAGGGTCCGCTCGCGCAGGACGCCGTCGCCCCAGTACGTCTCCAGTGCCGCGGTCGCGGTGACGAAGGCCGGGTTGTTGCCGCGGAAGGTGCCGTTGTGCTCGCCCGGCTCCCACAGGTCCAGTTCGGGCTTGAACAGGCACAGGGACATGGGCAGTCCGTAGCCGCTGATGGACTTGGACAGCGTGACGATGTCGGGAGTGATGCCCGCCTCCTCGAAGGAGAAGAACTCGCCGGTCCGGCCGCAGCCCATTTGGATGTCGTCGACGATCAGCAGCATGTCGCGGCGGCGGCACAGGTCCGAGAGGGCGCGCAGCCATTCCGCGCGGGCCACGTTGATCCCGCCCTCGCCCTGGATCGTCTCGACGATGACGGCCGCCGGATGGTTGAGCCCGGAGCCCTGGTCCTCCAGCAGGCGCTCGAACCAGAGGAAGTCGGGGGTCCTGCCGCCGAGGTAGTTGTCGAAGGGCATCGGGGTGCCGTGGACCAGCGGGATGCCCGCGCCGGCCCGTTTGAAGGCGTTGCCCGTGACGGCGAGTGAGCCGAGCGACATGCCGTGGAAGGCGTTGGTGAAGGACACGACCGACTCGCGGCCCTTGGCCTTCCGCGCCAGCTTGAGTGCCGCTTCGACGGCGTTGGTCCCGGTGGGCCCCGGGAACATCACCTTGTAGGGCAGCGCGCGGGGTTCGAGGACGTGGGACCGGAAGGTTTCGAGGAAGGTCCTCTTGGCGGTCGTCGACATGTCGAGAGCGTGCGTGATGCCGTCCCGCTCCAGGTAGTCGAGCAGGGCCCGCTTGAGGACGGGGTTGTTGTGGCCGTAGTTCAGGGACCCTGCGCCCGCGAAGAAGTCCAGCTAGCCGCGGCCGTGTTCGTCGTACAGCCGGCTTCCCGTGGCGCGCTCGAAGACGACGGGCCAGGCGCGGCAGTAGCTGCGCACCTCGGACTCCAAGGTCTCGAAGACGGACAGGACCGGCTCGGTCATGGTCAAGGCAACTCTCCAGTCGGCGTGGGGGTTTTCGGTACGGGGTGTTCGGCGTGGTGGGCCCGACGGCTGTCGACACGGCTCGCGGACGGCGGGCTGCCGGGCGCAACCGGGATCAGAAGTGGAGCGGCCCGATACGGTGCAGGACCTCCGGGGCGTGCCCGCCCTCCGGGAACTCCTCTGCGGCGAACAGCACTTCGCGCGTGAGGGTGGCGCCGTGCCGTGCGGCGTACGAGGCGAACAGCCGCTCCGAGGCGAGGTTTCCGGGGGAGATGGTGGTCTCCAGGTAGCTCAGTCCGTGTTCCGCAGCCACACGGGCAGAGAGGCCGTCCAGCAGGGCCCTGGCGATGCCCAGGCCGCGGACGGATTCGTCGACGGCGACCTGCCAGACGAGCAGGGTTCCGGGGCTTTCGGGCCGCAGGTATCCGCTGACGAATCCGACGGCCCGTCCGGACGAGTCGCGAGCCACCGCGGATGTGCCGGCGAAGTCACGGCACCAGAGGAGATAGCTGTAGGCCGAGTTGAGGTCCAGGGTCCTGGAGTCGCGAGCGAGGCGCCACAGCAGGGGGCCGTCACCTGGGCGGGGGCGGTCTATGTGCGTCGTCGAGGTGGTCGAGGTGGTCGGGAGGGTCTTCCGGTAATGGGCCAGTTCTCCATGAGCAGTCATGCGGGCCGAAGTTACCTAGACCTGGAGCAAATTGCACGGCCTCAGGGGGTTATGGAAGCGGCATGGGCTGTGATAGGTGCAGACGCCTTGCAGAGGTTGTGAAGCGCTGGCAGAGAGCCTAGATTTCTATGAAAAACGCCGAAATTTCCACCCTGCCCTCGATTCCATAACGAGCGGATAACGTCTTTGTCCTGTCTCATTTTTGCCACTTGAATGTGATGTCTTCGTCGGCCGGTCCGGGGTTTCGTTCACTGCTGCGCGGTTATAAGCGTGAGGCAGGAGCCGCCTCCCTCCGTAAGCCACCGTCCGACCGGCGACTCCCGGCCAGGCCGGACGGTCAAGCGAGGGGCAGGATCTGTTCGGACCAGACGGTCTTGCCTCCCATGGCGTAGCGGCTGCCCCAGCGGTGCGAGAGCTGGGCGACGATGTACAGGCCGCGACCGCCTTCCTCGGAGCTCCTCGCACGCCGCATCCGCGGTTGTGTGTTGCTGGAGTCCGAGACCTCGCACGTCAGGGTGTCCGCCCGGATCAACCGGAGCCGGACCGGGCCACCGGCGTGACGGATGGCATTGGTGACCAGCTCGCTGACGATGAGCTCTGTGCTGAAGGCAAGCTCATCGAGGTCCCAGGCGGTCAGCTGGTCCAGGACGAGATGGCGCGCGTCGCCGACGATCGCCGGGTCGGCGTCGAGCCGCCATGTCGCGACGGAGCCGGCATCCACCATGCGGGTACGGGCCAGCAGGAGGGTGACGTCGTCCCTCAGCCTGCCCGGCGGCAACCCTTCCACGATGTCGTGCCGGGCCTGACGCAGCGGCCGACCGAGTACGTCCGCGCGCAGCAGTCGGTCCGCCAGGTCGCGCATGCCCTGGTCGATGTCCCCTTCTCCGCGTTCGATCAGCCCGTCGGTGTACAGGGCGAGGACGCTCCCCGGCGGCAGTTCGCGTTCGACCGGCTCGAAGGGCCAGCCACCGACCCCCAGGGGCGGCCCGGGGCTCAGCTCGACGTACTCCACGGTTCCGTCCGGGCTGACCACGGCCGGAGGCGGGTGTCCGGCGCTTGCCATGACGCAACTTCGGGTGACCGGGTCGTAGACGGCGTACAGGCAGGTGGCCCCGGCCGGTCCGCTGGGCACCGGCATGCCCGCGTCGCCGTCATCCGCGTCGTCGCTCTCGGCCTCGGCAGCGACTTGCAGGACCATGTCGTCCACGTGCGCCAGCAGTTCCTCGGGTTCCAGCTCCAAGTCCGCCATCGCACGTACGGCGCTGCGCAGGCGTCCCATCATGGCCGTGGCGTGCAGCCCGTGGCCGGCGACATCCCCGACCACCAGGGCGACACGGGCCGACGACAGCGGGATGACGTCGAACCAGTCGCCGCCCACTCCGCTGTCCGCGTCGGCGGGCAGGTAGAGGCTGGCGGCTTCCAGTGCGGCTGTTTCCGAGGTTGCCGGCGGCAGAAGGCTGCGCTGCAGGCCCACAGCGGTGCGGCGTTCTTTGGTGTACCGCCGCGCGTTGTCCACGGCGACGGCCGCACGGGCCGCGATCTCCTCCAGAAGTGCCAGGTCGTCCTCCTCCAGCGGGGGAGTGTCCCCCGTACGCCAGAGCGTGAGCCTTCCGAACCTGATGCCCCGTGCGCACAGCGGCGCCGTCATCGCCGAATGCGCACCCGGGACAGCGGTGGCCCACTCCGGGGCAGCGTCGCTCTCGGGTCCCGTGGGTCGGGTTCCGAGGCCGGTGATCAGCTCTCCCTGGCACTCCCGGGACCCGGGCGCGGCCGGTTCGGGCACTCCCGCCTCGGTCACGGTCGGGTGGGGCGCGGCCGTCGGGTGGGCAACGGCCGTGGCGAGAGGAGCCGTGAACCGGGCCGTACCCGTACGCAGCGCGTCTGCTTCCGCTCCGGCGACGGCCATCCGGATCAGGGGGAGCGTGAGATGCCCGTCAGTGGGTGGTTCACCGCCGCTCAGAACGGTCTCGGCAAGATCCACCGCGGCGCAATCGCCGAACGAGGGCGCCAGCACTTCGACCAGGTCCTCGACGGTGCGCAGGACGGACAGCGAACCGCCCAGCGCTCCGGTCGCCCGGTACAGCAGGTCCAGGCGCCCGCGCGACCGCTCGTGGTCGGTGACGTCGGTGAACACCGTCGCCACACCCATCGGATGTCCGGCGGGTTCCTGTAGCCGGAACGCCTGGATGGTCACGACCCGGCCGCCTCTCGGGTCGTCCAAGGTGCGCACGGTCGTGTTGAAACCGATCAGGGGGTTCCCGCTGCGCATGACCTCCCGCAGCCGGTCGTCGATGATCCGCGCGTCCTCCGCCCACAGGAAGTCGGCCAGGCGCCGGCCGTTCAGTTCGACGGGCACCCCGGTGTACGGCAACAGGTGCGTGTTCGTCCGCAGCAGGCGCAGGTCCGCATCGAAGACGGCCAGGCCCACTCGGCCCTGCAGGAACAGTTCATGTGTGAAGGCGTGGTCCTGGCGCCATTGGGTGACCAGGTCCAGGGGGGCGCCGAGTACGAGGCAGCGGGCCGCGTCCCCACGCGCGCCGTCGTTCAGCGGGATGACGCGGAAGCCGATCTCCAGCTCGCGTCCTGAGCCGTGTCGCAGTGTGGCCCGGCCCTCCCACCCCTCCTGCTCCCCCTGCCTGCCCTGAGCCAGAACCGCTTCCCAGCGGCCCGGGTCCGCGAGCAGGTCCCGTGCCGGCCGGCCGCACACGTCAGCGGACCGGCGCTCCAGGAGGGCTTCGGCCGCCGGTGTCCAGGCGACGATCGTCCCGGCATCGTCCAGGAGTGCCGCGGCCGTGTTCGTGACGGCGAAGGGATAATCCTGGTTGCTCTCAGTGGCGCGCATGCGTGCCCATCTCGTCCGCCGGTCCCGCTGTCCTCATGCTGGTCGATGTCCGGAACGAGAGCCAGAGGCGTTGCGCCATCCGGTACCGCTTCAGGCGTCAGTCAGAGTGTCTCGCGAGCATCCGTCCGGTGCGCGACTCCGCGGGCGCCAATGCTGACCATTTGCTGACGCAGGAGGGTCCAATACGTCCCTGACCTGTATGAAGTCGGATCTCGTGTTACGTTCTGGAACTGGATCGGCCGGAGCAACGAGGAGATCGTCCAGTTCCGCGAGGACTCCTCGACGGCGCCAACCTGGTCCACCTGTTCAAGGAGCATCTCGACCTCGACGTCATCCCGGGCCCCGTGCCTCCCAAGCGCCGGCCTCGCTGACGACGTGCCTATGGCGTGAGCCCTGGGCGCTCCACGATGGACTTCGGCGCAGTGCCCAGGGCGAGAAGGACGGACGCTCCGGAGAGGGCTGCCAAGACGGCAAAGAGAGTCGGGTATCCGCCGAGGAGGCCGACGAGGGCGGCGCCGGCCCAAGGGGCGAGGGCTGCGGCGATGTGGGCGGGGGCGCCGAGGAGTCCGGAGAGGCATTTCCTCCAGTAACCCGCACGATGGTGTCGGCCAACCGCGTCAGAGCCCTCTGCCAGTGACCAGGCCCGCGCCCCCGGGCACCCCTCGGCGGGCACCCGCTGCGGCTGCCCTGATTCATCCTCTGATCTGGGCCGCAGCTGCTTAGCGTTGGTCTTCGGCGAGAACTACTGAGACCCCAATAAGCCAGCAGGATCAGCATCACGGGCAACCCGCTCATTGGCCAGGCCCGCCGGCCCGCTCCGTCAGAACGGGCGGGGTGACATGACGTGATCCTCGGCTCCCGGGACCTCCACAATGCAGCGCGGTACGCCGGGAGCGGGTGTCACCCGTACGGACACCGGGGTCGGCGGATCTGTGGGCAGCTCGACGCGCACGGCCACAGGGTGGTCGTCGTGCGTCGTGCCGTGACCGGTCTCCTTGCCGTCGACCAGAACGTCCACCACGACCGTGTGGCCGGTCTCGACGGTGGCACTGACCGAGTGCCCCACGTACTCGACGTGGAAATGATGGCGTCGTCCCATCGGTGTCGCCTCCAGCTGATCACCCAGACCGGCGCCCCACCTCAAGCGTAGGCACGGAGCCGTCATACGGCCTGCCCGGCATTGCGCCGCGCCACCCGCGTCCCAGCGACTGGTCCCGGAGCGTGGCAGGGGGCATCATCACAAGCCGCGACGGAATTCGGAGTGTCGACCGAAAGCCGGCAGACCATGACGGACACCCCCCGATGGACCGCCAAGCCATCCACGACGAGTTCGAGCGCGCCCGGCTGACCTTCCACAGCTTGATCGACGGGCCTCCTCGGCAGACCTCGCCAAGGCAACCGACGTCACCCGCTGGACCAACAAGCAGTGAGCAAGGTGTTCGCCCGGCTGTTGAACGCGGCCACGGCCCCGTTCGACTTGATCAACTACGCGGGCCCCTGCGGCGCGGCCAAGGTCTACGGTCCCCGCCGGATGGGTGCCGCCATCGACCGCGTCATCGCCTCTCTGCACCGGCACCTCGAAGCGGAGACCGAGCCCGGCCTGGCCCGCGGCATGCACTACCCGGTCCGGTGGGATCCGTTCTTCAAGGACTTCATGACCCTCGGCGACATCTACCGGTACCCCACCCAGCACTTCGATTTCCATCGCCGCCAGCTGACCTTGGGCAAATTGTGCGGGCAGGTCGATCGGGTCGCCGTACCGCTGACACCGCTCGAAGTCCGTGGCGGCGCGGGCCCCCTCAGGGGAGTCCGGATCGGTGATGCCCAGTGCGATGTGGAGAGGTTGGTCGCGGGCGGCTCCCGAGTACGCGGGTAGCACCACCACTCCTGCGTGCGAACCGGGACCGGCCGTGATGCGGAAGGTGTAGTGCGGATCCAGCTCGGCCAGACGATCACACAACTGACCCAGTCTTGAGGCTGCCTCGGCTGCCGTGTCGACGGGGGAGATGCGAGTGCGGGCAAGCTCCTGGAGCAGGTGGCCAAGTTCGGCATGGTGGTCGGCGAAGTAGAACCTGCGCACTGCTGGATGTTCCACGAGCCGGGCCTTGATCAAGGTGGCCCCGCGCCATGCGAGGGGGAAAGCGTACTGCCCTTGGAGGCCGGCAAACCGGGCCTCCTCGGCGGGGTTGAAGTTCCGGATGAACCACGGTCAGCGGCGCCGAAGGCCCTCACGGACTGAGGCGAAGATGGGTTCTGCTACCCCTGTCGCACGCCCAAGGGTCGTAGTGAAGGCATGGACATGTTCCCGGACCCGGGCTTCTGTGCCGACCGGGAGTGCGAACATGGCGGCACTGTCCTCGGCTCGTGTCTCCAACTGCGCTCGATCGTTCTGATAGTTCACCCACCCACGGCGGAACTCGGCGCGGGCGGCGAGGAGCACCTCCGGCGGGATGCTCTCCGTCTGGAGGCGTCGCGTGACCTCGAGTTTGAGCATCCACAAGGCTACTGCGTGGTCGAAGGTCATCGGCATTTCGGGGAGTCCAATGGCCCGCTCGTCCAGGCGCGGCAGTCCGTCGTCCCGCCAGGGCGAGGCAAGGTCCCGCATGGCTGGCCCGAGCAGGTCCCAGCGAGGCTGCTTCGTCCTCTCTCCCTGAATGAGCAGGGCCTCGACGTGACGGCGTTGGCGCTTTCGGGCCTCGGGGTGGGCGAACTGATCGACGATCGCACGCGCTGCGGCCTGGCGCCGTGCTGCACTGCTCACGCCGGCGCTTCGCGCGTATGTGCGGAACCCCCGGAGGGCTTGTTCGTCCGTGATCACGGTGTCGTAGGTGAGCCAGATATGGAGGTTGACAGGCACGACTGTGTGATGCGGGACGCGGGTCAGTGGCGACCGTTTCTTCGCTTCGATGATTTCGCGGAAGAGGCGACGCTGTTCCGGCAGGAACACCCTGGCCGCGCTGCCGCGCTGGGTGAACTTGCGGAATGCGGGTGGCGCGAGCAATCCGTGCTCCACCCAGTCCTTGATCATGCGCGTGCTCGCCTGGGCAACGCCAAGCTCTCGTGCATCGGAGACCAGGTCCTCGGTGGTCGCCGGGACCGCGTCCTCCTGATAGTTGGTCACGCTGTGGAACGTACACCGAGATTCGGCATCCGCGACGCGACTTGGGCAGGGCCGAGTGGCGATGGTGAAGGCGTGCTCAAGGCACACCCCCGCGCCGAGGCGCTCTTGGCGGGAACTTCGGTACGGGGGTTGACCAACCCACTGCTTTGAAGGGCTGTCATGTCTCAACGTAAGCGTCGATCCGCAGGTCGGCCAGCACGCACTCGCCGGAAGGCTGATGCCCCACTGCGCTCGCTCCTTCCCGGAGCCCTGCAGGCGGGTGTATGCGCGCTCGCTGCGTCCGCCGTCACCGGGGTGGTGGATCTTGTCCTAGGGGTCCTTCGACTTCGTTGAGACGGGCACCCTGACAGGTAAGGGCGCAGCTCCCTGGCCCCAGAGCCCCGGAGCCCCAGAGCCCTGGGGCCAGGGAGACTGCGTGGCGCACAGGGGCAGTCCGGCAACCAGCGGGACCGGGCTGCCTACCCCTGCCTGGGTACTGAAGGTGCCGCCCGTCCAACAAGAGGACGGCGTCTGCGGTGAATTGCTTGGAGTTGGATGCCATGTCGAAGACCGTCTTCGAGGTGATGGCGCGCCCGGTCGTCAGATCGGCTTTCCCCCTCCCCGCCTCCCAGACAACGCTTCCCTGCATGCCGACAGCTGCCGCACAGCCCGGGCCATCAGGAGAAGGCACCAGCTCCTGGAGAACATCTGCGCTGCGTTTCTCGCGGTCATCGCCGGTCGCGTATGCCTGCGGCCCTGCGACTCCGGCCAGTACAAGCACGACCATGGAGCCCCCAGCGGCGCACAACGACGCCATCCGATTCACGGACACCACCTTCTTTCTCTACTCGGAACGAGGGGGGCGATCTCGAACCTCGGGGGCTTGAGGTCCTTGAGGCAGTCAATTCGTCAGACCGTGAGCGGTCTGGCCGACGACCTGGACCGAGCCGGCGGCGCGTGCCAGGGCACAGCGCTCCGGACGTCCGCGGCCGAGTTCCTTGATCGCCGCCGGGACGTCGACGAGCGGAATTGCCTTGGCGACCGGCGTGTTCAGCGTCAGCGGCTGGGACTCCAGCTTGCGCACCTGCTCGTTCAGGGTGCGCTCGAGGTCCTGGTAGCGGCTCCTGCAGCGCGGCTCCGCCGAGCAGGCCTTGTAGAGGTAGTCGAGCAGCCGGCGCCCCGATACGGAAGCTGCTCTGCCATGTGATCCCGTTCCTCTGCCGATCGACGGCTGCCCCGCCGGGCGATGCCGTGGCGGTGCGGGCGGAACGCATGCAAATTCAACGCTAGCGGGTGGTCCGAAGACGCGCACAAGCGACGGGAAGCGGTCACCAGTATTCGCGGCCGCTTGGCCAGGTGTCGCTGCCATCTCCGGCCGTCGCTGGATATGTTCCATAAGAGGGACAGGAAGACGGCGAGGGTCGGTGAGGCGCCCTCGGGTCCTCAACTCGGAGCACGACGAGCACTGGCGTCGCGGCGTGCCTGGCGGCGACGCCCAGGAGGCGGAAGCGGAGGGGTGGCCGGTCTCGCTCGCCGCCTTTCCGCTGGGGCAGTGAGCCACGGACCGAACCGCTCCGGCAGATCCGCATTCGTCAGATCACCCCGCCCCATCCCACCAGGGTGAGCGCCGGACGGCAATCACCGCAGGAGCTCCGAGAAACGCCCTTGGTCCGGGAACTACCCGGTGGACGGCCGGGGACGGCCGGGGACGGCCCGGGTCACGGGTTGTCACTGCTCCGCGTGGCGGGCGTACGCGCCACCCGGTAGCGTCGAAAACGGTGTGTTCCGTACAAACCGCTGCGGCCTGGCCCGGCAGGGCCGCCGCCGATGTCGGCAGAGGAACGAGATCACATGCCAAAGCGCAGCATCCCCGCGGTGACTGCCGGGGCAGCTCTGGTCTGTCTGGCGGCATTCGGCCCCACACCCGGCAGCGCCGCGTCAGCACCCGCCCAGCCCAGCCCGGCAGGCTCGTCCCGGTTCGTGCCCGGCTCCTGTCCGAAGCCGCCCGAGCCCATCGAAGCGCTGAGCGATGCACGCTGCGGCTTCCTCGAGGTCCCCGAGAACCGCTCCCGCCCCGGCGGCCGGACCATCAAGCTGGCCGTGGCCGTCATTCAGGCTGTCACCCCGGCGAAGCCCGCACAGGCCCCCGTGGTGTTCATGGCGGGCGGCCCCGGTGCCGACACGTTCGACGACATTCCGTTCCTCGTCGACTCCGGCCTGAACAAGGACCGGGAACTGATCATCATGGCCCAGCGCGGCAACCTCTACGACCAGCCGAACCTCGCCTGCCCGGAGGTCGACCGGTTCAACGCCCAGGCCGTCGGCCTGGGCTACGACGCACAGGAGGCAGAACAGGTCTTCCTGAAAGCGGTGAAGGACTGCCGGGACCGCCTGACGGCCGACGGCACAGACTTGAGTGCCTACAACACCACTGAGAACGCTGCCGACTTCGCCGACCTGCGCAAGGCGCTGGACATCCCCCAGTGGAACGTCTACGGCTACTCCTACGGCAGCAATCTGGCCCTCACGTACCTGCGCCTGCACCCCGAGGGAATCCGCGCGTTCGCGATCGACTCGATCACCCCTCCCCAGGTCGTGACTCTGCCGTGGACATGGGGCAGCACCGCCGAGGGGATCGACAACATCTTCGAGGCGTGCGCGGCGCAGCCCGCCTGCAAGGACCGGTACCCGGACCTCCCCCGCACACTGACGGAGCAGGTGCGCAAGCTGGAGGCACAGCCTCTGACGCTGGACGTCCCGCCGCCGAACGGAGGAAAGCCGGTCAAGGTCGTCCTCGACGGGGGCGCGCTGCTGAACCTGATCGTCGCCTTCAACCCCCGGCCCAAGGATCTCCCGGCGGCGCTCGAGGAACTCAGCGACGGAAACCCGGAGCGCTTCGCGAAGGCCCGCGCGGCCGGCTCGGTCCAGAAGGTCGGCGAGTTCGCCCACGGCCTGACGAACTCGGTGGTGTGCAGCGAGTGGGCGCCGGGGTACTCGGAAGCCGACGTGCTGAAGGCGGGGCGCAAGACCTATCCCGGGTGGCCGGACACGGTCCTGGCCCAGGTGCCGCAGCTTCCCTTCCAGTACCCGGCGTGCGGGATCTGGAACGTTCCGGACCGCGCGTCCGTCCAGCGGGTGGCCACGGTCAGCTCCGTACCGGCGCTCGTCATCTCCGGCACGTTCGACGTGAAGACCGGGGCGAGTTGGGCGAAGGACGTCGCCCGCAACCTGTCCGGCTCGACTGCGATACAGGTCCCCGGAATCGGCCACTGGGTGGTCCCTCAGTCGCCTTGCGCGCAAAGCGTGCTGGCCTCGTTCTTCGCTCACCCGACCGCGCCCGACACCAGTTGCGTGGACGGTCTCGAGCCCGAACCGTTCACGATCATCCCGAACTAGCCGGGAGGGCAGATGACACGCCATCAAGCGCACCGTCGTCGCCGCACCGCACGACGACTCCTGGCCACGTCGGCCGGCGTGGCGACCGGTCTTCTCGTCACCGGCCTGCTCTCAGCGCCCGCTCAGGCCCAGCCCCACGCCGACGACGGCACCGGAGCACCGATCGGCACGACCGCCCGGACGGTGGGCGACGCCCGCTACGAGCCGGGCCCCTGCCCGAAGACACCGGAACCGATAGAGGAGCTTGAAGGCGCCCGCTGCGGAACGCTCACCGTGCCCGAGAACCGCGTCAAACCAAACAGTAAAACGATCAAACTCGGTGTCGCGATCGTGCCCGCCGCGGCCGGCACACCGAAACCCGACCCCATCGTCTGGCTCGCGGGCGGACCCGGAGACGACGCGGTGGGGGAGGCGAAGATGGCGATCGGCGGCGGCCTGAACCGCGACCGTGACGTGATCCTCATGTCCCAGCGCGGTACGTACTCGGCCGACCCGACGGCCCTCTGCCCCAACATCGACGAGTTCAACGCACGCGCGGTCGGCCTCGTCTACGACGCTCCGTCCACCGAACGCCTGCACGTCGAGGCCACGAAGGCCTGCCGCGACGAACTGGCGGGCCGCGGGCTCGACCTCAGCGCCTACAACGACACCGAGAGCGCCGCCGACTACGAGGACCTGCGCACCACGCTGGGCATCAAGCAGTGGAACCTGTACGGCATCTCCTACGGCACCCACCTGGCGCTGGTCTCCATGCGCCTGCACCCCGAGGGGCTCCGCTCGGTGGGCATCGACGGCATACTGCCGCCGTCCAGGGCCGGGTCGGCGGCGACATGGAGCAGCGCCCGGCAGGGCATCGACGGCCTGTTCAAGGCCTGCGCGGACCAGCCGGCGTGCAACAGGCGCTACCCGAACCTGTCCGCCACCTTCGACAAACTCGTCAGCGACCTCGAAGCCAAGCCGGTCACCACCACCGTCACGCTCCCCGGCAACGACAAGCCGGTGAAGGTCGTACTGGACGGCGGAGCCCTGGTGAACTGGATGACTTCCGCCACCCACGTGGCGCCCCAGGTACCCGCCGCCCTCGAAGAACTGGCGAACGGCAAGCCGCAGCGGATCGCCCAGCAGTGGGCAAGCGGCAAGCTCAGCCCGGCGGCCATGGGCAGGGTCGCGCACGGTCTCGTCTACGGCGTCTTCTGCAGTGAGTGGACGCCGTACGAGAGCCAGGAACAGGCACTCCGGGGCGGACAGAAAGCGTTCCCGTCGTTCCCCCGCTCGGTGCAGGCCCAGGCTCCGCAGCTCACCTTCCTCCGCCCGGACTGCGACGTCTGGAACGTCCCCCCTGCGGCGCCCTCGATCCGGGACGTCACGCGCGGCGACATCCCCACCCTCGCCCTGTCGGGCAGTTTCGACTCCCAGACCGGGGCGGACAACGGGCCGTACGTCGCCCGCACCCTGAGCAAGGCCAAGGTCGTCACGATCCCCTACCAGCCGCACGTGGTGTTCGCCACGTCGAAGTGCGCTCAAGAGATCGCCCTCTCGTTCTTCGAGAACCCGGACGCGCCGAAGACCGGATGCCTGAAGGGCCTCGAGCCGCCTGAGTTCGAGATCGCTCCCCGATAACCGCTCGTGGTCCGCTTCGAGACCCCGTCCTGGTCGCCACGACGGGCGACCAGGACGCTCCCGGCGTCGGGCCGGGCGTGTCCGTGCCCCTTCCCACCTCGTCGGAGTCACCATGGCCCCAACCTGGGACTCACGTCACCCACGCCGCTCCGGGGCCTCGATCCTGCCGGTCCTGCTTCCCATCGCGGTCCTCATCGTGGTGGCGGTGGCCGTGGGGTCGTGGCTGCAGTTCACCGAGCGACAGGCGCTCGATACGGTCCACACGGTCGGATCCCAAGTCACCGACCGGGTGGACGTGGAGGCCAACGTCCAACGCGTCGACGCCGCGGCCAGAGAGCTGGCACTGCGGGTCCGGGTCACCGCGCGCGGGACCCTCGGCGAGGAGGAGGGGACCGCCCCAGTGGCTGATCTCAGCCTCCAGACCTCCGCCCAGACCCTCGGCGACCTGGAGTTCAAGGCGCACGAGCGGCTCACGACCAGAGACGTGCAGGTCGCGATCACGGACGGATCGATCAGCGACTACCCGTTCGATACCTACGAGACCGACATCGAGTTCTGGGCCCAGCTGGATGGCAAGCAGGTGCCGGTGCGGATGCTGTTCTCCAACAGCGACACGCTCTTCTCGATCTCCGCGACACCCACCTCGCCCGAGCAAGAGGCTGCCGGCGTGGCGCTGGGGCTGGCCCGATCGGGCAGCCTGCTCGTCTTCGTGGTCTTCATGATGGCCGTGATGTGGGCGCTGGCGGCGTCCGTGCTCATCGGGGCCTGGTACCTGACGACCCGCGGAGAGGGCCTGGTCTGGGCCGCCCTCGGCTGGATGGCCGCCACCCTGTTCGCCCTCTCGGCCTTCCGCAACAACGCCCCCGGCACACCCCCGATCGGCTGCGTGATGGACTGGTTCGCCTTCCTGTGGGCCGAAACCGTCATCGCCCTCTGCCTGATCGCCGTGGTCGTCACCGGCGTCCGCACCGCCCTCCAACACGACGACACCCATCCCACCTGACGGTTGTCCGTCCGGGATTTCGCGCGGTCCCAGTCAACGAAGACTGGGCCCGTCATCGCGTCGGCGGACCCGTGTGTACCGGGGTGTCGGCGTGTCGAAGCTCAGCGAGCAACTCGCTCTGCCCGGCCAGTAGCTCGGTGAGGATGCGCCGTGCGGCCCGCAGGAGTTCTGCCACGTCACCACCGGCGAGGGCGTAACTGACCGTGGAACCTTCACGGATGGAGACCACGATGCCGGATCGGCGCAGTACCGCGAGCTGTTGGGAGAGGTTGGACGGTTCGATCTCGATCTCGTTCAGCAGCTCGCGTACGGGTACAGGGCCGTCCTGAAGTAGTTCCAGTACCCGGATGCGGACGGGATGCCCGAGCATGCGGAAGAACTCCGCCTTGGCCTGGTACAGCGGCACCTGCATGCGACAACACTCCCACCCGGGTTCGACCATTCAATGGGCCGTCAACCAGACCTGCTGGATCCTCGATGCACCACCATCCTCCCGGCCCCGGCCCCGGCGCGCCCCTGGGCTGATCACATTCTGATGTGATGAGTTGAAGATTTCTTCAACTTGTGGGCGCGCGGAGCCGGGGAGCAGGAAGACAGCTACAGCTCCAGATCCGCCTCGATGCGCTTGAGCTGGTGCCGGGCCATGGCCAGGTTCGACCTCTCCTTGTCCAGGACGATGTACAGGAAGAGGCCGTTCCCCCCTCGGCCCTTGAGCAACCGAATGAGGTGGTACTGACCGCCGAGGGTGATCAGCACATCCTCGATGTCGTCCTTGATGCCCAGCATCTCCATGGTGCGGGTCTTCGCCCTGATCACATCAGTGTTCCCCGCTGCGGCCACCGACAGATCGAGATCCTTGCCTCCGCCCAGCGTTCCCAGGGCCATGCCGCTCGTGTAATCGACCAGCGCGGCCCCCATGCTCCCCTCGATCGAGGTCATCGCCTCCTTCAGAGACGTCTCCACACTCACCATCAGTACTCGCTCCCTCGGCTCTCGACGGCCCCGGGCCGGCTTCGTTCCTCCGGCCGGGTGATCACCACAGACGCTACCCACGGGCCATCAGGAAGGCAGGGGCATCGGGTATTCGGCGGAAAATGATCCCTCACGCCCGATACTGCAACGTTCCTTTGCGCGACTGCTTTCCGGTTGTCGCGTTGTGGTGGTTACGGGGTGGAAGCGGTACGGGCTGTCGAGGGAAGGTCACTCCGTTCAGGGGCCGTGAAAATGGGTGCTGGCCCCGATGCGCCGGGCGGGGGCGCCAGGTGATGGTGGGGGTCCGGAGCACCTTTTGTTCGGGGAGGCCCTCGTGGAGCGCGGATGCTCGCGGCAGCACCTGTGAACGGAGCCGCGCCGATGACGACCCTGCCCCAGTCTCAGCGTCACCCCCGCATCTGCTGGGCGGGCCCGCCGTGAGCGTCACCGCGTGGCTGGCCGTGGCGGTGTTCGCGACCGTTTACGTGCTGATCGCCACGGAGAAGGTCCACCGGGTCACCGCGGCCCTGGGCGGCGCGGTCGTCATGCTGCTGATCGGCGCGACGAGCCCGGAGCACGCGTTCTTCTCCGACGTGGCCGGGATCGACTGGAACGTCATCTTCCTGCTGCTGGGCATGATGCTGATCGTCTCCGTCCTCAAGAAGCCGCTGTGGACCAGCCCTACCCGGACGAGGAGGGCTGCGCACGGCAGGTTCGGGTGGGCGCCGTCGACGCTGGCGAGATCACCGACGCCGGCCACTGCCGGTCCGGCATGCGCCCTGCCGTTCCGGTTGCGTTCCGTCCTATGATCGCTACTCCGTGTACGAGGGGGGCTTGGTATGGGGGCAGGCGGTGCAGCTTCGCAGCAGGCGCAGGACGCGCGGCGGCAGGAGCGGTTACTCCGCGAGCAGTGGCAGGCTGCTCGCCGGCAGGCCCTGCGGTGGGAAGCAGCCGGCGAGGGCGAGCAGCGGGTTCTCGCCCAGCTGTTGGTACTGACCGCGCGCGGCTGGCGGTTGCTCGTCGACCGGCAATGGTCCGGGACGCGGACCGCCAGGGCGGACATGCTCCTGGTGGGGCCCGGCGGTGTCTTCGTCATCGACGTCACAGCCGGCAGCGAGCCGAGGGACGAACACGCGGCCCAGCTGCTCGCCGCCACGAAGGCTGCCGAGAGCGCGGTGGCGTCCCTCGGATTGTCACCAGTGGCGGTCCAGCCGCTCATGGTGTTTGCCGGACAGCGTTTCGACGCAGGCCTCGGCCGGATACGGCTCCTGGGTGAGCACGAGATCGGCCCGGTGCTGCTGTCGCAGCGGCACCGGCTGCGGCTGGAGTCGGTCCGGGCGATCGCCGATCATCTCGAGCGGGTGTTCCCGGACTATGCGGGGTCGGCGGTCGACCAGCAGGTGCTGTCGGCGCCCGAGCGCCACCGACAAAGCTCCTCAGATGGGCTGTTCGACCTGGAAGGGCTGCGTGACGCGGCCTTGAAGGAGGCGATGCGGGCGCCGATCGAGCAGTGGATGACCTTCCTCCACCCCGATCAGGTAGCACTGGTGCGCCGCAACTGGTCGGGCCCGGCACGCATCAGCGGACCGGCGGGTACAGGCAAGACGGTCGTTGCCCTGCACCGTGCGGCCTACCTGGCCAGGCGGACGAACGGCCGCGTCCTGTACGTCACCTTCGCCAGCAACCTGCCCCGTGTGCAGAGCACCTTCCTCAGGACCATGGCCCCGGCCGTCGCCGACCGAGTGGACTTCCGCAGCCTCCACTCCTGGGCACAGGAGTTCTTGCAGGAGCGGGGCGTACCGGTGCGACTGCACGGAGACAAGGCCGAGACCGCCTTCAGCCTCGCCTGGAAACACGTCGGCCGCGAGAGCCGGCTGGCCGAGCTCGACCCGACCCCCACCTACTGGCACGAAGAGATCGACTACGTCATCAAGGGGCGAGGCCTCACCAGCTTCGAGGAGTACGCGACCGTCCCCAGGCGGCGGAGGAAAGCGAGCCTGCACCGTACGCACCGGCAGTCGGTGTGGGAGCTGTACGAGGCGTATGAATCGCTGCGCAGCGTGCGCGGCGTCCACGACTTCAACGACGTCCTCTCCCTCGCCCTGGCCGAAGCGTCACGCCGGCGCGAGCAGCCCCCGTACGGGGCCGTCATCGTGGACGAGGTCCAGGACCTCACACTTGTCGGCGTGCGCCTCCTGCACGCGCTCGTCGGTGACGTACCCAACGGTCTGCTGCTAGTCGGTGACGGCCAGCAGACTGTGTACCCGGGCGGCTTCCGCCTCACCGACGCGGCCATCGACATCCGCGGCGACCGCGGACAGGTGTTGCGCACCAACTACCGCAACAGCAAGCAGATCCTGGACGCGGCCCTCACCGTCGTGGCCGACGATGCCTTCGAGGATCTCGACGGCGTGCGGACCCCGGGCCGCCGCGATGTCGACCTCACGTACCACGACGGGGACGTCGTACGCGTCACCGGACCCACGGTGGACGCCCACGACAGGGAACTTCTGGACGCCCTGCGCTCCCTGTCCGATGGTGCGCTTGCCGACACCGCCCTGCTGTGCCCCTCCATGCGCGCCATCGGCCACTACCAGCGGCTGCTCACCCAGGCGGGCATCCCGGTGTGCCAGTTGGAGCACTACGACGGCCGTGCCGTCGACGCGGTGAAGCTGGGCACCTACCGCAGGGCCAAGGGCCTGGAGTTCAAGAACGTCTTCCTGCCCCAGCACGATGCGGTGCTCTCGAACGGGACGCAGTCCGACACGGCGGGCGGTACGGAGGCGTCGGCGACGGCCCGGGAGCGTGAGGAACTGATGCGCAGTCAGCTCTTCGTGGCGATGACCCGGGCTCGTGACCTGTTATGGCTCGGCAGCGTCACCAGGTAGGAGCCCCGCGGTTCGGGTGGCGATCCGGAAGAGGGCTTCGGCGGTGAGGGTGTCGGGGACGGGTTGGTAGACGATGAGTTGTTGGCCCGGGGCGGCGCGGACGTCGAAGGATTGGTAAGTCACGGTCAGGGGGCCGACCGACGGGTGGTGCAGGTGCTTGGTGTCCTGGGTTTTGCCCAGGACGTCGTGGGTGGTCCAGAGGCGGGTGAAGTCCGGGCTGTGGGCGGTCAGGGTGTGGACGAGAGACCGCAGGCGCGGGTCGTCCGGTGTGATGCCGGAGGTCTGCCGCAGGTGGGCCGCGGTGGCCCGGGCCGTGGAGGTCCAGTCGGTGTAGAAGTGCCGGCCCGCCGGGTCGAGGAAGACCATACGCGCCAGGTTGTCCGCCGGCGCGAACGGTGAATGCAGAGCCTCCGCACGGGGGTTGGCCGCCAGGATGTCCAGGGTCGCGTTGATGACGAACGCCGGGGCGTCCGAGAAGCCGTCCAGGAGTTGGCGGAGGGCCGGGCTGATCCGGTCGGTGGCCGGCCGGTCGGCCGGGGGTGTGCCGGCCAGCCGGTGCAGGTGGGCGTGGGTGTCGGGAGCCAGGCGCAGGGCCCTGCCGAGGGCGTCGAGGACTTGGGGCGAGGGATGGCGTTCGCGGCCCTGCTCCAGCCGGGCGTAGTAGTCCGCGTTCACTCCGGCCAGGTCGGCGACCTCTTCGCGGCGCAGGCCGGCGACCCTGCGTACGCCGTGACTCACCATGCCGACGTCCTGCGGCTCCAGGGCCGCCCTGCGCGCGCGGAGGAACTCTCCGAGGAGATTGCCGGTCACGGTCATGGCCACAGGCTAGGGGGTGGGGAGGTGTGCTGCCTGGGTGTGGTGCGTCCTGGTTGGCCGGCTGCCGCTTGCACAGACTCGGTCGGGCGGAGTCATCCGTTTCGAACGAGGAGTAGGGCAGGTATGAGGAACGAAGCCAAGGTCGTGGCCATTACCGGAGCCAGCAGCGGGATCGGGGAGGCGACGGCTCGGCGGCTCGCTGCCGACGGCCACCGGTTGTTCCTGGGCGCGCGGCGCACCGATCGGCTCGACGCGCTGAGCCGGGAGATCGATGAGGCAGGTGGCACCGCGGCCTTCCAGCGGCTGGATGTCACTGACGCCGCCGATGTACGGGCCTTCGTGGCCGCCGCCCGGGAGCATTACGGCCGAATGGACGTGATGGTCAACAACGCCGGGGTGATGCCCCTCTCGCCGCTGGACGCGCTGAAGGTCGACGAGTGGGACCGGATGATCGACGTGAACGTGCGGGGTGTGCTGCACGGGATCGCCGCCGCCCTGCCCGTGATGCGCGCCCAGGGCGGCGGCCACTTCGTGAACGTCGCCTCCGTCGGTGCGTACGAGGTGTCGCCCACTGCGGCTGTCTACTGCGCCACCAAGTTCGCCGTCCGAGCCATATCCGAAGGGCTGCGCCAGGAGTCGGACGGCTCCGTCCGGGTCACTCTGGTCTCTCCGGGCGTGACCGGGTCCGAGCTGGCCGACGGGATCTCCGATCCTGCCGCGAGGGAGGCCATGAAGGCCTATCGGGCCGTGGCGCTGCCGGCGTCCGCCATCGCCGAGGCCATTGCCTATGCCGTCGCCCAGCCGGCCGAGGTCGACGTCAACGAGATCGTCGTACGTCCTGCTGCGAGTGCCCGGTGACCGCCCGGATGTACGAGGAGCTGCTGCGCCGACTGCAGGTCCGGGCACCGCGGCCGGCCATCACCCGGGCCGTTCCCACCCTGCTCCCGCACCACCCGCAGCACGGCAGTGACCTCTCCGTGTGCGGCCTCCTGGACCACACCCGGACCGAGCACGTCATGCGGTGAGCGGGGCCGCCAGGGACGGGTAGTCCATGACCAGGCCGTCGTCATCGAAGCCGACGTCCGCGCGGAAGCCGCCGGACTCGTAGCGGACGCGCGCGCCGTGCCCTGCGCGCGCGAGATGCGTGTACGTCTGCCGGTTCGCGCTGACGGCGAGGTCCGGGACGGAGACCCAGGCCATCAGGAAGTGGTGCGGTCCGGTTCCGGGCCGCCGATGCAGGCCGTGGCGGAGCACGGGCATGGTGTTGGTGAGCGGGCAGAGGCCCAGGTCGCAGTCGAGCGCACCGTCGAGATCGGGGCGGTACGCGCCGTCCACGGTCCAGCGTCCGGAGTCGTTGCGCAGGTCCGACTCCCGGGTCGATGCCGCCGTCTCGACCGTGACGTGGAGGCGCGAGGTCACGTAGCCGTCGGAGGTTTCGAGCGTGTACGTCAGCCAGTACGGCTCGGGGGCCAGAGCAACAGCGCGTCCGCGCGCGGTCAGGGTGCCCCGGGCGAGGTCGACCCACGCGGTCGAGTAGCCCGAGCCGGGGAAGATTTCCCAGGTGCGCGCGAGGCGCCGGGATCCGCTCATGCCGTCACGGTATCCGCCCGCGCGCTGCCCGGGGTCCGGCTGCCGGCGGCGTGTTCACAGGTCGCGTCCGCGGCGGACAGCGGACGGCGCTGCTCGTGCAGCACCTCGCGCGTCGTCGTGCGTGACCGGGTACGGCGCATCTCGTCCGGGGCCTCGGATCCGGCCGCCGGTGCCCGACGCCGTAGCCGACCTGATCAGGCAGGCAGCCGGCGCCTGAACACACTGCGATCCGCCCCTGCGGCGCCCGCCGTCCGCAGGGCGTAACCGCGGTGGTCAGCCGGTGTGGCGGGAGCGGGACAGGGCCCGCCCGCCGAGGGCTGTGCCGATCAGTCCCAGCAGCAGGGCCACGTAGGCCCCGCCCAGTCCGTTGCCGGTGCCGAGGCCACCGTCGGCGGTGGCCGCGACCAGTCCGCCGAGGGCCGTGGCGATCAGCCCTGCCGTCATTGCCGTGATGGCTCCGAGTGACCCGTTGGCGGTGCCGAGACGACCGGTGGGGCGGGTCAGCGCCAGCAGGGCGATGACCACGGCGGCCAGGGCCAGCAGCCCGCCCGTGGTGGCCCCTAGCCGCCCGAGGCTGAAGTCGTAGACACCGGCGGCGACGGGCTCGGCCGAGGTGTGCGCTGCCGCCGGTGCGGCAAGCCCGAGACCGCCGAGCAGGGCGGCCGCGGCGGCGGCAGACAGGCGATGAACAGACATCACGGTGCTCCTTCTCTTCGCACTCTTCGCACTCTTCGCACGACTGGATCTCCTCCGAGCATGTCGGCCGGACCCACCGCCGGTCGTCCCGCAGGCGCAGGCACTTCGCGCTACCGCGGATGCGGCAGGCGTCGCGGAGGTACTGCGTGCGCGGTAGTCGGCCGCTCGTCCGCGGGCGGGATTCGCCCGCCGGGGCATCCGGCTAGGGTGCGCGCATGGGCAAAGGACGGTTCGAGGTCCCGGCTGGTGTGCGGGACTGGGTGATCGCCGTCGGCGTGGCGGCGGCGCTGCTGGTCACCGGGGTGTCGGGGCAGCACTCCGCCACGAACCTCGACCTGCTCGGCTACGTGCTGCTGGCGGCCGGAGGTCTGGCGCTGGCCGCCGGCCGACGCGCTCCGGTTCCCGTGCTGGCCGTCACCGGGCTGTGCGCGGTGGGCTACCAGGCGGTGGGTTTCGACGTGGCTGCCGTCGCGTACCTGTTCGCGGTGTACGCGGCCATGCGGGCGGGACACCGCGTCATCACGGTCGTGGTGAGCGTGGCCGTGCTGGCCGCTCTCCCTCTCGCAGCCCTTGTCTCGGGCCTGCATGACACGGGGGAGGCGTTCGCGCAGGCCCGAGGCGCCCTGGAGATCGCCTGGCTGATCGCAGCCGGCGCCGCCGGTGAGGCGCTGCGGCAGGCAGAGCGGCGGGCCGATGAAGCCGAGCGCACCCGTGAGGAGACCGCTCGGCGCCGCGCCGACGAGGAGCGGCTGCACATCGCGCGGGAGCTGCACGATTCGCTCACCCACCAGATCTCGGTCATCAAGGTGCAGTCCGAGGTTGCCGTCCATGTGGCCCGCAAGCGCGGCGAACAAGTACCGGAGGCGCTGCTGGCGATCCGGGAGGCGGGCCGTGAGGCGTCCCGCGACCTGAGGGCGACCCTGGAGGCGCTGCGCGACGACGACAAGTCCCCACCGCGCGGGCTCGACCACGTCCCCGAACTCGTCGAGCGGGCCGGCAAGAGCGGCCTGGAGGCGACGCTGACGATCGAGGGACAGCGGCACGACGTGCCGGCCGCAGTGGGCAGGACCGCCTACCGGGTCGTTCAGGAATCGCTGACCAACATCGCCCGTCACGCGGACGCCGGCAAGGCCTCGGTCCGCATCGACTACCGGCCGGACGCCCTCGCGATCCGCATCGACGACGACGGCAAGGCCACTGTGGACAGCGCGCCGGAGCCCGGTATCGGTCTCCTGGGGATGCGCGAACGCGTCACCGCCCTCGGAGGTCAACTGCGAGCAGCGCCGCGCAGCGAGGGCGGCTTCACCGTCCAGGCCGAACTCCCGCTGGAGCGAGCATCGTGATCCGTGTCCTGCTCGTCGACGACCAGCCGCTCATCCGCAGCGGTTTCCGCGCTCTCCTCGACCTCGAAGACGACATCGAGGTCGTTGCCGAGGCCGCCAACGGCAGCGAAGGCCTCGCGCTCGCCAGGGAACACCTGCCCGACATCGCACTCATCGACATCCAGATGCCGGTCCTCGACGGCATCGAGACGACCCGGCGCATCGCCGCGGACCCGGCCCTGGCCGGGGTCCACGTCGTCATCCTGACCAACTACGGCCTGGACGAATACGTCTTCAACGCGCTGCGCGCCGGCGCGGCCGGATTCCTCGTCAAGGACATCGTGCCGGAGGACTTCCTGCACGCCCTACGCGTCGCCGCGCGCGGCGACGCCCTGCTGGCACCGTCGATCACCCGCAAGCTGATCAACCGGTACGTGACCCAGCCGCTCCCCACCTCCACCGGCGCGGGGCTGGAGGAGCTGACCAGCCGCGAACGCGAGGCCGTCGTCCTGGTCGCGCAAGGCCTGTCCAACGACGAGATCGCGGGCCAGATGGTGATCAGCCCGCTGACCGCGAAAACCCACATCAACCGGGCCATGACCAAGCTCCACGCCCGCGACCGCGCCCAGCTCGTCGTCCTCGCCTACGAATCGGGCCTGGTGGTCCCGCGCAACTCCTGACCTCCCCGCGGCCGGAGGTGGAGTGCAGCAGCAGTCGAACGGTCAGGACACGTCGGCCCGGACCGGATCCCCGAGCAGTCCATCGGTGTACGTCACCGTCTTCGCCGTCCACTTGCCCTTGCCGGTGATCGTCCCGGTGACGTTCTCCCCCGGCGCGAGGTCCACCGTGTCGATCTGGCCCTCGTCTGCGGCGAGTTCCGCCGCGTGCTTGGTGCTGGACGTGTCGGTGATCGCGAAGTACAGCGGGTTCACGGAGATGGGCTTCTTCGAGTTGTTGGTGATCGTCACCGACACGCTCGTGTAGTCGCTGCCCTGCGCGATGATGCTCGGCTTGAACGCCGTTTTCTTCGCCGACACTGCGACCGCCGGCGCCTTCTTCTCGGGCGCGGCGGACGGCTGCCCGGCCTCCGGCGCCTTCTCAGAGACCGACGGCGTGGCCCGGGCGGCCGGTGGCTTCGCCGTGCCGTCGTCGCTGCTGCCGCTGAGGAGCGCACCGGCCACACCGAGGACGACGACCAGGCCGACCACGCCGAGGCAGGAGAAGCCGACGATCTTTCCTGCGCTGGACTTCTGCGGTGCGGGCGGCGGGGGCGGATACCCGTATCCGGGCGGAGGCTGCTGGCCGGGCGGCGGGAACTGCTGAGACACGGAGACTCCCAGGAGACGGGTGCGAATCCGGTCACCGTATGGGCAGTCGGGCGACAAGGTGCGGCAGTAGCGGAACCGTGACAATCGCAGATTCAACGACCGTGTCTCCGCGCACCCCCGACGCCGGTCCGACGCGGCGGCTTTCCCAAGGCTCTTGTCCGTAACAGCGATCGCCAATTGCATGTCGGGACCTTTGAAGAAGATCACTCGATGGTGCATAAGGGCTGCCCGGGCTGGTTTCGGTGGTCAGACTCGAACCGCGTTGCGCCGAAAGCCGCTACGCGCTGCTCCGCGCCAACCGGCCGGAGCCGGGGCGGGCCTTGCCGTGCAGGAGACATGCTGTGACACACCATGACGGCCGCGAGCCGACGCTGACCGAGGATGCGGTGGCACTGGTCGCCGGCCTTGCCGATCTGGCGGTCAGCGGGCTGAGCAGCGCGGTGGGCGGTGTCAGCGGCCTGCTGCGCCGCGCCGATCTCGGCGACCTTCTGGCTGACGGCCAGGAGGAGACCAAGGCGCGCGGCCGCTTGCTCCTCGACCGGCATGCGGCCCCGCCGCCGGCTCACCTGGAGGTACTGGCCCGCACCGTCACCGCCCGCACCAAGGCGGGAAGCGGCGGTGAGTGAACGGGAAGAGCAGGCCTTACTGAAGAAGCGCATCGACCAGGTCCTCAGCGAATTCGTTACCACGGAAGCAGAGGCGCTGGCGGACATCGACGCCTGTCTTGCGCCGGTCGCAGAGCAACTTCATGCCGCGACCAGGCATGGCAAGCGGCTCAGGGCGGCCTTTTGCTACTGGGGCTGGCGCGGAGTCGGCCAGCCCGACAGCGAGGCCCTGGTACGCGCCGCCAGCGCGATCGAGCTGGTCCATGCGGCCGCCGTCGTGCACGACGACCTGATCGACCACAGCCGTACCCGGCACGGCCGGCCCACCGGGCACATCGCGCTGCGTGAGGTACTCACCGATCACGCGCGGCCGAAGGCCGGCGCCCGGGCCCTGGCCATGCTGGTGGGTGATCTGCTGATGTCCATGGCCGGGCAGCTGTTCACGACCTCTGGCCTGCCCGGCGCCTTCCTGAACAGGGCCCGGCCCCTGTGGGCGGTTCTGGCCCGCGAACTGGTGGCCGGTGAGTGCCTGGAGGTGTTGCGTACCGGAGCCGAGCCGGACCCGGACGTATCGGTGAAGGTGATCCGTTACAAGACCGCCAAGTACACCGTCGAACACCCTTTGCAGATCGGCGGCCTGCTCGCCGGCGCCCCACCGCGGCTGCTTCAGGCGTACAGCCACTACGGCCTGCCGCTGGGCGAGGCATTCCAGCTGCGCGATGACCTGCTGGGTCTGTTCGGCGATCCTGAGCAGACCGGCAAGGACCCGGCCGATGACCTGGCCGGGAACCGGCCCACCGCTCTGATGGCCCATGCGCTCACATCCGCCACCGAGGCGGAACACGCCGAGCTGCACCACCTGCTCGGGCAGACGGACCTCAGCGAGCAACAGGTGGAACGGGTCCGGGAGATCGCCCACCGTACCGGGGCCGTCGCCCTCGTCGAAGACATGATCACCGCCCGGCTGCGTGAAGCACACGACGCCCTGGCCGACGCCGACCTGACCACCGAAGCACGCAGCGCACTGGCGGACTTGGCGACGTCCTCAGCCACCCGCACCCACTGACCGCCACCACCACCGCCACCCCACCGGAGCAGCACGATGACCTATACCCAAGCGTCCATGGACGCTCTGCGCACCTCAGGGGACGAACTCGCCGACGCGACCGTGGCGACATTGTTCGAGCGCGGAGAGGTCGGCAAGTTCAACGCTCTCATGCGCTACGTCTCCACCGTCGGGCAGGACATTCCCGAGGGGCTGCCGGAGGTAGCCCGCGAGTACCTCAACGAGACCAGCACGCCGCCGGCCTGGGTGGACTGGGGTGAGATGGAGAAGGCCCGGCTGTTCTTCATCGACAACAACGTGCACATCTCCACCGCGCTGTCGTTCGCCTCGATGCCCGCCTGCTACGTCCTGCCGCACGTGGCCAAGCTGCTGTCGGCCACCCACTCGCTGAAGTATCCCTCCAAGCGGATGGCCGAGACGGGCCAGTTCACCGTCTACCTCATGCAGCCGGACGCGTTCGAAGCCGGCAGCCGCTTCATCCCCGCCGCCCAGAAAGTGCGGCTGCTGCACGCCTCCATCCGCCACCACCTCAAGCGCGAGGACCGCTGGGACACCGCCGCCCTGGGCACGCCGATCTGTCAGGAGGACATGATGGGCGGGCAGATGATGTTCTCCATCCAGGTCCTCGACGCCCTGCACCGCCTTGGCATCCACATGAGCACCGAAGGCGCCGAGTCCTACTACTACGCCTGGAGGGTGGTCGGCGCCATCCTCGGCATCGACCAGGACCACGCCCCCGAGGACTTGCAGGAAGCCCGCGAGTTCTCCGACCTGTACATGACCCGACACATGGGCCCCAGCGACGAAGGCGCCCAGCTCACCCGCCAGCTCATCGACCTCTACGAGGAAGTCGTGCCCGGCACCCTCTTCGACCCGATCGTCTCCGCTCTGATCCGCTACCTGATCGGCGACACCTGCGCCGACTGGCTGCAAGTCCCGCGCACCACCTGGGACACCGTCGTCAAGGCCGCCCCCACCCTGCTGGGACTGCTGGAGTCCATCGAGGACAGCTCACCCCTGGCGGCCTGGGCCCTGGACCGGCTCGGACACCTGACCAGCATTTTCGAACTGTCTGCCCTCACCCGCGGCCGCGTCATGCACTACGCCATCCCCGAGCAGCTCAAGAACGACTTCGGAGTCAGCAGCACCATTCCGCCCAAAAGCCGCTGGACACCGCCACCGGCAACCATCAGCCAGTAGCGACAACAACCTCCAAGGGCACCGCGGCGCGGCTGGGCACCGCCCGGGGACGATGCCTACGGCGTGCCGGGAAGCCGGACCGTGACGAGGAGACCGCCGGCGGGGCGGGGGACGAGGTCGAGGGTCCCGTCGTGGGCGCGGACGATGCTGTGCACGATGGCCAGGCCGAGGCCGGCGCCGGCGTGCTCGTCGGTGCGTACGCGTTCCGTTCCGCGCTGGAAGGGTTCGGTGAGGGTCGGTACCAGTTCCGGTGGGAGCCGAGGGCCCGTGTTCTCGACCCGCAGCACGCTCGTGTCGCCGTGCGCCTCGGTGTGGACCGTCACGGTGCCGCCGGCGGGGAGGTTGTGGACGATGGCGTTCTGGACGAGGTTCGTCACCATCCGCAGCAGGAGCTCCGCGGAGCCGCTGGTCCGGGCGGCCCCGCCGGTGACGTCGAGCGTGATCCGGCGCTGTTCGGCGAGGGGCAGCAGGGTTTCGGCGGCTTCTTCGGCGACGAGGGAGAGGTCGACGCTCTCGGGGCGCAAGTTTCCGCGGTCGCCGCGGCTGAGCAGCAGGAGGGCCTCGGTGAGGTCGATCGCCCGCGTATTGACGGCGTGCAGGCGTTCGATGAGTTCGCCCATGTCCCGTGTGGGGTCCTTGCGGGCGACGTCGAGGAGCGTCCGCGAGATGGCCAGCGGGGTGCGCAGTTCGTGGGAGGCGTTCGCGGCGAACCTCTGCTGCTCGGCGACGTGGGACTCGAGTTGTTCGAGCATCGAGTCGAACGTGTCGGAGAGTTCCCGGAATTCGTCCTGGCGGCCCTTCATGCGGATCCGGTGGGACAGCGACCCGTTCCCGGCCATCCGTGCCGCATCCGTGATCTGTGTGAGTGGTGCGAGCATCCGGCCGGCGAGGATCCATCCCCCGGCGAGGCCGAACACGAGCAGGAAGACCATCGCCACGGCCGCGGCGGGGGCGAAGGTGCGCACAAGGAGGTAGCGGTTGGGCGAAATCCCGAGAAGGCCCTTGGGCGTGTCGGGTACGTAGCGCAGCAGGAACACCCACACCACGGCCAGCAGGAGAGCGCCGGCGACGGCGAGGAACCCGGCGTAGCTGAGGGTGAGTTTCAGTCGGGCGCTGAGCCCGCGGCGTCTATGCATGCGTACGGCCGGGGCCGGTGGTGTCCCCGCCGGGGGCGGTGGTGTCCGTACCGGCGTCGATCCGGTAGCCGACGCCGGGCACCGTGGCGATGATCCATGGTTCGCCGAGCCGTTTGCGCAGTGCGGAGACGGTGATGCGCACGGCGTTGGTGAGGGGGTCGGTGTTCTCGTCCCAGGCCCGTTCCAGCAGCTCTTCGGCGCTGACGACCCCGCCCTCGGCGGCGACGAGGACTTCCAGCACGGCGAACTGTTTGCGGGTGAGCGCGACGTAGCGTCCGAAGCGGAAGACCTCCCGGCGGAAGGGGTCGAGCCGCAGGCCCGCGATCTCGCGGACCGGGGGCCGGGCGTACGCGCGCCTGCGGTCGAGCGCCCTCAGCCGCAGGACGAGCTCCCGCAGCTCGAACGGTTTGGTGAGGTAGTCGTCGGCGCCGAGCCCGAACCCGGAAGCCTTGTCGTCGATCCGGTCGGCAGCGGTGAGCATGAGGATCGGGATGCCGCTGCCGGAGGCGACGATGCGCCGGGCGACCTCGTCGCCGGAGGGGCCGGGGATGTCGCGGTCGAGGACCGCGAGGTCGTAGGAGTTGACGCCGAGCAGTTCCAGGGCGGCGTCGCCGTCGCCGGCGATGTCGGCGGCGATCGCCTCCAGCCGCAGACCGTCACGGACGGCTTCGGCCAGGTAGGGCTCGTCCTCCACGATCAGTACGCGCATGTCCGAAGCCTAAGCGGCACCGCATATCGCCGACGTATGCGAAGGCGTGTACGAAGACGTGTGCGAAGGCCTGTGCACGCCGGACACGCGACTCAGCCTGCCGGTGCCAGCGCGGGGCGAGGCCGGTCCGACGGCGCTTGTGCCGTAGTGCGCCACCATCGGCGCGACGCCAGCGCGGCCAGCACGGCGCCGGCGGCGTTGACCACCACGTCGTCCACGGAGGACACCCGGTCCAGCCGCAGGACGTACTGTGCGGTTTCGACCAGGACCGAGCAGCCTGCCCCGAGGGCCAGGATCCGCGGCACGGACGCCAGCGCCGCGAACCGCATCGGGGCGAAGAACCCCAGCGCCGCGAAGACCAGCAGGTTGCCGACGATCCCGAGGGGCCCCATCGTGAGCAGGTCCCGCAGCGGTACCAGGCTCACCCGGCCGGGAACGATGCCGGCCCCGGCGCCCGGCATCATGGTCATCCAGAGGAACGGCACCGTCCCGTGGACCATGCCCACCTCGGCCAGCGAGATCCGCCACGCCGAGGTGACGCCGGCGGCAAGCCGACGGCGCGCCAGAGCCCACATCACCAGCGCGGCCAACGGCAGCGCGACCAAGGTCATGAGCACCACGCCGTTGAAGGTATCGAGGCAGCCGTGCCACCGCCCGGCCATGCACCTCGGAGCGGACATCATGAGCGGCCCGCGTACGAAGAACAGGGCGCTCGCGATGCCGAGGATCGCCAGGCCGAGAAGCATGGTCCTGCGCGTGCGGCCGGGCGGTGCTGACAGGGATGCGTGGTGGTTCATGGCCCCATTGGAGACGGAGGGCCGTTGCGCGGGCGTATGCGATTTTCGATACGCCCGCGATACACGGGATCGTTCGGCGGATCCGTTCGGCCGGGCCGCCCCGGTCGGGTGGGCCCGCGACGGTCGGCGCATGGGTGACGGAGGAGCCGACGACATCGCTGTCCTACGCGCTGCCGGCGACCGGAGCGTTCGGCACCGCGGCAACCGGGCTCGGCACTGCCCGGTGGCGGTCCTGTTCGAAGGTCCGGAGCAGGTCTGCCGCGACGCTCACCGCGATCGTGGCGGGTTCCTTGCCGGTGATCTCGGCGATTCCGATCGGGGTCTTGATCCGGTCGATGGTGGCGGCGTCGTGGCCGCCCTCGGTGGCCAGGCGTTGCCGGAACCTCGCCCATTTGGCGGACGAGCCGATCAGTCCGATCGAGCCGAGACCGGTGGTGCGCAGGGCGGCGTCGCACAGTGCGGCGTCCTCGGCGTGATCGTGGGTCATGATCAGGACGTGGGTGCCGGGTGGCAGCTCGCTGAGCACTTCCTCCGGAAGCAGCGGGGTGTGGTGCACGTGGATCTGCGCCACCGCATCCGCGAGCACGCCGAGCCGTTCGTCGGTGAGCATGTCGGGGCGGGTGTCGATCAGGTGCAGATCGAGGTGGTGGCGGGCCAGGATGCGTGCCAGTTCCAGACCGACGTGCCCGACGCCGAAGACCGCCACCGCCTGGACCACCGGCAGCGGTTCGAGCAGTACGGTGACGGCTCCGCCGCAGCACTGCACACCGTGCCGGCCGGTGACCTTGTCGTTGAGGGCGAATTCCATCAGCTCCGGCTCGGGCTCCCGCTCCGGACCGGCCGTGCCGTTCAGCTCGCGCGCCCGATCGATGGCGACGGCCTCGATGTTGCCGCCGCCGATCGAACCCCAGGTCTCGGTCCGTCCCACGACGAGTTTGGCACCGGCCCGGCGGGGCGCGTGGCCGCGCACGGTCGCGACGGTCACGAGCACGCCGGGTTCCCGGCGTGCCCGCAACCGCGCGACCGCGGCCACCCAGCTCATGTCAGGCATTGCTCAAAGCGCCTGCGTCGGCGGGGACTTCGCTGCCGTCGGGGGCAGCCTGACCGTCGTGCCGCACGCCGCCCTTGCGGGCTGCTTCGATCGCCCAGTACACCGCCTCCGGTGTCGCGGGGGAGGCGAGCTCCACGCTGACTCCGGCGGGCCCGAACTCCCCGGCCGCCTGCCGCAGCGCTTCTCGCACCGAGAAGGCCAGCATCAGCGGAGGCTCACCCACCGCCTTGGACCCGTAGACCGCGCCCTCCTCAGTGGCGTTCTCCAGCAGCCTGACGTTGAACTCCTCGGGCATCTCCGAGAAGCTCGGCAGCTTGTAGGTGCTCGCGGCCTGGGTCAGCAGCCGGCCGCGGTTCGGCCCGTCACCGGCGTCCCACCGCATGTCCTCAAGCGTCAGCCAGCCCGCGCCCTGCACGAAACCGCCCTCGACCTGACCGATGTCGATCATCGGGGAGAGGCTGTCGCCGACGTCGTGCACGATGTCCACCCGCCGGATCCGGTACGCGCCCGTGAAGCCGTCCACCTCCACCTCGGTCGCGGCGGCGCCGTAGGAGAAGTACTTGAACGGCGAGCCCTGGAACGCCTTCGCGTCCCAGTGCAGGCCCTCGGTCCGGTAGAAACCGGCCGCCGACAATTGGACCCGCTGGAAGTACGCGGTGCGCACCAGGTCGTCCCAGGCCAGTTCCTTGTCGTTGCCGAGGACGCGCGCGACGCCCTGGACGATGCGCACGTCCGAGGCGTTCGCACCCAGCTGGGTGCCGGCCACCTGCAGCAGCCGCCCGCGCAACTGCTCGCAGGCGTTCTTCACCGCCGCACCGTTGAGGTCCGCCCCGGCACTGGCGGCGGTGGCGGAGGTGTTGGGCACCTTGTCGGTACGCGTCGGGGCCAGCCGCACCTTGTGCAGCGCAATGCCCAGCGTGGTCGCGGCCACCTGCAGCATCTTGGTGTGCAGGCCCTGCCCCATCTCGGTGCCGCCGTGGTTGATCAGGACGGAACCGTCCTTGTAGATCAGCACCAGCGCACCGGCCTGGTTGAAGGCGGTGAGGTTGAACGAGATGCCGAACTTGAGCCCGGTGATCGCGAGTGCCCGCTTGGTGTGCGGGTGTGCGGCGTTGAAGGCCGCGATATCGCGCTTGCGACCGGCGATGCCGGCGTCGTCCTGAACCTGCTGCCAGACGGTGGAGATGCGTTCGGGGTGGAGGACCGGCTGTCCGTACGGCGTCGATTGGCCCTGCCGGTAGAAGTTGCGTTCGCGCAGCTCCGTCGGATCCAGGCCGAGCAGCGGTGCGCACCGGCCCATGATGTCCTCGATCACCAGCATGCCCTGCGGTCCGCCGAAGCCGCGGAAGGCGGTGTTGGAGACCTTGTTGGTCTTGGCGATGCGACCGGCGATGCGCGCGTGGGGAATCCAGTAGGTGTTGTCGATGTGGCACAGCGCGCGGGCCACCACGGGCTCGGACAGGTCCAGGCTCCAGCCGCCGTCCGCGGTCAAGGTGGCGTCCAGGGCCTGGATACGGCCCTCGGCGTCGAAGCCGATCTTCCACGTGGCGTGGAACCCGTGGCGCTTGCCGGACATGGTCAGGTCCTGGGTCCGGTTGAGCCGCACCCGGACCGGCCGACCGGTCAGCCTGGCGCCGAGCGCGGCGACGGCCGCGAACCCGTGGGGCTGCATCTCCTTGCCGCCGAAGCCGCCACCCATCCGCAGGCACTGCACGGTCACCTCGTGGCTGTGCAGGCCGAGCACGTGCGCGACGATTTCCTGCGTCTCGGAGGGATGCTGGGTGCTGCTCTGGACGAACATCTGCCCGCCCTCGTCGACGTGGGCCAGCGCCGCGTGCGTCTCCAGATAGAAGTGTTCCTGATCGGAGAACTGGAACTCGCCGGTGAACACGTGCGCGGAGTCCTCGAAGCCGGCATCGACGTCGCCGGTCAGCATCAGGGGCCGGGCGCCGTGAAAGCTCTCGGCCGCGATCGCCTCCCGCAGCGTGATCACGGAGGGCTTTTCGTCGAGTTCCACCTCGACGGCCGCCGCACCGAGCCGGCCCGCCTCCAGGGTCTCGGCGAGCACCCAGGCGACGGCGTGGCCGTGGAACATGACCTCGTCGGGGAACAGCGGTTCGTCGTGCTTCATCCCGGCGTCGTTGACGCCGGGCACGTCGCCGCCGGTCAGCACGCGGACCACACCGGGTACGGCGAGCGCGGGCTCGGTGCGCAGCGCGGTGATCCTGCCGTGGGCCTTCATGACCTGGACCGGGTAGGCGTGCAGTACGTCCTTGGTGCGGTGGACCAGGTCGTCGGTGTAGAGCGCGGTGCCGGTGACGTGCAGGTTGGCGCTCTCGTGTGGCATCGAAACGCCGACGACAGGCATTTCGGGGCGCTCGGACAAATGGCTCATGACGACCCCGCCTCGGTGGTTTGCGCGTACAGCTTCAGCAGGCTCTGGCCGAGCATCGCGGAGCGGTATCCGGCGCTGGCGCGGTGGTCGTCCATCGGCGTGCCCTGGGCCCGCAGCACCCGGGCCGCGGCCTCGACGGTCTCCGCCGCCCACGGCTCGCCCTCCAGGGCCGCCTCGGTGTCGAGGGCGCGGATCGGGGTGGCGGCCACACCGCCCAGCCCGATGCGGGCCTTGCGCACGATCCCGTCCTCGATGTCGAGCGCGAAGGCGACCGCCACGCTGGAGATGTCGTCGAACCGCCGTTTGGCGATCTTGTGGAAGGCCGCGACCGGCGACAGCGGCAGGGGGATGCGCACTGCGCGGATCAGTTCGCCGGGACGGCGCACGCTCTGCCGGTAGCCGGTGAAGTAGTCGGAGAGGGGGACCTCGCGCTCACCGTCGGCGTCGGCGAGTACCACCGATGCCTCCAGCGCGAGCAGTACCGGCGGGCTGTCACCGATGGGGGACCCGGTACCCAGATTGCCGCCGAGGGTCGCACTGTTGCGGATGAGCCGGGACGCGAACTGCGGGAACAGCTCGGCCAGTAGCGGGACGCTGCCGTCGAGCCGGCGTTCGATCTCCGTGAGCGTCTGCGCCGCCCCGATCTCGATGTGGTCGGATTCGACTCGCAGTTCCCGCAGTTCGGGGAGACGGTCGACCGCGACCACGCAATTCGCCCGGCGGGAACGGATGTTCACCTCCACACCCCAGTCGGTGCTTCCGGCGACGACCACCGCGTCGGGCCGCTCGCGCAGTAGCCGCAGCGCGTCGGCCAGGGTGCTCGGCCGCAGGAACGCGCTGCCGTCCCGGGTGTATTCGGTGGCGACCGGTTCGGGCGGGGACTGCTCGCGACGCTGCGCCATGGGGTCGTTCTCGGTGGGCGTACCGACGGCGAACGCGGCATCGCGAATCGGGCGATAGCCGGTGCAGCGGCACAGGTTTCCGCTGAGCGCGTGCAGGTCGAAACCGTTCGGACCGTGCTCGGAGCCGGAGCCGGAGCCGGAGCCGGTGCCGGAGCCGGAGCCGGTGGTGGCACCGGTGTCGTCGGCCGTGTCCGGGTGCGCGCAGCGGTCGGGCCGGTAGTATTCGGAGGCCATGCTGCAGATGAATCCCGGTGTGCAGTAACCGCATTGGGAACCGCCGCGGACGGCCATCTCCTCCTGCACAGGGTGCAAGGCGGCCGGTCTGCCGGACTCGCCGGCGGTGGCGAGACCTTCGGAGGTGATGACCTCCTGACCGTCGAGCGCCGCGACCGGGACCAGGCAGGCGTTGACCGCCACCCAGTCGGTGGGCTTGTTCACCCCGGGACGGGCCACCAGGACCGAACAGGCGCCGCATTCACCTTCGGCGCAGCCCTCCTTGGTGCCGGTGAGGCCACGCTCGCGCAGAAAGTCCAGCGCTGTGGTGTGGGGTGCAGCCGGTGAAATCGGTGTTTCTTTCCCGTTGACCGTGATCCGCGCCGCTACCATGGCGCGCTCGCATTTCGGCGCGCGGTCGATGTGACTGTCCAAGTCGCCATTTCAGGAGCTTTCTCTTTCGTGGTCGCAGCTCGATAACCCAGAGCGCGACAAATCGACACGCAACGATGTGCCGTAGGTGGTGACAGAGAGGGGAAGGGTGCCGGGGCCGCGATCGGGCACGCCGGGAAGGGGGCTGCTCAGCAGCCGTGTGCTACACGACCGGGAGCCCAGGCGATCTGGTGTGCGAGGCGAAGCAGTGCGGAGATGGTGAACATCCGGCTTCGCCTCCTTCCAGTAGCTCGCGAGTCGGTGCGGTCGAAGCTACGTCGCCGCAGGTTCATCGGTCAAGCGGATGTAGGTCGATTCCACGAACGCCGGCCACTTCGTGCGGCGGGTATTCGTACGCGAAACCAATCGGGCGGCGGAAGTGCCGGGCTGTCAGCCGGCAGCCTCCAGACGGACGCAGCAGCGGCCTTGGGCGGGAGCCAGGCGCGCGGTGTAGGTGCTGTCGCCCATGCCCGTGAGCACTCCGCGCAGGAGGTGGAGGTTCATTCCGCAGACGGTGTCGGTGTGCCGGCGGGCCAGACTGTGGAACGGGCAGTTGAGGAGGGCGACGGAAGTGCCCTCGCGCCGCGGTTCGAACCCACAGCTCTCCAGCAGGCCGGTCAGGTCGACACCACCCTTGCCGCCCATCTCCTTGCCCATCTCCTTGCCCATGTCGTGGGCCTTGCGGTGCAGCACGGCCCGTACCGCCTCACCCGTCGCCTCGGAGTCCTGAACGGCTTGGGCGAGCAGCTCGGCGGCGAGCTCGTAGCGCCGCGCCGGCACACTGACGGTGATCTCCCTGTCCGGGCGCCGGTAGAGCTTCGCGGGCCTGCCGGCCCCCGGCCCCGTGCGGCCGCTGCGCCGTTCGTAGACCACGTCGAGCAGGGAAGCCTCGGCCAGCCGGTCCAGGTGGAACGCCGCGGTCTGCCGCGCGAGGCCCAGGGCTGATGCCGCCTGCTCGCGGCTGACCGGCTCGGCCTGACGCATCACGTGCTCGTACAGCCGCCTACGGGTCGGCTCGGCGAGCGCAGCGAGGGCCGAGACGTCATGTGCTTCCTTCGCCGGGTCCATGTCCACGCCTCCATTCTAAAACCCACATTCATTGACGAAAGAAGAAGCGAGTGCTTCTATCGAAAGTGAAAGTTGTGTATAGAAGGAGGGCGTCATGCCGTTCCTGACTCACACCACCTCCGCCCGCCGCCCCGGGCGGGCAGCCCTGGCCGACCCGGGCTACCAGGCCTTCCTGATCCTGCGCACGGGCTTCACCGTCGCGCCGATCCTGTTCGGACTGGACAAGTTCACCAACCTGCTCGTGGACTGGCCGGTCTACCTCGCACCCTGGATCGACGACATCGTCCCCGGAAGCGCCCAGAGTGCCATGTACGCGGTGGGCGCGATCGAGATCGTCGCAGGCCTCGTCGTCGCCGTCGCTCCCCGCTTCGGCGGCTGGCTGGTCGCCGCATGGCTCGCCGGCATCATCGTCAACCTGCTGAGCATCCCCGGCTACTACGACATCGCGCTCCGTGACTTCGGACTTCTCCTTGCCGCCGTAGCCCTCGCCCGGCTCGCCGCGGGCTACCGTACGCCGCCGCAGTAGCGGCGGCGGGTCCTCAGTGCTGAAGCGCGACCTTGAGACCCACGATGATCAACCCGAGGAAGAGGTTCATCCCACCGGCGATCACCATCAGGCCGCCCGAGGCGCCGGCGCGGCTGGCAGCCACGGTTGCCCAGCCGACCTGGCCGGCCAGAGCGACCGCGAGTGCCAGCCAAGCCATCCCTTGGGTATCCAGTCCGAAGAGCGGGCTGATGGCCGCGGCGACGGCCGGTGGGACGGCCGCCTCGATGATCGGGCGTTCTTCCCTGGCTGTACCGCGGACCACGCGCCAGCTCAAGTGCTGCACCATGCGGGCCCCGAAAAGGCGGGCGAACACGTGTGCGGCCCAGAACACCACGCCGGTGCACAGCAGCAGCAGGACGAGTTTCAGCCGAGGGAACGAGCCGAGCGTTCCGGCACCGACCACCACGGAGGCGGCAAGCAGCGAGCCGTAGACGGCGCCGGTGTAGTCGGCACGGGCTGTCGCCCGCCCTCCCGGATCAGACCCTAGGTTTGCGCGATAGGCCACTTGAGTTCGATCTCCAGCTCGATCTCACCGTCCTCGACCTCGACCTCGATCTCGGTGCGGAGTTCGTCGGGGACCCGCATGGTCAGCTTCCCGGGGCCGAGTTCCAGTTCGGCCGAGCCGCCGTGCCTGAGCGCCTCCGCGAGCGCGGAGAGCTGATCAGCCGCCTCGAGGCGGGACAGGGAACTCTTCTGCTCAAACTTGAGGTCCTTCACGGATGTCTCCAATCCGCTACGAACAGCGGGAACACCGGACAAGGCTCATTGTGACGCCGCGCGGCAGGCCGGGCATGTGCGCCGGGAGTCACGAGGCACGCGCCGCGCCGTGCCGGTCCTCCGCTGCCGGTCGCGGCCGGCTGAAGGCCAGGCTGACGACCTCACGCCAGCGCACGGGCGGGAGGGACGCCGGAGACCCCGGACGAACCTTGGGTACGAGTACGCGCAGCGCGCCCGGGCGGACGGCGCAGACGACGGGGGCGGGCATGGTCAGCGCCTCTCCGTCGACGGCGACCGGAATGCTCTCCGTGCCCGAGCTGATGCTGATCCGCTGGGAGGTCAGCACCTGTAGTCCGGCCGCCCTGGCACCTCGGAGCGCGACGTCGGCCGCTTGGGCAGCGTTGTTCACCCGGATTCCGACGACACCCAGCACTCCGCCGTCGAGCCGGGGTCTGCGGCCGCCCGCGGCCATCGGTTCGGGGGTGGCGTAAGGGTTGTTGCTGACCAGCAGCGCCTGCTGGGACTCCAGCCGCGCATCGTCCGTCACCGCGTCGAGCGTGTGACCGGCGTACCCGAGCAGGAGGTCGGGCATTGCGTCCAGGGCCGCATCCGCCTTGGCATCCCGGTAGTCCGGGCGCTGTACGACCTCCGCGTAGACGCCGAACGAGGCCGTATTGACGAAGGCGTAGCCGCCCACGACGCCCAGGTCGACCCTGAGTTCCTCCCCGTCGGCCAGCGCTTCCAGGCACGCGGCCGGGTCGTCGCGGTCCAGACCGAGATCCCTGGCGAAGTGGTTCCTGGTGCCTGCGGAGACCACCAGGAACGGCAGGTCGTGCTCGGCCGCCACTTCGGCCACCCGGGCCTGGGTTCCGTCGCCGCCCGCCACCCCGAGCAGGTCCGCGCCCTCGGCCACCGCCTGACGGGCGAGCGCGGCGACGTCCGTCCTGGCCGTCGTATCCAACAGCACGACCCGAGCGCCCAGCGCCTCGGCCTTCTCGACCAGGCCGAAACGGCCGACCTTGCCACCGCCGGACTTCGGGTTCATGATCAGCACCGGATGCCGGGGGAGGGCGCAGGCCACCGCCTGCATGCCGTGGGGTTCCCGTACTGCGCGCAGCGCCGACCCCGCGCACACCACGGCGGCGCCCCACAGCGCGATGGCGGTCAGCGCCACGGGCCACAGATCCGCCAGGGCGTACGCGACCAGGATGGCCACCGGTGCGCCCACCATGAGCACGGCCCCGGCCGCCCGCACCGCCCCACGATGGGCCAGCACCCACCACGTACCCATGGCCGTGAGCACAGCGCCGG
This sequence comes from Streptomyces sp. NBC_01408, assembly GCF_026340255.1. Taxonomy (GTDB): domain Bacteria; phylum Actinomycetota; class Actinomycetes; order Streptomycetales; family Streptomycetaceae; genus Streptomyces. The sequence goes on along the minus strand of NZ_JAPEPJ010000002.1, from coordinate 354,946 downwards.
CCGCCCCGACCGCGAGGATGAACAGGCCGCCCCGGCCGCTCGCAGCGATCAACGCCGCCACCGCGCCCAGTGCGCAGACCAACGCCAGCCGGGCCAACATCCGTACGCGCGTCGAAGCGCCGGAAGGATTCGACGGTGACATCGTCCTCACGTCCTCTGGCAAGTCCTCACCACGAGCTGTCGCGGGTACCGGTGGATGAGGACGCCGTCGAGTGTGCACCCCCCCGGTACGGCCCGGGGCGGCGGTTCGCATCGCACGGCGGCGCAAGCGGCGCCACTCGCCCAGTGTGCCACCGTCCGTACGCCGTCCTCGGCGCCGGACCACGAGCCACCGAGAATCCACCGGATGGCTCAGCTGCGGTTTCCCGGGTTCGGGAGCCGGTGGCGGGCAGAGCCGGGGCGGGTGGAGGCGGCGCAGCTCGAACCTCTGATGGATACAGGGAAAGTGCCCCGAGTCGACGTTCTGCAGCGTGCTTTAGCCGAAGTTGCGCAAGCAGCGCCGTCCCCGGGCCGACCGCACTATCGTCCACATCTCGCCATGAGTCCCAGCCCCGCCAGAGTCCGTCCTGTCGCCCCGGGTGAGCGACACCGTCCGACTGCTGCCCCGCCCGACCGGGGCCCGGGCGGCGGTGCCGCCGCTGACGACCGCCACTCCGGAGACTGCCTCTTCATGCACACTGGATCGCCTCCCCGAAGGACGCCACTGACCGTTCTTGCGCTGGTCGCCGCCGTGTTCGCCCTGATCCTCGGCGCGGCGGGCCCGGCCTTCGCGCACGCCGGCCTCGGCGGCTCGGACCCTGCGGACGGGACCGTCCTCAAGACGGCTCCGAAGCAGGTCACACTCACCTTCACCGAGTCCGTCACCTTCTCCGACGACTCGCTGAGAGTGCTGTCGCCTGACAACGAGCGGGTGAACCCGCGTCCGGCGCAGTATGTGGACGGCAAGGAGAACACCGCACGGGTAGAGCTGTCCGAGAAGCTGCCCCAGGGGACCTACACGGTGGCCTGGCGCGTCGTCTCCGCCGACGGTCACCCGATCTCCGGCGCGTTCGTCTTCTCCATCGGCAAGCCCTCCGAGACTGCCGCCGTGGTGGCGGCCGACTCATCGGACCACACGGTGGTCGGCCGCCTGTACGGCTTCTTCCGCTACGTCGCGTACAGCGGTCTCGCTCTCCTCGTCGGAACTGCCGCGTTCGTCCTCGTGTGCTGGCCCGCCGCGGGCGCGGTTCGTCCGGTGCGCAGACTGCTGGCTGCCGGGTGGGCGACGCTGGTGGCGTCCACCGTGGCCCTGTTGCTGCTGCGCGGACCGTACGAGACAGCCGGCCAGTTGACGTCGGCGTTCGACCTGTCTCAGCTGGGCCGAACCGTCACCGGGAGGCCTGGGGTCGCACTGATCGCACGGCTTGTGCTGCTCGCGGTTGCCGGGGTGTTGCTGAGGCGGGTGGCCGTACGACCCGGCCGTCAGGATGACGGGTCGCAGCCGGGGGACCTCGGTGCCCGGGGCCGCCTGGCCGGGGCGGCGCTCGCCCTGGGCCTGGCGTTCACCTGGGCCGCCGCCGAACACGCCTCCGCCGGCATCCAGGTGCCCCTGGCCGTTCCTGTCGCCGTGCTGCACCTCCTGGCCATGGGGGTCTGGCTGGGCGGCCTGATCACCCTGGTGACCGTTCTGCGGCGTCGGGCACCGGACGGTCGAGACGTTCCGGTGGCCGCGATCGGTCGCTTCTCGACGCTGGCCTTCACCGCCGTGGCCGTACTGGTCGGTACCGGGGTGTACCAGTCGTGGAGGCAGGTCGGTTCATGGGAGGCGCTGTCCAGCACGTCGTACGGAAGGACCCTCGTCGTGAAGGTCGCCGCCGTGGTCCTCGTGCTGTGGGTGGCGTCCTTCTCCCGCCGGTGGACCGCCCGCCTCCTCCATGAGGCGCCGCGGGCCGAGGAGAGGCTGAAGGTGCCAGAACCTGAGCGGGCGAGGGTCGTGCAAACGGTCGGCGCGCCGACTTCCCCAGGGGCAACAGACCCCGGAAGCACGTCCGATGCACCACCCGCCCGGGGTGAGCCGGGCGACGGCGCCGAGTCGCCTGTCGTCACGGGCGACAGGTATCAGCGCGCCCTGCGTCGCACGGTGGCGCTCGAAGCGGCACTCAGCGTGGCGGTCCTGGTGATCACCACCGTGCTCACCGGCACCCAGCCCGGCCGCGCCGCCGGCGAGATGGCCTCGGCAGCCACCGTGCAGGAGCCGGCGACGAAGGTGGTTACCGTCCCCTTCGACATGGGGACGGCGAACCGTCACGGCACGGTGCAGATCACGCTGGCTCCGGGACGCGTCGGCGAGAACACGGTCGAAGCCGTCGTGTACACAGCGGACGGCGGCCTCGCCACCGTTCCCGAACTCCGCCTGACCCTCACCCAGGGCGAACTGGGAATCGGCCCGCTCGATGCCAAGCTCAAGAACCAGAAGGGGTATTGGGCCGCGTACGACCTGCGGCTGCCGATGCCCGGCGTGTGGACCCTGAACATCACGGTACGCACCACCGACATCGACCAGGTCACCGTGCGCGAGACCGTACGCATCACGTAGCCATTGCGGTATCGGTACTTGCCCGTGCCCGTGCCCGTGCGGTGGGTGAGGGCGAACCGGGCGACGGTGTGATATTCCGGGTTCCCGCAGGCGGAGGCGGCGTACACCCTCGCGGGCATCCCGGCCGACGACGGCCATCGAGACCGGACCCGCGTCCGCGTTCCGCGCGACACACCCGATCAGGAGAAGCACCATGCCAGCCCGTGATCTCGCCGAGCCCTACCCCCATGTGACCACCGACGACCCCGCGGTCGACGCGGTGCGGTTGCTGGCGGAGCAGAACCTGCCCGCCCTGCTGGTGCTCGACACCGACGGGGTTCCGTACGCCGTCGTGCCCGGCTCCCAGCTGGTACGGCAGCTGGTGCCCGAGTACGTGATGGAGGACCCGCTGCTCGCCGCCGTGATCGACGAGCGGCACGCGGACGCGCTCGCCGAGGGACTGGAGGGCCGGACGGTTTCCGAGTGGCTCCCGCGCCGGACCTTCAAGCCCCCGTACGTCGGCCCGGACGCGGGAGTGCTCCAGATCGCCGCGGTCATGGCCCGCACGCACGTCCCGCTCGTCGCCGTCGTCGAGCACGGCGGTGGGGCGGACCGGGTACGCCTCATCGGGGTCGTGACGGCCGCGGCCCTGATGAGGCACTACCTCGCGGCGGGCGAGCAGGCGTGAGCGACTGGCAGAGCTGGGCCGCCATCGCCGTCTTCGTCGGCGCGTACGCCCTGATCATCAGCGAGAAGGTCCACCGCGTCGCCGCAGCCCTGGGCGGAGCGGGGCTGATGCTGGCGATCGGCGCCACCGACGACGGCGCCGCCTTCTACTCCGATGAGACGGGCATCGACTGGAACGTCGTCTTCCTGCTCATGGGCATGATGATGATCGTCGGAGTCCTCCGGCGCACCGGGCTCTTCGAGTACCTGGCGATCTGGTCGGTGAAGAAGGCCAGGGCGCGGCCGTTCCGGGTGATGGCCATGCTGGTCGTCATCACGGCGATGGCCTCGGCGCTGCTCGACAACGTCACCACCGTGCTGCTCGTCGCACCGGTGACGCTGCTGGTCTGCGACCGGCTGCGGCTGGCCCCCGTACCCTTCCTGATCGCCGAGGTGCTGGCCGCGAACATCGGCGGCACCGCCACGCTCGTCGGTGACCCGCCGAACATCATCATCGCCAGCCGGGCCGGGCTGACCTTCAACGACTTCCTGATCCACCTCGCCCCGTTGTGCGTCGTACTGGTGGCGGTCCTCGTACTGCTCTGCCGGGTGATGTTCGCCAAGCACTTCGTCTACGACGAGAAGCGCGCCGCGGAGATCATGGAGCTGCGCGAGCGGGAGGCGATCACCGAACCCCGGCTCCTGGCCCAGGGGTTGGGCGTTCTGGCGCTGGTCGTCGCCGGCTTCGTCCTGCACCCGGTCCTCCACTACGAGCCGAGCGTCGTCGCCCTCCTGGGGGCGGGCCTGCTCATCGCGATCTCGAAGGTGGAGACCGGAGAGGTCCTCGGCGAGGTGGAATGGCCCACCCTCGCCTTCTTCGCGGGACTGTTCGTGATGGTCGGCGCCCTCATCGGGACCGGAGTCATCGGAGATCTGGCAGGCTCCCTGGCGGACGCGATCGGCGGAGACGAACTCGGCGGCTCCATGCTGCTGCTGGGCGGCTCGGCGGTGCTCTCCGGGCTGGTCGACAACATCCCTTACGTGGCCACCATGGCCCCGATCACCAGCCAGCTCGTCACGGCCATGGGTGGCGACGACCCCGACCACGTGATGTGGTGGGCCCTCGCCCTCGGCGCCGACCTCGGCGGCAACGCCACCGCCATCGGCGCCTCCGCCAACGTCGTCGTCCTCGGCATCGCCGAACGCAACCGCCACCCCATCAGCTTCTGGGAGTTCACCAAGTACGGCCTCGTCGTGACCGTGGTCACCGTCGCCCTCTCCGCCCTCTACCTCTGGCTGCGCTACTTCGCCCTCGCGTAGCCCAGGCGCTGTCTCCGGGCCGGCCGGCCGAGCGGGCGGGCTCCGATCACAGCGGTCCGGAGGGCGCGGGCTCGCCCCGGAAGAGCCGGATCACCAGCGCCGGAGGCCGTCACTTCGTCGCGCCGCGTGCCTGCCGCTGAGCCCGGCTCCGGGCCCGGGTCCGTACGATCAGGACCACGGCCGAGGCGGCGAAGAGCACCGCGGTGATGAGCAGCCACCGGGCCAGGAAGCCGTCCGCGGGGAGGGCGGTCGCGGCGGTGAAGTGCCCGACCTGTCCGAGGATCAGCGGCCACCAGACCAGCAGCAGGACCCCGGATACGAATGCGGGCACGCGGACGTAGTTCACGCTCACCCGTGGCGCGGGCCGACCGTCATCCCGCCCGGTGCTGAACAGTGCCTGCGCCGCCCGGTCGGTCACCGAGTACAGGGGGAGCAGTACCAGGTCGTGGAGGAGGGCCGCCCCGACGAACCACACGGCCACGCCGACGGTGTCCCCCTCGAACAGGCGCAGTCCGGCGTAGACCGCGAGCGCGAAGGAGACCAGGACGAGGAGCAGGTGCAGCGGGGAGGCGCCGTAGCGGCGGCGGAAAGCGGTCGGAGCGCTCATGCCGGCTCTCCGAACGTCAGACGGGTGACCCACTTGGTGTTGTGCACCCCGGGTGCCCCGGGGACGATGATCCGCGCCGGATGGCCGTGGTCGGGGGAGAGCGTCGCCCCGTTGACCCGGACGGCCAGGAGCGAGCGGCTGTCGCGGACCTGGTTGTCGCGCAGCACCGCCGAACGGAACGAGCCCCCGCGCTGCGCCGACTCCACCAGGACCTCGGGCGTGCGCATGCCGAGCCCGACAAGGGCGGCCAGATCGGTGAGCCGGACCCCGCTCCACAGCTGGTCGGGGGTCGACCAGCCTTCGACACAGGCGATCGGCAGGGCCGACTCGCGCTGCGTCATGGCCAGCAGCTGCTGGTACGTCAGGTCGACCTGCCGCCCGGCGCCGCGCACGGTCAGCCGCCAGGCGGGGCCGATGTCGCTGGGCCGGATGCCGACCGAGGCGGCGGTCTTGTTGATCTGGAAGCCGTTCGGGCCCGAGCCCGGGTCCCGGCCGTGCGGTGCCAGGAGCGCGGTCTGCCGCCACCACCCGCCGATGCTCTGCCCCGCTGTGACCACCAGCAGCGCCACCGACCCGAGCCCGACCATGGCCAGGGCGCCCCGGCGCGAGATGGTCGGCGCCGCGGGCCGCGGCGCGACCAGCCCGGCCGCCTCCTCGGTACCCGCCGCAGGCTCCCCGAGACGGTGCCTGACGGCCCGCAGCGCCCTGGGCAGCCGGAAGGCCACGTGCACGACGAAGGCGCCGATGAACACCCAAGCCCCGTAGAAGTGCAGCGTGTAGAAGGAGCCGGGGAAGATGTAGTGCAGCTGGACGTTGAGGATGCCGGTGACGAACTCGAAGCCGGCGCCGCCGACCAGCAGGAGCAGGGACAACCGGTCGAGGGCGTGGCTCACCGAGCGGATCGGGGGCCATGCGAACAGCTTCGGGATGACCGACCACAGCTTCGCCAGCAGTACGGGTACCAGCACGATGCCCAGCGTCACGTGGACGCCCTGGGTCAGCCGGTAGAGCCAGTACGGCGACGTCGGCCAGGAGAACAGGTAGAAGCCGAGCCGGCCCTTGTCCGGGGTCTGGTCGTTGACAGCCGCCAGATCCGGGTTGTATGCCGCGTACGACAGCAGGCCCGTCACGAACAGCACCGCGATCCCGAACAGCAGGACCAGCCCGAACACCGCGGTCAGCCACGGACCGCGCAGGGGACTGCGCCAGAACTCCGGCCGCGCCGGCCCCGGGGGAGGCCCGGCGGACCCTGCGGACTTGGGCTGTGGGTGCCGTGGTGTGCCGCCCGGAGGCTGCCCGCTGCCGCTGTCGCCCATCAGGAAACCTCCGCCCACGGCCGGCCGTACCGAGCTCACCGGACAGCCACTCTCACCGAGAACCTCCAGACCGGAGCAGTGCGGCACGGGTGACACGCCAGATACGCCCTCCTGGGTCTGACGAGGGGCGGGCGGAGTGCCTCAATGCCGCCCAGCCCACCCCGCCCACTTCAACCGGATAGGTCATCCGGATCTGCTACCGTGACGTCAAGCGGATAGTTAATCCACATAGACGGAACGGGGCATGCGATGAGCCGGACAGCGGTGGTCACGGCAGGAACGGCGGGGATCGGGTGGGAGACCGCCCTGGGACTGGCCGCGGCGGGTTTCGCGGTCACCGTGGTCGGACGCAACGCCGAGCGGGGTGCCCGTGCGGTCGAGCGGATCAACGCCACGGAACCGGCGCATCCGGCGCGGTTCCTGGCCACGGACCTCGCCTCGCTCGGTGCGGTCCGCGCCCTCGCAGGCCGGATCGCCGCCGACGGCCCGCTGACCGTACTGGTCAACAACGTCGGGGCGATGTTCCCGGACCGACAGGACTCGGTCGACGGGATCGAGGCGACGTTCGCCGTCAACCACCTCTCCCCGTACCTGCTGACCGAACTGCTGCTGCCCGCACTGCGAGCGGGCGCGCCGAGCCGGATCGTGAACGTCACCTCGGGCGCGATCGGCGTCGCCAAGCGCCGCTTCGACGCCGTCGAGCCGTCCGGCGGCTACTACGGCTTCCACTGGTACGGCCGCGCCAAGCTCGCGCACCTCGCCTACACCCTGGACCTGGCCGAGCGCCTGCGCTCCACCGGCACCACGGTCTTCGCGGCGGACCCGGGCGGCGCCGCGACCGACATGACCAACGGCACCATGAGCGATCCGAAGATCGTCTCACCGGGACTGCGGCTGCTCTGGCCGCTGGTCCGGCGGAAGTTCGAACGCTCCACCGCCGGACCCGCCTCCGTGGCCGCGCGGCCGTCCGTCGTCGCCGCCACCGACCCCGCACTCGACGGGCGGACGGGTCTGCTCATCGGCCCCCGCGCCCACCCCGTTGCTCCGTTCCGTGGAAGCACCGACGCGCGCACGGTCGCCGACGTCCTCCGGCTCAGCAAGCAGTTGGCACCGCTGGTCGAGGGCCGGTGACCGGTGAGCCACGGCGAACCGCGGCCGTGACGGGCCGGCCCGTCACGGCGTAGCGGGGTGCCTTTTAGACTTCGCCCATGACGACCGCACCCCTGCGCAAGGACGCCGCCCGCAACTGGGAGCGGATCGTCGCCGTGGCCCGCGATCTCGTGGACGAGGGCACCCCGCTCCAGCTCAACGACGTCGCCCGCCGTGCCTCACTGGGCGTAGGCACCGTCTACCGCCACTTCCCCACCGCCGAGGCGCTCCTGGAAACCGTCGCGACCCCCTGCCTGGAGGCACTCGCGGCCCATGGCGAGCGGGCACTGGCCGACGACGACCCCCGGCGCGCCCTCGCCGATTTCCTGGCCCGCACCATCGAAGCGCAGGTCACTGACGCTTCCCTGCCCGCGGTCGCCGCCGCGCCAACGGACGCCCTGCCGCGCACCACCGAACTGAAGCGGACCCTGCGGTCGGTCGGCGCACAACTGCTCGGCCGGGCCCGCGAAGCCGGGGTCGTCCGCTCCGACCTGACCTCCGACGACCTGGTCCCGCTCATGTGCGGAATCGCCTACGCCGCGAACGTCCACGGCGACCCGGCCGCCCGGCGTGAGACCGCGCGCCGCTATCTGGCCGTGCTGCTGGAAGGCTTGCTGCACCGGCCGCGGGCCCGGGCCGCGTAAGGCCCCTCAGGGATTGGACCCCATGGAGCGCATGGCTTCCTCGGACCGCTTCCGCATCTCGTCCGGCGAGACGTCCTCGACGTGCGTGGAGAGGTTCCAGCGGTGGCCGAACGGGTCCTCCAGCTGGCCGGAGCGGTCGCCGTAGAACTCGGTCTTGACCGGTGACACCTGGGTGGCGCCCCGGGAAAGGGCCTCGGCGAACACCGCGTCCACGTCCTCGACGTACACGTGCAGGGTGACGGGCGTGCCGCCCACCGCCTTCGGCGAGCGGAATCCCATGTCCGGGTACTCGTCCGCGAGCATGATGACCGAGTTGCCGAGCTCCAGCTCGGCGTGGGCGATCTTGCCTCCGGGAGCGGCCATCCTCATCCGCTCCTGCGCGCCGAGCACGGAGACGTAGAAGTCGATCGCGGCCGCGGCCCCGTCGATGCAGAGGTACGGCGTGACGCGCGGATACCCCTCGGGAATGGGCTGGACAGTCACCGGCCTCCTGCCTTTCCGGACAGTGGCGGTCACCGCCGACCGCCGCCTGCGACCACAGATATCCCGAACCCGCGGCACGCGCGCCCGCGCCGCGCGGCAGCCGGGCACCGGATGCCCCGAAGAGCCCCGCCCGCAGCAGCGGCGGCGAAGCAGCCGCGGACCCGGCCGGGCGGCCCTGACCAGCCTGTCCTCGTGAAGATCGGAATCAACGTCCGTCCGGCATCGCGTCACGGGGAGGGTTCGCTCCGGGGGTGCCGCGCACCGCCGATGCCCTGCCGGTCGGCGGTCCGTGCACTGGCGCGGCGGGCGGGGTCGGCGAACGTCCGCTCCACGGACTCGTCGAGGAGGGCGAGCTCCGCGCGTACCGCGGGCAGACGATGGGCCGGCTGGGTCTCCAGCAGGTCCTCCAACAGCGCGCGGAGCCGCCTGCACACCTGGAGGGACGTGGCCCCGTACTCACGGATCTCGGTGACGCCGACCCGGAGGTAGTCCTCCCAGCTGCGGCCCGGCACCACCAGTCGCGGCCGGCCCCGGTCGTCGGCGAGCACGTACCGGCCGCGGAGCCGGACACGGCCGACCACGTGCAGGAACGTGTCGATGTGGTTGAGCACCTGCACGGCGGTCGTGGGGTCGTTCACGGCGGGGGAGAGGGCACGGATGGCGATGTCGACGAGGATGCGCAGGGCGAAGGCGGGATCCTGCTCGATGGTGCGCTCGGTTCCGAGGGCGACGAGCCCGGCCACCCTGCGTGGGTCGGGCGTCCGCGCGGAGCCGTGGGCCTCGACGAGGGTGGTGCCGGGCGGCACGAAGTCGCCGACCTGGTGGGCCAGTACGAGGACGCAGTCGTGGCGGACGGCGGCGGCGATCAGCCCCGCCGCGTCGAACGCCTGGATGACCCCGCCGGGTTCGGACCGGATGGGGGTCACCGGACCGGCAGGCGGCACGGAAGCCCCGTCGTGTGCCGCATGGCGATGGATGCGTTCCGTTCCCCGGACGAGCACCTTCTCGCCCAAGCGCCCCACCAGGTCGGCGATGGCCACGGGCCGGAGGTTGTGGGTGAACCGGTTGAGGTAGATGAGCAGCAGCACCAGGCTGGCGGAGACGGCCACGCCGGACAGGGTCACCCCCAGGTCGGGGACGGAGTTCGGCTCGATGCCGCGCAAGAGGGAGTAGGCGTAGGCGAAGGTTCCGGTGAACGTGGCCAGCACGGCCTTCTGGAGCCGGTCGCGGTACCACAGGCGCATGTAGCGTGGGGACAGGGTTCCCGTGGCCTGCTGGACGACGAGTACACCGATGGTCACGACGAACCCCAGCAGGGCGACCATGGACCCGACGACCGAGCTGAGCACCGTGCTCGCCGTCGAGGCGGAGTACTGCCAGGTGTGCGGCAGCCAGCCCGCTCCGTCCACGCCGGCGGCCCATTCGGCGAGCACCGCCCCCAGCAGAAGCCCGATCAGGGGGACGATCCACAGGCTTGCCTTGGCGTACTGCCGCAACCGGAAGCGTGCCGCCCAGGACATCATCGTGCGCACCGGTGCGGCACACATCGCGGTACGCACCGCAGGCCGCCGTAGGTTTCGGGAGCAGCTGACGCAAGGCTCGACAGCACGGGCAGCCTCCGGATCCGGCGGTGCGATGCGGCCTGGACATCCAGTTCGTGTGTTTCCACGCTAGAGCCGTTTCCGCAGGGGTGCAGGGGCGGGCCCGCTCGACAAGCCCGCCGGGAGTTCCTTGCTTAAGCTGACTGGGTGGCGTCGGAAAGGGTTCTCCCATGGCTGACTACCCGCTGATCGAAAACCATGGCCTGATCGGTGACCTGCAGACCGCGGCACTGGTGACCACGGACGGAACGATCGACTGGTTCTGCTGCCCGCGTTTCGATTCGCCCAGCGTGTTCGGTGCTCTCCTCGACTGGGAGAAGGGCGGGCATTTCACCGTCAGACCGGCGGAGGAGACGTACACCACGAAGCAGCTGTACCTGCCGGACACCGCGATCCTCGTGACACGCTTCATGACCGAGACCGGTGCCGGCGAGGTGGTCGACTTCATGCCGGTGACCGGGGTGACGGCCACCGACCGCCATCGCCTGGTCCGTATGCTCCGCTGCGTACGCGGCACCATGACCTTCCGGGTCGACATCGCCCCGCGGTTCGACTACGGCCGCAAGCCCCACACGCTGCACGTCACGGAGAACGGAGCGGTGTTCGCCTCCGACGACCTGGAGCTCACCCTCAGCGTAGTGCGGGAGCCCGAGGACGAACGGGTGCTGCACACCCTCACCGGCGATCACGACCTGCGCGTCGACGTCGCGCTCGAAGCCGGCCAGCAGCGGGGTCTGGTCATGGAGTCGGCCGCGGCGGGGCCGCCGCGCGAGATCCGCGTCGCCGAGTTCCAGGAACTCTTCGACGCCACCAGGCAGTACTGGCGGACGTGGCTCCGCCAGTCCCGGTACACGGGCCGGTGGCGCGAGACGGTGGAGCGCTCCGCCGTGACGCTGAAGCTGATGACGTACGCACCCAGCGGCGCCCTGGTGGCGGCCCCCACGGCGGGGCTGCCGGAGCAACTGGGCGGCGAGCGCAACTGGGACTACCGGTTCACCTGGATCCGTGACGCGTCGTTCTCCGTCTACGCCCTGCTGGGCCTGGGGTTCACGGATGAGGCGAGGGCGTTCATCGGCTGGCTGGGCGACCGGGTGAAGGAGAAGGCCGGTCGTGACACCGACACGGGGCCGCTGAACATCATGTACCGGGTGGACGGTTCCTCCGATCTCTACGAAGAGACCCTGGACCACTGGGAGGGGTACCAGGGATCCGCCCCGGTGCGCATAGGCAACGGCGCGGCCACCCAGTTGCAGCTGGACATCTACGGCGAGGCGCTCGACAGCATCTCCTTCGCCCACCAGCACGGCATCCACCTCGACATCCAGGGCTGGACATCGCTGCGCACACTGCTCGACTGGCTCGTGGACCACTGGGACCAGGCCGGTGAGGGGCTGTGGGAGACCCGCGGCGGGCGCAAGCACTTCACCTACGGCCGGGTGATGTCCTGGGTCGCGTTCGACCGCGCGCTGCGGCTGGCGGTCGCCCACGGCCGGCCTGCCGAGAGCGGCCGCTGGGCCGCCGAGCGCGACAACATCTACGAGCAGGTCCTGGCGAAGGGCTGGGACCCGGGGCGCAAGGCATTCGTCCAGCACTACGGCAGCGACGTGCTCGACTCCTCGCTGCTGCGGATGCCGACGGTGGGTTTCATCACGCCCGACGATCCGATGTGGACGTCCACCCTGGACGCGATGGACCGTGAGCTGGTGACCGACAGCCTGGTCTACCGTTACAACCCGGAGGCCTCGCCCGACGGTCTGCGCGGCTCCGAGGGAACCTTCTCCCTGTGCACGTTCATGTACGTCGACGCCCTGGCCCGGGCCGGGCGGACCGATCAGGCCAGGCTCGTCCTCGAGAAGATGATGACGTACGCCAACCACCTGGGCCTGTACTCCGAGGAGATCGCCCTGACGGGCCGACAGCTCGGCAACTTCCCCCAGGCCTTCACCCATCTCGCGCTCATCGACGCGGCCATCACGCTGGACGAGACCCTGAACCGCCTGCAGGGCGCAGGCTAGGGACACGACCCCACGACCCCACCACCTCAGGCCGGTGGTACGGGACCGAGTAGAACGACGAGGTCGCCCTCGTGCGGGGTGACGGCCCGTGCCTCGTCGACCGGCTCCAGACGGCCGTCGGCACGGACCACGAACAGTGTTTCGTGTCCCGGCGGGACCGGATCGGAGGCGGGCTGCACCAGGAACCGGGCGCCCTGTTCGTACCGTGCCGCCAGGACGTGCCTGACCAGTGAACCGCCGAAGAGGATGGCGCCGCCCGTGTACGGCGCGACGACACCATGGCTCTCGTGGGGCGGTCCCACCCGGTAGACGGGGCCTTCGACGTTGTCCTCGACCACCACCGAGGCGAGCGCGTTGAAGTCGTCGTCATCGGTGAGCAGGAAGACGGCGTTGACCCCCTCCAGCCGTGCCCTGGGGTTGGTGGCCGTCGCCAGCAGGTCCCCTCTGGCCAGTTTGATTCCGGCGTCCTTGATCCGTTCGCGTTCCTCGCCCTGTCCCGCCCACATCTGCACGTCGAGCCCTGCCGACCGCAGGGCCCTGCCCAGGGCGATCGCCCACGGAGCGCCGCCCACCAGGAGGGGCCGGGTGCGGTCCGGCCGGGCGACGCCGAGGCGCCGGGCCACGGGTCCGGCGGTCAGGGCGTACAGGACGACCGTGGAGACGATCACCAGGAAGGTGACGGGAAGGATTTTGGAGGCACCGTGCAGTCCCAGTTGGACGAGGCTCGCGGCGAAGGCCGCCGCGGTGGAGGCCGCGACGATGCCGCGTGGAGCCATCCATCCCGTGAACGCCCGTTCCCCCATGGTCATGTCCGTGCCGATGGTGGCGGCGAAGGCCACGAGCGGCCGCACCACGAGGACGAGGAGCGCGACGAGAACGAGCGTGGGCAGGAGCACGGGCGTCAGGGAGGCCGGGGTGACGCTGGAGGAGATGGAGATGAACAGCAGCCCGATGATCAGCTGGACCAGTGTCTCGAAGAAGGGCCGGCGAGCGGGCATGTCGAAGCCCCGGATGTTGGCCGCGGCCATACCGATGACGATCGCGGCGATGAGGCCGGTGTCGTCGCGGACGATGTCGCATACTGCCGACACGGCGATCACCGTGGCCAGTTGCGCCAGCGTTCCGAGCGTCTCGCCCAGCCTGAGCACGCGCAGGGTCAGCCACAGCAGCGCGACCCCCACGGATCCGCCGGCGAGGCCGACGGCCATGCTGATGAGGAACTGGCCGATCTGGTAGCCCCGGCCGATGTCGATCTGGTGCGTCGTGGCGATGGCGTGGAAGACGAGGGCGCCGAGGATGGCGCCGATCGGGTCGGTCAGCGTTCCTTCCCAGATCAGCAGGCGCCGTACCTTGTCCGTCGGCCGCACGTACTGGAGCAGGGGCCCCACGACCGTGGGCCCCGACACGACGAGGATCATGCCCACCATGGCGGACACCCTGAGCGACATGCTGAACAGGGCCGGGGCGACGGCACAGACGGCCAGGAAGGTGAAGGCCACTCCGAAGAGCAGCAGCCTGCCCACGACCGCGCGGGTGTGGCCGGTGAGGTTGCGCAGGTCGAGGCCGAGGCCGGCGTCGTAGAGGATCACCGCCACGGACAGGGACACGAGGGCGGAGAACTCCTCCCCGATCAGCTGGTCCGGATGGACGATGTCGGTCAGGGCGCCCGCGGCGAAGCCGACCGGTAGCAGCAGGATCAGCGCCGGGACGCGCAGTTTGCCCGCGAGGATCTGGCAGGCGGCGGCCAGGGCCACGACCAGGGCGATGCCGAGGAGGATGTCTTCCTCGCTCACAGCGGTTTCCTTCCTTGCCGCACGGGCGCGACGGGGGACTCGGCCAGGTCAGTCGCCGTCGGCGGTACCACCCCTCGTGGGGCCGGTCCGGCGCAGGTCGGAGTCGGTGAGGGGCTCCAACTCGCCATGGGTGTCGAGCCAGTAGAGGAGGAAGACGGCCGGGGCGATCAGCAGCAGGGCGACGAGGCTGACCACCGTCAGCCAGGCCAGGGTCTGCGAATCGCCCGCGGCATCCGCGACGGACAGGGAGGTGGGGATGAGGTAGGGGCGCTGCGCGAGACCCCAGGCGAAGACGGCCGCGGCGACGGTCCCGACGCAGCCGAAGCGGGCCGAGCGGGCCTGTCCCCGCAGCACGAGCAGCCCCGTGGCGGCGAAGAACACCGCGGAGACGATCGCGAGGACGAGCCCCGCACCGTGGGTCAGCCCGTGCCAGACGTGGGGGGCGTCGCCCCGGGTGACGAGCAGGACGCCCACAGCCATCAGGGCGACCGCGACGAGACCGGCGAGGGCGCGGAGCCGGAAGTAGCCGACGAGGTCGGGTGCGTCGAACCGCGCGGCGTCGGCGGTCAGGAACACGGCGCCGAGGAGCGCGGTCGCGGCGACGGTGAGCAGTCCGAACAGGAGGGACGCGGGGGTGGCCCACGCGTCCGCGGAGGCCTCGGTACCCGGTGCGATCCGGCCGGTGGCGATGGCGCCGACGGCCGCCCCGAGGAAGAAGGGGGTGAGCAGGGAGGCGATGGCGAACACGGCGCCGTAGAGGCGCCGCCGGGCCAGCCGGCGGCTGGGTTTGCGCAGGGCGAAACCGGCGCCGCGCAGGACCATGCCGACGGCGGCCAGCGCCAGGGGGAGCCACAGTGCGGTGAACACGGTCTGGAACAGCACGGGGAACCCGGTCCACATGAGGATGAGGACGAAGATCAGCCAGACGTTGTTGACCTCCCATACGGGCGCCATGGCGTGGTCGATCAGCCATCTGGGACGTTTGCCGCGCTCGGCTCCACCGGCCGTCAGGTCCCAGAAGCCCGCTCCGTAGTCCGTCCCGCCGGCGCAGGCGTATGCGGCCACGGCGAGCAGCAGTACGAAAGCGACGAGGTCGGCCATCACGTTCCACCACTGCCGGAGGGAGTGGAGCCGCTGTCTCCGGAGGACGGGGCGTCGCCGGCCGGGACGGGCGGGCGCGGCCCGTAGGGGGTGACCGATTCCGGTGCCTCCACCGGCTGTCCGTCTGCCTGGTCGTCGGCCAGGCGCCAGCGGTCGCGCATCTTCAGCAGGACCATGAGGAACGCCCCGAAGATGATCACGTACACCACGACCACCAGGCCGAACATGATCCAGAGGGTGGTGGAGCGGGTCGAGGTCACGGCCTCCGCGACGCGCATGTTCTGGTAGACGATCCATGGCTGGCGGCCCACCTCGGTCGTGATCCAGCCGCATTCGACGGCGACGACGGAGCCGACGCCGGCGCAGGCGGCGCTGCGGTAGAACCACTTCGAGCGGGGCAGCCGGCGGTGGCGCAGCCAGACCAGGCCGTACCAGAGGGCGAGGAGCAGCAGCAGGGACCCGACTCCGACCATGATGTCGAAGGCCCAGTGGGCGATCGTGGCCTGAGTGGCGTTCGGGCGGTCGCTCGCCGGTACGGAGGTCAGCCCGGTCACCTTGGTGTCGGGGCTGAACCCGGCCAGGATGGAGTCGAGCTGGGGGATCTTGATGCCGCCGGAGACGGTGCCGTCCGGATGGAGCCGGCCGAACAGGTACTCGGGAACGTGGGTGTCGGTCTCCCAGACGATCTCCATCGCCGCGAACTTCACCGGTTGCTTGTGGAACACCTGCCGGGCGATCGAGTCGCCCAGCACGAACTGCACCGGAGTGGCCACCGCGGCCAGGGTGAAGGGGACCGTGAAGCCGAGCCGGTGGTAGCGGTCCCGACGGCCGCGAAGCCATCCGACGGCGTAGACGCCTGCCACGACGTAGCCCGCGGTCACCAGCATCGCCACCACGAAATGCCAGTACTGGGGCCCGAACATCGGGGTGAAGATGGCCTTCCAGACGTCCACGTCGACCGGGTTGCCCTGGGCGTCGAGCGAGAACCCCTGGGGTGTGTTCATCCACGAGTTGGCGGCCAGGATGCCGAAGGTCCCGAGCAGTGCCGTGGCCGGCAGCGGCAGTCCCAGCAGGAAGTGGGTGCGTGGCTTCAGCCTGCGCCAGCCGTACAGGTAGATGGCGATGAGCACCGCTTCGAGGAAGAACGCCCAGGCCTCGACACCGAAACCGATGCCGAAGACATCACCCCATTTGCCCATCAGCCCCGGCCAGAGCAGACCGAACTCGAACGACAGCACGGTCCCGGTGACGACGCCGATCGCGAACTGCACGGCCATCACGGCCGACCAGCGCCTGGCCAGCAGCAGGGCCGTGGCGTCGTTCCTGCGCAGGCCGCGGTAGTGCATGACGAGGGTGATGAGCGGCAGCGCCACTCCCATCGGCACCAGGATGATGTGGGAGGCGAGGGTGAACGCCATGAGCTCCCTGGCCGGGAGCAGCTGGGCGGGGGCGTCAGCCGCCAGCAGGTGGACCGTGGTGTGCATACGTTCCTTTGCCGCTCGGGATGACGGGCCGGACCAGGGGGTGTCCGGTGGATCAGGGTCGGGAAGCCCAGGCGGGCCGGGCCCGGCCCTGACCCACCGGACACCCCCTAGGCTCAGCCGCCGGTGGCGAAGCCGGGGTAGAGGGTCATCCCGCCGTCCACGAAGAGCGTGGTGCCCACGACGTAGTCCATGAGGTCGGAGGCCAGGGCCACGGCCGCGTTCGCGATGTCCTCCGGCTCGCCGATGCGCTCGTACGGGATCAGCCGGAGCAGATCCTCCCGGGCCTCCGCCGTCTCCCACGCGCTCCGGTTGATCGGGGTCTTGATGGCTCCCGGAGCGATCGCGTTCACCCGGATCCCCTTGGGCGCGAGTTCCTGGGCGAGGGTCGTCATCAGCATGTGGATGCCTCCCTTGGAGGAGGCGTAGTTCGCGTGCCCCGCCCAGGGAATGACCTGGTGGACGGAGCTCATGCAGATGATCTTTCCGGCCGCACGGGACACCTCTGGGACGACGCCGCGCCGCAGGAACTCCTTCGTCGCCTCCCGCGCGCAGAGGAACTGACCCGTGAGGTTGACGTCCAGCACCTTCTGCCACTGGGCGAGCGTCATCTCCTCGAACGGGGCGTCGCGCTGCAGTCCGGCGTTGGCGACCAGGATGTCGATCGTGCCGAACTCCCGGACCATCCGGTCCGTCATGGCGACGACCTGGTCCTCCTGGGACACGTCCGCCTCGTACGCGGCCGCGCGTACGCCGAACGAGGTGATCTCCGCGACCACCTTCTCGGCCTCTTCCGCGCCCACCACGTAGTTCACGACCACATCGGCGCCGGCCCGGCCCAGGCCGATGGCCGTGGCCTTGCCGATCCCGCTGTTGGCGCCGGTGACCAGCGCCTTCTGACCCTTGAGCAGGTCAGCGGGGATCACCCTCCGCGCTGCACCCTCGGTGGAACTCACGCTCGACTGCCTCCTCGACTGCCCGATCCGGTCCGCCGGACCGCGGCCCGACAGGGTCCGAACGCCACCGAAGCACCCTCTTCGGAGATCGGCGTCCCGGGCGAGGCGGTGTTGGGCCACGCGGCCGAGCATCAACGCCCGGTCGGAGGAAACTCCCGGGTCAGCTCAGCCGTTCCACCAAGTGGTCGCCCACCCGCAGGGCGTTGGCGATCGCCGTGAGGGACGGATTGACCGCGCCGATGCTCGGGAAGAAGCTCGTGTCGACCACGTACAGGTTGTCGAGATCGTGGGCCTTGCAGTTCAGGTCCAGGGCGGAGGTGGCCGGGTCGTCGCCGAACCGTACGGTGCCGGCCTGGTGCGCCGTGGCGCCGATCGGCATGCCCTTGTGGAGGTAGATGCTGCGCGACAGGAGCTGGTGCTCGTGCATCCCGAGATGGCCGAGCATCCCCTGGAGCTTGTGCCGCAGGCGTTTCAGCCCCGCGATGTTGTTGCCTTCGTCGAGCACGAGACGGATGGTGCCGTCCCCGTCGACCGTGACCCGGTTGCCGGGGAGCGGAAGGTCCTCGCCGCACAGCCAGAAGTCGACCGCGTGGTGGGCCAGCACCGCGAAGGGCATGTCGGGGGTCACCGCGCCGGCCCAGCGGGGCGCCTCGCCGTGGATCTGATCGGAGTCCGACTTGCCGAGCATCTGGATGCCGCCCAGCGGGTAGTCCCAGTCGTCGGCGCCGAGGTACCAGTCGTGCAGGGCCAGGGTCTTCTGGAATCTGGTGGGGTTGGGTTCCTTCGAAATCGCCATCAGCGCCAGGTTGTTGTGGCGCATGTAGTGCCGGCCGACCACGTCGGAGCTGTTCGCCAGCCCGCTGGGGTGGCGGTCGTCGGCCGAGGCCAGGAGGAGCGCCGCCGAGTTGACCGCCCCGCAGGCGACGACCACGATGTCCGCGGTGTAGGAGGCCTCCACTCCGTCCTCGCTCCGGGTCAGTACGCTGCTGACACTGCGTCCGGTCGGGTCGGTCTCCAGCCGGACCACCCGCGCATTCGTGATCATTTCGACGTTCGGGTGCCGCAGGGCGGGCTCCACGCAGATCACCTCGGCGTCCGACTTGCCGCGCACCAGGCAGGGGAAGCCGTCCACGCGGTCACAGCGGATGCAGACGCTGGAGGGGGTCGCCCGCCCGTTCTCGTCCTGTACCAGGTCGACCCCGATGGGCAGGTGGAACGGGTGCAGGCCCCGTTTCTCCAAGTCGTCGCTCAGCTGCTGGATCCGTGGCTCGTGCTCGACCGGCGGGTAGGCGTACTGGGCGCTGCACGCCCCCTCCCACGGGTCCTCCCCGTGGCGTCCGTGGACCTTGTAGAGGTGCTCGGCCTCGGTGTAGTAGGGCTCCAGGTCCTCGTAGCGGATCGGCCAGGCCGGCGACAGCCCGTCGTGGTGGCGGAGTTCCCCGAAGTCCTCGGGCCGCAGCCGGAAGAGGGCGGCGCCGTAGAACTTGGTGTTTCCCCCGACGTAGTAGTTGACCTCGGGCGGGAATTCGTTGCCGTGCTTGTCCAGCCAGAACTCCGGGGCGCGGTACTTGCCCTTCACGAACACGGCGGTCGAGTCCCAGTTGTCCCGCTCGCGGGGGAGGTAGTCACCGCGTTCGAGGATGAGCACCCGTTTGCCGGACGGGGCGAGCCGGTGGGCGAGCGTACCGCCGCCGGCGCCCGAACCGATGATGACGACGTCGTAGTGCGGGGAGTCGCCCACGGCGACCACCGTCCTTGCGCTCGTGGACCCGCCCGGTCGGCGAGTCCTCTCCCTGCGCGCCGCCGGGGCACGGCAGCCACCCCACCTCTTCGAACTTATCCCTCCTTACCGCGGGCGGCGACCGGACGGGGCGGCGCCCGCGGCCGTCACAGGACGGCGATCGGGTTCACGGGCGAGCCGGTGGCCGACGGAAGCCTGAGCGGCGCCACCGCGCACAGGAAGGACCACCGGCCCGCGTGGGCGCACGCCCGGGTCAACTCCTCGAACTGCAGGTAGTCCATCAGGTGCAGCCCCATGGCCTGCACCGCCAGCACGTGCACGGGGAAGTCCACTCCGGCCACCGCGCTGGGGGCGGTGTCGTTGTTGCCGTCCGAGCCCAGCGCGGCGACCTGCCGCCCGGCCAGGAACCGTACGGCCGTGGGATGCAGTCCGGCCCGGGCCCGCGCGGTGTCCCACGCCCCGAGCTCCTGGCGCCGTGCGCGATGCCCCACCCGTACGAACAGCAGGTCCCCCGCCCGGACCCGGACCCCCTGGGCCGCCTCCGCCGCGGTCAGGTCGGCGGCGGTCACGTGGTCCCCGGGCTCCAGCCAGGGCACGCCGCGCAGCCGCGGAACGTCCAGGAGCACACCACGGCCGACGATGCCGTCCCGGACGACCTCGACGGAGAGCGCACGGGCGCCCTCAGGCGTCACACTGCTCGCCGGCACACCGTTGTAGAGCTCCCCGTCGTACATCACGTGGCACAGCGCGTCGAGATGACTGTCCGCGTCCCCGTGCACGTTCATCGCGAAGCGGTCGCGTGCGAAGTGCAGCCCGTCGCCGACGGTCTCACCGGCAGCGGGCGCGATCATCCGGTGGCGTGCGGGGTCGGGATCGTCCGGGCCGGGCAGGGTTTCGATGGGCGCGGCAAGGGACACCGTACGTCCGGAGCGGACCTCGGCTGCGGCGGCCACCACGCGGTCGGGCGTCAAGTGGCCGAGCGCACCGCGCCGGTCGTCGGGAGCGCGCGGGCTCCGGTCGCGCAGCTCCTCGTACAGCGCGCGAAAGGCGCCACCGGTCATGTGCTGCGGCGCCGACGGCCCGGTGTCCGCGGTCACCACGATCCCCACGGGGCCAGGGCCCACCGGAAGACATGGGTGTCGCCCGGTTCCAGGACGGTGAGCGCCGTGCCGCTGCGGAAGGCGTCGGCCGGGCAGGACATCGGCTCGATGGCGACACCGCGCCGCCGCCCTGCACCCGGCAGCGTGTCCCCGGTGTACACCTGCACGTACCGGACGCCCTCGATGAGCCGTACGTCGGTTCCGTGCCGCCCCGAAGGGTGCGACAGCCGTACCACGCAGTGGCCGTCGGGGTCCCGGTCGAGCCCGGTGTACGCGGTGTCCAGGCGCTGTTCGCCGATGGGCCGGGCGGTGCGGAAGTCGTACGCCGTGCCCTCGACCGGCTCCTCACCGGTCGGCAGGCCGTGTTCGTCGGTGCTGAGCCGGTAGCGGGCCGGCACGGTCAGCAGCGCGGTGTCCACGAGGTCGGTGCCCACGGTCAGATAGGGGTGCTGGCCCACGCCGTAGGGTGCGGCGGTGCCCCCCACGTTGACGGTGGTGACGGTGGTCTCGAGCCCCTCCGGGCCCAGCCGGTACTCGGCGGAGACTTCCAGGTGGTAGGGGTATCCCGGCTGCGGGAAGAGGGTGGTGCCCAGCGTGACCGTGTCCTCGCCGCGGCCGAGCAGCCGCCACGGTACCCACCTCAGGAGGCCGTGGATCGCGTTGCCCTTCTCCGGTTCGGTGAGCGGGAGTTGCTGGTTGTCGCCACCGAATCCGTACCGTCCGCCGGCCACCCGGTTCGGCCAGGGCACGAGCAGCTGCCCGCGCCCGCCGGTGATCGGCTCGTGGGCGGCGAATCCGTCGAGAAGCGGTCGTCCGCCCACCTCGTAGTGCCGCAGGGCGCCGCCCAGCTCGACCACCACCGCCGCCTGCGCGCCGTGGCGCAGCTGCCACTGTTCTCCTGATGCCGTGCTGGTGCTGGTGCTGGTGCTGGTGCTGGTGCCGAGCAGGGCGAGGACGGCTGCGGCCACGGCATCCGGGGGCTGGTCCACCTCCACGACGTACGCGTGCTCGTCGGGCTCCGGCTCCTGGAGATCGGCGAACTGGCTGTCCAGCAGCTGTGCGGGGAAGAAGTGCCCGTGCCGGGACAGCAGCCGGGACCGGATGAGTTGCCGTGAACCGTGCAGGTGGACCAGCCGGACTTCAGGCCGTCCCCCGGCCAGTTGGTCCCGATGGGCGCGCTTGAGCGCGGAGCAGGCGACGACAGCGGGTTTCCGAGCTGCGATCCGCCGGTCGATCCACGCCGCGACGGCGGCCAGCCACGGGCGCCTGTCCTCGTCGGACAGGGCCTCGCCGGCCGCCATCCTGGCCCGGTTCGCCGGCGTGTGGAACTCGTCCGCGTCCTGGTAGGCCCAGCCGAGCCGGTCGGCCAGCAGCAGCGCCACCGTGGACTTCCCCGACCCCGCCACGCCTGTCACGAGTACCACGGAAGCGGGCGCTCCCGCCGGGCGGGCTTCCGGCTCACCCTGACCGGACGGGGCTGGATGCGTCTTTCCGGGCCGGACTTCGCGCGGCGGTGCCCGCACGGGCTCCCTCACGTGGTCACGCGCCATACGGCCTCCCTCGCGCAGTACGACCTGCCCCGTCCGGCCGTTCTCCGACCGGGTACTTCCTTCCACTCTCGGCGCACGCATGCCGCAGCGCACCTCGGTGACCCTGCGGCAGAGGTACGGTGACGAGCTCAAACGGAGCCGGACGCGCCGGAGGCGGGGGGACGGGCGGTCGGCGCTTCCCCAGGTCCGCCGACGGGCGGAACGGCGGAACCGCGCTGAAGCAACTGGGTCGTCACGAAGGCCACGACGGCCGCCAGGATCACCACGGGGGTCATGGCGACACTGTCGAGCACCAGGACGACGAGCACGATGCTGCTGACCGGCAGCCGCAAGGCACTGGTCGTAGCGGCTGCCATGCCCGCGGCCATTGCCGGTACGACCCCCAGGCCCGGAAGGGGCGCGAGCAGGACACCCACCGCACAGCCCAGGAACAGCGACGGGAACACGGGGCCGCCCCGCAGGCTGCCCAGGCACAGGGAATAGGCGACGCCGGTGCAGAGCAGCACGGCGATCAGGGCCCCGACCCCCCAGGCATGCGGATCGGCAGCCAGCTGGCTCAGCGTCCCCTGGCCGGAGGACGCCACGTTCGCGGGCGACCGGCCGGTGGTGAGCGCGTACACGGCGGCGCAGACGCCGGCTGCCAGGGCGCACAGGGCGGTGTGGACGACGGGACGTTTCGCGACGAACCGCGAGGTCAGTTGCCCCCCGTGCATGATCAGATGTACCACGACACCGATGGCCACGGCCATCAGGATCGCCCAGAGCACGTCCCCGGCATCGAGCCGCGGAAGGGGCACGCCCACCTTCACGGAGAGGCTGGGCGCATCGAAGCCGGTCCAGCGGCCGAAGCCGGTGAACACGAGTGAGCCGACCCCGCTCGACAGCAGCGCGGGCAACATGACCGCGAACAGCTGTGGCCCGCCCACCCCGGCCACCTCAATGAGCATCACCGCCGCGATCAGCGGGCTCCCGAAGATCACCGCGACCGCCGCCGCTGCTCCCGCCGCGCCCAGGAGTGCGGTGCCCCGGGCGGTCGCCGGCACCTGCGCCAGATCCCTGAAGAGCAGCGCCAGGCCGCCGCCCAGGGCGATCAACGGAGCCTCCGGTCCGAGGGTGGCACCAAGGGGAAGGCTGAGCACGGCGGCCAGGATCACGCCGGGCAGGGCTTTCGGCGAGATACCGCCCGTGTGGAGTCCCGAGGCGGGGATGTGGCCGCCGGCGCCGGGCAGGTGGGTGACCACGAGCCCGACGGTCACGCCGGCCACGAGCAGCAACGGCAACGGCCACCACCAGGGCGGGGCGTCCCACCCCAGAGTCTGCGGCAGACCGTCCCACATCAGGTGCTCCAGCTCGTGGAGTGCGACCAGGAACCAGAACGCGACCAGCGACACCGGAACACCAATGAGGGCGCAGAACACGAGCGCCTTGAAATAGCCAGGACTGCGCAGCAGTTCACCCAGCCGGTCAGCCTCTTCGGGCTGTGTCCCTCCGGAAGGCGCTGCGGGGCGCGGATCCGACGCCGTCATGGGATGTGTCCCGCCTTCGGTTGCCGGACGTCCGTCTCAGGCAAGGAGTTTGGCCTTCTCCGCCGCGAACTCCTCCTCGGTCAAGATGCCTTGGGCCTTCAGGTCGCCAAGCTTTTTGAGCTGGTCGATCTTGGTGGTCATGTCGTCACCGGGTGCTGCGGCGGGCGGTGCGGCCGGGGCGGGCGGGGGCTGCTGCTCGTACGCCTGCGGCTGTCCCTGCTGGGACCATCGGCCGGCCTGCCGGCGCGAGACGCGGTTCGACACCGCGGTGGCGGTTCCGGCCACCACGGCCGTACGGGCGACGCCACGAAGGAGTCCAGGCATGGTCGCTCATCTCCCAGAGCTGTACGGGTGGACCGAAGCGACCGGGGTCGCAAGGGCCGGAGTGTTCAGGCGGCAGCCGGTCCGCCGGGGGCCGTCGACGACTCGCCCGCCTCAAGGGAGGCCAGCAGGGCCTGGACGGGGATGCGGCCGCTCGCCACCATCTGGGCGCCGGCGCGCCGCCACGCCCGGGCCAGCGGGGCGGCCCACACGTTCTCGTACACGAGGACCGCGGCGGAGTTGCCGGGAGCGAGCGCTGTCCCCGCCTCGTCGATGTCGTCCTGGCCGAGCAGTCCGGAGGTGGCTCCTTCGAAGACGGACAGGTCGACCTCGCCTCCGAGGTCCCTCAGTTCGACCGCGAAGACCGAGCCGTCACTGTCCTTCCGGACGAACTCCAGGTCCAGGATGCGGATGAGGCCGCGATCGACGAGGTCGACGAGCAGGGGCAGACCCTCGCCCGTCATGTGGCTGCCCGGGAATTCGACGATCAGGTAGTCGATGGGACCCATGTCCTCGATGTCGACGCTCATTGCCACTCCTCACGAGCGGATTGCGGTCTGGGCCGTGCCCACAGCCCGTGGGGCCAGGGGCGCACGCCACGGCATACGGCGACGGACGACCCCCGCAACCATTGCAGCATCCAGCCGAAGGCTTCGCATGTCCGGACGTAGTTGTGCCTCGCGGATAATGGCGATCAGCCGGTGGGGGAGCAGCTGTCCAAGCCCGCACGCCCGCACGGATCAGCAGCCGATGACGGCTCTTGTCGACAGGGGGACGGATCATGCGTGTAGGGGTGTATCTCGCACATCCGCGGCCGGGGAGCTTCAACCACGCCGTATTCGATGCGGTCGTGGAGGAACTGTGCGGGCGAGGCTGCCAGGTACTGGCGCACGATCTCCACGCCGAAGGGTTCGATCCGCTGTTGTCCGCCGTTGAGACGGGGACGGTCGAGGCGGCGTCACCGGCCCAGGATCCGCAGCTGGCGCTCCACCGGACGGAGGTGGCGAGCCTTGACGCCCTGGTATTCGTCCACCCGAACTGGTGGGGTATGCCACCCGCCGTCCTCGCCGGCTGGGTGCAGCGCGTGTTCGCACCCGGTGTCGCCTACAAACTGGGCACCGCGGAGGGTGAGCCCGCCGGGCTCCTGAAGGCCGGCAGGGCCCTCGTCCTGAACACCTCCGACACTCCCGCCGATCGCGAGGAGAGCGAGTTCGGCGACCCGCTGCACAGGATCTGGGCGGCATGTGTCCTGCCGTTCACAGGAGTTGCCGACGTACGCCGGGTCGTCTTCCGTACCGTCACCGACTCCGACGACGGGCAACGCGCGGCCTGGCTGAACGAGGCACGCCGGGAGGCCGCCGCGCTGCTCGCCTGAACCAGGCCGTACCGGACGCTGTGCGCGCCGCCACCCTGGCCGGGAACCTGCCCGGTGAAGCCGGAGACGGCTGGCCCACCAGACGAGGATCAGTGTCCAGGACGGCTGCTTCCGGCCCTGCGCGTCCAGGAGGCGATCAAGAGCGAAAGGAGGCCGGTCACCATCAGGCTCCCGATCATGACCATGCCCACGCCGATCACGAAGAGCCCACTCCCATCGTCCGACCAGTCGTACCAGGCGGCAGCGGTCAGCCCGGAGCTGGTGCCGAGCACCGCAGCCACGATGTACTGCCGGGAAGCGGCCCAGTACACCGGTACCAGCAGGGTCAGCACGAGCCCGATCACCTGCCACGCCTCGTAGGGGCCGGTCGTCGAGCCGTCGGGGTGCACGTCACGGTGCTGGTCCCAGCCCAGCCAGGCAGCCCACAGCGCCACCGTCAGGCCGGCCAGCGCCAAGGTCGCCGAGAGGTGGGGAGCGGGCTTCTGCAGTTGATTGCGCATGGCCCCAGTGTTCTCGCTCACCCGAACGCCCGTCAGGGCGCAGGTACTCATCCTCTACCGAGTAGCAACGCCTTGATCGGTCCGGTTCGGTCCGGTTCGGCCGGCGATCGCCACGCGCCCGCGGACCGGCCCGGCTGTTGTCACAGCCGGGCCGGTCCGTCGGGTCGTGTGGTGTTCAGCGGGAGGAGTCCGAGAACTGGGGCTCGCGTTCGCGGCGGGCGGCCGGGGCCGCGGCGTCCAGCTTCGCGCCCTCCACGTCCACTTTCGGCAGGATCCGGTCGAGCCACTCGGGGAGCCACCAGGCCGACTTGCCGAGGAGGGCGAAGAGGGCCGGGACGATGGCCATGCGGACGACGAAGGCGTCGAAGAGGACGGCCGTGGCCAGGGCGAAGCCGATCATCTTGATGAGGTCGTTCTGTTCGGTGATGAAGCCGGAGAAGACGCTGATCATGATGATCGCGGCCGCGCTGACCACGCGCCCGCCGTAGCGGAATCCGGTGATGACGGCCTCGCCGGGCCGCGCGCCGTGGACGTACGCCTCCCGCATCCGGCTGACCAGGAACACCTCGTAGTCCATCGCGAGGCCGAACACCACACCGATCATGAAGATCGGCATCGTACTCATGATGGGTCCGGCCTCCTTGACGCCGAAGACGTCGGCGAGCCAGCCCCACTGGAAGACCGCGACCACGGCTCCGAGGGCCGCGCTGACGGACAGGAGGAAGCCGAGGGCGGCCTTGAGCGGGACGAGGATCGAGCGGAAGACGAGCACCAGGAGGAGGAAGGCGAGGCCCACGACGAGCGCGAGATACGGAACCAGGGCGTCGTCGAGGGTCTTGGAGAAGTCGATGAACATCGCGGTCTGGCCGGTCACGAGGATCTCGTCCGCACCCGTGTCGGACTCGATGGCCGCGACGCGGTCGCGGAGGGAGCGGACCAGTTCCTCGGTCGCGTGGTCCGTGGGCCCGGTGCTCGGGATGAGGTTCAGGATCGCGGTGTCGTTCGTGGTGTTGGGTACGGCAGGTGAGACGGAGGCGACGCCCTCCAACTCGGCCAGCGCCCGACCGGTGGGGCCGGCCGCTGACGCGGCGTCCCTGGCGCTCACCGTGATCATCAGCGGTCCGTTGAAGCCGGGGCCGAAGGACTCCGACAGCATGTCGTACGCCTTGCGCTGGGTGGTCTCGGCGGCCATCGTGCCCTCGCCGGGCAGCCCGAGTTCCAGGCTGGCGGCGGGCAGCGCGACCGCGCCCAGGCCGAGCACGCCGACGAGCAGGACCGCCACCGGATGGCGCATGACGTAACGGGCCCAGCGGGTCCCCAGGTTGGGCTTCATCCGTGCGGCTTCCTTGTCGGCCTTGCGCTGCTGCCGGGCAGTGAGCGCCTTGCCGGTGACTGCCTTGCGGTCGATGCGGCGCAGTACCTTGACCGGTGCGAAGCCGAGGAGCGCGGGTACGAGGGTGATCGCGATGAGGACGGCGACGGCGACCGTACCGGCGGCGGCCATGCCCATCTTGGTGAGCATGGGGATGTTCACCACGGCGAGTCCGGCGAGCGCGATGATGACGGTGAGGCCGGCGAAGACGACGGCCGATCCGGCGGTGCCGACGGCGCGTCCGGCGGCCTCCTGACGCTCGTGGCCCTCGGCGATCTCGGAGCGGTAGCGGGAGATGATGAACAGGGCGTAGTCGATGCCGACGGCGAGGCCGATCATCATGGCCAGCGTGGACGTGGTCGCGGACAGGCCGAGGGTGCTGCCGAGCGCGGTGATCCCGCTGATGCCGACGCCGATGCCGATGAGGGCGGTGAGCAGGGGCATGCCGGCGGCGATCAGCGAGCCGAAGGTGATCAGCAGGACTATGGCCGAGATGAGGATGCCGATGCCCTCGGCGCCGCCCATCGCGGCGTCGATCTTGATGGCGTCACCGCCGGCTTCGACGGTCAGGCCCGTGTCGCGGGCCTTGTCGAAGGCCTGTGTGAGCGCGTCGTGTTCCTTGTCGGTCAGTGCGGTGGCGGCGACCTTGTACGTGACGACCGCGTAGGCGGTGGTGCCGTCCTTGCTGACGGCGCCGGCCGGGTACGGGTCGGTGACGGCGGCCACCTCGGGAGCCTTGGCCAGGTCGGAGACGAGCCCCGAGACGGCTGCCTTGCGTCCGGCGCCGGAGATGCTCTCACCGTTGGGGGTGCGGATGACCACCCGGGCGCTCGCACCGTCGGCGCTCGCGGCGGGGAACTTCTCCTTGAGCAGGTCGAAAGCCTTCTGGGATTCGGTACCCGGCATCGAGAACGTGTCGGCGGGCGGCGGCGGTGCGGTGGAGGCGGCGACGATCACCCCGCCGAGGACCAGCGCCCACAGCAGTGCGATCGAGCCCCGCCGCCGGAAGGCGAGGCGGCCCAGCTTGTAGAGGAAAGTGGCCACGGCGAATCGGGCTCCTGTCGGATCGGTGGTGAACGGGGGACCGCACGGCCGACGGCTCGTGCGGTCGCGAAGCAGTGACAGGTCCGGCAGCTGTGCGGGCTTCGGACCGTGTGGCACCACATTGGCACCATGTTGGCTCCGATGCAACCAGTTGGCGTCATGGTGTGGCGTCTCGTGGCGGATGTCAGCGCCAATGGCTTGGCTGGAGGAGGGGGTGTGCCGCCAGTCGTGGGGGCTGTGCCGACTGCCCCCTGACCCCTCCGTGGGGGCAAATCTCCGCAGCTCATTGGTCTCTTGGGGGAGGCGGGACCGGGTATCGCCACGAGTTGGTTCCGCCCCGGATCGCAGTGGCGCCATCCATGCGCCACAGTGGCGTTATGGGTCTCGCGCTGTATGTCGCCAACCTCGGCGCGCACCGCTGCATCGGAGCCGCTCTCGCAAACCTCCAGACCGAGGTGATCCTCGACCGGCTGCTGCTGCGGCCCGACTCCCTCGCTCTCGCCGTCGGGCGGGACGCCGTCGAACGGGTCGGATCCGCCGGCGAGGGTACCTACCCGGTCGGCTGCCGGATCGCCATGCACACAGGAACGAAGTCGAGCGGCTGATCAGTCGGTTGAAGAACCCGAGCGGTGGCGACACGCTTCGGCAAACGGGGCTGAAGGGTCAGGCGGCGTAGCAGAGCGCCGCGGGGTCGGCCGGGGCCGAGGCGCGGGCCATGGTTGCGGGTACAGGACCGGCGGTGCGGACGAGGGTCGCGGCCTGCGAGCGGTTCCTCGCGAAGACGACGAGGCGCAGCACCGCGAACCGCGCGACACCGGCGAGTGCGGAGGCGGACAGGTAGACGACCTGCTCGAGCACCGCACTGGGCGCCGCCACCAGCTGCTGCAGGACAAGCATCGCCACGCAGGTCACCGCGTACGCGGCCGCCGCGGACCCGGCCGACTGCGCGTGCTGGCGCCGGGTCGCGCGCCCGCCCGCGCCGAACGTGAAGCGGGCGTGGAGCTCGGTGGCGAGGAGAGTGGAGACCGCGGTGATCAGGGCGTTGGCCAGGATCCAGGGAGCCCAGGAGGCGAGGGCCGCCACGGCGAAGCTGGAGGCGAGCCCCACCCCGCCGCCGCAGAGCACGAAGCGGGCGAAGGAGGTGAAGGCGCCGGGCGCCGCCTGCTCCTGGCTCTGTGCTGTCTCCATGATCCACCCCTTTGATGACTCACTCCGCGCGAGGCCCCCTCGACCGGCGAGGTCGAGGGCTGCGCCTTTTGTGACGCCATTCTGGCACATCTATGGCGCCACTGTCGGTCGAATATGGCGCCGCCTGAGTCGGCGATGGTGTCAGGGTGTGGACCAAGTCGCGAATGTGCAGGTCAGCAACCCACTGAAGCTTCGGTGCGCGCCGGGGGCGTTGTCGGTGGAGGCCGCGGTGGGCGCCGACGACGCCCCTGCGGCACGCCGGTGATCTTCTGGGTGACGTCGCAACGCCTGGCTGATCGTGCTCGCCCTGCCGCTGATCGTCCCCATCGACCTCCTGGTGTCCACCGTCCCCGGCCTCGGCTGACCGTTCGATCCGCTCTCACCGTTACCCTCTCGGCCGCCGCCGCGACCGCGCCCCCGGTGGACCGGCTGACCCCGGATCCGGCGTCAAGATGCCGACAGGAATCGCGCCGGACCCTCGCCAAGGCGGGGGCCCGGCGCGATTCTCATGATGTGACCATTGAGTGGCTTCCCGACCGGGGCATCCGCCGGGTGATTCTCGCCCTCGGCGCGGCCGGCCTGACCGTCATCGTCGCCGGCGCCCTCCTCGAGGCCCTTTGGCTGCTCGGCATCGGCGTCTGGGCGGTGATCACAGCGATGATGATCGAGCTCGTCTACCGGCCCTGAGTTCCGATGTCCGGCCGCCCCTCCTCCTCGCCCAGCATCCCGCGGCACCGGCCCGCCGACTCCGCCATGTCCGGGCTGACCTGTTCCAGGAACGCGCCTACCTAGGCCAGTGCGCCCGCCGCCCTCCGGGCGTGCCGCCACTATTGCCTTCGCCTCCATTCATTGCAACGCGCCATTGCATTCGCGCCCAGGGTCATTGCATCAATTTGCCGCTATCCACCTGCGAAAACGCGAATTTATGGATTGCCGTCACCCTGAATGCAACGTAGCGTTCGAGCTGCGTCAAACGCGCACTATCGCGAGATGAGGAATGGTCATGGATGAGTCCCTCCACACTGTTACGTCGTTGCCGACTGAGCGTCCCCGCGGCTGCCCCTTCGACCCGCCGGCAGAGCTGATCGACGCCCGCCGGCACGGCCCCATCAGCCGCTACACCCACCCCGGCGGGAAACCCGGCTGGATGATCACCGGATACGACCTGGTCAGGTCGGTCCTGGCCGACCCGCGGTTCAGCGCGCGCAGGGAGCTCCTGAACGTGGTCGACTTCGAGATCCCTCCGGCGCCGCCCGGCGAGTTCCTCCTCATGGACGATCCCCAGCACAGCCGCTACCGCAAGCCGCTGGTGGGCAAGTTCACCGCACGGCGGATGCGACTGCTCACCGAGCGCATCGAGCAGATCACCACCGACTGCCTGGACGCCATGGAGAAGGCGGGGTCGTCGGCGGACCTGGTCACCGCGTTCGCCAAGCCCATCCCCACCATCATCATCTGTGAGCTGCTGGGCGTGCCGTACGAGGACCGGGACTCCTTCCAGGAACAGATCGACAAGTTCATGAACGGGGAGACGGGCGACGAGGAGCTGATGGCGGCCTACACCGCGACACAGCAGTACCTCGCGCAGCTGGTGGCCGCCAAGCGCGCGAACCCTACCGACGACGTGCTCAGCGAGCTCACCGACAGCGACCTGACCGACGAGGAGCTGCAGGGGATCAGCCTGATCCTGCTGGCGGCCGGATTCGACACCACCGCGAACATGCTGGCCCTCGGGGCCTTCGCGCTGCTGCAGAACCCGGAGCAACTGGCCGCGCTGCGCGCCGATCCGGCGCTCATCGACCAGGCCGTGGAGGAGCTGCTGCGGTATCTGAGCGTCGCCAAATCGTTCATGCGGACGGCGCTGGAGGACGTCGAGGTAGGCGGCCAGACCATCGAGGCCGGCACGACGGTCGTCCTGTCGTACAACACCGCCAACCGCGACCCCGAACGCTACGCCGATCCCCACGCCCTCGACCTCCGCAGGGAGTCCGGCGGGCACCTGGCCTTCGGCCACGGCATCCACCTGTGCCTGGGTGCCCAGCTGGCCCGTGTCGAGATGCGGGTCGCGTTCTCCGCGCTGCTGCGCCGCTTCCCCACGCTGCGCCTGGCGGTACCGGCCGAAGACGTCGCCCTGCGACCGGAGTCCGCGGACATCTACGGGGTGAAGAGCCTCCCGGTCACCTGGGACGCGTGACCGTCGGCCCGATGCCCCGGCGCCAACGGGGTGGTGTCAAGTGGGTCCGTCCCGTCGGGCGAGCCCGTGAGCTGCTTGGTCACCATAAGGTTCCCCAGTCACTGAAAAGTGCGTTCTTCCATGTCAGCGAGCACTCTCCTACGGTTTCTGAGTAACCGCAGGAGAGCGGTTTTGGTAGCAATGGAGGCAGGCAGCATGGCCATCACCCTGGTGAACCCCAACGGATTGCCGGTAATCGACGCCTACCGGCAGGTGTCGGTCGCGACCGGGTCGAAGCTTGTCTTCATCGCCGGTCAGGTCGCCTGGGGCCCCGACGGTGTCACGGTCGGTGAAGGCGACCTCGCTGCTCAGGTCGAGCAGTGCTACCACAACGTCGGCGCCGCCCTGGCCGGGGTCGGTGGCTCCTTCGACGACGTGGCGAAGGTGACGGTCTACGTCGTCGACTGGACCCCCGACAAGATGCCCTCGCTGATGGAGGGGCTCGGCCGGGCGGTCGCGAAGCAGGGGATCACCGGCGCACCGCCGGCCTCGCTGATCGGCGTCGCGGCACTGGACGTTCCCGAGCACCTGGTCGAGGTCGAAGTCACCGCTGTCCTCGACTGATCCGGCGCGGCTCGTCACGGGTCCCGCTGCCGTGGACCGCGCCGTCGCCGCGGGGAGTGAATGTGCGGTCCCTCCCGCCGTCCGGGCGGGAGGGACCGGCGTGGGCCGGGATCTGACCGGCCCGCTTCTGCCGGCTGTCAGCCGGTCGGGAAGCTGTCGGCGGTGCGGATCCGGTCGCGGACCCAGACGCCGGCCGGCTTCAGGGAGGCGGTTCCGGTCCAGGGGCCGTTGCTGTTGCAGGTGCCGTCCTTGAAGACGGCACCGGAGCGGAAGTCGTCGGAGAAGTTCCAGTTGGTCCAGCTGATCTTCTTGGCGGCCATCAGGTCCAGGTACTTCTGCGACATGGTGAAGTCGTCGGCGCCCTCGCCCGCGTAGTTCTGGGTGCCGAACTCGGTGACGAACATCGGGATCCGGTCGGCTGCCCGGGAGAGGGCGTTCAGGTACTCGTCGCCGTGCGACGCGGCGTAGAAGTGGAAGGTGTACATGATGTTGGAGGCGTTGACCTGGTTGTTGACGGTCTCCGACTCGTCGGCGCCGTCCGAGACGCCCAGGGACGACCAGGCGCGGGTGCCGACCAGCACCGGGGCGTTGGAGTCGATGCCGCGGATCACCGGGATGATCTGCTCGGCGTAGGACTTCACCTTGGCCCAGCTGACACCGCTGGGCTCGTTGGCGATCTCGTAGAAGACGTTGCTCTTGTCCTTGTGCCGGTTCGCGATCGCCTTGAAGAAGGTCTTGGCGTTCGCCAGATTGGCGTTCGGGTCGCCCGGGTCGAGCATGTGCCAGTCGACGATCACGTACATGCCGCGGGCGGTGGCCTGCTCGATCAGCGAGTGGGCAAGGTCGGTGAACTTCTGCGGGTCGGTCTCCCAGCCGTCCTCCTGGACGTACGTGGAGACGCGCAGCACGTCGGCGTTCCAGTCCTTGGCGAGGGCGTCGAGCGAGCCGCTGGTGAGGCACTGCGCGTACCACTGGGTGCCGTGGGTGCTCATGCCGCGGAGCTGGACGGGCTTGCCGTACTGGTTGCAGAGCTTGGTTCCGCAGACGGTGAGCTGGCCGTTGATTCCGACCGGGGTGGTGCCCGGCTGGGGCGGGGTGGTGCCGGCGTCGACCAGCAGGTGGTCGACGTTGGGCCCGCCGCCGGCGGTGGTCGCGGTGGCCCGGATGGTGTTGGTGCCCGCCCTGAGGGCGGCCGTCAGGGCGGTGGTGGCCCAGGAGGTCCAGGCGCCGGTGCCGTTGAAGGCCTTGCCGGTGGCGACCGCCGTGCCGTTGACCGTGATGGTCATGGGGCGGTTGGCGGTGGTGCCGTTGGCGTACCGGAGGGTGAGTCCGGCGTTGCCGGCCTGGGCGGCGTTCACCGTCCACTCGACGTAACTTCCGGTCGTGTTGTCGTAGTTGACGAAGCCACTGCCCGTGAAGCCGGCGTGGTTGGACTCGGTCAGGCCTTGTGAGGCACGCGCGTTCTCGGCCTCGTGGGTGACGGCGGCGGCCGGAGCAGCGGAGCCGGCGGCGTCGGCGGAGTCGGTGGGGGCCGCGATGCCGGGGGCGCCGGCCAGGCCGACGAGCAGGCTGCCGGTGAGGGTTCCGGCGGCGACGAGCGCGCGCAGCCGGAGGCGTGGGGGTCTCAAGATGTCTCCATCCCGTTGACGATCCTGCGATCATAAGGAAAGTTTCCTAACGGTATGAATGGAATAGCAGCGTCCAGGGGGCTGCCACAAGACCCGTGCACCTAATCCACGTATACGGAAGGCCAGTTGACTCGGTGATCAGGTCCGGCTCTTCGTCCAGGACCCCTCTCGGGCCCGGAACCGCGCCTGCAACCACCGGACGAGGTGCAGCGCGGCGGCCAGTGCGGCCACCGCAACGAGGGCCAGAGCCCAGTTGCGCGGGTAGTCCAGCGGCAGTACGGACGGGTTGTTCGGTGTGCCCGGGCGCAGGAGCACGGGCAGTGCGACCACGGTCAGCGCACCGGCGACGATCAGCGCACCGCGTACCGTCCTGCTCGCGCGCAGGGCCGTGAGGAGCAGGCCGGCGGCCAGGACCAGCGGGGCGACGACCCCGTCGTGCAGGGCGACGGCACCGGCCAGCCAGATCGCCACGTCGACGTACTGCCCACCGTCGGACAGGAGCACCACGCCGTAGCCCAGGAGGAGGACGCCCAGGGCGCCGACAGCCGTTCGCATCACAGGACCTCCAGCCGATGGACCCACTTGGTCTGCAGTACGCCGGGCCGGTTGGGCGCGATGATCCGTGCGGGGAAGCCGTGATCCGGCGACAGCACCTCGCCGCCCAGCCGCAGGGCGAGAAGGGTGAGCTCGTCCCGGGCGTAGGTGCGGCCCATCTCCGATACCGCGTACCCGCCCTCCCGCTCCATGGAGACCACCCGCAGCCGGGCACCGGCAGGAGCCCCCGCCCGGTCGAGCAGATCCCGGATCCGCACACCGCTCCAGTGCGCGGACTTGCTCCAGCCCTCCACGCACGCGATCGCGAGCGTCGCGTCGTACTGCGGCATGCCTCGGAGTTCGTCGAGGGTCAGTTCGTACGGACGGGGCCCTGCAACGGTCAGCCGCCAGTCCACGACGGACACCGAGGCGACCCCGGCCGCGGCGGCCGTCCGGTTCACCGGAAGGCCCTGCTGTCCGTGGTCGGGGTGCCTGGGGGCCAGCAGGTCGAACCGTCCCAGCGGGGTGAAGGACTGGCCGGCCGTCGCCACGGTGACGGCGCCGACCGCGGCGGCGACTCCCGTGAGCAGAGCCCGCCGGTCAGGTCCGTCCTCGGCCGGCAGTGCGAGCGTGCCGGCCGACCTCCGGCTCCAATGGGTCCTGATCTCCGGCGCTTTGACAGCGATGTGCAGCAGGAGGGCGCCGGCGAACACCCAGGCCAGGGCGTAGTGCACCGGGACGAAGGAGAAGGGCCACGGATACCACTGCACGGTGTTGAGCAGTCCGGTGAACACCTCCAGGACGGCCGAGGCGACGAGCAGGGCCACCGACAGCCGTTCCAGGGCATGGCGTACCGAACGCACGGCGGGCCACTCGAACAGCCGCGGATAGACCGTCCACAACTTCGCCAGCAGCAGCGGAACGGCGGCGATGCCGCTCGCCACGTGGAGTCCCTGGGTCAGCCGGTAGCCCCACGAGGGACGGCTGGGCAGGGATCCGGCGAGCCAGCCGGGAGGATGCTGAAGGTAGTGGCTGACCACGCCGGTGACGAAGCACACCGCGACAGCCGCGGCCAGCCAGCGGCCGATCGACGTCGCCGTGCGGGCGTCGTGGAGCCGTCCGGAGAACCTCGGTGGAAGGACACGCAGTTTCATGAGCCCATGACACCCGCCGGGGAGCCTTCGCGGGGACCTGAGCGCCTTACGAATCCCTGACGGCATCCCGGGGAGGTGTACTGCTGGTCAGGCGCCGGCCCTGGGAAGGGTCACCTCGAAGCGGCATCCGTCGGCCACGTTGCGTACGCTGGCGCGGCCCGCGTGCGCCTCGACGATGCCCCGTACGATCGCCAGGCCCAGGCCCGCCCCGCCCGGGGGCGTGCGCGCCTCGGTACCGCGCCAGCCGGTGTCGAACACCCGGGGCAGATCCTGCTCGCGGATGCCGCCGCAGCCGTCGGTCACCGAGACCACCACCGTGTCGTCCGCACCGGATTCCGCCGTGATCGCGACCGTTCCGTCGGCCGGCGTCCGGTGCAGTGCGTTGGTCAGCAGGTTGCACAGGACCCGCGTCATCTCCTTGCCGTCTACCTCGATCGGCACCGGCGCGACCTGCTCCCCGACGAGCCGGACCCCGAGCTCCCTGGCGAGCGCGTCGACGCCGGCCAACGCGTCGTCCACCAGGTCGTACGTCGAGATCCGGGTCCGTGTCAGCGACAGCGCCCCGGCATGGATGCGGGAGAGTTCGAAGAGGTCGTCGACCATGGTGTTCAGCCGCTCCGCCTCCGTCCGGATCTGGCCGAAGTACCGCTCGGGGTCGGTGGCCACACCGTCCTCGAGCGCCTCCGCCATCGCCCGTACGCCGGCCAGCGGGGTCCGCAGGTCGTGGGAGATCCACGCCACGAGTTCCCGCCGCGAGGTCTCCAGCGCCCGCTCGCGCTCGCGGGATTCGTTCAGCTTGGCGCTGGTGGCGGCCAGTTCCCTGCTCAGAGCTTCCAGTTCCGCGGTCCCGGCCGCGTCCGGCGCGGCGAAGGAGCCGCCCTCGCCGAAGGAACGCGCCGCCAGGGTCAGCGCCGCGCTGCGTGCGACCACCCATCGACCCAGTACGACGGCCACCGCGAAGGAGACGACGGCCGCCATGGCGACGACCGTGGTGACCACGGTCAGGTCGTGCCGTGAGAGGAACATCGCCCAGGCGACGGTGAGCGTCCCGGCGAGCATCGTCAGCACCGAGACGGCCGCGACGACCGCCAGCGACACCGCCGTCGACCGGTGCCGTACGGCACGCAGGACCACGGCCCCGAGCGCACCGGCCGCCGCCGCCCCACCCAGGGCGTACAGGGCGATGAGCAGAATGTCCCGCTCCGGCATCGTGGTCAGTCCTTCTCTTCGGAGGAGTCGAAGCGGTAACCCACACCCCAGACGGTCTGGATCAGTCTGGGGCTCGCCGGGTCCTCCTCGATCTTGGTTCGAAGCCGTCGCGTGTGGACGGTCACGGTCGAGAGGTCGCCGAACCCCCAGCCCCACACCTCTTGCAGGAGCTGCTCCCGGCTCACGGCCCGGCCCGGATTGCGCATGAAGTACACGAGGAGGTCGAACTCCCGCAGGGTCAGGGCGAGGTCGTCCCCTCCCTTGACCGCTCGGCGAGCGGCCGGGTCGACCACCAGGTCCGCGGCCCTCAGGAGGGTGCCGGCCCCGGGGGCGGCGGCCGCGACGGCGGTACGGCGGCGCAGTACGGCCTCCACCCGCAGCACGAGTTCGCGCGGGCTGAAGGGCTTGGTGACGTAGTCGTCGGCGCCCACCTCCAGGCCGAGTACGCGGTCTTCCTCCTCGCCTCGCGCCGTGAGCATGATGACGGCGGTCGCCGGTGAACTCCGGCGCAGGGCGCGGCACACGTCGATGCCGTCCATTCCGGGGAGCATCAGGTCCAGGACGACGAGATCGGGGTGCCCGTTCGCGGCGAACACCAGGGCCTCGTGTCCGTCGGCGGCGTTGTCGACGAGGAAACCGGCGTGCTTGAGGTAGCCGGTGACGACTTCGGTGACCGTCGGGTCGTCATCGACGACGAGGATCCGACGCGGTGCTTCAGGGTGCATGCCGCCAGCCTCGCACGACGCTCCGGGTGCATCACGACCGGTCTCCGGTCCACCGGCACGGAACGGACCGCCCCCGCGGGGGAGCCCGCGCCCCGGCCGGCGTAAGCGGATCAGGGCGAGGCCGGGGCGTGCCGTCTGCGCAAGGCCCATCCGCCCACGACGGCCCCGGCGGCCAGCGCGTAGGCGACCGTACCCGTCGCATCGCCCAGCGCCCGCCCGGTGACGTACGCGGCCGCGCCGGCGACGGCGACACCGAGCCATTCCCACCGGCCGTCGAGGGCGACGAGGGCGATCAGCAGGAGGGCGTACCAGGAGTATCCGGGCGTCATCAGGAGGAATGCGGTTCCGGTGACCAACAGGGCTCCGCTCCAAGGGCGTTGGGGATCGCCCCGGCGCAGTACGTACCCGACCACCACGAACATGACGGCCACGACCGCCGGCAGCGCCCACGCGTCGGGCAGCAGCAGCCGCAGCAAGGCGTACCGGCCGCGCGCCGAGGCGTCGTCGTACCCCTCCTCCTCGGCGTAGCCGCCGAGGTAGCCGAACACGGAGGCGTTCGAGCCGAGGGCGTACGGCAGGTAGAGCAGGCAGACGGCCGCGGCGGCCGGCAGCAGTACGGCGACCGCGTCACGGACCCGCCGTACACCGGACAGGGCGCCCGGCAGCAGGACGGCGGGCAGCAGCTTGGCCGCTATGGCCAGGCCGAACAGCACGCCGCCCGTCACCCGGCGCCCCGCGACGACTCCGAGCGCGGCGACGGACAACAGCACGGCGAGGACGTCGACATGGGCGTTGTTCACCGCCTCGATCGGTACGGCCGGGCACCATGCCCAGTAGGCCGCATGACGGGGATCACCGCGCCGCCGCAGGACCAGCAGCAGAACCCCGGCCGTGGCCACGGACAGCAGGGCCGCGCCGCTCTGCAGCGCCTTGTGCCGGGTGTCCGGCGGAGAGAGCGCGTGGACGAGGAGGAAGTAGCCCTCCGCGACGGGCGGGTAGATGGTGTGCACCTGCGGGCGGTTGATCCGGGTGCACGTCCCGCCCGCGACCGGTGCCCGGTCCGGCCCCTCGCAGGCGGCGCCCTGCGGGAAGAGCCAGTCGTCGCGCAGGCTGCTGAGCGCGGGGTCCGCCGGGGGATGGTCGTACGGGGAGATCCCCGAGGCCTGCACCCGGCCGTCCCAGGCGTAGCGGAAGGAGTCGGTGCTCGTACGGGGAGCCGCGACCAGCCCGGTGGCGGCGACCACCACCGCGCCCGCGAGCACCAGCGGGGCGACGTACCGGGCGGGCACCTTGCGCAGGGACCAGGCCGCCGCGGCGAACAGGGCCCACGAGGCCGCGTACCACCAGGACAGCCCCGCCGGGTCCGCGAAGTAGCCGTCGTCCTTGCGCACGGTCAGCACGAGCGAGGCGGACAGGGCCGTCAGGAGCAGGACGGTGCTTACGGTACGAGCCCTCTTCACGTCGACACCGGCATCGGCACCGCACGGACCGGCGTCCGCGGCCGAGGCCGCCGCGCCAGCTCCACGAAGACCCGGCCGCCGGCCGACCACTGCTCCCGGCGGGCCCATCCGGCGGCTTCGGCGTGCCGGTACAGCGCCGCGGCGCCGACCCGGGCCCAGGCGAACGGGGCGCCCGTCCTGCCCCTGCCGTCGTCGATCCGGACCTCGCAGCGGTCGTCCACATCGACCTCCAGGCATTCGGCGATGACGCTCCCGCCGGAGCAGGTCACTTCCGCCAGACGCTTCAGCAGGGCCGTGGGGTCCCCGCCGATGCCTATGTTGCCGTCGATGAGCAGGACCGTGTTCCAACGGCCTTCTCCCGGCAGGCGGTCGAACACCGACCGGCACAGGGCGAGCCCGCCCAGCCGTTCGGCACGCGCCACCGCCTCCGGGCTCACGTCGATGCCCAGCGCCCGGTGGCCCCGCGCCGCGAGGGCGGCGACCAGCCGGCCGGGCCCGCATCCGACGTCCAGGACGGAGTCCCCGCAGCGCGCGAGCACGCTCAGGTCCGCGGCATCCGGGGCGGCGCACCAGCGTTCCACGTCGAGCGGCAGCAGCCAGCCGTCCACGCGGCGCAGGAAGAGTGGCCCGCGGCCGTCGCGCAGCGCTTCGTCGTACGGATTCTCCCGCCAGGCGGCGGGCGCCCGCGGGGCGGTGGTGGCGGTCGCCGCGGCCCACGCCCGGCCGGCCCTCACGCGTGGACCGCCGTGCCGGACGGGGTGGTCAACCGCGTGTGCAACGCGTGGAAGCGCCCGGCGGGGGCCGCGGCGGCCACCAGCAGCGCGTCCTGGGCGGTGTCCACATCGCGCAGGACGGGCAGCCGTCCGATCCGCAGCCCCGCCCCCTCGAGGCGCGCGTACTGGGCGGCGCCCGTCTCGGGCACCGACATCGGGACCCCGCGCAGCAGCGCGGGATCCGGCTCCGCGAGCCCCAGCGCCCAGAAGCCCCCGTCGACCGCGGGCCCGAACCAGGCGTCGTACGCCGCCCAGTCCGCCCGGCCCAGCAGAGCGGGGGTGACCTGCGGGGTGTCCATGCCGATCAGCAGGGCCGGTCCGGTGCACGCGGAGAAGGCCGCGGCGAGCCGTTCGTCGAGGCCGCCGGCGCACTGCGGGACGACCTCGAAGCCGGGGGGCAGCCATGGTCCGGGGCGGCCCTCCAGGACCAGGACCCGCCGTTCGGCCGGGGTGGCGGCGACCGCCGCCAAGGTGTCGGCGAGCGCGGCTTCCGCCAGGGCGGCCGCCTCGGCCGGGGTGAACGGAGGGGTGAGGCGTGTCTTCACCCGGCCCGGCACCGGCTCCTTCGCGATCACCATCAGCGTCGTCACACCCGGCCTCCCGTCACGACCGCCGAACCGGCGGAGGGCTCGGCGAGCACGCGGCCCATGTCGCGCACCGCCTGCCAGGTGCCCCGCCAGGTGCCGGTCACCTTGGACTTCCCGGCCCGGGGCAGATAGGGCACGTCGACCTCCTGTACCCGCCAGCCGGCATCGGCCGCGCGGACCACCATCTGGAGCGGATAGCCACTGCGCCGATCGGTCAGCCCGAGGCCGAGCAGCGCCTCGCGCCGTGCCGCCCGCATCGGGCCCAGGTCGTGCAGACGCAGACCGGTGCGGCGGCGCAGCATGCGGGACACCGCCAGATTTCCCGCGCGTGCGTGGACCGGCCAGGCGCCCCGCCCCTGGGGTCGGCGCCGCCCCAGGACGAGGTCCGCGCCGCCGTCCGACACGGTCGCCGCGAAACCCGCCAGCAGACCGGGGTCGAGCGAGGCGTCGCAGTCGCAGAAGCAGACGATGTCCGCCGTGGCGGCGAGCAGCCCGGCGTGGCAGGCCGCGCCGAACCCGCGGCGGGATTCGCGTACCACGGTGGCTCCGAGTTCGGTCGCGATGGCGGCGGATCCGTCGGTGGACCCGTTGTCGACCACGAGGGCACGCCAGCCGGCAGGGACGCGGGCGAGTACCCAGGGCAGGGCCTCGGCCTCGTTCAGACAGGGAAGTACGAGATCTACGGTCACGCGTTCCAGCGTATGAATTCCACACGGACATAGGGGACAACGACTCCTTACGGAACGCGGACATCACCCTCGGCGGCCCCTGGTGCTGTGACCGGACAGCACTACCGGTGCTGCGGGGCGGCGGCCGACGCGCGCTGGTCCGCCCGCGCGAACTCGGCCATTCCCTCGGCGAAGCCGACCTGCGGAAGCCACCCCAGCTCGCTGCGCAGCCGTGCGGAATCGGCGGTGATGTGCCGTACGTCGCCGAGCCGGAACTCACCGGTCACCACAGGTGCGGGGCCGCCGTGCGCCGCCGCGAGCGCGCCGGCCATCTCCCCGATGGTGTGCGGTTCGCCGCTGCCCGTGTTGTACGCGACGAACGACCCCGCCGCACGGTCACCCACCGCCTCCAGAGCCACGGCGTTGGCCGCCGCCACATCCCGTACGTGGACGAAGTCCCGCCGCTGGGCCCCGTCCTCGAAGACCCGCGGTGCCTCGCCCCGGGCCAGCGCGGACCGGAAGAAGGACGCCACCCCCGCGTACGGGGTGTCCTTCGGCATGCCCGGCCCGTACACGTTGTGGTAGCGCAGCGACACCGCCCGCCCGTCCGTGGACCGCGCCCACGCGGCGGCCAGGTGCTCCTGCGCCAGCTTGGTCGTCGCGTACACATTGCGCGGATCCACCGGGGCGTGCTCGTCCACCAGACCCGGGACGAGCTCCGACCCGCAGCCGGGGCAGCGCGGTTCGAACCGCCGCGCCTCCAGATCGGCGGCCTCGCGCGGACCGGGCCGCACGAGCCCGTCCCGCGGGCACTCGTAGCGCCCCTCCCCGTACACGACCATCGACCCCGCGAGCACCAGGCGGCGTACCCCCGACTCCGCCATTGCCGCCAGCAGCACTGCGGTGCCGAGGTCGTTGCAGCTGACGTACGCGGGCGCGTCCGCGAAGTCCTTCCCCAGTCCGACCATCGCCGCCTGATGGCACACGGTGTCGACCCCGCGCAGAGCCGCCCGTACCTCCTGCGCGTCCCGGACGTCCCCGATGAGCAGTTCGGCGTCCGGAAGGACCGGAGCCACCGCATGGGCCGCGGGCAGCAACGCGTCCAGGACCACTGGCTCGTGCCCGCGTTCGATCAGTGACGTGACGATGTGCGCGCCGATGAAGCCCGCGCCTCCTGTGACAAGTACTCGCATGCCGTGGACGCTACGGAACTCCGCAGGTGCGCGGCCGGTTCCACGCGCCGACGTAAGGGTTTCGTCATCGGTGGAATGTGGCGCCCGCTGCCGTGCACCGCGTTGAATGCGTGTGACGGATCCGAGAGGGAGAGGCACGGCAGTGGGAAACATGAGGCGTCGAGGCCGGTTGCTGGTCGGAGCGGTGATCGCGGGCACGCTGGTGCTGGGCGCGGGGCTGTACTGGTTCCAGCCGTGGAAGCTGTGGCAGAGCGAGACCGTGAGCGAGTCGCTGCCCGCGGCGGCTGCACCGAAGGCCCCGGCCGGGTCGGGCGGGGGTTCCGCCGCACCGGCCGGTCCGCAGACGGTCTCTTCGGGCGAGCTGATCAGCCACGAGCACGCGACGACCGGAACGGTGAAGGTCATCAGGCTGGCCGACGGCTCCCACACGCTGCGCCTGGAGAACCTCGACACCAGCAACGGCCCGGACCTGCGGGTGCTGCTGAGCGATGCCCCGGTCAAGGAGGGCGTGGCCGGCTGGCGCGTCTTCGACGACGGCAAGTACGTCACCCTGGGCAAGCTCAAGGGCAACAAGGGCGATCAGAACTACGAGCTGCCGCCCGGTGTCGACCTGACCCAGTACACGAGCGTGAGCATCTGGTGCGACCGTTTCGACGTCTCGTTCGGAGCCGCGGCCCTCGCGAAGGCGTGAACCGCGGCCCGGGCCGAGCGCTCGGGCCGGGCTCATCGGCCGGAACAGGATCGGCCTGGATGCGGCCTGCAGCGTCTGAGACAGGAGGCCGGATTCCGTCGTAGGCTGAAGCTCGCACGTGGTGGACAGGAGGCTGAGGTGGCCGAGACGGTGGTGCCCCAGACCGGGGTGGCCGAGGTGATGGCCGAGCTGGCCGGGCTCGAGGACCCGAAGGCACGCGAGGTGAACGAGAGACACGGTGACGACCACGGTGTGAACCTCGGCAAACTGCGGGCGATCGCGAAGCGGCTGAAGACCCAGCAGGAACTCGCGTGCCGGCTCTGGGAGACGGACGACACCGCCGCGAGACTGCTGGCGATCCTGATCTGCCGCCCGAAGGCGTTCGGGCGTGACGAGCTGGACGCCATGCTGCGCGAGGCGCGCACACCCAAGGTGCACGACTGGCTCGTGAACTACGTGGTGAAGAAGAACCCGCACGCCGAAGAGCTGCGCCTGGCCTGGTCCGCCGATCCGGAT
The DNA here is from genome assembly GCF_026340255.1 of Streptomyces sp. NBC_01408. Taxonomy (GTDB): domain Bacteria; phylum Actinomycetota; class Actinomycetes; order Streptomycetales; family Streptomycetaceae; genus Streptomyces. The sequence goes on along the minus strand of NZ_JAPEPJ010000002.1, from coordinate 311,608 downwards.
CCGGTGGTCGCGAGCGCCGGCTGGGCACTGACCACCGAACGCGTGGCGAAGCAGCCCGAGGGCCTCGACCTCGCAGGACTGCTCGACGTCATCGAGGCGGAGATGAAGGACGCCCCGGATCGCTTGCAGTGGGCGATGAACCACTGCCTGGCCCAGATCGGGATCGAGCACGCCGAGTACCGCACCCGTGCGATCGGCATCGGTGAGCGCCTGGAGGTGCTCAAGGACTACCCGACCTCCCCGGGCTGCACCTCTCCGTTCGCGCCCGTCTGGATCAACGAGATGGTGCGCCGACAGTCCTGATCCGCGCCGGTTACGCTGGAGCAGGGGTCCGGCCCCGCGACTTCGGCTCCGAGCGCCGGAACGCCGTCGGAAGCGGCATCCGGGGGAGGCCTCGCAGGAAGGCGCAGCGCATGGCTCACGAGCGGATCCCGGGTATTGATCTCACCGCGCGGCCGAGTGGGGACGGGTGCGTGGAGTGCCTGGCGGGCGATGGTCCGGGGTGGTGGTTCCACCTGCGGCGCTGCGCGGCGTGCGGGCACATCGGATGCTGTGACTCCTCTCCCTCGCGGCACGGCACGAAGCACGCCCGGGCGGCCGGGCACGCCTTCCTGACGAGCTTCGAGCCGGGAGAGTCCTGGTTCTGGAACATCGAGACCGAGCAGTACTACGAGGGCCCGCTCCTGACACCGCCCACCTCGCACCCGGCCTCGCAGCCGACGCCGGGGCCGCTGGGCAAGGTCCCGGCGGACTGGCAACTGCACCTGCGCTGACCTGGCCGGGGGATTCCGGGACCGGTGGGGGCCGCCGCCCCGTTTGACACGGTTCGAACGGATGGCAGGGTGGTAGGTGGGGTCGATGTTGGGAGGCTCGGTATGGGATCCGGTTCGGCTTGGCGTTCCACGGCGCGGCAACTTCCGCTCAGGCTCACGGTCGGCACGTCCTTCCTGAACTCCGGGCTCTCGAAACGCGGTGCGGACGAGGCCACCGCCGAGGGGCTGCATCAGTTCGCCGCCGCCACCTACCCGTTCCTGGGCAGGTGCGACGCCCGGAAGTTCGTCCGGCTGCTCTCCACCGGTGAGCTCGCCTTGGCCGCCGCGCTGCTCCTGCCGGTCGTCCCCGCCGCCGTCGCCGGTGTTGCGCTGACCGCGTTCTCGGTCGGCACCCTCGGGCTCTACCTGCGTACGCCGGGGATGCGGGAGGAAGGCAGCTTGCGCCCGACCGAGCAGGGAATCGCGCTGGCCAAGGACGTCTGGATGCTGGGCATCGGTGTCTCCCTCATCGTCGACGGCGTGAACGAACACCGGTTGACGCACCACGGGCACGTCGGCTCCCGCCACTGCCGTACGCGTTCCGGGACCTGCCGTCGGACCCATTCCGGTTGACGGGACGAGTCAGGTGCGCACATGGCCATGAACAGATGGTTCTTCGAGCCCGGTCATACCGCGGCGGAGTTCCGCGCCAGGCACATGATGGTCACCTACGTACGCGGGCAGCTCAAGAACGTGCAGGGCTTGCTGGAGGTCGATCCCGACAAGCCGGAGAAGGCGCGGGTGGAGGCGACGGTCGATGCGACCCAGGTGTACACCGGTCAGCCCGACCGCGACGCCCACCTCCGCAGTGCTGATTTCTTCGACGTCGAGCACCACCCGACGTGGACGTTCGCAGGGTCGCGCATTCACCAGGTGAGCGGAACCGAGTTCGAGGTCACCGGCGAGCTCACGGTGCGTGGCGTGACGCGCTCCGTGACCTTCGACGTCACCTACCTGGGACAGTGGGACACCCCCTGGTGGGAGGAGGGGCAGGACCTCGGGCCCAGGCGACGCGCCGGCTTCGTCGCCAAGACGCGTATCAACCGGCATGACTTCGGGGTGAGTTGGAACGACGTGATCGACCGCGGCGGAGTGGTCGTCAGCCCCATGGTCGATGTCATGGTCGACGTCGAGGCCGTCCTCGAGCCCGGTGGGACGGCCGCCGAGGACAGCACGGCCTGACGCGTACGCTCCTGGAGCAGGGCTCTCTCCTACGCGCCGGAGGCGGTCGGGTCGGCGGGCGTGCCGGGTCCGAGGACGCGGCCGTCGCGCAGTTCCACGACCCGGTCGGCGAGTTCGATCAGGTTGGGGTCGTGGGTGGCGACGAGGATGGTGACCGACTCGCTGCGCACCACCGCGCGCAGCAGTTCCATGATCGACCGGCCGGTCTCCGAGTCGAGCTGGCCCGTGGGTTCGTCCGCGATGATCAGGTCGGGGTCGTTGGCCAGGGCGCGGGCCACCGCGACGCGCTGCTGCTGGCCGCCGGAGAGTTCGCCGGGGCGCTGCCCGGCGTGGTCCGCGAGGCCGACCAGGGCGAGCAGGGTCCGGGCGCGTTCCTCGCGCTCCTTGGCGGGCACGCGTCGCAGGCGCATCGGTATGCCGACGTTCTCGGCGGCGGTGAGGACGGGGATCAGGCCGAAGGACTGGAAGACGAAGCCGATGCGGTCGCGGCGCAGGGCGAGCAGGCCCGGTTCGTCGAGGGCCGCCAGGTCGGTGCCGTCGAGGGCGATCCGGCCGCTGGTCGGGGTGTCGAGGCCGCCGACGAGGTTCAGCAGGGTGGTCTTGCCGGAGCCCGACCGGCCCCTGAGGGCGGTGAGTTCGCCGCGGCGAACCTCGAAGGACACACCGCGCAGGGCGTGGACGGCCTGCGCTCCGCTGCCGAAGCTGTGGCTCACGTCGTCCACCACCACGATGGGCGTGCCGCCGGCCTCCCGGGCCGCCGCGACCGCAGCCGTTCCCTGATGGTCCCTCATCGCATTTCCTCCCCCGTCGAGTTGTCCGCGCGGAGCGCCCGGACCCGCGTCCCGCACGTGCTGCCGCAGCAACTTCCTGATCGCATTTGCGCATCTGTCGCACCATTCACGCAAGCCCCTTCCCTCTATAGCCCACATCTGACAGCATCGTCCGCTATCCGGTACCGGGAGTCCGGGTGGGGGAGGAACTGCACACGTGCTCGGCTTCGTCGTGCGCCGACTGCGCGGGCGATGGCCGCTCGCCGTCGCCGTACTGCTCACCGTACTGATCACCGCAACCGCTCTGACCGCGCTGACGGCGTTCACCCGTGGCGTGGGGGAGGAGGGGCTTCGGCAGGCCCTGACCGGTCCGGAACAGCCCCGGACCACCGTCGTGATCACCAGCGGCCATCCCGCCTCCGCCCGCGCCGAGGACGACGAGTCCGTCCGGACCTTCGCGGACGAGGTGTTCGGGCGGCTCCCGGTCGCCTCCGAGAGCGTGGCCCACAGCCGTTCGTACGGACTCCCCGGCGCCGCCGCTTCCGGCCGCGACGCCGACCTGACCCTGCTCGCCGCACTCGGCCGGGAGCACGTACACCTGCTCGCCGGTCAGTGGCCCGGGCCGGTCGCCACCGGGTCCGGCGCCACGCCGGCACCGACGCAGGTGGCCGTGCCGCGCGCGGCGCTGGCACGGCTCGGCCTGGCCGAGTCCGCGCTGCCCGCACCGGTCCGGCTGGACGACCGGTTCGGCGGGCCCGCGCTGACCGTGCTGGTCACCGGCGTGTACCGGGCCGCCGATCCGGACGCCGGGTACTGGCGGCTCGACCCGCTCGGCGGCCGGGAGGTCCAGGCCGACACCTTCGCCACCTACGGCCCGCTCCTGGTGGACGACAGCGCCTTCACGACGGGCGGCCTCCTGCAGAACTACCGCCTCACGCTGCTGACCCCGGACCTGCGCACCATCCGCACGTCGGAGGCCGGGGCCGTCCGGACCGCGACGGACCCCGCGCGGAAAGCCCTCGAGCGCACCACCTCGCTCCGGTCCGCCACCGAACTGCCCACACTCCTGGCCGAGCTGGACTCCGGCCTGCTCGTCGCCCGGTCCACCCTGGTGGCGGGCGCGCTCCAGCTCGCGGTCCTCTCGACCGCCGCACTGCTCCTCGTCTCCCACATCCTGACGGTCCGCCAGGAGCCGGAGCGTGTCCTGCTCACCGCGCGCGGCGCCTCCCGCCGGCGCCTCGGCGCGCTGAGCGCGGCCGAGTCGCTGCTGCTCGCCCTGCCCGCGGCCGTCCTGGCACCGCTGCTCACACCACCCCTGCTGCGTCTGTTCAGCCGGTTCGGACCGCTCGGGCGGGTCCACCTGGAGATCCCGGACACCTGGCTGGTCTGGCCGGTCGCGGCCGGCTGCGCCCTGGCCTGTGTCCTGCTGACGACCCTGCCCTCCGCCCTGCGCGGCGCCTCGGCCGCCGTGCTGAGCCGCGTGGGCAGCAGGCAGGCCCTGGTGACGGGCGCCGCCCGATCCGGCCTGGACCTGGCCGTGGTGGTCCTCGCCGTCCTCGGCTACCAGCAGCTCGCGCAGTACGGGGGTGCGGACGCGCCCTTGCCCGACGCCCCCGCCGGCGGCGGGCTCGGCGTGGACCCGGTCCTGGTCGCCGCCCCGGCCCTGGCCCTGTGCGGGGGAACGCTGCTGGTCCTGCGGCTGCTGCCGTTCGCGGCGCGGGCCGGGGGACGGCTGGCGGCGCGCGGCCGGAGCCTGGGCCCGGCCCTGTTCGGCTGGCAGCTCGCCCGGCGGCCCGGCCGGGCCACCGGGCCCGTGCTGCTGCTCGTCCTCGCCGTCTCCAGCGGGATCCTGGCCCTCGGCCAGCAGACCGCCTGGTCCGCGTCCCAGCGCGACCAGGCCGACTTCGCGACGGCGGGCGGCCTGCGGATCTCCGGCAGCAGCATGACCCCGATGGGGCAGGGCGGCCGCTACGGGGCACTGCCGGGCGGGGACCGCCTGATACCGGTGGTCCGCCGGGCGCAGCAGCTGCCGGGCGGGGTCTCCGCCGACCTCGTCGCGCTGGACGCCGCCAAGGTGGCCGAACGGGTACCGCTGCGCGCGGACCTGCGCGGCGGCCACGGCATGCGGGAGCTGTTCGCCCCGCTCGCCGCCGCTGACCCGGACGCGCCGGAGCCCGGCGCCGCGGGAGCGGCCACCGGCCCCGCTGTCGCCCTGCCCGGCTCCCCCCGCCGGATCGACCTCGACGTGAGCGTACGGCCCGCCGGGACGAGCTGGACAGCCGTGAGCCTGCTGCTGCGCGACCGGTTCGGGGCGGTCCACGGGACCCCGTCGGTCACCCTGCCCACCAGCGGCGACGCCACGCTCCCGTTCCCGCTGGACACACTGACCGGTGCCCCCGTCGGTTCGGCCGCGGGCCCGCTGACGCTGGCGGGGATACGCCTCTCGTACGCCGGGGGCGGCGGCCCCGCAGGCGGTGGCCCCGCAGGCGGCGGCCCCGGGGGCGGCAGCCCCGCAGGCGGCGGCGCCGAACTGACCGTGCGCCGGATCGCCGTCTCCGACACCCCGGACGGCAGTCCCGTCACGGCCGCCGCGCCCGGCCCCGCGGGCACCGGCGGCTGGCGGTCATCGCCCCCGCAGGGGCCCCGCTCCCTGCGAGCCCCCGAACTGCCCCCGGTCCCGGCCGACTCCACGGATGTGCTGCGGGTGCGCTACTGGGGCGGGGCCGATACCGCCAAGGGCGTCAGCGCCGTACTGTTCCCGGCACCCGCCGCGCCGCCCGCCGCCGCGGTCCCGGCGGTCGCCACCACCCACTACCTGCGGTCCCTGGGCGCCTCCGTGGGAGACACGGTCCCCGTCACCCTCGACGGCGCGACCGTCCCGACGCGGATCACCGCCGCCGTCGACTCCCTCCCCGTGGCCGGACGGACGGCGCTCGCCGTCGACCTGCGCACGCTCGGCCGGTTCCTGGTGGAGTCGGCCGGCCATCAGCCGGCCCCGCCCACCGAGTGGTGGCTGCCCGCCGCCTCGGCCGCCGACCCGATCCCGGCCCGCGCGGCGGCCGAGCTCCGCCAAGGGGCCAGGACCGAACGCGTACAACTGCGCGAGGAGGTGACCGCGCGCCTGCTGGACGACCCGCTGAGCGCCGGCCCGCAGAGCGCCCTGGCCGCCCTCGCCGCCGCCTGCGCGGTCCTCGCGGCCATCGGCTTCGCGACCTCCACCGCCGCCGAACGGCGCGTGCGCGGCAGGGAGTTCTCGGTCCTGCTCGCGCTCGGCACCCCGCGCCGGTCGCTGGCCGGGGCCTCCGCCGCCGAGGGCGGGGTGCTGATCGCCATCGGAACCGCGGTCGGGACCGGGCTGGGTGTCGCCCTCGTCCATCTGATGGCGCCCCTGGTCGTGCTGACACCCGCCGCCGGGCGGCCGTTCCCGCACGTACGGGTGGACATGCCGTTCTGGCAGACCCTGCTGACGGTCGCCGCCATCGCCGCCGTTCCCCTGCTGTCGGCCGCGCTCAGCGGCCCCCGGGGCCGCGACATCGCCGCCCGGCTGCGCCCCGTGGAGGAGATGTGACCACCCCGCCGCCGTCCGCCACCCCGCGACCCGGGCGCAAGTCCGGGGTGCGGCCCGCGCCATGGGTCAGGACCCGGCTGCGGGCGGCGCCGCTGGGCACCGTACTCGGCGCCGCGCTGGCGTTCGTCGCCGTCCTGCTGGCCGCCGCGCTGCCACGGGCCCAGGACCGGGGCGCCGACCAGGCCCTGAGGTCCTTGCTGCACCGCAGCGGGCCGAGCAGCACCAGCCTGCTGGCGAGCGCGCCGGCCGCGGTGGCCGGGGAGAGCCCCCAGTCCCTGGACACCACGCTGACCAGCCTGCTCGCCCGTACCGGACCCGCCTTCCGCGTAGACCCCGACACGGTGGTCCACGGCACGCGCACCACCAAGCGGCAGCCGCTGACGAATCCGGAACTGTCCCGCCCGTCCGGCCTTCCGCCCAGAATGTCCCTGCTGTACGTCCGCCAGGCGCAGGCGCACGTGAAGCTGGCGGAGGGACGCTGGCCGAGCGCCGCACCCCCCGCCCCCCAGGGCGCCGGCGCGGACATGCCGCCCCTCCAGGTCGCCCTCTCGCAGCGCGCCGCCGAAACCCTCGGCGCCCGCCTCGGATCCGTCCTCAAGAGCACGCCCCTGTTCGACGACGCACCGTCCGTGGAGGTCGTCGGCCTCTACACGGTCCCCGACGAGAGCGAGGACTTCTGGGGGTGGGCGGACCTGGGGTGTCTCGCCCGCGCCTGCGAGCACTACAACGGGGAGAACCTCTCCTGGGACGTCGACGCCCTGATCGGAGCCGGGGACCTCGACCGGATCTACACCTGGGGCCGCACCGCCGAGAACTTCTGGTGGCTCCCGGTGGACGTCGGCGGCCTGCGGGCCGACCGCCTCGACACCACGGCGGAGGAGATCGCCTCGTTCGTCGCCGGGCCCACCGCCGCCACCCTCGCCCGCGAGACCAACCGCGAGCGGCTACGCACCATCTCATGGCTGCCCGAGCTGTTCGAGCAGGCCCGCGACCGCAGACAGGCCGCGGCGCCGCTCGCCGCGATCGGACCGGCCGGGGTCGGCGGGGTCGCCCTCGTCGTCCTGGTCCTGGCCGGCGCGCTCGCCGGGGACCGCCGGGAAGCCGAACTGCGGCTGCTGCTGGCGCGGGGCGGCTCGCGCGCCGGCATCTTCGGCCGCCTCCTCGGGGAGGGCGCCGTCACGGTGCTCCCCGCGGCCGCCGCCGCCACCGCGCTCGCCGTCCTGCTGCTGCCCACACCCCGGCTCGCACCCGCGCTGCTCTCGGCCGCGGCCGTCGCACTGCTCGCGCTGCTGGCCTTCCCCGTACGGGCGGCCGTACTGCTGTCCCCGCCGCGCCCCGCCGCGCGGTGGCGCAGGCTCATGGCCGAGCTGCTCGTCCTCACCGCCACGGGCGCCGCCGTGCTGGAGGTCCGCCGCCGCGGGGTCGCCCCGGCCGGCAGCGACTTGGACCCCCTGCTGATCGCGGCCCCGCTGCTGCTCGCGTTGTGCGGGGGGCTGCTGCTGGCCCGGCTCCAGCCGGTGCTGACCGGCTGGCTCGCACGGGCGGCCGGCCGCCGCTCCGGGCTGGTCGGCTTCCTGGGGCTCGCGCGGGCCGCCCGCGGCTCGGGGACTGCCGGGACCCGCGCCGGCGGCCGGACCGGTCCCTCCGTCCTGCCGACGGTCGCGCTGCTCCTCGCCATCACCACCGGGGGCTTCGGGGCCGCCGTCCTGGAGTCGGTGGACTCCTCCCGGCTGGCGGTGGCCCGGCTGACGGTCGGGGGCGACGCGGCGATCTCCGCGTCCGGGAAATCGACGCTCCCGGACGGGCTCGCGAAGGCCGCCGGCGAGCTGCCGGGCGTACGGACCTCCGTACCGCTGTGGGTCGACCACGACTCCTCCCTCCTCGGTACCGCCCAGCGCTCCACCCAGATCACCGTGGTCGTCGCCGAGCCGGCCGCGTACGCGGAGCTGTCCCGCACCCTCGGCTGCGGCTCCTTCGACCCCGCCCTGCTCGCCGGAGGCGGCGCGGGGACCGCCGACGCCCCGGTCCCCGCGCTGTTCAGCGCCCCCTTGGCGGAGCAGGCCGGGCCGGGCACGTACGTACTGCGGCCCGGCGACGGTACGGAGCTGCGGGCACGGGTCGCCGGTGTGATCGACTGCACCCCGGCCCATCCGGCTCCCGGCGCCGCGACCGTCGTCCTGCCGGCGGGCCCCGCGACGGCCCTCATCGGCGGCGCCGGCCAGCCGAACCGGTGGTTCGGGCTCGGCCCCGTCGACGGAGACCGGCTGCGCGCGCTGGTCCGGGCCGCCCTCCCGGCGGCGGCAGCGGCTCCGGCCCCGGCGCCCGCGGCGGGGCAGGGTCCGGCTCCCCGGGCGAACCCGGCCGACGAGGTGTACCCCGTGTCCACCAGCGCCGAGGCCGTCGCCGAGCTGGGCGCCGATCCGCTCCAGCGGTCGGCACAGCGCCTCTTCTGGGCCTGCGTGGCCGCAGCCGCCGGTTTCGCACTGCTCGCCGTACTGCTGACGCTGATGCGGACCGTCCCCGAACGCGCGGCGCTGCTGGCCCGGCTGCGCACCATGGGGCTGCGCCGCCGGCAGGGCGTCACGCTGATCCTCGCCGAGACCCTGCCGCAGACCCTGGCCGCGGCGCTGGGCGGGGCGCTGGTGGCGGCGGCCGCGGTGGCGTTGCTGGGCCCGGCGATAGACCTGTCCACGCTGGTCGGCGTGAGGGTGCCGACCGGAGTACGGCTCACGGCGGGGCCCGTACTGACCCAGGCCCTGGGCCTGGCCGCCCTGGTCGCCGCGGCCGTGCTCGTCGAGGCGGCGACATCCGGGCGACGGCAGATCACCACCGAGTTGAGAGCGGGAGACCAGAGTTGAACAGCGACCAGCCGACGTACGAGGAGCTGCGCCGCCGGGCGACGGCCGCCGCCGAGCCCCGTACCCCGGACGCGGACGCCGCGATCGCCTGCGACCGCCTGGTCCGGATCTTCAGTACGGACGGCATCGAGGTGCAGGCCCTCCAGGGGCTGGAGCTGACGGTCTCCCAGGGCGACCTGGTGGCCCTAGTAGGCGCCTCCGGCAGCGGCAAGTCCACCCTCCTGAACATCCTGGCGGGCCTGGACGTCCCGACGGCGGGCAGCGCGGCGGTCGCCGGCTACGACCTGCTGGAACTGTCGGCGCGGGACCGGCTGCGCTACCGGCGCGAAGCGGTCGGGTTCGTCTTCCAGCAGACGGCGCGCAACCTGCTGCCGTTCCTGACGGCCGCTCAGAACGTTGCCCTGCCGATGCAGTTGGCGGGAGGCGGCGGCCGGCGTGCTGCGGGCGCACGCCGCTCCGCCCGGGTCGCGGAGATCCTGGACGCCCTCGGGATCGGCGACCTGGCGCACCGGCGCCCGGCGCAACTGTCCGGCGGCCAGCAGCAGCGCGTCGCGATCGCCGTGGCGATGGCGAACGACCCCAAGGTGCTGCTGGCCGACGAACCCACGGGCGAACTGGACTCGGAGACGGCCGCCGCGGTCTTCGAGACCTTCCGTACGGTGAACAAGGAGCTCGGCGTGACGGTGGTCATCGTGACGCACGACCCCATGGTGGCGGGCGAGGTCCGCCGCACCGTGGCGATCCGCGACGGGCGCACCAGCAGCGAGGTCCTGCGCCGCCTGGTCACCGACGAGCACGGCGAGGAATCGATCAGCGAACGCGAGTACGTCGTCCTGGACCGCTCCGGGCGCGTCCAGCTCCCCCCGAAGTTCCTGGAGGCCCTGGGCATGGAGCACCGCGTGGCGGTCGACCTGGCCCCGGACCACATCGAACTGCGCCCCGACCGCAGCTAGTTCTGTGACCGGAAGGTCCACCGGATCCGGCCGGATCCCGCCGACGTCCCCGCCGGCCGACGGCGGCCGGCCGGGACGTCGGGGCACCGGGCTCAGGCGAGGTCGAACCGGTCGAGGTTCATCACCTTGGCCCACGCCGCCACGAAGTCACGTACGAACTTCTCTCCCGCGTCCTGCGAGGCGTAGACCTCCGAGACGGCCCGGAGCTGGGAGTGCGAACCGAAGACGAGGTCGACGGCGGTGGCGGTCCACTTGACCTCGCCCGTGGCGCGGTCCCGGCCCTCGAACACGTTCTCGGTCGAGGCAGACGGCTTCCACTCCGTACCCATGTCGAGCAGGTTGACGAAGAAGTCGTTGGTCAGGGTCTCCGGCCGGTGGGTGAGCACCCCGTGTGAGGAACCCTTGAAGCCGGCGTTCAGGGCCCGCATGCCGCCGGTCAGGACCGTCATCTCGGGTGCCGTCAGGGTCAGCAGGCTGGCGCGGTCCAGCAGGAGCGTCTCCGGCGACAGCTTCTCTCCCGCCCGGAGGTAGTTGCGGAACCCGTCCGCCCTGGGTTCGAGCACGGCGAACGACTCCACGTCGGTCTGCTCCTGCGAGGCGTCCGTGCGCCCCGGTACGAACGGCACCCTGATGTCGTGCCCGGCGTTCTTCGCGGCCTGCTCGACGGCCGCACAGCCGCCCAGGACGATCAGGTCAGCGAGCGAAACCTTTCTTCCGTCGGCCGACGAGGAGTTGAAGTCCTGCTGGATCCGCTGGAGGCTCTGCACCGCCTCGGCCACCTCGGGCAGGTCGTTGGCCTCCCAGTCCCGCTGCGGCGCGAGCCGGATCCGTGCCCCGTTGGCCCCGCCGCGCTTGTCGGTGCCGCGGAAGCTCGCCGCCGACGCCCAGGCGGTCGTGACCAGTTGGGGGATGGACAGTCCCGAGGCGAGGATGCTGCCCTTGAGGGCGGCGATGTCCCCGCCCGACACCAGCTCGTGATCGACCCCGGGTACGGGGTCCTGCCACAGCTGCGGCTCGGGAATCCACGGGCCGAGGTAACGCGAGAGGGGGCCCATGTCGCGGTGCAACAGCTTGTACCACGCCTTGGCGAACGCCTCCGCGAGCTGGTCCGGGTTCTCGTGGAAGCGCTTGGCGATCGGCCCGTAGACCGGGTCCAGCTTCAGCGAGAGGTCCGTCGTCAGCATCATGGGAGCATGCCTCTTCGACGGGTCGTGAGCGTCGGGCACGGTGCCCTGGGCCGAGGGATCCTTCGGAGTCCACTGCTGCGCACCGGCCGGGCTCGTCGTCAGCTCCCAGTCGTACCGGAACAGGTTGTCCAGGTACCCGTTGTCCCACTTCGTCGGCTCGGTGGTCCACGCGCCCTCGAGCCCACTGGTGAGCGCGTCGACGCCCTTGCCGCTGCCGCACGAGTTCGTCCAGCCGATCCCCTGCTGCTCGATGGGGCCGGCCTCGGGTTCCGGGCCGATGTACGAGGGATCCACCGCACCATGGCACTTGCCGAACGTGTGGCCGCCGATGATGAGCGCGGCCGTCTCCTCGTCGTTCATCGCCATGCGCGCGAACGTCTCACGAATGTCCCGGGCGGCGGCGATCGGGTCCGGATTTCCGTTGGGGCCTTCCGGATTGACGTAGATCAGCCCCATCTGCACGGCGCCGAAAGGACCGGTGAGTTCCCTGTCGCCGCTGTAGCGTTCGTCTCCGAGCCAGGTGTCCTCCGGTCCCCAGAAGATTTCCTCGGGTTCCCAGATGTCCTCTCGCCCGAAGCCGAACCCGAAGGTCTTGAACCCCATGGAATCCATCGCACAGTTGCCGGCGAATACCAGAAGGTCGGCCCAGGAGATCTTCCGGCCGTACTTCTGCTTGACCGGCCAGAGCAGACGGCGCGCCTTGTCGAGGCTCGCGTTGTCCGGCCAGCTGTTGAGGGGCGCGAAGCGCTGGGCGCCGGAGCCGCCACCACCCCGGCCGTCCTCGATGCGGTACGTCCCCGCGGCATGCCAGCTCATCCGGATGAAGAGCGGCCCGTAGTGGCCGTAGTCGGCAGGCCACCACTCCTGCGACGCCGTCATCAACTCGAAGACGTCCTGCTTCAGCGCGTCGAGATCGAGGGTCGCGAACTCTTCCGCGTAGTCGAAGTCCTCACCCATCGGATCGGACTGAGGCGAGTGCTGGTGCAGAACCTGAAGGTCCAGCTGATTCGGCCACCAGTCCCGGTTCGACCGGGGGCGAGTCGGCGTAGGAGTCGGGGAGGGGATTACAGGGTTCTCGCTTTCGCTGCCGGACACGTCCGTCCTTCTTCCTGTCTCGGTGTTTCCCTCTGTCGGCTGATTGCTCTTGACGCTGTCTGCTTTCCGAGTCGAGAGCGTGTATCGGCGTCCGTATGGTCGCGCACCGCAGACCGCACCGCTACGAGAACACGCAGGGCACCCCCGCATAACAATCAGTAAAGTGAAAAATCGTTCTGGGTCCGGGCGCACCGATAGGCGCCCCTCCCGGCCCCGCAAAGGTGAGCCGATTGGGCTCAGAGCCCGGAGAGCTGCTCAGTGCTCAATGCTCAGAGCCCGGCGACCTTCGCGCTCGCCGACAGCTCGTACACCAGGGTGACCGTGCGGCGGCCGCCGGGCGGCAGGGTGATGTCCCAGCGGACGATGCCTTCGGCGTCGACCACCTCGGGCGCCGGGGAGCAGGCGTCCTTGCGCAGGCGTACCTCCACCGCCGAGACCTCGGACACCGGGATCCGCTCCCGCAGGACGACCACCCGGTCGTCGTGCTCCCCGGGGGCTGAGAACCGGGACAGGTGCAGCCGGACCGTGCGGGTGACCACGGTCCGCTGCATGATCCCGGCGGATTCGCGGGACTCCTGGGCCTCCCGGACCACCCCGTGGTCGTCGCAGCTGCCGAAGGCGAGCTCGACGGGGGCGCCGGGGGCGGTGAAGTCCAGCGTGCCCCGGCCGCTGAACCCGCTGCCGCGGACCAGGTCCACAGGCCCGGCGAGCAGCGCGTGACCGGACAGGTTGTCGAACCGGACCACCTGGGTGACCAGCGGCGACACCTCGGGTGCGCAGGCGTACTCGCTGCTCGCGGCCGTGGTGGACACGGAGAGCGGCACCCGGTGGGCGCGGCCGTCCCCGCGCACGGAGACCGGCGCGGGGGAGGTCAGCACGCGCGCCTCGCCGCCGTCGTCCACCCCCGGAAGGCCGAGTACCGGCGCCGGGCCGAGGGTCCCGATCTCCTCCTCGCGCAGCTCTACGTCGACCGTCCGGCGCTCCGCCGCGGAGCGGTCCTTGAGCGTCAGCCGGTCCTCGCCCAGCCGGGGCGGATCGGTGGCCAGCGCCGAGCGCGCGGTCGACAAGGTCAGCCGTACGTCCGACCAGTCCTCGCCGGTCCGCTGCCAGACCATCGCGTCGGTCTCCAGCGTCAGGGCGTCCCCGTCGAGCACGGCCCGGTAGGCGGGCCGCCACAGCGCGCACGGGGTGAGGTGGCTCAGGCGCAGCTCGGCCGGCCCGGCGGCCGCGGCCTCCACGGTCAGCTCGATGTGGCCGATCAGCTCGGCGGGCTCGTCCTCCGACAGCGACATGGCCCGCTGGCTTTCCCCGAGTTCGGCGGCGAGGGCGGCCAGCCGGGCCTGCACCGTGCGGAGTTGCTCACCGTACGTGTCGCGCTCGCCGTCCACCCGGTCCAGTTCGAGGGCCCAGCGGGTCCGATCGGGCTCCCCGCAGCCGGCGCCTTCGCCGATGTCCCGCAGCAGATCGGCGGCGAGGCGGCCGAGCAGGTCAAGGCGGGCGTTGAGCCGGTCGCGTCGCTGCTCCAGGGCCAGTTGCTCCTCTTCGAGGGCGTGCACGCGGTGGCGCAGGGCGGAGTCGTCCTCGGCGGACGGCAGCGGCCCGCGCGGCGTCCAGCTGCGGACGATCCGCACGTCGAGCACGGTCGCGGGGGAAGCGGCGGTCAGCTCGGCATGGAGGGTCCGGTCGACGGCCAGGGCGCTGACCGGCCCGAGACGCAGCCGCTGGACCCCCGCCTCCAGGTCGAGTACGGCGGTGCGCTCGACGTGGGCGCGGTCCTCCAGGCAGGTGACGGCGGTGACGGGGAGGGCGATCGGCTTCGGGGCCGTGGACATGGCGGGTCAGCTCCTGCGGTTGCCGTCGACCAGGGCCTTGCCGGTCGGGATGCGGATCTCGTAGCCGCCGTCGAGGGCGGCGGTGGCGCCTGCGGGCAGGTCCAGCCGCCAGACACGGGTGCCCGGGGCATGGTGCTCGGGCCCCGCGCCTTCCTCGGGTGCCGTCCAGTCGGCCCGTTCCTCGATCCGGACGTCCGGTTCGGAGGTGACCGGCACCCGCTCGCGGACCTCGACGGTGACGGGCCGCGCGAGCCGGTTGGCCAGCTCCACGTGGACGCGGTGGTCGAGCACGGTGGTGTTGTTGCGCAGGCCCGAGGTCGACTCGCGCAGGTTCGTACGGCGGGTGACCCGGATGCCCTCGGCGGGCCCGAGCCCCACCCGGCGGACACCGCCGGGCGCGAGCGTGGGCAGGGCTGCGGTCAGCAGGAACTCGTCGTCGACGGTGACCTCCACCGGGCCGGCCAGCAGCGCCTGGTCGGTGGCGTTGGAGAGCACCAACGTCGCGTACACGGTCTGCTCCACGGACGGCACGCAGAGGTACTCGGTGCGCAGGCCGACCGGGATCTCGCCAACGGTGACGGTGTGCCAGGTGCCGTCCGACGGAATGTCGGCGCGGGCCGTGGCATCGAAGCGGTGGTCGAACGATCCGGCCGACTCGCGGGGCCGCACGGCCTGTCCGGGCAGCGGCAGCCCGGCCACCGCTTCGGCGCGACGGCGGTACTCGGCCGCCACCGGGTCGAAGGGGGAGTCGGGGAACAGCCGGCCCCGGCGACCGCCCTGCTCGTCGGGGCCGCACAGGACGAGGGCGGCGTAGTCCAGCTCGGCGCCGCTCGGCTGCGGCGGACCCGTTACCGGCGGCGGAGGGGGCGGCGGCGCAGCCCGGCCGGGAGCCGCAGGGGCCATGGGGACGGGGGCCCCGGCGGCGGGGGCCCCGGCGAAGCCGCCGGCGCCGGTACGCGGCCTGGCGCCCGGTCGTGAGGGGACGGCCTGCGTGACGCCGGACATCCCGCTGCCGAAGACCTCCGTGGAGCGGCCGTCCGCGCCGCCGGGCATCAGGAACGCGGGCGGCGGACCGCCGTAGGCCTGCGCCGGCGGCGGCGGGGGAGGCGGCGGAACGGGGCCGCCCACGGCGGCCACGGGAGCGGGGCGGGCAGCGCCGACGGCAGGTGCGGCGGTCGCCGCGGACGCGGCAGGTCCGGGGCCGGCTGCCTCGTACCCGGCGAACAGGTCGGCGAGCCCCGCGGGCGGCTCGCGCCAGCCGGAAGGCGCGGGGGCGGGCTGACGGCGTCCGATCCGGATCGAGCGGAGCTTCGGCAGGTCGGTGCGGCGCCGAAGGTCGGCGGTGGCCAGGGCGATGCGCACCCCGGTCCAGTCCTCGCCGGTCCGCTGGGCGACCGAGGCGCGCAGCACCAGACGGCCGCTGCCGTCGCCCTGACGGTGCGTGAGCCGATAGGCCGGCACCCAGACGGCGCCCGGCACCCCGTACTCCAGCTCCACCTCCACCTCGGTCTCCGCCTCAGCGGAACCCGTGCCGGTGCCGGTGCCGTCGAGGGTCAGGACCGCGCAGACCGTGGTGTCCACGTGCGCTGACGGTGCGTCGGTGGAGGCGCGGGCGAGCCGGTCGGCGGCGACGGTGAGCTCGTGCTCGACTTCGCGCAGTGCCTCCTCCAGCCCGACGAGGCGGGTGTGCAGTCCGGTCAGCCGCTCGTCGACGAAACCGGAGAGCTCCAGCCACGCGTCGACCGGGGTGCGGCGGTGCGGGTCCTCGCGCCTGCGGGCGGGTGGGACCGGGCGGAGCGCCCTGACTTCCTCGATCAGGCTCAGCTGTCGGTCCCGTCGGCCCTGCGCCGCCGCGTAGGCGTCCCGCAGCCGCTCGACCTCGCGCCGCAACGCGTCGGGCGTGCCCGCGCCGCGCGGCTCGGCCTCGACTTCCACCCGGGCCTCGGTGACGCGTACCCCGGGGGAGCCCAGGACCCGGGCCCGCAGCGAGCCCGGGTCCAGCGAGCGGGGCAGTCCCGTCACCCGCACCCGGCCGTCGGGCGGCACGCTGCCCCGGGCCAGGCGGCGGCAGACCGCGCCCTGTGCGTACACCACGACCGAATCGAGGGTCGCCGCCCACCTGTGTGCTGTCTCCGCCGTCATGCGCTCCGCCCCCGCCGCGTCCATGCTGAGCGAAGCCTACGCCCGAGCCGGCCGGCCGGGTCGCTCACCCCTTCTTCTGCGGATCCTCGGCGTTGCGCCAGATGGTCAGGTCGAGGGTGATGTACTTGCTCGGATCGTTCGCACCCGACTTGCCGCGGTACGTCGCCACCGCGATGTGTCCGGCATCGCTCAGGACACAGAGCTGCGAGCCGTCGCTGAGCTGGTCGAGGCGGATCGACTCGCTGTAACGGGTCTCCGAGCGGCAGGTGTCCAGAGAACCCTGCTGCCCGCTCTGCAGCAGCACCAGCTTGCCGTTGCCCGTGCCGATCTCGTCGCGCTCCACCACATTGAGCACGCGCGGCTGGTAGAACACGTCCCCCTTGCTGCTGAAGCCGGGGTTGCCGTCCTTGCTCGTCGGACGCGGCGGGTTGTCGGCCAGCATCACGAAGTAGTTCTCGGTCAGGTCGATGCCCTTGTACTCGGCGGGCTGGGGGTCCGGCCGCTTCCCGCCCGACGCTCCACCTGAGCTGCCGGCGGTGGGCTGCTTCGCGTTGTCCTTGCCCGAGCCGTCCTTGCCCGAGCCGTCCGGCAGGAGCGCGTTGATGACGGCCAGCCCGATCACCGCTGCCGCCACCGCGCCGGCGATGACCAGGCCGCGGTTCTTCTTCCGCCGCGGTGGTGGCGGCGGTGCCCAGTTCTGCTGCCCGCTGACGACAGGCGGCGGGGCGGGCGGGAAACCGGGGCCGGCCGGCGCCGTCCCCGGCCTGCCCGGCGCGGTCTGCGTGGGCGCGGACGCCGGCCCGAAGCCGGTCGGTGCGTACGGGTCGACCCCACCGGGCGGCGGCGGTTGCGGGGAGTACGCGGTGGGAGTCGGCAGGGCGGGCGGCGGCGTGCGGACGGGTTCCGGGAGGTGCTGGCGGGCGGTGAGGGACCCGGCCAGCGTCTGCGGCAGCCAGTCCCCGCCCTGCCGCAGCGGGTCGGTGGAGAGGCCGTGGCACAGATCGATGACCTCGGTCAGGGCGGGCCGCTCGGCCGGCTCGCGGCTGAGGCACCGGGCGACCAGCGGCCGCAGCTCGGAGGGCAGCCGGCTGAGGTCGGGCTCCTCGTGGACGATCCGGTACAGCACGGCGTGGGAAGGGCCGCCGCCGTAGGCAGGCGCCCCGATCGCCGCGTAGGCCGCGATCTGGCCGAGGGCGAAGATGTCGGTGGCGGGCGTCACGGTACCGCCCGCCGCCTGCTCGGGCGCCATGAAGGACGGCGTGCCCACGCTGACGCCGGTGCCGGTGAGGGCCGTGTTGTCGGCGGCGCGGGCAATGCCGAAGTCGATGACGCGCGGACCGTCCGGGGCGAGCAGGACGTTGGCGGGCTTCAGGTCGCGGTGCACGATGCCCGCGGCGTGGATGACGTGCAGGGCCTCGGCGGCCCCGACGGTCAGCAGGAGCACGCTGCGCAGCGGCAGCGCGCCGTACGTCGAAACCGCTTCGGCGAGCGAGGGCCCGGGTACGTAGGCGGTGGCGAGCCAGGGCCGCGCACCGTCGGTGTCGAAGTCGATGACCGGCGCCGTGTACAGGCCCTGCACCCGCTGGGCGGATTGCACTTCCCGCTGGAAACGGCGCCGGAACTCGGGATCCTGACTGAACTCGGACCGGATCACCTTCAGCGCGACGGGGCGACCGCCCGGCGTGAACGACAGGTACACCTTGCCCATGCCGCCCGCGCCCAGGACCGCCGCCAGCCGGTACCCGCCCACCACGGCGGGGTCATCGTCCCCCAACGGCTGGAAGGGCTCCCCAGACGGTGCACCGCTCATGTCGACTCATCCCCTGTTTACGGCAGTTGGGCCCGACCGCTGCCCCCGCCCCGAATGCCGCGGAGAGCCTACCCTCCTGCCGGTCACCTGTCCGTGCCGCGGCCCTCCCCGTCGTCGACGTACGTTCCGGTGGCGATGCCGGGGGCGTCGACGGAGGTGCGGTGGACCTTCCCGTCGCCGTCCCCGTCGGAGTCGCCCAGGCCGTAGTGCCGGTAGAGCCTGCGCTCCTCCTCGATGTCCATGTGCTCGTCGGCGTCGACGCGAGGGGCGTCCTTGACGGCGTTCCCGGTGTGCGGGATGTGCAGGGCCTGGCCGTCGCTGCGGGCACCGGCGAGCGGGACGAACGACGCCTTCGTCCCGAACCAGCCCGTTCTGACGGTGACCCACTCGGGCAGGCCCGTCGTGTCGTCGAGGTAGACCCGACCGATGGTTCCGATCTTTTCCCCGTCGGCGTCGTAGACGATCAGGTTCATCAGCTGCTCGGCGGTCAGGAAGCCGTTGCCAGTGCTCATTCGGTGCATCCTCCCGTGCGGTACGGCGCGCGGCGACGCGCGGCGGCCTTGAGGTCCCGCGCCCACCCTGTGCCCCTCCACACCGCACCCGGATCGACGCCGCGGCAACCGCTCGGGACCGCCTCGGCAGGCGACCGGACGGCCGCGCGCCCCTGGTACCGCCACGTCACGCCGAGAGGATTTCTGGCTGCCGCTTGCTCCGAACGAGGGGTTCAGCCCGGCGTGCCGAGCCCGGTGAAGTAGTCCGAGTCCTTGGGGCGCGCGGCGTCATGGCCGCCGGGACGGGGGGCCGGCTCCAGGTGGGGTATGTACTTGGAGCAGTGGATGTACGCCTCTTCGACGCTCAGGCGGACCCACATCTCCGGGCCGCGCCCGGGCGCGAGGCCGGTGGGCAGGCCGGGGTGGCGGGAGCGCAGGCCCGCGTCGGTGTAGAGCTGGGCCACGCCGTTGACGTGAAGTCCGACGTGGTCGTGGGTGAAGTCCACGAACAGCAGGCCGAGGTGGGGGTTCTCGGTGATGTTGCCCGCGCTGGCGACGACCCCGTTCCCGCGGAATTCGGGGTAGGCGAGCGAGTGGTCGTCGATCACGTGGACGAATCCCGGCGGCCCGGCGCGGAAGCTGGAGTCGCAGTTTCCGTGGGAGTCGGCAGTCGCCAGGAAGAGCATGGTCTGGCGGCCGATGAACTCCCGCATCTCGGGGGTGAGACAGGGGCGTACCTGCTGGTCGTAGAAGCGGGCGGCACGCTCGGCGGTACCCAGTTGCTGCTGCAGCCGGTGTTCACCGGCTGATCCGAAGCGCGGCGGGGGCAAGGTCACGGGTGTTCTCCTGGCAGGACGGGCAAGCGCGTGGCTCAGGGAAGGGACAGGACGGGCGTCTCGAACGGGTCGTGATGGATGCGGTCGGGCGAGGTGCCGCCGAGCGTGAGCGTCTCGGTGGCGGAGACGACCATCTGGGCGGGGCCACTGAGGTAGACGTCGTGCTGGTACCACGGTCCGTACTCGGCCAGCACCTCCGGCAGGGACCCCCGGATCCCGGGGATGTACTCGTGGGAGACCGCGCCCCTGATGGCCAGCCAGTGGTGCCGCTGGGCCATCCGGAGCATGTCGTCGACCCCGTACAGCTCGGCGCCGGTGCGGGCGCCGAGGAACAGGTCCACCTGGTGGTGCCCGCCGCGCCGGGCCACCTCTTCGACGAGGGCCCGGATCGGGGCGAGGCCGGTGCCGCCGGCCACGCAGAGCAGGTCCCGGTGGACGGCGGCGTCCAGCACCATGTCTCCCAGCGGGGCTCCCAGGCGGACCACGTCGCCCACCACGGCGCGGTGCACCAGGGCCTCGCTCACCGAGCCGCCGGCCACGGCACGCACGTGGAAGGTGAGGGTGCCGTCCTCGCGGGGCGCGTTGGCGGGGGAGTAGTAGCGCCAGTGCTTCGGCCACCACGGGGTCTCGACGCTGACGTACTGGCCCGCGGCGTACTCGTAGGGCAGGTGGGGGCGTACGGTGACCTCGGCGATGCCGTTTCCGCGCGAGACGCGGTGCACCACCGTGGCGGGCCACACGGCGGGCCGTACCGCCTCGTCCTCTTCGGCGGCACTGATCATGACCTCGGCGACCACGCCGTACGCCTTGGTCCAGGCAGCGGCGATGTCCGCGGTCCACGCGGGGCCGGCGTAACGGGCGAGCGAGGCGAGGAGGCATTCGCCCACGGCCGGGAAGTGCGCGCTGAGCGTGCCGAACTTGCGGTGGTCGCGCCCGAGGTGTCCGCAGAAGCGGACCAGGCTCGCAGGGTCGTCGACCAGGTCCACGATGCGCAGCAGCGCGCGCAGCAGACGGCCGCGCTGGGAGTCCATCCCCGGCGGGAACATGGGGCGGACCTCGGGATAGCGGGCGAAGAGGATCGCGTAGAAGTAGACCGTCATCTCCGCGGCCAGCGGCTCGACCACCGAGACGGAGGCGCGTATGAGGTCGATCTCGTGGGCCGACAAGGGCGCCTCGGCGACCTCGGGTTCAACGGTATGCGCGGCCGGCGTGGGCGCCGGATCCCGCGGGGTAGGGACGTCGGAGGTGTTGCCGGGGCGGTTGATCCTGAATCTCAAGGGACCAGCGCTCCTCCGTCCGTTATTCGAGATGGCCTGCCCGCGGCGGACGGCGGGACGGCGCCGCTCAGGGAGCCGGGGCGCCGAAGCGCCCCACGGGCGGCGTGCTCACCGGACCGTCGGCTCGGGGCAGAGGTGATCGGGGCGTCGGACGTGGCGGTCATGAATCCTCATCGGGGGTCGGGAGCGCCGAAACGGATCAAACGGTTCCGGACGCTACATGACCGTGCGAGTACTCAGAAGTAGCAACGGGGCCTGAACGTCACGCACCTGCCCTGTCCAGGCTGGTATTCCCGTTAGGCGGTGCTTCGTGACTTCCCGTCCTGCCCCGCGCTCCGGCCGGTCCCGTTCTGCCCGAGGAATTCCACCAGAGCCAGCGCGAAGAGGAGCACGAGTGCGATGCCGACGATGACCCAGCCGGTCGGGTAGCTCCACAGGAATACGGTCAGTACGGCCGCGGCGACCAGGATCCAGGTGATCCAGCCGCGGTGGCTTTGGATGAACGGGCCGACCGGGCCGGTTCGCATGCCCGCGCGGTCCGCCGTGGAGCGGACGGCGCCGATGCCCGAGTGCCACAACTGCCGTACGAGCGTGGCCGTGCGGCCGGGGCCGGTCAGCCAGGCGGCCAGCGCGACCACCACGCCGAGCACCACGGCCATCCGGACCGTCGTTCGGAGGTAGCGCGTCATCACGTCGTAGACGCTCCCGGCCGCGGGCTGCGAGACGCTGTCCGGCAGCGCGTTCAGGTACACCACACGGAAGACCGTCAGGGCGACGCCGAGCAGGAGCGTGGCGAAGGCGAAGGCGAGGGCCGCCGTCACGAGGACGCGGCGGCGGTGGCGGGAGAGGAGCACACCGGCGGCGATGAGGAGCACCGAGAGCACCGGAAGCCAGTCGCCGACGATCTGCAGGAGGCGGAAATAGGTTTTGACCTTGCCGATGTCCTCCGACTGCAGCACGGTGAAGTCGGTGTGCACCTCGGGGATCTTCGCGGCCACCGACATTCCTTCGTCGACGAGGCGCTGTTTGACCTGGTCGACGACCGGGCCCAGGTCGAGGGTCACCGAGTCGTTCTTGATCTTCACCGCGCCTTCGCTGCTGCCCGTGAGGGCCTTCACCACCGAGGCGTGGATGCGGCGGTTGGCCTCGGTCCAGATCCGCTCGAAGGTTTCGGAGGCGATGATGTCCTGCGACTTGTCGTGGACGAAGCTGCGGACGGCGTTCTCCAGTGAGTTGCCCAGCGCCCCGAGTGCCTTCTCCAGGCTTGGCCGGTCGGCGGGCGCCGCGCCTTCCAGCAGCTTCGGTACGTCGATGTGCTCCATCACCGCGTTGGTGACCCGGGTGGCCGCCGCCGCCTGGATGTCCGGGTCGGACGCCAGCGGGGCGACCGTCTGCACGTAGCGGTCCGTGTCGCCGACCTGGCTCGACGCCCACGACGCGACGGCTCCGAGCGGGGCGAGGACGCAGCCGATGACGATGAGCAGAGCGGCGAAGAAGGACTTCCACCGGTGATGGGGCTCCCGGGCCGCCTTGCCGGCCTCCAGCGCCGCTACTCGGGCATGCAGCCGTTCGAGTTCAGTGCGCTCGGCGTCCGTGCCCGGGTCGCGTGCGGGCTCCCCGCCTGGGGTGCTGGCACCTTCGTCCGTCATGGCCCGTCCTCTCCTGCCGGTGGGGGTTCACCTTGCAGCGGACCGCGCGGAGCGGGCGGACGCCAGCGGGCCGCGTCCGAAGGAGTGAACGGCCCCTGACGAGCCGGGGGAGCGGTATCCAAGGGGTTTCGGCCATATGGCTTGCCTCGGCGGACGTATTCGGTGATCTTTTGTGCGTTGACGGGGGGAGACGAAATGGTTCTGGACACGGTGGAACAGTCGGCGCCGGGCCGCGCCCGGCGGGAGCGGATGCGTGCGGTGGCCTGGGCGCTGCTGGGAGTGGTGCTGCTTGCCTTCTCCGTCGCGATGAGCCTTCTCGTCCCCGGGCGGATCGCCGAGGAGCAGGCGTTCCTGGACGCACGGCCGTGCGCCGGCGCGCAGTCGGCCAGGGGGACGGCGGCGGACTGCCTGCACACGATCCGTGGCACGGTGCGCTCCGCCGAGGTCGCCAAGAGCGGCAAGGCGGACGTCTTCCGCGTGCGGTTGCTGGCCCCCGTTCCGGCTCCCGCCGACCGACCGATGGACCTCGATTCGGACGGCGAACTGTCGCGGCTCATCGAGCCCGGCGACCAGGTGGAGGTCACCACCTGGCGCGACGTCCGGGTCTCCGTCAGCCACGACGGGGTCAGCGAGACGCTCCCCGGGCTGCCGGACGAGGCCACCATGTTCGCCGGCCTCACGCTGATCGGTGTCTGGGCGACGATGCTGGCCTTCATCGCCGTGTTCGGCAGTGCCCGTCGGGCGCGCTGCCTCGCCGCCGGCCGCCCCGTCGTACCCCGGGTCCCGTTCGGCATGGCGAAGGGCCTGGCCGTGGTGGTGGTACCGCTCACCGTGGCGTACTTCGCGCTCAGTGTGTGGGACGCGTGGACCGCAGTGGGAATGACGGTGTGCATCTGGGCACTGATCGCGCTTCCGGCCACGGTCGCCGCCCTGCGCTGGGACCGCGACGGATCTCCTGCCTCGGCGCCCTCGCTCCGTACGTGACCGGTCCCGGCGGCAGGGGCCGTCACTTCTGCCAGATCCCGCGGTACGCCTCGCGGTAGCCGGACGGGTCCCAGGACGTGGCGCCGCTGTTGTTGGCGGCCGTGGCGACGTGGACGGGGGCGACGTAGCCGCTCGCCGGGCCGCCGGCGAAGGCGCGGTTGAACTCGTCGACGATCTGCCAGCCCTGCTGGGACAGCGGCTCGGGGACGGTGGCGGCCTGGAACTGCTCGTTGTTGATGCGCTGGAAGGCGGAGGGGTCGCCGTCGCCCGCGCCGATGTTGAAGGGCGGTCCGGAGCCCGGCTTGCCCGCCGCGCGCAGGGCCGGAGCGGCGTCGGCGAAGTACAGGTCGTTGATGGCGACCGAGTGGGTCCACCTGTTCTGGAAGCGGGACAGGAGCGAGGAGACCTCCTGGGGGGTGCGGCTGCTCGCGTCCGGGATGGGGATGTTCTCGTACGCCAGGAGCTTCACGCCGGAACAGGTGGCGAGCTCCTTCGTGATCAGTTCGGCCTTGTTCCTGGCGAACGGGATGGAGTCGTCGGTGAAGACGACGACTCCGGCGTCGCCGTCGGACCGGGAGATGATCCAGTCCGCGCTGATCCTCGCCACGTCCTCCACCTTCGTGGTGATGTTGGTGAAGAGCCCGGTGGCCTCGTCCGGGCCGGGGGTGCCCACCGCGTGCCAGCCGATCAGCGGGATGTGCGCCGCTCGGGCCCGGGCCGTCTGTTGCGCGGTCAGCTGGGGATCGAAGCCGCCGATGACGATGCCCGAGGGCTTGAGGGTGACGGCCTGGCTGAGGGCCGCCTGGATGCCTGCGGGGGTGCCCTCGCCGTCGATCACCCGTACCTTCCAGCCGACGGTCCTCGCGGCTTCCTCCAACCCTTTGGCGACGCCCGCGACGCCGGGGTTGGTCATGGTCTGCGCGACGTAGATGATGGTCTTGCCGGGCACTGCCGCGGGGCCGCTGGTGGGGCCGTTCCAGGAGGCGTCCGTGTTCTCGGCCTGCTGAACGGCCGCCCGGGCCTTGGCGAGGGCGGCGGGGCAGCCGGCCTGCGAGGGTCCGCTGCCCGCCGACGGGCCGCTGCCGCAGCCGGCGACGAGGGTGACGGCCGCCGTCAGCAGGGCTGCGGCGGTGACGCTGGTCTTGCGCTGCGAGTACTTCGAGTACACGGTGAACCTTTCCGGCGACAGGACTCGCTCAGCTGGCTAGGGGTGGCCGTTCTCCGCCGGTGCGGACGGCGGTTCGGCGAGGGACCGGCGGGTCTCGGTGGCGCCGGTGCGCAGCCGGCGGCGGGCTGAGTAGCCGGCCAGGCCGACGGCGATGAGCAGGGTGACCCCGTTGAACAGTGGGGTGGCCCAGAACTGGACGCCGAACTGGCCGATGCCGGCGAGGCCGATGGCGAGGACGGCCACGGCGACGAGGGTGCCGAGGGCGTTGGCGCGGCCGGGTCTGATGGTGGTGGACCCGAGCAGGGCGCCGACGAAGGCGGGCAGCAGGTAGTCCAGCCCGACACTCGGGTTGCCGGTCTGCTGCTGGGCGGCGAGGAGGACCCCGGCGAAGCCGACGACCAGGCCCGATCCGGCGAAGGCGTAGACGGAGTACCGGTGGGTGGGGATGCCGAGGATGCCCGCGGCACGCGGGTTGGAGCCGATGACGTACAGGTACCGGCCGGCCGGCAGCCGCTCCAGCACCAGCCAGAGGACGGCGGTGACGGCCAGGATGTAGAAGGCGGGTACCGGCAGCCCGAGGAACCGGGAGTCGTAGATGCCGGTGAAGGAGGCGGGCAGGCCGCTCGGGCCGGGAACGATCCGGGCGCCGTCGGTGATCCAGCCGGTGAAGGCGTACATCATGCTGCCGGTGCCGAGCGTGGCGATGAAGGAGTCGATCTGCCCGAATTCGACGATGACCCCGTTGAGGGCGCCGGCCGCCGCCCCTCCGCACACCACCACGAGGCAGGCGAGGGGCCAGGGCCAGCCTTCGTTGACGATGAGCTGCAGCACCATGACGTGCGCCAGGCCGAGACCGTAGCCGATGGACAGGTCGAACTTTCCGGTGGCGATGGGGATCGTCGCGCCGAGCGCCAGGATGGCGGGGATCGACTGGTTGGACAGGATCGAGGAGATGTTGTCCCGCGTCGGAAAGGTGTGCGGCAGGGCGAGGGAGAAGACCAGGAAGAGCAGGGCGGCGAGGGCCAGCAGGCCGTAGGTGCCGACGAGGTGCCCGTGAAGGCGGCCCAGCACGGATCGGGGCGAGGGGGAGTCGGTCATCGGCTCGTCGCAGCTCCGGTGATGGGGGGCATGGCCGAGGCGGTCCGGGTGAGTTCGGCGACGGTGAGGGCCGCGCCGGTCAGCTCGGCGGCCACGGTTCCGCGTACGAACACCAGGGCGCGGTGGCACACGCCCGCGACCTCCTCGAAATCGGTGGAGATGAGCAGTACCGCCAGGCCGGCGGCCAGCGCGTCGTCGAGCAGGCGGTAGATCGTGGCCTTGGCGCCGACGTCCACACTGGCGGTCGGCTCTTCGAGGATGAGCAGGCGAAGGCCTCCCCGGAGCCACCGGCCGACCATGACCTTCTGCTGGTTGCCGCCGGACAGGGTGGCGATCGGCACCTCGCTGTCGCGGGGGTGCACCGAGAACCGGTCGATCAGGGCGGTGGCCTCGGCGCGCTCCCGCCGGGGGCTGATCCAGTGCAGTGCGGGCACACCGGCCGACCGGGGGTTGGCCAGGAAGTTCTCCCGCACGGTCAGTTCGGCGGCGCAGCCTTCCTCCTGACGGTTGCCCGCCACGAAGCCGACGCCCGCATCGAGCGCGGCCGAGACCTTGGACGGGTGGTACGGCCGGCCGTCGAGCAGCGCCCGCCCACCGAGGATCGGCCGGGCGCCGGCGAGGGCGCGGCCCAGGTCCATGTGGCCGGCGCCGGTCAGGCCCACCATGCCGAGGATCTCGCCGGCCCGCAGGTCCAGGCTGATCCGGGCGGCGTAGGCGGTCGTCATCCGGTCGAGGCTCAGGAGGGGCGGGCCGGCGGCGGGGGCGGTGGTGGGCCGGTGGCCCGCCGGTTCGCGGCCCACGATGGCGTGCACCAGGCGGGCGGGGCTGTGGCCGGCGAGGGGGCCCCGGTCGACCAGGCGGCCGTCGCGCAGGACGGCGAAGGTGTCGGCGACCTTGTACACCTCGTCGAGCCGGTGGCTGACGTAGAGGATGCCGTGCCCTCGGTCGCGCAGGGCGTGCAGTACGTCGAACAGCCGGGCGCAGTCCGCGGCGGGGAGGGTGGCGGTCGGCTCGTCGAGGACGATGAGCTCGGCGCGTGTCGCCAGGGCGCGGGCGATGGCGACCAGCGAGCGCTCGGCGGGGGCGAGGTCGGCGATCCGGGCGTCGGCGTCCAGGTGTCCGGCGACGATCCGCAGGGCCTGCGCGCAGCGCTCCCGGGTCTGCCGCCAGGAGATCAGCCCGCGGCGGCGCGGGTAGCCGGTGCCCAGGGCGATGTTCTCGGCGACCGTCATCCAGGCGACGAGGCCGAGGTCCTGGTGGATGAAGGACATGTTCGAAGTGGCGGCACGGGAGCCGAGCGGGTGCCCCGCCACCGTCACCTCCCCCTCGTCGGCGTGGTGGACCCCGGCGAGCACCTTGATGAGGGTGGACTTCCCGGCACCGTTGGGACCGAGCAGGGCGAGGATGCTGCCCCGGTGGAGGTCGAGGTCGACCGAGGCCAGCGCGAGAGTGCCGCCGAACCGCTTGCTGAGACCGCGCACGCGGACGAGGGGCTCCCCGCCGAACCGGGAGGGTGGGCCCGTCGAGGTGTCGGGAGCGTCATGCACAGACTTCTCCGGGGGTCGGCCTCCGAGTTCTTCCCGACTGCATGCGGGATTCTACGGGCAGCTTCCGGTGGATTCGCCGCATATCGCCGCATTTATGGACCTCAGTGGGCGAATGGGTGAGTCGATGGTCGGCGGCGAGGGGAGGGCGAGGGAGGCGGATGGGAGTCGAGGGGAGGCGACGGGCAGGTCACGCCGCCGCGTCCAGGGCGCACTCGGCCCAGATGACCTTGCCGCCGGTGGTGTAGCGGGTGCCCCAGGCCTGGGCGAGCTGGGCCACGAGGAACAGGCCGCGGCCGCCTTCGTCGGTGATGGCCGCATAGCGCATGCGGGGGGCGGTGCTGCTGGCGTCGTACACCTCGCAGATCAGGGTGCGGTCGCGGATGAGGCGTACCCGGATGGGCGCGGTGCCGTAGCGGACGGCATTCGTGACCAGCTCGCTGAGCAGCAGTTCCGTGGCGAAAGCGGATTCGTCCAGGCCCCACCGGCTCAGCTGGGTGGTGGCGGCGGCACGGACCTCGCCGACGCGGGCCGGGTCGGCGGGCAGGTCCCAGGTGGCGATCCGGTCGGGAGGCAGGGCGTGGGTGCGCGCGACGAGCAGCGCGATGTCGTCGCCGGGGTGTTCGGGTGCCAGGGCGTCGAGGACCGCCTGGCAGGTGTCCTCGGGGGCGCGGTCCGGGTGGGCCAGTATGCGGAGCAGCGCGTCCAGGGCCACGTCGATGTCGCGATGGCGGTCCGCGATGAGTCCGTCGGTGTAGAGGACCAGCTGGCTGTGTTCGGGCAGCTGCATCTCGACCGACTCGAACGGGAGGCCGCCGAGGCCGAGCGGGGGCCCGGCGGGCAGGTCGAGGAGGGTGACGGCGCCGTCGGGGCGGACCAGCGCGGGCGGCGGGTGCCCGGCGCGGGCCATCGTGCACGTCTGCGAGGTGGGGTCGTAGATGGCGTACAGGCAGGTGGCGCCGACGATGCCGGTGCTGCCGGCGGCGGCGTTGTCGCCGCCCTCCTCCCGGTCGAGGCGCACCATGAGGTTGTCCAGGTGCGTGAGGAGCTCGTCGGGGGCGAGTTCCAGTTCGGCGAAGTTGCGGGCGGCGGTGCGCAGCCGGCCCATGGTGGCGGCGGCGTGCAGTCCGTGGCCGACGACATCGCCGACGAGGAGAGCGACGCGGGTGCCGGAGAGGGGGATGACGTCGAACCAGTCGCCGCCCACTCCGTGCTCGGCGGGCAGATAACGGTGGGCGACCTCGACGGCGTCCTGCTCGGGAAGGCCGCGCGGGAGCAGGCTGCGTTGCAGGGACAGGGCCAGGGTGTGTTCGCGGGTGTAGCGGCGGGCGTTGTCGATGCACAGGGCGGCGCGGGCGGCGAGTTCCTGGGCCAGCGAGCGGTCGTCGTCCCCGAAGGGGGCGGGGTCCTGCGAACGGTAGAAGCTGGCGATGCCCAGGAGGACGCCGCGCGCGAGCAGGGGGACGGTGATCAGGGAGTGGATGTTGTGGGCGAGGAGCCGCTCGGCGTGCTCGGGGTCCTGGGCGATCCAGCCGAAGGCGGCCTTCAGGTCGGGTTCCAGTACCGGCTGCCCGGTCGCCAGGCAGCGCATGTGGGGCGTGGTCGGGCGCAGGGTGACCAGGTCGCCCACCGGGTAGAAGGGGCAGTCCTCGCGGATGCCGTGGACCACCGTACGGTGCATCTCGGTGGTGGGGCGGGCGGACTCCTCGCCGCGCAGTACGGCCTCGGGCAGGTCGATGGTGACGAAGTCGGCCAGGCGCGGGACCGCCGTCTCGGCGAGCTCCCAGGCTGTGCGGTCCACGTCCAGGGTGGTGCCGATGCGGTTGCTGGCCTCGGCCAGCAGCTCCAGCCGGCGTCGCGCCGCGACGGCGTACTTGCCGACTTCCGGCTCGCCGACCAGCACCAGCCCCCTGACCGTGCCGTCGGCGGCGCCGGCGGTGCGCGGTGCGCCCGGGGCGGCGGGAACGGCAGGGTGAGCGGGGGCGGGGGCGTGCCGGTCCGTGTCCTCGGGGAGGAGCGCCTCGATGACGACGCCCTCCACCCCGGAGGAACTCGTCACGGGACGGCTCACGAGCGTGACCCACCGGCCGTGGGACAGGGGTACCTCGGCGGCGGCCAGCTGGGCCGAGGACATCAGCTCGGTGGCCTTCTCCTTGAGGATCCACTGGTCGGGCTGGTCCAGCTCGCTCTGGAGCAGCTCGTCCATGGCGAGCGGGTGCCCGTCGAGAGCGCCCCCGGCCGGACCGGCGTGGCTCCCGGTGTCGAGGTACGCCTGGAGCAGGCCGCGCTCCCGCGCCGAGCTCTGCTCCATCAGCCGTCGTTCGACGGCTTCGGCGGCCCTGCGTACCAGGGGGACCAGCGAGGGGTCCGCGTCGGTGTACGGATAGCCGAGGCACAGGACGCCCTCGATGCGCCCGCTGAGCTGGTCGCGGACGGGGACCGCGGTGCAGGCGCTCGCCTGGGACCGCTCGGCGAAGTGTTCGGCGCCGTAGACCTGGACGAGCCGTCGCTCCGCGAGGGTGAGGCCGATGCCGTTCGTCCCCGCGACCTGCTCGGCGAACACGAAACCGGGCACGCTCTGGATCGGGGCGAGATGCCTGAGCAGGGCCTTGTCCCCGAAACGGCGTTGGAGGACCGTGCCGTGTCCGTCGGCGAGGCAGATGTTCATCTGGCTGCCCGCGAAGATCGACTGCAGCCGGTCGAGCACGGGCCCGGCGGCGCGGATCAGTGCACCGTCCGGGTCGAAGTCCTCGGTGAAGGGGAGCTCGGACTGGTCCGGCGACAGCCCCAGCAGCCGGCAGCGCTGCCACGAGCTCAGGATCGGGCTTCTCACGCTCCCCTCGACCGACTCGCCATGCAGAAATCGGTCACGGGAACGCACAGGGCCGATGCGGTCTCCCACGACCCCCATCTGCACCACTCTCCTCACCGGAGCACTCTCGATCGCCCGATTTGAGTATATTCCTCACCTTATGGGGGCGGGTCTGGGGGAGTGATCGATGAGGTCGGGTCTGGGGCAGTGATCGGTGGGCCGGACCCCACCCTCACAGGACGGCGACCGGATTGACGGGCGAGCCCGTCCCGCCGGGGACGTTCAGCGGCGTCACGACGAGCATGAACGCGTAACGGCCCGCCCCGGCGCAGGCGGCGGAGAGCGCTTCGAGGTCGAGGTTGTCCAGCAGCGGCACCCCCATGGCGGTGATGGCGAGCGTGTGGACGGGGGAGTGCAGTCCTTCGACCGGCGACGGCCGCACGTCGCTGTCCCCGTCGCCGCCGAGCAGGGCGATGGCGCGCTCGGCCAGCAGCGGCATGGCGTCCACGTGCCAGCCCGCGCTCGCCGCGGCGGTGTTCCAGGGGCCGAGTTCCCGGCGCCGGCGGAAGCGGCCGGTGCGCAGCAGCACCGCGTCGCCGTCCCCGATCGACACGTCGAGTGCCTTCTCCGCGGCCATGACGTCCCGCACGTGCACCGCACGCCCGGGCTCCAGCCAGTCGACCCCGAGGACGGCGGGCAGGTCGAGCAGTACGCCCCTGGTGACGAGGGGGCCGAGCGCCGCCACCGAGCCGAAGCGGGCTCCCCCGGCGTCAACGGCCTCGCGCGCCGCCCGGCCGTCGTACAGTCGCCCCCGATAGGCGATGTGCGACAGCGCGTCGAGGTGGCTCACGCCCTTGCCGTGGTAGTCCACGGCAAGGAAGTCCTTGTACGCGGACGGTTCCGGGGCCTCCACGTCGCCCAGGTCGGACATGTAGTGCAGCGCGGGCCGGGCGTTGTCCGGTCCGGGCCGGGTGTCCCAGGGCCGCCCCATGGGGACGACCGTGCCGGAGCGGATCAGGGCGGAGGCTCTGCGCACGTGGTCCGGCGTCACCCTGTTCCAGGCGCCCCGGTCGGCCGCGGCCCAGCGGCCCCACGTGCGGACCGCCTCGAAGAGTGCGTCGAACTCCTGGCGGGAGACTGGGGCATCCCCGTGGCCGTGACCGGCCGGCGGGGGAGTGGGGGCGTCGGCGGGATCGCTGCTCATGGGTACTCGGGCTCCAGGGCTCGTACGGATGCCAGGCCCCCGGGACGGCTACGGCGGGTCGCCGTCCGGTGTGTCGCCGTAGTGGCCGGAGAGGGGGCCCGCGGCGACTGCTCCCAGGCTCGCCGATCACCCCGGCCCGGTGCCGGTGCCCGCGCGGGGCCATGCGGCTGATCCGGACGGAACCCGCGGGCCCGCGGCCCGCGCCGCACCCCGGGGCGGAGCAGTGGACCGCGCGCCGCGCCGGTCGTCGACGGGCGCCGATCAGGCGGCCGGCAGGGGGCTGTGGCCGCCCGCCAGGGTGATGTGCAGGCCGTCCGGCCGGACCCGCACGGACGTGGCCGTGAGCCCGATCGGGTAGTCCTTCGGAGCACCCGGCCCCGGTCCGAGAACGCCTTCGCCCATGCCCAGCCGGTCGGCGGGGACGGGGCGGCCGAGCACGGTGAGCCCGTCGACGGCGAGGGTGACCTTCCCGTCGGCAAGTACCGGACGCAGCGTCAACTGCCCGGCGCCGCCCGGGCCGACGGCGGCGAGGACGGTCCCCCGGGACGGGTCGGCGGTGACCGAGGCCACCGCCACGGCCGGTGCGGCGGTCCGGATCGCGGCCGCGAGGGACCGCGTCGGGACCGTCACCTCCACGTGGGAGCTGCCGACTCCGGGCCTCCCGCCGAGCCGGACGTCGTCGAGCCGTGCCCGGACGCGGACCTGGGAGAGGGGGCCGAGGCGGGCGTCGTCGCTGCTGATGTCGAGCCGGGGGACGCTCCGGTGCGCCAGGCCCCACAGCGCCCAGTCGCCGGCCACGCCGACGGTCACGTCGTCGCCGAGGGCCGGTGCCGCTCGCGCGACGCGGTTCTGGATCAGGGTGCGGGCCGTGAACTCGGCCGCGCCCGTGGCGACGACGGTCAGCAGGACCAGGGCGGTGGTGACCGTGAGGACGAGGTGACGGCGCACGGCGGCCCAGGCCCTCCTCGGGCGGGGCTTCATCGTCGGTCTCCCCGGGCGGATGCGGATGCGGGTGCAGGGATGGGGGCGGTGGCGGGCGTCGGGGCGGGGGCGGCGGCGGGCGCGGCGGCGGGTCCTTCCGGGTCGAGATGCGGAAGGAGCCGGTCCAGCCAGCCGGGGAGCCACCAGTTGGCGCGTCCGAAGAGGTACATGGACGCGGGCACCAGGAGCAGCCGCACCACCGTTGCGTCGATGACGACGCTGACACCCAGGCCGAGGGCGAGCATCTTGACGGCGACGTTCGTGGAGAGCAGGAAGGCCAGGAACACACTGGTCATGATCAGTGCCGCGCAGCTGATCACGCGGGCCGTGGCGGCGAGTCCGGTGGCGACGGCCAGGTGGTTGTCCCCCCGGTGCAGCCACGTCTCGCGGATCCGGGAGAGCAGGAAGACCTCGTAGTCCATGGAGAGTCCGAAGAGGATCGCGAACATCATCATCGGCACGTAGGACTCGATGGGCACCTTCTCCGTGACGCCGAGCAGAGGCCCTCCCCAGCCCCATTGGAAGACGGCGACGACCACGCCGTAGGCGGCGGCGATGGAGAACAGGTTGAGCACGGCGGCCTTGAGCGCGACCAGCGGGCTGCGGAAGACGGTGAGCAGCAGCAGGAAGGCGCCGCCGACGACCACACCGATGATCAGGGGCAGTTTGGCGACGAGGGTGTCGGTGAAGGTCTGGGTGGCGGCGGCGGTGCCCGTGACGTAGCCGGTGGCACCGGTGCCCGCCAGGGCCCGCGGCACCGTGTCGTCCCGCAAGGTGTGGATCAGGTCGGCGGTGGCCCGGTCCTGCGGGCCGGTGGCGGGGGTGACGGTGGTGATGAGCAGGACCTGGTCGGGGCTGGGGGCCGGGGGCGTCACGGAGGCGACACCCGGTACGGCGGCCAGCGCGTGCCGGAGGGAGGCGGCGAGGTCCTGGCGCCGGGCGGGGCTGGCGACCTGCCCGCTGTCGAGGTGGGTGACGACGGTGAGGGGGCCGTTGGCGCCGGGGCCGAAGCCCTCGGTGATCAGGTCGTAGGCGCGGCGGTCGGTCCTGCTGGTGGACTGCGCCCCGGCGTCGACGTGGCCGAGCCGCATGGACGCGACCGGGACGGAGAGGACGCCGAGCAGGAGCAGGCCACTGACCAGGACGAGCCAGGGGCGCCGGCTGACCCTGGCGGCCCAGCGGTGCCACACGTCCGACTCGCCGGTGGGTTCGGCGACCGGCGTACGCACGTGGAACCGGTCGATGCGGCGCCCGAGCAGGCCGAGCAGCGCGGGGGTCAGTGTCACGGACGCGGCGGCGGCCACGACGACGCTGAGCCCGGCCGCGAGGCCGAGGGTGCCGATGAAGCCCACACCCGAGATGCAGAGCCCGCCCAGGGCCATGGCGACCGTGGCGGCGGCGACCAGCACGGCCCGGCCGCTGGTGGCGACCGTACGCCCCACCGCCTCGGCGGGTTCCGTGCCGGCGTGCAGCAGGGCCCGGTAGCGGGTGGCAAGGAAGAGCGCGTAGTCGATGCCGATGCCGAGGCCCATCATCGCGGCCAGGGTCGGGGACGCCTGGGCGAAGCCGACGTGGCCGGCGAGCAGTCCGAGCGCGCCCAGGGCGACGGCCAGGCCGGTCACGGCCGTCAGCAGCGGCAGCCCGGTGGCGGCGACGCTGCCGAAGCCGATCAGCAGCACGAGCACGGCGACGGTCAGCCCGATGGCCTCCGAGACGCGGTCGGCGGACTTGGGTGTGGCGAGCTGTCCGAGCGGGGCCCCGTACTCGACGGTGACTCCGTCGGCGCGCAGCGGCTGGACGGCGCTGTCGACCCCGGCGAGGTAGGAGGGGTCGAAGCCCGCCGGGTTGCCGCTGAAGCGGACCGTCACCTGGGCGATGTCGCCGCCGGGGGAGACCGCCCCGGGCGTGGTGAGCGGGTCGGCCACCGAGAGGACGTCCGGCAGGCGGCTCAGGTTGCCGACGGCCGAGTCGATCGCGGCCCGGTGAGTGGCGACGACCGGGCCCTGGTCGGACGTGATCACGATGGGGGCGGCCGTGCCGCCGGACGTCGCGGTGTGGGCCTTGAGCAGGTCGGCGCCGGTCTGGCTGCTCGTACCGGGCAGGGAGAAGCTGTCCGCGAAGGTGCCGCCCCACTGGCGGTCGGCCAGCCCGAGGCCGACGAGGAGCAGCGCCCACACGGCGACGACCCGCCAGGCATGCCGGGCGCACCAGCGCCCGCTCCGGTGGAGGAGTCCGGGCTCCCCGGCCGCTTGAGTGTTCATGGGCCCTTACTGTGCGCGGCGCGTGTAAGGGGGCCGTTGGCGCATTGTTCGGGGAACGTACGGGGGCCGGCGCGCTGCCGGTACGGGAGCCGGCGGCCTCAGGCGGCCTCAGGCGACGTCGGGTGCCGGCGGGAGGGTGACGGTGAAGCAGGCGCCGCCTTCCGGGCCGTGCCCTTCGACGTGGATGGCGCCGCCGAGACGGCCGGTCAGCCGGTGGGCGATGGCCAGCCCCAGGCCGCTGCCGGCCGGACGGGTGCCCCGGTAGCGCTCGTGGAGGGCGCCGCGGTCGAAGGCGACGCGGACGTCGTCGTCGGTCAGTCCGGGGCCGCCGTCGCGCACCTCCAGTGCGGCCCCGCCGCCCGCGACCGCCCGGACGGCCAGGACCAGGGGTGCGCCCCGGGGCGTGATCCGCAGGGCGTTCTGCACCAGGCCGTCGATCAGCTGCCGGACCCGGAAGGCGTCCGTTTCCACGACGACGGGCTGCCCCGGCTGCCCGGGCTGCCCGGGCTGTTCCAGCCGGAGATCGACGCCGTGGCGGGCGCAGGGCCCGGTCCAGAAGGCGGCGGCCTCGGCGACGACCGCGCGGAGGTCGGCCGGGGCGGTGTCGAGGCGGAAGTCGTCCGCCTCCAGCCGGGCCAGGTCCAGCAGGTCCCCCAGGAAGCGGTCCAGGCGACGGGTCTCGTCGGCCAGGACGCCGCCGACCTCGGGCAGCCGGTCCGGCTCGATCAGGCCGTCGGCGAGCGCCTCGGCGTACCCCTGCAGTGCGGTCAGGGGGGTGCGCAGGTCGTGCGAGACGGAGAGCAGGAACTCCCGCTGCCGGTTCTCACTGCGCGCCAGGGCCCCGTCCAGGACGTTGAGGGCGCGCCCGATGTCCGCGGTCTCCCGGGGGCCGTCGACCGGGGCCGGGACGCCGCGTTCACCGTCGGCCAGCCGGTGCGCGATCTGCGCGGCCTTCACGAGGGGACGGGCGATGCGGCGGGCCAGGAGTGCTCCGGCCAGTGCCGCGCCGAGCATGCCGGTGATCAGCGGCGCCAGCACGTTGCGGCGGATCTGGTTCGTGTTCTCGGTGACGACGGAGTACGGCTCGGTCAGCACGACCGCCCCGCCGCGCACCCCGGGCCGTCCGACCAGCAGGACCTCCTGGTCGCCCAGGATGCCGGTGGTGGAGACCGGCTTCCCCGCCAGCAGAGCCGATTTCGACGCCCGGTCGAGCGCCGGGGTGGCGGTTCCGCTCACCGTGCCGTCCGGGGCGATGACCGCGAGCTGCACGCCGTTCGGCCCGCCCAGGACCTGGGCGCCGTTGAACAGCGCCTCGGACAGGGCGGGCAGGCGGCTGAGCACCGTGGCCTGACGGGTCAGCTGTTCGCGTTCGCGCTGCTCCGCGCCCCGCGCGGCGGTCTGCCAGGCGATCAGGCCGGTCAGTCCCACCGCGAGCGCCGCCACCACGGTGGTCAGCACCACGATGTTGCGCACGAGCGAGCCACGCCGGGGGCGGGGACCGGCGCCGGCCCCGGGCCGGTTCACGGGGTGGGAGCCGTCGCGCTGTAGCCGACGCCGCGGACCGTACGGATCGGGCTCGCGTCGCCGAGCTTGGCGCGCAGCTGCGAGACGAAGACGTCGACCATCCGGGTGTCGCGGTAGCCCGGGTACCCCCATACCTGGGCGAGCAGCTGCTCACGGGTGAAGACCTGCCCCACGTGCTGGAGCAGGTGCGCGAGCAGATTGAACTCGGTGGCCGTGAGCTCGACCGGTTCGCCGTCGCGGCGCACGGTACGGCTGACCGGATCCACGCTGAGCCGGCCGAGGCTCTCGGCCGGCCGGTCCGGCGGCCCCGCCGCGCGGCGCAGCACGGTCTTGACGCGGGCGACCAGCTCGCGCGGCGAGAACGGCTTGGTCACGTAGTCGTCCGCGCCCAGCTCCAGGCCGAGGATCCGGTCCGCCTCCTCACCGCGCGCGGTGACCAGCAGTACGGGGGTCCAGTCGCCGGCGTCCCGCAGGGCGCGGCAGAAGGCGATGCCGTCCATGCCCGGCAGGCCGATGTCCAGCACGATCGCCACCGGTCGCATCCGCCGCGCGGCCGCGAGCCCGGCGGCCCCGTCGGACTCGACGTGGACGCCGAAGCCCTCGCGCGCCAGGTAGAGCCGTTCCACATCGGCGATGTGGCGCTCGTCCTCGACGATCAGCACCAGGCCCCTGGACTCCTTCATCACTGCCTCTCCCGTGCGGCGGACCCCGTCGATGCTAACCACGCGGAGCCGCCCTCCGGGCGGGCGCGCCGCCACCCGTACATTCCCCGAACATCGGGCCGACGGCGGCCGCGGCCTGGCGTTCGCGTCGGCGTTCTTCGTACCGCGACGTACGGGCCGCACGCCGTACGCGTGCCGCATCCACAACAGCCGGTTGACGATGCCCTCGTGCGGGACCAGCCCGCCCTGGGGCGGCCGGTGGAACCCGAGGTGTAGATAAAGTAGGCCGGGTGGGCAGGGGAGGGCTCCGCCTGCGGCGCCTACGCGTCCGGGAGGCCCTCCAGCCGACGGAGGTGCGGTCGAAGGGGCCGGTGCGGGTGCTGCTCACGGCGCGGAGCGGCGCGGTACCGGCCGATGCGCTGGACCTGCCCCGACCCGGCACGCTCAGGTGGTCCCCCGAGTTCTCCGGAGCCGTGGCCGCCCGCGTCTTCACGCTGTGACGCGAGCCGTCCGGCCGAGCCCGCCGCCCGACCCCTCGGCGCAGTTCAGCGCCGTCCGGTACCGGCCCGACCCACGGGCCCCGCAGAAAGGGAACCGATCCCTTGGCCTCAGTAACCGACTTCGAGCTCCGTTCCGCCGTACCCGCCGACGCCGAGGAGATCACCCGGCTGTTCCTGGCCTCCCGCGCCGCGGCGATGCCCTACCTCCCGCGCATCCACAGCGACGAGGACACCCTCGCGTGGATCACCCACGTCGTGCTCCCCGACAGCCGGGTGTGGCTCGCCGTCGGCACGGCCACCCAGGAGGTCCTCGGGTTCGCGGCCCTGGAGGACGACATGCTCGAACACCTCTACCTGCTGCCCGAGGCCCGCCGCCAGGGCATCGGCACCCGCCTGCTGGAGGAGGTGCGCGCCGCCGCGCCCGAAGGCCTCTCGCTGAACGTCTTCCAGCGCAACGAGGGCGCCATCGCCTTCTACGTGAGGCACGGATTCGAGCTCGTCGACACCAACGACGGCAGCCGCAACGAGGAGAACGAGCCCGACGCGACCTACCGCTGGAACCCGGCCGTTGCCAACGACGAGGGCCAGCGGCCCGGGACCGCGTGATCCGTGGCCGGGTTTCGCCGGTGCCGTCTTCCCCGCACGACGGTCAGCGGCTATTGCTTGACCGGACGCGTTGGCTCAGGAGGAGGGCGGGATGCGATGACCCATCCGGGGAGCACGGGCGAGAGCGGCGAGGCGGCCGGCGTGGTGACCGGCGAGGGCGGGGACCGGGCCGCCGCTCCCGGCCAGGGGAAGATGACTTCGTTCGACCAGATCTACGACCGGCCCGATCCCAGGGACTTCTTCCGCGACCTCGGCCGCTGGGAGTACCAGGCGCCGCACCACGCGCAGGGGGTGTTCCGCCGCCTGGCCGCGGCCCGCACGCGGGCCGACGGCGCCGAACCGCTCGCGGTACTGGACATCTGCTGCTCGTACGGCATCAACGCGGCCCTTCTCAACCACGACCTGACCCTGGAACAGCTGTCCGCCCACTACACCTCGCCGCAGGCGGCGGCACTCACCACGGCAGAGCTCATCGAACGGGACCGGGCCTTCTACGCGGCCCACCGACGCCCCGACGCCGTGCGGGTGATCGGACTCGATCAGGCCGCCAACGCCATCGGCTACGCGCTCGCCGTCGGCCTGCTGGACGAGGGGTTCGCCGAGAACCTGGAAGAGGATCCCCCCAGCGCCGCTCTCCTCAAGGCCGCCCAGGGGGTGGGGCTGATCACCGTCACCGGCGGCGTCAGCTTCCTGTCCCCCCGCACCTTCCGACCGCTCCTCTCCGCCGCCCAGCGACAGGTGTGGGTCGCGGCGTTCGTCCTGCGCACCGGCTCCTACCAGCCCATCGCCGACGGACTGACCTCCCTCGGGCTGGTCACGGAGAAGGCGCCGGCCCCCACGTACCGGCAACGCCGTTTCACGAGCGCGCACGAGCAGCAGCACGCCGTCGACGCCGTGACCGCCGCCGGCGAGGACCCCCGCGGCAAGGAGTCCGACGGCTACTACCACACCGCGTTCCACCTCTCACGGCCCGCACACGAGACCACGGCCCTTGCGCTCCCGGCCCTCCTGCGCGACGCCTGAGACGGGGGACGGTCCGGTCCTGGTCCGCGGACCAGGACCGGACCGTCCCCCCAACGACGGCAGCACTAGCGGCGCGCGTCCACCACCGCGAGGAGCTTGCCGCTCGTCGGGCTGCGGTCCAGTGACGCGCCGTCGACCGGCTCGACCACCAGGTCCAGCAACTGCTCCGTCACCGCCGAGCGGAGTTCCGGGTAACCGGTCAGGAACACCTCCCGCAGCCGCTGCGGGTCCGGCGCCCCGGCCCGCTCCACCCGTACGGTCAGCCGCTCGCGCGCGTCCGTACCGTCGAGCCGGATCTGCAACTCGCCGCGGTGGCCGCCCCGTTCCTCGGCCAGGGCCAGGAAGCGGCGGTGGTTGAGGAAGTACGTCGCCACCCGCATCACGTCACCGGTGCGTCCCCTCAGCTCGAAGCGCGGCGCGTGCCGGCCGCAGGGGCAGCGGCCCGGGACCTCCCGGCCCAGGTCGCCTATCACGTACCGGCCCAGGTGCTGGCCGCGCCGGGCGTGCGTGGTGAAGACCAGCCGGCCCGTGTCGCCCGGGGCCACCGGCCGGTCCTCGGCCAGGTCCACGATCTCCATCGTGTGGAGGTCGGCGTGCAGGTGGTGGACCCCGCCGGAGCTCTCGGTGCACTGGTAGCCCAGCGGGCCGAGGTCGGTGCTGCCGTAGGTGATCGAGCGGACGGCCTCGATGCCGAACGTGTCCTTCAGCGTGCGCTGCTGCTCCTGCGTGAAGTGCTCACCGCCGTAGAAGACCTTCCGCAGGCCTCCGTACGCGCGCAGCGCGTCCGCCTCCGCGT
This sequence comes from Streptomyces sp. NBC_01408, assembly GCF_026340255.1. Lineage (GTDB taxonomy): Bacteria > Actinomycetota > Actinomycetes > Streptomycetales > Streptomycetaceae > Streptomyces. The sequence continues at coordinate 271,983 of NZ_JAPEPJ010000002.1, read as the reverse complement.
GCAGCAGCTGCCACAGGTAGGAGGGCATTCCGAAGAGGGTGTCGGCCCCGTGGTCGATGAGGGCCTGGGCCGTCGCCCGGTGGTCAGGGCCCGCGGACAGCGGCAGCTGCACCCCGCCGAGCCGTTCCAGCACGGAGAAGAAGCTGATGAAACTGCCGTACATGCCGCCGCAGTAGAAGAGGTTCGCGGTGCGGTCCCCGACCGGGTCGTAGCCGGCGGCGAGCAGGCCCCGCGCGGCGGCGTGCATCTGGGTGTCGTAGTCGTCGTAACTGAAGACCGACAGCGCCGGCGCGCCCGTGCTGCCGCCGCTGCGGAAGTACAGCTCGGCATCGGCCCGCGCCAGCTCCCGGGCCGGCTCCTGCACGTCCTCCTTGCCCAGCAGCGGGCCCGCCGGCGGCGGCAGCACCACGGGCCGGGCCAGGTCGTCCAGGCAGGCGGTCGTGGCGAAGCGGGCCGGGTCCGCCTGGACCGCGACGCGGCGGCTGTAGCGCTGCAGGGCATAGACGCCGTCGTGCGGCTCGCCCGCGTAGCTCTCCAGCATGGCGCCGACCGGCGTGACACGGGTGACGCCCGCGGCCAGGGCGGTGCGGGACAGCTCGGCGATGTCGGTCCGGCTGCCCGCGAGGCCCGCCGTCTGCAGGTAGCGGCGCATCGGGCGCAGGGTGGCGATCAGCCGCTTGCGGGGCAGCGGCTTGACCCACACGCTGCGGTGCAGCGGCGAGGCGGTGAGCGGGGACCGGGTGTCGGCCATGACCCGCCACGAGCCGTCGGGCGCGGCGAACACCCGGGTCAGGCCCAGGTGTTCCTCCAGCCGGGCCACCAGCTCGGTGGTGGTCAGCTCGGCCTCCCCGGCGGGATCCGGCTCGCCCGTCCCGCCCGCAGAAACGGCGGTCACGGCCGGCGGCCGGGCCGCGAGCACGGCGGCGAACCGCTCGGCGAAGGCGAACACCTCGGCCTCGTCCTCCGTGTCGAGGTAGACCACCTGCGGGCTGGAACACGCCTGCTGCTCGTACAGGCACACGTCGTCGGCCAGGGCGTCGAGCGTGCCGGCCTCCGACCAGGCGTCGCGCGTCAGGTACGCAAAGGAGATCCGGTGCCCCCACTCCACCAGCCGGCACCCGGCCGGCACATGGGCCGCCACCCCCTCGACGGCGCCCTCCCCGCCCCATACGGCGACGGCGTCCGCGGGCGCGCACATCAGGCGCAGCCACTCCTGCCGGGAGGACGGGAAGCGCAGCACGAGGACCCGCGCGGCCAGTGCGCCGCTGGGGTCCAGGGCCGCGAGCTCCGCCATCAGGTGCTGGGTCAGCAGGGTGTCGGCGCTGCTGGTCTTGAGGATGTTGACGTTCCCGGCCAGCAGGCCCTCGACGATGCTCAGCGGGGCGACCGTCGCGGCGTTGCCCGGGGCGATGTGGGCGACCAGGCCGACGGGCGCCCACGCCTCGTAGACCGTCTCGCGCGGATCGGCCCGGTCCAGCCGGCCGGGCGTCGCGCTGCCGAGTTCCCGGCGCAGCTTGCGGGTCAGCTCGCGCCGGCCGAGGAGGCCCCCGAGCTCGGCCAGGACCTCCGGGTCCTCCCCCTCGGGCAGGTGCGCGGCGAGCCGGGCGCGCACCGGGTGGGCCGGGTCGCGCAGGGCGGTGGCGAGGGCGTCGCAGGCGGCCAGGACGGTCTCGGTCTCCAGCACCGTGGCCAAGGCGGCCTCCACGGCGGCCGGCAGGCCGGCGAGGCGGCGCCCGGCCTCCTCGTCGCCGATGAAGGCGCCCTGCCAGTAGTGGTGCGCGGCGTCGTCGCCGGGCAGGTCGTACGCGGCCTTGGTCTCCGTCACGGTCACGCCATGCCCTTCATCAGTTCCGCTGCGGCCACCGCGCAGCTGCGGTTGCGGCTCACTCCGGCACGGCCGTGCACGGTGAACCAGGGGGTCCGGAGCTCGCACCCGCAGGCGTCGCCCGGCTGGAGGGAGGCGAGGTCGCCCATGACCACGCTCTGCGCCGGCACCGAGGTGATGTACGGCGACACGAGGTGCAGGTAGCCCCGCTCCCCGTACGGCAGGGGTTCGAGCGTGCGGGTGGAGCGGATCGTCACCCGGGACCAGACGGGGGCGTGCAGCCGGTGGTGGTCGCACTCGATGTACGGGATGCAGTGCTCCACCGACCCGAAGGTGTCCCGGATCCGCTCACCCGGGATGCCGAGCTGCTCGGTGACGCGCGCGTACAGCTCCTCCTTGCCGATGCGCCGGTCGGCGTGCCCCTTCCAGCCGCCGCCGAGGACGACGAGGGAGCCCTCGGGCAGGCGCAGCGGCGGCAGTCCCATGGCCCGCATCCGCTCCAGGGTGAAGAAGAGGAAGGCGGGGAAGCCGAGGATGCGGACCGGGGCGTCCTCCCGCTCGAAGCGGCGCAGCGCCGCGATGCAGCCGAAGGGGTCGAACTCGTGGTCGCCGCCGGTGTTGCGCAGCGCGTACTCGACGCTGCGCGCCGGGGCGAAGTCGCACAGGTAGTTGTCGGTGAAGGCGGTCCCGAGGTTCAGGGAGGGGGCCGGTTCGTAGCTGTACAGGAGGTAGTTGACCTCCTGGTCGGGGGTGATCCAGCCGTTGCGCTCGAAGATCCGGGCGACCATGCGCTGGGCGGAGCGGATGGTCCAGTGGTCGAAGAACATCTGCGACTTCTGGCCGGTGGTGCCGGAGGAGGTCAGGTGCAGCTCGACGTCCTCGCGCGGGACGGAGAGCACCTCGTGCCGCTTGAAGAAGTTCGCGTGGACGAGCGGGGTGCGGTACGGCTCCGCCGGGGGAGTGGCCTCGTACAGGGAGCGGAAGAACGGGGAGCGCTCGGTGTGCCAGGCGTTGGTCTCCGCCATGGCGGCGGCGAACAGTTCGTCCTCCGCGGGCCCGCAGGCGTAGGGGTCGGTCAGGTCGCACAGCTGTTGTACGTGGGGCAGGAGGGCCGGGTCGGGTACGGCGACCGGCGCGAGATGGGGGTTCATGGGGGGCACGGGATTCACCGCATTCACGGCATTCACGGCATTCGCGGGATCAGTGGGGCTCATGAGGCAACCTCGGATGAAGTGGGCAGGTGCGTCGACGCCCAGGCCGACACGTAGCAGTCCAGATAGGGCTGGAGGGGCGGTTCGACGGCGACGCCGCGGAAGTCGATCCGCTCGCTGGAACGGGACAGGACGGCGTAGTCGTGGAACCCGTCGCCGTCCGCGCGCATCGCGGGATAGAGGGCGCCGGCCACGAACCCCTGGGCGAGGAAGGCCGAGAGGGCCTCCTGGTGGTCGAGCGGCACCAGGGCCTCGACGTAGCCGGCGCCCGCGCGGGCCAGGGCCCGGGTGACGGGTTCGAGGTACGCGGCCGCGGCGGCCGGGTCGGGGTGGGCGGTCAGCAGGGAGCAGTACCCGCCGGCCCGGTTGAGGTACGCGTAGACCTCGAACCGGCCGTCCTCCGGGGTGAGCAGCACGTTCGGGGTGTGCAGCGGGTAGAACCAGCCCTCGGCGCCGGGGAACCGCTCGCGGAAGCGGCGGCGCACGAAGGCCGGCGCCTCGATCATCTCCAGCCGCTCGACGGCCCCTTGCGGCACGGGCGTCGGCGGCGGGGCGTCGGCGGCCCGGACCCCGGGGTAGCCGATGCCGAGCGCGGCCTCGGCGGTGCGCAGCAACGGCAGCAGCGGGGCGGGCACTTCGGTGACGGGCATCCGGCGGTCGAGCACACCGGCGGAGTGACGCGCGTAGAGCGCGAGGCTCTCGCGGCTGCGGAGATCCACCGCGTTGGGCAGGACGCCCAGCGGGCGGAAGCCGTTGCGCGCGACGACGCGCTGCGGACCGGCGCTGACGGTCCGTACGGTCGCGTACACCGAGTCCAGCCGCCCCGTGTCCAGCATCCCGGCGCACAACGCCCCGGTCAGGGCGGCTGCCAGGCCCGTCGAGCGGTGCCCGGGGTGTACGGCGATGCCCTCCAGGCGGCCGATGCGACTGCCCGCCTCGCCGTGGATGGCGGCGGACCCGGTCAGGGCCCCGGTGTCGGGGCAGCGGCCGACGAGCCACAGGGAGTGCGGGTCCGCGATGAGGCGGGCCATCTCGGCCGGGTCGGTGCCGAGGGCCACGGGGTAGTGCGGCCCGTAGACGGCGTAGTAGAGCTGGCGCAGTTCGGCGATGTCCGCGCAGTCGGCCGGGGTGATGACGGGCCTCACCGTTCGCCTCCCACGGGTTCGGGCGTACGGGATCCGAGCAGGGCCAGCGCCCAGGCGGCGGGGACCAGGCCGAGGCCCTGCACCAGGCACAGCGTCTGGGGCGAGAGGTAGTCCCCGGCGGAGCCGAACACCAGGGACGCCACGGGCAGGGAGGCGCCCAGTACGGCCTGCATCACGGCGAAGAAGCCGGGTTTGTCCGCCGTCGGCACCAGCCGCTGGAAGAGGGCCACGAAGCGGACGCTGACGGCCCCGGCGCACCAGCCGGCCACGGCCAGGCAGCCCGCGACGGCCAGGCGGTGCGAGACCAGCCCGGGCAGCGCCAGGGCGAGGGCCATCAGGCCCAGGCAGTAGGCGCCGGCGACCGTGGGCCGCCCCGGCACGCGGGTGCCGGTGAAGGCGCCGATGAGCGCACCGGCGCCCAGGGAGGCCTCCAGCAGCGCCACGGTGCCGCCACCGCCCAGGAGGACCGAGCGGGTGTAGAGGGGGATGACGACGAACACGGCGGTGGTGAACAGGTTCGCCGCGGTGAAGCAGATCAGGATCCGCCGCACGTAGGGCAGTTCGCCGAGGATGCGGCGGAGCGTGCGCCGCTGGGGCACGGCGGCCGCCGGGCCGGACGCGCAGGTCGTCGGGGCCGCGGCGGTGCGGAAGCGGGCGCTCGCGACGAGGAGGGCGGCGCCGAGGTAGGCGGCCGCGCAGCCGGCGGCCAGCCCCGCCACACCGGCCCGGTCGACGGTCAGGGCGCCGAGCAGCGCTCCGCCGAGCCCGGCCAGGGACTGGGTGGACAGTTCGAAGCCGGTGGCCGTCTCGATGTCGGCGTCGTCGACCAGCTCGGGCACCGAGGTGGTCAGGCAGGGGTCGAAGAACGCCTGGCAGGTGGCCAGGCCGAGAGCGGCGGCGTACACGGCGGCGACCGGCAGGCCGCCGCCGTACGCCCACAGGGCGAGGGCGCACGAGGCGGCCCCGGCCAGGCCGGCGGCGGTCCGCAGGACCGAACGGTGGGCGAACCGGGCGACGGCCCCGGCCACGACGGGCGCCAGCGCCACGGCGGGCAGCGTGCAGGCCGCCATGAACAGCCCGGAGGCCAGACCGGGGGCGACGCGCACGGCGTAGGCGACGATCCACCAGGACACGCCGACCTGGAACATGCGGACGGCGGCCTGGGTGAGGACCTGGCCGAGCCATACGGCGGCGAAGGCGCGGTTGCGCAGGATCAGCGGAGCGCGCCGGCCGCCGGCCGCGGCGCGGGCTTCGGCCTCCTCTTCGGCCACGGCCACGGCTGCGGCAACGGGTGCGGCGGTCATGCGGTCGGCCTCTCGTCGAGGACCCGGACGAGCTTGCCCGAGCGCGGGTTGACGGCGAGGTCGCGGTGGCGCGCCCACTCCACGGACAGCGGGTGCACGAACCCGGCGCGCACGCTGTCCGGATACAGCGGCCGTACGGTCTCCAGCTCCGCGACCACGGCCTCGGCCAGCGCCTCCCGGCCGCCCGCGGCCGCGCCGCGGCCGGCGTCACCGGGGGCCGTCGCCAGCCGCAGGACGAGCCCGTCGCGGCCGTCCCAGCGGCGGACGACGAGCTGCATGCCCACCACCTGCCCGGCGGTGTCCGCCGCGGCCACGGCGTCCTGGGCGTCCTGGGTGTAGAGGGAGACGGGCCCCACCCGTACGCCCTCCTCGGTGCGGCCGAGGATCCGGAAGTGTCCGGGCCCGGTGCCGGTCCACTCGGCCCGGTCGCCGGCGGGGTAGCGGATGATCGGCATGAGGCGGCGGAAGAGGCTGGTGACGACGACCCGGCCGGGCCGGCCCGGTTCGGTGACCGGCTCATCGGTGGAGTCGTCGAGGATCTCGACGACCGAGTACGGGGTGAACGCCCGGTGCACCCGGGCATCCGAGCCGGGGACGGGGCGGCCGAGCAGGCCGGCGTCGACGCTGGCGTACCCGACGGAACGGGCCTCGGCGCGGGGGAACGCGGTGGCCAGCAGGCGCCGCTGGTCGTCGAAGAGGGCCTCGCCGCCGAAGAGCAGCAGTTCCACCGAGTCGAGCCGGACACCGGACGCGACGACCTGTTCGGCGAGCCGGCACAGGGTGGTGGGCGTGCCGGCCACCACCTGGGCGGCGAGGTCGCGCAGCGTGGGGATCGTCGACTCCAGCGGCGCGCCGCCGCCGATGGGCAGGCGGACGTTGTCCACGGGCGCGTGGGCGAGCGAGTCGAGGACGAAGAGGAAGCTGGCGTACAGCTCCCCCGCGTAGAAGAGGTCGGCGACGCGGTGCCCCGGGCGCAGGCCGGCGTCCACGAGTCCCTGGCCGAAGGAGGTGACGAACGTGCGCCACTCGTCGCGGGTGTAGACGGAGAACTTGGGAGCCCCGGTGGTGCCGCCGGTCTTGTAGACCGTGGCCTCGCTGAGCGGGCCGGTCAGTACGCGGCTGTCGTGCAGGGAGTTGGCCGCCCAGAACTCCTGTTGGTCGACCACCGGCAGGTCGGTGAGGCGGTCGGCGTGCGGCGGCAGGGACGCGTAGAGGTCCCGGTAGAAGGGTGAGTTGTGACGGGCGAAACGTATGAGGTCCGAGAGCTGCTGGGCGGACATGGGCCTTTGCCTAGGTGACGGTAAATGGGACGGGAGTCACGGCGGGGCGCGGCGAGAGCGAAGGCTCGCCCGCGGGATCGACCGGTGTGAACGGGGGACCCCCCGGCGCCCCCGCCTCCTCGACGCACGTCGAACTGACGTGCAGTCACGATGATGAAACATCAGCGGCCTAGTCACCAAATTGACCCAGGATTTCCGGCCATTGCGGCTGTACTGGTCAGTATTTCTGTTGCCTGCCCTCTCGCGGTTCTTCCGGCCCGCGGCCGGCCGCGGTGGCCCGGTCCATCAGTTCCAGGAGGCTCGCCCCACCCCGGCACGGGCTGCCGGGCCCACATAGGATCCCGAAGGCGAAACCCGTGAGGGGGCACGCCGCAGAGGGGGGAAAGTGCAGGGAACACGGATCGCCGGGCGCTACCGCGTGGCCGGTCTGATCGGCGCGGGCGGGATGGGCCAGGTCTGGCGCGCCTACGACGAGAGACTGGGCCGCGAGGTCGCCGTCAAGACGCTGGCCGGCGGGCAGCGGGAGGGGTACGCGCACGCCGCGGCGCGTTTCGAGCGCGAAGCCAGGGTCGTCGCCGGACTGCAGAGCCGGCACATCGTGACCGTCCACGACATCGGGTCCACCAGCGTCGAAGACGACCACCCCCTGCTCTTCATCGTGATGGAGCTGGTCACCGGGCACCCCCTGGACCTCGTGATCAGCAACGGCCCTCCGGGCCTGGACGACGTCACGCGCTGGACGGCGCAGGTGTGCGACGCCCTGGCGACGGTCCACGGGGCCGGCGTCCTGCACCGCGACCTCAAACCGGCGAACGTGATGGTCACGGCCGACGGCACCGCCAAGGTGCTGGACTTCGGCATCGCCTCCTTCCTCGACGACCCGGCGCCCCAGACGGCACTGACCGCGACCGGAGCCGCGATCGGCACCCCCGCCTTCATGTCCCCGGAACAGGCCCAGGCGCTCACGGTCGACCACCGCAGCGACCTCTACTCCTTGGGCTGTGTCCTCTACAACCTGGTCACCGGCCGCCCTCCCTTCATGGCCGCGAACGGGGTCGCCCTGCTCGTCAAGCACGTCTCCGAGCCCCCGGTGCCGCCGAGCCGGTACAACCCCCGGCTTTCCGGGGCCTGGGACGAGCTGATCCTCGCGCTCCTGGCCAAGGACCCCGCGGGGCGGCCGCCGGGCGCCGCGGAGGTGCGGGACCGGCTCCTCGCCCTGGCCGCGCCGGGCCTGCTCGAGGGCCTGGCCCGACGCCTGCTGCGCCGCCCCTCCCGGCCCGTGCCGACGCCGACGCAACTGCGGACGCCGATGCCGATGTCCATGCCGACGCCGCGCCCGTACCGGCCCCCGCTGTCCGGCGTCCCGCCGTATCCGGCGCTGCCCACGCACCCTGTGGCGGCCCCGGCCCCCACGCAGCCCGTGGCGGCCCCGGCGCCCACGTGCGTCCTCGACGAGATCCGGCCCCCCGCGCCGCCGCGGGCCGGAGAACCGCGGCCGCGCCTCATCTCGTACGCCCTGCCCTCCCTGGACCTGCTGGGACGAGGCGCCCCGGACAAGGGACGCGGCCCCGCCAACGACGCCGCCATCGCGACGCTCCACCACGTCTTCGACCAGTTCGAGGTCGACGCGCGCGTCACCGGCTTCTGCCGGGGGCCCGCCGTGACCCGGTACGAGGTCGAGCTCGGCCCGGGCGTCTTCGTGGAGCGGATCACCGCGCTGACCAAGAACATCGCCTACGCCGTGGCCTGCCAGGACGTACGGATCATCAGCCCCATCCCCGGCAAGCCGGCGATCGGCATCGAGATCCCGAACGCCGACCGCGAGACGGTCCACCTGGGCGACGTCCTGCGTCTCGCGGACGCCACCGAGGCGGACGCCCCGTTGACGGTGGGCCTCGGCAAGGACGTCGAGGGCGGATCGGTGCTCGCCGACCTCGCCCGGATGCCGCACCTCCTGATCGTCGGCGGCCCCGGGTCCGGAAGGTCGTCCTGCGTCGACTCGCTCATCACCTCGGTCATGGTGCGGTCCACCCCGGAAGACGTCCGCATGATCCTCGTCGACCCCAAGCGGGTTCGCCTCGCCGCCTACGAGGGCATCCCGCACCTGCTCGCCCCGGTCGTCACCGATGCGCGGCGTGCCGTGGAAGCCCTGCGCTGGACGGTCCGCGAACTGGACCTGCGCTACGACGACCTGGCCGCCTTCGGCTTCCGGCACATCGACGAGTTCAACCGGGCGGCCCGGGACAACCTCCTCAGACCGGAACCGGGCAGCGACCGCGAGCCGCACCCCTACCCCAGCCTGCTGGTGGTCGTCGACGAGCTCGCCGGCCTGATGACCGCCGCGCGGCCGGACGCCGAAGCCGCGATCACCCGGATCACCCAGCTGGGCCACACGGTCGGCATCCACCTGGTGCTCGCCACCGAACAGCCCACCGAGGCCGTCCTCACGCCGCACGTGATCGCGGGACTCCGGTCGAAGCTGCGGTTCGCGGTGGACTCGACGGTGGCCGGTCCGGCCGGGCTGGGCTGGGCGGGCGCCTCCACGCTGACCGGCAAGGGCGACGGGCTGTTCCTGCCCATGGGGGCGGCCCACCCGGTCAGGTTCCAGGGCGCCTTCGTCTCCGATGCGGAGATCGAGGCGGTCGCGAGGCACTGCCGGAGCCAGATGGACCCCGTCCACCGGGACGACTTCCCGGCCGGACGATCCGCGAGGCGCGGGGTGCACCCCGAAGTCGGCGAGGACCTCGACCACCTCTGCCAGGCGGCCGAACTCGTCGTCTCCACCCAGTTCGGCTCCGCGTCGATGATCCGGCGCAAGCTGCGCGTGGGGTACGCCAAGTCCCACCGCCTCATGGACCTCTTGGAGTCCCGGGGCGTGGTCGGCCCGTCCGACGGCCAGAAGGCACGCGACGTCCTGCTGAGGTCCGACGAGATCGACGGCCTCCTCTCGGCCCTGCGCCGCGAGCGGGGCTGACGCGGCGAGGGCCACAGCACTAGTCCTGCCAGTAGAACAGCAGCGTGTGGACGTCGAGCGGGTCGCGCGCCCCGAAGTAGTAGACGCCGAGGCCGGTGACGCGGATCGATCCGGTGGCCCCGTCGATCCAGCGGAAGCCGGCCGCTTCGAGGGCGGCGCGGGCGGCGGGGTCGTCTCCGTGGTCGCCGGCGAACCGCCCCAGCGTGCTGATGAAGACCTCGCTCCTGCCACCCTCCCCGTACCCGATCACGTGGTACGTACCGCCGCCCTGGCGGTGGGCGTCGCCGCAGGAGACCGGGGTACGGGGAGTCAGCCCCGCAGCCGCCAGCGCGGCCGTGGCCAGGGCCAGTTGCCGCTCCTCGTCCGGCGGTCGCGGCGGCTCGGTGCACAGGGCCTCGATCCGCCATCGCGGGTCGCTCTGCTTCTCGCACTCGTGCCCGTACTCGTGCACGATCGCCCGGCGGAGCTCCTCGTCCAGGCCGTCGACCTCCACCCGGGGACGCCCCAGCGCCTCGTACTCCGCCCGCGTCCGCGCCGCGTCACCGGTCAGCCGGTGCAGCGCGTACGCGGCCCACAGCGTGGCGTCGGCCGTCGGAGCCTCGGCGAGGTAGGCGCGGACCCGGTCCGGGCAGGTCAGCAGCGACTGCGCGAGGTGGGCCACCTGCGGGTCGGGGTCGGCGAGCGAGTCGGTGACGTCCCCGCCGGCACGGTGCCGTACGCGCACGGCGACGGCCCGGTCCTCCGGCCGCCCGCCGCCGAGCTCGCAGAGCACCGCCTCCACCCCGTGCCGGTCCACGAGCGCGTCCAGTCCGGCCTCCCCGATCGCCCGCCGGCTCCGCCAGTGGCTGAACGCGAGGGTCGCCAACCCGACCGCCGCCGTGCGGTCCCCGAGGGCCCCGCGCGCTTGGAGGACCGCCTCCGGCATGCCGTACGCCTCCTCCCGCCGCCGGTCCTCGTGCCGCAGCCAGGGGAGGAGCTCAGCCCGGTCCGAGAGGAGGCCCAGCAGGGCCTTGCGGACCGTCCCGGAGTCCTCGGTGTCGCGGACGCACGCGAGCAGTTCGGCGGCCCGTGCCGCGGGCACCCGGCCGGTCAGTGCGTCCACGCAAGCCGTCCGGCGCCACCAGGGCTGCGCACGGTCGACGGCGCACCGCGCGAGCAGGTCCGCGTCGTACACCCGCAGCCCGGCTGCGTCGGCCCGGCCGGCCGCGGGCGTCAAGGTCTCGATGTTGGGCATCCGGGGATGCTACTGCGCACCCCGGCGCGCCCCGAAGCGGATTACTCAGTTCCCATGAAGCCGCTGCACTGGGTGTGCTGGCCGCTCTGGGTCACGGTGTACTGGGCGTTCTCGACGTTCAGGAACTGGAATCCGCCGTTCTCGGCGACCTCGAACGAGCCTCCCGCGGCGGTCGGTGACGACAGGAAGGCCGGGCCCGGCGTGAACCCGCCGCCGGAGAGGTGCACCTTCCCGGTCGCCGGGAACACGCCGGAGATGGAGCAGGTGGCGGTAGGTGCGGCCGCGGGAGCCGACTGGGCCCAGGCGAAGGAGGCCGGGCCGAGGACGAACGCCCCCGCCAGGAGCGGGGCGAGCACGGTGAGCCGTGTGGGTCGGTACATGATCTTCCTCCCGGAAGGGAATCGAGGGGAGAGGGAGAGGCAGCGCCGCGGGCACGCACGGCCGCACGCGCGTGGTGCGGCTCTCCCCCCCCGAAGTCCGGCCGACGCCGTTCCGGGGCCCCGCCCCAGGGGCGGAGCCTCAGGGGCGGGGCGGGCCGTCGGTACGCGTCAGCAGGCGGCGCCGGGCGCCCGGGTCGGCCGGACCGCGCCCGTCGCTTCCATCCTCCCCCGCCCACACCGGGGTGTCGATCGCTGACGGGCCGCGACTCCCATGGGCACGGGCGGTCGCCGGTCAGATCGGCCGGGGCGGCTGGGTCCGCCAGAACGCGCACTGGTGGTCCGCCTCGAACGACGCGCTCGTCCGCGTCCCCGCCGGGTCGAGGGTCAGGACGGTCGCGGCGCCCACGCCGGCACCCGCCCCGGTCGCCGGCCACGCCGCCTGGCCCGGCACCACCGGGGTGCCGAAGCGTGCGAAGGCCCCCCAGTAGCGCTTCATCGAGGTCGCCAGCGCGACCTGATCGGGAGTCAGCGGACGGTCGCCCATGGTGAAGTCGTGCAGGTACGCGAGCTCCGCACTGTGGGCGTTGGACTGGTCCAGCCCCGGGACCTGCGCTCCCGCGAGGGTCGGCGACCGCGGGTCGTCGAACTCGTAGGCGTAGGTCGGAACTTGCGCGGCGAACAGCCGCGCCGTCCACGCCGTGTGGCAGGCGAACGTGGAGTCGGTCATGACGGCCGAGAGCGCCAGGTAGGGCGAGCCGTGGTCCGCCACCGGATACCGCGCGAGGACCTCCGGCCCCGCGGCCCCGTACCCCGCGAGGATCTGCGCCGTGTACTGCTCCGCCGTCAGGTGCGGCTGGGTCAGCGCGACGAAGAGCCGGGCCTCGGAACGGGTGCTCCCGATCAGGACCGGCACCTTGTTCCAGGCGCCGTTCCCGATGGCCCGCGCCGGATCGACCGGCAGCAGCCCGTCACCGGACGCCGGACCCGAGGTGGGCACCGTACGCGCCGCCTCGACCAGGGCCGCTCCGGAGGCGGCGCGCAGACACGCGGGGACCCCGGCCGGACCGGCGCACCCCGCCCGCGCGGCGAAGGTCCGCGCCTCCGTCTCCGCCCGCGCGCCGTCGGGCGTGCCCAGCAGCGTGCACGGCCCGCTCTGCAGTACGGCCCGGTGGAACAGCCCGGCGGCCGACGGCGCGGCCAGCAGTGCGCAGACGGAACCACTGCCCGCGGACTGACCGGAGACCGTGACACTGCCCGGGTTCCCGCCGAACGCGCCGATGTTCTGCCGCGTCCACTGGAGCGCCGCGATCTGGTCCATCAGCCCGAACGAGCCGGAACGGCGCCCGTTCTCGGCGGCCAGCTCGGGCAGTCCCAGATAACCGAGCTGCCCCAGCCGGTAGTTGATGCTGACCACCACGCTCTGCGTGAGATCGGCCAGGGTCCGGCCGCCGAACTGCGTTCCCGTCCCCTGGCTGTACGCGCCCCCGTGCATCCAGACGACCACCGGAAGCCGGGCTCCGGGACGGGCGGTGCGGGGCCGGTACACGTCCAGGTACAGGCAGTCCTCGCTGACGGCCGCCGGATCCCGCAGCCCGAACGGCGAGAACTGCAGGCAGGCGGGAGCCTGTTGGGCCGCCTCCCGCACCCCGTGCCACCGGGGCGGCGCCTGCGGCGCCCGCAGCCGTGCCTCCCCGACCGGGGGAGCGGCGTAGGGGATGCCGAGGAACTCCTGCGCCCCGTCCCGGACCTGCCCGCGCAGGCCGCCCTCGGCGACGGCGACCACCGGGCGGGGTGACCCGCCCGAGCCGCCGGCCAGCGCGTTCGCCGGGACCGCCGAGGCGAACAGGGCCGCCAGCGCGAGGGCCGTGCCGAGCAGGGGTCTTGCCGGAGCCGGCCGGAGCAGCCGCTCCCAGGGTTTCTTCATCGCGTCCGTCCTCCTGGAATGGTGAACGGCCGGGGGCGGGGCGGCACACCGCCCCGCCCCCGGCCGAGGCGTAGGTTAAGGGCGGAGCCCGGAGAGCAGGGCGGAGGCCGCGGCGCGGTCGGCCGGGCCGGTGTTCCAGTCGGCGTTCATCGGGCTGACGGCGATCTTGCCGGCGCTCACGGCCTCGATGTCACCGCCCTTGGCGGCGGGCCGCAGGGCCACCTTGACGGTCACCTTCCAGGTGCTGTCGCCGGAGTCGGTGAAGTCCGGTTCCAGGAAGTTCTGCGGATCCTGGAAGGTCGTGGCGACGCCGGCGGCCGTGCCCTTGCCGTCGGTGCCGACGACGGGATGGTTCACGTTCAGGCCGACGCCCTCGGGCAGCAGTGGACCGGAACGCGCGCGGGTCCGCAGCCGGTCGATCAGTTTCACGGCGAACTCCATCGTGGGGCCCATCGCGTTGACCGTCGTGACCGGATCGGGCGCGGTCAGGCCGCCGGTGCTCAGCGCGATGGCCGGTACCCCGGACTCCACCGCGGTGACGGCTCCGCCGACCGTGCCGGAGTGGGTGGCGAGCCCGCCGACGTTCGGGCCGAAGTTCGTACCGGAGACCACCAGATCGGGGGCCCGGTCCGCGAAGACCTCGGCCAGCCCGAAGGCCACGGAGTCGCCGGGAGTGCCGTCCACGGCCCATACCTTCGGCTCGGGGTGCTTCACCGTGATGGTGGGGGCGTTCATCATCTTCGTTCCGGTGCCGCTCTGGTTCGTGAGCGGCGCGATGATCGTGACGTCGTGCCCGGCGGCGGTCAGGCGCTCGTACGCCTTGCGGATGCCCGGCGCGTCGTAGCCGTCGTCGTTGGTGAGCAGGATCCGCAGCGGGCCGGGGGGCGCGGCCTGCGGTGCGGCGGCGGCGGGAGCCGTGCCCGCCAGGGCCGGTGCGCACAGCACCAGGGCGGCCAGCGGCAGAACTCGCTTGCGTCTCACGGAGTGCTCCTTCGGAGAGGGAGGAGAGTGCAGGGAGGGAGGGTGGGGTGGGGCGGGTGGAGACCGGCGGGCGGGCGACCCTCGGCGCACGCCCGCCGGAGTACGGACCGGCCCGAACGCGTAGGCCGTGTCGTCGAAGTCCCGTCCGGCCTACGGGCGGCCGGCGCCACTTCGACGACACGCCCCAGGCGGGCGCGGGAAGTCAGCGCACGCTGCGGATCGGGAGGATCGCGAGGGCGCCGATCAGGGACAGCGCCCCGCCGACGAGGAACAGCGGGGTGTAGCCGCCCAGGGCGGTGACGACGGCCGACGCGACGAAGGGGGCGATGATCTGCGGCCCGGCGTTCGCGACGTTGAGGACGCCCATGTCGCGGGCGGCGTCCTCGGCGCTCGGCAGGACCAGGGTGACGAGGGCGGTGTCGACGGCCATGAAGCAGCCGAACGCGAGGCCGTTGAGCGCGCTGAAGACGAGCATGCCGGTCCAGGTCGGGCTGATGACCGGGACCACCATGACGAGGCCGGCCAGGGCGGCGGACACGCCGACGAACACCTTGCGGCGGTTCCACCGGTCGGACAGCAGGCCGCCGACCACGGTGGACACGGCCATGGCGACCATCGACACCGGGGTGAGGACGGCCATCGCGGCGGGCGGCGTCAGTCCGGCGGGCAGGGCGATGTGGTCGCCGAGGATGTACAGCTGGTAGCCGACGACGGAGAAGTACCCGAGGACCATCAGGGCCCGGCCGATGAAGGCCCACCGGAAGTCGTGGCTGGCCAGGGCGGAGAGGAAGGCTGCCCACTGGGCGCCCTTCGGCGCGGCCGGCGCGGGGGTCGCCGGCTCGGTGCGCGGGATGTCCCGGCAGAAGGTCGTGAGCAGCAGGGCGGCCACGGCGATGATCGCGCCGAACACGAGGTAGCCGGTGCGCAGGTGCTCGGCGGTCTGGGAGGCGACGAGGACGCCGACCGTGCCGCCGATCGGCAGCCCCAGTCCCACCAGCGCGGACGCGGTACCGCGGCGGACGGCGGGTACCCGGTCGGGCACGATGGCGGTGACGGCGGCCTGGTAGACGTTCATCGTCGCCTGGACCAGGCACCAGCCGATGCCCACGAGCAGGGCGGTGGTCACGTTCCCGAGGAAGGCGAGACCCGCGAGGGAGGCGAGGGCGCCGCCGAGCACCCAGGGACTGCGGCGCCCGCTGCGGTCGGAGAGTGCGCCGGCGATGGGGTTGAAGGCGGTCGCGAAGATGGCGCTGATGCCGCCGATCAGGCCCAGGACCGCGACCTTGTCATCGGGGGCGATCGCGGCGATCTGGGTGGGCAGGAGTACGGATCCCACTCCCATGTAGACCGCCATCATCGCGGAGTTGGCGACCAGCAGCAGGAGCAACAGCCCGCGCTGGCGGGGCGGTTCCGCGGCGGCGGAGGTGGTGAGCGGGCCGGCGATATCGTTCGTGGCCATGACGACTCCTCGGGGGACGGTGCGGGGAGGTGGCGAGCAGCGGTCGAGCGTGGGGGAGGGGCGCCGCGCGGGCGGCGGTGGGGGCGGCGGGCAGCGGGGCAGAGGTATTGCCGGAGCCACGGGCCGATGACGCGTTCACCTGATGTTGTTACACGTGTCACCTGCGGCGCTGGACACTGTGTAGCACCCATTTCGAGCCGCCGCCAAGCCTTGTGGGCCGACGTTGTGCAGATCGTGACCGTCCGGAGATCCGCAGGATCACCACGTGTAACCATCGGGTCCAGGCCGCCGGACGGGCCGGTTGTGCCGAAAACCCTCTTGCTCTTGTGGCGGCGGTCACCCATCCGCAATACTCCGTGCCGCGCCGCGACGATCTCGTGGCCGTACGCGGTCCCGGTTCCCCTGTGCCCCGGTTCGGCCGCGGCTTCGTCCGCCCTTCCCGTCCCCGATGCGGCACCCGCCGGCCGCGCCTAGTGCTGTGGCCGGAAAGGTTCACCGGGTCGCGCCGCCCGGCACGGCGACTCGCCGCGTTGTCGGACCGCGCCGGTACGTCCAGTACGGGTCGCGGCCCTCCGCCTTGCGATGCACCGCACCGGACGACGCGACCCGGCAAACCTTTCCGGCCACAGCACTAGCGGGCGTACGTCCTCCTGCGCCTCGCGGGCGTACGGCTTCGACGTACGTCCTGCCGTCACCGCCGGAGGCGCCCTCCGCCGGCGCCGCGTGCCCGCGTGCCCACACGTCCGCGTGCAGGTGTGCATCCGTTTACGCGTACCTGCGCGTACGCACCCTTCTCCGGCGTGGCCGTACGCCCGCCCTGCCGCTCCCCGTGACTGCCCCGGTGTTTCCGCTCGCCCGGGCGGCTGACCGTGAAAGGCCCGCCATGCAGCACTCGCCCCCCTTCACACCCCCGCCCCGGCCGGTGCCGCCACCCCGGTACCACCTGCCGGCCCTTCCGCCCCGTCACGCACTCGCCTTCGGAGTCGCGCTCCTGTTCGTCTCGCTGGCGACGGCCCTGTTGCTGCGCATCGACGACCGCCCCTTCTTCCAGGGGCTCGACGACCGCTGGGCGGCCTCGGTCAACGGTTCGGCCGCGCAGGGCGGGGGTGGAGGGTTCGCGGGCGGTTTCGCGGTCTTCCTCGACCGCCTCGGCGGCCCCTTCGGCCTGGTGCTCCCGCTGGCCCTCATCGGCTGCCTCTGCGTCTACGGCCGCTGGCGCTCGGGGCTGTTCGTGTTCTGTGCCTGCGTCGTCGCCAACGTCCTGGTGGTGCTGCCCCTCAAGCAGCTGGCCGACCGGCCCCGCCCGCCGTTCCCGTGGGTCCTGGTCAACGACGGCTCGTACCCCTCCGGCCAGGTGTTCAGCGCGGTGGCCTTGGTGTTCGTCATCGCCGTGGTCGTGTTCCCGGGGCGTGCGCGGCGCTGGTGGTGGCCGGTCGCGGGTGTGTACGTCCTGTCCATGATGGGGAGCCGGACCTGGCTGCACGCCCAGTGGCTCAGCGACACGTTCGCCGGTGTGCTGCTCGGCGTGGGGACCTGTCTGGTGCTGTGGCGCGTCTTCGCGCCGATGCTGGATACGGAGGCGGAACGGATGGCCTCGGGCAGTCTCTGGCTGTGACGCGACGACCGGGCGCAGCGAGGTCTCGCGCGTCTCAGAATGATGAGACTCATTGACGGTCGCAAAAGAATCGACATAATCTCGAGGGTGTCGGCGCGCATCCGGTGCGCGGTCAGGAAGGAACGGCTCATGGCTCACTCCCCAGGGCGGGACCACGTGGTGGTGGACCTCCCCGCAGGGCGCCTCCGTGGCGGGGTCGAAGACGGGGTCACCGTCTTCCGGGCCGTCCCCTACGCCGCACCGCCCGTCGGTGACCTGCGCTGGCGGCCCGCGCGGCCGCACCCGGGGTGGACCGGGACGCGGGTCGCCACCGCCGACGGCCCCAGCGCGCCGCAGCCGTACCGGGAGGAGGGCGATCCGGTGCTCGGCGGTCACGGTTCGCCCCCCTTCGACGAGGACTGCCTGACCCTCAACATCTGGACGCCCGCGGCCGACGACGCCCGCCGGCCGGTGCTCGTCTGGATCCACGGAGGCGGCTTCGTCTCCGGCTCGGGTTCCCTGCCCGGGTACTCCGGGGCCACCTTCGCCCAGGACGGAGACCTCGTCTTCGTGAGCGTCAACTACCGTATCGGGGCGCTGGGTTACCTCTCCTTCGAAGCCGAGGGCGACGTCATCGGTGAGGGGGGTGACGGCGAGGCCGAAGGGGGCGCCAATCCCTGGCTCACCGATCAGCTCCGCGCCCTGCACTGGGTACGGGAGAACATCGCCCTCTTCGGCGGCGACCCCGACCTCGTCACGGTCGCGGGCCAGTCGGGCGGCGCGGTGTCCACCGCCGCCCTCGCCGGCCATCCGGAGACCCAGGGCCTGATCAAGCGGGTGATCCTGCAGAGTCCGCCCTTCGGGCTGGGCCTGCCCGCTCCGGAGGCCTACGGGGAGCGCGTTGCCGCCTATCTGGAACTCGCCGGGGTCAAGACGGTGGCGGAACTCCGCGCGCTGGACTGGCCGGAGCTGATCGGAGCGGGCCTCGGGCTCTTCGCCCGGACGGCGCGCTGGGGGTACTGGCCGACACCGTTCCTGCCCGTGATCGACGGGGTCACCCTGGATCGCCATCCGGCCCGGACCCTGACGCACGGCGCCGCGGCGGGCGTCGACGTGATGATCGGCTGGACCCGCGAGGAGGCCAATTTCGGCTTCGCCCTCGACGAGGGGTACGCCGCCGCCACCCGCGAGCAGGTCACGGCCCGGATCGCGGACACGTTCGGGGCCGATAGGGCCCCCGAGGTGTACGCGGAGTACGAGCGGGCCCGGCCCGGTGCCCGCCCCGCCGACGTCCTCATGGACCTCATCACGGACGAGCTCTTCCGCGTACCCGCCCTGCGGCTGGCCGAAGCGCGGGCGGAGACCGGGCACCCGGTGTGGGCCTACCAGTTCGACCTGCCCACGCCCGCGCACGAGGGCCGGCTCGGGGCCGCGCACTGCCTCGAACTCCCCTTCGTCTTCGCCAACTTCGACCAATGGGCGCACGCCCCCTTCCTGGCCGGGCTGACCCCCGCCGTCCGCGACGGGCTCGCGACCGCCATGCACCGGGCGTGGATCGCCTTCGTGCGCACGGGCGACCCGAACCATGCGGGCCTGCCGCAGTGGGACCCGTACGACACCCGGGAGCGCACCACGATGCGCTTCGACTCCGTCGTGACGGCGCTGGGCGACCTCGCGGGCGCCTCCAGGGTCCTGTACGGGGACGGGCTGCCCGGCCCGGTATCCGCGGGTACCGCCGAAGGCGCGCCGTAGTACTCCACCGGTACCGGCGCAGGTGCGGCCACGGCTACTCCGTAGGTGCGCCTGCCCGGTCCTCGTAGGTACGTCCGCTCGTCCGTGATCTAACTCGTGTAACCTCGGAAGGGAAGTGCGAACCGAGCAGAAGGAGCGTCGAGGGACGCCATGGCCAAAGACACCCACGTCCCCGCGACCACCACCAGTGCCGATGTGGCCCGCCTGGCGGGAGTCTCGCGTGCCACCGTCTCCTTCGTCCTCAACGACACCCAGGGCCACCGCGTCAGCGCCGGCACCCGTGCGCGCGTGCTCGACGCGGCCCGCCAGCTCGGCTACGTACCGCACGCCGCGGCCCGGTCCCTGCGGGCCGGCCGCAGCAACCTGGTCCTGATGCCCGCCTCCGTCTCCGCGATAGGCCGCCTCGTCAGCGACTGGGTCGACGACCTGCACGGCGAGCTCGACCAGCGCGGGTACACGGCCGTGCTCCACGCGGGCCGCTTCGGCGACCCCGTGGACGCCGCCCGGGCCTGGGCCGAACTGCGTCCGGCGGCCGTCGTCGCCCTGGACGGCGACCGGTTCACGACCCAGGCGGCCGACCTGCTGCGCCGCGCCGGGGTGCGCGGGCTGCTGGCCTTCGCGGCGCACCCCGTCGAGGGCGTGTACACCGTCGGCTTCGACCACACCCACATCGGCGCCACCGCGGCCGAGCACCTCATCGCGCGCGGTCGCACCAGGATCGGCGTCGTCATGCCGCAGGAGCGCGGGCTCGGCACGCTCGCGGAGCCGCGCCTGGCGGGCGCCGAATCCGTCGCGGCCCGGCACCTGGCAACCGTCACCCCGGTCGAGCTGGCCTACACGCGGGAATCCGCTACGGCCCTCGCCCGGCGCTGGCCGAGCCTCGGCCTTGACGCCGTGTTCGCCTACAACGACGAGTACGCGGCCCTGCTGCTGCACGCCTTCCAGGCCGAGGGCATCGCCGTACCGGAGGAAGTCGCCATGGTCGGCTCCGACGACCTGGTCCTCTCCGCGCTCCAGCAGCCCCCGCTCACGACGATCCGCCTGGATCTGCCCTCGCCCGCGCGGATCGCGGACTCCCTGCACGAGCTGATCGAGACCGGGAAGGCGCCGGCGCTGCCGCCGGTCGAAGCCGTCCTCGTCCACCGCCAGAGCTCCTGAGGCGCCGGCGGGACGCTCAGGTCCCGCCGGCACCTCGGCCTTGCGGGACCTCCCGGCGCCGGGGTGTCCGTCCTCCGACGGTCAGCGCCTCGCGTGCTGGGGCCGATCGGCCGGCGGGACGGGATCCGGGGTGTCCACGGCCGCCCCCCGACGGCCGTGGACCCGCACGCGCTCCCGGGCGAGCGCGGGTTCGCAGAGCCACCACGCCAGCAGCCCGGCCCCCGTGCCCGCGGCCGCGCCGGCCACGGTGTCGCTCAGCCAGTGCGCGTGCAGCCAGGTACGGCTCCACATCATGGCCAGCGTGAACACCGCCCCGCCCAGCCACCACGCCCGTCGCCGAGCGACCGGGACCAGCAGCGCCCCGACGATGACCATCAGCAGGGCCGCCGAGGCCACGTGGCCGGACGGGAAGGAACCGTGGTCGACCCGGACCAGCGGGTCGGCCGGGCGGGGCCGGTCCACCAGGTGCTTGAGGCCCTGGACGACGAGCATGTTGGCGCCGAGGTAGACGCCGAGCAGGAAGGCGGCGGAGACCCAGCGCCTCCGTACGAGCAGCAGGACCAGCAGGGCGATCGGGACGACGGCGCCGAGCGGGCCGCCGAACCAGTCCAGGGCGGCGGCGACGGCCGCGTACGGCCCTTCGTGCGGGCCGCCCATCCAGCGCAGCCAGCGGTCGTCCAGACCCTGGAAGGGCGGATTGACGACGTCCGGGCGGACGATGAGGGCCAGGAGCGCGGCGCCCCCGAGGAACAGCAGACCCAGCGCGAGCGCGCCGCGGCCGCGGGTCGCCCCGGAGGCGCCGGGTCTGTCGGAGGTGGTGGTCACGGGGTGCGGGGACATGACTGCCTCTCGCGACGGCGGGTGTGACCGCGGCCGTCGACGTGGTGGGTGGGGTGGTTGGGGTGGGGCGGGATGTGGCTCGGGGTCTGGGTGGGCGGGGGCGCGGCCTGGCCGCGCCCCCGCGCGGGGGTGGAACCACTGCCTGACGTAGTGCCGAGGCCGGTAGGCCGGTGAGGCGGGTGAGGGCTGCGAGGCCAGTAGGCCCGTGAGCCCGGGGCAGTCAGGTCGAGGCGTGCGTGCGCCCTCGGCGGGAGACCCAGGGTCCAGCGGAGGGCTTCGGGGTCAGACCCCGGCACCCGCGCCGAGGTGGCCGGCCAGGAAGGCGACGCTCTCGGCGACGATCGCCTCGATGTCCGGCGAGCCGAGGAAGATGTGGTCCGCGCCCTCCACCGGCCGCAGGGTCACCTCGCCCCCGGTGCTCACGAGCGCCCGCGCCAGGGCCTCGCTCTGGCTGTACGGGACCAGCCCGTCCCTGGTGCCGTGGACCAGGAGGAACGGCGGCGGATTCGAGCCTTCGGCGTACGTCACCGGGCTCGCGGCGCGGGCGAGCGCCGGGCGCTCGGCCTCGGTGCCGCCCAGCAGGGCCTCGTAGGGGTCGGGGAACTCGACTCCGCCCGGCATCGGCGGCATGGGGTGATCGGCGAGGGCCTCCAGGTCGGAGACGCCGTACCAGTCGACGACGGCCAGCACCCCGGTGTCGCCGGAGCCGACGCCGTGCGCGCCCTCCAGGGCCGGGCCGTCCGCACTGCCGGGACCGACGAGCCCGGCCAGGGCCGCCAGGTGGCCACCCGCCGATTCGCCCCAGACGCCGATCCGGTCCGGGTCCACGCCGAGCACCCCCGCGAAGGCGCGGACGTAGCGGATGGCCGCCTTCACGTCGTGCAGCTGCGCGGGGAACGGGGCTTCGAGGCTGTGCCGGTAGTCGATCGAGACCAGCGCGAGTCCGGCGCCGAGGACCGCCCCGTGCAGCAGGGCCGCGGGCACGGTCGGCGGCGGGTAGCGCCGGTCGCCGTCCAGCCAGCCGCCGCCGTGGATCCAGACGACCGCGGGGAACGGCCCCTCGCCCGCCGGGAGCTGGACGTCGAGCAGCCGGGGACGGAAGCCGGGCGTGGTCGCGTACGTGACGCCCTCGAAGCGCCGTACGCCGTCCGCGCCCGTCACGGGCGGTACGGGGGACTGGTACGGCGGGGGCGGCCAGGTCATGTCGGCGATGTCGAACTCGGCTGGAGGAGACTGCGTCATTGGGGCCCTTCCGATGGGTGCGGCCATGGCGGCCGACGGGTCCCGGCGTGGGGCGCAGGCTTCGCGACGTTTGTCCGAAATGCTTGCGCGGAACGCTGGGGGAGGCTTAACGTGTTACACGTGTAATCAGAACTCTAGCGACGCGTTTCCGCTGACCACAAGCCCATGGGCAGTCCGACTTCCCCGGCAGTTACACGAGCCGTTCCAGTGGGTGCGCCGCCTTCCCCCCTCCGGGAGCACGCCATGCCCACCCCCGCCGGCAGATCCGCGCCCCTCGCAGAGCCCCAGCACCCCGGGTGCCCCGTCCCGCCCCCGTACTCCGCCCCGCCCGAGCACCACGTCCCGCCCGAGCACCTCCTTCCCGAGCAGCTCCTTCCCGAGCACCTCCTTCCCGAGCACCGTGTCCCGCCCCAGCCGTCCTCGCCGACCCGGGGTCCTTCCCCGGCATGCAGCTTCGTCCACTGGGTCACGGATCCCGTCGCGGTCACCATCCCGCAGGTCAGGGCCCGTGTGCGTGCGGCCCTCGATGAGTGGCGGGTGTCCCGCGAGGTGGCTGACGTGCTGCTGCTGGCCGTCAGCGAACTGGTGGGCAACGTCGTGCGGCACGCGGCCGACGGGTGGATGCGGGTCGGCGTGAACCGGGGCGGGGGATGGCTCCGCCTGGAGGTCGCCGACCAGGGCGCCGGCCTGCCGCGCCTGCCCTCCCCGCAGGCAGAGGCCGACCTGGACTCCGAGGGCGGTCGCGGGCTGCTGATCGTCCAACTGCTGGCGGCCGAGTTCGGAGGCGAACTCTCCGTGGTGGCAGGGGAATCGGGCAAGTCCGTCCGGATGCGCGTCCCGGCGGCCTGATCCGGGCCGCGACGGCGTTCGCCTCGGTTGCGGCCCGGTGGCCCGAGTACCGGGCCGCTCGTGCTCCTACTCCCTGCACTCGCGGGGCTGATCCCCACGCCGGGGCCGGAGACCCTGACGTACCCGCCTGCTCCCCGCCCCGGCGGGGAACCCGCATGCCGCCGCCTGCCCCGCGGCCGCCCGTGCCTCGGCCCGCATGCGCGGCCGGGGCGGGTGCGGGTGCTGATGCGGGTGCGGGTGCGGGTGCGGGTTCGGGTTCGGGTGGGTCGTCGGCCGTGCGGCCAGTTGTGGCCGGGGGGCTTCCGCGGGCTTCTTCTGCGGCGGTGGGGTTTTCGGCGGGTACGACGGCGGGACCTTGGGGCCCCTGGCCTCTGGAGCGGTCAACTCGTCCTCCCGGAAGCGGAAATCGGGCAGCTCTCCCTCATCCTGGCACTGCCTCACGGAGGGCGGGGGCGAAGCCGGGCTTCCGCCGGACAGCCCGGGCGGGCACTCAGTGCCCGTGGTCAGGACGTGATCGGGTGCCGGGCCAGGAAGCGGGACAGGGCTTCGGCGACCGGCCGGGACCGTTCGATGTGGAGCAGGTGGCCCACGCCGTCGACGACGCAGTCCTCGACGTCGGGCACGGTCGCGCGGAGGAACGCGGCGACGTCGACCCACAGGGGCTGGGTGTTGCCGCCCCGCACGGACAGAACCGGTTGGCGGATCGCAGCGGCCTCGTCGGGGCCGAAGCGCCACTCGGCCAGGGCGGGCAGCTCGATCCCGAAGAGCGTGTCGGCGTCCTTGAGCGACTGCATGACGCTGCCCGGCACGCGCGCGTCGAGCAGGGTCCGGCAGCGCTCCCGGTCCATTCCGGCGGCGACGGACAGGAACAGCCCGACGGCGCGTTCGGCCTCCCCGTCGGCGTACGCCTCGAACGCCGGCACCACCTGGGCGAAGAACGCTTCGCCCGCGGGCACCGACAGCAGGGTGAGCTCCAGCAGGGCGACCGTGACGACGCGGTCGGGGCGGTCCTGCGCGAGCTGGGCGGCGACCGCCGCGCCGGTCGAGTGCCCGGCCACGTGGACGCGGTCGATGCCGAGGCGGTCGAGGAGCGCGAGGGCGTCGGCGGCATGATCGGCGACGCCGACCGGCCCGGGGGTGTGGGTGCTGCCGCACCAGCCCCGCTTGTGGTAGCGGATGAGCTGGTAGTGCTTGCTGAGCGCCGGCTCGGCGACGAGCGGGACGAACCCGTCGGGGAGGACCGGGCTGATGAGCAGGACCGGCTCCCCGCTTCCGCGGATCTCGTATTCCAGCTGGATGTCGTTCACTGTGACGGTGTCCATGATGTCCTCCATTGCCGTCGTGGCTCACCATGGAGGCGTAAGCGGGACCCTTACCGCCGTAACCGATTCGCCCGGCACCGAAGGAAACTCCGTGAATCATGCCTCCGGCGACGGAAGAGCGCTGGTGGAGGGGGCGCGGAACGCCGCGGCCGGTGGCGCGTGGGCGGACGCCTACGCCGGCTACCAGGAGGCCCGGGAAGCGGGCGAGCTCGCCCCGGCGGACCTCGCCGACTTCGCGGGCGTCGCTTATGCCGCGGGGCATCTCGACGTCGCGATCGAGACCTGGGAGCGGGTCCACGGCGAGTTGTCCGGGCTCGGCGAGGACAACGGCGCGGCCGGAGCCGCCGTACAGGTCGCCATGCACCTGCTGTTCGACACCGCGCTCATGGCGCCCGTACGGGGCTGGCTACGTCGCGCCGAACGCCTCCTCGACCCCGAGCCGACGACGCCCGCCCACGCATGGCTCGCGGTGGTACGCACCTTCGAGCGCCTCCTCAGCGGCGATCTCGACGCGGCCCGGGAATGGGCCGCACGGGCGGTCGAGACCGGCTCGCGCACCGATCCGGCCGCGGCCGCGATCGGGCGCGTGGCCCAGGCACGGCTGGTGATCCTCGACGGAGACGTCCCGCGGGGTCTGGAACTCCTCGAGGACGCCGGTGCGGCGGCGATGTCCGGCGACCTCGACCCGCTGTCGACCGGAGTCGTCTACTGCGAGCTGGTGTGCGCACTCCAGGGCCTGGCCCAGTACGAGCTGGCCGAGCAGTGGACCGAGGCGATGGAGCGGTGGGCGCGCACGAGCGCGATCGGCAGCCTGCACGGCCGGTGCCGGGTGCACCGGGCCGAGATCCTGCGCCTGCGCGGCCAGTGTGCGAACGCCGAGCAGCAGGTGCTGCTGGCCTGCGACGAGCTGCGCCCCTACGTGCGGCGCGAGCTGGGCTGGCCGCTGACGGAGCTGGGCCGGATCCGGCTGCGGCGCGGCGACCTGACAGGCGCGGCGGAGGCACTGCTCGCCGCACACCGCCTCGGATGGGACCCCGAACCCGGGCTCTCGCTCGTCCGGCTCGCCGAAGGCGACCTCGACACGGCGGCCGCCTCGATCCGTGAGGCGCTGACCCGGCCACGGCCGGTGCCGTCGAAGGAGCTGCCCCCCACCTCCGGACTGCGGCGGGCCCCACTGCTGGACGCGCAGGTCAGGATCGCCGTCGCCCGCGACGACCTGGAGACTGCGCGGATCGCGGCCCAGGAGCTCGAGGAGGTGGCCGTCCGCTTCGAAAGCAACGCGCTCGCAGCGTCGGCTCTGCGTGCACGGGGCGAGGTCCTGCTCTCCGAGGGCGATGCGGCCGGTGCGTCGGAGCGGTTCACCGACGCCGTCCGTGCCTGGAACGAGATCGGTGCCCCTTACGAGACGGCCGAGTGCCGGCTCCGCCTCGCGGACGCCCACCGCGCCCTGGGCAACCTCCAGACCGAGACCCTGGAGCGGGAGGCGGCGCATACCGAACTCGAACGGATCGCGCACGCGCCCGAGGCGGCGGCCGACGGCTCGCAACCGGCCATGACCGAGCCGAACACCTTCCTCCGGGAGGGCGACCACTGGAGGGTCGTCTTCGACGGCCGGCACGTGACCGTCCGCGACAGCAAAGGCATGCACCATCTCGCCCGGCTGCTTGCCGCGCCGGGCCGGGAGTTCCACGTCCTCGACCTCGTCGCCGCCGACAGCGACGACCCCGGCGCCGCCGGCGCGCTCGCCCGCACCGGCGATGCGGGGCCCCTCTTGGACGACCGGGCCAAGCGGATGTACCGCAGGCGCCTCGCCGAGATCGAGGAGGACATCGACGATGCGCGTGCCGACCACGACATCGGCAGGCAGGAACAGACCGAGCTCGAACGCGATTTCCTGATCGGCGAACTCGCCCGGGCCGTCGGGCTCGGCGGGCGCGACCGACACGCCGGCGCGGCCTCCGAACGCGCCCGCGCCGCCGTCACCCAGGCCGTACGCAAGGCCATCGCCCGCCTCCGCGACACCTCCCCGCCGCTCGGGGACCACCTCGACCGCACGATCCGCACGGGCACCTACTGCGCCTACGCCCCCGCCCCGCGCCTTCCGTCCCCGTGGTCCACCTGACGCGAGCACGCGAACGGCCGCGCTGCCGAACCGGTCCGGAGCGGGAGCTAGTGCTGTGGGGGCCCCGTGGCGCGGTCAGTGGAGTCGGCGCACCCGCTGGTCGGTCAGCTGGTACCGCGCGCCGACCGCGGTGAGCGTGCCGGCCGCGATCCTGGAGGCGAGTTCGGGCTCCGCGGCCAGCCGGGACCGGACGAGCAGCACGTTCGCGGTGATGGCGGCGTCCACGCGGGCCGCGCCCGTCAGCTGGTGGTCGATCGCGGGGCGGATCTGCTCGGCCAGGTACTGCATGTGGCCGGGCAGCTGCCCGCCCGCCGCGTCCGCCTGGACGGCGGCTGTCACCGCCCCGCACGACTGGTGCCCCAGCACCACGACCAGCGGGATGCCCAGTTCCCGGACCCCGTACGTGACGCTGGCCAGCACCGCCTCGTCCAGGACCGAGCCCGCGGAACGGACCGTCAGCAGGTCACCCAGCCCCTGGTCGAAGACCAGCTCGGGAGGGACCCGGGAGTCCACGCAGCCCAGGATCACGGCGAAGGGGTGCTGCCCGGACACCACGGTCCGCCGTACGGCCTGCGTCTCGTCGGGGTGCCGCTCGTGCATCGTCCGCCAGCGCCGGTTCCCCGTACTCAGCTCCCGCCACGCCGATTGCGGCGTGCCGGGGCGGGCGCTGTTCGGCCCGGAGGAGGTGGCGGCCGAGAGGACCGGGCGGCTGGAGACCGACCCGGCACACACGGCGACGACCCCCGTCAACGCGGCCCGGACGAGCCGGCGCCGCCCCGGAAGCCCGTAACCGTCAGAGTTTCCCGTCATACCTGGACAAACTAGGCGCACTTCGGTCCTGACGCGATGTCTGGCACCCGCCTGCGGCGGTGAGGAGACGCCGTCACCCGCCCCCGGCTCCGCGCGCCCACAGCCGGAGCATGCGAGGCGTCAGTCGCGGACCGGGGCCGGGCTCCCCGTGACCGGGTACGGGATGAAGGTGCTGCTGTTCTCGTCCACGGTCAGCGCCCGGCCCAGCGGCGGGACGGCCCGCTGCGGGCAGTCCAGCCGCTCGCAGAGCCGGCAGCCCATCCCGATCGGGGTGGCGGCCGCGGCGTTGTCGAGGTCGAGTCCGTCGGCGTACACGAGCCGGGACGCGTGGCGGATCTCGCAGCCGAGGCCGATGGCGAAGGTCTTCCCGGGCTCGCCCCAGCCCCCGCGGTGGCGGGTGACGGCGCGCGCGGTCCACAGGTAGCGCTGCCCGTCCGGCATGGCGGCCACCTGTACGTGGATGCGGCCCGGCGCCGCGAAGGCCTCGTACACGTTCCACAGCGGGCAGGTGCCGCCCGCGCGGGAGAAGTGGAACGCGGTCGCCGACTGCCGTTTGGACATGTTCCCCGCCCGGTCCACCCGGACGAAGGAGAAGGGCACCCCGCGCAGCCTGGGGCGTTGCAGGGTGCTGAGGCGGTGGCAGACGGTCTCGTAGCCGAGGCCGAAGTGGTCGGTGAGCCTCTCGATGTCGTAGCGGAACTCCTCCGCGGCGGTGTGGAAGGCCGCGTACGGGAGGATCAGGGCCGCGGCGAAGTAGTTGGCGATGCCGATCCGCGCGAGGGCGTGGGCGGGGGAGCCGACGGGGAAGTCCTCGGCGGCCAGCCGGTCCAGCGCGTCCCCGTACTCGATCAGGCCCAGCTGGGTGGCCATCCGGAAGGCCTGCTGGCCCGGCCGGAGCCGGTTCGACAGGTGCAGGACGCGTGCACCGGCGTCGTAGTGGTGCAGCCGGTCGGAGTCCGCGGCGATCCGGATCCCGTGCCGGTCGGCGAGCCGGCGGGTCAGCGCGTGGACGACGTCCCCCGGGCGGATGCCGATCTCGCGGGCCAGGCCCTCGGCGGCGAGATCGGTGTCGTGGAGGTAGTTCTGCCGCCGGTAGAAGAACTCGCGGATCTCCTCGTGGGGTGAGCGCGGGGCATCGGCCACGCCGTCCCGGCCGTCGGCGGCATCGGCGAGGCGCTCGGCCAGGAGCTGGCCGCGCCGGCCCAGGTCCAGCAGGACCGCGGCCACCGCGGGCATCCGGGTGGCCAGTTCGGCCAGGTCGGAGGAGGAGACGCGGGCTTCGGCGACCTCGTTGGCGAGCGCCTCGCGCAGGTCGGCGACCATGCGGCTGGTGTCGCGCTCCGAGAAGAAGCCCGGATCGACCCCGAAGGCCTCGGTGAGGCGCAGCAGCACCGGCACGGTCAGCGGGCGCGAGTCGTGCTCCATCTGGTTGAGGTAGCTCGGGGAGATGGCGAGCACCCGGGCCAGATCGGCCTGGGTCATCCGCCGCTCCTCGCGCAGCCGCCGCAGCCGCGCACCCGCGTACGTCTTGCTCACCGCAGTCCCCTCCTCCTCGCCGTGCCACGTCAGAGTACGCGGGCAGGTGCCCGAGCAGGGCTTCGCAACCTTGGCAAAACGGCCGCCGAAGATTCGCAAACCTTGGCAGATGTACCTCCTTGATGGCACTCGGTGCCAATGTCAGAGTCGGTCCTGCGGCCCGCCGGACCCGGTAGCCGAGGTGGACTTCCAGGCCTGATTCACGCCCTGATGTCGGTGATCCCGGCAGTTCCACCCAGCGGCTCGGCAGCATTGCTCAGCTTCGGCCCGCAGGCGGGTCCGGCGGTCTTACCTCAGGTACAGGCACAGAGTGCCAATCAGCAGGGCGTATGCCCCGCTCATTGGCAAGACAAGCGACGGATGGAAACGGTGACGGTCATGGCAGAGGCGAACACGACGGCGGCGGCAGAGCAGCTCGCGCGGCGATGGGCCGACGACCCCCGGTGGGCGGGCATCGAGCGCACCTACAGCGCGCAGGACGTCGTCCGGCTCTCGGGCAGCGTCCGCGAGGAGCACACCCTCGCCCGGCGCGGCGCCGAGCGGCTGTGGCGGCAGCTGCACGAGCAGGACTACATCCACGCGCTGGGCGCGCTGACCGGCGGCCAGGCGGTCCAGCAGGTGCGGGCCGGACTCCAGGCGATCTACCTGTCCGGCTGGCAGGTGGCGGCCGACGCCAACCAGGCCGGGCACACCTACCCCGACCAGAGCCTCTACCCGGTCAACTCGGTGCCGCAGGTGGTCCGCCGGATCAACAACGCCCTGCTGCGCGCCGACCAGATCGCCACCGCCGAAGGCGGCACGACCGGCTCGGCCGACGGGGGGATCGACTGGCTGGCCCCGATCGTCGCCGACGCCGAGGCCGGCTTCGGCGGCCCGCTGAACGCCTTCGAACTGACCAAGGCGATGATCGCGGCCGGTGCGGCGGGCATCCACTACGAGGACCAGCTGGCCTCCGAGAAGAAGTGCGGCCACCTCGGCGGCAAGGTCCTCGTCCCCACCTCGCAGCACATCCGCACGCTCAACGCGGCCCGCCTCGCCGCCGACATCGCGGACACCCCGACCCTCATCATCGCCCGCACCGACGCCCTCGCCGCGAACCTGCTGACCAGCGACGTCGACGAGCGCGACGCGCAGTTCGTGACCGGCGAGCGCACCGCGGAGGGCTTCTACCGCGTCCGCAACGGCATGGCCCCGGTCATCGCCCGAGGCCTCGCCTACGCCCCGTACGCCGACCTGATCTGGGTCGAGACCGGCACCCCGGACCTCGCGCAGGCCCGCGAGTTCGCCGAGGCGATCCACGCCCGGTACCCGGACCAGATGCTCGCCTACAACTGCTCGCCCTCCTTCAACTGGAAGGCGGCCCTGGACGACGACCAGATCGCCAAGTTCCAGCGGGAGCTCGGCGCGATGGGCTACCGCTTCCAGTTCATCACCCTGGCCGGCTTCCACTCCCTCAACCACGGCATGTTCGACCTGGCCCGCGGCTACGCCGAGCACGGCATGACCGCGTACGTGGACCTCCAGGAGCGGGAGTTCGCCGCCCAGGCCCAGGGGTTCACGGCCGTCAAGCACCAGCGCGAGGTCGGCACCGGCTACTTCGACCTGGTCTCCACCGCCGTCAACCCGGCCTCCTCCACCACCGCGCTCGCCGGCTCCACCGAGGAAGAGCAGTTCCACTAAGCCCGCCCGCCGGCCCCGCTAGCCCCGTCGGCCAGCCCCTTCCCGACGGGTGCCCGGGGGACTTCCCCCTCGGGCACCCACCGCCCCCGCTGAGGAGAACCGCATGTCCCTCTCGCCCCTGACCAGCAGTGTCCAGGTCCTCGGCGCACCGGGTGAGCGCCACGAGGAGATCCTGACCCCCGCCGCCCTGGAGTTCATCGGCCGTCTCGACGCCGCGTTCGCCGAGCGCCGCCTGGAGGTCCTCAAGGAGCGCCGCCGCCGCTCGGGCCACCTCGCGGGCGGCACCCCGCTCGACTTCCCGCCCGCCACCCGCGCCCTGCGCGACGACCCGCACTGGCGGGTCGCCCCACCCGCGCCCGGCCTCACCGACCGCAGGGTGGAGATCACCGGCCCGCCGGAGCGCCGGATGGCCGTCAACGCCCTGAACTCCGGCGCCCAGGTCTGGATGGCCGACTTCGAGGACGCCACCGCCCCGACCTGGAACAACGTCATCGGCGGCCAGCTCAACCTGCTCGACGCCATCGAGCGCCGCATCGACTTCACCACCCCCGAGGGCAAGGAGTACCGCCTCGGCGAACGGCCCGCGACCATCATGGTCCGCCCCCGCGGCTGGCACCTCACCGAGGAGCACCTGGAGATCGGCGGACGGCCCGTGTCCGCGTCCCTGGTGGACTTCGGCCTGTACTTCTTCCACTGCGCGCAGCGGCAGATCGACGCCGGGTACGGCCCGTACTTCTACCTCGCCAAGCTGGAGAACCGGTACGAGGCACGCCTGTGGAACGACGTCTTCCTGCTCGCGCAGGAACTCCTCGGCATCCCCCGGGGCACCGTCCGGGCCACCGTCCTCATCGAGACGATCACGGCCGCCTTCGAGATGGAGGAGATCCTCCACGAACTGCGCGAGCACAGCGCGGGACTCAACGCGGGCCGCTGGGACTACCTCTTCAGCCTCATCAAGACCTTCGGCCACCGCACCGACTTCCAGCTGCCCGACCGGGCCAAGGTCACCATGACCGCCCCGTTCATGCGGGCGTACACCGAACTCCTCGTGCGCACCTGCCACAAGCGCGGCGCGCACGCCATCGGCGGCATGGCCGCGCACGTCCCCAGCCGGGACGCGGAAGCCAACACCGCGGCCCTCGCCAAGGTCCGCCTCGACAAGGAGCGGGAAGCCGAGGACGGCTTCGACGGCTCCTGGGTCGCCCACCCCGGCCTGGTCCCCGTCTGCCGCGAGGTCTTCGGCCAGGTGCTGGGCGACCGGCCGGACCAGCGGGACCGGACCCGCGAGGACGTCGAGGTCACCGCCGCCGACCTGCTGTCCGTACGCCGGATCGGCGCGCCCCCGTCACAGGACGGCGTCCGCTCCAACATCGCCGTGGCCCTGCGCTACTTCGACGCCTGGCTGCGCGGCAGCGGCGCCGTGGCCCTGTACGGCCTGATGGAGGACGCCGCCACCGCCGAGATCGCCCGCGTGCAGATCTGGCAGTGGCTGCGCCACGGTCACGTGGACCGGGCCACCGTCACCCGTCTCCTCGACGCCGAATGCGCCGCCCTGGCGGCCGAGGATCCGCGAGCCCTGGCCACCGAGGCCCGGGAGGTCTTCGCGGACACCGCGCTCACCGCGCAACTGCCCGCCTTCTTCACCCCCGAGGCCTACACCCGCCACCTCGTCCGCCGCGCCGCCGTGCGGGTGAACGCGTGAACGCGCCCGCGCGGCCGGCCCGCATCCAGCGCGTCGGGGTCGTCGGCGGCGGCCAGATGGGCGCGGGCATCGCCGAGGTCTGCGCCCGCGCCGGACTCGACACGGTCGTCGCCGAGGCCGACGCCACCGCCGCCCGGGCCGCCCGGGAGCGGGTCGCGGTCTCCCTGGAACGCGCCGTCCAGCGGGGCAAGCTCGACCGGATCTCCGCCGAGGACGCGCTGGCGCGGCTCGTCTTCACCGGCGACCTGGAGGACCTCGCCGACCGGCAGCTCGTCATCGAGGCCGTCACCGAGAACCCCGAAGCGAAGACGGAGGTCTTCACCCGTCTCGACAAGACCGTGGAGGACCCGGAGGCGATCCTCGCCACCAACACCTCCGCCATCCCGGTCATGCGGCTCGGCATGGCCACCGGCCGCGCCGACCGGGTGGTGGGCCTGCACTTCTTCAACCCGGTCCCCGTCCTGCCGCTGGTGGAGGTCGTCTCCTCCCTGCACACCTCGGCGGACACGCTGGCCGCCGTCGAGGCCTTCGCCCGTGACGCCCTCGGCAAGACCACGGTCCGCTCCCAGGACCGGGCCGGCTTCGTCGTCAACGCGCTGCTGGTCCCCTACCTCCTCTCGGCCATCCGCATGGCCGAATCGGGATTCGCCGCCCCCGCCGACGTCGACGCGGGGATGGAACTGGGCTGCGCCCACCCGATGGGCCCGCTCAAGCTCGCCGACCTGATCGGCCTGGACACCGTCGCGGCGATCGCCGAATCGCTGTACGAGGAGTTCAAGGAACCCCTGTACGCCCCGCCCCCGTTGCTCCGGCGGATGGTGCAGGCAGGGCTGCTGGGCCGCAAGAGCGGCCGCGGGTTCCACACGTACGGCCGGGGCTGAGGGGCCCGGCACGTCTCCGGGGCAGAGGGTGCGCCGGAGACGAGGCACGGCGCGGGTGCGGCGAGTGGTGTCGCCGCACCCGCGCCGTGTCCCATTTCGCCGTCCGATATGTGGACCACGGTGTTCATCCCCCGGCGGGTCGACCTAGGGTGGCCCACGCAGCTGGTTCGCCCCGTCCGCCAGGCGGGATGCGTCGTAAGAGGGAACCCGGTGGGAATCCGGGACTGCCCCGCAGCGGTGAGCGGGAACGACCGCCGTCATACGCACTGGGACCGGAACCGGTCCTGGGAAGCGACGGCCAGTAGGTGCCCGCCGGGAGACCGGCAGGCGCGCCCGCGAGTCCGAAGACCTGCCCGTTGCCCGTGCGCGAACGAACGCGCGCGGTTTCCCGGTGACCTCGTGGGCGGGTCGGCGTGCACCTCAGGCGGATCTCCGTCGCGCAGTCCTTCCGCGCGACCCCGGAGGCCCGCCCGATCCGGCACCCCTTCGCACCCTCGGCCCGTCACCGGGCCCATGGAGACACGCTCGCGAAGGAGAGTTCCGTGACCACCGAGTCCGCAGCCGCGGCAGTACAGGCCACTGTGTACGGCTACCCCCGCCAGGGCCAGAACCGCGAACTGAAGAAGGCCGTCGAGGGCTACTGGAAGGGCCGCGTCACCGCCGAAGCCCTCCAGGAGACCGCCCGCGACCTGCGCCGCGCCAACTGGAAGCAGCTCGCCGACGCCGGCCTCCACGAACTGCCCACCGGGGACTTCTCGTTCTACGACCACGTCCTGGACACCAGCGTCATGGTCGGCGCGGTTCCCGCCCGGCACCGTACCGCCGTCGACACGGACGCCCTGGACGGCTACTTCGCGATGGCACGCGGCACCCAGGACGTGGCGCCGCTGGAGATGACCAAGTGGTTCGACACGAACTACCACTACCTCGTCCCCGAACTGGGCCCCGAAACCGTCTTCACGGCCGACTCCGCCAAGCAGGTCGCCGAACTGGCGGAAGCCCTCGCCCTCGGCCACACGCCCCGCCCCGTCCTCGTCGGACCCGTCACCTACCTGCTGCTCGCCAAGCCCGCCCCCGGCGTCGCCGAGGACTTCGTCCCGCTGACCCTGCTCGACCGGCTGCTGCCCGTCTACGCGCAGGTGCTCGCCGAACTGCGCGGCGCCGGCGCCGACTGGGTCCAGCTCGACGAGCCCGCCCTCGTGCAGGACCGCACCCCGGCCGAACTGGGCGCCGCCGCCCGGGCCTACCGAGACCTCGGCGGCCTCACCGACCGGCCCAAGCTGCTGGTCGCCTCCTACTTCGACCGGCTCGGCGAAGCCCTGCCCGTCCTCGCGAAGGCGCCCGTGGAAGGCCTCGCCCTCGACTTCACCGACGCCGCGGCCGCCAATCTCGACGACCTCGCGGCCGTCGGCGGACTGCCGGGCAAGCGCCTGGTCGCCGGTGTGGTCAACGGACGCAACATCTGGATCAACGACCACCAGAAGTCCCTGACCACCCTCGGCACCCTCCTCGGCCTCGCCGGCCGCGTCGACGTCGCCGCCTCCTGCTCCCTCCTGCACGTCCCGCTGGACGCCACCGCCGAACGGGACATCGACCCGCAGATCCGCCGCTGGCTCGCCTTCGCCCGCCAGAAGACCACCGAGATCACCACCCTCGCCCGCGGCCTGGCCCAGGGCACCGGGGCGATCGCCGCCGAACTCGCCGCCAACCAGGCGGACCTCGCCTCCCGCACCACCTCCCCGATCACCCACGACCCGGCCGTACGGGCCCGCACCGCCGCGGTCACCGAGGCCGACGGCCGCCGCTCCCGGCCCTACGCCGAGCGCGCCGCCGCCCAGCGCGCCCACCTGCGGCTGCCGCTGCTGCCCACCACCACCATCGGCTCCTTCCCGCAGACCACCGAACTGCGCACCGCCCGCGCCGACCTGCGCGCCGGACGCATCGGCACCGCCGGATACGAGGAGCGCATCAGGACCGAGATCCGCGAGGTCATCGCCTTCCAGGAGAAGACCGGCGTCGACGTCCTCGTGCACGGCGAACCCGAACGCAACGACATGGTCCAGTACTTCGCCGAACAGCTCACCGGCTACCTCGCCACCCAGCACGGCTGGGTCCAGTCCTACGGCACCCGCTACGTCCGCCCGCCGGTCCTCGCCGGGGACATCTCCCGCCCCGAGCCGATGACCGTCCGCTGGACGGCCTACGCCCAGGAGCAGACCGCCAAGCCGGTCAAGGGCATGCTGACCGGCCCGGTCACCATGCTCGCCTGGTCCTTCGTACGCGACGACCAGCCCCTCGGGGAGACCGCCCGGCAGGTCGGGCTCGCCCTGCGCGACGAGGTCGTCGACCTCGAAGCGGCCGGGACCTCCGTCATCCAGGTCGACGAACCCGCGCTGCGCGAAACCCTGCCGCTGCGGGCCGCGGGCCACGCCGGGTACCTCGCCTGGGCCACCGAATCCTTCCGCCTCACCACCAGCGGCGTCCGCCCGGACACCCAGATCCACACCCACATGTGCTACGCCGAGTTCGGAGACATCCTCCAGGCCATCGACGACCTCGACGCCGACGTCATCAGCCTGGAGGCCGCCCGCTCCCACATGCAGGTCGCCGACGAGCTCGCCACCGCCGGCTACCCCCGCGAGGTCGGCCCCGGCGTCTGGGACATCCACTCCCCGCGCGTCCCCTCCACCGCCGAGGCGGCCGCCCTGCTGCGCAAGGGACTCGAAGCCATCCCGGCCGAGCGGCTGTGGGTCAACCCCGACTGCGGCCTGAAGACCCGCGGCTGGACCGAGACCCGCACCTCCCTGGAACACCTGGTGGAAGCGGCCCGCACGGTCCGCACCGAGGTGGGCACCACCGCCTGACGCGGTGTCGGGCCGGAACGGAGCCCTCGCTCCGTTCCGGCCCGGCGGGGCGGCCAGAAGCGGGTGCTGCCCCACGCCACACGGCCATTCAGTTGTCTCCCGGGCACCTGCCCGGGCAGCCGCCCCGTACGGCCACACCCCGGCGCTGACCAGTAGCGCCCTTCGCCTGCGACGGCCCTCTCCCCGCGCCGGCGCGCTCACTCGAACGAGCCAAGGGCCGTTTCGCCGTCCGCCTCCGCAGGGAACCGGTGTCTGCGCGGAAGCGGGAGTCTCACGAAGGGTGTGGAGCATGGCGCAGGAGAATGCGGCACCGGACGACGCCGGCGGGCTGCGGGACATCGTCTCGGCCGTGTCCAGAGGCGCGCCCGAGTTCCGGAGCTGCCCCCACCCCGCCTACGCGGCGCTGCGCGAGCAGGCCCCCGTATGCCCCCTGACGCCTCCGCACGGCATCGGCACCTACCTCATCACCCGCTACGACGACGCCCGCGACGCACTCTCGGACCCGCGGTTCAGCAAGGACATGCACGGCGCCCTCGACACCTACCACGCCGTGTACGGCAGCTTCTTCGACGCCCTCGACGACAACGTGCTCTTCTCGGACCCGCCCCGGCACACCCGGCTGCGCCGCTCCCTGCGGGGCGCCTTCACCCCGCGGCGCGTCGAGGAGATGAGACCCCGCATCACGGAGATCGCCGAGAAACTGCTCAGGGAATGCGGGCAGGCCAACGAGG
Source organism: Streptomyces sp. NBC_01408 (assembly GCF_026340255.1). Lineage (GTDB taxonomy): Bacteria > Actinomycetota > Actinomycetes > Streptomycetales > Streptomycetaceae > Streptomyces. Next base: position 235,183 of record NZ_JAPEPJ010000002.1, on the reverse strand, counting down.
TCGACCTGATGCCGACCTTCGCGTTCCCGCTCCCGATCGCGGTGCTGTGCGAGCTGATGGGCATCCCGCCGGGCGACCGCCCGGAGATCCTGAGCCAGTTCGGCGTGGTGACGCGCTCCCGGTTCGACCCCTCCAAGAGCGCGGAGCTGCACGCCGCCGAGGAGTGGCTGCAGAACCGGCTGGGACAGCTGATCGCCCACACCCGCGCCCACCCGTCCGACAGCTTCCTCAGCGACCTGATCCGGGCGGAGGGAGCCCTGGACGACGCGGACCTGATCTCCTCGCTGTGGGTCATCTTCTTCGCCGGCCACAAGACCACGGCGTTCCAGATCGGGAACTCGGTCCTCCATCTGCTGCTGCGGCCCGACCAGCTGGACCGGCTCCGCGAGGACCCGGCGCTGATCCCCGGCGCCGTGGAGGAGATCGTCCGCTTCGAGGGCTCGGTCGAGACCTCCACCTTCCGGTACGCGGTCGAGGACGTCGAACTCCGGGGCACGGTCATTCCCGAGGGCTCCCTCGTCCAGATCGCCATCTCCTCGGCGAACCGCGACCCCGCGAAGTTCGACTCCCCGGACGTCCTCGACGTGACGCGCGAAGGGCTCCAGGGCACACACCTGGGCTTCGGCCACGGAACGCACTACTGCCTGGGCGCGCCGCTGGCGCGGCTCGAACTCGAGGTCGCGCTCTCCTGCCTGCTGCGGGACTTCCCCGACATGCGACTGGCGGACCCCCGGGCGAGCGAGGCGGCCTGGCTCAAGGGGCCGGTGGCCGCCTTCCGGGGGCTGGAGCGGCTCCCGCTCGTCCTGGACCCGTCACGGCCGGCCGGGAACCGCCCACCGGCGCCCGACGCGGCCCCGGCGCTGGCCTCCGTGACCCCCCGGACGTAGCCCACTCCCCAGCAGCCTCCTCGAACACAGCCCTCTCGAACGCAGCCCCCTCGAACACGAACCGAAACGACAGGTGGTGGACGGGCGATGCCCGAATATTCGAGTACCTCCGGACTGGGCCTCCTCGGAACGGAGGCGGAGGAGCGGCCGACCTCGGCCGCGCGCGACGTCGCCGTCCTGGGCCCGGTCGAGGCGCACGGGCACCAGGCGAAGATCGACATGCATCACCACTACTGCGCTCCGCAATGGCGCGAATGGGCGGAGCACCACGGGCTCATCAAGCGGGAACAACTACCGCCGTGGGCACTGCTCGACACCGAGGCCGCGATCTCCTTCATGGACCGCGCGGGAGTGGCGACAGCCGTCCTGAAGCCCATGCTGCCGGCCCGCTACCCCTCGTCGGCGCAACTGCGCGAGGCGATCAACATCACGCTCCAGTCGATGATCGAGGTGGCGAACTCGCATCCGGGGCGGTTCGCCTTCTACGTCCCCCTCTTCCTCGACGACCCCGACGCCTCCTCGTGGGCCGTGCGCCGAGGCCTCGGACAGCTCGGCGCCGTCGGCGTGAACGTGACCGCCAACTACGGCGGCGTCTATCTCGGAGACCCCGCCTACGACCGCGTGTTCCACGAGCTGAACGACCACCACGCCGTCGTGGACACACATCCGCACAACCTCCCGGGCTGCCCGCCCGGCGCGACGACGGTCCCGGGCATCCCCAACTTCATGTGCGACTTCCTCCTGGACACCACCCGGGCCGCGGTCAACATGATCAGCCGACGGACGCTGGACCGCTTCCCCGACATCTCGGTGATCCTGCCGCACGCCGGCGGCTTCCTCCCGTCCATCGCGACCCGTATGCAGGCCCTCGGACGGTTCTGCGACCCGCCCGTCGACCCCGCGGCCGTCCGCGACCACCTCCAGCGCTTCTACTACGACACGGCGGGCCCCATGGCTCCGGCGGCGACCCTGCTGACCCAGGTCCCCGCCGACCGCCTCCTCTTCGGCACGGACTGGCCCGCCGCCCCGGCCGACACGGTCACCGACATCGCGCTCCCCGCCCTCGACGCTGACCCGGCCTTCACCCCGGAGCAGCTCCAGGGGATCTACCACGACAACGCGCTGCGCCTCATCCCCCAACTGGCCACCGTCTGACCAGGAGTTCCCATGGCCCGAAGCCTCTCCCCGGTCGCCACGGCCGCCGCCTCCCTCGTCCTGGCGGCGGCCCTGGCCGTCACCCACGCGTCGGCAGCGTCGGCGGCCGGCCCGCACGTGCCCGGCGTTGCCGACGCCGAACGGGCCGTCACGTACCGGGCGACCGCCCCGTACACGCTGCACTCCAACGCGGTGAAGGCCGGCTACGTGCCGGACAAGTACTGCGTCGTCGACCGGGTGGGCGGCAAGGGCGCCCTGGGCTACCCGCACTTCAACCACGCCCACGACAACTCCGTCGACCCGGCGGTGCCCGCCGCCCTGTACTACGAGGACGACGGACGCGGCGGCAAACGCCTCGTCGGCGTCCAGTGGCTGGTCTACGACCGGGACCAGAACACCGCGACGGACGACGACCGCCCCAGCCTGTTCGGCAGGCCCTTCAAGGGCCCCCAGCGCGGCAACTTCCCCGGCCAGCCGGTGCACTACGCACTGCACCTGTGGCTCTGGAAGAGCAACCCCATGGGCGCCTTCGAGACCTACAACCCGAAGGTCGTCTGCCGCCCCGGTACGACCCGCCCCCAGCCTCAGGGGGTGTCCGGTGGATCACAGCACTAGCCCCGGCCGTCAGGGCTCCGCCGGGGGCCGTACCCCGTGACCTGCCCGCTTCACGCCGCCCTCGCCGGCCGCGCGGACCCGCTCCGGGTCGGCCGGGGGCTCCGCCGACCCCGTCCCGGTCCGCGAGGGGGTCCCGGGCCGCCGTCCGTGATCGTCCGCCACGCCGCCCTCGTGCTGCAGCGCGGGCCGGTGCACCGCCGGCGGGTCCACCTCCCGGGGCTCCGGGGGCCCGCTGCCAGGGTCGCCCGCCGCCTTCGCCGCGGGCATCACCGCCAGCAGCGCGCGCCGGGTCCCCTCGGCGTCCGCCACGGACAGGGCGAGCCGGCGCAGCGGGGCGCCCGGGTCCAGTTCCAGGAGCAGCGCCGGGCGGTCGGCCCGTACCGCGACGAAGTCCGCGCCGCCCTCCGGCAGCCGCCTGAACCCGACGCAGCGCCCCGGGTGCCAGCTGCCCCTGCCGGGCGCCCCGCGCAGCACCCGCCACCAGCTGGACTCCACGCCGACCTGCCGCAACGCCGCCACGGGCACGCGGAACCCGCTCCGGCGTACGGCCATCCGCTCCCGAAAGGAGAGCCGGACGACGACCTCGGAGCCTTCCACCGATACGCGGGGCATGGGTCCTCCTCAGGGGTCCCTACCGGGTCCCTACCGGGCGTCTTACCGGATTCCGCTCCGCCATGCGTCGAGGGTCGGGCCCGCTTACGGTGATGCGGTGCGCCCTGCCCTCACCGCCGTCGCCGTGGTCGTCGTGCTGTGCACCGCCACGCCCGCCTGTACGAGTGGCGCCCAGCCCCCGCCACGGCCCCCGTCCGCAGCACTCGTGCAGGCCTCGCGCACCCGGCTGGCCGCCGAGGTGGAGCGGGTGTCTCCCGCCGCGCTGGGCGCCACGTACCGGCCGGGCTGTCCGGTCGGACCCGAACGGCTGCGGCTGATCCGGATGAACCACTGGGGGTTCGACGGCACGGTCCACCGGGGGGAACTCGTCGTCCACGAGCGGGCCGTCCAGCCCCTCCTCCAGGTCTTCGGCAAGCTCTTCGAAGCGAAGTTCCCCATACGGCGCATGCGGTCGGTGGCGGCGTACGGCGGTGACGACGCGCGGTCGATGGCGGACGACAACACCTCCGCCTTCAACTGCCGGCAGGTCACCGGCGACGTCGGCCGCCGCTCCCGGCACGCCTACGGGGACGCCGTGGACATCGGCCCCGTGGAGAACCCGTACGTGGACCGCCGGGGCACCGTCCGGCCGCCCGCCGGCCGCTCCCACCTGCGGCGCGACCGTCCCGTGCCGGGCATGATCCGCCGCGGCGACGTCGTCACCCGGGCCTTCGGGGAAGTGGGCTGGTACTGGGGCGGCCGCTGGTCCAACCCCGATTACCAGCACTTCTCGGCGACCGGCGGCTGAGCCGGCCGTCCCGGGGCGCCCGGCGCCGCGAACTGCGCGGCGTCCGTCGCGTCGCCTTCGGCGGGGTGGGGCGGCCGGGGGCGCAGCCGGGCGGCGAGGACGGCCACGTCGTCCTCGGCGTGCTGTGCGTCGAGCCCGTCGCAGACCGCGTCCACCACTTCGGCGAGGCTCGCCCGGGCCCCCACCCGCAGGGCGGCGAGCCTGGCCAGTGAGGTGTCGATGTCCTCGCTGCGGCGTTCCACGAGCCCGTCGGTGTAGAGCAGCAGCGTCTGGTCCGCGGTGAGCGGCCGAGCGAGGGCCTCGTACTCTCCCGTGCCCGTGCCCAGCGGCGGGCCGACGGGGACGTCGAGGAGTTCGCCCGAGCCGTCACGGGTGAAGACGGCGGGCGGCAGGTGCCCGGCACTGGCGTAGACGGCCATGCCGCGGGCCGGATCGACCCGGACGAGCAGACAGGTCGCGGGCCTGCGGCTCTCGTCGGACGCGGACATGGCGTCCAGCTGGCGCAGCACCCGGTGCGGGGCGAGATCGGTGGAGGCGACCTCGCGCAGGACGGAGCGGTACGCGTTCATGTCGACGGCGGCCTCCAGCCCGTGGCCCATCACGTCCCCGACCGCGAGGAGGGTGCGGCCGAAGTGCAGGCGCACCGTCTCGAACCAGTCGCCGCCGACCAGGGCGCGCGGTCCGACGGGCAGGTAGCGGCTGGCGACCTCCAGGTTCGGGTGCGGCCGGCCGGGTTCCGCCACCAGCGCGCGCTGCAGGTCGAGCGCGGTCTTCTCGGTCGCCGCCAGACGACGCGCGTGACCGATGTGGATACCGGCCAGCCGCGCCGCGAAGTGCAGGGTGGCCATCTCGTGGTCGCTGAACTCCCCGCGCGTGCGGACGGCGACGAGCTTGCCGTAGACCCCGTCCGGGCCGGCCAGGGGAACCGCGACGAGGTAGGTGCGGGTGCCCGCGACCTGTCCGGACCACGTCTCCAGGGGACGGCCCTGGTCCCGGGCCCGGACCACCGGCGCGCCCTCGGTGGCTGGCCCGTCCAGGAGATCCGCCGGGCCGGCCACCGCCACCCGTTCGGTGCGGGCGCCGCGGCCGGACAGGTGGACCGCCGCGGCGTCGCACAGCGTACGGAAGAGGAATCCGGCCAGCTCCCGGCAGGTCTCCCGCTCGTCGGAGGAGGTTCCGATCCGCTCCAGCGCCTCCTCCATGGAGCGCAGCCGCGCCTCCAGCCTGTCCTGTTCCGACACGTGCCTCCCTCGCCCGCCTGCCGCCGCCGGCAAGCCGCGGCCGGCCTGCCGTGGAAGGCATTTCATCAGCTCACGAGGGCTGTGAGGGTCAAGGCGAGGGGTGTTGCGGCCGGGTACGCCGTCCGGGCCGACCAGCAGCGGCCGGCCCGGACGGGAGGATCAGACGAGGTCGAACCGGTCCAGGTTCATGACCTTGTCCCACGCCGCGACGAAGTCCTTCACGAACTTCCCCTTGGCGTCATCGCTCGCGTAGACCTCCGCGAGCGCGCGCAGCTCGGAGTTCGAACCGAAGACCAGGTCGGCCCGGGTGCCGGTCCACTTGACCTCGCCGGTGGCGGCGTCGCGCCCCTCGAAGTGGTTCTGGTCCTCGGACGTCGCCTGCCACGTCGTGCCCAGGTCGAGCAGGTTGACGAAGAAGTCGTTGGTCAGCGTCCCGGGGGTGCTGGTGAGGACGCCCTGCCGCGACTGCTGGTGGTTCGCGCCCAGGACGCGCAGGCCACCGACGAGGGCCGTCATCTCGGGGGCGCTCAGGTTCAGCAGGTTCGCCCGGTCGATCAGCAGGTATTCGGCCGGCAGCTGGCTGCCCTTCCCGAGGTAGTTGCGGAACCCGTCGGCCACCGGCTCGAGCGCGGCGAACGACTCCACGTCCGTCTGCTCCTGCGTGGCGTCCGCGCGGCCCGGGGTGAAGGGCACCTGGACGTCGAAGCCGGCGTCCTGGGCGGCCTGCTCGACGGCGGCGGCGCCGGCCAGCACGATCAGGTCGGCGAGCGAGACCCGCTTGCCGCCGCTCCGGGCCGCGTTGAACGACTCCTGGATCCCGGTCAGGGTGCGCAGCACCGTGGCCACCTGGTCGGGCTCGTTGACCTCCCAGCCGCTCTGCGGCTGGAGGCGGATGCGCGCGCCGTTGGCCCCGCCGCGCTTGTCGCTGCCGCGGAAGGACGAGGCCGCCGCCCACGCCGTGGACACCAGCTGGGAGACCGACAGGTCCGAGGCGAGGACCTGCCGCTTGAGGGCGGCGACGTCCTCGGCGCCGACGAGCTCGTGCGTCACCGCGGGGAGCGGGTCCTGCCACAGCAGGGTCTCGGACGGCACCTCGGGGCCGAGGTAGCGCACGACCGGGCCCATGTCTCGGTGGGTCAGCTTGAACCAGGCACGGGCGAAGGCGTCCGCGAACTCGGCGGGGTTCTCCAGGAAGCGCCGCGAGATCTGCTCGTAGGCCGGGTCGATGCGCAGCGAGAGGTCGGTCGTCAGCATCGTCGGGGCGTGGCTCTTCGACGGGTCGTGGGCGTCGGGCACCGTACCGGCCCCGGCGCCCTCCTTCGGCCGCCACTGGTTGGCTCCGGCAGGGCTCTTGAACAGCTCCCACTCGTAGCCGAACAGGATCTCGAAGAAGCTGTTGTCCCAGGTGATCGGAGTGGTCGTCCAGATGCCCTCGAGACCGCTGGTGATCGCGTCGGCGCCCTTGCCGGTGCGATAGGAGTTCTTCCAGCCGAGGCCCTGCTGCTCGATCGAGGCGGCCTCGGGGTCGTCGCCGACGCTCTCCGCGGGGCCCGCGCCGTGCGTCTTGCCGAAGGTGTGGCCGCCCGCGATCAGAGCAACCGTTTCCTCGTCGTTCATCGCCATCCGGCGGAACGTCTCGCGTATGTCGCGGGCCGCGGCGATCGGGTCCGGGTTGCCGTTCGGGCCCTCCGGGTTGACGTAGATGAGGCCCATCTGGACCGCGCCGAGCGGGTTCTCCAGCTCACGGTCGCCCGTGTAGCGCTCGTCGTCGAGCCAGGTGGTCTCGGGACCCCAGTACACGTCCTCGTCGGGCTCCCAGACGTCCGCGCGGCCACCGCCGAAGCCGAAGGTCTCGAAGCCCATCTGCTCCAGGGCCACGTTGCCGGTGAGGATCATGAGGTCGGCCCAGGAGAGGCTCTGGCCGTACTTCTTCTTCACCGGCCACAGCAGGCGGCGGGCCTTGTCGAGGTTCCCGTTGTCCGGCCAGCTGTTGAGCGGGGCGAAGCGCTGCTGGCCGGCTCCGGCGCCGCCGCGGCCGTCGCTGATCCGGTAGGTGCCGGCGCTGTGCCAGGCCATCCGGATCATGAACGGGCCGTAGTGGCCGAAGTCGGCGGGCCACCAGTCCTGCGAGGTCGTCAGGACCTCGGCTATGTCCTGCTTGACGGCGGCAAGGTCGAGGGTCTTGAACGCCTCCGCGTAGTCGAACTCCTCGCCGAGGGGGTTGGCCACGGCCGGGTTCTTGGCGAGGATCTTCAGGTTGAGCCGTTCCGGCCACCACTGGCGGTTCCCGCCGCCCTGGGTCGGGTGCGGGGCTCGTCCGTGCGCGACCGGACAGCCGCCACTGCCCTCCGACTTCGCGTCGACGACGACTGCATCGTGGTTCTCAGACATGGGAATCCTTCCGGACCAAGCGGATCACGGGGCTCAGGAGCTGCATGCGGGGGAGAACGTTCTGGGGGTGGGGCACAGGTGGGGCCACAGGTCAACGGCCGGACCCGGGCGGCTCGTCCGCCGCGACGGCGAGGGGTCACCGTCCCGGACGGTGTGGAGCAGCGGGACGTCGGAACGTTTCGGTCTCCTGCCGCTTTGGAGTCTTCCCGTACCTTGGCCAGCAACAAATCCGATCCTACGATGGACGCAGTCCAAGTCAAGAAGCACACCAAGCCGATATCCCCTCGGACACCGGACGTCTTCGAGGACGTCCGGCAGTGCATTTCGGGTACCACGCCGAGCCTGAATGGGTGAGCCGCATATGAGTGACCTGCTGGAGCGACTGCGAGGGCGCGGCTGGCGTCTGACGTCCCAGCGGCGTGTGGTCGCGGAGGTCCTCGACGGTGACCACGTGCACCTGACGGCCGACGAGGTGCACGCCCGCGCGGCCGAGCGGCTGCCCGAGATCTCCCGGGCGACCGTCTACAACGCCCTGGGCGAGCTGGTCTCCCTCGGTGAGGTCGCGGAGGTCTCCACCGACGGCCGGGCCAAGCGCTACGACCCCAACGCCCACCGCCCGCACCAGCACCTGGTGTGCTCCGGCTGCGGCCTGATCCGCGACGTCCACGCGACCGGAGACCCGCTGGCCGGCCTCCCGGCGGAGGAGCGGTTCGGCTTCACGGTGTCCGGGGTCGAGGTCACCTACCGGGGTCTGTGCCCGGCCTGCGCGTAACGGCCGTCAGGCTTCCCCCACGCCCGTACGACGGCCTTCGCACGGGCGTGACCGGCCGGGTTTCGGCCGCCTGGAGCCGGGCAGCCGCCACGCAGGGGGCGGCCGGTGCCGCGCGTCCGGCCGTCCCGGACCACCGCCTCCGCCTCCTGCGGCACACAGGCACCGGCATGGGCCCGGGGCGGACGGGTAGGCGCAGCCCATGTCCGTTCCACTGACCGACAGCACCCTGTCCCTGCTGGCCCACGGTTACGCCTGGGCCCCGGCGCTGCGCCGCCACCACGACGGTGCGGACCTGGTCCGCACCCGACTGATGGGCCGGCCCGCCGCCCTGCTGCACGGCCCCGAAGCCGTCGCCCTCTTCTACGACGAGGACCGCGTCCAGCGCCACGGGGCCGTCCCGGTGCCCGTACTCGACACCCTCTTCGGCAGGGGAGCGGTGCACACCCTGGACGGGATACCGCACCGGGTGCGCAAGCGGATGTTCACCTCCCTGCTCATGACGCCGGACGGCATCAGCGGCCTGACCGGCCGGGTCGAGAGGGGCTGGCAGGACGCGGTGCCCACCTGGGAGGACCGCAGGGTGGTGCTCTTCGACGAGGTGGCCGCCCTGCTCGCGCGGGCGGTCTGCGACTGGGTGGGTCTGCCCGTCCCGGACGACGCGGCCCCGGAGATCGCCGAGGACTGCGTGGCCATGGTCGACGGCTTCGCCGCCGCGGGCCTCCGGCACCGGCGTGCCCGCCACGCCCGGGAACGCCAGGAGGACGCCCTCGCCCGCGCCGTCGAGGACGTACGCGGCCACGGCCCCCACCCCGACGGCCCCTTCGCCCCGTCCCGGCACGCCGCCCTGGCCGGATCGCCCCTGGAGGCGGTCGCCACGCACCGCGGCCCCGACGGCGCCCTGCTCGACCCGCACACCGCGGCCGTGGAACTCCTCAACATCATCCGGCCGACCGTCGCCATCGCCTGGTACGCCGTCTTCGCCGCGCACGCCCTGCACCGCCATCCCGCACGGTCCGGACAACTGCTCACCGAGGGCCCCGCGCACGCGCGCGCGTTCGTCCACGAGGTCAGACGCTTCTACCCGTTCGTTCCCCTCCTCGGAGCCGCGGCCGCCCGCGACCTCACCTTCGACGGCACCGCGGTCCCGGCCGGGACCCTGCTCCTGCTCGACGTCTACGGCCACCACCACGACCCGGACCTGTGGCCGGCGCCGTACCGCTTCGACCCGGGGCGCTTCCTCGGCCGCGAACCCCCCGACGAACTGATCCCCCAGGGCGGCGGCGACGCCCGGACCGGCCACCGCTGCCCGGGTGAGGACATCACGGTCTCGCTGCTCTCCGTCCTCGCGCCCGCCCTCGCCGAACTGCGTTTCGCCGTACCGCAACAGGACCTCTCCATCCCGCTGAGCCGGATCCCGACCCGGCCCCGCAGCGGATTCGTCATCGAGGACGCACACCAGCCAAGGAGTCACCATGCCTCGCGGTTCCAGTCCCAGGCGTGAACGCCGCAACGTACACATCCGGGGCCGCTCCCGCCGCCGGAGCCCGTACCGGGAGGCGGCGTGGGTGTCATGCGCGTCGTAGTGACCGGAGCGACGGGCAATGCCGGGACGAGCGTCGTGCGCGCCCTGGCGGAAGACCCGTCGGTCGGCGACGTACTCGGCGTCGCGCGCCGCCTCCCGGGGCCGGCCGGCTCCTGGCCGGCCGGGGTGCGGTGGGCCGCCGCGGACATCGACCCGCACGGCGCCGACCTCCGCGCGCTCTTCGAAGGCGCGGACGCCGTGGTGCACCTGGCCTGGAAGTTCCAGCCCACCCACGACCCGGCCGAGACCTGGACCACCAACGTCCTCGGCGGCATCCGCGTGTTCGAGGCGTGCGCGCAGGCAGGCGTACGCGTCCTGGTGCACGCCTCCTCCGTGGGGGCCTACTCACCCGGCCCGGCCTCGGACCGCCCGGTCGACGAGTCCTGGCCCACCCACGGATGGCCGGGCGCCGCGTACACCCGGGAGAAGGCCTACCTCGAGCGCTACCTGGACGGCTACCAGCTCACCCATCCGCGGATGCGGGTCGTCCGCATGCGCCCCGCCTTCCTGTTCAAGGCGACGTCGGCGTCCGAGCAGCGGCGGATCTTCGCGGGCCCGCTGCTGCCCTGGTGGCTGGTGCGGCCCGGTCTGATCCCCGTGGTGCCCGAGGTCACCGGGCTGCGGTTCCAGGCACTGCACACGGACGACGCCGCCCGGGCCTACCTGGCCGCGGTTCTGCGGCCGGTCCGGGGCCCGTTCAACCTCGTGGCCGACCCCGTACTCGACACGGCCGCCGTGGCGGGGCTGCTGCGCGCCCGTACGGTGCAGGTCCCGACGCGCACGGCCCGGGCGGTGCTGGCCGCCGGCTGGCGGATGCACCTGGTGCCGGCCGCCCCCGGCCTGCTGGACGCCGTACTGCGGCTGCCGCTGCTCGACGCGGGCCGGGCGCGCGCCGAACTCGGCTGGGAACCCGCCCGCACGGCCACCGACGCCGTCGCGGCCTTCCTGGACGGGCTCCGGCACGGCGCCGGCCTGGACACCGCCCCGCTCGCCGGAGCCGGCGCAGGCAGGGCCCGCCACCGCGACTGACGGCCCCTGCGCGACGGGTTCTCAGGCCCTCCTGAAGCGGTCGTCGTCGTCCACCCGCCGCCAGCCGGCCGGGCTCACCGGGCGCGGTACCGTCCGCCCCGCGCGCAGCCATTCGAGTTCCAGCCGGTCGTAGATCGGCGAGTCGGACCGCACAGGATCCGCACTGAGCGGTCGTGGTGGCCCGGCCGTCGCCTCCGTAGCGAAATGCGTCTTCTGCATGCCGGAGCAACGATCCTGCCGCACCGGGTGTGGCGGTGCGTGACCGCATCGTCACCTTCGCGTGACCACCGCGACAGCGGCGATGCCCTACCGAGTCCTCTACGGGGTCACCGGGGCGGCGGGCTCCTCGCCACCCAGGTCCAGGCGGAACGGCGGGTACTCGTCCGTCATGAGCGAGGCGTACGCGCTCACCCGCAGCACCCACCGGTTGAGCCCGATCACCAGGTCGAAGATGTCCCGCGGGTACTTCGCGGTGAAGGCCAGCACGATGACCGCGAACAGGGCGAGCAGGCCGATCAGCCCGCCGCCCCACATGCAGGAGTGCGAGGCACCGGTGAAGAAGCTGATGACGAGGTAGTGCGGAATGGCCAGCAGCCACCACTTCACCAGGACAAGGCCGCGCGAGAGGCGCTCGGGGTAGGCGATGTCGAGCCGGGCCGGGTAGCCGGGTTCGGGGCCCAGGCTGAACGGCGGGTACCGGTCGGTGCCCAGTGCGCCGTACGCGTAGTACGACACCCGCCAGGACCAGCGGAGCACCCCGACGTTGAAGTCGAACAGCCCGCGCGGATAGCGCTCGGTGAAGAGGATGGCGAAGAACGCGATCACAGAGATCACGAGGAAGGCGATCCAGAGGAAGGCCAGCACGATGAAATGGGGGATCGCGAGGATCCACTTGACCAGCCACAGCCAGCGCGACAGCGGCGCGTCCAGCTCTGCCGTCACCCTCACCGGCCGGTAGGAGGCGGGTTGCTCTGTCATCGCGTTCTCCCAGCTCTCGGAGGTCGCTCTCCTCCATCATCCCGGCAGCCCCCGCCCTCCGCAGCCGGGAGCACTAGGGGGTGTCCGGTGGGTCAGGGCCGGGCCCGGGCCGCCTGGCACCGCGCCTTGCCGCGTTGTCGTCGGTCGTCAATGCTCCGCAGTGACTCCCTCCTCCGCCTTGCAATCCACGGCACCAGCCGACCCGGGCTCTCCGACCCTGACCCACCGGACACCCCCTAGGGGTGTCCGGGACGCCCGGGGTGCTCTTCGTGGCCGGGTTGGCTCAGTCCGCCATGCCGCCGGGGCCGGGGTGCCCGAGGCTGAGGTCATGAGCCCTGCCCAGCCGAGTCCTCTCAGCACGGAACTGCGCCTGGCCCTGGCCATGCGCGGCGGAGTGAGCCTCGCCGTGTGGATGGGCGGATCGTGCTGCGAGGTCGCCGCCCTGCGCAGCCAGGAGGGGGTGTACGGGCCGCTCCTGAAGGCCTGCGAGTACGAGGACGTCACGGTCGACGTCCTCGCCGGAACCAGCGCGGGCGGCCTCAACGGCGTACTCCTCGCCTGCCACCTCGTCTACGGGATGCCCTTCGGCCAGGGCGTACGCGACGTGTGGCTGGAGCTCGGCGACCTGGAATCACTGCTCCGCGACACCGCCCGGCCGGGCAGTGTCCCCGACTCCCTCCTGCGCGGCGACGAGGTCTTCTACCCGCGCCTGCGGGCCAAGCTGGAACAGCTGATCGCCGCCGGATCGCCGCCGCCGGAACCCCCCGCCGCGCTGCGCCTGATCCTGACGGCCACGCGACTGCGGCCACGGCCCGATCGGGTACGTCCCACCCTCGGGCAGCCCCTGCTGACCGGTCGGTCCCGCGCCTACTTCCGGTTCCGGCACCGCACCATCGCAGACCCCTCGGCGCCTCCGCTGACGGACTTCCCCACCGGTGCGGGGAAGGCGGAGGCCCTGAACCGGCTCGCCTACGCGGCCCGCGCCTCGTCCTCCTTCCCCGGCGCTTTCGAACCGGCCCGGCCCGTGACCGGGACGCCACCGCGGGCCGCCACGGAGCCGCCGGAACCCCCGAACCTGTGGGGCATCAGCAGCGAGACCGGCTACCCGGACCCGGCCTCCGGCGGCCGGGTGGAACTGGTCGACGGCGGACTGCTGGACAACATCCCGGTGGCCTGGGCCCTGCGCGCGATCGCGGGATCCCCGGCCGACCGGAGCGTCGACCGGTGGCTGCTCTTCCTCCAGCCGGTTCCCCCCTACCCGGCCGCCCCCGAGGAGGCGCAGGACCCCGGCCGGGTCACCCGCCTGCTGCGCCTGGCGCTGAAGTCCTTCGCGGTCAGGGCCGGCGCCGAATCCCTGCTCGACGACGCCGCCGAGTTCCAGGCGGTCGAGGACACCGTGGCCCGCCGCGAGGGCCTCACCGGGGTCCTTCCCGCCACGCTCGGCCAGTGCGTCGAGGCGGCCACCGGCCGGCTGGCGGCCTACCGGAGGCTGGCGGGGAGCGCCGAGGCCCGCAGGCTGGTCCGGCTGCTCCAGGACCCCGTCGAGGTCACCGGCGCGGACCCGCTGCCGCTTCCCGGCGGCCCGGGCCCGCTCGACGCGCTGGACACGGAGGACGGGGACCGCTCGGTGGCCTTCCTCGCCCGGGTGCGGTCGGTGGGGGAGCAGTGGGTCCTGCCCGAGGGCGCTTCCTTCGCGACGATCCCGAGCGACGGACGCTCGCCGATGACGCTCGCGCGTTGCCTGCGGCTGCTGCTGGAGTGGATCTGCGCGTTCGAACGGAGCGGGCAGACCGGAAACCTGCCGCTGCTGACGGAGTGCCGCACCCGCCTGTACGCGCACCGGCTCGCCGTCGCCACCTTCATCGCCGCCCGTGACCGGGCGGTCCTCCACGCGTTCACCACCGGCCTCGCCGCCGGCACGGTGGATCCGCTCGTACTGATGGGCTGGGCCACCGACCAGCTGGACCCCGTACTGCCCGCGCCGCCGACGGACGGCAGGTGGGACACCTGGGCGGCCCGGCTCGCCTGCAAGGCCGCAGAGCCCGAGGCACCCTGCTCGGAGCCACCCGCGGACGCCGCCGGGGACCCCGCCGGCGACAGCACCGCGGAGCCGCCCTCGCCGGGTGAAGCCCTCTACGCACGCCTGTGGGAGAGCCTCGTCGAGCTCGGCCGGGACATCGGCCTGGCGATGTGCCCGGGCCAGGGCGGCCCGCCGCCCGAACCCCTGCCGGGATTCGGGGCGCTCCACCAGGCCGCCGCGCTGGGCACCGAGGGCATGGAGACCGTGCTGGCGGCCGCGGAGGTGCTCCTGGGGCCACTGCACCCGGACCCGCTGGCCGAGCCGGTGTCCGTCGGCTTCCACACCGTCTCCGCGGCCAACGCCAGCTGGGCCACCGAGCGCCTGCTCGGCCCGAAGCCTCCGAAGGAACTCGTCGAGGGCAAGCTCAGCGGCAACCAGCTGAGCAACTTCTCCGCGTTCCTCAGCGCCCGCTGGCGCCTGGGCGACTGGATCTGGGGACGCCTGGACGCCGCCGCCTCACTGGTCCGCGTCGCCGCCACCGACAGGCGCCTGGAGCAGGCGTTCGGCAATCCCACGGCCCCCGGGCTGTTCGACGAAGTCGCCGCCCGGCTCGCACCGTCCCTGGGCTGGCTGCCCGGGCAGCTGGGGGACGGAGCCGGCCCGGACGGCGAAGCGGCGGCCACGGCGGCCCTGGCGCGGCTCTGGGCCGGCACCCCGTCCGGGCCGGAGCCCTGGGACCGGCTGCGCCATCTGCTGACCCAGATCCGGCAGCGGGAGATCCTCGCGCAGGAACTCCCCATGGTCGCCGCGCTGGTCCGGATGCCCGGAGACGGCAACCGGCCCCAAGTCCCGCAGGACCCGCCGGAAGCCGAGTTCGACACCGCCCTCAAGACCTTCTCCTCGATCGGCTCCGAGAGCCTGCCCTCCCTGCTCCGTGCGCCCGACCCCCGCCGGGCGGCCCTGCGGGCGGGCCTCCTGGCATGGCCGGCGCTCCAGCCCTCCGGGGAGCGGTTCGCCCGGCTGCCGCGGGCCCTGCTCGGACTGCTCAAGCCCTTCCTCTGCCTGCCGGAGGTCTTCGCGCTGGTCGCACCGCTGTGGGCCGCGTTCGCGGCGTCACTGGCCTGGGTGGGCATCGCCTTCAGCGCCGGGTCCTGGTTCTCACCGCCCGGCCACACCGTCCTCATCTGCGCCTTCGTCCCCGCCCTGGCGGTGGGCATGCGCATCCGGACCGCGGGGGAGGGCGTGCCCCGGGCCCTGGGACGGCTGTCCTTGGCCTTACTGCCGGCCGCGCTCCTCGCGGTCCTCCTGTGCGCGGTGGCGGACGTATGCCCGGCCTCCGGGGCGGACGGACTCCCGCACTCGATGCGGTGGCTGATCGTGGGCGCCACGATGACGGCGACCGCGGGCGCCGCCCTGTACGTCGGCTCGGACGGGGACAGGCACTGGGAGGCCATGGCGGGCGTGGCGGTGGCGGCGGGGGTGCTCGCCTTCTTCCTGCAGAGCCGTGCGCCGGGGATGGGCCCGTGGTGGGCCGTCCTCATCCTCTACGCGGTCCTGGGCATGGTGTCGGCGGCCCTCAACTGGCTGCGCGCGCGTGCATGGTGATCCGCGGCGTACGGCGGGCGGCCGCCGCCTGATTCACTTGCGATCGTATTGACCGAATCGAGCTTTATGATTGTTAGATCTTGACGATCGTAATCCGGCTTCGTAGAGTCGGCGCGGCCTCACTCAGCCGCAAGGAGCATTCAGATGCCCGTTCGCCGCCCGCGGACCCTGCTCGCGATGGCCCCCGCACTGGGCCCCCGCTTGCTGGACGACGCGACCGCCCGCCGGCTCCACGAAGTGGCCGACCTCGACCCGGGGCTGATCGCCGACGACTTCGGCAGACCCGAGGTCCGCGCGGCGCTGGCGGAGGCCGAGGTGCTGCTCACCTTCTGGGGCGCGCCCCGCCTCGACGCCCGCGTCCTCGCCGCCGCGCCGCACCTGCGGGCCGTCGTCCACGCCGCGGGATCCGTCAAGTACCTCGTCACCGACGCCTGCTGGGACCGGGGCATCACCGTCTCCACCGCCGCCGAGGCCAACTCCCTGCCGGTGGCCGAGTACACCGTCGCGATGGTCCTGCTCTCCAACAAGCGCGTGATGCAGCTCCGGGAGGAGTACCGCAGCGTCCGGGGCCGGCCTCACGACTGGCATCTGAGGTACGGCCACGCGGGCAACTACCGCCGCACCGTCGGCATCGTGGGCGCCTCCCGGATCGGCCGCCGGGTGATCGAACTGCTGCGCCCCTACGATCTCCAGCTCATCCTCTACGACCCCTACGTGAGCGAGGCCGAGGCCGCCGCGCTCGGCGCCCGCAAGGCGGGGCTCGACGCACTCTGCGGGGCGTCCGACGTGGTCAGCCTGCACGCGCCGGAACTGCCCGAGACGCGGGCGATGATCGACCGCCGGCGGCTGGGGCTGATGCGCGACGGCGCCACCCTGATCAACACGGCACGCGGTTCGCTGGTCGACGCGGCCGCCGTCACCGAGGAGCTGGTCTCCGGCCGGCTGCACGCGGTCATCGACGTGACCGAGCCGGAGGTCCTGCCGGCCGACTCCCCGCTTTACGACCTGCCGAACGTGCTGCTCACCCCGCACATCGCGGGCTCCGTCGGCAATGAACTGCACCGGATGGCCGGCTCCGCGGTCGAGGAGATCGCCCGCTACGCCGCGGGCCTGCCGTTCGCGCACGCGGTCCGCCGCGAGGAGCTCCGGCGTACCGCGTGACGACCTGTGGCCCGGGCCCGGCGGCCGAGCCGAATGATCGTATTGATCACTTGTTCATATGGTCTTGACGTTCAATAGGCCGGGGCGAATGATTCAACCCGTTCAGCCAACTCGCCAAGGAGCAGGTCAATGAAAGCTCAGTCCCTGCGTGCCTACGGTGCGGTCGCCGCAGCGGTGTCCCTCGCCCTGCTGACCTCCGCCTGCGCCGGATCCGACTCCCCGGCCTCGGCAGCCGCCGGGGACGAGGGCAAGCCCGTCACCCTCACGTACTGGACCTGGACCAGTGGAGCCGAGGCCGCGGCGGCCGCGTTCAACGCGTCGCACAAGGACATCCAGGTGAAGTTCTCCCAGATCCCCAGCGGTGCCGACGGATACAGCAAGATCAGCAACGCGATCAAGGCGGGCGACGCCCCGGACGTGACGACCGTCGAATACAGCATGGTCCCGGAGTTCGCCAGCCAGGGCTACCTGGAGGACCTCACCGCCACGTCCGGCGACCTGGTGAAGAAGAGCTTCCCGGCAGGCGTCCAGAACCTGGTGACCTTCGGCGGCAAGACCTGGTCCGTCCCCTTCGACGCCACCCCGCAGGTCTACTTCTACCGCAAGGACCTCTTCGAGAAGCACGGCGTCAGCGTCCCCACCACGTGGGACGAGTACCGCGCCGCCGCCGAGAAGATCAAGGCCGCCGAACCCGGGGCGCGCATAGGCAACTTCCCGACGGACACCCCGCTCCAGGCGACCCTCTCCTGGCAGGCCGGCGCCAAGTGGTTCCAGATCGAGGGCGGCGCCTGGAAGCCGGAGATCGACGACGCCCCGTCGCAGAAGGTCGCCGCCTTCTGGCAGGGGATGCTCAAGGACGACCTGGTCTTCAACTACGGCGCCGGAACCCCGGAAGAGAACAAGTCCAAGGCCGACGGCACGACCGCCAGCGTCGTGGGCGCCTCGTGGAGCGCGGGCAGCATGATCGCCGCCATGCCGGACCTCAAGGGCAAGTGGGGCGTCGCCCCCGTCCCCCACTGGGGAACCCCGGCCAGCGGCATGTTCGGCGGCACCAGCTTCGCCGTGACCAAGGGAAGCAAGCACACCAAGGCCGCGGCCGAGTTCATCAAGTGGGTCACCACCGACCCGGCGGCCATGGAAGCCCGGATCGGCGCCCTGAAGAGCCCCAGCAGCGCCCTGCCCGCGAACCCGCAGATGGCCGCGGTGGCAGCCAAGGCCTTCGACACCTCCTACTTCGGCGGCCAGGACCTCTACAAGCTGACCGGGGACCAGGTCGCCACCATCGTTCCCGGATGGACCTGGGGCCCCGTCTGGGGGAAGGTCAACGCCGACTTCAAGGACGAGGCGGCACGCAACGGCCTGCCGAGCGGCCTCACCAAGGCGCAGGAATCGGCCCGGACGGCGATCGAGAGCCGCGGACTCAAGCTCGCCGGCCAGTAGGTCCGGCCCTTCCGGGCCCCGCAGGGGTGGCCGGCCCGGCCCGGCCACCTCCTCGTCACGAACCCCCGCACCGCCAAGGAGCACCCCCGTGGCCTCAGCCTCCACCACCGCGGCAGCCGCCGCGAGCACGTCGCGTCGCGGCAGACGCGGCGCCCTGGTCCTCTTCCTCTCCCCGTTCTTCGTCCTGTTCGCCGTCGTGATCGTGGCGCCGGTGGCCTACGCGGGCTGGATGAGCCTGTTCCGGGAGCAGTCCTCGGGGCTCGGGTTCGGCGGGGTCGAGCGCAGCTTCACGGGACTGGCGAACTACTCGGCGGTGCTGGCCGATCCGGCCTTCCGCGCCTCCTTCCTGCACATCGCCGCGTACTGCCTGGCGTACATCCCGGTCATGATCGGCGGGGCGCTGGGGCTGGCCCTGCTGGTCGACTCGGCCTATGCCCGGGCCAAGCGGTTCTTCCAGCTGGCCTTCTTCCTGCCGCACGCCGTACCCGGGCTGATCGCCGCGATCATCTGGATCTACCTCTACACGCCGGGCCTCAGCCCGGTGATCGACTGGATCGACGCCGCCGGCGGCAGCTGGAACTTCTTCTCGCCCGGCAACTCCCTCTCGTCCATGGTCAACATCGCCGTCTGGCAGTGGATCGGCTACAACATGGTGATCTTCTTCGCGGCGCTCCAGGCCGTGCCCCGCGAGGTCATCGAGGCCGCCACCGTGGACGGAGCCGGAGCCTGGCGCACAGCCTTCGGGATCAAGGTGCCGATCATCCGTTCCTCGGTGGTCATGACCGTGCTGTTCACCTGCGTGGGAGCGGTCCAGCTCTTCACCGAGCCCCGGCTGCTCTCCGACAAGGCACAGGCCCTCGGCAACGACTGGTCGCCCACCATGTACATCGTCAGCAAGGCGTTCATCGACCAGGACTACGCGAGCGCCGCCGCCGCCTCACTGCTCCTGGCGCTCGTGGCCGGGGCACTGTCCTTCCTGGTCACCCGGATCGGGAAGCGGTGGCAGGAATCATGAGCACGCGGACCGCCGCCCCGCACACGACCGAACCGGCCGGGACCAGCCCCACCAGCCCCACCGGCCCCGTCGCCCCCGCGCCACCGCACCGCCCCCGGCGGGCCTGGGCCTCGAAGACCGCCGTCAACGCCGTGCTGCTCATGCTGGCCTTCTACACCCTGATGCCGGTCAGCTGGCTGCTGATCGCCGCCACGAAGAACGGCCGCGACCTCTTCGGCACCAACGGGTTCAGCCTCGGGGAGTTCAACCTCTTCTCCAACATCCACGAGGTGTTCACCCACGACGACGGCATCTACGGGCGCTGGCTGCTCAACACCCTCCTCTACGCCGTGATCGGCTCGGCCCTCTCCTCCCTGATCTCGGTCGCGGCCGGATACGCGTTCGACAAGTACGAGTTCACCGGAAAGGAGAAGCTCTTCGGGGTCGTCCTGGCGGGGGTCCTCGTCCCGGGAGCCGTCCTGACCCTGCCGATGTACCTGCTCGCCTCCCAGGCCGGGATCACCAACACCTACTGGGCGCTGCTGATCCCCTCGCTGGTCAACCCATTCGGCGTCTACCTCGCCCGGGTCTTCTCCGAGGGATACGTCCCCTACGAGGTGATCGAGGCGGCCCGCGTCGACGGCGCGGGCGACGTGCGCACCTTCCGCTCCATCGTCCTGCCCATGCTCGCCCCCGGCTTCGTGACGCTGTTCCTCTTCTCCTTCACCGCGAGCTGGAACAACTTCTACGGCGCGCTGATCATGCTGAACGACAAGGACCTGTACCCGGTCAGCCTCGGCCTGCACATGTGGAACCTCTCCATCACCGAAAGCCCCGAGATGTACTCGCTGGCCATCACGGGTTCGCTGATCGCCGTGATCCCGCTCGTGATCGCCTTCCTCTGCCTGCAGCGCTTCTGGCGCTCCGGTCTGACCGCCGGAGCGGTGAAGTAACCGATGGCGATCCGCCCCACCCCCGCCCAACTGGCCTGGCAACGCCATGGTTTCGGACTCTTCCTGCACTTCGGGGTCAACACCTTCCGCGGCCGCGAGTGGAGCGACGGCACCCTGGACCCGGCCGTTTTCGCGCCGTCCGACCTCGACGCCCGCCAGTGGGTGCGGACCGCGGTCGAGGCCGGGGCCGCGTACGTCGTCCTGACGGCCAAGCACCACGACGGGTTCTGCCTGTGGCCGACCGCCACCACCGCCTACTCGGTGGCCTCCTCCGGCTGGCGCGACGGGAACGGCGACGTGGTCGCCGAACTCGCCGAAGCCTGCCGGGAGGCGGGGATCGGCCTCGGGCTCTACCTCTCGCCCTGGGACCGCAACGCGGCCTGCTACGAGGACCCCGCGGCCTACGACGCCTTCTACCGCAGGCAGCTCACCGAGCTGTGCACCCGGTACGGACCGCTGTACGAGCTGTGGTTCGACGGCGCCGGGTCCGAGGGCAGGACGTACGACTGGGACGCGGCGATGGCCGTCGTCGCCGAACACCAGCCGGACGCGATGGTGTTCAACATGGGCATCCCCACCATCCGCTGGGTCGGCAACGAGGACGGCCTCGCAGCCGACCCGTGCTGGTACACCGTCGACTCCACCGGGATCAGCGTCTGCGACGACGGCGCCACGGCCCTCGGCCGGACCCGCTACCTGCCGCCCGAGTGCGACGTACCGATCCGCCGGAACTGGTTCTGGCAGGACGACGACCTGCACACCCTCAAGAGCCGTGAGCACCTGCTGGCCGTCTGGTACCGCTCGGTCGGACTGGGCGCCGGTCTGCTCCTCAACGTGCCGCCGGACCGCACGGGCAGGATCGACCCGGCCGACCGGGCCCGGCTGCTCGAATCCAGCGGGGAACTCGCCCGCCGGTTCGCGCGGCCCGCCACCTCGACCCTGGCCGTCGGACCGGACGGCGAGGTGGCGGCCCGCTTCACCGGTCCCGTCCTGCTCGACCACCTCGAACTGACCGAGGAACTGACCGGCGGCCAGTTCGTCAGCGGGCACCAGGTCCTGGCCGACGGCCAGGTCATCGCCACCGGCACCACCGTGGGCGTGCGCCGTATCCACGCCTTCCCGCCCGTGGAGGTCACCAAGCTGACCGTCCGGCTCCGCGGCCCCGGCGGGCGCCTGGCCAAGGTCACCGGCTTCTGCACGGGCCACAGCGCGATACCCGACCTGGAGGACCAGCCCAGCGCCGGCGCCACGGGCTGACCCGGCCGTCAGCCCAGGGCCACCCTGATCCGCTGGGTGGCACCGGCCTGCCCGGTGAGGTCCCCGAAGGTGAGGGTCAAGGCCGATCCGGTACCGGTGGAGACCACGGTGGCCGGGCGGGAGAGCACGGAGGCCACCGGGCGGTTCCAGGTGACGGTGAGGCCGGTCCGGGCCCGCATCGGATCGCTGACGCAGAGGGTGGCGGTGCCGTCGCCGTGCTCCCGGACCAGGACACAGGCCGGCCCGTCGGCGGTGAGCGCGCCGACGGTCCCGGCGAACCAGAAGTTGACGGCGGTGACACCCAGCTGGGCGACCCTGATGCCCTGCTGGTCGTTGTCGTTGGCGAGGAGCGTCAGCCAGCCGGTGTCGGCGGCCCGCGCGGCCGTGGCCTGGACGGTGGCCCCGGGCATCAGGACGTAGGAGCAGGCCGCGTCCGCCGGGTCGACCCCGTGGTCGAACCAGAGGGTCAGGTAGCGGCGGGTGATCGGATCGGCGCTGCCACCGGTGTTGATGTCCCGCCAGGAGCCGGTACGCGCCTCCCGCAGGGCCCTGACCGTGGTCCCGCCGGGGAAGACGTACCCGCCCTGGCCGGCCATCTGCGCCCAGGAGGTCCCGTTCAGGGTGGCCGACCAGCCGAGCGCGGTGGACTGCGCGACGCCGTTCACGGTGAGGGCCTGGGTGCCGCTCGCGCCGAGGTTGCGGTTCTCGACGACGGTCTCGACGGCGACGCCGTCGGAGCCCCGGACGGAGCCCGCGAGGCACACGATCGAATCGGCCAGGCAGAACCAGGACTTCTTCGCGTACAGCGTGCTGGACAGCCCGCGGACGAACTGGCCGATGGACGCGTACTCCCCGTCCGTGGCGCCCCCGACCCAGTTGACGTCCGGCCGCGGCAGGCCCCAGGCGCCGCCCTCCGCGTCGGCGAGGGGCTTGCGGGACACCGTGGTGCCGGGCAGCCGGTACGGGTCCACGGTGGGCCAGAAGGCGTCGGTGTACTGGCCGTTGCCGAAGGTGTTCCCCCACCACTGGAGCATGCCCGCCCCGGCGTGCCAGCCGCGCAGGTTCTCGCCGTTGCCCGTCTCGTAGAGGCCCATCCGCTTCGAGGCCATGCTGATCGACGCCGCCCAGCCCGGCCGCCGGTGGACGGCCCGGTCCATGCTGGGGAACAGCCGGTGCCCGGTCGGTTCGGCGAGGGCGGTGACGGCGGTGTCGTCCTGTACGGCCTTGAGGCGGGCGAGGGCGGCGACGCCCAGGTCGGTGTCGGAGAGCACCGGGCTGTAGTAGTCCCGCTGCATCCAGCCCTTCACCAGACCGCGCCAGCGCTGGTTCTCCGTGCCGCTCGCGGCGGTGCCGAGCAGGGCGATGGCGGCGAGGGTGCCGTGGCCCCGGCCGTGGTCGCCGCCCTGGAACCCGTACGGGCCGGTCCTCGCGGTGCCCCGGCTCGTCGAGCGTCCTGACACCGCGTCCATCATCAGGCCGTTGAACAGGAACGGGGCGAAGGACCCCTCCACGGAGTCGAGCACGATCTGGCGCTCGGGGTCGGTGACCGCCCAGGGGGAGCCGTTCAGCAGGGAGAAGAGGGCGGCCAGACCGCTGAGCAGCACCACGCCGTAGGAGCCGGTGTAGGAGAGGTAGGTGTGCTGGACGAAGGACCCGTCGGCGTAGAAGCCGTCCCCGGCCGTCACGAGCGGGAAGACCGGGGAGAGGGCGTCGCGGGCGAGTGCGATCTTGGCCGCGTTCTTGCCGAGGACGCCGCGCAGGGCCAGCGAGCGGCACAGGTCCACCCGGTTGGCGCCGGTACTGGTGCCGGTGTAGGCGGCGACCGAGGAGTCCGGTACGAAGTGGTCGACGGCAGCTAGGTAGTTGGCGAGCTGCGCCGCGGAGAGCTGGTCGTAGAGGATCGTGCAGGTGTCCAGCAGGCTCTGCGGAGAGCCGATCTGGAAGTCCCACCAGTTGCCGAACCGGCTCTTCCCGGGGTTGTAGACCTGCTGGTGGAGGTGGTCGAGGCCGGCCTTGATCCCGGCGGCGAGCGCGGGGTCGCCGGTCAGACCGGTGCCGGGCTGGGCGTACGCCTGGGCCATCGTGCCCAGCCGGGAGTAGCTGACGGTGATCGAACTGGACACCGTGAGGGGCAGGTCGGGCCAGAGCGAGCCGCTCACGGCCGCCATGGTGGCGCGGTGTTCGACGGCCTGACTGCCCGTCAGTGCCAGTTTCCCGGCGAAGGGTTCGGCTGCCGGGTCGAACCCGCTGCCCAGGACCGTCGCGCGCCAGGTGGCACGGAGGGTGTCGTACGCGTCGCCCGCAGCGGAGGCGGTACCGGTCGAGGGGATCGTGGTCAGCAGTGCGGCGCTGCCGGAGAGGTGGAGGAAGGAGCGGCGGGACCACGGGGTGGACATGGGGCCTCCGGAAACTGGGGCGCGGGGTGGGAGGGTGCCCCGCTGACCCGGTTTCTAGCACGCACGTGAACGAGCGCTCAAGAGGTGCGTAAAAATCGATTCGTTCAAACGATCAGATCGGGAATTGATCGATCGCTCTGTCTGCCGCCTGCCGCCTGCCGACCTCGTCGCCGGTCACAGCCGGACGGTCTCGACGGTGCGCCCGCGCCGGGCCCGCTCGGCGGCCAGGACGGTCAGGTGGCTGATCAGGGACTCCCGGGGGCCGGACCGCACCGGACCCGGGTCGCAGGTGGCGACCGCGCGGACGAAGGCGTCCATCAGGCCGGCGTCCCCGCCCCCGTGGCCCCCGGCGGCGTCCATCGCCCCCGTTGTTCCAGGGCCGACGACCTCCTCGGTGCGGGTCAGGAAGTCGTAGACACGCAACTGCCTGCCGTCGCCCCGCAGTTCGCCGCGCGTACCGAAGACCCGCGTCTGGCGGTCCGCCTGCTCGGTGAACGCGGTCATGGTGAACGTGGCGGTGGCCCCGGAGGCGAACTCCAGGGCCACCACCTGGTGGTCGACCACGTCGTTGTCGCAGGCGTACACGCAGCGCCCGTACGGGCCCTCCCGCAGCGCGGTCTCCAGGGCCTGCGGGGTGAACTCGTCGATCACCACGCTCAGCGGCCAGCCGTGCCTGCCCTGGGCGAGCCGGTCGCCGTAGTCGCGGGTGGCGGAGTAGGGGCAGGTGGTCTCCACCGTGCAGTCCAGACATCGGTCGGCGGCACCGGCGGGCCGGTTCTCGGCCCGGAAGTGGGAGAGGCGGCCGAAGCTCGACACCCGCACCGGGGGCCCGCCGAGCACGTACTGGAGCCAGTCCAGGTCGTGGCAGGACTTCGCCATCAGCATGGTGGTCGCCTCGTCCGCGCGGCGCCAGTTGCCGCGTACGAACGAATGGGCCTGGTGCCAGAACCCGACCGGTTCCAGGTGCTGCACGCTGACGACGTCACCGATCCGGCCGGAGTCGAGCACCTCTTTCAGCGCCCGCGTGTAGGCGGTGTAGCGCAGGACGTGGCCGACGGAGAGGATCACCCCGGCGTCCTCCACCGCGGCCACGATGCGCCGGCACTCGTCCTCGGTCAGCGCCATCGGCTTCTCGAGCATGATGTGGTAGCCGAGCGCGGCGAACGCCAGGACCGGCTCCAGGTGTTCCCGGTCCAGGGTGCAGATCAGCACCGCGTCCGCGACCCGCCCGCGGGCCGCCAGCTCCCGCCAGTCGGCCACCAGCGCTCCGGGTGCCAGGGCATGGTCCGCCGCGAACCGGTCCCGCCGGACCGCGCGCGGCTCGGCGACCGCGACGACCCGGGCCCGCTCCGGGTGCGCGAGCGCCCAGCGCGCGTGCGCGGACCCGCGGTCCCCGGCACCGACGACCGCAAGAGTGACTCCGGAAGGCATGCGTTCCCCGTCCCTGATCGCTGTCCCGGCGCACCCGGCACGGGGCGCGAGGCTAGCGAGCCCCGACGTCCCGGACAAGACGGGACGGCGGGGCTCG
This sequence comes from Streptomyces sp. NBC_01408, assembly GCF_026340255.1. Taxonomy (GTDB): domain Bacteria; phylum Actinomycetota; class Actinomycetes; order Streptomycetales; family Streptomycetaceae; genus Streptomyces. Next base: position 209,780 of record NZ_JAPEPJ010000002.1, on the reverse strand, counting down.
CCGTGACGAACGGATGTACGGGCGAACGGATGTATGGATGCGCGGGCCTACGGGCGTACCGGCGGGGGTCAGCGGCCGAACAGGCGGAGCAGGCCGCCGCCGTCGGCCCGCCGGCCCTCCCGCAGTGCCTGGCGGAAGTCCGCGCGGGTGTCGATCAGTTCGTCGGCCAGCCAGCGGGGGCCGCCGAAGCCGATCTGGAGGCGGTGCAGCAGCGGCTTGATCAGCGCCAGCGCCCGGGCGGGATCCCCGGCCTCGCCGATGCTGCGGAACACCCGGTAGCCCACCTCCACGTCGCCCTCCTCGACCAGGCCCTCCGGATCGGGGAACAGCCGCGCGTACAGCGGTGCGGCGGCGGCGAAATCACCGACCAGCCAGGCGTCGTGCGCCAGTCGGCGCCAAACGTCGAGCAGCACCGGGCTGTCGGCGGGCAGCCCCCGTTCCAGATCGGGCAGCAGCGGTCGCAGCCAGGCGCGTTCGCCCTCCGCGCGCTCGGGCGTGCGCGGGTCCCACTGACCGTCGAGGGCGCCGTTGCCGCGGTGCAGGGCCGTGGCGAGGTGGTGCCGGGCGGTCAGCGTGACGGGGTGGAGGGGGCCGGGGCGTCCTCCACCAGCTGGGTGAGCCGGCGGCGCAGCAGGGCCCGAACCGGGTCGTCGGCCGACTCCAGCAGGGTGCCCGGTACGGTCGGCGGGTAGGGCGGCGGTGCCGGTACCCCCCGCTGTGCCGGGGTGGCCCCGACCGACTCTTCCGGTTGCCGGTCCCGGGCGATCGCCGCCGGCCGTGCGCTCACCTCGCGTGCGTTCGCGGGGCGGTGGCGCGGGTCCTTGGCGAGCAGGTCCAGTACGAGCGGGTCGAGCGCGGCCGGCAGCCCCGGACGGAGCGAGCTGGGGGCGGGCGGCGCGGCCTGGAGGTGCTGGCCGAGGGACTCGTACATGTCACGGGCGGTGAAGGGGTGGGTACCGGTGACGAGTTCCATGAGCACGCAGCCCAGGGCGTACGGGTCGGACCGCCCGTCGACGGGGACTCCGCCCGCGCCACCGGTCCAGCGCTCGGGCGCCATGTAGGGGAACGAGCCGATGATCATGCCCGTGGCCGTGAGATCCGTCCCGGAACCGCCCCTGGGCCTTGGCGATGCCGAAGCCGAGGACCTTCGCCACCCGGCCTTCGGTGATCATCACGTTGGCCGGCTTGACGTCCCGGTGGACGACCCCCGCGTCGTGAGCGGCTCCGAGAGTCGCCGCGACCTGCATCGCCCAGTCCAGGGCGTCGGCGAGCGGCGGCGCCCCGTCGGCCAGGACCTCGGCGAGACTGCGGCCCTGGAGCAGCTCCATCACCAGGAAGACGGCGCTCCGCCCGCCGTGCCGGGTACGGCCGAAGTCGTGCACGGTGGCGATGTTGGGGTGGGCGAGGTTTCCGGCGAGGCTCGCCTCGCGCTCGAACCGGCGTGTGTCCTCAGGGGTTTCGGGATATCCGATCTTGACGGCCACCCACCGGCCGACCCGGCTGTCGCGGGCCCGCCAGACCTCGCCGAATCCGCCCCGGCCGAGCAACTCGTCCAGCTCGTAGCGGTCTTCGATCGGTTCCCGCACCCGCTCGGCCCCCGTAACCCCGTGATCGACACCTTCGCCAGGAGCATTATCCGCGACCCCGCTGGGGCGGGCCGGTGGCCGAAGGCCGGACCTGATCCAGGACCTTTGCATTTCGTCGACTCTGCGGACGATCCGGGCGGCGGGATGTATCGTCACGGCCAGGGCCTCGCCGCAACCCCCGTCGGCGAGGCCCTGCCCCGACCCCTGCCGCCACAGCACTAGGCGGCTCCTGACGGCCCAGAGTGCTTCCAGCCGGGCCGCGCCGCCGCCGAGCGGACCCGGGCGGACCCGGGCGGACCCGGGCGGAGGGACCCTCCGTCACTTTCCCCTCACCGCTTCCGCAGGGGTGTCGCACGCATCCCGTCCCAGGGCAACGGTATTGGGCCACGGGCCTTGTGCGGCGGCCTTCAGGCGGGCAGGCTCGGGGCATGAACACAGCTAGGCACGCCAGTGAACAGCTGATGAGTTGGCCTGCGCTCAGCGAAGGCCGCCCGGCGTGTGGCGCCGGACTCGGACTGAACGCCGGTTCGCGGGAGATCGTCCACTTCCACGGGACATACGAAGCCGATGTCCACCTCACCCGTTCCATGATCACAAAACTCCGGCCGGCGCTCGCCGGCTCCACGGCCATCCGGCTGTCCACCGGATCGGACTGGGTGACGGTGCGTCTGGAGATCAGCTCCGACGTAGACCTGCTCGCCACCCTCGTCAGCGCCGCGCTCCAGGCGGCCACCCGGTACGCGCACGACACGGCCGACAGCGGCCGCCGACCGGACCCCTGCACGCACCACCAGGGAAGCCGGGTCGCCACCGTCGTCGTGGCAGCCGCCTGCGCTTAGGCCGTGTTTGAGGGCCCGAAGGCCGACAGCCGTACGCCGCCCGGTCGCCGGAGACGTAGATCCGGTCGGTGTCGGTGAACCACACCCGTGTGCTGTCGAGGGCATTTGGTCCGAGCCGCTGGCCGCCACCAACTCCCAGGCAGGTCGATCCAATTCGAGACGCCGCCTCGGCGGAGCAGTGTCACGTCCGGGCGTTGGCGGGTGGGCGACAAGTGGCGCGGGAAGAACGGCGCGCCCGAGGACACCCAGCTCTGGGTCGTCACGGTGACGCCGTGGGGCGGGATCACGTTCGTGCCGATCACCCACCCCGACTCCATCCTCGGGTTCAAGGACCACGCGGTGACCGCGAACGGCGAGGTGCGTGTCACCTACAACTGGGGCGGGGACTTCACCGGGACGGTCATCAACACGTTCTACCCGCGGCTGCCCAGCGAGTGGAACGTCCCCTACCACCACGTCTTCACGTGACCCGAGTCCACCTCCGCGCCACGCCCGTCCCGAGCCGACGCCCGCACCGCCTGGAAGAGGCACCACGATGCCCGTGCCCACGGAAGAACTGAAGCTGGAGATCGTCAACGCCGCCACGGGGAAGACCCTCGGCGCCAAGGCCGCGCCGGGCGCGGACGGGGCGCTCGTCGTCCGCGACTTCCCCGATGACGGCCCGAGCCCGGGGCAGTGGCAGCTCACCCCCGTGCCGGCCACGCAGGACGAGCAGACATATGTGATCCGCAACGCGGTCAGCGGCAAGGTGCTCGACAACCCCGCCGCCGCGGACCGCGGCGTCCGCCAGTGGGACGCCGCCGCCGGCAGGATGGGCCAGCAGTGGTACGTCGTCCCCGTCGAGGGTGAAGCGGGCCTCTACTTCATCGAGGGCGCGACCGACGGCGCCGTTCTCGACCTCGCCGACCCCGGCGAGGACGGCACCCCGATCGTCCTGCGCGAGCACGACGACAGCGCGGAGAGCCGGCGGTGGCGGTTCGTCCCGGCCGAGCCCGAGCGCACCAGCGACCCCGTGCTGCGCTGGGCACCACTGAGCCACTGGAACGGCCGCCGGTCCTGGCGCCTGGCCCGCTCGACCGCGCTGCGGCCGGCACCCGACGCGGCGCCCTCCTTCAGCGACATGCTGCTGGTCCTCGAGCGGTTCGGCAGTGACGAGGACGCCGGGGGCTGGAAAAGCGAGGGGCTACCCGCTCTCCCAGCGGGCAACCGGGCTGGTGGGCCGGGCTCGGTGCACGGTTCCTCGCCGACACCACAGGAGCGGGGCGCAACGACATCGTAGGACTCAAACCCGCGAAGGGGGCCGTGACGTCGTCCAGCAGGGGCGACGGCACGTTCGACGACGAACGCGTCCTGCACCCACCCGCACCCTCCCCGAGCCCCGCGGACCTGTGGACCCTCGTGGACACGACGGGCGACGGCAGCCCCGACGTCGTCGTACTTTCCGCCGACGGTGTCCGGGTGTCCCGGCAAGACGAGGGCGGGACGTTCGCGCCCGCAGGCGGCGAGCTGGTCCTCAGGGCGTTCGGACACGGCCAGCAGGCCGGCGGGTGGCTTGCCGACAAGCATCCCCGCTTCCTCGTCGACACCACCGGTGACGGCAGGCTCGACGTCGTCGGCTGCCACGACGACGGCGTCTGGGTGTCGCTCCAGGACGAGGACGGAACGTTCTCACCGATCGCCGATGAACCCGTTCTCCGGGCGTTCGGCCACGATGAGAAGGCGGGTGGCTGGCTTGCCGGCAAGCACCCCCGCTTCCTTGCCGACACCACCGGTGACGGCAGGCTCGATGTCGTCGGCTGCCACGACGACGGCGTCTGGGTGTCGCTCCAGGACGAGGACGGGACGTTCGCCGAGCCCTTGTACGTCCTCGACAACTTCGGGGTCGACCAAGGATGGAGCTCGGTCGGGGAGCACCCCCGAATCCTGATCAAGACCACCAATGACGGAGGACTGGACATCGTCGGGTTCGGCCCGCAGGGCGTCGTCGTGGCACGCGGGCGCGGCGACGGCACGTTCGAACCCTCGAAGCTCGTCCTGAACGACTTCGGGCTCGCCCGGCGGTGGACGAGCGGGAAGCACCTCCGGTTCCTCGCCGACGTCACCGGCGACGGCAACCCGGACATCATCGGCTTCGGCGACGAGGGGGTCTGGGTGTCGCACAGCCGCGGCGGCGGCCGGTTCGAGCAGGCCCAGCTCGTGTGCCGCGGGTTCGGGTACAACGAGGACGCGGGCGGCTGGCGGGTCGACCGCCACCCCCGCTTCCTCGCCGACATCACCGGTGACGGACGCGTCGACATCGTCGGCTTCGGCGGCCCGGGGGTGTACGTGGCCCGAAACCTCTTCCGCCGCTTCAGGACCCGATAACCCTCGAAGCCGCCTGCGCCCAGGCGCCTCGTAGCTGCCGGGCCGGAGGTCCTCGACCTCCGGCCCGTGCGGCGTGGCGGGGCGTTCCTGCAGGTCCCGGCCTGGCAGGACGCGGGTAAAGGGCTCCACCAGCCACCGGCTGCCCTCTTCCGCCTGCGGCGCGACAATGGTGGTGAGGGATGCGCCTGCCGCTGTGGAGAGGCGGGTCGGTGAGGTGCCGTACATAGCTGTGACCGCCCTGAGTCACGTCGGGCTGATCCGTGAGCACAACGAGGACAGCCTCGCCGTCGGCCCGTGGACGCTGTGCGCGACCGTGACGCAGAACCCGCAGACCCTCGTGTTCCCCCTGGGCAGGCCCCTCGTCGTCGCGGTCGCCGACGGGCTGGGCGGGCAGCCGGGCGGCGAGGTGGCCAGTGCGCTCGTCGTCCGCAGGATCTCCTCCCTCGGGGCGGCCCTGGACGGCGCGCGGGCCCTCGGTGACGTACTGGACGTGTGCAATCGCGAGGTGCACGCGGCCGCCGACGGCCGGCCCGAGCTCACGACCATGGGGACCACGGTCGCGGGGCTCCTCGTACTGGCGGAGTCGCTGCTGGCGTTCAACGTCGGCGACAGCAAGGTGTACGAGGTGACGTGGGACGGCCTGCGCCAGCTGAGCGTCGACGACAGCCCGCCGCCCGAGCCGGGGCAGCGCACCACGTCGGCCGTCACCCAGACGCTCGGCGGAACCCGGGGGTTCAGCCCCGTAACGCCCCATGTCAGCACCCGCGAGGTGTCCCTGGGCGGGCGCTACCTCGTGTGCAGTGACGGGCTGACCGACCCGGTCCCCGACGAGGCGATCGAGCGCCTGCTGGCGGTGCACGACGACGGCAAGGCCGCCTTCGAGCTGTGGAAGGCCGCCATCGAGGCCGGCGGCCCGGACAACATCACGCTCGCGCTGGTGCGCATCGGCGAGTAGTCCGCGCCGGCGAGCGGCCGGCGAGCGGCCGGCGAGCGGCCGGCGAGCAGCGGGCCGCCCCGGCGGCGCGCGCCGCGGGCAAGTCATCAGTGCTTCCTCCCTCTTGACGTTGACAGGGTCCTCCTGGCGTGCTCTAGAGTAGAAAATGTAACACTCGTTCAATGTCTTGCGATCGTTCAAGTTGTTCGGACCGAACGGAAGGGCCCTGACGTGGCCAACGTCTACCGAGAGCTGTTCCGCGCACCCGGATCCGTGGCCTTCTCGGCCGCCGGTTTCGTGGGGCGCATGCCGATCTCCATGACTGCGATCGGCATCATCACGATGCTCAGCCAGATGCGCGGCGAGTACGGGCTCGCCGGAGCCGTGTCCGCGACCTTCACCCTGTCCACCGCCTTCTTCGGGCCGCAGATCTCCCGCATCGTCGACCGGAAGGGGCAGGGCAGGGTCCTGCTCCCCGCGACCGGGGTCAGCGTCGCCTCCATGGGCGTCTTACTGCTCTGCGCGCGCTACGACGCCCCCGTGTGGAGCCTGTTCGTCTTCGCCGCGCTCGCCGGCACCCTGCCCAACATGGCGGCGATGGTGCGCGCCCGCTGGACCCACGTGTACCGGGACTCCCCGCGCCTGCACACCGCCTTCTCGCTGGAGTCGGTCGTCGACGAGATGACCTTCGTCGTCGGGCCCGCGCTGTCGGTGGCCCTGTCCACGGCACTGTTCCCCGAGGCCGGACCACTGGTCGCCGTCGCGCTGCTGGCCGTGGGCGTCCTGCTGTTCGTACCGCAGAAGCGCACCGAACCGCCCGTGCACACCCCCGCTGACGCCGCCTCGGCCGGCGGTTCGGCGATCCGCAACGGCTCCGTACGCATCCTCGCGCTGCTGCTCGTGGCCGGCGGCGCCATCGTCGGAACCGTGGACGTGGTCAGCGTCGCCTTCGCCGAGGAGCGGGGCGCGCCGTCGAGCGCGGGCATCGTGCTGTCCGTCTACGCCGTCGGCTCCGCGCTCGCCGGACTGGTCTTCGGCGCGCTCGACACCAAGGTGCCGCTGCCCCGGCTGCTCCTGCTCGGGGCCACGGGCACGGCGCTGACGACCCTGCCGCTGCTCCTCGTCGGCAACATCGCGACGCTCGCCGTCGCCGTCTTCTTCTCCGGCATCTTCTTCGCCCCCACCATGATCGTCGTCATGGGCATGGTCGAGAAGAGCGTGCCGCCCGCGCAGCTGACCGAGGGCATGACCTGGGCCATCACCGGCCTGAGCGTGGGCGTGGCGCTCGGCGCCGCCGTCTCCGGGAACATGGTCGATGAATTCGGGCCCCGCGGCGGCTTCTTCGTCGCCATCGCGGCCGGCGCCGCCGCCCTGCTGCTGGCCGTGTTCGCCCGGGGACCGCTGACCCGGCGACTGGCCGGGCGTCAGGCGGAGGCACCCACCGGCGCCGATGGGGCCGACGTGGCCGACGTGGCCGATGGGGCCGACGTGGCCGACGTGGCCGATGGGGCCGACGTGGCCGACGCGGCCGGGACCGCCGATGCGGCCCGGGCGACCGAGGTGCGTTCGTGACCGGCGGGTATGGTCGGGAGCGGACAGTCGGGCGCGGGGCGGGAGTGACGGTGGGCGAGACGGTGGGCGAACCGACCACGGACGGCCGCCGCCTGAAGGGCGAGCGCCGCAAGCGGGAGCTGATCGACGCCACCGTGCAGGTCGTCGCCCGCGAGGGCGTGGCCGGGGTGAGCCACCGGGCCGTCGCCCGCGAGGCCGGCCAGCCGCCGACCGCCGCCGCGTACTACTTCAAGAGCATCGACGACCTCCTCACCGCCGCCCTGACCCGCTGCATGGCCCAGGACGCCGAGCGGATGCGCGCGCTGACGGACGGCACCGGCGGCGGCCCCGGGGGTCTGCGGGCGCTCGCCGAGCTGATGTCGGCCGTGGTCGCCCGGCCGGACCACCTGCTCGCCGAGTACGAGCTGTACCTGCTCGCCGCCCGCCGCCCGGAGCTGCGCGGGCCCACCCAGGACTGGCTCGAGGCGATCGCCGAGTTCGGGCGATGTTATACGGACGACCCGGTCCGCCTGCGGATCCTGAGCGGGGTCATGGACGGCCTGCTGATGCAGGCGCTGCTGACCGACACCCCGCCCACGGCGGACGAGTTCGAAGGGGTCCTGCGGGCCGTCCTGCTCTGACGCGGCCGCGGGGGGGTCGGCAGCGGTACGGCGGCGCGCCGCGCGATGCGGCGCCTGTCCATCCCGGCCCTGCCCGTGCCCGCCCGTGCCTGCCCGTGCCCGCCCGTGCCTGCTTCGGGGCGACCCGGCGCGGCAGTTGCGGCGCCCCCGGGCCCGGCCGGCCGGCCGCGGCACCCGGCCTCGCTGCGCACCGTCCCGGCCGAAACCGCGCACCCGCCCGAACCGCCCCGCACCCTGTCCTAGCGCCGCGGCCCTCGATGGCCGGTCCCCGCCCCTCGCCCTCTATATCGAGCCGCGCCCCGCGGCGCGTTTGCGTACGATGACGCAAGTTCAAGTAAGGAGCAAGTCTTGTTAACGGAGCTTACGCAGCGGCATCTCCCGTTGATTTCACGGGCGCACGAGGTGCTGCGCAGCCGCGAGCACTGGTCCCCCTACCCGGAAGATCCGGCCGCGTACGGGGAACAGGGCGCCGCCGAGGGGGAGCGGGCCTTCCGGGAGCGGCTCGGCCGCCCCTTCGACCTCGACCAGCCCGGCCGCGACGGAACCGTGGGTCCCGCCGCCGAGGACGGCGGCGAGGTCTCCCCGTACGGCTTCCCGCTCGGCATCTCCTACCCGCACAGCGACCCGGCCGTCCTGCTGCCCGCGATGCGCGCGGCGATGGCGCCGTGGCGCTCGGCCGGGCCCGACGCACGGGCGGCCGTGTGCGCGGAGATCCTCGCCAGGCTGGCCTCCCGCAGCCACGAACTGGCCCGGGCCGCCATGCACACCAGCGGCCACAACCCCGTGATGGCCTTCCACGCGGGCGCCGCCCACGCCCTCGACCGCGGACTGGAGGCCGTCGCGCAGGCCCACGCCGAGCAGACCCGGCTGCCCGCCGCGCTGACCTGGCGCAAACCACTGGCCGATGGCCGGATCTTCGCGCTCGACAAGTCGTTTTCCGCCGTTCCCCGGGGCATCTCCCTGCTGGTGGCCGGCTCCGTCTTCCCCACCTGGAACGGCTACCCGGGCCTCTTCGCCTCCCTGGCCACCGGCAACGCCGTCCTGGTCAAACCCCATCCGCGCGCCGTACTGCCCCTGGCGCTGACCGTCCGCACCGCACGCGAGGTGCTGCGCGAGGCCGGCTTCTCCCCGGACCTCGTCGCCCTCGCCCCCGAACGGCCCGGCGAGTACCTGGCGAAGCGGCTGGCCGTACACCCCGACGTCGCCATCGTCGACTACGCCGGCACGACCGCCTTCGGCGGATGGCTCACCGTCAACGCCACCCAGGCGCAGGTGTACACGAGCACCTCGGCCGTCAACACCCTCCTCGTCGAGTCCACCCCGCACTACCGCGACATGCTCGACAACCTGGCCTTCAGCCTCGCCCTCTACAGCGGACAGCTGTGCACCAGCCCGCAGAACATCCTGGTGCCCCGCGACGGCATAGCCACCGACCAGGGCCACAAGACCTTCGACGAGGTTCTCGCAGACCTCGGGGCCGCCCTGGACCGGCTGCTCGCCGACGACGCCGAGGCGGCCGCCGTACTGGGCGCGCTCTACGCCCCGCACGTGCGCGAACGCGTCGAGTTCGCAGACTCGGGCCGGCTGGGCACCGTCGCCCACCACACCCGCGCCGTGGTCCACCCCGACTTCCCCGACGCGGTCGTGCGCACCCCCGTACTGCTGCGGCTCGACGCCGCGCGCGACAGGGACCGGGTGACCCTCGCGGCCGAGTGGCCGGGACCCGTCGTCCTCGTCGCAGCCGTGGACTCGGCCCGCGACGGGGTCGCACTGATCGCCCGTACCGTCCGCCACAGCGGAGCCCTCTCCGTCGGCGCGTACACCACCTCCCCGGCAGTGGAGCGGGCGCTGGAGGACGCGTGCGCCGACAGCGGGGTGATGCTCTCGCTGAACCTCACCGGGGACTGGTACCTCACCCAGTCCGCCGTCTACTCCGACCTGCACGGCACCGGCCTCAACCCGGCCGGGAACGCCGCCTACTGCGACGCCGCCTTCGTCGCGAACCGCTTCCGCACCGTCGCCGTGCGCCGCAAGGCCGCCGACGGCTTCATGTGACCCGGAGGTCGTCCGTGTTCGTCACCTCACTCGACCTTCCGCTGCGAGGACGCGAGCGCGAACTCGCCCACATCCGCGACGTCCTGGTGCACGGCTGCACCGAAGGGAGCGCCCTGCTCGTCATCGAGGGCCCGCCAGGCTCCGGCAAGACGAGGCTGCTGCGCTCGTGCGCGACCATGGCACAGGAGATGGGGTACGCGATGGCCGACCGCCCGACCACCGGGCGACGGGACGACTCCCCGCGCCCCCGCTACAAGCACGGGCCGTTCGCCCGGCACGGACTGCGCTCCGGCCTGGGCCTCGGCCGGGCACACACGGGCCCGCCGCTGCTGCTCCTGATCGACGAGGCCGACCGGCTCGGGGCGGAGGCGCTGGAGACCCTGCTGGCCAAGCGGGCGGGCCTGCACGGTCACCACGCGGTCTCGGTGGTCGCCCACCGCAGCGGCAAGGGCCCCGAGTCCATCGGCGCGGTGCTCGCCACGCCGACCGGACGCCGCGACCGGCTGACCCTCTCCCCGCTGGCGCCCGGCGCGTCGGCGCTGCTCGCGGCCGACGTCCTCGGGATGCCCGCCGCGCCCTCCCTCATCGAACTCGTCGACCAGGCCGAGGGACTTCCCCGGCTGATCGTCGCCCTCCTGACCGGACTGCGCGAGGAGCAGGGCCTGCGGACCGCCGACGGCGAGGCGCACCTCGCCGGCCGGCGGCTCCCGCAGCGGGTGCGCGCGGAGGTCGCCGCCACGATGGAGACCTTCTCGCCCGACTGCCGCCAACTGCTGCGCATGGCCGCCGTCCTCGGGCGGGAGCTGGAGTACGAGGTGCTGGCGCCGATGCTGCGCACCTCGCCCTCGGGGATGGTCCAGCTGATGGACGAGGCCGTCGCGACGGGCGCCGTGCACAGCGACGGCGTACGGACGGTCTTCCGCAGCGAACTGCTGCGCCGCCTCATCGCGGGCTCGGTGCCCGCCTCCCTCAAGCGGGCGCTGCTGCGCGAGGCCCAGGAGGCGCGCCGCCCCCGGGTGCCGGCGGCGCGCACCGCCGTACCCGGGGGCGGGCCCGGACCCGGGTACCCGGGCCGGCCCGGGAGCGTGCCGCTCAACGACCGGCAGAGCGCCGTCGTCCGGCTGGTGGCGGAGGGACTGACCAACCAGCAGATCGCCCACAGGCTGGAGGTCTCCCCGCACACCGTCAACTACCACCTGCGCAAGCTGTTCCACAGCTACGGTGTCCGCTCGCGCATCGACCTGCTGCGGGCCGTGGAGCGGCAGCGGGAGGCCGCTCCACGGCTCACCGGGTGAGGACCCGGCCCGCCCGCGCCCGCCCGGGTCCTGTCCGCCCGTCCGGTCCTGTCCGTCCGCCCGGGTCCCGTCCGGGCGGACGGACTCAGCCGGCGGGCGGCCGCAGGTACCGGTCCAGCGCCGTGTCGGGCAGCAGCCTCGCCAGGGCCGCCAGCCGTTTCACGTCCGCCCCGACCCGGTAGCGGGGCCTGGGCCGGGCGTCGGTCAGCGCCCGGCGCACGCTGTCGGCCGTCGCCGCCGGGGTGGTCCGGCTCGCCCGGGCCGCCCGCTCGCTCTCGTACAGGAAGCGGTTGAACCGGATGCGGTAGAGCTCGGCCAGCTCCCCGGGCATGCCGTCCAGCGCGTCCCGGCCCAGCCCGGTGACCTTGTCCCAGATCGGCGTCAGCACGGCCCCGGGCTGGACCACGCTCACCCCGACCCCGAACTCCCGCAGCTCCCGGCGCAGTACGTCGCTCAGCGCCTCCTTGGCGAACTGGGCCGACGCGTACGCGCCGAGGTACGGCAGGGCCACCGTCCCCAGGCCCGAGGTGACGTTCACCAGGCGGCCCCGCGTCCTGCGCAGCTGCGGGAGGAAGGCCTGGGTGACGGCGAGCTGGCCCACCACGTTGGTGTCGAGCTGCCAGCGCAGCCGCTCGGGCGGTACGCACTCCAGCGGGGCCGGCACGCACACCCCGGCGTTGTTGACCAGGCCCCACAGGCCCTGCCCGCCGGTGTCCCGGTCGACGCGGGCGGCGGCCTCGCGGATCTGCCCGGCATCGGTGACGTCGACCCGTACGGCCGTCAGCAGGCCGCCCGGTGAGGACTCCTCCAGTTCCTTGCCGGCGCCCTCGTCCCGCACACCGGCGAAGACCCGGAAGCCCACCCGGTCCAGGTGCAGCGCGCAGGCCCGGCCCAGGCCGCTGGAGGCCCCGGTGATCAGGACGGCGCGACCGTGAGGCGCGAGGGGCTTCCTACTGGGGGCGGGCATGGCCGCTCTCCTCCACGGTGACAGGGGCAGGGGCAGGGGCAGGGGCAGCGGAGGGGCCGGGGAGGCGGTCGGAGCGGCGGGCGGCGCCAGGGAAGGACAGCGCGCCCTCCAGGGTCGCCACCAGTTTGCGCTCGGGCATGAAGCGGAAGTACGCGTCGCGCACGGGCCGCCGCACCGGGTTCTCGGACTGCTCGAACTCGCTGATCGAACGCGAGGCGGCGACCATGCCCCGGGTCCGCTCGCGCCGTTCGTCCTCGTAGCGGCGCAGCGCCCGCGGCACGTCGGTGGCGCCCCCCAGGTGCCGGGCGAGGACGGCGGCGTCCTCCAGCGCCATCCCCGAGCCCTGGCCCAGGCTGGTCAGCATGGGGTGGGCCGCGTCGCCGAGCAGGGTCACCGGCCCCCGGCCCCACCGTTCCAGGAAGACCCGGTCCCGGGAGGGCACCGCCAGGATCGCCTCGGGCGGGGTGACGTCGATGGCCTGCCCCACCTCCTCGGCCCAGCCCGCGAAGGCCGCGGCCACCCCCTTCTTTCCGCCCCGCCAGTCGGCGGACTCGTGGGCGGGCATGTTCTTGGTGCCCCACCAGTAGAGGAGCCCGTCGCCCATGTCGACCATGCCGAAGCGCTGGCCGCTGCCCCAGTAGTGCGTCACGGAGCCGGGCGTGAACCGCGGATGGCTGAAGGGGGTCAGCGCGAGCCAGCAGACGTAACCGCTGTCCCGGGACTCCTCCGGGCCGCCCACCAGCTGCCGCCGGACCGCCGACCCGAAGCCGTCGGCCCCGATCAGCACGTCACCGCGGGTCTCGGAGCCGTCCTCGAACCCCACCCACACCTGCTGCGTCCGCTCGTCCACCGCGATCTCGCGGGCGGCGGCCCCGAGCCGCAGCGGTATGCCGTCCGCAGCAGCGAGCAGCGCCTGCTGGAGCTCGGACCGGGTGATCAGCACGCTGGGCACCCCCAGCCGCGCGATGATCGACGGGAAGGGGAACTCCCTGATCAGCCGGCCCCGCGCGGTGCGCACGTGGTACGACTCCAGCACCTTGCCCCGCTTCTCCAGCCCCAGGTCCAGGCCGATGGAGTCCAGGGCCGCGATGGCGTTGCTCATCACCGACAGCCCCGAACCCGCCGCCCGCAGCTCCGTGGCCCGTTCGTGGATCTCGACGTCCAGGCCCGCCCCGCGCAGCGCGGCGCCGGCCGCGAGGCCCCCGATACCGGCCCCGATCACGATCGCCTTCATGTCCGCCCTCACTTCCCGATCAGTTCGGTCACGACCCGGACCACGTGTTCGATGTGCGGTTCCTCCATGATCGTCAGATGGTCGCCCGGTACGTCGAGGACCGTGAGCTCGCCGCTGGTGCGCTCGCGCCAGCCGTTCGCCGGATCCCGGTGCATCGAGTCGATCGCCGTGTGCATGGAGTCCAGGACCTCGGGCAGCGGCTCCGAGGCGTGGATGAGGACCATGTCCTGGTCCACCACCTCCGGCCGGTACGCGAACGCCCCGCGCCAGTTCGCCTCGTACACGTCGAACAGCCGCCGTACGAGGACCCCGGTGCTGCCCGCCGGGAGCACCCCCTCGTCCGCCGCGAGCCGGGCGATGAAGTCGAACTTCTCGTCCAGGGCCCGCAGATGGGACGGGATCAGCTCCAGGGGTGAGTCGCCGCCGCGCCGCAGCCACAGCAGCTCCCAGAAGAACCAGCCCAGCAGCGCGTCGTCGTGGGTGCGCAGCCGGCGCCCCGGATTGAGGGCCGTGGTGTCCAGCAGGATCAGCCTGCCGACCTCCTCGCCCGCCGCCCGCAGCTGCCGGGCGATCTCGAAGGCCACGAAGCCCCCGAAGGACCAGCCGCCGATCAGGTACGGGCCGCTCGGCTGCACCTCGCGCATCCGCGTCACGTAACTCGCGGCGATCTCCTCCACGCTGCGCAGCGGATCGCTGCCCGGGTCCACACCGGCGGCCTGGAAGGCGTAGAACGGCCGGTCCTGCGGCAGGTACTTGGCGAAGCGGACGTAGCACAGGACGTTGCCGCCCATGGGGTGGACGAAGAACAGCGGGGGCCGGTCGCCCTCGACCCGGATGGGCACGAGCGGATCGAAGGCCGCCACCGCCCCGCCGGCGCGCAGCCGGCCGGCCAGCTCCGCCACCGTCGGCGCGGAGATGAACTCGGACAGCGGGACACCGATGCCGAAGCGCTGCTCGATCCTCACCACGAGGCGCATCGCGGTCAGCGAAGTGCCCCCGAGGTCGAAGATGTTGTCGTGCACGCTGACCTCGGGCAGCTGGAGCAGCTCGCCGAGCATGTCGGCCAGGACGCGCTCGTACGCGTCGCGCGGGGCGGTGGCGTCGGCGGAGACCGAGGCCGTCAGCCGCATCTCGCGCAGCGCCTTGTCGTCGCGCTTGCCGCTGGGGGTGAGCGGCAGCTCCGGGAGCCACTGGACGTGCGAGGGCACCATGTAGTCGGGCAGCGCCGAGCGCAGCTGCTTCATCAGCTGTTCCAGATCGGCCCGCTGCGGGTCGCCCGTCAGGAACGCGGCGAGGAAGGAGTCGTTGCCCTCGCGGCGGCGGGCCACGACGGCCGCCCCGGTCAGCCCGGGGTGGTCGGCCGCGAAGCGCGTGATGGCGAGTTCGACCTCGGCCGGCTCGACGCGGAATCCCCGCACCTTGACCTGCGCGTCGGAGCGTCCCAGGCACACCACGGAGCCGTCGGGCAGGACCAGACCGAGGTCGCCGGTCCGGTAGAGGCGCTCGTCGGGGGCTCCGCCGGGGCGGGGCACGAACCGCTCCGCGGTGAGCTCCGGCTGTCCCGCGTACCCGCGGGCCAGGCAGATGCCGCCCAGGTGGATCTCGCCCTTGACGCCGGGGGGCACGGGCCGCATCCGCGCGTCCAGGACCAGGACCTCCGCGCCGTCGACGGGCAGGCCGATCGGCGGCAGCGCGGGGAAGCGCAGCGGATCGCCCGTCATGGTGTGGCTGGTGACGACATGGGACTCGGTGGGCCCGTACTGGTTCTCCAGGATGACCCCGGGCAGGGCCTGGCACAGGGCGCGTATCTCGTCGGTCACCCGCAGCTGCTCGCCCGAGGAGAGCAGCGCCCGCAGCGTCCGGGGGACGGTGTCCAGAGCCAGGGCGGTCTCCGCGAACTGCTGGAGGGCCACGTACGGCAGGTACAGGCGCTCGGCGCCCTCGCGGTCCAGCAGACGCAGCAGGCCCGGCATGTCGCGGCGTTCGCCCTCGGACACCAGGAGCAGGGTGCCGCCGCCGCAGAGCGTGGAGAAGATCTCCTGGAAGGAGACGTCGAAGCTCATGGGCGCGTACTGGACGGTGGTGCCGCCCATCACGCCGCTGGGGATCGAGTTCTGCCAGGCGACGAGGTTCGCGAGCGAACGGTGGGGCATCTCGACGCCCTTGGGCAGGCCGGTGGATCCGGAGGTGAAGAGCAGGTAGGCGATGGAGTCCGGGTCGATCACGGGCAGCGCGTCGCCGGGGCCGGCCGCGGCCGTACGGTCCGCCCCCGGTCCCTCGGCGGGTCCGCCTGTCCCGCCTGTCCCGTCCGCCCCGCCGGCTTCGGCGGTCTCCGGGAACAGTTCCTCGGCGGCCAGCACCGGGGAGGTGTCGCCGAGCTGCTCGGCGTACGCGCGGTGGGCGACCACCCGGAACGGCCGGGCCTGTTCCAGCATGGAGGCGATCCGCTCGCGCGGGTAGCCGGTGTCGAGGGGGACGGTGGCGCCGCCCGCCTTGAGGACGCCGAGGATCACGGCGACGGTCTCGGGGGAGCGGTCCATGGCGATGCCGATCCGGTCCCCGGGGGCCGCCCCGAGGGCCAGCAGCCGGCGGGCGACGCGGTCGGCCCGGGCGTCGAGCTCGGCGTAGCTCAGCCGCCGGTCGCGGAAGACGAGGGCGGTGGCTTCCGGGGTCCGGGCGGCCTGCGCCTCGAAGGCGCGTACGACGTCGGGGGCGTGCGCGGCCGCCGGGCGCGCCGGTAGCGGGGCGGTGGCCTCGGTGAGGAAGGCGAAGTCGGCCCGCTCCGAGGGGTGTTCGACGACCCGGCGCAGGATGTCGGTGAAGCGCCGGGTGTAGAGGTCGGCCTGCTCGGGGGTGAAGAGGCGTCCCTGGTAGTCCATCCGCAGCCAGATCCGGTCGTCGGCCGGTTCGGTGACGGCGTTGACCAGGAGCGAGAAGTTGGTCTCCTCCCAGGTGCGGAAGTCCAGCGAACGCACGCCCGGCAGGCCGAAGACGGCGGCGAGCTGGCGGAAGTGGATGTAGTTGAAGGCGGTGTCGAGGACCGTCGTGCCGAGGTCCTCCTGGATGGCACTGAGCGGGTAGCGCCGGTGCGGGTGGCTGTCCTGCTCGGCGCGGAAGGCGTCGCGCACGACGGCCAGCCAGCTGTCCCCGGCGGTGTCGAGCCGGACCGGCATGGTGTTGAGGAAGAGGCCGGCGATGCGCTCGGCGTCCTCCCGGGCGGGCCGGCCGTGGGTGACCAGGCCGGTGGTCACGTCGTCGCTGCCGGAGAACAGGCGCAGTGTGAGCAGGTGCGCCGTGAACAGGACGGACTTCACCGGCAGGGTGTGGGCCCGGGAGAACTCCCGTACCGCGGAGACGAGTCCGGCGGGCAGGTCGACGCGCCGGGTGATCAGCTCCTCGCCGCCGGGCGCCGTGTGCGGCCGGAAGGCGTCGAGCTGGAGCAGCTCGGAGCCCGCCAGCGTGCGGCGCCAGTAGTCCCTGGTCTGCGGGGATTCCAGGGCGCGCCGTTCGGCGACGATGTGGTGCGCGGCCGAGGGGAGGTCGAGCTCCGGGACGGGCCCGATGTCCTGGCCGAGCGTGTGCGCGTAGTCCTGGAGGAGTTCGCGGACGAGGTTCGCGACGCTGCCGCCGTCGAGGAGGGCGTGGTGGAAGCTGAGGACCAGCTCCACCGTCCCGGGCAGTACGTGGACCCGCAGGTGGTAGAGCGGGGGACGTTCGAACTCGTACGGCCAGAAGCGGCGCTCTTCGATGTGAGCGGTGATCTCGCTCCGGGCGTCGTCCAGTGGCAGCCCGCGCAGGTCGGCGACGTTCAGGGCGCGCTCGACCGTGGTGTCCACGATCTGGAGGGGCTCGGAGAACCCGCCGAGGTCGAAGGAGGACCGCAGGACGGGATGGCGGGCCACGAGCCGGTCGAAGGCACCCGTGAAGAGCTCCGCGTCCCAGTCCAGGACGAGGCTGTACTGGAAGACGTCGCGGTAGACGGCCGAGTCCCGCTCGGCCCGGCTGTGGTAGAGCAGACCCAGCTGGAGGCGGCTGACGGGGTAGGCGTCGGCCCGGCCCTCGAGGCGGGCCCGGTCCACACCGGCGACGAGCGCGAACGGGGCGAGGTCCGGGACGGATTCACCCGAGGCCGCGTCGCTCCCGGTCACAGCGGCCAGGGCGGCGACGGTGGGCCGGCGCATCAGGTCGCTCAGATCGAAGGTGAGCCCCCGCTTCTGCGCCCGTACCAGGACGCGCAGCATCAGGATCGAGTCGCCGCCGAGGGCGAAGTAGTCGTCGTGGACTCCGACGCGCGGCACGTCGAGCACCTCGGCCCACACTTGCGCGAGGGCCTCCTCGACGGCGGTGCGCGGAGCCGTGTACGCCGTGGCGGGCGTGTCGGGCGCGGCCGGTTCGGGCAGCGCCCGGCGGTCGGCCTTGCCGTTGGGCGTCAGCGGGACGGCGGCGATCCGCACGAAGTACGCGGGGAGCATGAACTCGGGGAGCGTGCGGGCGAGTTCGGCGCGCAGCTGGAGCGGGTCGAGCTCGTCGTCGGCGACGTAGTAGGCCGCGAGGTGGGTGCCCCGGGTGGCGCTGTGCCAGTCCACGGCGAGGGCGTCGCGCACCCCGGGGACGGCGGCGAGGGCCCCGGCGACCTCGCCGAGCTCGACGCGGTTCCCGCGGATCTTGACCTGGCCGTCGATCCGGCCGAGGTATTCGAGGGAGCCGTCGGCGAGACGGCGCGCCAGGTCGCCCGTACGGTACATGCGTCCGCCGGGGACGAAGGGGTCGTCGGTGAACTTCTCGGCCGTCAGCTCGGGTCGCTCGAAGTAGCCGCGGGCCACCTGGACGCCGCCGATGCACAGTTCACCGGGCAGGCCCACCGGCTGCGGCTCGCCGTGCGCGTCGAGCACGTACAGCCGGGTGTTGTCGACGGGCCGGCCGATGGGAACGCGCCGCACCGGCTCGCCGGGTACGGGGGCGCAGTCGTGGTACGAGACGTCGACGGTGGCCTCGGTCGGACCGTACAGGTTGACCAGGCGCGGCCCGTCACCGGCGAAGACACGGTGGAACTGCTCGACACGGGCCGGGGAGAGGGCCTCGCCGCTGCAGAACACCTGCCGCAGGCTCGCCGCGTCGGCCCGCAGCACGGGGTGGTCCTCCAGCAGGTCCAGGAACGGGCCCAGCATGGAGGGCACGAAGTGGGCCGTCGTGACGCCGCGGGCGGCGATCGTGGCGAGGAGGGTGCGCGGATCGCGTTCGCCGCCGGGCGCGAGCAGCGCCAGCGAGGCGCCCTCGACGGCCCACCAGAACAGCTCCCACACGGACACGTCGAAGGAGACGGGCGTCTTCTGGAGCAGGACGTCGTCGGCGCCGATCGGGTACCGGGACTGCATCCAGGCCAGCCGGTTGACGACGGAGTGGTGCTCGACCATGACCCCCTTGGGGGTGCCGGTGGATCCCGAGGTGTAGATGACGTACGCGACGTCGCGCGGCCCGGCGCCCGCCCCGGCCGGCACCGGGAGCGCGTCCGGCAGCCCGGCGGGCACGGCTGCGGGCACGGCGTCGGGTATTTCGTCCACGCGCAGTACGGGGACCCCGGCGGGGGTCCGCGGCTCCGGCGAGCCCGGACCGGTGAGGACGGCGCCCGCCCGGCTGTCGGACAGCAGGAAGGCGATCCGGTCGGCGGGGTAGCCGGGGTCGACGGGCACGTACGCGGCGCCGGACTTGAGCACGCCGAGCAGGGCGGGCAGGGTGTGCGGGCCGCGCTCCAGGAGGACGGCCACGCGGTCGCCGGCGGCGATGCCACGGGCCCGCAGGGCGCGGGCGACCCGCTCGGCCCGGGCGTCGAGCCCGGCGAAGGTGAGCGCACCGCCCGGGTCCGCGGCGTCGACGACGGCGATCCGCTCCGGGGTACGGGCGGCCTGCTCCTCGAAGAGCCCGTGCAGGGTCATGTCGTCCCGGTAGGGCACGACGGCCCCCTGGTCCCGCTCGGTCAGCCGCTCGCGTTCCTCGGCCCCGAGGACCGGCAGGGTGGGCGCGGGCCGTCCGGGCTCCTCGACGGCCGCCCGCAGGAGGCGGCCGAGGTGCGCGGCCACGGCCTCGATGGGGAGGTCCTCGTCGAAGACGTCGACGGCGTAGTCGAGGTCGACGCGCAGCGGGCCGTCGTCCTCGAAGGCGTGCACCATCACGGACAGGGCGTCCTGGTGGTGGACGGGAGCGGCGATGACGGTCTCGTGGACGACGCCGTCCGGAGCCGGGGGCCGGGGGAAGCGCAGGTAGGACAGGGTGATGTCGAAGAGCCGGCGCTCGCCGGGGACGGCGGGCGCCTCGCGCAGTACGTCGCCCAGGGCGAGCCTTTCGTGTCCGCGCAGGGCGTCCGCGTCCGCGCGGATCCCGGCGGCGAGCCCGGCCAGTGAGGCCTCCTCGCCGACGCGGACGCGCAGCGGCAGGCTGTTGGCGAACTGGCCGACGGTGGCCAGCTCCCGCTCCGTGCGGCGGTTGAGGAACGGGACGCCGAGCACGATCTCGTCGGTCCGGTGCACCCGGGTGAAGTAGGAGGCGAACGCGGCGGCGAGGAAGGCGAACGGGGAGCTGCCGCCCTTCCGGATGCGGGCCACGAGTTCCCCGTCGACGGTGAAGCTGTGCCGTCCCCGCCGCTCGGCGCCCCCCAAGGGCAGCCGTTCCGGTGAACGCGGGAACAGCGCGGGCGTCACGCCGTCCAGGGCCGCGCGGTGGAAGGCGCGGTCGGCCTCCTGCTCGGCGGAACCCGCGTAGCGGGCGTCGGCCCCGGCGAAGTCGGCGTAGGACGGCGTCTCTTCGCCGACGCCGTCGGCCCTGCCGCCCGTGTCGGCCGTGCCACTCCTGTCGGACCCGGCGGCCCCGTCGGCCCCGCGGGGGGCCGCGGCGCCGGTGAGCTCCGCGTACCGCGCCCAGATCCTGAGGCTGATCCGGTTCAGCGCCCAGGCGTCGGCGACGATGTGGTGGGCGTTGACGTGCAGGTGGACGACGGCGCCGCCCTCGCGGACCACGGCGGCGGCGAAGGGCGGGACGCCGGCCCTGAGGTCGAAGGGCTGGGCGAGGGAACGTTCCTTCAGCTGCTCGACCGCCGTCTCCGGATCCTTCTCCCCGGACAGATCGAATTCGCCGACCCATTCCTCGTCGCCCGCGCGGGAGGAATCCTCGAACCATTGAAACGGAATTCCGTCCCGCTCGCCGAAGCGGAGCGAGAACGCATCGCTGGCGCGCAGTACGTGCGCTGTTGCCGCCCGCAGGGCCGGCAGGTCGATTTCCCCGGACAGTCGCTCGTGGAGGATCACGTTGAACTGCGGGTCGTTCGGGGTCCGGGACTCGGCGGCCCAGATGTCGCGCTGGTAGGAGGTGAGCGGGAGGGTGCGGCGGACAGCCACAGCTTTTCCTCACTTTCAGATCTTGTCGACCAAATGAAAATCCGCAATCGAATTCCTCCGAAATCGTAAGCAGGGCACTACTTGAAGATCCACTACCGGAACGAGTGGCCCGACTACTCGATTGAGTAGTCGGAGTTTGGCCGATATCGAACCCACGGCCGGGGCGACTGATCGTTCGAACGCCGCGCCCCGTGCTCCGTGAAAGGACGGCCTACCGCGTATGAACATCACCCGACTTCCGGGCCGGAGCTCAGGCGAGGTAGTACGGGCGGTTGTGGGCGGCGACCGGGGGTGCGCCGAAGGAGAACAGCTCCGGCTCCCGACGGTCGATGCCGCCGTCCCCGGTGAGCTCGGCCGCGCGGCAGCGCACGCTCCACGCCTCGCCCGCGGGCCCGTTGAGCGAGGGCATGTCCACCTCGAACCAGCCCCGGGCCCGCATGGGGAAGACGTAGCCGTCGGGGAAGGTCAGGCCCACCCGCCCCCGCTGCTCCTCGACGTCGGCCGACACCCCGATCTCGTACTCGGCGGCCCGGTAGTGCGGTTCGAGGTCCTGGTAGGAGAGGGGCCAGCTGCGGCCGTACCCGAAGGCCTCGGTGTCGAAGTCCTCGGGCAGCATCCGGGGCGTCAGCCCCGTCCAGACGGTGCCGGTGCCGCCGTTGACCCGCAGGTACGCGCTGGCGTAGGGCAGCGGGCCGCGCTGTACGAAGTACCCGTCGGCGCGGTAGCCGCCGCCTTCGAGGCCGGTCAGATCGGTGACCTCGGGCCCGGGGGCCGCCGCCCCCTGTGCCGGTCCGGGACCGTCGGTCCGGGCTCCGGCCTCCAGGACCAGGACGCGTCGGCCGCGCTCACCCAACTGCCGTGCGACGAGGGACCCGGCGACCCCGCCGCCCACGACGATCACGTCGTACCGTACGGACCCGGTCATCGCGCCGTTCCCGCCCCGGTGTCCGCCGCCGCCCCCGAGCGCGGTGCGGCGAGGGGCGCTGTCACCGGTTCGGCCCAGCTTCCGAACCCCGGCGGCCGGGTGCCGGGCGCGCGCCCGCCGATGACCCGCCACACAAGCCTGGAGGCGTACGCCTCGGGCGAGACCCTGAACGGTCCGCCGCGGCCGGGCAGCCCCGGCCAACTGCCGGTGTACCAGAGGTGGATCACCGCTCTGGCGCCCTCGGCGCCCTCGCCCTCCAACGGTTCGGCCGCGTCGGCGAGCCGCCGGTAGGGGTCGGGGCCGACCTGGTCCCGTACGAGGTCCAGGTACTCGGCGGCCAGGCCGACGGCGCGTAACTCGTCGGCGGTGAAACCGGTCAGCGCGGCGCGGAGCAGGAACGATCCGCCCGGACTGCTTTCACCCGGACGGGTCCGGCCGAGGGCTGTCGGTCCGGTCCCGGGCTACCAGCCGAAGCGGCGGTCGACCTCCCTCGAGAACTCCTCGAAGGTCAGTACCTCGTCGCCGTCCAGGTTCGCGGCGTCGAAGAGCGCCGAGGATCCGTCGGCGTCGCTCACGCCCCAGAACGGCAGATCGCCCTGGGCGGCGAGGGTGGGGCCCTTGGTCCGCAGGGCGGAAATCACTTCGGCCCTGGTCAGGGTGCCGTCCGCGTTCAGATCGAGCGCGTCGAACAGCTTGCGGGCCTTCTCACTCATCATGCGGTCCTCTTCCGGAGGGGCCTGGCCGGCCCACGCACCCTCTGAGCAGAGAACGACGGGGGCGGAGTCCTGGTTCCCGCTCGGCCGGGGCGGGGGGAGGAATAGGCGAGCACCCCGGCCGTGCTGCAACCGCCATGACCTCTGGACACGACATCACCATCAGTCAAGGCACCGAGCACATCCGCGTCGTACGGGACGGGCAGCTGCTCGCCGAGAGCCGGCGGCCCCTGGTGCTGCGCGAGACCGGTTGCCCGGTGCGCTACTACCTCCCCGCCGCAGACGTGCGCACCGAGCTGCTGACCCCTTCGGACACCCGGACCACCTGCCCCTTCAAGGGAGAAGCCGTGTACTGGTCGGTGCCGGGCGCGGACGCAGTGGTCTGGGGCTATCCCGAGCCGAACGCGGTGGCGGCCGGGATAGCGGACCACTTCTGCTTCTACGACACCGAGGTCGTCTGACCGGTCTCCCGTCCGACCCGTACTCCCCGACGCCCGTACCCCCCTGACGCCCGTCGCCGTTCGCGCCGGGCGTCAGCGGGAGTGCCGCCGTACGGCGGTCACTTGAGGGCGGAGAACGCCTTGGTGAAGGCCAGCGGCTGCTGGAGGATCGAACTGCACGTGGCATCGGCGTAGTTGACGGCCCCGGCCGCGCACTGCTTGTCGCGCGTCGACGACCACATCGCGAGGCGCCCGATCCCCTTCGCCGCCGCGAAGTCCACGAGCTGCGTGGCGTCCTCGACGGTGAAGATCTCGCTCACGACGTCGTTGACGCCGATCATCGGGGTGACCGCCACGGCCTTCCAGGCCGCCGCGTCGGACAGCCCGAGGACCCCCTTGAGCTGTGCCTGCGTGGCCGTCGCGGCCTGGATCGCGTACTGCCCCATGTCACCGCTGTAGGCCGGGCCGTAGTCCATCGCCATGATGTTGACGGCGTCGATCCGTACGCCGTCCTTCCGGGCGTCGGCCAGCAGCGCCACCCCCGGCTGGGTCAGGCCCTCGGGCATGACGGGCAGCGTGAAGGCGACGTCCAGGCCCGGGTGCGACTTCTGCAGCCGGGCGATGGCCTGGGCGCGCCGGGCGTTGGCCGCGGTGTCGGGGAGGGCCGCACCCTCGATGTCGAAGTCGACCTTGGTGAGCTTGTACTGGTCGATGACCTTCCCGTACGCGGCGGCCAGCTCGTCGACGGTCCCGCAGTTCAGCGCCAGCTCGTGCCCGGCGGCGCCGCCGAACGAGACCCGGACGTCCCCGCCCTTGGCCCGCAGCGCTCCGATCTGGGCGGCGACCTTGTCGCTCGCCAGATCGGTGACGCCGCCCCACAGCGGCGCACAGCCGCCGCCGGAGGTGATGAAGGCGAGATGGAACTCCTTCACGCCGGTCTTGGCCGCGGTGTCGAGGAGGTCGTACGAGGGGTACAGCGAGGTGTCCACGTACGGGGCGAAGCGCGCGCCGGCCGCGGGCGCGCCGCCGCCACCGCCGGGGGTGGTGGTCGCGGTCGGGGTGGGGGACGGCGACGCGGTGGCGGTCGGCCGGGACGTGGGGGAGGTGCTCGCGGTCGGCGTCGGCGCGGGGGTGGGAAGGCTGGTGGGGCGTCCGCTCGGCTGGGCCGTGGCGCCCTGGTCCACGGAGCACTTCAGCCCGTTGATGCGGCAGCCGGTCGGGTCGCCCGGGGCGCCGGAGCCGCTCGTCACGAAGCCGACGGTGACGGAAGCCCCCGCCCCGAGCTCCCGGTTCCAGCTCGCGGGCTTCACGGTGACGTGCTGCCCGTCGACCGTGTGGGTGCCGTTCCACAGGGAGTCGATCTTCGTGCCCGCGGGCAGGTCGAACTGAAGGGTCCAGTCCGCCTGGTTCTGCCCGGTGGGGTTGGTGATCACGTACTGACCGGTGTAACCGCCGGTCCAGGAACTGGACTTCGTGTACACGGCTCCGACCGCGGCGGCCTGGGCGGTGCCGTTGAACGCGAATGCCGCGCCGCCGATCACCGCCGCCGCCCCGATCGCGCCCGTGACCTTCGCCGTACGGCTCGCCCTGCGCCGGTGACCGCCTGTGCTGCTCATCGCGTGCCTGCCTCTGTGTTACTGGGGAGTTGGGGTCGGCAGCACGCTAGCCGCCCGGAAACGGACATTCGTTCGTTTGGGGGCGGGGTGTATGAGTCTTAGGTTCTGCTTAAGGAAGGGGTAAGAGGGGGCTGAGGAAGCGGCAGGAACGTCCGTCAGTGAGACCGGCGGGTGTTGAGCCGGGCGGCCTGGCGCGTCAGGTGGTCGCGCTCGGCGACGTTGGGGGCCTTCCGGGCCGCCTCGGCGTACAGCCGTGCCGCCGTCGCCGGGTCGCCGTCGCGCTCGTGGAGGTACGCAGCCACCGCGGTGTGGCGGGGCAGTGCGGCGTCCAGCGCCGCGAGCGCCGCCAGGCCGGCGCGCGGTCCGTCGGCCTCGCCGACGGCCACCGCGCGGTTGAGCCGGACGACCGGGCTGTCGGTCAGGCGCGCGAGCTCGTCGTACCACTCGACGATCTGCACCCAGTCGGTCTCCTCGGCGGTGGGGGCGTCGGCGTGGAGTGCCGCGATGGCGGCCTGGGCCTGGAACTCGCCCAGCCGGTCGCGGGCGAGGGCCCCTTGCAGGATCCGGACGCCCTCGGCGATCGACCCGGTGTCCCACCGCCCGCGGTCCTGCTCGGCGAGCGGCACCAGGCCGCCGTCGGACGTGGTCCGGGCGGCGCGCCGGGCGTGGTGGAGCAGCATGAGGGCGAGCAGCCCCGCCACCTCGGGGTGGTCGATCGCGGCCGCGAGCTGCCGGGTGAGCCGGATGGCCTCGGCGGCGAGGTCGACGTCGCCGGAGTACCCCTCGTTGAAGACCAGGTAGAGGACGCGCAGCACGGTGGCGACGTCGCCCGGCTGGTCGAACCGCACACCGGAGACGGTGCGCTTGGCCCGGCTGATGCGCTGGGCCATGGTCGCCTCGGGCACCAGGTAGGCCTGGGCGATCTGGCGGGTGGTCAGCCCGCCCACGGCGCGCAGCGTGAGCGCGACCGCGGACGACGGCGTCAGGGACGGATGGGCGCACAGGAAGTAGAGCTGGAGCGTGTCGTCCACCGCGGGCGCGGGCCCGGGCGCCGGTTCCTCGTCGACGAGGTCCTCACGCCGGCGGCGGGCGGTGTCGGCCCGGGTCGCGTCGAGGAACCGGCGCCAGGCCACGGTGACCAGCCAGCCCTTCGGGTCCCGCGGAGGGTCGTCAGGCCAGACGCGGACCGCCTCGACCAGCGCGTCCTGCACGGCGTCCTCGGCCGCCGCGAAGTCTGCGCCGCGGCGGACGAGGATCCCGAGCACGCTCGGCGTGAGGCTCCGGAGGAGGGCCTCGTTCACCTGAGAGGTCACTCCGTGACGGTGGGCGGCGCGGACAGGAACGGGCGCACCTCCAGCCACTCGTGGATGGGCTTCCCGCCCGCCCCGGGGGCGGCCGACAGCTCCCCGGCCAGCTCGACGGCGCGCTCGTAGCTGTCGACGTCGATCACCATCCAGCCGGCGATGAGGTCCTTGGTCTCGGCGAACGGGCCGTCGGTGACCGGCGGGCGACCCTCGCCGTCGTACCGGACGAACGTCCCCTCGGGGGCGAGTGCCTGACCGTCGACGAACTCGCCGGTCCCCTCGAGCCGGTCCGCGAAGTCGCTCATGTACTGCACGTGGGCCGAGATCTCCTCCGGCGTCCACTTGTCCATGGGCACGTCGTTGACCGGGGCCGGGGCGCCGCGGTAGTGCTTGAGCAGCAGGTACTTGGCCATCGTGCTTCTCCTCGTGCTGGTGTGACCCATTCTGGTCGCGTTCACCCCGGGGACGGAGCCAGTCACGGGTTCTCGACATCGCCGGCCGATGTATTTTTTTTTGGCTCTCGCAGATGATCTCGGGCGACGCGGACGCGGACCCCGGAGGCGGAGGCGGAGGCGAAGGCCAAGGCGGGTGCGGACACGCCCGGGCCGCGCCCGGGTGGCTGGCGGGCGCGGCCCGGGCGGATGCCGGGGGCGTCGGGGTCAGTGCTTGCCCCGTGCCTTGTTCATCTTGTCGTCGGCTTTCGCAGCCATCTCCTCGGCCTTGCCGCTCATCCGCTCGGCGCTGCCCTCCGCCTGCATGCGGTGGTCGTCCATGGCGCTGCCCGTGGACTCCTTGAGCTTGCCCTTCATCTGCTTGGCCTTTGCCTTTGCCTTGCCCATGACGAGGTGTTCCTTCCTGGGGGGAATGTGCAAGCCCACCATGCGTCCGGAGCCACCACCGTGCAATCCGTGACAAAAGCATCCATCGCAGGCTGCCCCGGGCGCCCCCCGGCTACGGCAGCCGTTCGATCGCCACCATCGCGGCGTCGTCGCCCAGGGTGTTGTCCGCCGCATGGGCGAGCAGGTCGGCGCACAGGCCGTCCAGGAGCGTGTGGGGGTCCTGGCCGAAGCGGGCGGCCGCGCGTTCCCCGAGGGGGAAGAAGGCCCCGGAGCTGTCACGGGCCTCCAGTACGCCGTCCGTGTAGAGCAGCAGGACGTCACCCACCGCGAAGCCGAACGACTGCGCGGCGACGGCGGATTCCACGAGCCCGGCGAGGCCCAGCGGCGGCGCCGGCTGGTCCACCGTGAGGGGCACGGCCCGGCCGCCGTGCAGCATCAGCGGCGGCGGGTGGCCGCAGCTGACGAGGTGCAGCACCGGCTCCCGGTCGGGGATGTCCAGGACGGCCGCGGTGATGAAGCTCTCGCCCCGGTCCTCGGGGTCGTCGAGGTCCGGGGAGACCGCCCCCTCCAGGTACGTCACCAGCGCCGGCAGATCGGCTTCCTGGTGCGCGGAAGCCCGGAAGGCCCCGAGGGCGAGGGCCGCGTCCCCGACGGCCTCCAGGCCCTTGCCGCGGACATCGCCGATGATCAGCCGGGTGCCCGTGGCCGTACGGGCGGCGGCGTAGAGATCGCCGCCGATCTGGGCCTCGGCCGCAGCGGCCAGGTACACGGACGCGACGCGCAGCGGACCGATCTGCTCGCGCAGCGGCCGCAGGACCACCTGCTGAGCGGTCTCGGCCACCGAGCGCAGCTGGATCAGCTCCTTCTCGTGCACCTCGCGGAGGTGGGCGAAGAGGGTCACGAACACCGAGATCATGATGAGCGCGGTGACCTGGAAGGTGTGGTTCAGATCGGTCAGGCTGGTCCGCACGGCGGCGACCACGACCTGGGCCAGTACGGCGACGAGCCCCACGAACCCCGTCATCCAAGGCCCCGCGAACGAAGCCGTGATGGCGGGCGCGGCGACCAGGAACGGACCCAGGTGGACCTCGGGCGGGGCGAGGATGTCGACGACGGTCACCAGGGCGATCAGTGCGAACGGGACCGCGAGCTGCGCATGGCCCGTCCTGCGCGGTCGATGACGAGGCGTACGGGTCGTACGCGGCGGCCGGAGGTCCATCCCCCCTGCATACACCGCGCGACGGCCGGAAGCCCCCAGGCCAGGCCGTCGGAAACCGGTGTTCGGGGCCTTCCCCTCCTGCCGCCGGCTCGGTGGCCCGCGCCGCCGTCCGGTCATCCGTGCGGTCGTCCGCACCCTCGTCCCCTACGGACCCGCCGGCGCCGGGGTCCGGCTCGACGAGCCGGCGGAATCGATTCGCCACGCGGTCACGGCCCCGCGGCCCGCCGGCCCCGATCACGTCCGGTCCGCTGGCGGGCCGCAGGCCGGTGGTGTCCGCTTGTGGAGTGAGCCTCCTACCAGGCCGCGACTGGTGGCGCGGGCTGCCACCGGCCGCGGGCGCCGCCGTCATGGCCACCGGAATCCTCTCGGTCGGACTGGACCTGACCGGACACGACCTGCTGTCCCTGGCCGCGCTGGCCGTCGCCGCGGCGCTGTGGTGCGTACTGGCCGCGGACTTCGCGACCCGGCTGCTGCACGACCGCGGGCGGTTCAGGGCCGAGGCCGACACCCCGGCCGCGCTGACCGCCGTCGCCGCCACCACCGTCCTCGGCGCCCGGGTGGCCGAGCTCGGCCGAACCACCCTCGCCGCCGCGCTGCTGGCGCTGGCCGCCGCCCTGTGGCCCGGCCTGCTCATCGCCGTCGTGCACCACTGGCGCCGCCGCGTGCCCGGTGCGGCCTTCCTCGTCTGCGTGGCCACCCAGGGGCTCGCCGTCCTCGCGGCCGTCCTCGCCACCGCCGGCCACCACGACTGGCTGGCCCGGGCGGCCCTGGCCGCCTTCTGCCTCGGGCTGCTGCTCTACGCGCTGGCGCTCGTACGCTTCGACTTCCGCGAGGTGTCGGGCGGCGCGGGCGACCACTGGGTGGCGGGCGGCGCCCTCTCCATCTCAGCCCTGGCCGGAGCCAAGCTGACCGCGTCACCCGTATGGACCGGCTGGGCGCACAGCGCGCTGCGCACCGTCACCCTGGTGACGCTCGCCCTGTCCCTCGTCTGGTACGTGGTCCTGCTCGGCGCCGAACTGCGCCACCCGCGGGCGCGCTACGACATCCGGCGCTGGGCCACCGTCTTCCCGCTCGGCATGACCGCCACCGCCTGCCTCTCCGCGGCCGGACCCACCGGCGTGGGCCTGCTGCGCCCCCTGGGCGAGGTCCTCCTCTGGATCGCCGTGGCCGCCTGGCTGCTGACCTTTGCCGCGCTGGTCACCTCGCGCCTGGCCGCCCGCCCGGGCTGATCCCCGTACGTGCCCGGCAGCCCAGGACCGCCACCCACACGAGCAGGACGACCGCCGTCAGCAGCGTCCACCCCGGCCCGTGACCCAGCGTCAGCAGGCCCCCGGCCAGTGCCCCGCACAGCAGGGCGCCGACCGAGACCAGGCGGCGTACGGATGCGGCTCCCCACGGGTCCACGGCCAGGCCGGTGAGGGTCCGGGTGACGACCGTGGTGGTCAGATCGGGGACGGCGAGCCGGTGCACGACGGCGTTCTGCAGTCCCATCCCGAGGGCCAGCAGGGCGACGACGGCCGACTGGCCCGCGCCCCCCGCGGTCGTCGTCGTTGCGAGGGCCGCGGCCACGAGGACGGCCTGCGCCCCCACCAGCGGCCCGAACATCAGCCGCGCCGCACGGCCGCGCCGCAGCCGGCCGGCGGCCGTCGCCCCGGCCAGGAACGCGCCCAGCGCCAGCAGGGAGGCCCAGGCGGACAGTTCCCGGTCCCCGGCCAGTGCGAAGCCGAGGAAGGCCACGTTGCCGGTCATGTTGGCGACGAAGACGTGATCGAGGCCGAGGAAGCTCACGGCGTCCACCACCCCGCTGACGAAGGTGAGTACGACCAGCAGCGGCGGCAGCACCCCGTGCGGACCCTCCGCCCCGCCCGGACCCCCCGGACCGCCCGCCCCGCCCGGGCCGTGCGGCCCCGGTGGGAAGAGCAGTGCCGCCAGCGGCCGCAGGATGCCGCGCCGGGCCGTCGACGTCATCCGATCCCTCCCTGGCCGTGTCCGGTGGCAGCCGGGGACCGGTCTCAGTAGGGTCCCGGCATGGCGTACACGTTCCAGGTGACCATCGACTCGGCCGACCCGCACCCGCTCGCGGACTGGTGGGCCGACGCACTCGGCTGGGAAGTCGAGCCGAGCGACGAAGCGTTCATCCGCGGCCTGATCGCCGCGGGCCACGCGAGCGAGTCCGACACCACGACCCACCGCGGCACCCTCGTCTGGAAGGCGGGCACCGGCATCCGCCACCCGGAGGGCCTGGACGGCGCGCCGCGGGTCCTCTTCCAGTACGTCCCCGAGGCCAAGACGGTCAAGAACCGCGTGCACCTCGACGTCCGGATCGGCTCCGACGACCCGAAGACCGTCGTCGACCGCCTGCTGGCCAAGGGCGCGACCTTCCTCCACGACGGCCGCCAGGGCCCCTTCACCTGGACCACCCTCGCCGACCCGCAGGGCAACGAACTCTGCATCTGCTACGACAACCCTGACTCCACCTAAACTGCGTCAGGTGAACGTCATCCTCTTCGGCGCGACCGGCATGCTCGGCCGGGGCGTCCTGCGCGAGTGCCTGCGCAACGACTCCGTCGACAGCGTCCTGGCCATCGGACGCACCCCGCTTGGCGTGAGCCACCCCAAACTGCGCGAGCGCGTCCAGGCGGACCCGTCCGACCTGTCCGCCGCGGAGGTCGACCCGGCCGCTTACGACGCCTGCTTCTTCTGCCTCGGCGTCTCCTCCCTCGGGATGAAGGAGGAGGCCTACCGGCGCGTCACCCACGACCTGACGCTCGCCGTGGCCCGCCCCCTGGCCGCCGCCAACCCCGGTCTGACCTTCGTGTACGTCTCCGGCGAAGGCACGGACAGCACCGAGCGGGGCCGTTCCATGTGGGCCCGGGTCAAGGGGAAGACCGAGAATGACCTGCTGGAACTGCCCTTCCGCGCATACATGTTCCGCCCCGGCATCGTCCAGCCGGTGCGCGGTGTGCCCTCCAAGACCCGGCTCTACCGTGTGCTCTACGCAGTCACCGCACCGCTGGTCCCGCTGCTGCGGCGGGTCGCGCCGAACCTCGTCATCACCTCCGACACCTTCGGTCGTGCCATGATCGCCGTCGCCACGCCCGGCACCCAAGTGCCCGGCCACATCCTGCGCCCCCAGGACATCAACCGACTGGGTGCCGCGGCGACCAGGCATAATTGACTACCGGACACCCCCTCCCGCACATGAGAATGAACCATCTCAAACCGGGAGGAACCCATGAGCCAGGAGCACCTGACTCTGCATGACCTGGTGCCCGCCCAGGCACTGGCCGAGTCGATCGCCGCCGGGTACGTGACCCGCAAGTCGCACCCCGAACTGCCGCTGTCGATCTACACGTACACGCGGACGGCCCAGTACGAAGGCGTCTGGGACCAGGTCACCACACGCTGCCGCGGACTCGTCGCCGACGACACCACCGGCGCGGTCGTCGCTCTGCCCCTCCCGAAGTTCTTCAACGTCGGCGAGCACCAGGCCGGCATGCCGTACGCACCCGCACTCCCCGACGAGCCGTTCGAGGTGTACGACAAGGTCGACGGCAGCCTCGCGGTGGTGTTCCACTACGCGGGCCACTGGCGGGTCGCCTCCAAGGGCTCCTTCATCAGCACCCAGGCGACCTGGGCCCAGCGGCGCCTCGACGGCAAGGACACCTCCGCGCTGCGCCCCGGCGTCACCTACCTCGCCGAGATCCTGTTCCCGCAGAACCGCATCGTCGTGAACTACGGCGACCGCCGCGACCTCGTCCTCCTCGCCGCCTTCGGCCGCGACGGCGCCGAGGTCCCGCTCGCCGAGGCCGCGGCCCACTGGGAGGGCATCGGCTCCGTCGTCACCGTGTGGCCGGCCATGCCCCTCGACGAGCTGATCGCGCTGACCGAGTCCAGCACCATGCCCGGCGGCGCCGCGGCCACCGGCACCGACGCCGAGGGCTTCGTCCTGCGCTTCGCCTCCGGCGTGCGCGCCAAGGCCAAGCTGTCCGAGTACGTACGGCTCCACCGGGTGCTCACCGGCGTCAACGAGCGGGACATCTGGCGCGGCTACGGCGTCCAGCGGTTCGCCGGCCTGCCCGCCAAGCGGCTCGCGCAGGGCCTGAACTGCACCGTCGCCGAGGTGGAGGCCTCGGGCGGCAAGCCGCTGGACGCGCTGCTGGAGCAGGTGCCCGACGAGTTCGACGCCTGGGTGCGCGAGGTGATCGCCCGGCTGGAGGAGCGGGCCGCGGCGCACGAGCGCGCCATCGACGAGGCCTACGCGGGCCTCGTCCACCTGGCGGCCGACCGGGGCGCCTTCGCCCGCGCGGTCAAGGAACTGCCGGACCGGGAGGTCCGCCCGGCGATGTTCCAGCGGCTCGACGGCCGGCCGACCGACCTCACCACCTGGCGCCACGTACGGCCGGAGGTGGCCGACGCGTACACCTCCGACGAGGAGGGCGCGGAAGAGCCCGCGGGAACACGCCGACCCGCTCCGGCTCCCGCGCCCGCTCCGCGCGCCGCAGTACCGGCCGCGGCCCGTCCGGCGGCCCCCGCCGTACGCGGTCCCGCCGTCCGGGATGACGCGGCGGGCGAAGCGGATGCGCAGGAGGCCCCGCTGCCCGTCGTGCACGTCATGACGGGGTTGCCGGCCTCCGGCAAGACGACCGCCGCGCGCGCCCTCCAGGCGCAGTCCGGCGGCCGGATGCGCCGGGTCAACCTGGACGACCTGCGGGCCATGCTCGACCTGCCGGACCCCGAGCGGGGCCGGTCCTTCGCACACGAGCAGACCGTGCTGGAGGTCCAGGACGCGGCGGTCCGCGCGGCCGTCGACGGCGGTTTCGACGTGGTCGTCGACAACACCCACCTGACCAAGCACATTCCGAAGCGGCTCAAGGCGGCGGTCGGCGGACTCGCCACCTTCGTCGTGCACGACTTCACCGACGTGCCGCTGGAGGAGTGCCTGCGCCGGGACGCCGCCAGGGAACGCCAGGTCGGCGAGGAGATCATCCGCATCCTGGCCGACAAGCACCAGAAGGCCCGCCAGGGCGGCTGGCGGCTGACGGCGGAGTGGATGAACGGCGGGTCCGGCGGGGCGGCCGTGCCGCCCGTGCAGCCGTACGTCCCGGACCCGGCGCTGCCCTCGGCCGTGATGTGCGACATCGACGGCACCCTCGCGCTGCTCGGCAACCGGGGGCCGTACGACTTCTTGCGCTGCGAGCTCGACCTGCTCAACGAGTCGGTACGGCACGCGCTGGACGCCTTCCGGCGGGCCGACGGCGATGTGATCGTGCTGCTGTCGGGGCGCAGCGAGGAGCACCGTCCGCAGACCGAGTCCTGGCTGCGGCGGCACGAAGTGCCGTACGACGAGCTGTGGATGCGCGCGGCCGGCGACACGCGCCGCGACGACCTGGTCAAGGCGGAGCTGTTCGACGCGCACGTACGCCACCGGTACGCGGTACGGGTCTCGCTCGACGACCGCGACCGGGTCGTGGCAGTCTGGCGCCGGATGGGCCTGCCGACCTGGCAGGTCAACTACGGCGACTTCTGACGGGCGTGACGACGGCATGCTGATCGTGGACGCGGCCAACGTGGTCGGATCGGTCCCGGACGGCTGGTGGCGGGACCGCCGCGGCGCGGCCGAGCGGCTGCGCGACCTGCTGGCGGCGCGGAACGAGGGCGAGGAGATCATCCTCGTCGTCGAGGGCGCCGCCCGGGGCGTCGAATCCGTGCCCGGGGTACGGGTGGATCCGGCGCCCGGCAGCGGGGACGACCGGATCGTGGAGCTGGCCGCCGCCCACGCGGACCGCGGCTGCGTGGTGGTCACGGCGGACCGTGAACTGCGCGAGCGGGTCCGGGCGTACGGCGTACGGTGCGTGGGACCGCGCACCGTACGCCCGGCGGACTGACCGGCGCGGCCCGGCCCCGCACACGGGCCCGTCCGGCGCCCGCGAAGGGCGCCGGACGGCGGTCAGGGGTCAGTGGCAGTACCGCACCGAGGACTGGTTCTTGACGTAGCGGGCGGCCACCCAGCGC
This sequence comes from Streptomyces sp. NBC_01408, assembly GCF_026340255.1. GTDB lineage: Bacteria > Actinomycetota > Actinomycetes > Streptomycetales > Streptomycetaceae > Streptomyces. The sequence continues at coordinate 175,855 of NZ_JAPEPJ010000002.1, read as the reverse complement.
TCCTTGTCGTACTTGCGGGTCTGCGGGTTCGGGCGGTTCTGCCAGCCGCCGTTGCCGCCGTTGCCGCCGGTGCCGCCGTTGCCCCCGGTGCCGGTCTCGCCGGTGCCGTTCTCCTCCGTGCCGTCTTCCTCGGTGCCGTCTTCGTCCGTGCTCTCTTCGTCCGTGCCCTCTTCGTCGGTCCCGTTCTCGTCGGTCCCGTTCTCCCAATCGCTCTTCTTCTCCTGCAGGCGGTACCAGATGCGGTTGCCGTCCACCGACTCGCCGTTCTTCTTGCACTCGATCTCGACCGTGCGGTTCGGGTACACCTCGCCGAGGCTCTTCGAGCGGGTGGTCGGCTTGCTACGGACCTTCAGCGGGCCGCGCGAGACGACCTTGCCGATCACGGACTTGTGGTCGGACCCGCCGACGACGGTCTCGTGCGAAGGCAGGGTGGCCATCGGCTCCTCGTCCGCGACGGCGACGCCCGCCCCGACCAGACCGAGCACCAGGCTTCCGGCGGCGAGAGCGAGGATGGTCCTGGTGGGCTTCAGCATGAGCCGGCTCCTCTACGAAGTCATCCGCCCGGCCGCGGTACGCGGCACGGGGCGGCAACCGGGGGGTTGCCACGGACGACTATGGCCATCGAGGGGCGTGCAGCCGGGATGACTCACCGCCATTTAGCCCGATATGCCCCATCCGGGGCATTGTCTGGCACCCGTACCGTGCCCCTACCGCGCCCGCTCCCTCTCCAGGGCGCGGACGAGCACGCGGCCGTGCCCGCCCCCGAACGGGCACGGCCGCGCGGCGGGGCCCGGGGGGTGGGGCCGATGCCGGCCGGTGAACCGGCGAGACGAAATCTACGGACGGACACCCCTGCCGCGCGCCCATCCAGGGATTGAAACCCGCCTACCCCTCTGGTGAGCGACCCTGTACAACCAGAGGGGTACACAAAGGGGGTTGACGTGCAGTTGTCCGCACACCCGGTGGCGGTGCGGATCCGTGCCGTGCTTCCGGCCGTCGGTGAGATCGTGTGGGCCGTGGGCTCGCTGTGGATGTCCTCCACGCTGCTCCACAACTGGGCGGATCCGGAAGGCTACTGGCGGGAGACCGACGCCCTCGCCTACGCCCTGATCGCCGCGGTCTACCTGCCGCTCGTGCTGCGCCGCCGCCACCCCCTGGCGGTCATGGTGAGTACCGGACTCTGGGTCGGCACCTACTTCACCCTCGGCTACTACCACGTGGTCGCCGTGTGCGGAATGTTCACCGCCCTCTACACGGCGGCCTCCCTGCGCCCCCGCCGGATGTCCCTCAGGTGCGCGGCCGCGACGCTCGCGGTGCTCCTGTGGGGCACCCGGCTCGCCGAGCCGGGCGGCGTCGCGATCAGCGCGGCCTTCGTGACCGTCGCCACCGTCGTCTGCTGGGTCGCCGGTGACGGTTCCCGCCGCCTGCGCGAGCTCACCCGCCAACTCCGCCTGGAGCAGGAGGAGAAGGCCCGCCGGGCGGTGACGGAGGAACGCATCCAGATCGCCCGGGAACTCCACGACGTCATCGCGCACCACGTCTCGGTGATCTCCGTCCAGACCGGACTCGCCGGATACGTGTTCTCCTCGGACCCGCCGACCGCCCGCCGCGCCCTGGACACGATCGGTGACAGCGCGCGGGAGGCCCTGGCGGAGATGCGCCGGATGCTGGTGGTCCTGCGCGAGGAGGACCCCGCCCGGGCGGCGGCGCAGGCGGCCCAGGCGGACCCCGGCGCCTCCCGGGCCTCCGGGGCCTCCGGGCTCGGGCGGCTGGACGAGCTGGTCCGGCGGGTCGGTGAGGCCGGGGTTCCCGTGGACGTGCGGATCACGGGGACGGCGTACGACCTGCCGCCCGGGATCGATCTGTGCGCCTACCGCGTGGTCCAGGAGGCGCTGACGAACGTCATCAAGCACGCTCCGGACGCCCGGACCACCGTCCGCGTCCACTACGCCGCGGACGAGGTCCGGGTCCGCGTCAAGGACGACGGGAGCGGCCGCCCGCGGCCCCGCCCTGCCGCCGCCATGCGGAAAACTGCCGGTCAGGGGTTGATCGGGATGCGCGAGCGGGCGACGATCTACCACGGCACGGTGACCGCCGAACCCGCCCCCGAGGGCGGTTTCGAGGTCAGCCTGAGGGTGCCGGTGCCACGCGCGGGGCGTGGCGCGTGAACGAACACGGACAGCGGGGGAGGGGACACGGATGCTGAGGGTGCTCGTCGTCGACGACCAGTTCCTGATCCGGTCCGGGCTGACCGCCCTGCTGGCCGCCGCCCCCGGCTTCGAGGTCGTCGGCGAGGCACAGGACGGCGAGGAAGCCGTCCGGCTCGCGGCCGAGACCCGCCCCGACGTGATCCTCATGGACGTCCGGATGCCCGGCACGGACGGCATCGCCGCCACCGAGCGGATCCTCGCCGCGCACGGGGCGGCACCCGAGCGGCCCAAGGTGCTCGTCCTGACCACCTTCGACTCCGACGAGTACGTCTTCCGGGCCATCCAGGCCGGGGCGGGCGGCTTCCTCCTCAAGGACACCCCGCCGGACCGGCTGCTCGCCGCCATCGCCACCGTGCACGCCGGCGAGATGCTCTTCAGCCCCCAGGCGCTGCGCGGGCTGATCGACGCGTACGCCGCCCCCGTCGCCCGCGCCCCGCACCCGGGCCTGGCCGCACTGACCCCGCGCGAACGCGAGGTGCTCGGTCTGGTCGGCGCCGGGCTCTCCAACCCCGACATCGCCCGGCGGCTCTTCCTCAGCGCCGCCACCGTCAAGACCCATGTGCACCGGTGCATGAGCAAGCTGGAGGTGTCCAGCCGGGCACAGGCCGTGGTCGTGGCCCACGAGTTCGGCCTCGCCGCCCGGCTGCCCTGACCCCCCGGCCTCCGGATGCGGGCGGCCGCGGGCGGCGCCAGAGTGGGTGCCATGGGTATCGAAGACTATGGCGGCGGCGCGGGGGCCCACGAAACAGGTGTCCTCGTCGTGACGACCAACGACGTCCCCGGCTACCGGGTCGAGCAGGTCATCGGCGAGGTCTTCGGGCTGACCGTACGCTCCCGCCACCTCGGCAGCCAGATCGGCGCGGGACTGAAGTCGATGATCGGCGGCGAGCTGAAGGGCCTCACCAAGACCCTGGTGGAGACCCGCAATCAGGCCATGGACCGGCTCATCGAACAGGCCAAGGCGCGGGGTGCGAACGCCGTCCTGATGATGCGCTTCGACGTGACCGACGCCGCCGACGTCGGCACCGAGGTGTGCGCGTACGGCACGGCCGTCGTGCTGGTTCCCGCCTCCGCGTAGCCCCGCACGCACCTCCCGTGTACGGAAGTCCAGGACAGCGCTCCGCTTTGTCCATGGGCCTGCCCGGTACCCGGTCCGCAAGCTGTCAGGTCAGTGAGCGGACCGCCCGCGCCTTCGAGCCGTGCGGTCTTCCGCCAAGGAAGCGCCGACTCCCGGAGGCCCGATGCGAACCCCCCACCGGCCGGTCGCGGCCGCGGTGGCCGGCCTGGTCGCCACCCTGGTCGTGGCCGCGCCCGCCGAGCCCGCCGCGGCGGCCGCACCCGTCACGATCACCTCCCCCGAACTGGCCGTGAGCGTGGACAGCGGCTTCCCCCGCGTCATCTCCTACACACGGCGGGCCACCGGGGACGTCCTGCACGGCAACGAGCACGCCATCGGCGCGATCCTCGTCAACGGGACCACGTACACCCCCACCGTGACCTCCACCCCTTCCGTCTCCGGCGTGGACTACGCGCTCGCCTTCTCCGGAGTGACCATCAGGTCCCGGCTCTCGGTGGCCGGTTCGGTCGTGGAGTTCAAGGTCACCGCCATCGAGGACACCGCCGCCCTGCGCGTACACAGCCTCGCGATCCCCGAACACCACCTCGTCAGCGTCCGCAGCGACCAGCCCGGCGCCGCACTGTCCACGGCGACCATGCACACCGCCACCACCGGCACCGGGGACACCTTCACCCCCGTCACCGCGAACACTCCCGCCGACCCCGCCGCCACCACCGTGATGTACGGGCTGGCCAACACCGGCAAACTGGCCGCCGCCATCGACTCGAACTCCCTCTACGACACCCCCTCGGGCGGCACCGCCCGCGAGAACGGCCGGATCAGCAAACGGATCACCGACCAGGGCGGCTACCGCCGGGCCGGCCTGTGGAGCGGAGCCTGGCTCCACCGGCCCGCGGGCGCCGCGGACGGCGACACCGAGCCGCTCCCGTACGCCCGCGTCGCGATCACGGCCGACCGCAACGCGGACTCCGTCGTCGACTGGCAGGACGCCGCCATCGCCTACCGTGACATCTGGACCCCGCCCACCGGCTGGCAGGACACCGCGAACCGCGTCGTGCAGCGGATCCCCTTCAACTTCGCCTCCCAGGCCACGCACCCCTTCGCCCAGACCCTCGACGAGACCAAGCGCGTCAGCCTCGCCACCGACGGCCTCGGACAGTTCGTCCTCCTCAAGGGCTACGCCTCCGAGGGCCACGACTCGGCGCACATGGACTACAAGAACGTGGGCTCCAAACTCGGCGGCGCCGTGGACCTCAACACCCTCACCAGCGCGGGCCACGCCTACAACGCCGACTTCGGGGTGCACGTCAACGCCACCGAGGAGTACCCGGTCTCGGCCACCTTCGACCCGGCCCACCAGAGCGGCGGACCCGGCTGGGACTGGCTCGACCAGTCGTACTACGTCGACACCCGGAAGGACGGCCAGTCCGGACAGCGCCTGAAGCGCCTCCAGGACCTCAAGGCCGCAGCCCCCGGGCTCGACTTCCTCTACGTGGACGTCTGGTACGGCGACGGATACGTCTCGCGCAAACTCCAGCGCGAGATCTCCGGCCTCGGCCTCCAGCTGACCACGGAGTTCCCCAACACCCTGACCGAGCAGTCCCTCTGGCACCACTGGGCCACCGACGTCAACTACGGCGGCAGCGACCTGAAGGGCATCAACTCCACCATCGCCCGGTTCGTCGCCAACCACGCCAAGGACGACTGGATCGCCCGCAACCCGCTGCTCGGCGGCGCCGAAGTCACCGCCTACGAGGGCTGGCAGGGCAAGAAGGACTTCACCGCCTTCCTGAACACCACCTTCGGCGTCAACCTGCCGACCAAATACCTCCAGGAATCCCCCGTCGTGCAGTGGACCCCCGACACGGTCACCCTCGCCAACGGCACCACCGTCACCACCACCGGCAACAAGCGCCGGATCACCACCGGCGGCCGCACCGTCCTGTCCGGCGACACCTACCTGCTGCCCCGCGACGGCAAGCTCTACCACTGGAACGACAAGGGCGGCTCCACCACGTGGACCCTGCCCGCCGGCTGGAGCGCCCCCAAGCTCCACGCCCTCACCGACACCGGCCGCCGGCCGGTCGGCGACCTCACCGTCGGCGCCGGCAACCAGGTCACCATCAACGCCACCGCCCGCACCGCCTACGTGGTCAGCAACGGCGCCGCACCCGCCCCGGCCGACCCCCGCTGGGGCGAGGGCACCCCCGTCAAGGACCCCTCCTTCTACGCGGGCGACCTCGCCGCCTGGAACGTCAGCGGGACCGGCGCGGCCGTCACCCGCAACGCCCAGGGCCAGAGCGAGCTCACCTTCGCCCCCGGCACCACCCCGGCCGTGTCCCAGCAGCTCACCGGCTTCACCCCCGGCACCTACGCGGCCTCCGTCTGGGTCTCCACCCCCACGGGCCGGGCCGCCACCCTCACCGTCACCCCGGCCGGCGGCCCCGCGGCCTCCGTGTACGCCGACTCCTCGACCCTCACGAACAGCCTCGGCGGCAGCGAGAAGAACGGCACCCGGATGCAGCGCATGAAGGTGCTCTTCGACGTCCCGGCCGGCCGGTCCACCGCCACCCTCGGACTGTCCGCGGCCGCCGGAGCCGGCACCGTGTACCTGGACGACGTACGCGTGGTCCCCTCCGCCCGCACCCCGCTCGGCGGCCACTGGTTCGCCGAGGACTTCGAGAACACCGACGCCGGCTGGGGCCCCTTCGCCTTCGGCGGCGCGGGCGGCTCCGCCACCGACCCGCGCACCCACATCGCCCAGCGCAACGCCCCGTACACCCAGGCCGGCTGGAACGGGAAGCTGGTCGACGACGTGATCTCCGGACGGAACTCCCTCAAATCGCACGAGGAGCGGACCGGCCTCGTCTACCGGACCCTCCCGCAGACCCTGCGCCTGACCCAGGGCCGCTCGTACAAGGTGACCTTCGGCTACGAGAGCGGATTCAGCGGCGACTACCAGTTCGTCACCGGATCCGGCTCCACCGAGACCACCACCGCCCTGAACCAGGCCCGTACGCCCACCACCTTCACCAAGACCTTCACCGCCGGGGCCGACGCCTGGATCGGCGTACGCAAGGTCACCCCCGAGAACTCCCACAACGAGGCGGACCTCATCCTCGACGACCTGACCGTGGACGACCTCGGACCCGCGGAGGGCGGTGAACTCCTCGTACCCCAGGGCCAGATGAGCGTGCACGCGGTCGACAGCCAGGAGACCGCAGGGGAGAACGGCAGCGCCGCGAACGTCCTGGACGGCGACAGCTCCACCCTCTGGCACACCCAGTGGTACGCCGCCACCGCGCCGATGCCGCACGAGATCACCCTCGACCTCGGCGCCTCGTACAACGTCTCGGCCCTCCACTACCTGCCCCGGCAGAGCCAGACCAACGGCCGCATCGCCGACTACCAGGTGTTCACCTCCACCGACGGCCTCACCTGGGGCCCGGCCGCCGCCTCCGGGACCTTCCCCGACAGCACCGCCCAGCAGGACGTCTCCTTCCCCCCGCGCACCGCGCGCTACCTCAGGCTCAAAGCCACGCGAGAGGTGGGCGGCAACGCGTGGACCTCGGTCGCGGAACTCAACGTCGGCCACCGCCCGTGAGCTTGTACGGTGGCTCCACCGAGACGAAGGGCGGCCCGATGAGCCGACGCAAGTCAGCGGCAGAGGTGTTCGACGCGCTGGGGGAGCGCTACGAGGAGGCGTTCGGGCGGTTGCCCGGCCAGCTCGACGCCCTCGACTGGCTCACCGCCCGGCTGCCCGGCGGAGCCCGGGTACTGGACGTGGGCAGCGGAACCGGACGGCCCACCGCCGAGACACTGGTCCGGGCCGGCTGCGCCGTGACCGGCATCGACGTCTCGGCGGCCATGGTCGCCCTGGCCCGCACCCGGGTCCCACAGGCCCGCTTCGAACAGGCCGACGTCCGCACGTACACGCCCGGGCCGGGCGGATTCGACGCGGTGTGCGCCTTCTTCCCCCTGCTGGTGATGGACCAGCCGGAGGTCGCGGAGGCGCTGGACCGCATGGCGTCGTGGGTCGCGCCGGGCGGCTACTTCGTGATGGCCACGGTGCCGGGGGACATCAGGCGCCTGGACATCGAGTGGATGGGCCACGAGGTCACCGTCAGCAGCCTCTCCACGGAGGACCACCTCACGAGGCTCGCCGACCGGGGCCTGGAGGTGCTGCACCACCACACGGCGCCCTTCCAGCCCGCCGACGCGCTGGCGGGCCCCGAGGAGCACCTCTTCTGCTATGCGCAGCGCGCGTTCTGACAGGTCGGCGCAGATTCTGACAGGCCGGCCGGTGGCGTCAGCGGACCGGACCCCGTACCGACTGCTGGGCGCGGAAGCGGACCGGCGCCATGCCCACGCGGCGGCTGAACAGGCGGCTGAAGTAGGCCGGATCCTCGTAGCCGACCCGGCGGGCCACCCCGGCGACCGGCAGGTCGGTGCGGGCCAGCAGTTCCTTGGCCCGGCTCAGCCGGATGCCCAGCAGGTACTCCTTCACCCCCTCGCCGGTGCTGCGCCGCACCGCGCGGCGCAGCTGCGGCAGCGGCATCCCGAGCCGGGCGGCGTGCTCGGCCACCGATATCGGCAGCAGGGCGTCCCGCACCAGGGCGTCCATCACTGTGTAGCCCTGCCGGGAGACCTCGGCGCGGGCGTAGCGCAGGGCCACGAGCAGCGCGTGCACGGCCGCCGCGGCCTCGACCTCCAGCAGCGGGCCGCCGCGCCGGGCGGCCCGTACGATCCCGTCGACCACGTGCTGCACCCCGGCCGTGCCGCTCAGGGGCACCACCGGGCGGTCCGGGGTGAGGTAGCCGAGGTCGGTGTACGCGGCCACGCTCAGGCCGGCGAAGTCCACGAAGCACTCGTCCCAGCCGGTCCGCGGATCGGGCCCGTAGTGGTGTTCCACACCGGGCACCAGCCACAGCAGCGCGGGCGCCGTCACCGGCTGCGCGGGCCGTCCGCCGTGGCTGAACCAGCCCCGGCCGCGCGTCACCACCACGGCGACGTGGTGGTCGAGGGCGCGGGGTCCCACGACCGGGAGCGCACCCTGCTGCACCCCCACCCCGAGGCAGACCAGGCCGAGTCTGCGGTGGTTGGCGGTGGGGGAGAAGTACCGCATCCAGCTGCTGTACGGATCCGTCGCCATCTGCGGATTGTGATCCACAGGGCCCGGCGCCCTCAAGGGGACGTGGACGCCCGGTCGGTACGGGGCCCGGGCGCGGCCCCACCGGCGGCCCGGCCGGCCTCCGTGGTCCGGGCCGTGTCCGCGGCGGGGCCCGCGTCCCTGGCGCGGCCCGTGTCCGCGGTCCGCGCCTCCGTGCGGGCAGCACGGGCAGCGGCAGCACGGGCAGGGCGGGCCGTACGGGCCTTCGTACCGGCCGTGCGCCGCGGGCGCAGCCCGGCCGCCAGACCGGCGATCACCACGGCCAGCCCCAGCCACACCGCGGGGCCCGGCACACCGCCGCCCGTGAGGACCCCGGTGCCCGCCGCGGCCAGCGGGGCGATCCCGGTCAGCAGTCCGGCCCGGCCCGCGCCCACCGCGGCCACCGTGCGGTACCAGAGGAGGAAGGCCACGGCCGTCACCAGCACCGCGAGGTACCCGGCGGCCGCCCACTGGGCCGTTCCGAGCGACCCCAGGTCGGAGGGCTGCTCGAACAGGACCGCCAGCACCGCCAGCATCACCGCCCCCAGCCACACCGTGTGCACCGAGACCCCCCAGGCGCCGTGCCGCCGCAGCACGGGCACGGCGAGCAGGGTGAACGCGGCCTCGCAGCCCAGCGCGAGCACCGCCCAGGCGACCCCCGCGGCGTCGGTCCGGCCCGTCCCCTCGACGAGCACCGCTCCGGCCACGACGACCGGGGCCGCGAGCAGCACCTGACGGCTGGGCCGCCGGCCCTCCAGGAACGGGCCGATCACCCCGAGCAGAACCGGTACGGACGCCACCGCGACGGCGATGACGGCCGGTTCGGCATGGGATACCCCGCGGACGACGGCCACGTTGAACAGCACCAGCCCGGTCGCCGCGATCCCGGCCAGCCACAGCCATTCCCGGCCGCGGGGCCGCACGAGCGGTACCCGGGCGGCGCGGGCCAGGGCGAGCAGGAGCAGGGCGGCGACCGCGTACCGGACGGCCTGGGTGGCGAACAGCGGGGCGTCGACGAGGGAACGGGAGACGGTGACGCTGCTGCCGACCAGCGCCATCCCCGCGATACCGGGGGCCAGGTCCCGCAGAGCGGTGGCGGGTGGTGTGTCCATGCGCCCAGCCTGGCGCCACAATGGTTCAGTGAGCAGGTCCAAAGAGGGCGCAGTCGAGGGGTCCAAAACGGGAGCGGGGGAGCCGGGCACGGCCGGGCAGGTCGGCTCGGACTTCCTCCAGCTCGACATCGGGCAGGCCCCGTCGGGCGGCCGCACCGAGTGGCTGGCGGGCCGGCTGCGCGCCGCCATCGCCGACGGCACCCTGCCGGTCGGCAGCCGGCTCCCGGCCAGCCGGGTGCTCGCCGCCGAGCTGCAGGTCTCCCGGGGGCTGGTCACCGAGGCGTACCAGCGGCTGGCGGAGACCGGACAGGTCTCGGGGCGCGGCCGGGCGGGCACGGTGGTCGCCGCGGCCCCGCCGGCCCCTCCGCCGTCGACCGGGCCGCCGCCCCCGTCGCCGTTCCCTGCCGACCCGGTGATCGGGGGAGCCCTCGCGCGGAACGCCGGGGCGGGACTGGTGGACGCGCTGCGCGCCGTACCCTGCCGGATCGACCTCTCGCCCGGGGTCCCGGACCTGGCCGCCTTCCCCCGGACCGCCTGGCTGCAAGCCGAGCGCCGGGTGCTCGCCGCCCTCACCCCGGGCGACTTCGGCTACGGCAACCCGCAGGGCGCACCCGCACTCCGGGAGGCCGTCGCCGGCTGGCTGGCGCGCAACCGGGGGATCCGCGTCGACCCCGGGGACGTGGTGATCGTGGCCGGCGTGGCCCAGGCGCTGGCCCTGCTGGCGCACGTGCTGCGCGAGGCGGGCGTACACCGGGTCGCGGTGGAGGACCCCGGCTCGCTCGGGGCCCGGCAGCAGCTGGAGTACGGACAGTTGGAGACCGTGGCCGTACCGGTGGACGAGGCCGGGCTGGACGTGGCCGCGCTCCGGGCGAGCGGGGCCCGGGCCGTGCTGCTCACCCCGGCGCACCAGTTCCCGACCGGGGTGGTGCTGGACGGGGACCGGCGCCGGGACCTGCTCGGCTGGGCCGCCGCCGGGGGACTGGTCATCGAGGACGACTACGACGCCGAACACCGCTACGACCGCGCCCCCGTACCCGCGCTGCGCGCCCTGCTGCCGGAAGGCGTCTGCTACGCCGGAAGCGTGTCCAAGCTGCTGGCCCCCGCACTGCGCCTGGGCTGGCTCCTGGTCCCGGCCCGCCACCGGGACACCGTGATCGCCGCCAAACGGTACGCCGACCTCGGCAACCCGGTGCTCGCCCAGCTCGTCCTCGCCCGGCTGATGGACTCCGGCGAGCTGGAGCGGCACCTGCGCTTCCTGCGCCGCCGCCATCGGCGCCGCCGGGACGCCATGCTGCGGGCCGTCGCCGACCTGCTGCCGGGCGCCCGGGTCCACGGCGCGGCGGCCGGGCTCCACCTGACGGTCACCTTCGACGGCGCCCGCTTCGAGGACACCGCCCTCGCGTCGGCCGCCCTCGCCCTCGGCGTCAAATGCCACCCGCTCTCCTGGCACCGCCTCCGCCCGGGCCCTCCGGGCCTGATCCTCGGCTACGCGTCGGGCCCGGCCGCCGAGATCGAGGAAGGCATCGCCACGCTGTCCACGGCGCTCACCGTTGCACGGGGCTCAGCCCCGGACCCCGCGCCTCAAACGCCGGCGAGGCTGGGTTTGGCTTCGGGTGTGGGTCGGGGTCGCTCCGGAGCGTCTCCTCGGCTCGCGCACTGAGCCCCGGCTACGACAGTCCGGCCCAGGTTGCGCGCTCGTCCTGCGGGGACTCTCCTGCGCGACCCCGCCCCACGCCCGGGCTTCGGAAGGCGAAGCCGTGGTGGAGGGGAGTGGGGACGCGCAGGGTTGTCCCCGCAGGACGAGCGCGCAACCGGCCTGACCCTTCTTGATCGGGCTCAGTGCGCGAGCCGAGGAGACAGCCCGGAGCGGCCCCGCGGACCGACCCCACCGACCAGGCCGCTTGCCCCCAGGGGCGATGCCAGGGCTAAATCCAGCCCCGCCGGCGTTTGAGGCGCGGGGTCTGGGGCGGAGCCCCAGGGGGCCGGGCGCAGCCCGGGCTCGTGCGCGCAGCCGGACCGGACACCGCCGAGCCGCCCGCAGGGCACACGGTCGGAAGTTTTTCGGGAACGGCGGCAACCTCGACGAGGGTCGCGCGTCGTGCGGGGGTGAAGGGCGCAGTTCCGCGTCCTCGACCCGACCGTGGAGAACCACCGTGAAGAACCTGAAGCGCGTCCCCCAGCCCGTCCGCCGTGCGGCCGTCACCGCGGCCGCCACCGGGGTGTTCGCCGCTCTGGCCGGGCCGGCCTTCGCCTCGGCCGCGCCCGCCCCGGCCGCGCCCGCCCCGGCCGTCAGCGCCACCCCCGCCCCGGCCACGAGCACCCCGGCCAAGCCCGCCCCGGCGACCAGCGCCGCCCCGGCTCCGGCCACGAGCGCCGCGCCCAGGCCCTCCGTGTCGACGCCCGCGTCGGGCGGCGCGAGCGCCAAGCCCAGCCCGTCCGTGTCGACGCCGGGTACGGGCACCGCCCCCTCCGCGGCCCCCACCGCCGCGCCCGGTGACGCCGAGCTCGCGCATACTGGCTCCTCCGCGACCACCATGGCCCTGGGGGCAGGAGCCGCAGGCCTGATCGTCATCGGTGCCGGCGCCCTGTACACCGTGCGGCGCCGCGCCAACGGCTGAGGAATCCTGTGCTCCACCTCGTCTCGCCCGCCGGCCCCGCCACGCCCGTCTTCGACCGGGCGTGGCGGGGCCTGTGGTCGTTGCTGCGCCGCGAGCGCTCCGCCCCGCCCGCCTCACCTCGCCCGTACGGGGCCCCGTACGGGCACGCACACGGCTCCGGCCACGGCGATCCGCCGCCCCCCACCGTGACCGAGCTCTACCACGCGCACCGGCTGCGGATGGTCCGGCTCGCGGTGCTGCTCGTCGACGACCTGGCCACCGCCGAGGACGTGGTCCAGGACGCCTTCACGGCGCTGTACCGCCGCCACGGGGAGCACATCAGCGAGGTCGACAACGCCCTGGGCTACCTGCGCACGGCGGTCGTCAACACCTCGCGCTCCGTCCTGCGCCGCAGGCGCACGGTGCGGGCCTGGACCCCGCCCGCACCGGCCGACGTGCCGTCCGCCGAGGACCACGTGGTCCTGGACGAGGCGCACCGCGAGGTGCTCGCGGCGCTCGGGCGGCTCACCCCGCGCCGCCGGCAGGTGCTGGTGCTGCGCTACTGGGCCGACCTCAGTGAGGCGGAGATCGCGACGACCCTCGGCATAAGCCGGGGCGCGGTCAAATCGAACGCGAGCCGCGCCCTGGACGCGCTGGAACGGAACCTGGAGGGACGGATATGACGCGCGACGGCGAACGCCCCGTGGAGCAGCGGCTGCGGCAGGCCCTCGGCGCACGCGCGGAGGGCATCGACATTCGCCGGCTGCGTCCCGCGGAGCCGCCCGGCCCGCACCTGAGGCGGCTTCCCGCCGTACGGCTGCGGCGCTTCACGCTGCCCCTGGCGGGCCTGGCCGCGGCGGCCGCGGGGGTCGGCTACCTGCTGCTCGCCCCGGACCGGGCTCCCGGCCCGCAGCCCCCCGCGACCCCGCCGAAGATCACCGCCCCCGGCCCGTCCGTGGAACCGCCGCGGTCGCCGAGCCCGCGGCCGTCCCCGTCCCCGTCGCTGGCGCCGACTCCGGGCCCGGCCACCTCGCCCGCTCCGGAGCGTTCGGTGACGCCGGGCGCACCGGCCGCGCGGACGCCGGGTACCTCGCCGTCGATCTCGGCTCCGCCTTCGGCAACGCCCTCTTCGGCCCGCTCGGCCCCGCCCCCCTCTTCGGCCGCCTCGGCCCCGGCGACCTCGCCCGGAGCGGTCGGCGGCGGCGCGGGGTGACCCGGGTGCACCCGGGCACCCGCTACGAGGGTGTCCGGGTGTTCTCCACCACCGTGACTAGCGGGGCCAGTTCGGGGTTGCGCGCGGCCTCGTCCAGCGCCTCGCGCAGAGCCGTGTCGTTCGTCGGGCGGGCCTCTGCGAGGAGGGCCAGACCGGCCTCGCTCACGTCCGTGTAGATGCCCCGCCGGTCGGTGTCGCAGATGTAGCGGCTCAGCAGCCCGCGGTCCTCCAGCCGGCTGACCAGGCGGGTGGTCGCGCTCTGGCTGAGTACCACCGAGTCGGCGACCTGGTGCATCCGGAGGTGTCCGCCGGGCCCGCTGTGCTGGCGGCTGAGCACGTCGAGCAGCGAGTACTCGCGGACGCTGAGTCCGTGCCCCGCCTGGAGGGCCCGCTCGATGTGCGCCTCGATCCGTCCGTGCAGGAGGGAGAGGGCGCACCAGCCCTGGGAGAGGGCGGTGGGCGCGCTGTCCGTTGCCGTCATGGGCTCCTCCTTCGATGCGTGCGGTGCCACCAGAATAGAACACGAACGAAATAGCCCGCGCTTGCAAATATCCCGCGTCTGCAATTAATGTGGACGCACGTAAGCAGCGGCAGCAATCGTGGCCGCGCACCGGTCGGCCGGGTCCCGCACCGCACCCGCACCCGCGCCGTATCCGCCTCCGCACCCTCCCCTGAAGGGCACCTCCCCCATGCCTCTCGCGCTCTTCGCCCTCGCCATCGGGGCCTTCGGGATCGGCACCACCGAATTCGTGATCATGGGCCTGCTCCCCGAGGTCGCCGCCGGATACGGCGTCTCGATCCCCACCGCGGGCTTCCTGGTCACCGGCTACGCCCTCGGTGTCGTCCTCGGCGCCCCGCTGATGACCGTCCTCGGCACCCGCGTCCCCCGCAAGCGCATGCTCATGCTGCTCATGGGCCTGTTCATCGCGGGCAACGTGCTCTCGGCCCTCGCCCCCGCCTTCGGCGTCATGCTCGCCGGGCGCGTCGTGGCCTCCCTCGCCCACGGCGCCTTCTTCGGGATCGGCTCGGTCGTCGCGGCCGGACTCGTCGCCCCGGAGAAGAAGGCCGGCGCCATCGCCATGATGTTCACCGGCCTGACCGTCGCCAACGTGGTCGGCGTACCGCTGGGCACCCTCGTCGGGCAGACCCTCGGCTGGCGCGTCACCTTCCTGATCGTCGCCGCGCTCGGCGTCCTCGGCCTGCTCGGCATCGCCCGGCTGGTGCCCGACCTGCCCCGGCCCGAGGGCGTCCGGATCCGCCACGAGCTGGCCGCGTTCCGCAACGTGCAGGTGCTGCTCGCCATGGCGATGACCGTGCTCGGCTTCGGCGGCGTCTTCGCCGCGATCACCTACATCACCCCGATGATGACCGACGTCGCCGGCTTCGCCGACACCTCCGTCACCTGGCTCCTGGTCCTCTTCGGCCTCGGGATGGTCGGCGGCAACCTCATCGGCGGCCGGTTCGCCGACCGTGCGCTGATGCCGATGCTGTACGTGTCCCTGGGTGCGCTCGCCGTCACCCTGGCGGCCTTCACGCTCACCGCCCACAGCAAGGCCGGCGCCGCCGTCACCGTCGTGCTCATCGGTGCCCTCGGCTTCGCCACCGTGCCGCCGCTCCAGAAGCGGGTGCTCGACCAGGCCGCCGGTGCGCCCACCCTGGCCTCGGCCGTCAACATCGGCGCCTTCAACCTCGGCAACGCCCTCGCCGCCTGGCTCGGCGGCATCGTGATCGCCGCCGGACTCGGCTGGACCGCCCCGAACTGGGTCGGCGCGGCGCTGGCCGCCTCCGCCCTCGTGCTCGCCCTCGTCTCCGGCGCGCTGGAACGCCGTACGGCCGGCCGTACGGAGCGCAGCGGCCGGATCGCGGCGGCCGGCGGAGCCACCGAGGCCCCCGTCGCAGTCCCCGCCCACCACTGACGCCCGCCCCGCCACTGACCTCGACGCCCTGATCCGAGCCGCCGGGTCGCGCGTGCGCCTCCCCCGTGCCAGGTTGGTACGGGGGACAGGGGTGCACGATGCGGAAACCGAGGATGCACGTGAGAGGCCATGTCATAGCGACGGCAGCGGTCGCCGCCCTGGTCGGTCTTGCCGTTCCGGGCTGTACGGCGGCCTCCGACGAGGCCCGGGCCCCCGCCGCCCCGACCACCCCCGGCAGCAGCGCTCCGGCCACCCCGCCGGCGGTCGCCCAGCCCACCCCCTCCCCGAGCCCCACCTACGCCCTGTCCACCGCCCCGCGCACCATCCCGGCCGTACGGGAGCACGTACCGGCCCGCGGCCCCGGCTGGAAGCCCGCCCCCGACGCCCGCGTGGTCGTCGCGCAGGCCGACAAGGCGGCCCTGTCCGACGAAGCCGAACTCCTCGCCGGGGAACTGCGCCTCGGCTTCTCGGACTCGGCGGCGCCGCGCCCCGGCGATGTCGAACTCGCCCTGGGAGCCAAGGGATCCGGCCCGGCCGAGTCGTACAGCCTCACCGTGAAGGACGGCCGGGTCAAGATCACCGGCCCCGACGAGGCCGGGGTGTTCTACGGGACCCGCACCCTCAAACAAGCCGTACGGTCCGCCGGTTCGGCCCCCGAGGGAACCGTGCGCGACGCCCCGGCCAAGCCGCAGCGCGGCCTCAACCTCGACATAGCGCGCAAGCACTTCTCCGCCGACTGGATAGAGGACCGGCTGCGCGAGATGGGCGACCTGAAACTCAACCAACTCGGCCTGCACTTCTCCGACGACCAGGCCTTCCGGATCGAGTCCACCAGCCACCCCGAGATCGTCTCCACCCCGCACCTCACCAAGGCCGAGGTGCGCCGCATCACGGCGCTCGCCGCATCCCTGCACATCACGGTCGTCCCCGAGATCGACTCGCCCGGACACCTCGGCGCGGTGCTGCGCGCCCACCCCGGCCTGCAACTGCGCGACGTACAGGGCAGGGCGGTGAAGGGCGCCGTGGACATCTCCAATCCGGCGGCGGCGAAGCTCGTCGACGAACTCCTGCGCGAGTACCTGCCGTTGTTCCCCGGCGGAGCCTGGCACCTGGGCGCCGACGAGTACCAGGCGCTGGTCGTCCGCGACCCGCAGGCCTCCTTCCCCCAGCTCGCCCGCGCGGCCCAGCAGCGGTACGGCCCCTCGGCGCGCGTCCAGGACCTGGCGACGGGCTGGCTCGACGACCGCGCGGACGTGGTGCGTCCGTCGGGCAAGGCGCTCAAGGCGTGGAACGACGGCTTCTTCTCCGGCGGGGTGACCAGCGCGGCCAAGGACATCCAGGCCGAGTACTGGACCGGCAAGGAGATCGGCGCCCGCCCGCCGCTGGAGTACCTGCGCGAGGGGCGGAAGGTCGTCAACCTCAACGACGAGTACCTCTACTACGTGCTGGGCGAGCCGAACCAGTTCACCTACCCCACCGGCCGGCGGATCTACGAGGAGTGGACCCCGCTGGTGCTGCGCGGCTCCACCCCCGTGCCCGCCCAGTACGGCAAGCAGATACTGGGAGCCCGCCTCGCCGTGTGGTCCGACCTGTCCGGCGCCCAGACCCCGGCTCAGGTGGCGGCGGGCATCCAGCTGCCCCTGGCGGCGCTCTCCCAGAAGGTCTGGGACTCCCGCCCGCCCCAGCAGCCCTGGACCGGGTTCAAGGCCCTCGCCGACCGCCTCTGAGAGGTCACGGACGTGCCTCGACGAGGTCTGCCTCCCGCTCCCGTGGGCCGCGGCGGCTACCGCGGCCCACGGGGCCGGTCCCGGCGCTGGCGCAGAGTCCGGCTCCGTCCATGACGACGTACCTCCGTCGGCTGCGGCCGACCGGCGCGGATCGCAGCCTCTGGCGTGCGAATACCCGGCCTGACCGGGCCCGACCCCCGGCAGGCCGCTGCGGCTCCCCGGGGCGGTTACCAGATGGAGTTGACCCACTCCGGGTGGTCGATGAAGGGGTTCCGGTTGTGCTGGTAGGTGTCGAAGATGATCTGGTTGCGGCGCTGCTCGAAGGCGTCCGGCGGGTCCTGCTGGTTCCACTGCTTCAGCAGGCTGATCCGGCCGTGTGCGGGGGCCGAGCCGTTGTTGACCTTGTCGTTCATCTCCAGGTTCGCGAAGCCGTCGCCGCCCTCGTACCGCACGGCCATGTAGAGCAGCATCCGCGCGACATCGCCCTTGACCGCGTCGCGCGGTTCGAAGGAGTCGGAGTCGGTGAGGCTGCCGGGGGCCTCGCCGACCGGGCTGCCGCCGTTGTCGAAGTCCTTGTTGCCCCGGGTGCTGTTGACCGTGACGTCCTCGGGGCGCAGGTGGTGCAGGTCGGTGCCCGGGCCGGTGGCGGTACCGAAGTCGCCGTGGCTCTTGGCCCAGACGTGCTCGCGGTTCCAGTCGTTGGCCCCGCCGCCGTTGGTGGCCTTGGACTGGGAGCGGCCGGAGTAGACCAGGATGACGTTGTTCGGGTTGGCCGGGTCCTGGTCGGTCACCTTCAGGGCGTTCCAGACACCGTCGTACGACACCTTGGACTGGGTCTTGATGATGCCGTGCAGGGCGGTCTTCAGCGCCGCCCCGGTCTTGCCCTCGGCCGGGGCGTAGTACGAGTCGACCGTCACGGCCGCCGCGGCGTGGGGAGCCGCCGTCCGCTGCTGGCCGGCGGAGGCGGTGGCCGGTATTGCGACCAGGGCGGCCGCCGCGAGGCCGGCCGCCCAGGGGGTCAGGCGGGAGATTTTCATGGTGTGGGGGTACCTCTCCAGGACGCACCGCTCCCGCCCGGGGAATTGGCGGGATATCAGGTGGCAGAGCGAGGCTCACATTGGCATGTGCCCAACAGGTAAAAACCATGTGTCCGGCGCGCGGAGCTGCGGTGTTCACCCCCGCTGACCACGAGCACCCCGTCCTCCCGCTGAAGAGGAGGCTCCGTATTTCCTGGCGAAGTGGCCGAATCCGTGACGGACGGGACGCGGCGTGCGTGCTGAGGTGGCCGGGCATCAACCGATGCCGCACGCGGGGCAGTCGACAGCAGGCGACTCCGGCACGGACGCCGCGCGGCTGAGGTGGGGCGGCGGGACGGTGGGCAGCGGGTACGGGCGGGTCGTCCATCGCCGCCCCCTGTCCGTCGTGCGCGACCGGACACCCCCTACGCCTCGACGTGCTCGCGCGCCGACGCGGACGGCCGCCGCACCCGGTCCGTCAGGCAGGTCGACGACCCGCGCTTCGACGAACCGGCCGCGGCGGCCGTGTACGGCGCCGGAACGGCCCTACCTGGTCGGCGCCCGCTGGGACTCCGACTGGTCGGATCCCGGCGCGGCGTCGACGGGCGTCAGTTGCCCGCTGCGATCGCGGGGGCCGGGTCGAACTTGTAGTTCGGGCCGAAGTTCTTCTTCACGGCCGCTTCCCAGGAGCCGTCCTGGACCATCTTCTTGAGCGCGGCGTTGATCTTGCCCTGGAGCGCCTTGTCGCCCTTCTTGAGGCCGATTCCGTAGTTCTCGTTGCTCAGGCTGTGGCCCGTCAGCTTGAACTTGCCCTCGTTGCCCTTCTGGGCCACGTACCCGGCGAGGATGGAATTGTCCGTGGTCATCGCGTCGACCAGGTTGTCCTGGAGGGCGACGACGCACTCGGAGTAGCCCGGCAGCTCCAGGACGCTCGCCTTGGGGGCCAGCTTGCTCTTGACGTTCTCCGCCGAGGTGGAGCCGGTGACCGAGCAGAGCCTCTTGGAGTTGAGGTCCTCAGCCTTGGTGATGGTGGTGTCGTCGGCGCGGACGAGGAGGTCCTGGTGTGCGGTGAAGTACGGGCCGGCGAAGTCGACCTTCTCCTTGCGCTTCTCGCTGATCGAGTAGCTGGCGGCGACGAACTTGACCTCGTTGTACTGGAGCAGCAGCTCCCGGTCGGAGCTGTCGACGCGCTTGAACTCGATCTGCTCGGGCTTGTAGCCGAGCTCCTTGGCGACGTACGTGGCGACGTCCACGTCGAAGCCGGAGAACACGCCGCCGGGCTCGCGCAGACCGACGCCCGGCTGGTCGAACTTGATGCCGATGGCGAGGGTCCCCTTGTCCTCTTCGCCGCACCCGGAGGTGGTCAGGGCGAGGGCGATCACTGCGGCGACCGCACCGGCCTGGGGAACCTTCATGCTGCACTCTTTCCTCGGGACCGCGGGGCGTGATGCGGGCACCTTCCAGCGGTGGCTGGTCGAGGGATCTCCGCACCGCGTGGAACCGCGAGAACGTGGGGGGACGTCAATACACGTGTACGAGAAAGCTTGGAAGTCGACCGGCGCAGCGTCACTAGATCTGAGTAAAACTTGAGGATAACGATCCGGTTCAGCCGAAGATTTTTCGGTGAAATCGGGTGGAACCGGGAGAAGGAGGCGGTCAATGGGGGTAAGTTCGGTACGGGTCGACGGGAACGCACTGTTGCTGGGCGAGGTACAGATCCGCTTCATCCGGACCCTGCGGCTGCCGGAGTCCGGCACGCACGCGCTGCCGCCGGGACTGGGGGAGTTCCCGCTGCGGCGGGTGGAGGACTACCCGGGCACGGCGCCGCCGGAGTGGCTGGCGAAGGGCGGTGTGATGCTGCCCGTGTACCTGCGCGAGGCCATGTGGCTCAGCTTCGCCGGAACCAGGGAACCCGCCGCGCTCCAGGTCGGCGTCGGCAAGGTGTGCGCCGTCTCGGGCGAGCGGTGGACGGGCCGGCCGGCCCGCACCCCGCAGAACTACCTGGTCCTGCCCCGGCAGCCGTGGCTGGACGGGATCAACTCGGGGGACGGGACGGTGCGTCAGTTCGTCGCCGTACCCCTCGGGCTCGGTGCCACCGTCGAGGGGCAGGTCACCGGAGAGGAGACCACCGGCGGCGTGCAGCTCCAGGCCTTCCCGCTGAACGCGCGGGAACTGTCCGCCTGGCGTGAGGCGCAGCGGGCGCGCCCGCCGCGGACCGGCCCGTCGGCGCCCGCCCCGCCCGGCGCCCCGGGCGCCCCCGCGGCCTTCGGCGGCTACGGCGCAGCGGTGCCCCTGCCGATGTCCGCGGCTCCCGGCGCTCCGCCCGCCCCGGGCGCCGCCCGCGCGCGGAGCGCGGCGCAGCCGCCCGCGGCTCCCGCCATGGGGCTGGGGGTCGGCGGCTCCATGCGCCAGGAGGTCTACCGCGACGAACGGCCGCTGTCCGCCTGGGCCGGGGATCCGGCCGCGCGGGTCTTCGTCCACCTGGTGACCCCGCCCGCGTGGCGCCGTATCACCGGGGAGGAGGCGCCGCCCTCGCCGGTCGACCGGGCCGCCTACACCAAGGCCGGACTGCCCTGGTTCGACTACTACGACGACACCGCCGCCGACCTCGCGGCGCCCGAAACCCTGGGACAGGTCAAGCCGGTGGGGGAGTGGCTGGGCGACGACCACACCCCCTGGGCGGAACCGGCACCGGGGCAGGTCACGCCGCTCGGAAACGCCCCGAGGCCGGGCAAACCCGTACAGGACGGCGACTGGTGAGCTGGATGAGCAAGTCCGAAGTGGCGCCCGGGCTGAGCGGCCGCCCGGCGGCCGGAGGGCGGTGCGTATGATCGTCGGCGCAAGGCCGTAGCGCAGAGGTCGTCGCGCCCACGCAGCAAGCTGGAGGACGTCGGTTCGAATCCGACCGGTCTTGCGCCTTCTTGATCACGCGCAGGACCGGGGGAATGGTGATGACGCAGCCGACGGGTGACGGCGGCGTGCCGCGATGATGCGGCGCGCCGAACTGCCCGGCGGCTACGATCCCGTGGACCTCAAGGCATGGCGGCGGATCCGCCGCTACGCCGTGCCGGGCTGGATGATCGAGCGCGCCACCGCCCACCGGCTGGCCGGAGACTGGCGGGCGTCCTGCGCGGCCGCCGCCTTCGACGTCACCTTCGACCCGGCCGACATGGCGGCCCGCTACGGTGCCCCCCTCGCCGAGGCGCTGGAAGACGACCTCCGCCACCTCGCCCCGGACCTGCTGCGCTGGCATCTGCCCCGGGTGCTGGGCGGCCACACCACCATCGCCCCCGGCCTGCGGATCGTGCTCGCCCACTACGGGCAGCGGCCCGGCGCCCCGCGCGACCCGGACGCGCCGGTGCTGTCGGTCACCACCTCTCCGCTGATCGGCGGCCCGCAGCGGCTGCGCCTGCACTGCGCGCCGCTCGCGCACCGCGAGCTGTACGCCGTGTTCGGCATGACCTTCACCGTGGAGGACTGGACCACGGCCCGTCCGCTCTGGGACGCCCGCCACAGCGCCGGCCTGCGCGCACGCTTCGGCGGGGGCGCGGGACGGCTGCCCTTCTTCCGCCCGGACGGCTCCCCGCTCGACCCCGACGACCTGCCCGTCGACGAACCCGACGCCGCCGATCCGGCCGCACGCGCCGAGTGGGTCACCCTGATCCAGCTGGCCGGCGGAGCCGCCCTGGCGTTCGCGGCCGTCGGCATGGAGCAGGACCTGACCGTCCCTCCCCAGCACTACTACGAGCCCTCGATCGACACGGCGGCACAGCTGGGGCGGGCCACCTTCGACCTCACCCGGCTCGCCGAGGAGGTCCGGCGCCTCGCGGCGGCGGGCGCGGGCCACCGGTTCCGGTTCGCCCCGCCCTACGGCCGCACCCTCGAGCTGGCACAGGACGGCCCCGGTCCGCACGGGCGGATCCGGGCCCGCGTCATCACACGGGAGCAGCAGAAGGAGGTCCCCCGGCTCCCTCAGTACGCCTGGCGGCGCCTGCCCGACCTCGAACTGGTGCGCTCCGGCCTGATCACCCCCGAGGAGCTGCACCCGCTGGTCACCGCGGCCCTCTTCCCGGACAGCGGCCCTGCGGCCGGCCCGCCCGGCCCCGCCCTGCCCGGGCCGGTGAAGGTGCGCTGCGGCGCCCAGTGGCACGAGGTCCGCTCGCGCGGCGGGGTCCTGGAGCTGCCGCACAGCCTTGAGGAGCGGCAACGGGAGCGCGCCCTGCTGGCGTCCGGCGGAGCGGTCGCCGGGTGCTTCGCCGTGGAGCAGAGCTGGACGACGGGCCTGGGCCGGCTGCCGCGCGGCCTGCGGGCCGAGCAGCGGGAGCTGTTCCTGCGCGCCCAGCACGGGGACACCCCGGCCGTGGTGGCGCTGCTCGACGCGGGCGTCGACCCCCGGATCTGCGACGGCGCCCGGCGCGGGCTGCTGCACGTCCTGCACCAGCTCGACCACGAGGAGCTGCTGCCCCGGCTGCTGGACGCGGGACTCGACCTGGAGGCACGGGACAGCCAACAGCAGACCCCGCTGTACGCGGCGGCCCACAACGGCGGCTCGGCGGCCCTGGTCCGGGCCTTCCTGGCGGCCGGATCCCGGATCGACGTGCTCGACCACCGGGAGATGTCGCTCTCCCACGTCGTACGCCGCTACCGCAGCGCCGATCTGGGCTTCCTGAAGCAGCGGGTGGACGAGGAGTACCCGGGCATCGGCGCCCGGTGGTGGAACCGGTGGATCGGCGAGCGGGAAATGCGGGTCTGGCAGGCATGAGCACGCACCCCGACGCCCACATCGGCCCAGGCCCCGGCACCCGGAGCCGGCGGCAGACCGTGCGAGTCGCCCGCTGAGCGGCTCGGACCGCCCGGTCGCTGTGGCCGGGAACGTACGGTCGTCCGGCCCGGCCGGGCGCGCACGTGGGACGATGACCGGGCAATGCCCGGTGTCTGGAGGGGGAGTTCGGTGACTGGTGTACAAAAGGGCCTGGCCAAGGTGGAGGTCGCACTGCGGTGGGACCCCAGCGGCGCGGGCACACCCGCGAACGACCTGGACATCGTCGCCGCGGTCTACGACGCGGCGGACCCGCACGGGGAACCGGTCCACCTGGTGCACTTCGGCAGCCGCTCGCCCGACGGCACCATCACGCTGAACCGGGACAGCCACACCGGTCAGGGCTTCGGCTTCGACGAGGTGATGACCATCGAACTGGACCGGATGGCGGCCCGGTTGTGCCGGGTGGTGGTGGGCGTGGTGATCCAGGGCGCCGACGCGGGCGCGGGCGTCGGCAAGACCTTCGCGGACGTCGCCGGCACGGGGGTGCGTATCCGCGAAGGCCACACCGACCTCGCCGCGAGCGGTTTCGAGTCCGTTCCGGACGCCACGGCGGCCACCGTCGCCGAGTTCACCCGCGACGCCTCCGGGAGCTGGTCGCTCGACGCGCGGATGCGCGGCTTCGACGCCGGCCCGGAGGAGTTCGCGCGCACGATGGGCGCCGACCGGCCGTGAGTACGGGAGCGGCCCGGCCCGACGGGGCCGGGCCGCTCCGGGGTGTTACTCGCAGGTGCCGCCGTCGGCCGGGACCTTGCCGTCGATCAGGAACTCGTCGACGGTCTTGGTGGCGCAGGAGTTGACCCCGTAGGTGCCGTGGCCCTCGCCCTTGACCGTGAGGCCGATGCCCACGCCCTTGCCGAGCGCGTCGGCCATCCGGCGGGCACCCTCGACCGGCGTCGCGGGGTCACCGGTGTTGCCGATGACGAGGATCGGTGCGGCGCCCGTGGCGCTCACCTCGGGCTTGGCCCGCTCGCCCTTCACCGGCCAGTCCTGGCAGTCGGCCATGAGCTCCTCGGCCGTGACCTCGCCGAAGACGGGGGAGGCCTTGCGGAACTCGGGCACCAGGGCCGCGGCCTGCTCGGCGGTGATCCGGGTGCTGTCGTCGGCGCAGCGGATGGCCCCGTGCGCTGCCACGGAGGTGTCGTAACGGCCCTTGTCGTCACGGCCGGACATGGTGTCGGCGGCGTAGAGGAGGTTGTTCCCCGTGCCGTTCTTCTGCACCTCGGCGATCCCCTGAACCAGGTGGTCCCACCTGTCCTCGCTGTAGAGCGTGGCGATGATGCCGGTCTCCGCCATGTCGGCGGTCAGCTTGCGGCCGCCCTCCGCGGCCGCGGGCTTCTTCTCCAGCTTCGCCAGCATGGCGTTGATCCGCTCGGCGCCGGTGGTGGCGTTGGGGCCGGTCGGGCAGTTGGCCTTGTACTTCTTCACGCAGTACTGCATGGCGTGTTCGAGGGCGCTCTGGAAGCCCTTGACCTGGCCGAGGTACTTCTGGACGGAGTCCTGGGTCGGGTCGACGACGGCGTCGAAGACAGTGCGGCCGACGTTCGCCGGGAACAGGTGGGCGTAGACGCCGCCGAGCTCGGTGCCGTAGGAGATGCCGAAGTAGTTGAGCTTCTGCTCGCCGAGGACCTGGCGCATGACGTCCAGGTCGCGGGCGGCGTTGGTGGTGCCGACGTGCGGGAGGATCTTCGCGGAGTTCTGCTTGCAGCCCTCGGTGAACTTCTTCCGGCTTCCCTCGGAGTCCTCGGAGGCGTTCAGCTCGTCCATCGTCTTGTCGTCGACGCACTTGACGCCCGCGCTGTTGCCGACCCCCCGCGGATCGAAACTCACCAGGTCGTACACCGCGTTGAGCTTCTTGTAGTCCTCGGCGGCCGCGAGGGGGAGGGTCTGGACGCCGGAGCCGCCGGGGCCGCCGAAGTTGTAGACCAGGGAGCCGATCCGCTTGCCCGAGTCCGTGGCCTTCTTGCGGATGAGGGCGAGGTCGATGGTCTCGCCGGCCGGCTGCGCGTAGTCGAGCGGCACCTTCATCGCGGTGCATTCCCATCCGGCGCCGGGAGCCTCGCCGCCGCCCTGGGCCGCCGAGGGGGCGGCGCAGCCCTGCCAGGCGAGCTGCTGGCCCGTGAGGGCGGCGGGCAGAGCGGTGGGCGAGGGGCTCGGAGAGGGCGAGGCCGCGATCTTGGCGTCGGCCTTCTTGGCGCCGCCGTCGTCGCAGGCTGTCAGCGCGGAAACCGCAAGCAGAGCCGCGGTGGCGAGGACCGCGGACCGGGTCGGCCGTCTGAGGGGGGACATGCGTGGTGCTCCTGGGGGCCGTGCCGAAGTGAACGTGACGGGCTCCGCCGCGGCGAACACCCGGCGCCAGCCCACCGGAACCGTACAGGGGAGCGAATGGACGTCCGGACCCGGTATCGGGAGTGAGGTGGTCCGCACAGATCGGGCGGTGATCACTCCCTTCAGGAGTGGCCACCGCCCGGTCCGGGTGGCGCGCTGCCGCCGTCCCCACGAGGCAGCGCGGGCAGGTCACCGTCCGGTCATCGGGACGGCGGCCCGCCGGTTCAGGTGGCCTGGGCGGCCGGCGGTGACAGGCCCAGGGCCGGGAGCAGGGCCGCGTCGACGAACCGGACCAGGTAGTCGGCGTCGGCGTACCGGCCCTCCAGGACGGGCCGGATCCGGAGCACGCCCATCAGCTGGGCCGGCAGGAACTCCACCGCCGGGTGGTCCGCGGCGATCTCGCCCCGCGCCACGGCCCGCGCCACCATCGCGTCGAAGGCCGCCAGTTCGGGCTCCACCAGCGCCTCGCGCAGGGCTGCCTGCAACTCCTCGTCGCTGAGCACGGCATGCCCCAGGGCCTGGGTGAGCCGGGTGTCACGCCCCGAGGTGCCGGCCGCGATCCGCGCGGCCTCGTGCAGATCGCCGGCCAGGGTCCCGGTGTCCACCGCGACGAGCGTGCCCCGTCGGCCCGCGCGCAGGGCGGCGGCGACGAGCTGCGGCTTGGTCTTCCACTGCCGGTAGAGCGTGGACTTGCCGCAGCTGGCCCGGGCGGCGACGCCCTCCATGGTCAGGGCCTCGTAGCCGTGCTCGCGCAGCTGGTCCAGTACGGCGTCGTAGAACTCCTGCTCGCGCTCCGGGGTGATCTTGGAGCGCCGCGCGGGGGTCGGCGTCGGCGTCGACGTCATGGTGCGGCTCTCCTCAGGTCTCCTCGGGCTGTCTTCCGTACAAAGTGTACGGGAAACGGAACCGTATCGGTACACCAGCGTATCGATACGCGAATGTATCGATACACTGGCGTGTCGCAGTGCGCGCGGCCCCGACCAGCCGCGGAAACGAGATCCGAGCACCAGGAAAGAGAGACCGGGGGATGTCCCAGACCACACCTGCCGGACCGGCAGCCGGACGGAGAGCCGCGCGCCGCCGTCTCATACGCGAGCTGCTGCTCGTCGCGGGACTGTTCACCGTCTACAAGGCCGGCCGGA
Organism: Streptomyces sp. NBC_01408; assembly: GCF_026340255.1. Lineage (GTDB taxonomy): Bacteria > Actinomycetota > Actinomycetes > Streptomycetales > Streptomycetaceae > Streptomyces. The sequence goes on along the minus strand of NZ_JAPEPJ010000002.1, from coordinate 149,548 downwards.
CGCTCGCCACGGACCGCACCGAGGAGGCCTTCCGCAACGCCGCACGGGTGTGGGACGCCGAACGCGCCCTGCACCTGCCCGGCGAGGGCGCGGTCCAACGCCTGCTGCTGCACGGCGACGCCCTCGTCCACACCGCGAACACCTACTACGCGGCCGTCCACTTCCCCGCGACCGCGCTCTTCCTGGTCTGGCTCTACCTGCGCCGCCCGGTCCACTACCTGTGGGCGCGCCGCGTCCTGGCCGTGCTCACGGGAGCCGCCCTGGCCCTGCACCTCGGCTTCCCGCTCGCGCCCCCGCGGATGCTCGGCGAAGCCCACCTGATCGACACCGGACAGGTCTACGGGCCCACCGTGTACGGGGCCGCGCCGGCCTCCGACACCATGGCCAACCAGTTCGCCGCGATGCCCTCCCTGCACTTCGGTTGGGCGCTGATGCTCGCGCTCGGCATGATCGCGGCCACCCGGTCGCGATGGCGCGCCCTGTGGCTGCTGCACCCGCTGGTGACCCTGCTCGTGGTCGTCGGCACCGCCAACCACTACTGGCTCGACGCGATCGTGGCGACCGTCCTGCTCGGGGCGGCCCTGCTGCTCGTCCCGCGGCCGGGGCGCCCGGCGGACGCCGCCGCGGACCGGGCGCCGGAGGCCGGTGATGCCGACACGGACCGTGCGGCTTTGTCCGGCGACGGGGACCCGGCGCCGGAGGCTGCCGACGCCGACGCCGACGCCGACGCCATCGGCGTACGCGGTCTGCCGCGGCCGCGGAACCTCCCCGAGGGCGTGGGACGGTGAACGCCACCGCCCTCGCCGTAGGGCTCTGCCTGGCCTCCGCCGTGACCTACGCGTCCGCCGCCGTCGCCCAGGAGCGGCTGGCCCGCGCCGCCGTCGCCCGCAGCGCCAGTGCCCTGCTCGGCTCCGGTGCCTGGTGGTGGTCGGCCGGGCTGAACGCCGCCGCTGCGCTGCTGCACGCGGCCGCCCTGCGGTACGGGCCGCTCACCCTGGTCCAGCCGCTCGGCGCGCTCACCCTCGTGGCCGCCGTCCCGCTGGGCGCGCGCGGAGCCGGGCGCCGGGTGGCGGCCACCGAATGGCGGGGCACCCTCGCCACCGTCGCCGGGCTCGGCCTGCTGCTGCTCCCCGCCTCCGGGCCGGCCCCCGACGACACCCTCACCCTGGCCGAGGCGCTGGCCGTCTCCGGGGCGACGGCCGCCGTCATCCTGATGCTGACCGCCGCCAAGGACCCGCGCTCGGGGCTGCGGCACGCGACGGCCTCCGGGCTGGCCTCCGCGGCAGCCTCGGCCCTGACCCAGACCGTGGCCGTGGCGGCCGGCCGCGGCGGAGCCCTGCTCAGCGTCCGGGTGGTCGCGGTGGCCCTGCTCGTCGTGGTGTTCGCGGTCGGCGGGATGCTGCTGTCCCAGCGGGCCTACCGGGGCGGGCTCGGCGCTCCCCTCGCCGTGGTCAACCTGGCCAATCCGCTGGCGGCGGCCGCCATCGGCATGGTCCTGCTCGGCGAACGCCTCCAGGGCGGTGCGGTGGGGGTGCTGCTGGCGGCGGCCGGAGCCGTCGCGGCGGCACGCGGGGTGCTCCTGCTGACCCGGACCCCGCCCCCCGCGGTGCAGGCCCCGCCCGCCGCCGCGCGAACTCCGGCCACCACGCCTGCCACCCCCGGCCACCCGGCTCCTCCTGCGCCCACTGCGGCGGTCACGCCCGGCGTGCCGGGGATGCCCGTACCGCTTGTCCCGCCCGCCGCCATCGTGCCGATCAGCCGCGCGGTGGCCTGAGCGCGGCGGCCTGAGCGCGGCGGCTGCGGTCGGCCGGAGAACCGTTCCGGTCTCGAACACGTCCTCCTGGGTGAACACCCGAACCACCGAAACGGAGTGACTGGCATGGGGATCGTCAGCTGGATCGTCCTGGGCCTGCTGGCCGGAGCCGTCGCCAAGGTCCTGCTTCCCGGCCGTGACCCCGGCGGTCTGATCGGCACCACCCTCATCGGCGTCGCCGGAGCCTTCATCGGCGGCTGGCTCTCGGCGAAGTTCCTGGACCGGCCGATCCAGACGGAGTTCTTCGACCTCGCCACCTGGGGCGCCGCCATCGGCGGCTCGCTCGTCCTGCTCATCGGCTACCGTCTGCTCTTCGGCAACTCGCGCGACTGAGGGGCGGGGGATGAGCCGGCGCGACTACGTGGCACGGGGCGTACCCGGCGGATACCGGATCTGGAAGACCAAGGGCGGCCGTTGGCGGGGCGAGCTCTACCTCTGATCTTGGCCAGTGCTCCGCCCTTCAGGGCGGGGGTGAAGGCCATCCTTGGCCCGGAGGCGCGGAGCGTCGGAGTGCTCTGCGCCTCCGGGGTGACGGTCAGACGGGGCGTTGCTGGTTTTCGATGTACTGCTTGACGGCGGTCAGGGGTGCGCCGCCACATGAGCCGGCGAAGTAGGAGCCGGACCAGAAGTGTCCGCCCCACAGGTACCGGCGGACGTGGCTCTCGTACTCCTGGCGCAGCCTGCGGGAGCTGACGCCTTTGAGGGAGTTGACCAGCTTGGAAAGCTGCACCTTCGGCGGGTAGTGCACGAGCAGGTGCACGTGGTCCTGTTCGCCGTTGAACTGTTTCAGCTCGGCTTCGAAGTCGGCGCAGACCTCCCCCATGATCTCTTCGGTGCGGGTCAGCATGACGTCGGTGAACGCCTTCCGCCGGTACTTCGTGACAAAAACCAAGTGAACGTGCAGGTTGTAAACAACATGGCGACCCGTTCTGACATCGGGATTAGGTTTCCAGCGTGGTGACATAAGCCAATGTTAGGGTTTCCGTTGTGAGTCAAGACTCCCTGGTGAAGCGGCAGTTCGGGCACCGTGCCCGTCTTTCGCTATCGCGCGCCGAGGTGTTGAAGACTGATGGCCAGGCGCACGCGGCCCGCACCATGTGGAACCTGCTGCACGCCTGGTGGCGGATGATGCCGAAGGAAAAACGGACTCTTGCGAACGCGGACGCCGCGATCCGCCAGGCCCGCGAGGACATCGACTTTCTCGCTGTCCTTCCCGCGCAGGCCGCGCAAGCGGTGTTGAAGACGTACTTCCAGGCGTGGAAGAACTGCTGGGACGGCCGCGCCGACGCCCCGAATTTCAAGGGCCGGTTCCGCACGGTGATGTCCGTGGACGTTCCGCAGGGCCGGGACCTGAACATCACCCGCGTGCACCGCCGCTGGGGCATGGCCAACATTCCCAAGGTGGGCCGGGTCCGATTCCGGTGGACCAAGGACCTGCCCGTGGGCAAGCACGCCAACGGGGAGAACCGGATCACCGGGGCGCGGCTGGTCAAGGACGTGCTCGGCTGGCACATCGCCTTCCGTGTTCGGACCTTGGAGGCCAAGCCCGATCCCCACCAGGGGCCGGACGTCGGCATAGATGTGGGCGTCACCGTGCCCATAGCCCTCTCGGACGGCGAAACGTACGAGCACGGCGAATGGCTGACCGGCAAGGAGAAAGCCAGGCTTCTGCACCTGGAGCAGCGCGCCGCGCAGCGTAAGCAGCACCGCAAGCCCGGCGAGCGCACCAGCCGCCGGCTGCACCACACCTACGACCAGATCGCAGGACTCCGCGCGAAAGCCAAGCGCCGGGCCCTGGACTGGCAGCACCAGACGACCACCGCCATCGCCCGCACGTACGGCACCGTTGTGGTCGAAGCACTCACCATCACGAACATGGTCAAGTCGGCCAGGGGAACCATCGAAGAGCCGGGGAAGAACGTCGCCCAGAAATCCGGGCTGAACCGCTCCATCAGCGGGGAGGCGTGGGGCCGGACGGTCACCATGCTGACGTACAAGACCGCCCAGCTCGGCGGCACCCTGCACAAGGTCCCGGCCCCCAATACTTCCCGGCGATGCTCCGCGTGCGGCTTCATCACGCCGGGGAGCCGAGAGTCCCAGGCCGTGTTCGTGTGCAAGAACCCGGACTGCGGCTGGTCAGGCAGCGCCGACTGGAACGCAGCCCGGAACGTCTTGCACCTGTACCGGATGGGCCACGCGCTCATCCCGGCTGCCGGGAGGGCAGTCGTCAGGCGTGCCAAACGCGTCAAGCCCGCTGCCGCAAGGTAAGCAGGAATCTCCCGGCTTCAGCCGGGAGAGCACTTCAAGAACTCTGCCCCGACGACCTCCTCGCCGAACTGAACGGCAAGGCGGACCCCGAGAAGATCACCGCGCTGCTCAAGCGGTACCGGGCCCTGAAACGCTGACGGACCGGGCCCGTGGAACCGGGCCCGGAGGGGCCGCGCACCGCCGATTACCCTGGCTGCCTGGACCGACACGACAGCAGCAGTACGAGCAGTGAGGAACCGGCAGAGCAATGAGCGTCATCCCCGTCCCCACCACCGACCTGTACGACGAGCACGGCGAGGCGCTCGGCATCTGCGCCGTCCAGTTCCACCAGTACGGTGGCCACCGGCAGTTCGCGGGCCCCGTACGGACGCTGTCCTGCCACGAGGACAACGCCCTGCTGCGAGAACTGGTCAACACCCCGGGCGAGGGCGCCGTACTCGTCGTCGACGGCGGCGGATCCCTGCGCACCGCCCTCATCGGCGACCTGATCGGCGGCGCCGCCGAACGCAACGGCTGGGCGGGTCTGATCATCAGCGGCGCGGTCCGCGACAGCGTGGCCCTCGGGGAGCTCGCCCTCGGCATCAAGGCGCTGGGCACGGTCCCGCGCAAGAGCGGCAAGACCGGCGCGGGCACGGTGGACGGGCCCGTCACGATCGGCGAGGTCACCTTCCGCGCCGGCGACACCGTCCACGCGGACGACGACGGCGTCGTGGTGCTCGCCACCGCGAACTGACCCGCCCCGCCCCCGGGTCCGCCGGCTCCGGCCCCCGGGTCCGCCGCACGGGGTCCCGTATCCCGCACACCAGGCCCCGTACCCGCCGCGCCGGGGGACCGGATCCCGCCACGTCTGCGTCGGGGGCTAGCGGGAAGCGGGGGCTCCGGGTTTCACTGCGGGCCCATGAGACGACACAGGATCATGGGCCTGCTGGGCGCGCTGACCCTCGCCGCGGCCACCCTGGCCGGCACCGCGGGACCCGCGAACGCCGCCACCCCCGCCGTCCCCGGGGCGGGAGCGGGCGTGACCCCGCCCGCCGAGTTCGGCACCGACTGGCACGACCCCCTCACCGCCGCGCCGCCCGTCGCCCGGCCCGCGACCCGGTCCTGCCAGGTCACCCTCGCCGAGGCCCAGTTCCGCGACTTCACCCCGTACCAGGGGAGCTACGCGCCGCCCACGGGCTGCGGCGCCGACGGCTGGGCCAAGGTGGTGCTGCGGCTCGACGGCAAGGTCAAGGGCCGCCAGTACGACCGCCTCGGCCACCTCTCCCTCGGCGGCGTGGAGATCCTCCGCACCTCCACCCCCCAGCCCTCGCCCGACGGAATCAACTGGTCGGTCGAGAAGGACGTCACGCGTTACCGCGACACCCTCACCCGCCCGCAGCCCGTCGAGATGCTCATCGGCAACGTCGTCAACGACACGTACACCGGGGTCATCGACGTCAAGGTCACCCTCACCTTCTACGCCGCCGATCCCCGCACCGGCGCCACCGCGCCCGCCGGGACCCCCGACCGGGTCCTCGCCCTCACCTCACCGGACGTCACCACCCCGCGCAACACCGAGCGGCTCCTCGCCGAGGTCTACGCCACCGGCTCGGGCGGCGGCTGCGAGGAGTACTGGTACATGACCACCCCCGACGCGGCCCCGTACTCCTGCAAGGCAGCCGACGGCCCCTACCGCGAGGTCCGGATCTCCGTGGACGGACGGCTCGCCGGCATCGCCGCGCCCTTCCCCACCGTCTGGACCGGCGGCTGGTCCAACCCCTTCCTCTGGTACGTCACCCCCGGCCCCCGGGCCTTCGACGTCCAGCCGGTCCTCTACGACCTGACCCCGTTCGCCGGCCTGCTCAACGACGGCCGCTCCCACCGGATCGAGGTGTCCGTGGCGGGGGTGCCGGCCGGGCAGAGCGGCTGGAGCACGCCCACCAACCTGCTGCTGTGGCAGGACGAGGCCCGGGAGGTCGTCACCGGATCCCTCACCCGGCACGAGCAGAGCGAGCCGCGGGGCTCCTCCCGCTGGACGCCCGGCGCCGAGCACCGGCTGGACACCGAGGGCGGACACGAACTGACGGTCGCCGGGTACCTGGACACCTCCCACGGGCGGGTCGCCACCACCGTCACCCGCGCCGTCCGCAACACCTCGGTGCACCGCTGGACCGAGGGCGAGAACCGCGACGCCCTCACCGCCACCTGGACCGACGAGGAGAGCGTGACCCGGGGGAAGGACACCACCCGCACCACGCGGACCTACACGATGGAGGGCGAGACCACCCTGGGCGCCGGGGACCGGCTGCGCACCGTCCTCTCGCTGGGCGACGCCGCGGACACCGTCACCCTGCGCGGAGGCCGCGTCGTCGACCGGGTCCGGCTCGACGACCGGTACACGGGCGACGCCACCTACACGGCGAACGTCCCGCGCGACCAGCGGCACGCGGTCGGCACCACCTCGGCCCGCTACCGGCTGTACGGCTCCGCGGCCGGCGGCGGGTGCTACGACCGGACCGTGGCCACCGCCCAGGGCACCGTCACGGTGGACCGGCGGCGCTGCTGATCCCGGCGGCGCCTACGATGACCGGCCATGGACACGAGTGAGGCCGGCAGACGGCTGATCGGCGGGCGCTTCGAGCTGGTCGAACCCCTGGGCAGCGGCGGCATGGGCACGGTGTGGCGCGCCCGCGACATCGCACTGGACCGCGAGGTCGCCCTCAAGGAGGTGCGCCCGCCGGACCCGGCGACCGCCGCCGCCCAGCCCGGCCTCGCCGTCCAGCTGCGCGAACGGGCCGTCCGGGAGGCCCGCGCCCTCGCCCGGCTGGCCCACCCGCACGTGGTGACGATCCATCACATCGTGGATCCCGCCGCCGAGGGCGGTACGCAGGGTGCGGGGGCTGCGGGAGCTCCGGGCGGCCCGGACGCGCATCCGTGGATTGTGATGGAGCTCGTCCGGGGCGGCTCGCTCCACGAGCGGCTGGGCTCCGGCCCGATGCCGGTGGCGCAGGTGCTGCGGCTCGGCCTCGAGGTGCTCTCCGCGCTGCGCGCCGCCCACGCCGAAGGGGTGCTGCACCGCGATGTGAAACCGGCCAACGTACTGCTGCGGCCCGACGGCGGTGCCGTGCTGACGGACTTCGGCATCGCGGCCCTGCACGGCTCCGCCGGGCTCACCTCCACCGGGGTGCTCATCGGCTCCCCGGAGTACATCGCGCCCGAGCGGGTGCGCGGGGAGGAGGGGCTGGCCGCCTCGGACCTCTGGTCGCTGGGCATGCTGCTGTACGTGGCCGCCGAGGGCGTGCATCCGCTCCGCCGCGCCACCAGCCTGGCCACCGTGGTCGCCGTGCTCGACGAGCCGATCCCCGCTCCGGTGCGCTCCGGTGCGCTGGGACCCGTACTGGAACGGCTGCTCGTACGGGACCCGGCCGCTCGGCCCGACGCGGCGCAGCTGGAACAGCTGCTCCGGAACGCGAGCAGTGCTCCCGGCGGCAGCACGCCGCCCCTCACACCCCCGCCGGCCCTGGGCCAGTACGGCCCCCCGGTGCACGCGACCCTGTCGCCGTACCCGGGGCCGTCCATGTCCCCGTACGCGCCCACGGCGTCGGTCGCGTCGGATCCCGGCCGGCGCCGGAGCCCGGCGGTGCTCGCCGCAGCGCTCGCGGCCGTCCTGACCGCCGGGGTGATCGGGATCGTCCAGTTGCTGCCCGACGGCACCGCCTCGAAGGACGGCGCGAAGGGAAGCGCGAGCGGTACCCCCGCCGCCTCGGGGACCGGCCCGGCGCCCACCGGGCCGCCCGCCGACGCGCCGGGTCCGGGCGCGTCCGAGCCGGCCGCGTCCGGGCCCGCCACGCACAAGGCGAGCGTGCCCCAGGGCGGTCTGCTCACCCCCGACGGCATCCGGACCGCGCTGGCCGCCCTGAAGCAGCAGACGGGCACGACCACCTTCGTGAACCTGCGGATCTACGAGGAGTACGTCATCGCCTCGGTCCCCACGGCCCCCGGAGCGAAGACCGTGGACTCCTGGCAGTACCGGGGCGGCGAGGTCACCCGGACCGGCCCGGCCGGCACCGTCAAGGACCGCGCGCCGCTCATGGACATGGCCGAGGTCGAGTGGGACGCCCTGCCCGCCCTCCTCGAACAGTCCCAGCGGGACCTCGGAGTGGCGAACCCCACCTCGCGGTACGTGATCGTCGAGCCCTGGATGATGGACCAGAGCCCGTCCGTGCGCCCGTACCTCAGTGACGAGTACGGCCAGGGCGGTTACGTCCTCGCCGGAACCGACGGCAAGGTCAGGAAGGTCTACCGCTCCTAGTAAGGCCCGTTGACGTTGTCGATCGAACCGTAGCGGGCGGCCGCGTAGTTGCAGGCAGCCGTGATGTTCGCGACCGGGTTGTAGGAGTCCAGCGAGGTGCCGGGCACGTGGTAGGCCTTGAACGTCGGGTCGATGACCTGGAGCAGGCCCTTGGACGGGATCCCGTTCTGGGCGTTGATGTCCCAGTTGTTGATGGCGAGGGGGTTGCCCGAGGACTCCCGCATCACGTTGCGGTGAATTCCGTTGTAGGAACCGGGAATTCCGTGCTTGGCCATGACGTCGAGGGACTCGCGGATCCATCCGTCGAGATTGTTCGCGTAGGCGGGCTTGGCGGCCGGCTTGATGGCGGGCCGGGCGGCGGACCTGCTCGCGCGGGCGGTCTCGGCCTGGGTGCCGAGGTTCAGCTTGATACCGGGCCGGATGATCGCCGGGTTGTCGCCGATGACGCTCCGGTTCGCCGCGTAGAGCTTCTTCCAGCCGCCGCTCACGGAATGCTCCACGGCGATCTCGGAAAGGGTGTCGCCGGGGACCACGGAATAGGTCGTGGGAGTGGCGGTGCGGGCCGCGGGGGCGGCGGTGTGAGCCGCGGGAGCGGTGGTCGTCTCCACCGCCCCGGCGGTGGTCGCGCTGATCAGCGGGAGTGTGAGGGCCGCGCCACCGGTGCCGGCGAGTGCCAGCTTGCGGGTGATCGGGTGGTGCTTCGGCCGGCGGTGCTTTCCCTTTGCGGGCATGGCGGAATTCCTCACGTGGGGGGACGGAGAGCCCGGGCGGCGGGCCGGATTCGGCTGCGTACCACCAGGAACGAGGTGACCGTAAGCGAGCCCGCCGGGTGGGAACAAGAGCCGAAATCCACCGGTAGATCGACTTCCCGCTATACGTCCGGTGAATGACCTTGTCGGCGTCTCTGTGCAATAGCCGATTCCCTTTCCGGGAAAAGGGAATCGACCTCCCGGGGGAAATGATGTTGGCGCATCCGGCGTGACTCACATCACGGGCCCGCGGCCTCGCGGCCGATACGGGCAACTCTGCTCTCCGTGGGCCTCATTTGGGCGACTCGCACGTAGGGGGTAAATCGCCCATCATGGAAGTTATCCGGCGCGTAACCCTCAGCTCTGGAGCTCCGCCAGGCGCTCTAGAGCGACCGCCACCGCCGCCTCCGAGGCCGGCAGCAGGGGGAGCCGTACGTCAGGCGTCGGGATCCGCCCCAGCGCGTGCAGCGCACCCTTGACGACCGTCGGGTTGGGCTCGGCGAAGGCCTCTGCGGACAGCCGGGCCAGCGCGTGCCCCAGCGTGCGCGCCCGCGCCACGTCCCCCGCCCGCCAGGCTCCGGCGAGCTCCACGAACCGGGCCGTCGCCAGATGCGCCGAGGCCAGGATCCCGCCCGTCGCGCCCAGTGCCAGCAGCGGGGACACGTACGCGTCGTCCCCGGCCAGCACCTCGAACCCGTCCGGCAGGTCACCGAGCAGCGAGACCGTGTCCTCGCCGATGCCCCCGCCCGCGTACTTCACCCCGGCGACCCCCGCGAGCGATCCCAGCGCCCGCAGCGCGGCCGCGTCCAGCGACTGCCCGGTGCGGTACGGGACGTGATAGACGATCAGCGGTACGGGGCTCACCTCGGCCAGCCGCGCGAAGTGCGCCAGCACGCCCGCGGCGGAGGGCCGCACGAACGGGGGCACGGTCACCAGCGCCGCGCCCGCCTGCGGCCACCGCGCCAGCCGGGCCAGCGAGGCCTCCGCGGCCCGGGTCCCGCTCGCCCCGGCGCCCACCGTCAGCACTGCGCCGTGCTCCGCGCAGACCTGGGCGCACACATCGGTGACCAGGTCGCGCTCCGCCTCGTCGAGGGTGGCCGTCTCGGCGGTGGTGCCGAGGGCGACGATCCCGGTGGCGCCCGCGTCGAGCACCTCGTGGGCGAGGGACTCCAGGGCCTCGGCGGCGATGTCCCCGCCTCGGGTGAAGGGGGTGACGAGCGGGACGTGGATCCCGTGGAGGCCGGCGGTCCGGTGGGGGTCGCCGGAGCGGTGGAGTTCGCCGGTCCGGTGGAGGTTGCCGGAGTGGTCCCGGGGCAGGCCGTGGGCGGTCGTGGCCGCGGTGTCATGTGTCATGCGTCGACCCTTACCCGTACCGAGCGTCGAATCCAGTTCGCGTTCCTTACCCCACCCGTAAGCTGAGCCGATGCTCGACGTCCGACGCCTGCGTCTGCTCCGTGAACTCGCCCACCGCGGGACCATCGCCGCCGTGGCCCAGGCCCTCGCCTTCAGCCCTTCGGCGGTGTCCCAGCAACTCGGCGTCCTCGAACGCGAGGCCGGCCTGCCGCTGCTGGAGCGCACCGGCCGCCGGGTCCGGCTCACCCCGGCCGGACAGAACCTCGTCCGGCACGCCGAGGCCGTTCTCGAACGCCTCGAACAGGCCGATGCCGACCTCGCGGAGGCGCGCAGCGGCCTGGCCGGCGTCCTGCGGATCGGCTCCTTCCCCACCGCCACCCGGGCCATCGTCCCGGCCGCCCTGACCGGCCTCGCGCGGCGTCACCCCGCGCTGGAGCCGATGGTCTCGGAGACCGACCCGGCGGCGGTCGCGAACGCCCTGCGGGCCGGGGACCTGGACGTGGCCCTGGTCCACGAGTACGACTTCGTCCCCGCGCCCCGTGAGCCGGGGTTGACGGCCGAGCCGCTGTACACGGAGGCGATGTACCTGGCCGCGCCCGCGGCGCGGACTCCCGGCCGCCCCGGACCCGAGCCCGAGCGCCGCCCCGCACCGCACCCCGAGCCCGGCCCCGACCAGGGCGCGGTACTCCGCGTCCATGCGGACGCCCCGTGGATCACGGCCACGCCCGGCACCCTCTGCCACGCCATGACCGTACGGGCCTGCCAGGCAGCCGGGTTCGCGCCCAGGGTCCGCCACCAGGTCGACGAGTTCGCCACCGTCCTCGCCCTGGTGGCGGCCGGCCAGGGCGTGGCCGTCGTCCCGCAGCTCGGCCTTTCCGGCCACGAGGACCTGGACGTCCGCCTGACCCGCCTCCCCATGGCGCGCCGCACCCGGATCGCCTTCCGCAGCGGGGCCGCCGCCCACCCGGCCGTGGCCGCCTTCGGCGCGGCCCTGCGGGCCGCCGTACCGTCGGAACTGGCCGGATCGCGCGCCTCGGAGTGACGCAACTCCCGTACGCCCCGTGGCCCGTGTAGGTTCAGACGACAGTCAACGAGAGCGGGGTAGGACGTGACGCATCGCGTACGAGGGGTCATTGCCCGGAGCAAGGGTGCACCGGTGGAGACGACGACGATCCTCGTGCCCGACCCGGGACCCGGCGAGGCGCTGGTACGGGTCCAGGCCTGCGGGGTCTGCCACACCGACCTGCACTACCGCGAGGGCGGGATCAACGACGAGTTCCCCTTCCTGCTCGGCCACGAAGCCGCAGGGATCGTGGAATCGGTCGGCCCGGACGTCACCTCCGTGGCCCCCGGTGACTTCGTCGTCCTCAACTGGCGGGCGGTGTGCGGCACCTGCCGGGCCTGCAAGCGGGGACGCCCCTGGTACTGCTTCGCCACGCACAACGCCACCCAGTCCATGACCCTGGAGGACGGCACCAAGCTCTCCCCGGCGCTGGGCATCGGCGCCTTCGCCGAGAAGACCCTGGTCGCGGCCGGCCAGTGCACCAAGGTGGACCCGGCCGCCGCCCCCGGCGCCGCCGGACTCCTCGGCTGCGGGGTGATGGCCGGCCTCGGCGCGGCCCTGAACACCGGCAACGTCGGCCGGGGCGACTCCGTAGCCGTCATCGGCTGCGGGGGAGTGGGCAACGCGGCCGTGGCGGGAGCCCGGCTGGCGGGCGCCTCGAAGATCATCGCGGTGGACCTGGACGACCGGAAGCTGGAATGGGCCCGCGGCCTGGGCGCCACGCACACCGTCAACGGCCGTACGGAGGACGTGGTCAAGGCCGTCCAGGCGCTCACCGACGGCAACGGCGCGGACGTGGTCATCGACGCGGTGGGCCGCCCCGAGACCTACCGCCAGGCGTTCTACGCGCGCGACCTCGCCGGGACCGTGGTCCTGGTCGGGGTGCCCACGCCGGAGATGAAGCTCGAACTGCCGCTCCTCGACGTCTTCGGCCGCGGCGGCGCCCTGAAGTCCTCCTGGTACGGGGACTGCCTGCCCGAGCGGGACTTCCCGCTCCTCATCGACCTCTACCTGCAGGGCCGTCTCGACCTGGACGCATTCGTCTCCGAGACCATCCCCCTCGACGGGGTCGAGGCCGCGTTCGCCCGGATGGAACGGGGCGAGGTGCTCCGCTCGGTCGTGGAGTTCTGACGGCACGCCCTACGGGGGACCGCGTCGGGCGGGCTCCACGAAGGTGCGGGTGAGGCGTTCCCCGGGGCCGGCCGGTCCCGTCCGCCCGGGGGAAGCCGTACGGGACGGCGCGAAGCGGGTACCGGCGGCGCCCGGTGGGGTCCGGCGGGGCCACCACCTGTCCGTGACGGTCCGTTCGCCTATTGTGCGGATCATGACCGAACACCTTGACCAGCCCGCTCCCTTGGAGCCCATGCCCACCGACTGGCAGCGCGCCCTCGCCGTGGTGGCGCACCCCGACGACCTCGAATACGGCTGCGCGGCCGCGATCGCCGACTGGACGGACGGCGGCCGTGAGGTCGTCTACCTCCTCGCCACGCGCGGGGAGGCGGGCATCGACAGCATCGCCCCGGCCGAATGCGCCACGCTGCGCGAGGCGGAGCAGCGCGCGAGCGCGGCCGTCGTCGGCGTGTCCGAGGTGGAGTTCCTCGACTACCGCGACGGGGTCGTCGAGTACGGCCTCGACCTGCGCCGCGACATCGCCGCTGCCATCCGCCGGCACCGCCCCGAGCTCGTCATCACCCTCAACCACCGGGACACGTGGGGCGGGGCGAACGGCGGCGGAGCCTGGAACACGCCCGACCACAAGGCCGTCGGCCGGGCCACCCTGGACGCGGCGGGCGACGCGGGCAACCGGTGGATCTTCCCCGAGCTCATCTCGGAGCAGGGCCTGGAGCCGTGGGACGGGGTGCGCTGGGTCGCGGTGTCCGGTTCCATCACGCCGACGCACGCGGCCGACGCCGGTCCCGGCCTGGAGCGGTCGGTGAAGTCCCTGCTGGAGCACAAGGCGTACATCGACGTCCTGACGGACCAGGACCCCGAGGAGTACGTCCGCACCTTCCTCACCGGCTACGCCCAGCAGACCGCGCCCCGGTTCGGCGGCCGCCCGGCGGTCCCGTTCGAGGTCTTCCCCCGCTGACCCGGCCACCCCTAAGCTGACGATCCGTCAGAGACCGCGGGGGTGGGGGGACTCGGTGATCGACACCATCACCACGGACATCGCGGAGGGTGAGGAGCGCATCCGGCTGGAGGTCGCGGACGGCGTCGCGGTCCTCACCCTGTGCCGACCGGACCGGCTCAACGGCTGGAGCTGGGAGTCCACCCGCCAGCTGGGCCTGCTGGCGGACCGGATCCGCTTCGACCCCGCCGTACGGGTGGTCCTGCTGAGGGCCGAGGGTCGGGCCTTCTGCGCGGGCATCGACGTGAACGCCCCCGGCGGCGCCGTCACGGGCGGATCCGCCGCCGAGCGCACCCGCAACTACTACGAGGGCCTCCGATGGGTCCACGAGCGCTTCGCGGTCCTCGCCCGGCTCCCGCAGCCGGTGGTCGCGGCCGTCCAGGGGTACTGCCTCGGCTTCGGCTTCGAACTGGCCCTGATGGCGGACGTCCGGGTGGCCGCCGAGGACGCCGTCTTCGCCCTGCCGGAGGCCCGGCTGGGCGTGGCCGTGGACGCGGGCGGAGACCTGCGCATCGCCCGCGAGGCGGGCGCGGGCTGGGCCAAGTACCTGGCCCTGACGGGCCGCCGGATCGACGCGGCGACGGCCGAGCGGCTGCACCTGGTCCAACTGGTCGTCCCGGGACCGGAGCTGGAGTCCACCGCCCGGCAGCTGGCGGCGGAGATCGCCGCGAACGCCCCGCTCGCCGTCCAGGGCATCAAGCGCGCCGTCGACGCCTACGCCGACGCGGCCCTCCCCGCGGCCCTCGACCGTGTCGCGATGACCGCCGCCCTCACCCTCACCTCGGACGACTGCCGCGAGGGCTACGGCGCGAAGGCGGCCCGCCGCCCGCCGCACTTCAACGGAGCCTGACCGCAGGCCCGGCCCCGGCCCCGGCCCCGGCCGGGAGCAGGGTTCCCGCTCGCGCTCAGGAACCGAACGGGCCGCGCCCCAACTGCTCGCGCACCGGGACGACTTCCGGGCTGACCACCGTCCGCCGCTGCCAGTTCGCCCCGTCGACCACCAGGGTGTGCCCGGTCACGAAGCGGGCGTACGGCGAGGCCAGGAAGGTGGCGGCCCAGCCCAGTTCGTGCGGCGCGCCGACCCGCAGGGCGGGCTGCCGGGAGTCCCGGGCGCCGGGTGCGGCGCGCTCCAGGCCACCCCGGATGTCCTCGGTCATGTCGGCGTGCGGGAACAGCCCGGGGACGAGCCCGTTGATCTGGATGCCGTACGGGCCCCACTCCACGGCGAGCGTCTCCACCAGGCTCTTCACCCCGGCCTTGGCCGCCGCGCTGTGGGCGAAGCCGGGCCCGCCCGTCCAGGCGTACGAGGCGCCGATGTTCACGATCGACCCGGGAGTGCCCGCGGCGAGGTGGCGGCGGCCGAACTCGCGGGTCATGAACCAGGTGCCGGTCAGGGTGATGTCCACCACCGCCCGCCAGGCGTTGGGCGACAGGTCTTCGGCCGGGCAGGGGAAGTTGGCGGCCGCGTTGTTGACCAGGACGTCCGGCAGGCCCAGCGCCGCCTCGGCCGCGTCGAAGACCTCCGCGACCCGCTCGGGGTCCCTGATGTCGCAGACGGCCGCCGCCACCCGGCCCGCGCCGGGGACGGCCGCCAGCTCCTCGCGCGCCGCCTCCAGCTGCTCGGAGCGGCGGCTCGCGATCACGACATCGGCGCCGAGCCGGGCGAACTCGGCGGCGATGGCCTTGCCCAGCCCGGTGCCGCCGCCGGTCACGAGGACCACCTGCCCCGCGTACGAGCCGGGAGGCAGGGCGGCGGCGCCGGGCGGCGGCGGCGCGGGCAGACCGCGCGGAGGGTTCTCCATGCGCCCATCGATAGCGTGCGGGCGCCCAGATCGCCATGCCCGTGACCGGCTCACCGTCCCGGGCGACCGGCTCACAGCGTCCGGCTCACCGCGCCGCCCGGCTCACCGTGCCCGGTGATCGGCGCGAACCCCCCTACGGCTGCGGCAGGTACGCCTGCTTGGTCGCGCAGGTCCAGATCACCGGCCTGTGCTTACCGTTCGCGTTCACGGCCGACCCGCCGACCCGGCCGTCGTCCGACACCGCCTCGGCCGTGCTGGCCCCGCCCGCCGCGAGCCGGGGCAGGGCGAGGACCGGACCGGCGCCGCTCCACAGCTGGGCCTGGTCCGGCAGCGTCTGGGACTCCGGGTGGAACTTGGCGGTCCCGACGCTCACGCCGGTCGTCGGGCTGATCGCCTCGAAGGTGCCGTACGGGTGCGTGTTCAGCATGCCGGGAGAGGTGCCGGGCCCGGTGTGCGGGGGAGCCCAGACCCACGGCTTGTACTCGTGCCAGGGCCCGAGCCAGTCGTACCCGACGATCCGGCCGCTCTCGTCGAGGTCCTGGACGTAGCTCTCCGCGAAGCTGCTGTTGCCGCTGGTGGGCACCAGGGCCTTGGCGGGGCCGCCGTCGGCCGGCCACAGCACCGGATAGGTGCCCTCGCGGTGCTCGCCGGTCTCGGGCACCTCGTAGTCCTGCTTCGCCTGGCCCAGGATGTCGCCCCGGGCGTTGATGGCGGTGACCATCTTGATGCGGGTCCCGGGGTCGGACCCGGCCGGCACCGGCAGCTCGCGGACCTTCTGCCCGTCCTTCCAGACGGTGCCCACCCAGGAGGAGCTGCGGGCGACGACGTGGCCGGCGTCGTTGACGTCGGCCTCCTCGTCCGACCAGTCGCTCCCCGGCAGCGGAGTGACCGCGGCGTCGCCCGCCCGGTAGGTGAACAGGTAGCCGCCGTCGCCGACCAGGCGCCCGACCATCAGACCGTTCCTGTTGACGGCGAGCACCTCACCGGTCCGGGTGGCGTCGGGCAGCGGGACCCGGTGGAGCCTGGTGCCGGTCCAGTAGACGGGCTTGAAGCCCGAGACGCCGACGGAGAGGTTGCCCGCGCCGAGGTCCAGGACGCCCTGGGCGGGCCGGGTGTCCGGGTAGTACGCGTCGGGCGTCAGGTGCCCCAGCACCTGGATCCTCGGCGTGCAGTTCGCCGGGGCGGCCGTGGCCGGGCCCGCCGCCGTGATCAGGCCGGTCAAGGCGATGGCGGCGCCGGCCGCGGACATGGTTCTTCTCATGTGGTGGTCCCCCCTGGACAGGTGCTGTTCCCCGTTGAGTCATGACACGTGCACGACACATGCTGCCCCATGAGGGACGGAAGTGACCGGAATGACGCATGTTTCTTCCGGGCGCGAGCGCCCTGCTCCTGGCCGTCCGGTGCCGGCTCCCCGGCCCGTCCGGTGCCCGTCCCGGTACGACTGGTTCCCAAGGGGGCAAGCGACCGCTTAGTATGCGCGCGGAGTGTGGTTCCTCGACGGCGGCTGGAGGCCCCGGATGCAGGCTTGGCGCGTACATACCCCCGGCGAACCCCTTGAGGCCATGCGCCTCGAGGAGCTTCCCGAACCGGTGCCCGGCGAGGGCGAGGTGAGGCTCAAGGTACTCGCCGCCAACGTCAACTTCCCCGACGCGCTGCTGGTGCGCGGGCAGTACCAGATCCGGCCCCCGCTGCCCTTCACCCCCGGGGTGGAGATCTGCGGGGAGACCGAGGACGGCCGCCGCGTCATCGCCAACCCGAGCCTGCCGCACGGCGGTTTCGCCGAGTACGTCACCGCACCCGCCCGCGCCCTGCTGCCCGCTCCGGAGGCCCTCGACGATGCCGAGGCCGCAGCCCTGCACATCGGCTACCAGACCGGATGGTTCGGCCTCCACCGCCGCGCCCGCCTCCAGCCCGGCGAGACCCTCCTCGTGCACGCCGCCGCCGGCGGGGTCGGCAGCGCAGCCGTCCAGCTCGGCAAGGCCGCCGGAGCCACCGTCATCGGGGTCGTCGGCGGAAAGGCCAAGGTGCGCACCGCCGAGGAACTCGGCTGCGACCTCGTGATCGACCGCACGGCCGAGGACCTCGTCGCCCGGGTCAAGGAGTTCACCGGCGGGCGCGGCGCCGACGTCGTCTACGACCCGGTCGGCGGCGACGCCTACACCGCCTCCGCGAAATGCGTGGCCTTCGAGGGCCGGATCGTCGTCGTCGGCTTCGCCAGCGGCACCATCCCCGCCCCCGCCCTCAACCACGCGCTGGTGAAGAACTACGCCGTCCTCGGCCTGCACTGGGGGCTGTACGCGGCCAAGGACCCCGCCGCGATCCTCGCCTGCCACACCGAACTGACCCGGCTCGCCGCCGAGGGCGTCATCAAGCCCCTCGTCAGCGAACGCGTCCCGCTCGCCGCCGCGGCCGACGCCGTGCAGCGCCTCGCCGACGGGACCACCACCGGCCGCCTGGTCGTCGTACCGTCCCTGGACGGAGGCTCCCGATGACCGGCACACCCGGTACTCCCGGCACGCCCGCTGCGTCCGGCGCGAGCGTCACCGCCGAGGAACTGCGCACCCGCGTACAGGACCTGCTCGCCGCGCACCCGCCCGCGAACACCCCCCGCGAGGACTTCCTGCGCGCCCGCTTCGACGCCGGACTCGCCTGGGTCCACTACCCCCAGGGCCTCGGCGGACTCGGCGCCCCCCGCTCCCTCCAGGTCGTCGTCGACGCCGCACTGGAAGCCGCCGGAGCCCCCGACAACGACCCGCGCCGGATCGGCATCGGCCTCGGCATGGCCGCGCCCACCATCCTCGCGTACGGCACCGAGGAGCAGAAGCGCCGCTTCCTGCGCCCCCTGTGGGTGGGGGAGGAGGTCTGGTGCCAGCTGTTCAGCGAACCCGGCGCCGGATCCGACCTCGCCGCCCTCGGCACCCGGGCCGTCCTCGACGAGTCCTCGCACGAGTGGGTGGTGGACGGCCAGAAGGTGTGGACCTCCAGCGCCCACACCGCCCGCTGGGGCATCCTCATCGCCCGCACCGAACCGGGCCTGCCCAAGCACCAGGGCATCACCTACTTCCTCTGCGACATGCACGCCCCCGGCGTCGAGGTCCGCCCGCTGCGCCAGATCACCGGCGAGGCCGAGTTCAACGAGGTCTTCCTCACCGGCGTACGCGTGCCCGACGGCCACCGCCTCGGCACCGTGGGCCAGGGCTGGGCGGTCGCCCGTACCACCCTGATGAACGAGCGCGTCTCGATCGGCGGCATGCGCATCCCGCGCGAGGGCGGCATGATCGCGCCGGTCGCCGCCGCCTGGCGCGAGCGCCCCGCCCTGCGCACCCACGCCCTCCACCAGCGCCTGCTCGAACTGTGGGTCGAGGCCGAGGTCGCGCGTCTGACCGGTGAAAGGCTGCGCCAGCAGCTCGCCGCCGGCGCCCCCGGCCCCGAGGGGTCGGGCATGAAGCTCACCTTCGCCCGCCTCAACCAGGAGATCAGCGGACTGGAGGTGGAACTCCTCGGCGAAGAAGGCCTGTTGTACGAGGACTGGACCATGCGCCGCCCCGAACTGGTCGACTTCACCGGCCGCGACGCCGGCTACCGCTACCTGCGCGCCAAGGGCAACAGCATCGAGGGCGGCACCAGCGAAATCCTCCTCAACATCGTCGCCGAACGCGTCCTGGGCCTGCCCTCCGAGCCGCGCGACGACAAGGACCTCGCCTGGAAGGACCTGGCCCGATGACCAGCCCGAGCACCCCGTACGACCTGCTCTACTCCGAGACCGAGGAGGAACTGCGCGCCGCCGTGCGGGCCCTGCTCGCCGACCGCTGCGACGCCGCGAGCGTCCTCGCGCGCGCCGAGAGCGGACGCCCGCACGACCCGGCGGTGTGGCAGACCCTCGCCGCCGGGATCGGGGCGGCCGGCCTGCTGGTGCCCGAGAAGCTGGGCGGCCAGGGCGCCGGCCACCGCGAGGCGGCCGTGGTCCTGGAGGAGCTGGGCCGGGCCGTCGCCCCGGTGCCCTACCTGACCAGCGGGGTCCTCGCCACGGAGATCCTGCTCGGGTGCGAACCGTCCTCGCCCGAGCTGACGGCGCTGCTCAGGGAGGTGGCCTCCGGCCGGCAGGTGTGCGTACCCGCCCTCCCGCTGACCCTGGCCCCCGGCGCCCCCCTGCCGGCCGGCGTACGGGACACCGGCGGCGGGACCCTGACCGGCGCCGTCAGCTCCGTCGCCGACGCGGTGGCCGCCGACGTCCTGCTGGTGCTCGCCGACACCGGGCTGTACGCCGTCCCGGCGGCCGAGGCCGCGCTGACCGAGCCGGTCTCCCTGGACCTCACCCGGCCGGTCGCCACCGTCACCCTCGACGGGGCTGCGGGCACCCGGCTGGCCGACCCGGGCGTCGCGCGGGCCGCCGTCGCGGGCGCCCTGCTCGCCGGAGCCGGACTCCTGGCCTCGGAACAGCTCGGCCTGGCGGAGTGGTGCCTGGCGGAGACGGTCGCCCACGTGCGGACCCGGCACCAGTTCAACCGGCCCGTCGGCTCCTTCCAGGCCCTCAAGCACCGCCTCGCCCGGCTCTGGCTCGACGTGGCCTCCGCCCGCGCGGCGGCCCGCGCCGCCGCCGACGCCCTGGCGACGGGAGCCGCGGACGCGCCGCTCACCATCGCGGTCGCCCAGGCATACTGCTCCGGGGTCGCCGTCCGGGCCGCCGAGGAATGCGTACAACTCCACGGCGGGATCGGCATGACCTGGGAACACCCCGCCCACCTCTACCTCAAGCGGGCCAAGGCCGACTCCCTGGCCCTGGGCACGGCGGGCCACCATCGCGGCCTGGTGGCGGACTTCGCGGAACTCCCGGCGCCGTAAGCCCTGAACCCCCTGAACCGAAAGCGAGTGGCAGTGGCCGTACTGGTCTACTTCCGGAAGGTCTCCGAGGACGCGGAGCGGGTCACCTACGCCTTCGGGGGCGACCCGGACGCCTTCACGCGCCGGCTGGCCATGGCCGTCGCGGGGTCGCGCACGGCGGTGCCCGACGACGGCCGCGTCGACCACTTGTTCCTGAAGGCGTCGCGGAAGATCAACGCCATGCGCGAGGAGTCCGGCCGCTGGCCTGAGCGCGGGATGAGCGCCAGCTGACCGCAAGGTGCCGGGACGCCGGGACGCCGGGACGTAGGGACGTAGGGACGCCGGGGGGCCGGGACGTAGGGGCGCCGAGGCGTTGGGACGCCGGGACGTAGGGGCGCCCGGCCCCAGCGGACGTGCCCCGTCCGCCGTCGGTCCGGGCCCGACCCGTCGGCTGTACGGCCGGAGCCCGACCCGGTGGGCAAGCCGGGTGCGTAGGCCAGGTGCGTAGGCCGGGTGCGCAGGGCCTGTTGGGCCGGTCCGGCGGGCCGAGGCCGGTGGGGTCGTCGGCGAGCCCGCCGCAGGCGAACCGGCCGAACGGCCGATGCGGGGCCGGGGTGGGGTGGGGCAGCCTCTACGGGTTGCCCTTCCGCCCCCTGCGCCGCCGGGAGCTCCCGCAGCGCACCCTGAAGGTCGTCGACGCCCTCGGCCTCGCCGTCGCCACCGTCATCGGGGCCCGCGCGGCCATCGACGCCCAGGTCACGCCCGTGGCCGTGCTGATCCTCGCCGTCCTGACCGGCGTCACCGGTGAGGTGGTCCGCGACGTGCTCTGCGGCGAGTTCCCGCCGCTGCTGCTCCGCGAGGAGGCGTACGCGACCGCCGCACTCGCCGGCGCGGCCGCCTACCTCGGACTCCACTGGGCCGGGGCCTCGGACACGCTCGCCATCTCCGTCTCCGCGGGCCTCGTCTTCGCGCTGCGCATGGCCGCGGTCTTCCGCGACCTGCACCTGCCCCACCTGCGACGCGTCCCAGGCTGATCCCTATGCTCGCCGCATGACGGCCCTTATCACCCCGCTCGACGCCGCCGGACTGCGCGCCCACCGCGAGGAACTCGCCGCCCTCCTGATCGCCGTCGTCGAGGCCGGCTCCTCGCTCGGCTTCCTCGCCGGACTCGACCACGAAGGCGCCGCCGCCTGGTGGGACTCCCTGCTGCCGGCCGTCGAGGAGGGCTCCCTCGTGCTGTGGGTCTCCCGCACCGGCGGCGACGGCCGAATCGACGGCACCGTCAGCTGGTACCGGGAGTCCAAGCCCAACGGCCGCCACCGCGCCGAGCTGCGCAAGCTCATGGTCCACCCGGCCGCCCGCGGCCGGGGCACCGCGCGGGCCCTGCTCGCCGAGGCCGAGGCGGCCGCCGCCCGTGCCGGGGTGGTGCTGCTGTTCCTGGACACCGAGACCGGCAGCGGCGCCGAGAACGTCTACCTCCGCGCGGGCTGGACGGAGGTCGGCACCATCCCCGACTACGCCACCGATCCGGCCGGCCGCCTGCGACCCACCACGCTCTTCTACAAGCACCCGCAAGGGTGACCTCGCCCGCCGCTCGGCGTTAGACCCGTAGCCGCCGGCCACCGAGCGAGGGAGACCGTATGTACGCCGCACCCGCCGCACCACTGACCCGCCGCACGGTGCTGCGTTCGGCCTTCACCGCGGCCGTGCTCGCCGGTACGGCCGCCGCCCTGGCACCCGTACTGCGCGCGCGGCGCCCCCGGCAGACGCTCACCCCGGCCCCGCTCGCCGAGGAGACGTACCGGGGCCGGCACATCGCCGTCGACCAGGCCGGCGTCCGTATCGACGGCCGCCCGCTGCACGTCATGCGCCGGGCCGACGGCAGTTTCCTCAGCGGGATCAACCATTTCCAGTCCTATCCCACGCGGCTCGAACTGGCCCGCGCCGCCGTCGACGAACTGGGCACCGCCCAGCTGGCGACGGCCGCCCCGCACCACGGCTAGGGGGTGTCTTGCCGGTCAGGCCGGGCCCGGGGCGTCCGGCGCCGCGCCTCGCGGCGTTCTCGTCGGTCGCCGACGCTCCGCGTCGACTCCCTCCTCGGCCTTGCGATCCACGGCACCAGACGCCCCGGGCTGATCCGGCCTGACCGGCAAGACACCCCCTAGGAGCCCCGCGTTGTACACCCGGCAGAACCAGAAGAACCTGACCAGCGTCCAGAAGAAGCGCTTCACGGCGGCCTTGCTGGAGCTCAAGCGCGACGGCACGTACGACCGGTTCGTGCAGACGCACGACAAGTACTTCGTGCCCGACCGCGACCGGAAGCTCCGCGTCGGGCACATGTCCCCGTCGTTCTTCCCCTGGCACCGGTGCTACCTGCTGGACTTCGAGCGGCATCTCCAGAGGGTGGACCCGGGTGTCTCGATCCCCTATTGGGACTGGACCACCGACACCAGCCCCGTCTCCTCGCTCTGGGCCGACGACTTCCTCGGCGGCACCGGACGCGCCTCCGACCGGCAGGTCATGACCGGTCCCTTCGCCTACGAGAAGGGCAACTGGACCGTCACGGTGGGCCTCACGGAGTCCCGCTTCCTCACCCGCAACCTGGGACGGCCGCAGAATCCGATCAAGCTGCCCACCCCGGCCGAACTCCAGTGGGCGATCGACGACCCCGTCTACGACACCTCGCCCTGGGACTCCACCGCCACCGCCGGCGGTTTCCGCAACAAGCTGGAGGGCTGGGCCGCCCCCAAGAGCGAGCGCTGGCGCAACCACAACAAGGTGCACCAGTGGATCGGCGGCCACATGACGGGCGGCGCGGCGCCCAACGACCCGGCGTTCTGGCTGCACCACGCCTTCGTGGACCTGGTCTGGGACCGCTGGCAGCAGAAGCACCCCGCCTCCGGCTATCTGCCGGGCGCCCCGCTCCCGTACGGGGACCTCCAGCGCGGCCGTGTGATCGCCCTGGACGAACCGATGCCCCCGTGGGACATCACCCCGCGCGAGATGCTCGGCCACCGGGGCTTCTACCGCTACGAATGACCCGTCATCCGCCCGATGGCCCATCGCACGTGGCACGTGGCACGTGGCACGGGAAAGGGCCCCCGCCGGTGGCGGGGGCCCTTCAACCGGTCAGCCGGTCATGCGATCAGTGGCCGTAGCCCTCGGTGTGGTGCTCGTCGGTGTGGTGCTTGTCGCCGCCCGAGGCGTTGACACAGGTGTTGCCGAACGCCGGGTTCAGCAGAGCGATCACGTTGACGGTGTTGCCGCAGACGTTGACCGGGACGTGGACCGGAACCTGGAGCAGGTTGCCCGACAGGACACCGGGGGAGCCGACCGCCGCACCGTGCGCTCCGGCATCGGCGACGGCCAGACCCGCACCGGCGGCCACGGCGGTACCGGCGACAGCGGTGATGGCGAATGCCTTCGCGATACGCGACATCAAGATCTCCTCGAAAGGTATGGGGCGCCACAGAATCTGCGGCATTTGACATGGCATACAACGCAGCGATGGCCCAGGGGTCACGGCCCGTGCGCCTACCTGGTGACAGCACATCGCACGGACAGCCGAGTACGGCCCCTCCGAGGGGCGGTCGGACAGGCGCCGAGCCGGTCCGGAGGAGGATGCGTACGGTGTGGTGGACGGGCGGATCACCTGCCCGTCCCGCCCGGCCTTGCCCGGCCCGGGCACGGCCGCGCCTTGTCACCCGTTGGACGGCTGTGCGACCGTGCGCGCACGGCGCAGGTGCCCGTGCCGGATCCAGGAGGACACAGATGAGCGCAGCGGGCGGCGGCCGCCCCCGGGTCAGGACCGGGTCCGGCGTGGTCGAGGGACGGACCGGGGCCGACGGGACCGCCGTGTTCCGGGGCATCCCGTACGCCGCCCCGCCCGTCGGCGCGCTCCGCTTCGCCGCGCCGGCGCCCCCGGCCGCCTGGGACGGCGTACGCGACGCGGGGAGCTACGGGCCCACCGCGCCCAAGGTCCCTTACCCGGAGCCCTTCGCGTCCCTGCTCTCCGACCCGGAGATCCCCGGGGACGACTGCCTGAACGTCAACGTGTGGACCCCCGATCCGGCGCCCGGAGCCCGGCTGCCCGTCATGGTGTGGATCCACGGCGGGGCGCTCACCCGCGGCTCCTCGGCCGTGCCCGTCTACGACGGCTCGGCCTTCGCCCGCGACGGGGTCGTGCTCGTCTCCTTCAACTACCGCCTCGGAGTGCTCGGGTACGGGCTCTTCCCCGACGCGCCGGCCAACCGCGGCCTGCTGGACCAGATCGCCGCTCTGGAATGGGTCCGGGACAACATCGGGGCCTTCGGCGGCGACCCGTCGCGCGTCACCGTCTTCGGCGAGTCCGCCGGAGCCATCAGCATCGGCTCCCTCCTCGCCGCCCCGCGCGCGGCCGGGCTCTTCGCCCAGGCCGTCCTGCAGAGCGGGGCACCCGAGGTGCTGCCCCGGGACCGGGTCCGCACGATCGTCCGCCGGATGGCCTCGCTGCTCAAGGTGGAGGCCACCGCCGAGGCCTTCATAGCCACCGGCCTGCCCGCCCTGCTCGCCGCCCAGGCAGCCGTGCTCCGCCGCTCCGGCCCGCTGCTCGGCACGGCCGCCTTCGGCCTGGTCACCGACCCGGAAACGGTCCCCCGCGACCCCCTCGAAGCCCTGGCGGGCGCGGGCGGCCCGGCGGCCTCGGGCGGCGTGCCGCTGCTGCTGGGCTGGACCACCCAGGAGCACCGGCTCTGGCTCGCCCCCACGGGCGCCATGCGGCTGCTGGACCGGCTGGGCCCGCTTGCCGTGACCCTCGCCCGCCTGCGCGGCGGCAAGGACCGCGCCGCCGTACGGGCACTGCGCGCGGGCCTGCCCGGTGCGGGCCCGGCCGAGCTCGCCGGGAACCTGCTCGCCGACCGGCTGCTGCGCGACCCGCTGCGGCTGCTCGCCGGAGCGCGACGGGCCGCGCCGAGCTTCGTCTACGAGTTCGGCTGGCCCTCCGGGATCCCGGGGCTCGGGGCCTGCCACGCCCTGGAGCTGGGCTTCGTCTTCGACACGCTCGACGTCCCGGAGAGCGCGTGGCTGGCGGGGCCGGACGCCCCGCAGGCGCTGGCCGAGGAGATGCACGCGGCCTGGGTGGCCTTCGCCGTGACCGGCGACCCGGGCTGGGCGTCCTGGAACGGCAACGGCCCGCCGAAGGTGTTCGGCGGGCCGGAGCTCAAGGGGGAGGCGGAAGCCTCGTCCGCTACTCGACGGGTCCTTCCATGACCTTGCTGATGAACTGGATCGGCCCCTCGCCCATGCTCGGGACGTAGGTCTTGGCGTTGTGCTGACCGCCCTTGATCACCCTCAGGTCGGTGTGGACGGGCCCCTTGTTGCCGAAGGTGGCGATGAACTTCTGCACGTCCGGCAGGGTCTTCTTGTTGTTCTCGCTGTCCCCGACCTGGAAGGCCAGGTACACGTCCGGGCCCTTGCGGTCGATGAGCTGCTTCGCCAGGACCTCCGGGTTGTTCTCGGCCTTCTCCTTGTCGTGGCCCTTCCACAGGGAGGAGTCCGGGACGATGTCCGGGCCGGAGGCGATCACGGCCTTGAACTTGTCCGGGTGCTTGAGCACCGCCTTCAGACCCGCGAACCCGCCGGTGGAGGAGCCCATGAAGGCCCAGCCGTCACGGGACTTGACAGTGCGGAAGTTCGCCTTCACCAGGTCCGGGACGTCCTCGGTCAGCCACGTGCCCATCTTGGGCTGGCCGGGTATGTCGGAGCCGTCCCAGTAGATCCCCTTGTCGTCCGGCCCTGGGTTGAGCACCGGCATGACCAGGATGAAGGGCTTGCTCTTGCCCTCGGCGTACCACTTGCTGATGCTGGTCTGGAGGCCCAGGTCGGTGCCCATCCAGTAGTTGCTCGGGTAGCCGGCACCGCCCGGCAGGGCGATCATGACCGGGAAGCCGCTCTTCGCGAACTTGGGGTCGTTGTACTCCTTGGGCGCCCAGACCCACACCTTGCCCTTGAAGCCCGACTTCTTGCCGTCCAGCGTGGTGACCGCTACGTGCGTGCCGTCGGGCAGGGTCATCGAGTTCTTGAACTCGGCCGCCGGGCCCGTGGGCATCAGCATCTTGGAGCTCGACGACTGCTGCGCGGCGCCATCCGGCTTGCCGTCACCGCCGGGGGCCGGCTTCCCGAAGGAGACCGCCGCGCCCTTGTCGGTGAAGGGCGGTATCTCGAAGTGGTTCATCACGAGCGCGGCGACACCCGCGAGCGCGAGGACGGTGCCCCCCGCGACCACCCAGCGGCGGACCCGGGACCTGCGCGGGCGCGCGGGCTCGGGCTGCTCCTCCCGGTACTGGTACGGGGTCTCCTGCCCGTACGGCGGCTGGGGCACCCCGTGGGGCTGCTGCCGCCCGTCCTGGGGCCCGTACGGCTGCTGCCCGTACGGGCGCTCGCCGTAGGGCGGCTGCGGCGGCTGTCCTTCCGGCCGGTACGGCGGCTGGTACTGCTGCCCGTCGGGTGCGTACGACATGTGCGGTGGCTCTCCGGCTGGTGCTGCCCCGATGGGGCGGGTGGTCTGAGTGCGTGATCCTTCCGTTCGAAGGATGAACGAAAGGATGCCAGGGTTCCCCATTTTTCCTTTTCTTGGGGTGCCCTAGGGGAGACCGTTGCCGCTGCACGGCAGCGGCCCCCGCCCGGCCGTCCTCGGTGGAGGACGACCGGAACGGGGGCCGCGGGAGAAGTACCGTTACGCCCGGCCGGCAGACCGGGAACTAGGCGGGGATCAGGGTCCGTCGGCGCCGCTTGCGCTGCGCGCCGGCCGACAGCCTCAGCTCGATGATCGACCGTACGGCCGGCCACTCCTCGTCGAGGACCGAGTAGAAGGCGGTGCTGCGGACCGCGCCGTCCAGCCCTCGCGAATGGGCCCGGCGGACCCCCTCGCTGGTGAAGCCCAGTCGTTCCATCGCGGCCCGGGACCGTCCGTTGCGGGCGTCGGCGCGCAGCGAGATGCGCCGCACCCCCCAGGTTTCGAAGGCATGGCGGAGCATGAGCAGCTTCGCCTCGGTGTTGATGCCGGTGCCCTGGGCGCTCGGGGACAGCCAGGTGTTGCCGATCTCGGCGGCATCGGGGATCGCCGTCGCCGGATCGCCGAACGGGACCCCCGGCACGGCGGGCCACACCAGCGGCCCCTGCCAGTAGTCGAGCTCCAGGAACCGGGTCGAACCGACGACCCGGCCGTCGGTGGCTCTGACCACCGCGAACGGGACCGTTCGACCCGCCGCCTGATCGGCGAGGGCACGGTCGATGTACTCGTGGGACGCCTGCACGCCGTGGGGTACGGGAGTGAAGGCGTAAGTCGTACGATCCTCGGCCCCGGCCACGGCCAGGGCCTCGGTGTGGTGGGGGGCGAGGGGCTCAAGCCGCACGGTGCGGCCGGCGAGGAGTACGGGTACGGGCACGGAGCCTTCGGTCCTTCTGGGCGGTGGGGTGGTTGCACAGTCTGCGTTTCTGACGTCGCCCCCCGTGCAAAACACGAGTGAAAGGCAACAGGCGGTCAGGTGAACGCGAGTGGCTCAATGTAGCTCCTTAGAGTCCTCTCATGAACCCCCAATTTGGCAATGACGCGCCACTGATTTTCGACGACTTCGGTCCCCGCGACGGGGCACCCGTAATCCTGATCCACGGACATCCGTTCAACCGCACGATGTGGGCCCCCCAGACGGCCGCCCTGACGGCTGCCGGCTACCGTGTGATCGCCCCTGACCTGCGGGGATACGGGGAAAGCCCGGTGCGGCCGGGAGTGGTGCTGCTGGCCGACCTCGCGGACGATCTCGCCGCTCTCCTCGGCCGCCTGGGAATCGAACAAGCTGTCGTCGGCGGAGTGTCCATGGGCGGGCAGATCGCAATGGAGACGAGGCTGCGCCACCCGGGTCTGGTACGGGCCCTCGTACTCTCGGACACCTCCCCCGTTCCGGAGAGTGAGGACGGGAAGCAATTCCGCCGCGAGCTTGCCGAGCGGCTGCTCGCCGAGGGCATGGCGCCGTACGCCGAAGAGGTCATCGACAAGATGCTGGCGCCCTACAACGTGAGCGGGATGCCGGAGGCCGCGGCCCGCGTCGGCGCCATGATGCGGGCCACCGACCCCGAGGGCGCCGCCGCCGCGCTGCGCGGCCGCGCCGAGCGCCCCGACTACCGGCCGGTGCTCGCCGGGGCCACCGAGCCCTGCCTGGTGCTGGTCGGCGCGGACGACGTCTACACCCCGGTCGTCGAGGCGGAGGCCCTGCACGCGCTGATGCCGCACTCGGTCCTCGCCGTCATCGAGCGGGCCGGTCACCTGCCGGGGGTGGAGCAGCCGGAGGCCTTCAACCGGGCGCTGCTGGGCTTCCTCGCCGGACTCTGACCGTGCGGCGTCGCCACGGGGCCGGCCGTCGCCCGTTGCCCGTCGGCCGGCACCTGAGATCATGCGGCCATGGACTTCGTGACGGCCGACGTGCTGCGGCAACTGGCCGCTGTCGGCCCCTTCTTCACCGCGCCCTGCGGAAAGGAGCCGCCCGGCCCCGGTTTCCGGCCACTGGCCTCGCTCTACGGGGAGCAGCTGGAGCCGTACGTCGCCGAGGTGGGGCGGCGGCTCGGCACCGGCCCGGGGCGCGTGGCCGCCTCCACCGCGCAGCTCGGGATCGCCTCCCGGCTGTGGTCGCTGGGGCTGGGCTGCGCCGCGCTGGGCGGGCGGGTGCCGGACCTGTCCGCCGACCGGGTCTGGTGGCGGCTGCCCGCCGCGGGCTCGCTGGAGCTCTGGCTGCCCGACCCCGTGGACCTCGCGGCCGAGCGGCTCGGCGAGAACGTGCTGGGGAACCTGGCCGTGCTCGACGCGGGCCTGCGGGAGAGGTTCGGGGTGTCGCCGAAGGTGCTGCGGGGCAATGCCGCGTCGGGGCTGGTCGGATCCCTGCGGGTGCTGATCGACAGGGTCGAGGGGGACACGGCCGTGGCCCTGGCGGCAGCCCTGCTGGCCGAGGGCGGCGCCCTGGCCGGCACCGGCACCTTCGTCCACGAACCGGGGCTCGGGGTGGCCTTCGTACGGCGCAGCTGCTGCCTCTACTACAAGGTGCCCGGCGGCGGCCTCTGCGGGGACTGCGTACTGCGGACCCGCTGACGGCACAGGGCCACCGGGGAGAGGTCCTCCCCGATGGCCCTGCCGTTGGTGCCGGACCTGCTAGAAGGTCAGGTTCCAGGAGTCGATCTTGCCGGTGTCGCCGCCCGCGTTGTCGTTCACGCGGAGCTTCCAGGTGCCGTTCGCGACCTCGGAGGAGGCGTTGACGGTGAAGACCTGGTTGATGTTGTCGGCGCTGCCGCCGGCCCTGTTGTGCACGGTGTAGACGGTGCCGTCGGGGGCCAGGAGGTCCACCTTCAGGTCACCGGTGTAGGTGTGCACGATGTTCACGCCCACCTTGAGGGTGGCCGGGGCGTTGCCGGTCACCCCGCTGACGGTGAGGGGGCTCTCCACGGTGGTGTTGTCGCCGATGGCGAAGTCACCGAGGTTCTCGAAGTACTTGCCGGGAGGCGGGGTGGCGCCGACGGCCTTGAGGGCGTCGGTCTGGCCCTCGCCGAAGAAGCCGTTCTTGGCGGTGGTGCCCTTGCAGCGGCTGTCCGACGGGCAGGCGACGTCGTTGGCCTGGGTGGCCAGCTTGTCGCGCAGCTGCGCCGGGGTGATGCCCGGGTTGGTGCTCGCCAGCAGCGCGGCCACACCGGCCACGTGCGGAGAGGCCATGGACGTACCGCTCATGCTGCCGTACTTGCCGCCCGGCAGGGTGCTGTAGATGCCGGTGGCGTCGCCGCCGGGGGCGGTGATGTCGACGACGTTGAGGCCGTAGTTGGAGTACGAGGCCTTGGCCGTGGTGCCCATCGCCGAGACCGTGACCACGCCCGGGAGCTCGGTCGGGATGTCCAGGCAGGCGTTGGTGATGGTGCGGGTGACCGGGGTCGAGTCGTTCGGGCTCTCGGTGTCGGTCGTCTTGTTGGCCAGGTCGAGGTTGGAGTTGCCGGCAGCCGCGACCTGGAGCGAGCCCTTGCCCTCCGCGTACTCCTGGGCGCGCTTGACGCCCTCGATGATCGCGGCCTGGTCGGCGTTGTCCGGGCAGTTGAACTGCCACGGGTCCGTGTAATAACTGTTGTTGGTGACCTTGAAGCCGTGGTCACCGGCCCACATGAAGCCGCAGACGGTGTTCTCGGCGAAGAAGAGCGAGGAGCCGGGCTCCGCGATGCGGACCGAGGAGATCTTCACGCCCGGGGCCACGCCGATGACGCCCTTGCCGTTCTTGGCGGCCGCGACGGTGCCGGCCACGTGCGTGCCGTGGGTGCCCACGTCCCGCCAGGAGCCGGCGCGGGTGTCCGCCTTGCCGTACGCACAGGACGCGGAGTCCTGGGCGTTGAAGTTCGGCGCGAGGTCCTGGTGCTGGTCGTCCACGCCGGTGTCCAGGATGCCCACCTTGACGGTGGCGGAGCCGGTGGTGACCGCCCAGGCCTGGTCGGCCTTGATCTGAGTCATGTCGACGCGGACCGGCTCGCCCGAAGGCGTCGTCGACTGCGCCGGGTTGGCGGGCAGCGCGGGGTTGTAGGCATCCGCCGGGACGTCCGAGGTACGGGTGGCGCCGACCTGCTGGACGCCGCCCACGCCGCGCATGGTGGCGGCGAAGGAGCCGGACGCCGAGTGGGCGACGATCACGCCGATCGCGTCGTAGTTCGCGAAGACCGTGCCGCCGTTGGCGGCGACGGCGGAGCGCACCGCCGAGCTGTCACCGGGAGCGCTGATCACGAGGTAGGCGCGGGTGCCGGCAACCCAGGTCGCACTCTGGGAAGTCGGCGCCGCGGCCTGGGCGGCGGGAGCCGGGGCGGGAGCGGAGGGGGAGACCGGGGCGGTGCCGGCGAGCGCGGCGGGAGCCCCGAAAGTCAGTGCGGCGCCGAGTGCGGCGGCCAGCACCAGGGTACGTCGAGGTCGGCTGGATATGTGGGGTATCAATGCGTCCTCCGGTGACCCGGTGGGTCGCACCTACCGGGCCGTACGAAACGAGTGGTGGACGCAAGATGTCAGACACAACGCCTGGTGCGGAAGTACCTTTTACAACACGGGGGTTCGTTTATCGGTGGCCGGGCACCGAGTATGGGTTAGTTGTGCGGGTGTGTGCCGGGTCCGGCCGGGCTGGGCACCGTGGGGGCGAGCCCTGCCCGGCCGGCCCGTGCGGGCGTTCCGGATCGGGGGTGTCCGGCGGATCGGCGCCGGAGGCCCCTTACACCCGTACGCCGTCCTTGTCGCCGTCCGGCTGGAGCGGCAGGGTCTCGCTCCTGTCCGCGGCGCCGCCCGGGGCGTGTCCGCCGGCGGGCTCGCCGCCGTGGCCGTCGTCGACCAGCGTCGTCTCGTCGAACGGCAGGCGTCCCGCGAGGACTTCGGTGGCCCGGTCGTGGTCGAACTCCTTCGTCCACGTCCCGATGAGCACCGTCGCGACCGCGTTGCCCGCGAAGTTCGTCAGGGCGCGGGCCTCGCTCATGAACCGGTCGATGCCCACGATCAGACCGACGCCGTCCACCAGTTCCGGGCGGTGGGACTGGAGGCCTCCGGCGAGGGTGGCAAGTCCGGCGCCGGTCACCCCGGCGGCGCCCTTCGAAGCGATGATCATGAAGAGCAGCAGTGAGATCTGCTCGCCCAGAGCGAGCGGCTTGCCCATGGCCTCCGCCACGAACAGCGAGGACATCGTCAGGTAGATCGCGGTCCCGTCCAGGTTGAAGGAGTAGCCCGTGGGCACCGTGATGCCGGTGACCGGGCGCGAGACGCCCAGGTGCTCCATCTTCGCGATCAGCCGCGGCAGCGCCGACTCCGACGAGGAGGTGGACAGGATCAGCAGGAACTCGCGGCCCAGGTAGCGCAGCAGTGCGAACACGCTGACCCCCGTACACACCCGCAGCAGCGTGCCCAGGACCACGAACACGAACAGCAGACAGGTCGTGTAGAAGCCGATCATGATGACGGCGAGGGATTTCAGCGCGTCGAGGCCGGTCGCCCCGACCACTGCCGCGATCGCCCCGAACGCGCCCACGGGCGCCACCCACATGATCATCGCGAGCACCCGGAACACCAGCTTCTGCACGTGCCCGATCCCGCGCAGCAGCGGCTCGCCGGCCGTTCCCATGGCTTGGAGCGCGAACCCGCACAGCAGCGCCACCAGCAGTGTCTGGAGCACCTCGCCCCCGGTGAAGGCGGACACCAGGGTGGTCGGGATGATCCCGAGCAGGAACTCCGGGGTGCTCTCGGCCCCGCCCGCCTTGGCCTGCGCCTCGCCCGCGCTGCGGGCGGCCTCGGTCAGGTGCAGGCCGCTGCCCGGCTCCAGCAGGTTGCCGACCAGCAGGCCGA
This sequence comes from Streptomyces sp. NBC_01408, assembly GCF_026340255.1. Classification (GTDB taxonomy): domain Bacteria; phylum Actinomycetota; class Actinomycetes; order Streptomycetales; family Streptomycetaceae; genus Streptomyces. The sequence continues at coordinate 116,896 of NZ_JAPEPJ010000002.1, read as the reverse complement.
TCGCCAGTGCCACCGTGGACATGACCATGAAGTAGCCGAGGGCGAGTCCGCCCACGGCCCCTACCTTGGCGGCCTTGCGGACCGAGCCGATGCCCAGCACGATCGTGCAGAAGATCACCGGCGAGATCATCATCTTGATGAGGTTGACGAAGCCCGTGCCCAGCGGCTTGAGCTCCACGGCCACGCCGGGGGCGGCGAAGCCCACGGCGATGCCGAGGACCACTGCGGCGATCACCGCGATGTAGAGATAGTGCGTTCTGTCGCGCCTCGCGGACACGGTGCCTCCTGGTGGTGAAAACGTCCCGGGAGGACCATCGCCCGAGGCTGTGACCCCGGTCACCCTTGCGTTCATTGAGTTCACGGCCGGGTGCACACTGAGCGCCATGTTCCGTTTGCCCCGGCCGCCCCGTAGCCTCGCCGGCCAGCTCTTCGCCATGCAGGTGCTGCTGGTCGCCCTGGTCGTCGCGGGCTGCGCCGTCTTCGCGTACGCCACCGCGCGCGGCCAGGCCGAGGACGCCGCCCGGCGCCAGGCCAGGGCCGTGGCCCGCGCGGTCGCCGACTCCCCGTCGGTCCGGGAGGCCGTACGCGAGGCCGTACGCGGCACCGACCCCTCGCTCGCGCTCCAGCCGTACGCGGAGCAGGTGCGCGTGGACTCGGGGGTGGACTTCGTCACGATCATGGACCCGGCAGGACGGCGCTGGACCCACCCCGACCCGCGCCGGATCGGCGAGCGCTTCCTGGGCAACACCGCACCCGCGCTGCGCGGCGAAACCTTCAGCGAGACCTACACCGGCACCCTCGGCCCCTCGATCCGCGTGGTCACCCCGCTCACCGACGGGGGCGAGGTGGTCGGCATGGTCAGCGCCGGCATCACCGTCCGCGCGATCAGCGCCCGCCTGGCCGCGCAGCTCTCCGCCCTCGCCTGGGTCGCGGCCGGCGCCCTCGCCCTCGGCGGCCTGGGCACGTACATCGTCAACGCGCGGCTGCGCCGGCACACCCACGGCATGAACGCCGCCGAGCTCAGCCGGATGTACGACTACCACCAGGCGGCCCTGCACGGCGTCCGCGAAGGGCTGCTGATGCTCGACGGACAGCGCAGGATCACCCTGATCAACGACGCCGGACGGGAACTGCTGGGCCTCCAGGGCGAGATGACCGGCACCCCGGTCGCCGACCTGGGACTGCCCGCGCCGCTCACCGGAGCCCTGCTCGCCGACCGGCCCCGGACCGACGAGGTGCACCTGACCGCGGACCGGGTGCTCGTCGTCAGCAGTTCGCCCGTCGCGGGCGGCGGCCGCCGCGGCACCGTGATCACCCTGCGTGACCACACCGAACTCCAGGTCCTCACCGGCGAGTTGGACCACGAGCGGGGCTTCACCGAGGCCCTGCGCTCCCAGGCCCACGAGGCGGCCAACCGGCTGCACACCATGGTTTCCCTCATCGAGCTCGGCCGGGCCCAGGAGGCGGTGGACTTCGCCACGGCCGAACTGGAACTCGCCCAGGCCCTCACCGACGAGGTGATCGCCGCCGTGGGCGAGCCGGTGCTGGTGGCGCTCCTGCTCGGCAAGGCCGCCCAGGCGCACGAGCGGGGGGTCGAGCTGGTCGTCACCCCGGACAGCAGCGCCATCGACGGCGGCCCCGGCATCCCGCCCGCCCGGGACCTCGTCACCGTGCTCGGCAACCTCGTCGACAACGCCGTCGACGCGCTCACCGGCGTCCCGGGCGGCCGGATCGCGGTCACCGTCCGGCCCGACGGCGACGAGCTGCTGCTGCGCGTCGCCGACAACGGCCCCGGGCTGCCCGAGGGGGCCGCGGCCGATGTGTTCCGGCGCGGCTGGTCGGGAAAGGGGGAAGGGCGGGGCCTCGGCCTCGCTCTGGTCCGGCAGGTGGCCCAGCGTCACGGGGGCAGCGCGGAGGCCGCGGGGGTGCCGGGCGGGGGAGCCGAGTTCACCGTACGACTGCCGCTGGCTCGGGAGGTCCGCGCATGAGCACCACGGGCGGGACGGGCCCTGCGCGTACGGTCCGCGGGGCCGACCGGGCGGACCCGCCCGAGGTGCGGGTGCTGGTCGTCGAGGACGACCCCGTGGCCGCCGCCGCGCACGCGCTGTACATCGGCCGGGTGCCCGGCTTCACCGCCGTCGCCGTCGTCCACTCGCTCGCCGAGGCCACGCGCGCCCTGGAGCGGACCCCGGTGGACCTGCTGCTGCTCGACCTGGGCCTGCCCGACGGGCACGGGCTGCGTTTCGCGCGCGGGCTGCGGGCCGCCGCACACCCCGTGGACGTGATCGTGGTGACCTCGGCGCGGGACCTGGCCGTGGTCCGCGAGAGCGTCTCCCTCGGCGTGGTCCAGTACGTGCTGAAGCCCTTCGCCTTCCCGACCCTGCGCGAACGCCTGCTGCGCTACGCCGAGTTCCGCGCGGCGGCGGGCGAGGCGGCCGGGCAGGACGACGTGGACCGGGCGATGGCCGCGCTACGGGCGCCCCGCCCCGCGGAGCTGCCCAAGGGGCTGAGCGCGCCGACCCTGGACCGGGTCGCCGCCCTGCTGCGGGCGGCTCCCGAGGGCCTGACCGCGGCCGGGACGGCCGAGGCGGCCGGGACCTCCCGGATCACCGCCCGACGCTACCTGGAACACCTGGTGGACACCGGACGTGCCGACCGGACCCCCCGGTACGGCCAGGTCGGCCGCCCCGAACTGCACTACCGCTGGCTCGCGGAGGCCGCGGTCGGCTCGGTGTCGAAGGTGTAGAACTTCCGGTGGTCCAGCATGTCCGCCGGGGTCACGTCGTTCCACGGCCGCATCGTGTCGTGCAGGTCCACGACGTTCGGGGTACCCGCGCCGGGCAGGTACGTGGACTGCGGATGCCGTGTCTGCCAGTCGGCCCACAGCTTGTCGACAAAGGCGTGGTGCATCCAGAACACCGGGTCGTTGGGAGACACCCCGGTCCCCATCTGCCCGCCGACCCACACGTGCACCCGGTTGTGCAGGTTGGCGCCGCGCCAGCCCTCCAGGTGGTTGCGGAAGCCGTTCGAGGAGCTGTTCCAGGGGGCCATGTCGTAGACCGGCATGGCGAGTACGGCATCCACCTCGGCCTTGGTCGGCAGCTGGGCCACGCCGGCGCCGAGCGCGCGCCGCAGGTAGGCGCGCCCGTCCACCCGTACGGCTATGTCCCACTTGCCCGTCGCGTACGCGAACGGCCCGTCGAGGACCTGCCCGTCGCGGGCCCGGCCGGTGCCGCCGAGGAAGTCGGGGGCCCAGAGGGAGGCCCGGGTGGTTCTGTCCGTCGTCCAGTCCCAGTAGGGGAGCGCGACGCTCGCGTCCACTTTCTGCAGCGCCGCCTCGAATTCCAGCAGGAAGCGCCGGTGCCAGGGCAGGAAGGAGGGGGAGCGGTGCCCGACCCGGTCGCCGGAGTCGGTGTCGGCCATGATGAAGCCGTTGTGGGTGGTGACGAAGCGGTCGTAGCTGCCGGTGCGCTTGAGCTCCAGCAGGGCCGCGGTGAAGGCGCGCCTCTCCTCGGGGGTGAGGGCGGCCTGGTTCTTGCGGACGGTCATGCCGCGCCTCCGAAGGGGACGAGGGCCGCGCCCTGGAGATCGCGGACCGCGGCGCGGGCGAGCGAGGTGGGGTCGGCGTAGGTCTCGTAGTGGTTGATCACGCTGATCCAGCTGCCGTCGGCGTTGCGCATGACGTGCAGCTCGCGCCCGTCTATCCGCACGGAGGGCGTGCCGGGGGAGTGGTGCCCGCCGTGGTGGCCGCCCGCTCCGGGAGCGATCTGGATGCGGCGGCCCTGGTAGACCTCGTCGATGGTGCGGGCGGTGCCCACGGCGGCGGCGGAGGCGGGCTCGGTGCGGGCGGCAGCCGTCGCGGCGGCGGCGGTGAGGCCGAGAGCGGTGAGTGCGCCGGCGGAGGTGCCTAAGGCCTGACGGCGGGTGATCTTGTTCATGGCCCGAGAGGTATCAGGGCGCGGGAGACAGCCTGCCGGTATCCGGACATGTGCCGATAAGTTGCTGGTACAACCAGTTGGATGATCTTCCCGTCCGGAGCGGCTGCGGTGGCCTGGACGGGAAGATCTGCGGACCTAATGCTACTGGACAGTAATTTTTTCGGCCGCACAGGGGCGCTATGGAGGAGATCACACCGCGGAGACGGCCGGAAGAGACGCTCCGGAGCGGGCCCGCGGAGGCCGGGGGCGCGGTTGAGGGGGCTGGGGGCGCGGCCGCGCGGGTCGGGGCGGGGCCGCTCCGGAGGTGGCTTCCGCCGAGATGCTCCTCTTTTTCCCTATAGTCCCGATATGGCTCTTCATCAGACGAAGGACACCCGCGCCACCGATGCCGACACGGACGTGTTCGCGTCCGCACTGAGCGGCCAGATCCTCCCCAAGTACCGGATGCCGGACGACCACTCGCCGACCGAGGTCGTCTACGAGCTGCTCCACAACGAACTGCTCCTCGACGGCAACGCCGCCCAGAACCTGGCCACCTTCTGCACCACATGGTCGGACGACGGCGTGCACCGCCTGATGAACGAGTGCCTCGACAAGAACATGATCGACAAGGACGAGTACCCGCAGACCGCCGAGATCGAGGCCCGCTGCATCAACATCCTGGCCGACCTGTGGAACGCCCCGCCCGGCGCCGCCGCCACCGGATGCTCCACCACCGGCTCCAGCGAGGCCGCCATGCTCGGCGGCCTCGCCCTCAAATGGCGCTGGCGCGCCCGCCGCCGCGCCGAGGGCCGCTCCACCGACCGGCCCAACCTGGTGTGCGGTCCGGTCCAGATCTGCTGGGAGAAGTTCGCCCGCTACTTCGACGTCGAACTGCGCCAGGTCCCACTGGAGCCCGGCGCCACCGGACTGCGGCCGCATCAGCTCGCCTCGTACGTCGACGAGAACACCATCGGAGTCGTCGCCATCCTCGGCGTCACCTACACCTGCGACTACGAGCCCGTCGCCGAGATCTCCGCCGAACTCGACCGCATCCAGGCCGAGCACGGCTGGGACGTCCCCATCCACGTGGACGGAGCCAGCGGTGCCTTCGTGGCGCCCTTCCTCCACCCCGACGTGGTGTGGGACTTCCAGCTGCCGCGCGTCGCCTCCGTCAACACCTCCGGCCACAAGTACGGGCTCGCGCCCCTCGGCGTCGGCTGGATCGTGTGGCGCACCGCCGACCTGCTGCCCGCGGAACTCGTCTTCGACGTGGACTACCTCGGCGGCGACATGCCCACCTTCGCCCTCAACTTCTCCCGCCCCGGCGGCGAGGTCATCGCCCAGTACTACCTCTTCCTGCGCCTCGGCCGGGGCGGCTACCGGCGGGTCCAGGAGGCCTGCGCCGAGACCGCCCAGTACCTGGCCCGGGAGATCGCCGCCATGGGCCCCTTCACGCTCCTCTACGACGGCCAGGGCGCCCTGCCAGCCGTCTCCTACACGCTCAGCGATCCGGCCGCAGCCGGGTTCAGCCTCTACGACCTCTCCGACCGGCTGCGGATGAGGGGCTGGCAGGTGCCCTCGTACCCGCTGCCCGCCGACCGAGAGGAGACGGTCATCCAGCGGGTCCTGGTCCGCCACGGTGTGACCCGCGACCAGATCGCCCTGCTCGTCACCGACCTGCGCAACGCGGTGGAACACCTCCGGACGGCGCCCCCGCCGGCCCCGGCCACCGAACCCCGCTCCGGCTTCCACCACTGAGTTCCGCTCAGTGACCCGCGGCCGGCCTCGGTGTCGGCCAGCGCATCCCCAGGGCGGTCAGCGCCTCGATCCGGTCCGGCGCGAGGGAGTCCGCACGGGAGCGCTGGTTGGCGATCCAGGAGCCGAGGCGCAGCTCCTGGTCGCCGACCCGCTCCACGTGCTTGCGGGGGACCCGGAGGTGGCGCTCGCGGGACTGGAACTGGCGGGCCGCCTCCAGGTGCTCCGCCCACGCGACGGCATGCCCGCGGCGCTGCTGCCCCGGCCCGGCCCCGGCCTCCGGGGTCAGGCCGAGGGTGTGCTCCAGGAGCCAGCGCTGGGCCCAGGACAGCCGCTCCCAGGACCACTGCTGGCCGCGCACCCACACGCCCAGGTCCTGGCCCTGTACGACCACCTCGCCGGGGCCCAGCGGCAGCCGGCCGCCCCCGTCCAGGTGGACCCGGGTCAGATGGAAGGCGCGCTGCCAGGCGATGTCCCAGGCCGGGCACCAGGAGGGGTCGATGGCGTCGAGGGCCTCCTGGCGCTCCGCCGAGAGTGCCCCCGGCCCCTCCCGGCGGGCCGCTGCCCGCTGGTTCTTGACCCACACGCCGACGGGCGCGCCGCCCCAGGTCGCCTCGACCGGCGGCAGCAGGTGGTCGTGTTCCGCCGCCCAGGCCCGGGCCGCCGCCAGTCCCTCCTCGAACGCCACGTCGAAGTGGCTCCACACCATGCCGAGTTCATCGAGCTGCGCCGCCCGCTCCCGGCCGAGCGCGCCCCGCCGGTAAGTGCGCCGCGCGTCCGCGATCCACTGCCCGAGCGGGAACCGGGCCAGCCCGGGCGGCCAGCCCTCGTGGCCCGCCGGGACCTGGAAGGCGAAGGGCACCTTGAGGTCCCCGGCCCCGGCGGCGTAGATCCGTGCCGCCTCCACCCCGCGCCGCCAGTGCTCCCGCTCCGGATGCAGGACCCGCAGCCGGATGAAGGCCGCCAGCTGCGCCGGGTCCCTGGGCGTGGAGAAGCTCAGCAGGGACTGCGCCCCGCCCGACACGCCGGAGGCCGCGGCGGGCCGGCCCCGGCGGCTCGGCGCCTGCGGCTGGGCCAGGGACTCCACGATCCGGGTGTCGTGGGCCCGCAGCGCCTCCAGCAGCCGCGCCAGGTCCCCGTACGCCCGCGAGGTCAGCATCGTCTCGGGAGAATCGCCCGGCCCCAGCAGCACCGGCACCACCAGCGAGGCGACCTTCCCCTCCCCGGGCCGGATCCGCAGCGCCCGCCCGACGGCCTGGACCAGGTCGGGCATGGATCCCCGTACGTCGGCCCAGAAGACCGAGTCGCACTCCTTGGTGTCCACCCCCTCGCCCAGCACCCGGACACTGCCCAGGAAGGCCTTGTCGGCGATCCGGCCGTCCGCGAACGCGTCCAGCACCCGCCGCCGGTGCGCCGCCGTGTGCTGCCCGTACAGCCAGTCCGCCCAGACGGTGCGCGGGTACACCGGCCTGGGGGACCGGCTGGTGAGCCGCAGCCGCGCGGCCACCGCGGGCAGTCCGGCGGCGAAGGCCTCGGCCTCCTTGGTCAGGTGGTGGAAGACCAGCGTCCGCCGGAAGCCCTGGTCGGCGGCCGCCTTCACCAGCGCCGCCTGGAGCGCGGCCAGCCGCGCCCCGCGCACCGCGTCCGAGCGTCCGTCCCGGCCCAGCAGCGAGGCCGCCTGGAAACCCGGATCGGTGACGTCCACGCACACCACCCGGTACGGGGCGCAGATCCCGCGGTCGATGGCCTCCGACAGGGACAGCGTGTAGCAGCGGGCGCCGAACGGGCCCCGCGGGTCGTCCTCCATGGAGGCCACCAGCTCGCCGCGGCCCGGAGGACGGCCGCCCTCGCCCTCCTCGCCGTCCTGCCAGACCCGGGGGGTGGCCGTCATGTACAGCCGCCGGACGGCGGGGATCCGTTCGTTGTCGTGCACCACCGCCCAGGGTTTGCCGATGCGCCCGGACGTCCGGTGCGCCTCGTCCACCACGATCAGGTCCCAGCCGGGCAGCCCGGCGAGGTGCGCGCGTTCGATGGTTCCCAGGCCCAGTGAGGCGTACGTGGCGAACACCGTCACCCGGTCCCCCGGGAGGCGGCCCCAGCGGGCCAGTTCGGCCGGATCGGTCGTGGTGGGCGCGCCCGCGTCCTTCTCGGCGAGCGAGCACACGGCGAGGCGGCGGCCGGACCGGCCGCCCTCCCGCCAGGCCCCGGCGGTCTGCGCGAGCAGGTCCAGCGAGGGCACCAGCACCAGCACCCGGCCGGCTCGCAGCTCCTCGGCAGAGCCGACGGCGACCAGGGACTTCCCCGAGCCCGTCGCCATGATCACCTGGGTGCGCAGTCCGGCCGCGGGCACCCGGCCCCCGGCGGGCAGCTCCAGCGCCCGCACCACGGCGTCGACGGCCTCGCGCTGGTGCGGACGGAGCTCCTTCTTCACCGTGCTGTCACCCCACCGTCCTCGCCGCACCGCCCACTGTGATCAGGCGGTTCCGCTCCAGCCTCTATCCCGCCCCCATTTTGACTCATCGGGGGCGGTGGCGGGTGCGGCCACGCCGATAGTCGCGGGTGCGGCCGCGCCGAAAGACACGGACGGGGCCGGGCGCCCGCTCACATCCGGGCACCGAAGTTCTGCGTCCACCAGGGGCCGCCCTGGCCGTGGTGGATGCCCACACCGATGTCCTTGAAGGAGCAGTTGAGGATGTTCGCACGGTGGCCCGGGCTCTTCATCCAGCTGTCCATGACCGACTGCGCGGTCTGCTGGCCCTTCGCGATGTTCTCCCCGTACGTCGACCAGCGGTACCCGGCGGCGGTCGTCCGCTGGCCCGGGTCCGAGCCGTCCGGGCTGGTGTGCGAGAAGAAGTCCCGGTCCGCCATGTCGTCGGAGTGCCCCTGGGCGGCCGCGCGCAGCTGCGCGTCCTCCTTGAGCGGGCCGCAGCCGGCCGCCGCCCGCTCCTTGTTGACGAGGGCCACCACCTGGCCCGCCACACCCGGCGGGGCCGGAGCCGGTGCCGGCGCGGAGGCGCGCGGCGTCGGCGAGCTGCTGCGCGACTGCGACGGGCTCGGGCTCGCGGCGGACGGGCTCGGCGAGGCGGACGCGGAGGCCGGGGCCGAGGGTGAAGGGGACGGTGAGGCGGGCGCCGAGGGGGAGGGCGAGGCCGGTTCCGAGGGCAGCGCGGCGGAGTCCGTCGCCGACAGCGCGGTCAGCGGGGAGGCGGGGGCGCCCCCGTCCGCCTCGGAGTGTCCGGAACCGGGGAGCGTGCCGAGGTACACCAGGCCGCCGCCCGCGACGCACGCGGCGACCACCGCGCCCCCGATCACCCGGCGGCGGTTCTGCCGCCGCTTGCGGAGCGCGCCCCGGCTGCCGGGCGCCCCGCCCGCCCCGCCCGCTCCGTCCGCGGTCATCGTCGTGGCGACCGTGGTGAGCTGGGTCGCCGCGTCCGCGAAGTCCGCCCCGGAGCCGTCGGCGAACGACGAGCCCGCGAGGCCGAAGTCGGCTTCGCCGGCCGCCCGTACGCCGGCCAGCAGGGCCGCCGAGACCGGGACGAGGGCCAGACCGGCGAGCAGGCCCTCCGCCGGGACCAGGCCGGACCACAGCCCGGAGCAGCGTACGCATTCCCGCGCGTGCCGGGCTATTCGCTTGCGCCACAGCGTCGAGGGCCGGCCGTCCCAGCCCGCCGTGACCGTTCGCAGCCCGTCGCACGGGGGCTGCGCGTCCAGGGCCCGCTCCACCACCCGGGCCGCTTCCAGCTGGGCCTTCATCCGCTGCACCCGGACGGCGGTGTGCTGCGGGGACAGCTCCAGGGCCGCGGCCATCTCGGCGCGGGTCAGCTCCCCGGCACACTCCAGCCACCAGAGCGAGAGCAGCCCCCGGTCGTCCGGTTCCAGCCAGCGCGTGGCGCGGGCCGTCTCGCGGCGCTGCCCCTCCAACTGGAGGCGTACGACGGTCAGGTCGGCGAAGTCGGCGCCCGGGTCGGCGATGTCCGCGGCCGTTTCGAGGGTGCTCTCGCCGTAGCCGCTCTGGCGGGCCTGCCCGTAGGCCCGTACCCGGTTCATCGCGATCGCCACCAGCCAGGACCGGAAGCTCTCGTCCGAGCGCAGCCCACCCAGTCCGTCGAGCGCCCGCAGCATCGTGTCCTGCACCACGTCGTCCACGTCGCAGGACCCGCCCAGGGCCCGGCCGACGATGTTGTAGACCAGCGGAAGGTAGGCGCTGACCAGCGCGTCCTGCGCGCGGGGGTCGCCCGCGCGGGCCGCTGCCACCAGCTCTGCCGTGTGCTGTGTACTCATGTGATGATCCCTGTCCGTACCGGCGCTCGATGATGCCCAATAACTGGGAGACCGTCGAGTGGGGCCCCGATAACACTTATCCCGAAGACTGGTTCGTGGCCTCTCGGGGGGAGCCGTGTGCCGGGGCGTCCGCCGCGGCGCCGTCAGCATCGCATCCCCCGGTGACGGCGCCGCGACCACCCTGGCGGCCGGGGCCTGCGGCGGCCCGTCCCGGCCGTCCTGCCCGTCCCGCACGTCCGGGCCGGGAACTCCGTGCTCTGTGCCGTCCGTTGGGGTCACCGAACGCCTGATCGGGTGACAATGGGCGGTTACGGGACGGGTGTGGGGGGCGGCATGCCGACGTTGCTCTTACGGGGATCAGGTCGCACGCGGAGCCGCCTCGCCGCGGCCGTGACCGGGGTGACCGCTGTGGCGGCGCTGGCCGGTCTGGCCCGTCTGGCAGGTCTGGCGGTTCTGGCCGCCGGACGGCCCCGGCCCGGGAAACGGGCCGGGGGCGCCGCCGGGGCGCTGCTGCGTACTCCGGCCGGGCGGATCCCGCGGCTGCGGACGCTGGACCGGCCCGAAACGGTCGGGGTCCACCCGGCGGTGGTCCACCCGGTCGGGGTCCATGTGGCGGAGGTGTCCCCGGTTGGGGTGCGCCTGGCGGCGGTGCCCCCAGGTGGGGCTCGTTCGGCGGAGGCCGGTGCCACGACCCCCGCGTACCTCGAGCGCGACGTGGCCCCCCGGCTGCGCGCGGCCCTGGCCCGGCCCGGTTTCGTGCTGGTGGTGGGCGAGTCCCTGTCGGGCAGGACCCGGCTCGCGTACGAGGTGACCCGCGCGCTCCACCCCCGGCACGCCTTCGTCCGCCCGCTGACCCGGGCGGCGCTGCCCGAGGCCGTACGGGTCGCCGGGCGCCGCCGCCGCGCCGTCCTGTGGCTGGACGACCTGGAGGAGTACCTCGGCGCGGGCGGCCTCGTCACCGCCCAACTGGACGGGCTGCGCCGGGCGGTGGTGGTCGCCACGATGCGGACCGAGGAGTACGGGCGCTACGAGGCCCGCGACGCGAGCCGGCTCACCGGCTCCGACCGCGATGCCTGGCGGGACCGGCGGGACCTGCTCGGCCGCGCGACCGTCATCCGCCTCGACCGGCGCTGGTCCCCCGGGGAGCGGCGCAGGGCCGAGGCCCACCTGGACGATCCGCGGATCGCGGCGGCCCTGGGCGCGGGCGAGCGCTTCGGCGTCGCCGAGGCCCTGGCGGGCGCGCCCGGACTGCCGGCCCGCTGGGACAGTGGCTGGGCGGCGGGTGCCCATCCGCGCGGCGCCGCCGTACTGGCCGCCGCGGTGGACTGCCGGCGGGCCGGGCTGCGCCGGCCGGTGGCCGAGGAGTGGCTGCGCGCGCTGCACCCGCCCTACCTGGCCGGGCGCGGCGGCGGAGCCCTGCGGCCCGAGCCCTTCGCGGAGGCCCTGGACTGGGCGCTCGGGGCGGACCGCACCACCGGGGCCCTGCTGACCGGCAGCCGCACGCACGGGTACACCGCCTGCGGCTACCTGCTGGACGCGCCGGGCCTCGGGCCCGTTCCCGACCAGCTGTGGCAGGGGCTGCTGGCCCGCGCCGAGGCCGAGGACGCGTACGACATGGGGCTCGTCGCGCACCAGGAGGGGCGCCTCGGCCGTGCGGTCCAGGCCTTCACCCGGGCCCGGAGCGGCGGGGTCACCGCCGCCGAACTGCCGCTGGCCCTCGCCGTCGGCGACTCGGGGCGACCGCGCAGGGCCGCCGCGGACCTCGCGGGCATCGTCCGGCGGCGCGAGCTGCGGCTCGGCCCCCGCCACCCCGACACCCTGGCGGCCCGGCACCAGCTGGCGTACTTCACCGGGGAGGCGGGCAACGCCCGGGCCGCCGCCGCCCGGTTCGCCACCCTCGTGGCCGACACCCGGGCGGCGCTCGGACCCGGCCACCCGGACACCCTGGCGGCCCGGCACCAGCTGGCGTACTTCACCGGCGCGGCGGGAGATCCCCGGTCGGCGGTCCGGCAGTTGGAGGCGCTGCTGGCCGACCGGCTGGGCAGCCACGGGCCGGACCACCCCCAGGTGCTGGCCACCCGGCGCGGCCTGATCTGGTTCCGGGCCGCGTCCGCCTCGCCTGCGACCGCAAGAGCCGATGGGGCCGAAAGGGCGGAAGGGGCCGGAAGGGCCGCAAGGGCCGAATCGGCTGGAACGGCTGGAACGGCCGAGGCCGAGCGGCAGTTGGCGGACCTGCTCGCGGACGCGGAGCGCGTGCTCGGCTCCTTCGACCCGCACACCCTGGCCGTGCGTGCCGCGCGGGCGGCGCTCGCGGCCCGCGCCGGGCGCTCCGCAGAGGCCGCGCGGGCCTGGGCGGGTGTGGCGGCCGACCGTACCGGCGTCCTGGGGGAGGGGCACCCGCACGTGGTGCACGCCCGGCTGGAGTGGGCCCGGGCGCAGATCGCCGACGGGCGCCGGGAGGAGGCCCGCGCCCTGCTGGCCGGCACGATCGAGGCGGCCGCGCGGACGCTGGAGCCCGGCCACCGGTACCTGCGCCTCGCCCGCGAGCTAGTGCTGTGACCGGAAAGGTCCACCGGGTCGCGCCGCCCGGCAAACCTTTCCGGCCACAGCACTAGGCAGTGTCTTCAAAGGGGTTTGAGCCAGAGAATCAGGGACGCGATGGTGACGGCTGCCTGGTAGGACTCGCGGGTTTTGTCGTAGCGAGTGGCGATCGCGCGGTACTGCTTGAGGCGGTTGAAGCAGCGTTCGACGACGTTGCGTTTCTTGTAGAGCTCCTTGTCGAAGGCGCACGGTCTGCCTCCGTCGCGGCCTCTGCGGGATCGGTTGGTCCTCTGGTCGCGGCGTTCGGGAATGGTGTGGCCGATCCCGCGTTTGCGCAGGTAGGCGCGTATCTTGCGGGAGCTGTAGCCCTTGTCGCCCAGGACGTGGTCCGGGCGGGTTCGGGGCCGTCCGGGCCCGGCCCGGCGGACCTGGATGGTGTCCATGACGTCCTCGAAGCGGGTGCAGTCGGCTGCGTTGCCGCCGGTGAGGACGAAGCCGAGCGGCCGGCCGCGACCATCGCAGGCCAGGTGGATTTTCGTGGTCAGTCCGCCTCGGGATCGTCCGAGGGCGTGATCACATACTTCGTCCCCCTGCTCCGCCCCTTTTTACGGGCGCCCGCAGCATGCTGATGGGCCCGCGCGACCGTGGAGTCGACCGACACCAGCCAGTCGACGTCACCGGCCGCGTCCTTCTCCGCCTGGACCGCGGCCAGCATCCGCGTGAACGTCCCGTCCAGCGCCCACCTGCGGAAACGCGTGTACAGGGTCCGCCAGGACCCGTACCGCTCCGGCACATCACGCCACGCCGACCCCGTCCGCAGCTTCCACACGATCCCGTTCAGCACCCGCCGGTCGTCCAGCCGCGGCCGCCCCGACGACGACCGCGGCAACAACGCGGACAACGCTTCCCACTCCAGATCCGACAGCTCGTGACGACGCACCATGCAACACATGATCCCCCATCAGAGCCATTTGAAGACACTGCCTAGTGCTGTGATCGGCGCTGCGACAGGCCGCCCTCACAGCAGCGGAGCCAGGGCCTCCGTAGCCGCGCGCAGGGCCGGTGCGTAGGACTCGAGCTCCTCACGGGAGACCAGGAAGGTGACGGTGGTGACGCTGACCCCGCCGACCGGGCGGCCATCCGGGCCCAGGACGGCGGCGCCGATGCAGCGGATGGTGGGCTCGTTCTCCTCGTCGTCCAGCGCGAACCCCCGGGCGCGCACCGCCGCCAGGTCCGCGTGCAGCGCCTCCTCGGTGGTCAGCGTCCGCGGGGTCCGGCGCGGGAGCCCGGTGGCGCTGACCAGGGCCCCTGCCTCCTCGGCCGGCAGGTGGGCGAGGACGCTCTTGCCGATCGCGGTCGTGTGCAGGGGCATGCGCATGCCGACCCGGGAGGCCGTCTGGAAGGGCTGGTCGCCCTCCAGCTTCCGGATGTAGGTGATCGTCTCCCCGCTGTGCAGGGCGAGGTGGACCGTCTGGCCGGTGGCCCGTTGCAGCTCCCCGAGGATCCGCCCGATGCTCGCCGGCTCCCCTCCGCCGACCAGGGCGGCCAGCCCGCGCAGCCGGGGCCCCACCCCGTAGCGGCTCTCGCCTTCCACGCGTACGAAGCCCTGCTCGACCAGCGAGGCCAGGATGCGGTAGGTGCTCGACTTCGGGACCGCGGCCGCCGCCGTCACGTCGGCGAGGCGGTGCGGACCGCCGGGCGCGGCCACCGCCTCCAGGACGCGCAGCGACTTCTCCAGCGCGGAGCCGGACGCCGAGGTCCGGCCCCCGCGGCCGCGCTTCGCCGCCTCTTCCGCGCCTTCCGCCCCTCCCACGACTTCTGCGCCTCCCACGTCTTCCGCGTCTTCCACGTCTTGCTTCTCTTCCGTCTCTTCCGCCTCGTCCGTCGGTACGGGCTCTCCCGGCCCTGTGTAGGGTCTAGACCACATGGTTCCGGTACACGATACTCCGTTCCACTACGTGGAACAAAGGAGGCTTCCTTGTCCTGCCATCCGTACGCGGTCATAGCCGCCCAGCGGCTGCTGCCCGTGCTGCGCAACGCCGACGCCGACCAGGCCGTCCGGCAGGCCACCGCCCTGCTCGCGGCGGGCTGCCGCGCCGTGGAGCTGACCACCTCCACCACCGGCTGGGCCGAGGCCGTCACCCGTACCGTCCCGCTCTCCGACGCGCACGGCCGCCGCGCCCTCGTCGGCGTCGGCACCGTCACCTCCACCGCGCAGGCGGAGGCCGCCCTGGACGCGGGCGCCGCCTTCCTCGTCTCCCCGTACCCGGCCCCCGAGGTCCGCGAGGTCGCCGGTCGTCGGGCGGCCGTCTTCATCGAAGGCGGCTTCACCCCGGGCGAGATCGCCGCCGCCGCCCGGTCCGCGGGCGCCGCCAAGGTCTTCCCGGCCCACGTGGGCGGCCCGCGGTTCATCCGCTCCCTCAAGGCCGTGCTCCCCGACGAGGCCCTGATCATCCCGACCGGGGGCATCCGGCCCGGCGACGTCCACGAGTGGCTCGCCGCGGGGGCGACCGCCGTCGGCATCGGCGACGGCCTGCCCGCCGACCCGGCCGAACTCGCGGCCGTGTTCGCCGAGCTGGCCCGGCCGTGCTGCGCCCACTGCGCCCCCCGCACGGGCCGCGGGGACCGCACGGACCGCGGGAACCGGGGCGCCGGCCGCACCGTCACGGAGCCCTGCCCGTGACCGGGCCCACCGCGCCCCGGCCCGCCGCCGTGCCCTCGCCGGCCGCCGCGTCGACCAGGTACGACGTGCTCGTCCTCGGCGAGGTCCTCGTAGAGGTCCACGCCGACACCGCCCTGCGGGACGCCGTCGACGGAACCCCCGCCCGGATCTCCTACTCCGGCGACGCCCTCAACGCGGCGGCCGCCGCGGCCGCCGCCGGTGCCCGGACCGCCCTCCTCGCCGTCGTCGGCGACGACGAGCTCAGCGTTCCCCTGCTGCGCCGCGCCGCCGAGCTCGGCGTGGACGTCTCCCACGTACGCCGGGCCCCGCACCCGAACGGCGCCTACCTGCTGTCCGCCGACACGGAGGGCGACCGGGGCTTCGTCTACTGGCGCACGCGCAGCGCCGGTTCCACGCTGTCGGTCCGGCACATCGCCTCCTGGCGGCACCTGCTGACCGGCTCCACGGCGCTCGTCACCAGCGGCGTCACGGGCGCCCTCTCCCCGAGCAGCCGCGCCGCCGCCGAGACCGTGCACGCGGCGGGCGGGCACGTCTCGTACGATCCCAACTTCCGATCCCGGCTGACCGGCCGGGAGGAGGCGCGGGAACTACTGGCCCGGATCGCCCCCCTGACCGGACTGCTCAAGACCTCCTGCCCGGGCGACGCACTGGCCCTGGTGGACACCGACGAGCCGCGCACCGCTGCCGCCCGCTACCGCGCACTCGGGGCCCGGACGGTCGCCGTCACCGCCGGCGCCGACCGGCTGCTGCTCGACCAAGGCGGAGCCCTCACCTGCCACTCCGTCCCCGTCAACCCCGATCCGGTCGACGCCACGGGCGCGGGGGACTGCTTCACCGGCACCACCACCGCCCGGCTGGCCCTCGGCGACACCCTCGCGGACGCCGTGGCCTACGGCACGGCCGCCGCCTCCCTGTCCGTATCCGGCCGCGGCGGCACCGGGTACGTCCCGCCCTTCGCCCGGACGGCGGCCCTGGCAGCCGCCCACCGGCGCACGTGACGTAGAGGGGGTCGGCGCCCGTCCGCCCTGCGGGGCGGACGGGGTTCCTACGCCCCTTCGAGCAGAGCCATCTCCTGCGCGGACAGGCGCAGCGCCCCGGAGGCGACGTTCTCGACGAGGTGGTCGGGGTTCCCGGTCCCCGGGATCGCCAGCACGTGCGGCCCCCGGCTGAGGGTCCAGGCGAGGCGCAGCTGCGCCGCCGACACCCCGTGCGCCGCGGCCACGGCGTGGACCCGCTCGTCGTCCTCCGCGACCACCCCCGCCTCCTTGCCCGCGCCGGCGATGGCGAAGAAGGGCACGAACGCGACGCCCTGTTCCCCGCAGAGGTCCAGGAAGGCGTGGTCCTCGGCGGGGGAGCCGATCCCGTACGGGTTCTGCACGCACACCACCGGCGCGATGGCCCGCGCCTCGGCGAGGTGGTCGGGCCGGGCGTTGGAGATCCCCAGGTGCCGGATCAGCCCGGCCGTGCGGAGCTCGGCGAGCGCCCCGAAGTGCTCGGCGACGGATCCGCTCGTTTCCCGGCGCGGGATGCGCAGGTTGACCACGTCCAGGTGGTCCCGGCCCAGCTGGCGCAGGTTCTCCTCGACCTGCCCGCGCAACTGCCCCGGCTCCGCCCACCACCAGTCCCCGGCGGGGTCGCGGCCCGGACCGACCTTGGTGGTGATGACGAGGTCGTCGGCGTACGGGGCGAGGGCCCGGTTGATCAGCTCGTTCGCGGAGCGCAGCGGCGAGAAGTAGAACGCGGCGGTGTCGATGTGGTTCACGCCGAGCTCCACGGCCCGGCGCAGCACGGCCGTCACCCGGTCGCGGTCGCTGGGGGAGCCGTCGGCGAGGTGCGTCAGGCGCATCGCGCCGAAGCCGAGCCGGTTGACGGTCAGGTCGCCGAGCGTCCAGGTGCCGGAGGCGGCCGCGTCGATCTTCGCTGTGGTCATCGCCTGACCGTACCGGGCCGGTCGGCCGGGCCCGCCGTCGCCGGTTGAGGGACGCCGCCGGGCCGGATCGATGTCCGCGGCCCGGCGGCGCCGGTCTGTGGGCGGCCTCCTTCAGGAGGCCGGGTTCAGCGGCCGCGCAGGCCCCGGTCGACGGCCGTCAGCAGCTCGCCGTCAGCCGTGTCCGCGTCCAGCGACCAGAACATCGCGCCGCCCAGGCCCTCTTCGCGGACGTACCGCGACTTGGTGCGCAACACCTGCGGATCGTCGTAGGTCCACAGGGTGCTCCCGTCGAAGAGCCAGGCGTGGCCGCCCCGCCGGTCGCGGTGCACCTGGTAGGTCCCCGAATCGGCCAGCTTCTTCAGTGCCTTGTAGTCCTCGTACCCGGCGGACCAGGTGGCCGGAGCCGGGCCCGTCGCGGGCTGGCCCATGCCGTCCCCGCCGCCACTGACGCCGGTCCAGCCCTGCCCGTAGAACGGCATGCCCACCACCAGCTTGCTCGCGGGAGCGCCGCGCCGCAGCCAGGCGTCCACGGTGCCGTCGACGCTGAAGTCGTTCCGGGCGTAGAGCGCAGACTGCTGGGCGGTGGTCTTCTCGCCGGAGACGTGGAAGTCGTAGCCCTGGAGGGTCACGAAGTCGAGGTCCCGCATGATCCGGCGGACATCGAAGCCCGCGTCGATCTTGCCCGGGGCGGTCGGGACGAAGGCCGTCAGCTCGTACGCGGACTTCTTGCGCTGGCTGCGCCCGTACGCGTCGAGCTGCGTACGGAACTCCTTCACGAGTTCGGTGAAGTTGCGCTTGTCCTCCGGGCGGAACTTCGTGTCGGCGTCACCGGCCGAGCCCGGCCACTCCCAGTCCAGGTCGATCCCGTCGAAGACGCCGGCGGCCGCGCCCGCGCCGCCGCGGGTGCCGTCCTGCGGGAGGTTGCCCTTGATGTAGAGGTCGATGCAGGACTCCACGAGGGCCTTGCGGGACGCCGGGGTGAGGGCGGCGTCCGAGAAGTGGGTGGACCAGCTCCAACCGCCCAGGGAGATCAGCACCTTGAGGCCCGGGTGCTCGGCCTTCAGCTCGCGCAGCTGGTTGAAGTTTCCGGCGAGCGGCTGGTCCCAGGTGTCGGCGACGCCGTCGACCGAGTTCTCGGCGTCGAGCGGACGGCCGTAGTCGGCCCAGGCGTCGGCTTCACCGGGCACGTTCCCGGTGAAGCACTTTCCGTCCGCGCTGACGTTGCCGAAGGCGTAGTTGATGTGGGTCAGCTTGCCGGCCGAGCCGTTCGCTTCGAGGTCCTGGACCTGGAAGTCCCGTCCGTAGACGCCCCATTGGGTGAAGTAGCCGACTTTTCGGTACGCGCGGTCGTGGCCGCCCGCCCGGTCGTCCCCGTGCGTGCCGGCGGCGGCGGGCGCGAAGGCGGTCAGCAGGGAGAGGGAGCAGGCGGCGACGGCCAGCCTGCCGAGCATGCTGCGGCGCATGGGCTTCCTTTGCGGATGCGGGGAAATGAGACGGGTGCGCGTGCGCTGTGCATGCCGGAAACTATTGGTCTGGACCAGAGTGGGTCAAGGGGGCGACTCGAAGTGGGCCCCGGGGCCTGGCCGCTCTCCGCCCCCCCGGGTACCCCCCCGGTTCCCCCGGTTCCCCCGGCGCCTCCCGTCTCACGGAGCGGACAGCGGCTGGCCCGGCCGGCTCGGCCATGCCCGGACGGCCCCACGCCGTACCGCGCTGACCAGGGAGAACGACCCGATCGGGTGGCCGGAAGCCTCCGATGTACAGGCGCGCGCCGAACTTCCACCCGGTTGCCCGCCGAATTCGGTGGATCTTCGGGGCGCGCCGTGTCATGGTTGGTCTCGCCGAAGGGGTGTAGCTCAGCTGGTCAGAGCGCCGGTCTCCAAAACCGAAGGCCGCAGGTTCGAATCCTGCCGCCCCTGCAAAGAGTTGTCAGCAGTACGCTGTCGGGCCGGACCCCCTCCAGGGTCCGGCCCGACGGCGTATCAACCCCGGATCCGTCTGCGTTTCGGTGGATGCAGGACGCGTGGGCAACGGGTGACGGGTGGCCGGGTGACGAGTGGGGTGGGCAGGCATACGGGGACTCCGTCGGGGAGCGGCTGAGGCAGGCCCGTCGGGACGGCCTGGTCCGGAACCGTGCCGCCCCGGACGAGATCCTGCTGCGGCTGCTCGACACCACCCCGGCCCTGCTGCGGCGCCGTGACCCGCCCGACGCAGTCATCGCCGCGTCCGCCGACCATCCCGACCACCCCGCCGGCACCGACCGCGCCGTACGCGGGCGTCTGGCGGAGGCCCGGATACGGGCCGGGATGCCGACCGAGCACGGGTCCGGCTGCTGTTCGGGGAGCCGGCCGGGCACACACGGCACCTGACGCTGTGGGCCGCGGCCGACGCCCGCGCCGAACCGGCCGACCGGGCGTACGAGGTGCTCGCCGCCGCCCCCTCGGTCCGGATCCGGGAGGAGGTGGCCCGGTTCCCCGCGCTGCCCCTGCGGCCGCTCTGGCCGCCGACACGAGCCCCCGCGGGTCCGGGCCGCCGAGTGTGCGGGGGCTGGCCGGGATTCGCTGACGCGGCGCGGGCCCGGCCGGCTGGGCCGCTGCTCCTCCGCCGGCAACGGCCCCATCGCCACCGTCCGGCGGACGTCCGGGTCGGGGTCGGGGGCCGGTTCCGCCGCCCCCCGATCCGAAGGCAGGTGCGGGTTGGCCGAGACCGCCTCGCGCCACCCCCTACAGCAGGCTCCGTACGAGGTCCTCGGCCAGCGCCCGCTCCAGGTCCGCCGTCTGCGCGGCATCCCGGCCCCACCACAGGGCATCATCGCCCCCGTCGCGCGGCGGCACCTCCCGCAGCAGCCCGGCCCGGGCCGCGCTGCGCACTCCCGGGCGCGAGCCGTCGCGCGGACCGCCGGACCGGTGTCCGTCAGCAGGGCGTCCAGCGCCCCGGCGGCCGGGTCCCCGGCCACGGCTCCACCGCACTGATCCGGCGGGGGCTACTCGTCCCCAGCCTCCTGGTAGCCGTACGGGCGGGTGATGATCTCCATGCCGTGCCCGGCGGGGTCCAGGAAGTAGACGCCGCGCCCGCCGTCGTTGTGGTTGATCTCGCCGGGCCGCTCGCCGTGCGGATCGGCGAAGTAGGGGATTCCCGCCGACCGGATCTTCTCGAACGACACGTCGAACTCCTCCTCGGAGAGGAGGAACGCGTAGTGCTGCGGAGTGATCGACTCGGCCGGGATGGCGGCGAAGTCCAGGGTGACGCCGTTGCTGAGGTCTACGGGGACGAAGGGGCCCCATTCGGTCCCGACCTCGAGGCCGAGGATGTGCGCCAGGAAAGTGGCTGATTCCCGGTTGTCACGGGAGTGGATGATCGTGTGGTTCAGTTCGACTGCCATGAGTGAATGCCTCCGAAAGGCACGTCACGGGCGCCTCCATGCCTCACCCAGCCGGTGACCGACACGCGATGCCCTGATCACGATCCTAAACACCTCTTGCGGGCGCAGTCCACCGTGTTCCGGCCGACCGCGGCCCCGGCCACCGGCGACCCCTAGGCTGACCACCTGCCGGGAGCGACGCTCAACTGACCGTGGGGGACAGGGACATGACGTACAGGGGTGTGCACGACCTGGGAACGATCCGTCGGCTGTGGCAGCTGCTCGAACCCGTACACGCCATCGTCTACTTCGCGCCGGAGTCCTACGAGGAGGCCGCAACCCTCGGCTACGCCACCGACGACCGGTGGCCCCTGTACTTCGCCTACCGCGCCGCGCCGCTCGGCCCGGTAGGCCCCGAGCTCGTCGGTTCCCTCTTCTACGGATTCGCCCCGCGCATGGTGGAGCGGTACGCCGCCCACACCTGGCGGACCGCCCATCCCGCCCGGGTCCTCGCGGCCCGCGCCACCGCCACCGACCGCGCGCTGCGCGGGCTGTTCGCCAAGCGCACCACCTCCGCGGACCTGGCCGAGGCGACGCGGCTGGCCCGGCGCGCCGCCGAGTCCGCAGCCCCGGCCGGGCGCCCGCTGGCCGCCGCCAACTCCGCCCTGCCCTGGCCCGAGGCGCCGCACGCGGTTCTCTGGCACGCGGCCACGATCCTGCGCGAGCACCGCGGGGACGGCCACCTCATCGCCCTACAGGCCCACCACCTCGACCCGGTCGAATCCCTGGTCCTGCAGGCCGGAGTCGGAGCCGTCCCGGTCGAGGCCTTCGAGAGCCGCCAGTGGACGGCGCAGGACTGGAACGCCGCCCGCGACCGCCTCGTCACCCGGGACCTGCTGGACGGCGACGGCGCGACCACCGAAGCCGGGCTGGCGCTCCGTACCGCTGTGGAGAAACTCACCGACGAACTCGCCGCTGCCCCCTGGGCCGCGCTGACCCCGTCGGAGGCCGCCCGGCTGGCCGAACTCCTCCTCCCTCTCGTCCTCGACATCGTCGGCGCCGATCTCCTCCCGCTCCAGAGCACCCTGGGTATCGGCATGAAGTACGACTACCAGGACTGATCCGCCCTCCACCGGAGCAGGTGCCGAGACCCTGGTCGCAGCACCGGCCACCCTCGTCCCCGGGGGGCGTCTCGGCTCCCGGCCAGCATCCACAGATCCGGCCGGGGCCGCCCGCGGGCGCCGTGGACCCGCGCGGGCGTCTCGGCTCCCGCCCGGGACCCGACGTCCGCTCAGTCCCGCCCGCGCGCGCCGCTGACCTGCGAGGTTGTCTCGACCCCCGGGGCTCTCGGCTCCCGCCCGGGGCCCGACGATCCGGGCGGTCCCGCCCACGGGGCGCTGCTGACCTGCGGGGGCGTTTCGCCCCCCGGCCGGGGCCCCTGACCCGGTCGGGCACAGGGGGGCGCTGCCGACTCGCGGGGGCGTTTCGGCCCCGGGTGGGATCCGCTGACCCGGTGGGGGCTGCCGGGCAGCTGCTGCTTGGGCGGAGGGCCGCAGGCCGGGCAGTCCGGACTCACTCGACGTGTGCGCGGTAGCGTTCGATCACCTCCCGCAGGACCTCCTCGCCGTCACGGACCCACAGCCCCGGGTGGAAGATCTCGACCTCCACCGGGCCCCGGTAGCCGGCCCCGTCGGCCAGTTCCCTGAATCCCCGCAGGTCGATGGATCCGTCGCCCAGCTGTCCACGCCCCAGCAGCACGCCTTCGGGCAGCGGAGTCATCCAGTCGGCCACTTGCACGGATACGATGCGGCCGCCCTCGCCTGCCCTGCGCAGATCTGCCGGCAGCCGTTCGTCCCACCACAGGTGGTACGAGTCGGCCACCACTCCCACCTGGTCCGCGGGGAACTGCTCGGCGATGTCCAGGGCTTGTCCGAGGGTGGAGACCACGCAGCGGTCGGAAGCGAACATCGGATGCAGCGGCTCGATGCCCAGCCGTACCCCGTGCGCTGAGGCCCATGGAGCCAGCTCGCCCAGGATGTCGGCGATCCGCCCGCGAGCCGCCACCAGGTCGCGGTCGCCGGGGGGTAGCCCGCCTGAGACCAGGACCAGTGTGCCGGCGCTCAGTTCGGCCGCCTCCTCCACGGCCCGACGGTTGTCCTCCAGCGCCTCCGCCCGGCCGGCCGGGTCGGCGGCGGTGAAGAAGCCGCCGCGGCACAGGGAACTGACGCGCAGCCCGGCGTCGGTGACCAGCTTCGCCGTCTCCCGCACCCCGAACCCGCGCACCGGGTCCCGCCACAGCCCGACCGCGCCCACTCCGGCCTCCGCGCACCCGGTGACCAGCTCGGGCAGCGACCACTGGCGGATCGTCTCCTGGTTGAGGCTGAACCGCGCGGGGGTGGGTGCAGGGGCGGGGGTTGGGGCCTGGGCCGGAGTGGGCGTGGTGGCGGGGCTCATGACGTCACCCCGTACACGGCGAGCAATCGGCGCATGCGGTCCTCGGCGAGCTCCGGATCCGGGAAGAGGCCCAGTCCGTCCGCCAGTTCGTAGGCGGTGGCCAGGTGGGGGAGCGACCGGGCCGACTGCAGCCCGCCCACCATCGTGAAGTGCTCCTGGTACCCGGCCAGCCAGGCCAGCAGTACTACCCCGGTCTTGTAGAAGCGGGTGGGCGGGGCGAAGAGGTGTCTGGACAGGGGCACCGTCGGATCCAGCAGCTCCCGGAACCCCGTGGGATCCCCCCGGTCCAGTGCGAGGGCGGCCCGGGCCGCGATCGGGGCGATCGGGTCGAAGATCCCCAGGAGCGCGTCACTGGCCAGCTCCCCGTCACCGGCGATCAGTTGCGGATAGTGATAGTCGTCGCCCGTGTAACAGCGCACGCCCGCGGGCAGGCGCCGGCGGATGTCGACCTCCCGCTCCGCGTCCAGCAGCGAGACCTTGATCCCGTCCACCTTCTCCGGGGACTCGGCGATGATCTTCAGGAAGACGTCCGTGGCCTCGTCGAGGTCTTCGTGGCCCCAGTAGCCGGCCAGCTCCGGGTCGAAGATCGGCCCCAGCCAGTGCAGTACGACCGGCCGCGCGCTCTGTCGGAGAAGACGCCCGTACACCGCCAGGTAGTCCTCCGGGCCGCGCGCGGCAGCGGCCAGCGCCCGCGAGGCCATCAGGACCGCCCCCGCCCCACAGGCCTCGGTGTGCGCGAGCTGTTCCTCGTACGCCGCGGTGATCGCGGCAAGGGAGTGCGGAGCCCCGGCGGAGAGCTGGTCGGTGCCCGTGCCGCATACGAGCCGCCCGCCCGCCGCCCGGGCCTCGGCAGCGGAACGCCGGATGAGTTCCGCCGCCGTCGCCCAGTCGAGGCCCATCCCGCGCTGAGCGGTGTCCATGGCCTCGGCCACCCCGAGACCCTGGGCCCACAGCCGGCGCCGGAAGGCCAGCGTGGACTCCCAGTCGACGACCGGCCCGGATTCGGCCGACGCGGCCAGCGGGTCCGCCACCACGTGCGCGGCCGAGTAGAAGGTACGCGTGCGGGCCGGGCCGCAGGCCAGGGGTGAAAAGGGATCGCCGTTCGGACGGTACAGGCGGTACCCGCCGTCGGCCGAGGGGAGCCGGACGCTCACAGGACCACCTCCGGCACCGTCAGCCGCTGCCCCTCGGCCGAGGATCGCAGGCCCAGATCGGCGAACTGCACCCCTCGCGCCCCGGCGAGCAGATCCCACTGCCAGGGCTCGTCGAGCACGACGTGTCGCAGGAACAGCTCCCACTGAGCCTTGAAGGCGTTGTCGGACGGGGCGTTGTCCGGAACCTCCTGCCACTGCGAGCGGAAGGCCTCGGTCTGCGGGAGATCCGGATTCCACACCGGCTTGGGCGTCGCACCGCGGTGCTGGATCCGGCAGCCGCGCAGCCCGGCGACCGCCGACCCGTGCGTGCCGTCCACCTGGAACTCCACCAGCTCGTCGCGATGGACCCGAACCGCCCAGGAGGAGTTGATCTGCGCGACCGCGCCGCCCTCCAGCTCGAAGATCCCGTACGCGGCGTCATCGGCTGTCGCCTCGTACGGCTTGCCCCGCTCGTCCCAGCGGCGGCCGATGTGCGTACGGGTGAGGGCCTGCACGGTGCGGACACGGCCGAACATTTCATGCAGCAGGTACTCCCAGTGCGGGAACATGTCGGCGACGATGCCCCCGCCGTCCTGCGTCCGGTAGTTCCACGAGGGGCGCTGCGCGGGCTGCCAGTCTCCCTCGAACACCCAGTACCCGAACTCCCCGCGTACAGAGAGGATCTCGCCGAAGAAGCCCCCCTCTATCAGTCGCTTCAGCTTCATCAGCCCTGGCAGGAACAGCTTGTCCTGGACGACGCCGTGCTTGATGCCCCGGGCCGCGGCCAGCCGGGCCAGCTCCAGCGAGGACTCGAAGCTCAGGGCCGTCGGCTTCTCGCAGTACACGTGCTTTCCCGCCGCTATGGCCTGCCGCAACGCCGTCTCGCGGGCGCTGGTGACCTGGGCGTCGAAATAGATCTCGACCTCGGGATCGGCAAGTACGGCCGCCAAGTCCGTACTGACGTGCTCCAGCCCGTGCTCTTCGGCGATGGCGCGCAAGGCCGGCTCCCGCCGCCCCACGAGGACCGGCTCCGGCCACAGCGTCCTGCCGTCACCCAGGTCCAGGCCGCCCTGCTCGCGCAGTGCGAGCACGGAGCGGACCAGATGCTGGCGGTACCCCATGCGTCCGGTCACGCCGTTCATCGCGATCTTGATCGTCCTGCGTGCCACGGTGTCCCCTCCTTCGTGTCTGCGGTTCCACGGTGCGGCGCATAGAAAGCGCTTTCACTGCTTCCACGCTAGAGCGGGGAGTTGCTCCGATGCAACACTCTTGCGGGTGATGGAAAGCGCTTTCTTTCTGAGGGAGTATGGAGGTCCACAGACCGGATGAGACGATGACCCGGGCCACAAGCAGGGGTCCGGAAGGGGAGGTGCATGATGGCGGTGACTCTCGCCGAAGTCGCGGCGCACGCAGGCGTATCGCCCGCCACGGTCTCGCGCGTACTCAACGGCGGGTACCCCGTGGCAGGCGGTACCCGCACCCGGGTGGAGCGGGCTGTGGAGGAGCTCGGCTACATCGCCAACGGCCCCGCCCGCGCGCTCGCGGCCGCCACTTCCGACCTCGTCGGCGTGCTCGTCCACGACGTCGCGGACAGCTTCTTCGGGATCCTCGCCGGCTCCCTGCAAGGCGCCCTCTCACCCAGCGGCGGCTCGGACCCCCGCCGGCTCGCCGTCGTCTGCAACACCGAAGGCGCCCCCGCGGCCGAACTGGCCTACCTCACCCTGCTGGAAGGCCAGCGGGCCGGCGGCGTCGTCCTCACCGGCGGCGCCGTCGAGGAGCCCGGGCACACCGCGGTACTCACGGCCCGCGTCGCACGGATGGCGGCCACCGGCGCGCCGGTGGTCCTGTGCGGGCGGCCTCCCCTGCCGGTCCCCGAGGGGCTCCCCGTCGCCACCGTGATGTTCGACGACCACGGAGGGGCCTTCCGCCTCGCCGAACACCTGCTGACACTCGGCCACCGCCGCATCGCCTACGTCGCCGGCCCACCGGAGCTGAGCACCACCAGGGAACGGCTCGCCGGGCACCGCGCCGCCCTGCTGCGTCACGACCCCGCCCTGCCCGAGGCGTGCGCACCCCTCACCGTGCACGCCGGATTCGAACGTGCCGCGGGCTACGACGCCACCCGCGAACTGCTGCGCCGCGGGCTGCCCTTCACCGCGGTCGCCGCGGCCAACGACACCGTGGCGACCGGTGTCGCCGCGGCCCTGCGCGAGGCGGGCATACGGATCCCGGAGGATGTATCCGTCGCCGGCTTCGACGACCTGCCCTTCTGCGTGGACACCGCGCCCGCGCTGACCACTGTCCGTGTGCCCCTGCGTGAGGCGGGGGCGCTCGCCGCCCAACTGGTCACCGGACGTCGGCTGCCGCCCCCGGGCGGCATCACCACCCTGCCCACCGAGCTGATGGTGCGCGGATCCACAGCGCCGCCCCCGGCCGAAGGGAGCCGTCCGTGAAATACGCCTTCTCCACACTCGGCCTGCCCGGTGCCGACCTCGACCGGAGCGCAGGCCTGGCGGCCGCCCACGGTTTCGACGGCCTCGAACTGCGTGCGCACCCCGAGGAACCGCTGCACCCCGGCAGCCCGGCCGCCGAGCGCGCCGCGGCCCTGCGGACCCTCCGGGCGGCGGGCGTCAGCACCCTCGGCGTCGCGGGCTACGCCAAGGTGGCGGCGCCCGGCGACGACGAGCCGGTCCTCGCAGAGCTGCGCGCCTTGGTCCGGCTCGCCGCCGACCTCGAAGCGCCCTGGGTGCGGGTCTTCCCCGGCGGCGCCGAGCTGCCCGAGGCGGTCGCCGACGCCCATGCCGTGCGCAGGCTGCTGGCGGCGGCGCCGTTCGCCGGGCGGCACGGTGTGCGGATCCTGCTGGAGACCCACGACTCGCACCGCACCGGCGCTGCGGCCGCGCGGGTGCTGGACCAGGTCGGGCATCCGGGCACCGGCGCGCTGTGGGACGTACTGCATACCTGGCTGGGGGGCGAATCGCCGACGGAGTCCCGGCGGGCCCTGGCCGGGCACCTGGGCTACATACAGGTGAAGGACGTGGCGTCGGCGCAGGAGCTCACCCCGCTCGGGCTCGGCGCGGGCGTGCTGCCGCTCGCCGAGGCGGTGGCCGTCGCACCGCGGGACGGCTGGCTCTGCTGGGAGTACGAGAAGCGTTGGTACCCCGAAGCCGCCGAACTGCCGGGGCAGCTCACGCGGGGCCGGGCTTACCTGGAGATACTCGTGGCGGCGGCGGCCGCCCAGGCAGATCAGGCCGAACGGACCAGCCGCCCGGGATCGACACCGTAGCGGAGGCCCGGTCCGGGGCGTACCGTTCCAGCTCCGCCGCGCCCGAACGGGTCAGTTGGGCCAGCTCCGCGCTCAGCGAACCAGTTACAGGGGAGAGCAGCACGCTCGCCAGCTCGAGCAGTGGCGAACCGGCGGGCAGCACCTCGGGCTCGGTGTGGTCGAGTGCGGCATGCGGCCGCCCCGGGACCAGTTCCTACCGCACCATCGCGCGCCGCGGAGGGACACGGAGGACGTGGCTGCCGCTCCACTTCCGCCGTGCCCGGCCTTCGCCGTGGCCGGTGCCCGTGCCTGGTGCCCGTCCGGCCCGCGCGCCGCCCCATGCCGCGCGCCGCCCCGCGTCCGACCCGCCCCGCCGTCCGACACGACCCGCCCTGTCCCGCGCCGTCCTGCCCCGGCCGGCGGCACGCCGCCTTGCGCCGACCCGCCCCGCGCCGTCCTGCCCCGGCCGGTGGCACGCCGCCTTGCGCCGTTCTGCCCCGCGGCGTGCCGCCACGTGCCGCCCTGTCCCGCGCCGTCCTGCCCCGTCCCGCGTCACGCCGCCGTGCGCCCGTCCCGTGCCTCCCCCTCCCGCGCCCTGCCCCGCGGCCGCCCTGCCCCGCGGCCGCCCAGCGCCGCGGCTGCCCCGCCCGTGGCCGGCTCGGGGTGTGGCCGGCTCGGGGTGTGGCCGACCGGGTGGGGTGCCCAGTGGGGTGGGGCGCGGTGGTGGAGTCAGGGGCGGATGGTCAGGCGGGGGAGTAGGTCCAGGTGCTGGCGAGGGGGGTCCTGGCGGGCGGCTGCCGTGGGTGAGGGGGACAGGCGGTCCAGGAGGAGGGCGGCTGCGCGGGCGCCCACCTCGTGTTTGGCCGGGGCCACCGCCGACAGCGGCACGTCGGCCATCCCGGCGACCTCGTCGTCGTACGTGATCACGGCCAGGTCCTCCGGCACCCGTACGCCCCGTGCCTGGAGCCGGGGGATCAGCATGATCGCGTCGGTGTCGCTGTGGATCAGCGCGGCCGTCACCCCTCCCGTCGTCACCGCCTCGCACAGGTACTCCAGCGTCCGGGCGAACAGCTCCGCGTCCGAGAGCGGAGCCGGGCCGGCCGGCGGCCACGGCGGCGCGGGTTCCAGCCCGAGGGCGGTGACGGCCGCCTCGTACCCGGCCCGCAGGCGGGCCGTGGTCGGGGTGGTCCGGCTGGCGAGCGCGATCCGGCGGTGGCCCGCCTCCGTCAGGTGCTGCACCGCCCGGGCCGCGCCGTGCGCGTGGTCGGAGGACACCCGGTCCAGCGCCGACGCCGGGTGCCCCGGCGGAGCCCACCGCTCCACCAGGACCGTCGGAACCGGGAGTTCGGCCGTCCACGCGCCCTCGCCCGGCCCGGGGGATCCCGCTTCCCAGTTCGGGGTCAGCAGCAGCCCGTGCGCCCCGGTGGACAGCAGCCGGTCGGCCTGGGTCCGGTCCTCACCCGGCAGATAGCGGGTCAGCCCGACCGTCAGCCGTGCCCCCCGCGCCTCGACGGCCTCACGGGCCCCGCGTACGACATCGGCGTAGTAGTACTCGGTCGTCGGCACCACCATCCCGATCACCAGACCCTCCCCACCGGCGCCGGCGGAGCCACCGGCGCCCCCGGCCGCCGGTCCACCGGCAACCCCCTGGGCCGATCCGGCGGTCGGGCCCCCGGCGCGCCCGCCGGCCGGCGTTCGGCCCGGATCCACCCGGCTGATCACCCCGTGCATCCGCTGGATCTCGCCGCGCGCCGCCATGGCCTCGATGTCCCTGCGCAGGGTGACCGGGGAGACGCCGAGTTCCTGGGCCAGGTCCGCCACGCGCACGCTGCCCCGCTCCTGGACGAGCGCGAGCACCTGTGCCTGACGCTGGTCTACATGTGGTCTCAAGGGATCCCCCTGCGCTCTGCGCGCCGGTCTGCGGTCGGCGTGCGCGGTCTGCTGGTGTGACCACCGGTGCGGATGGGTTTCGCTCCGGCGGGCCGTGCAGCGCCATCATAAGCATTCGAACCGATCGATTCGATCGATTCCGATCAACTGGTCATTGACGGCATGGCCGGTACGTTCATATATTCGGCGGCGTCCCGCACCTCACGGCATCTCGACCGCTCTCGGGAGTCAGCGCATGCTCACGCACGACAAGGACGGATTCCGGCGCGCAGAGCGCCCCCACCGCATCGTCTCGGGGGCCCTGCACTACTTCCGGGTCCATCCCGACCTGTGGGAGGACCGGCTCAGGCGGCTGCGCGCCCTGGGTGCCAACACCGTGGACACCTACGTGCCCTGGAACTTCCACGAGACCGCCCCCGGCGAGGCCGACTTCACCGGCTGGCGCGACCTCGGCCGCTTCCTGCGCACCGCCCAGGACCTCGGCCTCGACGCCATCGTCCGCCCCGGCCCGTACATCTGTGCCGAATGGGACTTCGGCGGCCTGCCCGCCCGCCTCCTTGCCGTCGACGGCCTCCACCTGCGCTGCTCCGACCCGCGCTTCGAGGCCGAGGCGGACGGCTGGTTCGACCTCGTCGTACCCGAACTGCTGCCCCTGCTCGCGAGCCGCGGCGGGCCGGTGGTCGCCGTGCAGATCGAGAACGAGTACGGCTCGTACGGCAACGACACCCACTACCGCGCGCACGTGGAGCAGGCCCTCGTGGAACGCGGCGTGGACTGCCTGCTGTTCACCGCCGACGGCCCCGAGGACGCCATGCTCCAGGGCGGCATGCTCCCCGGGCGGCTCGCCACCGCCACTTTCGGCGCCCGCCCGGCCGAGCGCCTCGACGTCCTGCGCCGCTACCAGAGGACCGGCCCGCTCGCCGCGATGGAGTTCTGGATCGGCTGGTTCGACCACTGGGGCGAGGGCCACCACGTCCGTGCCGTCGAGGACGCGGCCGAATCGCTCGACGAACTCCTCGCCACCGGCGCCTCCGTGAACCTCTACATGGCCCATGGCGGCACCAACTTCGGCTTCTGGGCGGGCGCCAACCACACCGGATCCCGCCCCGGCGAGCCCGGCTACCAGCCCACCGTCACCAGCTACGACTACGACGCGCCCATCGGCGAGGCCGGGGAACTCACCCCCAAGTTCCACGCCTTCCGCGAGGTCATCGGCAAGTACGTGACGCTGCCGGAGGATCCGCTGCCCGAGCCGCTCCCGCGGATCACCCCGGCCCTGGCCACCCCCGCGGGTACCGCCCCGCTGCTGGGCTCCCTCGAACTGCTCGGCGGGCCCCCGGTACTGCGCCCGGCCCCCGAGTCCATGGAGCGGCTCGGCCAGAGCCACGGCCTGATCCACTACCGCACCACCATCACCGGCCCCCGCCCCGCCATGCCCGTCAAAATCGACGGCCTCGGCGACCGCGCGTACGTCTTCGCCGACGGGGTCCCCCTCGGCGTCCTCGACCGCAACGCGCCCGACGAGGGGCTCGACCTGCCCGTCGGGGAGGCGGGAGTGGTCCTCGACGTACTCGTCCGCGCCCAGGGCCGGGTCAACTACGGTCCGCTCCTCGACGACCGCAAGGGCATCTGGCGCGGGGTGCGCCACGGCCACCAGCAGCTGTTCGAATGGGAGATCCGCCCGCTGCCGCTGACCGACCTCACCGGACTCGACTTCGCAGGGCTGGCAGCGCCGGCCGCAGCTTCGGCGCCCGCAGCACCACCGGCCGCAGCACCGCCTCATCCGGCGGCAGGCAGTGCCCCGGCAGGCAGTGTCCCCGCAGACCCCGCCCCGGCGCACGCGGCAGACCCCGCCTCGGCCGCCACGGCAGACCCCGCCCCGTCCGCCGGGCCGGAGACGGGCCGGCCCGCCTTCCACCGCTTCACCCACGCCCCCGAGCACGCCCCCGCCGACGGATTCCTCGACATGTCCGGCTGGGGGACCGGCCTGGTCTGGCTCAACGGGTTCCTCCTCGGCCACTACGACACCCCGCGCGGCCCGCAGCGCACCCTCTACGCGCCCGGGCCCCTGTGGCGGACCGGTGAGAACGAGATCATCGTCCTGGAACTCGAACTCGAACTCGGACTCGAACGCCCCGGCACCGGACTGCCCCTGCTGGACTGGCCCGACCTCGGCCGCCCCACGGTCGTCACCCTCCAGTGAGAGAGGATCCTCACGTGAAGCGCACGAGCACCCGTCTCGCCGACGGCCGCGAGATCCTCTACTACGACACCGACGACGGCGCGGCCCGCGCCTTCCCCGACACCCGGCCGCTCGGCGCGGCCCCGGCCCAGGGCGCCTCCGAGGTGCGCCGCGACCCGCTGCTCGGTGACGCCGTCGTCATCGCCTCGCACCGTCAGGGCCGCACCTACCACCCGCCCGCCGACGCCTGCCCGCTGTGCCCGTCCACGGAGGGGCGCGCGAGCGAGATCCCGGCCCCCGACTACGAGGTGGCCGTCTTCGAGAACCGTTTCCCCTCCCTCGCCGGGGACACCGGCCGCTGCGAGGTCATCTGCTTCACCCCCGACCACCGCACCTCCTTCGCCGAACTCGACGAGGAGCGTGCCGCGCTGGTGCTGGCCGCCTGGACCGACCGCACCGCCGAACTCTCCGCCCGGGACGGCGTCCGGCAGGTCTACTGCTTCGAGAACCGGGGCACCGAGATCGGCGTCACCCTCGCCCATCCCCACGGGCAGATCTACGCCTTCCCCTTCGTCACCGCCCGCACCACCCGGATGCTCGCCACCGTCGCCGCCCACCGCGCGCGCACCGGAGGCAACCTCTTCGAGGAAGTCCTGGCCGCCGAACGGGGCGAAGGCACCCGCGTCGTCCTCGAAGCGGAGCACTGGACGGCCTTCGTGCCGTACGCGGCGCGCTGGCCGTACGAGGTCCACCTCTACCCGCACCGCCGGGTGCCCGACCTGCCCGCCCTGGGCGACGCGGCCCGGGCCGAGTTCCCCCGGGTCTACCTGGAGCTGCTGCGCCGCTTCGACCGGCTCTTCGACCGGCCCGACCCGACCCCGTACATCTCCGCCTGGCACCAGGCCCCGGCGGGTGCGGGCCGCGCCGACTTTGCGCTCCACCTGGAGCTGTTCACCGTCCGGCGCACCGCCGACAAGCTGAAGTACCTCGCCGGGACCGAATCCGGGATGGAGGCCTACATGAACGACGTCCGGCCCGAGGACGCGGCCGCACGGCTGCGGCAGGTGGCGAGCCGGTGAACGCGGCGGCGCACGGTTTCCGGGAGCTGTACGGGTACCGGCCGGAGGGGGTCTGGGCGGCGCCGGGCCGGGTCAACCTGATCGGCGAACACACCGACTACAACGATGGTTTCGTCCTGCCCTTCGCCCTGCCGCAGCGGACCGAGGTGGCCGCGGCCCGGCGTACTGACGGGATCCTCAGGGTCCACTCCGCCGACGTCCCCTCCGGGGTGGTGACCTTCGAGCTCTCAGCCCTCGATCCGGCGCACCCCCCGCAGGGCGCCGACGGCTGGGCCGCGTACCCGGCCGGGGTGGTGTGGGCCCTGTTGGACGCTGATCTTCCGGTCAGCGGAGCCGATCTGTGGATCCGCTCCGACGTGCCGACGGGGGCGGGCCTGTCCTCCTCCGCGGCGCTGGAGGTGGCCACCGCCCTGGCGTTCACCGACCTGTACGGGCTGCCGCTCACCCGGCCCGAACTGGCCGCGCTCGCCCGGCGCGCCGAGAACGCCTACGTCGGCGTCCCCTGCGGGGTCATGGACCAGATGGCCTCCGCCTGCGCCACCGACGGGCACGCCCTCCACCTGGACACCCGCAGCCTCGAACAGCGCCACATCCCCTTCGACTGCGCGGCGGCGGGCCTGCGCCTCCTCGTCATCGACACCCGGGTCAAGCACGACCTGGCCGACGGGGCCTACGCGCAGCGCAGGAGCTCCTGCCACGAGGCGGCCGAGGCCCTCGGCCTGCCCGCCCTGCGCGACGTCCCGTACGAAGGACTGGAGCGGGCGCTGACCCGTCTCGGCGACCCGGTCAGGCGCAGACGGGTCAGGCACGTCGTCACCGAGAACGAACGGGTCGTACGGATCGAGGAGCTGCTGAGGGCCGGGCGGCTGCGCGAGACGGGCCCGCTGCTCACGCAGGGGCACGCCTCGCTGCGTGACGACTACGAGGTGTCCTGCCCGGAACTGGACCTGGCGGTGGCCACGGCCGACGCGGCGGGTGCGTACGGGTCCCGGATGACGGGCGGCGGTTTCGGCGGCTCGGCCCTGGCCCTGATCGACGCGGACGCCGAGCCGGAGGTGGGCCGGGCCGTGACGCGGGCCTTCCGCGAGGCGGGCTACGCTCCGCCCCGCATCACGGCGGCGGCCCCGTCGGCGGGAGCCACCCGCCTCATCTGACGCGGCCCGCCCCGACCCGACGCTGCCCGGCCCGGCCCGACCGCACCCCCGGTGCGGGAGGGCCGGGCGGATCGGAAGGCGGCTCGCGGACCCTTTTAGACTGACCCGACGATCAGTCAGGCATCACGCGAGTGCGGAGGCATGAAACGCATGCGTTATCTCTCCCTGGGCAGTTCAGGCCTGCAGGTTTCCGCCATCGGTCTCGGCTGCAACAACTTCGGCGGCCGCCTCGACGCCGCCGCCACCCGCGCGGTCGTCGACGCCGCCCTCGACGCGGGCATCACCCTCCTCGACACCGCCGACATCTACGGTGGCCGCGGCGGCTCCGAGCGCCACCTCGGCCAGGCCCTCAAGGGCCGCCGCGACCAGGTCGTCCTCGCCACCAAGTTCGGTTACGCCGGCATGGACATGGAGTACGGGCCCGCAGCCGGCTCCCGTGGCGGCCGCGCGTACATCCGGCGGGCCGTCGAGGAGTCCCTGCGCCGCCTGGAGACCGACCACATCGACCTCTACCAGCTGCACAGCCCCGACCCGGCCACCCCCGTCGCGGAGACGCTGGCCGCTCTCACCGAGCTGGTCACCGAGGGGAAGATCCGCTACATCGGCCACTCGAACCTCACCGGCTGGCAGCTCGCCGAAGCCGCCCACGTCGCCCGCGAGACCGGCGCGGCGCCCTTCGTGTCGGCACAGAACCAGTGGTCCCTGCTGGAGCGCTCGGCCGAACGCGAGCTGGTCCCGGCCTCCCTGCACTACGGCGTCGGCGTGCTCCCCTACTTCCCCCTCGCCAACGGCCTGCTGACCGGCAAGATCCGCCGCGGCGCGCCCGTTCCGCCCGGCTCCCGCCTCGAAGGCCGCGACGCGTACCTCACCGAGGAGCGGCTCGACGTGGTCGAAGCACTGGCCGCGCTCGCCGACAAGCACGGCCGCAGCGTCCTCGAACTCGCCATCGGCTGGCTCTCCGCGCAGCCCGGCTGCGCCTCCGTCATCGCCGGAGCCACCTCCGCCGAACAGGTACGAGCCAACGCGGCCGTCGCC
Source organism: Streptomyces sp. NBC_01408 (assembly GCF_026340255.1). Classification (GTDB taxonomy): domain Bacteria; phylum Actinomycetota; class Actinomycetes; order Streptomycetales; family Streptomycetaceae; genus Streptomyces. Next base: position 82,236 of record NZ_JAPEPJ010000002.1, on the reverse strand, counting down.
GACCGCCCGCTGGAGCCCGAGCTGCTCGCCGAGATCGACGGGATCGACGGGATCGCGCCGGGCGTGGCCGCGTGAAGGACCTGCTGCGCTGCGCGGTCCTCGACGACTACCAGGAGGCGGCGACCGCGCTCGCCGACTGGTCCCCGCTCGCGGACCGCGTGGAGGTGGTCCCGTACACCGACCACCTCTCCCACGAGGACCGGCTCGCCGCGCGCCTGGCCGACTTCGACATCGTCGTCACGCTCCGCGAGCGGCTCGCCTTCCCGGCCTCCCTGCTCGACCGGCTGCCCCGGCTCAAGCTGCTCGTCGCCAGCGGCATGCGGAACTCGGTGATCGACTACGCGGCCGCCACGCGCAACGGGGTCACCGTCTGCGGCACCGGCAGTTCCTCGACCCCGCCCGTCGAGCTGACCTGGGCCCTGCTGCTCGGGCTGGCCCGCGGCATCGTCGCGGAGAACACCGCCCTGCGCGCGTGCGGCCCCTGGCAGAGCACGGTCGGCGCCGACCTGCACGGCAGCCGGCTCGGCCTGCTCGGCCTCGGCAAGATCGGCAGCCGCGTCGCCCAGGTCGGGCTCGCCTTCGGCATGGACGTGGTGGCCTGGAGCCAGAACCTCACCGCGGAGCGGGCGGCGGAGGTGGGCGTAGCCCGGGCCGCGTCCAAGGAGGAACTCCTGGCCGGCAGTGACTTCGTCTCCGTGCACCTCGCTCTCGGCGAGCGCACCCGCGGCCTGATCGGTGCCGCCGAACTGGCCCTGATGCGTCCGACCGCCTACCTGGTCAACACCTCCCGGGCCGCCGTCGTCGACCAGGAGGCGCTCCTCAAGGCCCTGCACGCGGGCACCATCGCGGGCGCGGGCGTCGACGTCTTCGACGTCGAACCGCTGCCGCGGGAACACCCGCTGCGCACCGCGCCCCGCCTGCTGGCGACGCCCCACCTGGGCTATGTCACACGGTCCAACTACGCCACGTACTACGGCGAAGCCGTCGAGGACATCCGTGCCTTCCTCGACGGCTCACCCGTACGCGTGCTCCCGCTCCCGTAGGACGCCTAGTGTTGTGACCGGAAAGGTTCACCGGGTCGCGCCGCCCGGTACGGCGCCTCGCCGCGTTGTCGGACCGAGCCGGTACGTCCAGTACGAGCCGCGGCCCTCCGCCTTGCGATGCACCGCACCGGACGACGCGCCCCGGCAAACCTTTCCGGCCACAGCACTTGCAGACCGCCCCCGACCGGGGGTTCCCCCGCGGAAGGGGCATCAGGACACGATGTCCTTGCGGGAGAACCCCCGGAAGGCGAGCGCGAACAGCACCAGCGCGTACGACACCGACACCGCCGTCCCCTTGACCATCCCGCCCCACTCCAGCTGCGGCTGCAAGGCGTCCGCCCACGCGAACTGCCAGTGCGCCGGCAGGAAATCGCGCCAGGACCCGAGCGCGGTCACCGCGTCCAGCACGTTGCCCACGATCGTCAGCCCCACCGCCCCGCCGACCGCGCCCAGCGGCGCGTCCGTCCGCGTGGACAGCCAGAACGCCAGTCCGGCGGTGACCAGCTGCGACACGAAGATGAAGGCGACCACGAGGGCCAGCCGCGGGACGGTGTCCCCGGCGGCGAGCGCCCCGCCGGCCGGGAGCTTCAGCGGCCCCCAGCCGTACGCGGCCGTGCCCGCCGCGAGCGCCACCACGGGCAGCAGCACCATCGCCGCCAGGCTGAAGCTCAGCGCCACCACCAGCTTGCTCCACAGCAGCCGCGCCCGCGGTACCGGCGAGGCCAGCAGGTAGCGCAGCGAGGACCAGCTGGCCTCCGAGGCCACCGTGTCCCCGCAGAACAGGGCCACCGGCACCACCAGCAGGAAGCCCGCCGAGACGAACAGGCAGGTCGCGGCGAAGTTCGCCCCCGACGCCGTGGCCGTGTCGATCAGGGTGATCCGGCCGTTCCCGCCGTCCCGGCTGCCCGGCCCGCCGCCCACCGCGAACGCGATCATCAGGATGAAGGGCAGCGCGGCCAGCACCCCGCCCATCACCAGCGTCCGCCGCCGGCGCCACTGCCTGAGCGCCTCCACGCGCAGCGGCAGCGTACGGCTCGCCCGGTAGCCCGGGGCCACCTCCTGTACGGCGCTCACGCCGGACCTCCGATCAGGGTGAGGAACGCGTCCTCCAGCCGGCGGTGCGGCCCCACTCCGGTCACCGGCACCTCCAGCCGTACGAGTTCGGCGATCAGCCCCGCGGCCGTCGCGCCTTCGAGCCGTACCAGCAGCCCCTCGTCGGAGGCCACCACGGAACCCACTCCCTCCAGCGCCGCCACCTTCTCGACGCCCACCTCGTCCACCGGTTCCGCCAGCGTCACCAGCAGCGTGTCCCCGCCGCCGGTGATCTCGGCGACCTCGCCCGCCTGCACGAGCCGCCCGCGGTCCATGACCACCAGGTGCGTACAGGACTGCTCCACCTCCGACAGCAGGTGGCTGGAGACGATGACCGTCCGGCCGCCCGCCGCGTAGCGGATCATCACGTCCCGCATCTCCCGGATCTGCGGCGGGTCCAGACCGTTCGTCGGCTCGTCCAGGATCAGCAGGTCCGGCATCCCGAGCATGGCCTGCGCGATTGCGAGCCGCTGGCGCATGCCCTGCGAGTACGTGCGCACCGCGCGCTCCAGCGCGTCGCCGAGCCCGGCGATCTCCAGGGCCTCCGCCATGTGCGAGTCCTCGGCGGGCCGGCCGGTGGCCTGCCAGTACAGCTCCAGATTGGCCCGGCCCGTCAGGTGCGGCAGGAACCCGGCGCCCTCCACGAAGGCCCCGACCCGCGACAGCACCGGAGCCCCGGCGCGCACCGCGTGACCGAACACCCTGATCTCCCCGGCGTCCGGCGAGATCAGGCCCATCAGCATCCGCAGGGTGGTGGTCTTCCCGGCGCCGTTGGGCCCGAGCAACCCCAGCACCTGCCCCTTCTCCACCCGGAACGACAGGTCCCGCACCGCGTACCGGTCCTGGGCCTTCGCGTACCGCTTCGTCAGTCCCGTGATCTCCAGCGGTACGCCGGCCAGCTCGGGGTCCGGCTGCGCCGCCCCGCCCCGTGCCCCCGCGGCCCCCGGGCGGGTCCGGCGGACCCCGAGCAGCGCGGCGGCCAGCGCGGCAGCGCCCAGCGGCAGCCCCCAGCTCCAGGCGGGCAGCCCCGCGGAGGCGGTCTTCACGCCCGCGGCGACGGGGACGGCCAGGGGGCCCTGCGCCGAGACCGTGTACGCGGCCGGCGCGGCCGGGCTCGCGTAGCCGAGGTCGGTCGCGGCGACGACCAGCCGCAGCCGGTGCCCGGCCTCCACGGCGTGGTCGACCGCGGGCAGGCGGAGCTCCACGGACCTGCCCTCCCGCGCGTCCTCCACGCGGACCGGGGCGACCAGCTGATGGGGCAGCACCTGCTGGCGTCCGTCGGGTCCGACGTCGTACACCTTGCCGAACAGTACGGCGCTGCCGTCCGCGGCCGTCGACCTCACGTTCAGGGTTACGGTCGGGGTCCCGGTGATCCGTACGTCCTTGTCCAGGGGCTCCGACTCGAACCGCGCGTTCTGCCCCGGGAAGTCCAGCGAGAGCCCGGCGCCGAAGGCGGCGAGCTGGCCGCCGATGCCGGGCAGGGCGGACAGCGCGGGGGGCGAGCCGCCCGCCGGATTGGCGAAGGCCTGCTCACGTCCCGTCAGGGCGAACTCGCGCGGGCCGGCGGTGAGCCCGGGATACCGGTCGCCGCTCGCGCCGCGCAGCTGCACCTCGCCGTCGGTGGAATCGATGCCGCCGGAGCGGGAGACCCGGAACGCCGGGCCGGTGTCCGTGCTCCCGTCGGCCCCGCCCTCCTTCAGGTGGCGGTCGAACCAGGCCGTGACCCGGGCCTCGACCCGGTCCGCCTCGCGCACGCCGCCGTCGTGTCCGCCCGCCGCCCAGTCCACGGAGACCGGCGCGCCGTTCGCCGCGATGGCCTTGGCCATGGCATCGGCCTGGTCCAGCGGGAAGAGGGAGTCGTCCTGGCCCTGCACGATGAGGGTCGGCACCTTGATCCGCTCGCCGACGGCCGACGGACTGCGCTGCTCCAGCAGGGCGCGGGCCTCGGGGTCGGGCTTCCCGGCCACCGCGACCCGCTCGTACATCGCGCAGAGCTCGGGCTGGAAGCGCCCGCAGCCGGGGGCGGCCGCCGGATCGGCGGCCCGCGGCGCCTGTTGTGCGGGCTGCCCGGGCTGCGTGCCGCCGGAGGAGCCGGTGGTGAAGAAGATCCCGGCCCACAGCTTCTTGAAGACGCCGCCGGGGAAGAGGGAGTCCGCCAGGTTCCAGTAGGTGATCTGCGGGGCGATCGCGTCCACGCGCCGGTCGTACCCGGCGGCGAGCAGCGAGACCGCACCGCCGTAGGAGGCCCCGGACACGCCGACGCGCGGGTCGCCGTCCGCGTCGAGCCGTACCTCGGGGCGGGTCGCGAGCCAGTCCACGAGGCGGGAGACGTCCTTGACCTCGTACGCGGGATCGTTCAGCCCGATCCGGCCGCCGGAGCGGCCGAAGCCGCGCGCCGACCAGGTCAGCACCGCGTACCCGTCGCGGGCCAGCTGTTCGGCCTGGGCACGGACGTCGTCCTTGCTGCCGCCGAAACCGTGCCCGAGGAGTACGGCGGGACGTTTCTGCGTGCCGCCCGCCGTGAAGTAGGAGGTGTCGACGGCGACGTCCGGCCCGTCGGAGCCGGGCATGTTCACCACGTGGTCCTGGCGGTGCACGGCCGGCGTGTCGTCGGAGGCGGCCGCGGCCGTCCACGTACCGGCCCCCGCGACGACGGCGAGCGCGGCGGCGCCCGCGAGGAGACGGTCGCGGCGGCGCCGGGGCAGTCGGAGCTTCATACGGGAACACTAATCGCCCGGAGCCCCGCGCCCGAGCGCCGCAAGGGGGATGTCCCCACCTTCCCGAGGAGTACGCGGGGGCGCGCCGCATACCGCGTCCGCGGTACACGTGCCGCCCGCCGCCGACCGGTCCGGCGGCCGCCGGTGCACACCGCCGTACGCCACCCGACCTGCGGGGCACGCCCGGCGGCGGGAGGATGGCCGCATGCTGCTGGCCGAACTCGCGCGCGTGTCCAGGGAGGTCGCCGGTTCCTCCGCCCGGTCCCGCAAGACGGCCCTGCTCGCGGAACTCTTCGCCGCGACCCCGCCCGAGGAGGCCGGCCTGGTGATCTCCTACCTCGCCGGACGCCTCCCGCAGGGCCGTCCCGGCATCGGCTGGCGCGCCCTCGGCCGGCCGAGTGAGCCCGCGCCGGAGCCCACCCTCACCGTCCGGGCCGTGGACCGGGCGGTCACCGAACTCGCCGCCGTCGCGGGCGCCGGGGCCGCGGCCCGGCGCAGCCGGGTCGTCGACGGCCTGCTGGGCGCGGCCACCGAGGCCGAGCAGGCCTTCCTGCGCAGCCTGCTGTCGGGGGAGGTGCGCCAGGGCGCGCTCGACGCGGTCGCCCTGGAGGGCGTGGCCGCGGCCGCCGGGGTCCCCGCCGCCGAGCTGCGCCGGGCCGTGATGCTCGACGGCTCGCTGCCCAGGGTCGGCGCGGCCGTGCTGGCCGGAGGCGCGCAGGCGCTCGGCGGATTCGGCCTCCGCGTCGGGCAGCCCGTCCAGCCCATGCTGGCCCACACCGCCACGTCGGTGGGCGAGGCGCTGGCGGTGCTCGGGCCCTGCGCCGTGGAGGAGAAGCTCGACGGAATCCGGGTGCAGGTCCACCGCGAGGGGGAGGACGTACGGGTGTACACGCGCTCCCTGGACGAGATCACCGGCCGGCTGCCGGAGGTGGCCGAGCTCGCCCGGTCGCTGCCGGGGGAGCGGTTCATCCTCGACGGCGAGGTGATCGGGCAGACGGCGGACGGGCGCCCGGTGCCCTTCCAGGAGGTCGCGAGCCGCGTGGGCTCCCGGGTCGACGTGGCGGCCGCCCGGCGGACGCTGCCCGTCGTCCCGTACTTCTTCGACGTCCTGGCCGCCGGGGAGGAGGTCCTGCTCGACCTCCCGGTCAGCGAGCGGTACGCGGCCCTCGCCGCCCTGGTGCCCGAGACCTCCCGGGTCCGCCGGCTCGTGGTCGAGGACCCGGCGGCGCAGGCGGCCGAGGCCGAGGAGTTCTGGGCCGCCACCCTGCGCCGCGGCCACGAGGGCGTCGTGGTCAAGTCGCTGGACTCGGCCTACGCGGCAGGCCGGCGCGGCAGGCACTGGCTCAAGGTGAAGCCCGTGCACACCCTGGACCTGGTGGTGCTCGCCGCCGAATGGGGCCACGGGCGGCGCACCGGCCTCCTGTCGAACCTGCACCTGGGGGCCAGGGCCGCCGACGGTACGCACGCCATGCTGGGGAAGACCTTCAAAGGGCTCACGGACGAGATGCTGCGCTGGCAGACCGCCCGGCTGACGGAGCTCGCGACCTCCGACGACGGCTTCACCGTGCGGGTGCGGCCCGAGCTGGTGGTGGAGGTCGCCTACGACGGCCTCCAGCGCTCCTCGCGCTATCCGGCGGGGGTCGCCCTGCGCTTCGCCCGCGTGCTGAGGCACCGCCCGGACAAGAGCGCGGAGCAGGCCGATACCGTGGAGACGGTGCTGGGACAGCGCGGCACCGACTGATTTTGCCTCTGAGGCAACACGGATTGCCGCCGGGGCAAGATTCTGGCTCAATCGGGGCATGACAACCGGTCCCACCCCCGGCCGAGAAGACGCGGCCGACCCGCCCGCGAGCGGCCCCGACCACAGCGGCGGCCTCGGAGCCGACCACGGCGCCGGGGAACTGCCCACCGTCGCCCCGCAGCTGCGCGAGCTGCGCCGCCGCACCGGGCTCACCCTGGAGGCCGCCGCCGCACGCGCCCGGCTCTCGCCCGCCCACCTGTCCCGCCTGGAGACCGGCCGGCGCCAGCCCTCGCTGCCGCTCCTGCTGGGTCTCGCCCGCACCTACGGCACGACCGTCTCCGAGCTGCTCGGTGAAACCCCGGCCGTCGCCGATCCCATCGTACGGGCCGGCGGTCCGGGCGCCCGGGAGGCCGACGGGTGGACGTACTGGCAGGCCGGCGGCTCCGGCCGCGGGATGCAGGCGCTGCGCGTGCACGTCCCGCACGGCCGCAGCCAGGGCGAACTGGTCCGCGTACACCCCGGAGAGGAGTGGCTGTACGTACTGAAGGGGCGGCTGCGGCTGCACCTGGGGGAGACCGAGTACCTGCTGGAGCCCGGGGACAGCGCGCACTTCGACTCGCTCACCCCGCACCGGATCGGCGCGGCCGGCCCCGGCGGAGCCGACCTCCTGTTCGTCCACACCCTGCTGCAGAGCAGCCTCGCCGGTCTGTGCCTCGGCGCGGCCGCCACCACGCACCACCGATAGCCGAGGAGCCGTACCCGTGTCCCAGGGAGAGAACAACGTGTCACCCGTGTCCGAGGAAGCGCCCGGCGCCGTACGGGCGCGCATCGAGTCGAAGTTCCCGCGCGGCCTGGTGATCCGGCTGATCGCCTACTTGTTCGTCGGCCACCTCTTCGCCTTCTTCGTCTACCTCCTCTTCGTCCTGGGCGCCGGGAACCAATGACCTGAGGGCTGTCCCGCCCCGGTTCCACGGCCGCTCATTCCGGGCCGGTCTGCTTCTGGAAACATGCAGGTCCTGTCGCTACCCTCCGCGCATGATTTCCACGGTTGTCTGGGGTACCGGCAACGTCGGCCGTCTGGCCATCCGCGCCGTCGAGGCCCATCCCGCGCTGAAACTCACCGCCGTCATCGTCCACAATCCAGCCAAGGTCGGCCGCGACGCGGGCGAACTCGGCGGACTCGACCACCCGTTGGGGGTCGCGGCCACCGACGACATCGAGGCCGTCCTGGCCTCCCGCCCGCAGGCCGTGGTGTACGCGGCCTCCGGGGACGTCCGCCCCGACGACGCCCTCGCCGACATCGTCCGGGCCGTCCGGTCCGGAGCCGTGGTCGTCAGCCCCGCCCTCTACCCGCTCTACGACCACCGCAACGCCCCGCCCGAGTTCCGCGATCCGGTCCTGGCCGCCGTCGCGGAGGGCGGCGGCTCGCTCTTCGCCTCCGGAGTCGACCCCGGCTGGGGCAACGACGTACTCCCGCTGCTCCTCAGCGGCCTGGGCACCACCGTCGACGTCATCCGCTGCCAGGAGATATTCGACTACTCCACCTACGACCAGCCCGACTCCGTCCGCTACCTCGTCGGCATGGGCCAGCCCATGGACTACGAGCCGATGATGCTCATGCCCTCGATCCCGACCATGGTGTGGGGCGGGCAGATACGCATGATGGCCCGGGCCCTCGGCGTCGAACTGGACGAGATCCGCGAGACGTCGGACCGCCGTCCGCTCGACACCACCGTCACCACCAGGACGATGGGCGAGTTCGAGGCGGGCAGCCAGGGCGCCATCCGCTTCGAGGTACAGGGCATCGTCGGGGGCGAGCCCCGCATCGTCATCGAGCACGTCACCCGCATCCACGCCTCCTGCGCACCGGACTGGCCCACGCCGCCCGACGGGGGCGACGGCGCCCACCGGGTCGTCATCGAGGGCCGGCCCCGCATCGAGGTCACCATCGAGGCCACCGACGAGGGCGAGAACCGCTCCGCGGGCGGCAACGCCACCGCCGTCGGACGCCTGGTGGGCGCCATCGACTGGCTCACCGAGGCGCAGCCCGGTCTCTACGACGCCCTCGACATCCCGCTGCGCCCCGCCATCGGCAAACTCGGAAGGAAGACCTCATGAGGATCGACATCCCCGAAGGCCAGCACCCGATCGAGTACGTGTGGGGCGACCTGGTCCCCGGCATCGGGATGGCCGCCGCCAACTTCTCCCTGTCGGTGTACGCCCACACCACCCTGGGGCTGCGCGAGTTCGAGGCCGCCCGGCTGCGCGTTGCGCAGATCAACGGGTGCGTCTTCTGCCTCGACTGGCGCACCGAACGGGAGGGGGAGAAGGTCGAGGAGGAGTTCTCCGAAGCGGTCACCGAGTGGCGCACCACCGGTGCCTTCGACGACCGCACGCGGCTGGCCGCGGAGTACGCCGAGCGGTACACGCTCGACCACCACGGTCTCGACGACGAGTTCTGGGAGCGGATGACCGCGCACTACAGCCAGCTGGAGATCGTGGAGCTGACGATGAGCATCGGGTCCTGGCTGGCCTTCGGCCGCCTCAACCACGTCCTCGGCCTCGACAGCGTCTGCGTGCTGCCGGGGCACTGAGCACCGGTGCGGGGTACGGGCACATGGGTCCGGGGCCGTTCGGTGCATCCGATCGGCCCCGGCTTCACTGCGCCCGCCAGGCCCGGGCTACAGGTCGGTGGCGATGATCTTCTCGATGTTCCGTTCGGCGAGCGCCGTGATGGTGACGAACGGGTTGACGCTGGTGTTGCCGGGGATCAGCGCGCCGTCGATCACGTACAGGCCGGTGTAGCCGTGCAGTCGGCCGTAGTTGTCGGTGGCCTTGTTGAGCACCGCGCCGCCGAGGGGGTGGTAGGTGAGGTGGTCGCCCCAGATCTTGTTGGTGCCGAAGAGGTCGGTCCGGTAGATCGTCCCCTCCTTCTTGTTGATCTTGTCGAAGATGGACTTGGCCATGTCGATGGACGGCTGCTTCCACGCCGTCTGCCAGTTGAGGTCGACCTTGCCCGCCGCCGCGTTCCAGGCGAACTCGGCCCGGTGCGGGTTCTTGGTGATGGAGAGGTAGAAGGAGGCGTAGGTCTCGATCCCCGTGGGCAGCGGTGCCACCTCGGCGAAGGCGCCGCCCGCGTCCCAGTTGTCGATGCCGCCGCAGGGGATGGCGGCCTGCACCTTGCCGGTCGGGTCCCACATGTGGTTGGCGCGGCCGCACATGACGTTGCCGTTGTCGCCCCAGCCCTTGCCGATCTCGTCGTTCAGGGCGGGCAGCACCCCGGTGGCCTTCAGCTTGACGAGCAGCTTGCTGGTGCCGACGCTGCCGGCGGCGAAGAACACCCGGTCGGAGGTCACGGTCTTGGAGGCCACGACGGCGCCTTCGGTGTTGAGCTGGCTGATGCTCACGGTGTAACCGCCGCCGGCCGCGGGGGCCACCGAGGTGACCTGGTGCAGGGGGGAGACGGTGACCCGGCCGGTGGCCTTCGCCTCCGCGATGTAGGTCTGCTGGAGCGACTTCTTGCCGTAGTTGTTGCCGTAGAGGATCTCGCCGCTGACCGCCGACTTGGGGACCGTGCCGGCCGCCTCCTTCTCCATGTAGTCCCAGTCGTACACGTCCGGCACGAAGACGAAGGGGAAGCCGGAGCGCTGGGCGTGCTTGCGCCCGACGCGGGCGTACTGGTAGCAGTCCACCGTGTCGAACCAGGCCGGGTCGATCAGGCCGACGCCGAGGCCGGCATTGGCGCGGGGGTAGTAGGTGTCGTACATCTCGTCGACGTCGACCGAGGGCAGTACGGAGGCGAAGTTCTGCCGCTTGGGCGTGACCGCCATGCCGCCGTTGACGAGCGAGCCGCCGCCGACCCCGCGGCCCTGGTAGACGATGATGCCGCCCATTTCCTCGGCGTCGAGGATGCCCGTGTACTTGGGGACGTTCTTGTCGATCGGGAATCCGAGGAAGTTGCTGAGCGGCGCCTTGGTCCTGGTGCGCAGCCAGTAGGAGCGGTAGTCGGGGCTGGTCGTGTGGGCGAAGATCTTTCCGTCGGTGCCGGGTGTGTCCCAGGCCATGCCCATCTCGACCATGTGCACGTCGACGCCGGCCTGGGCCAGGCGCAGGGCCGCGACGGATCCGCCGTAGCCGGTGCCGATCACCAGAACGGGGACGCGGGCCCCGTCGCCGATCGCGGCGGTGGTGGCGGTGGCTGCCCGGGCGTGTGCCGCGGTGACCTGACCGGCCAGCACGACGGACCCCAGGATAGAACTCGTTCTAGCGATGAACCCACGACGGGAAAGTCCATTGGAACCGTTTCTGGGCACGCCATTCTCGCTCATGTGACGTTCCTCACTCTCGGCTGAATGGGAACGAGTTCTACTGCCGCCTGCTTGTGAAGTCACTACATACCTCGAGGTAACTTCGTAACTTTCGGCCGATCACGTCACAGGGCCGGCGGGCTCCCGGCGGCGTACCCAGCCCAGGACCAGCAGGGATGTCACGGCGGCGAGGCCGCACCAGGTGGAGGCGAATTCCAGCCGCCACAGCGCCGCGCAGGCCACCGCCCCGGCGGCCAGTACCGCCCCGAGCAGGCGCAGCCGCCGGTCACCGGCGAGCAGCAGGGCGCCGAGCGTCGCGCCCAGGTAGCCCGCGAGAACCAGCGGCAGGTACGGGACGTCCACCCCGGCCCCGGGTCCGGCCGCGAGGAGCACCCCGAACGGCACCCACACCGCCAGCAGGGGCATGGCGATGACCACCCAGGCCGTGGCCGCCGGGGAGCAGCCGCCGCCCGAGTTCCAGACGGCGGCCTCCACCAGCTGGTGCGCGCCGAGCAGCAGCGGCAGCGCGGCGACGGGCAGGTCACGGGCCCGCCGCAGCCGGACCACGCACACGAGTCCGACGGCGGTGATGACCGCACCCGCCGTCAGATCGGCCGTCGCGCTCCAGCACATGGTGTGCCCGGGGCCAGGTGTCCGCGCTCCGCTACGTCGCGGCCGGCTGCTGCATCGTCGAGCAGCGGATGCCCCCGATGCCGGCGCCCGCCGATCGCAGCAGGGTCCTACGGCTTGGGTTCATGCGAACCTCCGGTGGAAGGGGGATGAGAGGTGCCGGCGCCGCGACGGGCCGCGCCCTCACCGTGGATCCGTCGGCGGAGGCGGCTCGCCCGGCGGGCGTTCGGCCTGGGAGGGTTCGGCCCGCGAGGGTTCGGCCTGCGAGGGCTCGGCCTGGGAGGGTTCGAGCGGCGGTGAGGTCATCGCGCAGTGCGTACGGCACTCCGGCTGGAACCCGCCGGGCGCGGGAGTCCGTACGGTCGCCCAGGCCACGGCGGCGCCGGCCACGAGCATCCCCGCGCACCAGGGCATGGCCCGGTCGAAGGCGGCGTCGAACTGCTCCGCCGAGCGGTACGCCTCCGGCCCCATCCCGGACAGCAGGGGCAGCGCCGCCACCGCGAGCAGCCCGGCCGCGCGCGCCGCGGCGTTGTTGATCCCGCTGGCGAGGCCCGCCCGGCCGGGGTCAACCGAGGCCAGGACGGCCGAGGTCAGCGGGGCCACCAGGGCCACCATCCCCATCCCCATCACCAGCAGCGCGGGCAGCACGTCCTGTCCGTACGAGGCCTGCGGCCCCACCCGCAGCATGAGCAGCGTCCCGGCGGCGCACAGCAGCGGCCCCACCGTGAGCGGGATCCGCGGGCCGATCCGCTCGCCGAGTTCCCCGGAGCGGGCCGACAGCAGCAGCATCAGCACGGTCGTCGGCAGCAGCGCGGCCCCGGCCTGCAGCGCTGAGTAGCCGGAGACCACCTGGAGCTGGAGGACGACCAGGAAGAAGAAGCCGCCGAAGGCCGCGTACACGCACAGGGTGACCAGGTTGACGGCCGTGAACTGCCGGGAGGCGAAGATCTCCGGCGGCACCATCGGATCGGCCCGCCTGCGCTCCACCCACACGAACAGCGCGGCCAGCACGACCCCGCCCACCGCGGCGGCCACGACCAGCGCGGTTCCGGCCCGGGCCTCGATCAGGGCGTAGGTGATCAGCGCCAGCGACGAAGCGCCGAGTGCCGCGCCGAGCACGTCGAACCGCCCGTGCGCGTGCGGATCCCGTGATTCCGGTACGTGCCGCAGCGCTACCGGGACGCACAGCGCGGCCAGCGGCACGTTCAGCAGGAACACCCAGCGCCAGCCGGGCCCGTCCACCAGCCAGCCGCCGAGGAACGGCCCCACGGCCGCGCCCACACCGCCCAGCCCCGACCACAGGCCCACCGCCCGGGCACGGTCCTCGGCGTGGATCGAGCCCTGGATCAGGGCGAGGGAGCCGGGCGTCAGCAGCGCCCCGCCGACGCCCTGGAGGGCCCGGGCGCCGATCAGGACCCCGGCGTTCGGTGCGAGGCCGCACAGCAGGGAGCCGACGGCGAACCAGACCACGCCCAGCACGAAGATCCGGCGCCGCCCGAAACGGTCGCCGAGCGCCCCGCCGACGAGGATCAGTCCGGCCAGGGTCAGCAGGTAGGCGTTGACGGTCCACTGCAGGACGGCCAGGTCGGCGCCGAGGTCCTCGCCGATGCGGGGGAGCGCGACGTTGACCACGGTCGAGTCCAGCAGCGCCATGCTCGACCCGAGCACGGTGGTCAGCACGATCCACCGGCCCCGCGCGGTGCCCAGCCGGACCCCGCCTCCGGGGTCCGGCCCTGGGCCGGCGCCGGAGCGCGGCCCGGGTGTCGCAGGCACGCCGGGGGTGGAGGCGGGTTCGCCGGGCGTCGCGGTCATGACTTCAGGCTGGCGCGCGCGGCCGGGTCCAGCCACCTGGCGGGCCCCTGCCCCTGCGGGGGGCTCGGCGGTGTGTGCGTGTGCGGCGCGGCTGCACGGGGCTCCGCCCCGGACCCCGCGCCTCAATCGCCGGCGGGGCTGGGTTTGGCCTTGGCCCCTGCGGGGGCTTGGCGGGGTGTGGGTCGGGGACGCTCCGGAGTGTCTCCTCGGCTGGCGCACTGAGCCCTGGCTGCGCATGCCCGGCCCGGGTTGCGCGCTCGTCCTGCGGGGACTCTCCTGCGCGTCGCCGCCCCACGGCCGGGCTTCGGAAGCGGGGCCCGGTGTCAGCCGTGGCGGTGTGGGTCGGTGCCGCTCCGGAGTGTCTCCTCGGCTGGCGCACTGAGCCCTGGCTGCGCATGCCCGGCCCGGGTTGCGCGCTCGTCCTGCGGGGACCCTCCTGCGCGTCCCCGCCCCACGGTCGGGCTTCGGAAGTCGTGGCGGCTGGTTTGGCCCTCTTGTAATGGCCATGACTACTCCTCCACCATGACCCGCGCACGTCACGCACGCCCTTTCCGCACATCCTGCACACGGCGTCCGAGGAGACCACACGTGGCCCAACGCAACAGACGACCCTTACGCGCGGCGCTCGCCGCCCTCAGCTCGGTCCTGCTGCTCCCCCTCGGCGCGGGTGTCGCCGCCGCCGCGCCGGAGCCCGGCCCCGCCCCGAGTGCGGCCGAGCGCAAGATCGAACCCAAGCTGCGCGCCCAGCTCGACGGCTCCGCGAAGGCCGTCTTCTGGGTCTACCTCGACAGCGCCGCCGACCTGACCGCCGCGGGTGAGCAGCAGACCCGCGCCGCCAAGGCGGAAACGGTTCTGCGGGTCAAGAAGGACCACGCCGCGCGCAGTCAGGCCGAGGTCGTCAAGGCGCTGGAAGGCGCCAAGGCCGAGTACACCTCGTACTGGATCGTGAACGCCGTGCGCGTCGTCGGCAGCGAGAAGCTGGCCGGGGCCCTGGCCCAGCGTCCCGAGGTCTCCCGGATCGACGCCGACGACAAGGTCACCCTCCCCAAGCCCGCCGAAGGCAGCCGGGAGAAGGCCGTCGCCGACGCCGTCGAATGGAACATCGACCGGATCAAGGCGCCGCAGGTGTGGGACCAACTCGGCGTCCGCGGCGAGGGCATCGTCGTCGCCAACATCGACAGCGGCGTGGACCACACGCATCCGGCCGTGGCCAACCAGTACCGCGGCAAGAACGCGGACGGGTCCTACGACCACAACCACAACTGGTTCGACCCCGCGGGAGTCTGCTCCACCGCCGCGCCGTGCGACAACAACGACCACGGCACCCACACCATGGGCACCATGGTCGGTGACGACGGCGGCGCCAACAAGATCGGCGTGGCCCCCGGCGCCCGGTGGATCGCCGCCAAGGGCTGCGAGTCCAACTCCTGCTCCGAGGCCTCCCTCCTCGCCTCCGGCCAGTGGATCGTCGCCCCGACCGACCTGAACGGCCAGAACCCGCGCCCCGACCTGGCCCCGCACATCGTCAACAACTCCTGGGGCGGCTCGGGCGGCGACACCTGGTACCAGGAGATCGTCAGCACCTGGCGCGCGGCGGGCATCTTCCCGGCCTTCTCCAACGGGAACTCCGGACCGGGCTGTTCCACCAGCGGCTCGCCCGGCGACTACGCGAGCTCATACAGCTCCGGTGCCTTCGACATCAACAACGCGATCGCACCCTTCTCCTCGCGCGGCGCGGGCCCCGGCGGCATCCTCAAGCCGAACATCGCCGCCCCCGGTGTGAACGTCCGCTCCTCCGTCCCCGGCGGCGGGTACGAGGCCTTCTCCGGCACCTCCATGGCCTCGCCGCACACCGCGGCCGCCGTGGCCCTGCTCTGGTCCGCCGCGCCCGCCCTCGAAGGCGACATCGCGCAGACCGAGTCCCTGCTGGACGGCACCGCGCAGGACACCGACAGCAGCCAGTGCGGCGGCAGCCCCGCCGACAACAACGTCTTCGGCGAGGGCAAGCTCGACGTGCTCGCCGCCGTGAACTCCGCCCCGCGCGGCGCCCTCGGCGCCCTCGGCGGCACCGTACGCTCCGGTGGCGGCGAGCCCGTCGCGGGCGTCCGGATCACCGCCGACGGTCCGATCGACCGTACGACGACCACCGCGGCCGACGGCAGCTACGGCTTCGCCGCCCTCTCAGTGGGCGACTACACCCTGACCGCCGCCAAGTTCGGATACGGGCAGCAGACGGCGGCGGCGAAGGTGACCGAGAACGCCACCGCCACCGGCGACTTCACCCTCGCCCAGGCCCCCTCCGGCAAGCTCACCGGCACGGTCTCCTCGGCCGCCGGCCCCGCCGCGGGCGCCTCCGTCACCGTCGTGGACACCCCGGTGACCGCGACCACCGACGCGCAGGGCCGCTTCGAGGTCACCCTGCCCCACGGCACCTACGACGTGAACGCCACCCACGCGTCCCGGTGCGTCACCGGCGGCACGGCCAAGGTCACCCTGGGCGGCGACGCCACCGTCGCCGTGAACCTCCCCGAGCGCACCGACGGCTACGGCTACGCCTGCGCCGCCGCGGGCGGCCGCCCGTACCCCGCGGGGAGCCGCCAGCTCGCGCTGACCGGCGACAACACCACCGAGCGCGTCGAGCTCCCCTTCCCGCTGCCGCTGTACGGAAAGACGTACGGCCAGGCCTGGATCGGGACGAACGGCACGGTCAGCTTCGGCGGCAACAACACCGGTGACATCAACGGGGACATCCCGAGCACGGCCACGCCCAACGCGGCCCTGTACCCGTTCTGGGACGACCTGGTCGTCGGCGCGGCGGGCAGCGGCTCCGGCGTCTTCACCGCCGTCACCGGCACCGCCCCGCACCGCAGCTACGTCATCGAGTGGCGCGAGGTGGCCCACTGGTCGGCGCAGACCGAGAAGTTCTCCTTCTCGGCGGCGATCGGCGAGGACGGCACCGTGACCTACCACTACAAGGGCACCGGCGGAACCGGCATCAAGGGCGGCTCCACGGCCACGGTCGGCGTGGAGAACGCGACCGGGACCGACGCCTTCAAGTACTCCTTCAACACCGCGGTCATCTCGGAGGGCCTGTCCATCGGCTTCCGGACCACCAAGAGCGGCGTCGTGGCCGGCCGGGTCCTCGACGCCAACGACGGCAACGGCGTCGCGGGCGCCACCGTCACGGTGGGCACCGGCGACTCGGCGGTGTCGGCGACCACGGCGGCGGACGGCGGATACGTCGTCCAGAGCCCGTCGGGCTCGCGGGCCGTCTCCCTCGCCGCGCCGCAGTACGAGTCCGGGCAGGCGACGGTGGACGTCAAGGCCGCCGACGTCACCATGGTGACGCAGTCGCTGCGCACCGGCCGGGTGACGGCGTCCAAGCCGTCCGTGGAGGTCGTCCTCCCGGCGGACCAGAAGCGGACCCGCACCCTCGACCTGACCAACCCGGGCCTCGGCACGGACTTCACGGTCGCCGAGGACGCGGCCTGGCTGACGGCGGCGCCCGCCACCGGGAACCTCCCGACGGGCGCCAAGACCCCGGTTGGCCTCGCGGTGGACACCACGGGCCTGGCCCCGGGGACGGTCCTGACCGCTGACCTGAAGATCACCTCGGCGAGCGGCCGGACCCCGGTCCTCACCGTCCCCGTCAAGGTCGTCGTGCCCCGCTACCAGGTCGCCCTGGACGCGGGCTCCGACTACGCGGGCACGGACACCGTGGGCGACAGCTGGTCCCCGGACCGGAAGTACACCCCGGGCTCCTACGGCTACCAGGGCAACGCCTCCGTACAGTCCACTGGCCGCACGATCGCCGGAACGGACGACCAGCGGCTGTTCCGCAACGCCCGTGAAGGCATGTACGAGTACCGCTTCGACAACGTCCCGAACGGCACCTACACGGTGGAGTTGGGCTTCGCGGAGCTCTCCTCCACCAAGCCGGACAAGCGCGTCTTCGACGTCCTGGCCGAGGGCACCCAGATCCTGCCCTCCCTGGACATCTCCCTGGAGGCGGGCACGTACAAGGCCCTGACCCGCACGTACACGGTCACCGTCACGGACGGCGTGCTCAACGTCCGCTTCGTCACCCACAGCGGCTTCGGCAAGCCCCTGCTGAACACCCTCCGGGTGACCGACCGCCCCGACCAGGGTTAGGCCGTGTCGTCGAAGTCCCGTCGGGCCCACGGGCGGCCGCCGCCACTTTGACGACACT
Source organism: Streptomyces sp. NBC_01408 (assembly GCF_026340255.1). Lineage (GTDB taxonomy): Bacteria > Actinomycetota > Actinomycetes > Streptomycetales > Streptomycetaceae > Streptomyces. The sequence goes on along the minus strand of NZ_JAPEPJ010000002.1, from coordinate 64,684 downwards.
CCCTGCTCCCTGACCGCGCACCCCGAGGGGGCGGGCCGCCACACGGCGCCCGCCCCCTTCGGCCGTCCCGGGCGGCGATCGGGACGGGCAGCCCCCACCGGCATTCGGGTGGTGGGGGCCCGGGCGCGAGGGGACGTGCCCGGACCGTCGCGGCGGGCTCGTTAACGTGGGCGACCATGACGCTCCTGAGCGAACAGGCCGAGGACATCAGGGCCCTCGTGGGCCGCGCCGACCCCGGGGCGGCCTGGGCGGTCGGCGGCCCCGAAGGCACCCACGCGGGGTCGCACCCCCGGGACTCCCCGGGAAACGGGGACGCGGTCCTCGACGTCGGCGGGCTCGCCGCCGTCCTCGCGCTGTGGCCCGTCATCGGAAGCCTCGTCGAGGAGGGCACGCTCCAGCTGCACACGCCGCTCGCCGCCTACGGGGACCCCGCCGCGAGCCGGATCCCCGCCGGCACCACCGCCCACCACCTGCTCACCCACTCCGACGGGGCCGCCGCCCTCACCGGCCTCGCCGAACACCTGGGCGGTGGCCCCCTCCACGACCTCGCCGCCACCCGCGTCTGGCAGCCGCTCGGCATGACCGGGACCCGCTTCGAGGCGGGCACCCTCCGCGCGCCCCTGGCCGACCTGGTCCGCTTCCTGCGCCACGTCGTCTCCCCGGCGGGCGCCATCCGGGCCTGGGCCGCCGAATCCCTGCGCATCCGCACCGGCGAGCTGACCCCGGCCCGCGGCCTGCTCTGGCACCCGGCCCCGCACGGTGTCTGGGCCCACCCCGGCCCGGCCCCCGGCGGCCCGGCCCTCTGGGTCTGCCCGAGCCGCCGCCGCTGGGCCCTCCTGCTCCCCGGCGGCGGCCCCGCCACCTCCCTCCGCAGCGCGTTCCGGGACGCGGTCTTCCGCCCAGACCCGGCCTGAACGAGCCGGTGTCTGGGTACGATCCGGACTCTTGCCCCGGGAGGCCGCACCAGATGACCGAGACCCGTCGCCCCGACCGTGACGTGCCCGCCCCGACCACCCGCTGGGACGAGGTCGCGCCCGGCCTCTGGATGGGCGGGCACGTCTGGACCGACCCCGGGGGTGAACTGCGGCCCGCCGTCGTGGCGGACGAGTTCGGCCTCGTCATCAGCCTCTTCACCCGGCCCGGCCACGGCCCCGGCCCGGCCGCCGAGCACGTGGTGGCGGAGATGCCCGACGCGGCCCTCACCGGCCCCCAGCTCCGTACGGTCCAGCGCCTCGCCCGTACGGCGGGACTCGCCCTCGACTCCGGCCTCACCACGCTCGTGCGCTGCCACTCGGGCTACAACCGCTCCGGCCTCGTCGTCGCCCAGTGCCTCATCGACCGGGGCCTGGCCCCGGCCGAGGCCATCGCGCTCGTGCGGCGCAGGCGCTCGCCGTGGGCCCTGCACAACGCGTACTTCACCGGGTACCTCACCACCGGACTGGACACCGCCGCGCAGCCGGCCGAGCCCGGCCCCCTGCCGTAGCGCTCGGGGCGCGCGGCCCGCGGGAGCGACGTACGGTGATGCCGATGTCGCCGACCGTTGATGTTCCCGCTGCGGAGGTACACGGATGCGTACGGTCCAAGGGGTCGCCCTCGACGGGCTCAGGGCCCGGGTGCGGGCCCTCGCGGAGCGCACCTGGCTGCCGGTGCGGCCCGCGCCCGGGGACGCCCGGGGGAGCGGTCCGCCCGCCGCCCGGTACGGCCGGTCCCGCCCGGCCGCCGGGGGAGCCGGTCGGTCGCCCCGGGGCGGGACACCGGTCGCGGACCGGGGCCCGGCCGTGCCGTCCCTCGGCGCGGGGGCTCCCGGCCGGCGGACATCCGTAAAGGAATCGATTCCGCGTGCCGCCGCCCTCGTCCGCGGCTTCGCGTCCACCCGCCCCCGCCCCGGCACGGCCCGCTCCTCCGCCGCCGTCCTGCGCGCTCTGCGGGCCCGGCGCGGAGACGAGCCCGTCCTCGTCCGCGCCCGCTCCGGCCGGACGGTGCTCGTCCTCCTCGCCCCCGGGGACGTGCGCCGGTTCTACGCCGAACCCGCGAGCGTCCTCGCGGCCGAGCCGCCGCAGCCCGCCGGCCTCGGCTGCCCCCACGCCGGACCCGGCCGCGAGCAGCGGCAGGCCAGCGAGGAGGTGCTCGCCGCGGGCGTCCCCGTACACCCCTCCTGCGCCGCCTTCCTGACGGCCGTGGCCGAGGAGGCCCGGCACCTGACCGCCTCCGGCACCCTGGAACTCGCCCGCGCCCGCCACGCCATGGGCCGCGCCGCCCGCCGGATCGTGCTCGGCGACGCAGCCGCCGCCGACGAGGAACTCGCGGGCTGGCTCGGGCAGTCCCGGGCCAAGAGCCGGGCCCGCGCCGCACGCCGCATCCGGGAGTACGCCCTCCACGCCGGCCCGGGCACCCTCCTGGGGCGGGCGGCCCGGCACACCGGCCCCGACGCCGTCACCGACCCGTTCGGCCAGGCCCGCCAGTGGCTGCTGGCCATGGAGTCCCTGCCGGCCACCCTGCTGCGCACCCTGCTCCTGCTCGGCGCGCACCCGGCCGAGCAGGACGCGGCCGCCGCGGAGGCCGCGGGGGACGCCGCCCGAGGCGAACTGCGCAGACTGCGGGCCTGCGTACGGGAATCACTGCGCCTGTACCCGGTGGTGCCCGACCTGATCCGGACCACCCGCACCGAGACCGAGTGGCGGGGCGTGCGCTACCCGGCCGGCACCTCCGTACTGCTGCCCGCCGCGTTCCACCAGCGCGACCCCGAACGGGTCCCGGCCGCGCACGTCTTCGTACCGGGCCGGTGGAAGAACCCGGACGCCGACCAGGACATCCGGATGGCGCCCTTCGGCCACGGCGGAGGCCGCTGCCCGGGCGACCAGCTCGGCCTGCTGGTCACGGCCGCGTTCTGCGCCGAGGTGCTACGGGGCCACCGCGTCGGGAGGTCCCGGCCGGTCCTGGACCCGGTGGGACCGCTGCCCACGACGCTCGACCCGCACGCCATCCGGCTCACCCTCACCCGCCGCTGACCCGCCCCCGCGCCCGCACGTGAACCCGCCCCCGCACCCGCCGCGTCCCAGCCGCCGCCCCCGATTCCGCCGCCCCCCGACCCCTGCCGAACCACGCGAGGATCCCATGCCCGACGCCGCGACCGCCGCGTCCACCGCCGCCTCCACCGACGTGGACACCGACCTGCTCGTCGACCTGTGCCGTGAACTCGCCGAGACCGCCGACGCGGTCGGCGAGGCCGCCCGCTACGCCTCGGGGCTGGCCCTCGGCGCCCGGCTGCCCGCGGCCGCCCTCGCCCGCGGCGGCCGTCGCCGACTCGGCTGGCGCACCCTGCTGCGCACCCTCACCGACCCGTCGGGCCTCGGCTGGGCCCCGCGCGGCCGGGGGGTGGCGCGGGCCGGGAGGCTCGCCGGGATGCTGACGGGCCGCGAGAGCCTCGCGATCACCGTCGCCGTCTGCGGGCTCCGCGTCCGGATCCGCGCCGCGAGCGCGGCCCGCCCCGACCTCCTCGGCGACCCCGGCGCGGCGGCGGTCCTCAAGGCCGTCGAGGAGGGCCGGCAGGCGGAGGCCACCCGGCTGTTCCGGGGCCTCATGCGCGACCGGGGCGCAGGGCCCGCCTTCTCGCTGCTGACCCCGGCCTTCGCCGACATCCTGGCCTGGAACGCCCTGACGGACGCCAACCCCTTCAACGACCACGCCGGCTGGCAGGTCGCCACCGGCCGGGCCGTGCCCGCCGAACCCCTCCTCGGGCTGGGCGCCGCCGTCCGGGCCTTCTGCGACCGCGGCCCCGGGGTGCCCGCGGGGCAATCGCCCCCTTCCGCGCCCGATCCCCGCCCCCTGAGGGCGCTCCCGCCGCCGGCACCGCAGCCGTTCGCGCACTCGTACGCGAGGCCGTGTCCGAATCCGTGCCCGGATCGGCCCGGCAGTCTGCGTGCCCACGCGGCGGCGTTGCGCTCCCACGCGGTGCGGCTGCGCGCGGCGGCGGCCGCGCCGGCCTGGCGGGGCCGGGGGGCCGACGTACTGCGCAGCGAGGTCAGGACCCTCGCGGGCCGCTGCGCCACCGCGGCGGACGGGTTCAACCTGGCGGCGGCGCAGCTCGGAGAGGTGCGCCGGCCGCGCTGAGCGCGGCCAAGGGCCTGTCTTTCGGGACCGGCCTGACCCGAAAGACAGGCCCTACAGGACGAGCGACAGCAGCAGGACGAAGCCGAGGCCGACCACCGAGATGATGGTCTCCATCACCGACCACGTCTTCAGGGTCTGCCCGACGGTCATTCCGAAGTACTCCTTGACCATCCAGAACCCGGCGTCGTTGACGTGGCTGAAGAACAGCGAGCCGGACCCGATGGCGAGGACCAGCAGAGCGGTTTCGGTGGTGGACATGCCCGTGGCGAGCGGGGCCACCAGGCCGGCCGCGGAGATGGTCGCCACGGTGGCCGATCCCGTGGCCAGCCGGATGGCCACGGCGATCAGCCAGGCCAGCAGCAGGGTGGGTATCGCCCAGTTCTCCGACACGTCCAGGATCATCTGGCCGACGCCCACGTCGATCAGGGTCTGCTTGAAGCCGCCGCCCGCGCCCACGATCAGCAGGATGCCGGCGATCGGGGCCAGGGACTTGTCCACCGTGGTCGAGAGCCGCTCCTTGGTGAAGCCGGCCGCCCGGCCGAGGGTGAACATGCCCACCAGCACGGACGCGAGCAGGGCGATCAGCGGCGAGCCGATGACGTCGGTGACCCGCTGCACCGGGTTGGCGGGGTCGTTGACGACGATGTCGACCAGGGCCTTGACCAGCATCAGGGCCACCGGCAGCAGCACGGTGAAGACGGTCGCCCCGAACCGGGGGCGGTGCTCCAGCTCCGCGGAGGGCCGCTGCGCGATCATGTGCTCGGGTGCCGGTATGTCCACCCACCGCGCGGCGTACCGGGAGAACAGCGGCCCGGCGATGATCACGGTCGGGACGGCCACGAGCACACCGAGTGCGAGGGTGACGCCGAGGTTCGCGTCGAGGGCGTCGATGGCGACGAGCGGGCCGGGGTGCGGCGGGACCAGCCCGTGCATCACGGACAGGCCGGCCAGTGCGGGGATCCCGATCCGCATCAGGGAGTAGTTGCCCCGCTTGGCCACCAGCAGCACCACCGGTATCAGCAGCACGATGCCGACCTCGAAGAAGAGCGGCAGCCCGATCACCGAGGCGATCAGCACCATCGCCCAGGGCATGGCCCGCCCCTTGGCCCGGGCCAGGATCGTGTCGACGATCTCGTCCGCGCCGCCGGAGTCCGCCAGCAGTCTGCCGAGGATCGCACCGAGCGCGATCAGCATGCCCACGCCCGCGACGGTCGAGCCGAGGCCGGCCGTGAAACTGGCGATGGTCTTGGAGAGCGGCGCGCCCGCGAAGACCCCGAGGGCGAGCGAGCCGACCGTCAGCGCCAGGAAGGCGTGCAGCTTGAGACGGGTGATGAGCAGGACGATGACGGCGATTCCCGCGAGGACGGCGATGCCCAGCTGGGTGTTCCCGGCCGTGGTGATCGGTCCGGTGCCGGCCGCTGCCAGTGTCTCGACGCTGAGACTGGTCACGGTGACGATTCCTTAGTTCTCGGGTGTGCTGTTGGGGGGTGTGCCGGTCTCGGGTGTGCCGGTCTCGGGCGTGAGGAACTCCCGCAGGGCGGCCAGCGCCCGTGCGGTGATGTCCTCCGGGGACCCGGACACGTCGACGACGATGCCCGGTTCGTCCTCCTGGAGCGGCTCCAGGGTGGCGAACTGGGAATCCAGCAGGGTCGTGGGCATGAAGTGGCCCTTGCGGGCGGCCATCCGCTGCTCGATCAGCGGGCGCTCACCGGTGAGGTGGACGAAGACCGCACGGGGGGCCGAGGCGCGCAGCCGGTCGCGGTACGCGCGCTTGAGCGCCGAGGCCGAGACCACTCCGCCGCGGGTGCCCGCGCGGTTGCGGATCCACTCGCCGATGGCGTCCAGCCACGGCCGGCGGTCCGCGTCGTCCAGCGGGGTGCCGGCCGACATCTTGGCGACGTTGGCCGCCGGGTGGAAGGCGTCGCCCTCGGCGTACGGGATCCCGAGCGCCTCCGCGAGCAGCCGGCCCATGGTCGTCTTGCCCGTGCCGGCCACGCCCATCACCACAATGACGCGCTGGGTGCTCACGTCGTACCTCGCTGTCCTCATCGGCATCGGTCCGTGTTCGTGAGCACACTGAAGCCTATTAAGTAGTACTTATTCAAGGGTCCTGCGGAAAACGTCGCATCTTTTGTTCGCCGGGGCGTCACCGTACGCTTACGCCATGACCACCGAAGGCAGTCCTGGACAGGGCCTCCACTCCCATGTGCTGGACACCCTCGGCCTTGCGATCACTGCGGGGGAGCACCCGCCGGGCAGCGTCCTGCGCACGGACGAGATCGCCGACCGCTTCGACGCCTCCCGCACCGTCGTACGGGAGGTCGTACGCGTCCTGGAGTCCATGCACCTGGTGGAGTCCCGCCGCCGGGTCGGTGTCACCGTCCGCCCCACCGAGGAGTGGAACGTCTACGACCCGCGGGTCATCCGCTGGCGCCTGGCCGGCACCGACCGCCCCCGCCAGCTGCGCTCCCTCACCGTGCTCCGCTCCGCCATCGAGCCCGTCGCGGCCGGACTGGCGGCGGCCCGGGCCACCCCCGACCAGTGCGCCGAGCTCACGGAGGCGGCCCTCGGCATGGTCCGCACCTCGCGCGGCCACCAGCTGGAGGGGTACCTGCGCCACGACATCGCGTTCCACCGCGTGGTGCTGAACGCCTCCGGCAACGAGATGTTCGCCCGGCTCGGGGACGTCGTGGCGGAGGTCCTGACCGGCCGCACCGAGCACGCGGTGATGTTCCACGACCCGGATCCGGCCGCCGTGACCCTCCACGTCCAGGTGGCCGAGGCGGTACGGGAGGGTGACGCGGCCCGCGCCGAGGCGCTGACCCGGCAGATCGCGGTGGGCGCCCTGGTGGAGCTGGACGTCCTCGCCCCGTAGGGGGTCCGGACGCCAGTCCGCCCCGCTCGGGGCGAGCGGGGCGGGAGACGGTTCAGCGCGCGGGGGTGCGGCTCACTGCTTGCGGGCCTGGGCGATGCGCAGCATGTTGCCGGAGGGGTCGCGGAAGGCGCAGTCGCGGACGCCGTACGGCTGGTCGATCGGCTCCTGGAGCACCTCGCCGCCCGCGGCACGGACCCGTTCGAAGGTGGCGTCGCAGTCGTCGGTCGAGAGGATGACTCCGCGCAGCATGCCCTTCGCCAGCAGCTCCGCCATGGCCTGCTTGTCCTCGGGCGAGGCGTTCGGGTTCGCGAGGGGCGGTTCGAGGACGATGGCCACATCGGGCTGCGACGGCGCGCCGACGGTCACCCAGCGCATTCCCTCGAACCCGACGTCGTTGCGGACCTCCAGGCCCAGCGCGTCGCGGTAGAAGGTGAGCGCCTTGTCGTGGTCGTCGACGGCGATGAAGCACTGTGAAAGCTTGATGTCCATGCCGTCCACGCTACGGCTGGGCGGCGGGCTTGGCTTCTCCGTTCCTGACCGGCCGGGTGAAGATCTTGGCGACGCACGCCGGGATGTCCGCGCCCTGGTCGTGACCGCGTGCCCGGTAGGCGCTCGGGCTCTCGCCCACCAGCTCGGTGAAGCGCGAGCTGAACGAGCCCAGCGACGTACATCCGACCGCGAAGCAGACCTCCGTCACCGACAGGTCGCCCCGGCGCAGCAGCGCCTTGGCCCGTTCGATCCTGCGCGTCATCAGGTAGCTGTACGGGGTCTCCCCGAAGGCGGCGCGGAAGCTGCGGGAGAAATGGCCCGGCGACATGAGGGCGGCGTGCGCCAGCGCCGGGACGTCGAGCGGCTCCGCGTAGTCGCGGTCCATCAGGTCACGGGCCCGGCGCAGTCGGACGAGGTCTTCCAGCATCACCCGACCACCATCCCACAGCGCAGGGGGTGCTCCCCAGGCCTGGGCCTAGACCTAGACCTGGGCCTGGACCTGGGTCCAGGCCTGGCCCAGGTCCGGGGTCTAGCCCTCGGCGCCCGTCCCGGAGCCGGACGAGGTGCGCGGGGTCGTCTGCTGGACCGCCCAGCCGTTGCCGTCCGGGTCCGAGAAGTAGACGAAGGACCCCCACGGCATGTCCTGGATCTCGGTCACCTCGATGCCGCGGCCCCTGAGGTCGGCGTACGCCTCCTCGATGTCGGTGACGACGACCTGCATGTTGTCCAGGGAGCCCGGGGTCATCCGGGTGAGTCCCTTGCCGAGGGCGATCGAGCAGGCCGACCCCGGCGGGGTGAGCTGCACGAAGCGGACGTCCTCGCTCACGGTGACGTCGTGGTCGGCGTTGAAGCCGATCCGCTCGTAAAAGGCCTTGGCCCGGTCCACATCGGTGACGGGGACGGCGACCAGTTCCAGCTTGATGTCCATCTGATGCTCCAAGTTCGGCAGTTGCCCGGCCGGGCGGTGGACCTGTCGGCCATCATGCTCCCGGCGCCGGGACCGCGCCGCCCGAATGCGCTTCCGCCGCCGCGAACTGGGTGCGGTACAGCTCCTCGTACCGGCCGCCCGCGGCCAGCAGCTCGGTGTGGGTGCCGCGTTCCACGATCCGGCCCTCCTCGACCACCAGGATCTGATCGGCCGCCTGTACGGTCGACAGCCGGTGCGCGATCACCACCGCGGTCCGGCCGGCCAGGGCCTCGCCGAGCGCCTCCTGCACCGCCGCCTCGGAGGTGGAGTCCAGGTGGGCGGTGGCCTCGTCGAGGATCACCACCCGCTGCCGGGCCAGCAGCAGCCGCGCGATGGTCAGCCGCTGCCGTTCGCCGCCCGACAGCCGGTAGCCGCGCTCCCCGACGACCGTGTCCAGCCCGTCCGGCAGGGAGGCGACCAGCCCGTCCAGGCGGGAGCGGCGCAGGGCCTCCCAGATCTCCTCCTCGGCCGCGTCCGGCCTGGCCAGCAGCAGGTTGGCCCGTACCGACTCGTGGAAGAGGTGCCCGTCCTGGGTGACCATGCCGAGCGTCTCGCGGATCGAGTCGGCCGTGAGGTCGCGTACGTCGACCCCGCCCAGGCGGACCGCGCCCGCGTCCGCGTCGTACAGCCGGGGCAGCAGCTGCGCGATGGTCGACTTGCCGGCGCCGGACGAGCCGACCAGGGCGATCATCTGGCCGGGTCCGGCGCGGAACGACACCTCGTGCAGCACCTGGGTGCCGCCCCGTGCGTCGAGGGTGGCGACCTCCTCCAGGGAGGCGAGCGAGACCTTGTCGGGGGAGGGGTAGCCGAAGGACACCCCGTCGAACTCGACGGTCACCGGCCCGTCCGGCACCCTACGGGCGTCCGGCTTCTGGGAGATCAGCGGCTTCAGGTCGAGGATCTCGAAGACCCGCTCGAAGCTCACCATGGCGCTCATCACCTCGACGCGGGCTCCGGCGAGCGCGGTGAGCGGGGCGTAGAGCCGGGTCAGGAGCAGGGCGAGGGCGACGACGGAACCGGCGTCCAGGGTCCCGCGCAGGGCGTAGTAGCCGCCCAGCCCGTAGACGAGCGCCAGGGCCAGCGCCGAGACCAGGGTGAGGGCGGTGATGAAGGCCGACTGGGCCATCGCCGTGCGAATCCCGATGTCCCGCACCCGCGCCGCGCGGGCCGCGAACTCCGCGGACTCGTCGGCGGGCCGGCCGAAGAGCTTGACCAGGGTCGCGCCCGGGGCGGAGAAGCGTTCCGTCATCTGGGTGCCCATCGCGGCGTTCAGCGCGGAGGCCTCCCGCTGCATGGCCGCCATCCGCGCACCCATCCGGCGGGCCGGCAGCACGAACACCGGCAGCAGCACCAGCGCCAGCAGGGTGATCTGCCAGGAGATGCTCAGCATCACGGCCAGGGTCAGCAGCAGGGTCACGGTGTTGGCGACCACCCCGGACAGGGTGTTGCTGAAGGCCCGCTGGGCGCCGATCACGTCGTTGTTGAGCCGGCTGACCAGGGCCCCGGTGCGGGTCCGGGTGAAGAAGGCCACCGGCATCCGCTGCACGTGGTCGAAGACCGCCGTGCGCAGGTCCAGGATCAGCCCCTCCCCGAGGGTGGCGGAGAGTCTGCGGATCAGCAGCCCCAACGCCGCCTCGGCGACCGCGATCAGCGCGATCAGGAGGGCGAGGCGGGTGACCGTGCCGCTGTCCCGGCCGCCCACGATGGCGTCCACGATCCGGCTGGCGAGCACCGGGGTGGCCACCGCGAGCAGTGCGGTCACCACACTGAGCAGCAGGAAGAAGGTGAGCCCGCGGCGGTGCGGGCGGGCGAAGGCGGCGATCCGGCGCAGGCTCGCCCGCGAGAGCGGCCGACGGTCCTGCTGGGCGTTGATCGCACTGTGGAGCGATGTCCAAGCGGTGACTTCCATGTCCATGAACCGAACCGTAAGACCTCAACCAAACTTGAGGTCAATGCTCCGCTCCCGGACCACCCGTCAGTGGCACCCGGCCGCCCCGCCCCGCCGACCGGACGTGCGGGCCGGATCGCCGGGCGGCAAGCCGCCGGGCGGCACCCCAACTTCCGTACGAAGGGGGGGAATTTCACGAGCCTCCTCCACTGTCGGTGCCCGGTGGCATCATCGGGACATGACGCAGGGATCCGAGTCCACCCGCTCAGACCGGCCGTCCTCCGACGGCACCGACACCGTCCTGCACCGCTTCGAGCGATGGGCCCGGGACACCCCCGGTGCCCACGCCGTCATCGCCGGCGCCGACAGCCTCACCTACGGACAACTCGACGCCCGCGCCAACCAGTTGGCGCACTACCTGCTCGACGCCGGACTGCCGGCCGATGCGCTCGTGGCCGTCGGTACCGCCCGGCAGTCCGAACTGCTCGTCGCCGTCCTGGCCGCCCTCAAGGCCGGCGCCGCCTACACCGTCGTCGACGTAGAGGCCCCGCGCGCCGCCCGGCAACTGCTCGCCGCCGTCGAACCGTTCGCGCTGCTCACGCACGCCCCCCACGAGGCCCGCCTCGACGACGGCAGCGGACGGCGGGTGATCCGCCTCGGCTCGGAGTCCGCCGCGATATCCGCCCGCCCCACCGGCCCGCCCCCGCGCACCGGACCCGGACGGACCGCGGCCGTCCTCTGTGCCGGGGGAGCCGTTCCGCGCGCGGTCCCCATCAGCCACCCCCGGCTGCTCGCCGCCTACGAGAGCTGGGCGGAGGTGGCCCGGCTGCACCCGGGCGACCGTCATCTGGTCACCTCCGGAGCGTCCGTCACCGCCTTCGCGGCGGGCTGGACCCGGGCCCTGTGCTCGGGCGGCGCCCTCGTCGTGCCCGTGCTGGCGCCCTGGCGGCCGGAGGAGATCCGCGAGGCGATCGAAGCCGAGCAGGTCACCGTCGTGCACACCGACCCGGCCGGCGCCGCCCGGCTGCTCCTGCGGGACCCCGGACCGAAGGATGCCGGCCAGCAGCCGGGCGTTCCCGGGCCCCGCCACGAGGCCGGCCCGCAGCTGCGGGCGGTGCGGCTGCTCACCGTCACCGGCGACCGGCTCTACCTCGACGAACAGGCCGCCCTCCAGAGCCGCCTGCGGACCGGCGTACGGCTGCTGAACGTGTACGGGCTCACCGAGACCGCGGGCGCCGGCGCCTGGTTCGACCTGCCGCAGCTGCCCGGCCCGGTCGACGACCCGGAAGAACTCTCCCTCATCGGCACCCCCTTCCCGGGCTGCCGCGTCGACCTCCGCGCGGGGGAGATCCGCCTCACCCCGCCCGACGGCGGCGACGCGATCCCCACCGGCGACCTCGCGCGGCTGCGCGAGGACGGGCTGCTGGAATTCGGCGGCCGGATCCGCGACCGGATCACCGTGGACGGGCGCACCCTCGACCCGCACGCACTGGAATCCGCACTCCGCGGCCATGAGGGCATCGGCTCGGCGATGGTGGCCGCCGTGCCCGGGTTCCAGGGCGTCCGGCGCCTCGTCGCCTACGTGGCCCCGCCCGCCGACGACACGTCATGGCCCCCCGGCTCCCTCCTGCCCGACATCGACGAGGTACGCGCGCACCTGGCGGACAAGGTGCCCTCCGAGGACCGGCCCCGCGCCGTGGTGCGGCTGCGCATCCTGCCCCGCAACCGGGCCGGCCAGGAGGACCGGGCGGGCCTGCCCCAACCGCCGCAGACGGTCCTCGGAGACGCCACCGCGGGAGTGGCCCGCGGCGGGGGCAAGTACGGAGCCGCGAGCGCGGGCGAGGGCTCCGCCTCGTGCGCCATCGGCTGCGGGGCGATCGTGCTGGCCTTCGTCTCCCGGCTGCTCACGGACTTCATCTGGCCCGGATCGACCGACCTCACCGGGGTGCCGAACCCGTGGGCGTTCCTCTTCGGCAACCTCTACCTGTTCGAGTGCCTGGCCTTCGGCCTCGGGGTGGTGTTCCTCTTCACGGGACGCGCACGGATGCTGAGCCACGGCCGGGGCCGCGCGCTCACCACCGCGGCCCACCTGGCCGTGGTCTACCTGCTGGTGTCCTGGTGGCCGCAGGACAACCTCTACCGGCTGGCAGCCAAACAGGACTGGCCGCGGCAGGCCGCGCTCGTCTACACCTTCAACGTCCCCCTGATGATCGCGGCCGCCGTCCTCGCCTTCTACGTCTCCCGCAAGAAGGCCTCGCCCTTCGACTTCGAGGACTGACCGGGCTGTGGCTGCCGCCGCGTTCGGGCTTGCGGCGTCGGCTCCGGCTGCGCGGGGCCGCCGAACCCCGCCCCCACCGCCAGGGCCCGCTCCCGGACCAGCGCCTCGGCCGCGTCCAGCACCTCCCGGCTGTGCGCGGCCACCAGCACGCCCAGCCAGGGAAGGGGGGCGAAGGCGGCCGTCGGGATCGCGGGGACGAACACCGCCCCGAGCTCCGCGCAGTCCCGGGCCAGGGCCTCGCACACCTCGTCCAGCTGGGCGTCCGGCAGCCGGGCGCCCAGCTCCACCCGGTCCGCGATCCGTACGAAATGCCCCGCGCCCCGCAGCGCGTCGAGCCGGGCCGCCACCATGAAGGCCACCGAGGGCCCGGTCAGCCGCAGGTTCGTCTCGGTCGGCGCGAGCCGCCCCGCGCCGTCCGCCACGAAGTCCACGTCGAACCAGCCCCGGTAGCCGGAGGCCGCCAGCTCCCGCCCCACCGCCGCCCCGAAGCCGAGCAGCGCCCGCTCCGACCAGGCGGGCACCACGCCCGGCCCGACCGTGGCCCCCCGGTAGGCGGCGCCGTCCACCTCCATCACCGCCCCGCCGACCTCGTGCACCCGGCCCCGCGGGTCCACGAAGCCGTCGTACGTCAGGTCGCGCGGCCCCTCGGCCGGGCCGGACACGTACTCCTCCACCAGGAGCGGCCCGCGCGGCAGCCGGCGCAGTACGGCGCGGGCCCCGCCCGCCGCCCGGACCTCGTCCGGTGTCACCACCGTGGTGCCCGAACCCCCGACACCGTGCTCCGATTTCAGAACACTGCTCTCGCCCGCCCTGGCCCGGGCGGAGAGGAGCCGCGCCGCGGCCCACCGGCCACCGGCCCGCCACTGCGCAGGCAGCACGATCCCCGGATGCCCGCCCTCCGCCAGGATCCGCCCGAAGAGCGCGTGCGACGCGGACTTCGACTCGTACCGCAGCTCCCCGGGCCGCCACGGCCGGCCCGCCAGCTCCGCGAACGGGCGCGTCCGCCCCCACGGTACGAGGGGCAGCCCGGCCCCGGTCAGCAGCGCGGCCAGCGCCGGGCGGGCCCGTACGGCGTCCACGAGGCCCGGACCCCGGTCCACGAGGCCGTCGTACACCTCCACCCCGGTCCAGCCCAGTTGGCGGCAGACCAGCGCCGCCCACCCTTCCGGTACCGCCCGGGGCAGCACCAGCGCCGCCGGGTACGGGCTGTAGAAGGCGGCCAGGGCGGCGTAGTGGTGCGCGGGCCGCTGCTCCCGGTCCAGCGAGGCGTCGGCGAACTGTGCGTTGAACTCGGCGACATTGCCCAGGTGCACGGCCCGCCCGCCACCGGTCCACGCCCGCGCCCAGCCGGCGAGCGGGGCGGGGGCCACTTCGAAGCGCACCAGAGCCCCCGCGGGGCCGCTGCCCTCGCTGTCGCTGTCGCTGTCGCTGCCCCGGCCCTCGCCGGTGCCGGCGCCATCGCCCAGGCCCAAGCCCTCGCCGATGCCGTCCCCGCTCGGGCCCACGCCGTCGCCCCCACCGGCCGCGGCTCCCGCCGCCGACGCCGCCACCGCCCCCATCGCCCGGTAGAACCCGGCCGCGTGCGGATCGGCGTCGATCAGCAGCCTGCGCACGCCCAGCTCCACGGCCCGGCGCAGCACGTCGCGGTAGAGCATCCGCCCCACGCCCTGCCCGATGGCCGAGGGCTCCACGAACAGCAGCCCCAGCTCCGCCCGCGGGGGCGCGCCCTCCAGTGAGGCGAGCCCCAGGACGTCCCCGCGCCCGTTTTCGGCCACCACGATCCGGCGTGCCGTCACGTCGGCGGGGCGGATCCGCAGTTCCTCCGCGCACGCGGCCAGGAACGCGGCGTCGTAGCCCCAGTGCGCCTTCGACCGCATCACGAGCCCCGTCAGGGCCTCGGCCTCGTCCGCCCGCGCGGCCCTGACCTCTGCCATTTCCTGACCTCCCCATGGTCCACCGCACGGCCGTGCGATAGATTCGGCCTCCCCACGGCACATCCTTTCCCACCCACGCGGAGACAGGCTTCTCAATGAGCGACATCATCAACGGACTTGGCCGCACCAGCGCCTTCGGCGCCCTCGGCCTGGTGCTGCTGATCCTCGGCATCGTCCTCGTGGACGTGCTGACGCCCGGGAAGCTCCCGAAGCAGATCTGGGAAGAGCGCAACCGCAACGCCTCCATCCTGCTCAGCTCCGCGCTCCTCGGCATCGGCGGCATTGTCTTCACCTCGATCTGGACGACGTACGACGACTTCGGCAAGGGGCTGCTCTCCACCGCGGCCTTCGGCCTGCTCGGCCTGGTCCTGATGGGCGTGGCCTTCCTGGTGCTCGACCTGGTGACCCCGGGCAAGCTCGGCGCCATCCTCGTCGAGCCGGAGCCCCACCCCGCGGTGTGGGTCACGGCCTCCTGCAACCTGGCGGTGGCCGCCATCGTCGCGGCCTCGATCGCCTGACACCGGCACCCGGCCCCGGTCGCGCCACACGCCGAGAGCGCCGCTCCCTCCGGGGAGCGGCGCTCTCGTCATATCCCGCCCCGGCCGTTACGCGAGGCCCAGGGCGAACACCGCGAACCCCGCCGCGAGCACACCGGCGAGCGCCCGGCGCACCGCCGGGGCCGTGCGCCCCTCCACCGGCGGCCCCTCGAACCGGCGCGCGTACCGGGCGATGCCCACCAGCAGCACGGCGAACACCGGCATCCACGCCACCCGCGCCACGATCCAGCCCAGGCTGTCCGGCGCCGTAGTCAGCCCCGCCAGCTCACCCACGAACGAACCGGGAACGGCCGCGGCCAGCATCGCGCTCTGGTGCCAGCACAGGATCGTCATCGCGCACAGGTTGACCACGACCACCGGAGCCCACAGGGCCGGCCGGGCCAGCAGCCTCGCGAGCCGGTCGCGCAGCAGCATCGCCGCCCCCGACTGCGCGGCGGCCAGGGCCAGCACCAGCAGCGACGGCGGGTGCGAATTGGTCCGGGCCTCGCCCGGTACGCCCACCATCGACGCCGGGTAGTGGAAGACCACCAGCAGCGCGGCGAACAGCACGCCCCCGCCCGCCAGCAGCAGCCAGGCCCCGCGCCGCCCGATCAGCCGCTCGCCCCAGGCCACGCCCAGCTGGTACGCGAACAGCCAGCCCGGCAGGATGTTCAACAGCGCCAGCCAGGACGGCACGGACTCCGCGAGCGGCCCGTAGCGCAGGAAGTCGACCACGGCCACCGAGGCGATCAGCGGCAGCGCGGCCCAGCCGCCGAGCCTGTGCGCCGCCCGCACGCAGTACGGGGTCAGCGCGGTGACCACGGCGTACACCCCGACGAACCACAGCGGCTGGATCACCAGCGTCGCCCCGGTCCGCAGCGTGGCCTCCGGCACCCCGGCCGCGTACAGCACCGGCGCGGCCAGCGCCCACACCGCGGTCACCCCCAGCACCGGCCGCCCCAGCCGGACCATCCGGCCCTTCAGCCACGCGGTCACCGATCCCTCGTGGCGCCGGAAGGACAGCGCGGAGGCGTACCCGCCGACCAGGAAGAAGATGCCCAGCATCTGGAGCACCCAGCTGGCCGGGGCGAGCCCGCCGAAGGCGGACAGCGGGCTGGCGTTGTGCAGCCCGCCCCCGGCGTCCAGGGTGAACCCGCCGAGCAGCCAGTGGCCGGTCGGCACGGCCAGCAGGGCGAGCGCGCGCAGCCCGTCGACGGCCCGGTCGCGGTGGGCGGGGGTCTGCCGGTCGATCCGTTCGACGGCCTTCTTCAGCGGGGACAGAGTGGCGGAGGCGCTCATCGGGCCTCTCCCTTCGCGATCGCGGCGAAGGCCGCCAGGGACTGGGTGCCGGGCGTGAAGTAGCCGGTGTGGCCCTGGACGTCGGCGGCGGGCACCCGGCGGGCACCGAAGGCCGGGGAGGTGGGGTCGGCGCCGTGGCCGATCCCGGCGAACTCGACGTTCGGGACGTCGGCGATCCAGTCGGAGGGGCCGCGGGCCGCCCAGACGCGGGCACCGGTGCGCAGGGCGCCGGCGGTGTCCGCGCGCATCCCCGGCGAGCCGAGGACGACGATGTCGGCGGCGTCGGTGTGCCGGGCCGCCAGCCCGCAGACCACCGAGCCGTAGCTGTGGCAGAACAGCGCCGGGTCGGGGGCGCCGACCGCATCGAGTCCGGCGGTGAACCGGGCCAGGCGGGCCGCCCCGGCCTGCGCGAGCCGTCCGTCGGCCGCGTCCAGGCCCACCCCGACCGGGGTCGTGTAACCGGTCCAGGCGATCACGGCGTCGGCCGGGCCGGCGGCCGCCCGCAGCGAACGGGCCATCCCGGCCGGCCCCGTGTGCGCCCTGCGCCCACCGTCGTAGGCGGTGGCGTCGTTGTCCGAACCCGGCACGATCACCGAGACGTGCGCCGCGCGTTCCAGGTCCCCGAAGACCTCGGCGACCTGGCCCCGGCCGCGCGGGTCGAAGGCGAGGATCTGCCGGTCCGGCGCGGCCAGCGAGGCGTACCGCGCCTCACCGGTGGCGGCCACGGCGATCCGGTTGGCCTCGTACCGCAGGGGGAGCGGCGCACCGTCCAGATTGCCTACCACCAACGGGTGGCGGCCCAGGAGTTCCCGCCGCACACCCTTGTCAAGCCCGGCGAAGAACCGGGCCACCTCGCCCGGCGCAGCGGTCGCCGGATCGGGCAGCGGCCGGCCGGAGGCCGTGTCGGCCAGCCAGGCGGCGGTGCCCGGCGGCGGCCCGGTGACCGCGGACTGGCTCTCACCGGAGGCCCATCCCGCGGTGCCCGCGACGGCGGCCACCGCCAGCGCGGCCGTGACCAGCGTCCTTGCGAAGCGGCGCATGCCCCTTCTCCTCTCCTCGTGACGAGGAGGAAGGTAAGGAGAAGGTCTCGGACCCTACGTCGGACCGTGGAGCCAAGTCGGAAGTCATACCCCGGTAGGGGGTGGAGGAGACGGCGCCCGGCCGCCCGCGGTGCCGCCCGGGCCGCCGTGGACGGGGCGCAGCGGGCGCAAAATCCTGTCATCATCAGGGAGTTGCCGCACGAGGCGCTGGTTCACAGAACCTGGGGGTGCGTTGGAGGCCGGAATTCTGCTCAGCGGGCGCTATCGGCTGGTGAAGCCGCTGGGCCGGGGAGGGTTCGGGGAAGTCTGGCGGGGGGAGGACCAGAACCTGCGCCGTCCGGTCGCGCTGAAGATCCTGCGCACGGACGTTTCGGGGGACACGGCCGAGAAGCGGTTCAGCAGGGAAGCCGAAATCACCGCGAGGCTGCGGCACCCCGGCCTCGTGGTGGTGCACGACGTCGGGCAGGACCTGGGACGCACCTTCATCGTCATGGAACTGCTGGAGGGCGTGGACCTGGCACACGTCCTGCGCTGGGTCCCCACCGGGCTGCCGCTCGCCCAAGTGGTCGACGTGGCGTGCCAGACGCTCGACGCCGTGGCCGCCGCGCACGGCCAGGGCGTCGTCCACCGCGACCTCAAACCGGCGAACCTCTTCCGCCAGAACGACGGACGCGTCAAGGTCTGCGACTTCGGCATCGCCTACTCCTCCGATTCGACCAAGGGTCTGACGCCGGACGGCCACGTCATGGGGACCTTCGAGTACCTGGCCCCGGAGCAGTGCCGGGCCGAGCAGGTGGACGCGCGCTCCGACCTCTACTCCTTCGGCTGCGTGCTCTACGCCCTGCTCACCGGCGCACCCCCGTTCACGGGCGGCCCGAAGTACAGTCTCCTGCTGCGCCACGTGCAGGAGGCACCGAGATCGCTCCGCTTCCTGCGCCCCGACGTCCCCCCGGACCTGGACGCGCTGGTGCTCGCACTGCTGGCCAAGGACCCCGGGGACCGTCCCGCGACAGCAGGTGCCGTCGCCAAGGCCCTGCGGGAACTGGACCTGGAGGCCCGGACGCCGACGGCCGGACGCCGCGTCCCCGTCGCTCCGCCGCCGCCGCCGGCAGGCGCGGCCGGACAGGAACCCCCGCGGGGCCGGGGAGGGACCACGCTCCAGGCCCACGGCGTGGGGCACCTGCTGCGCGGCCGGTACGCGCTCCTGGAGAAGCTCGCCCCCCGTGGCCCGGGCGAGACCTGGCGCGCGATGGACCGGGACGCGGACCGCCAGGTCACCGTGCGGGTGCTCGACGGGACGACGTCCGCCCGTCTCGACCGGGCCCGGTTCTACCGGGACGCCAGGGTCGGCGCCCGCGTACGGCACCCGGGTCTCGCGGTCGTCCACGAGACGGACTGGGACGGCGAGCTGGCGTTCACCGTGGGGGAGTTCGTGGAGGGCAGCTCTCTCCACGGCGTCCTCGCCCGCTCGACCGGCGGACTGCCGCTGGACGAGGCCCTCGGGCTGTCGCGGCAGCTCGCGGATGCCCTCGGGGCGGCGCACCAGGACTCCGTCGTGCACCTGGGCCTCACATCGGGCAACGTCCTGCGCCAACGGGACGGGCAGATCAAGCTGTCCGACTTCGGAGTCACGTGCGCCGCCCCGGGCGAGATCCCCGGCAGCGGTTTCTTCACCGCTCCGGAGCAGTGGCGCGGTGAACGGCCCGACGAGCGGACCGACCTCTACGCGTTCGGCTGCCTCCTGTACGCCCTGTTCACCGCCCACCCGCCCTTCAAGGGGCCCGGCCTGGACGAGCTGCGGCGCAGCCACCTCACCCAGGAGGCGCCTCTCCTGCGATCCGTCCGTCCGGCCGTACCACCCGCGCTGGAGAGGCTGGCGTCGGGACTGCTGGCCAAGGAGCCGGGCAGGCGTCCGCCGGTGCACGAGGCCAAGACCGTCCTCACCCTCCTGGCCCGCGAGGGCTCCGAGCACGCACCGACAGGCAAGGCACCGGAGTGCTACGCCCCGGTGGATGCCCGGCTCGGTGCGCTGTACCAGGCGACCGGATCACAGTGGGCCGCCGGCTATCACACGGGCGTCGACTTCCTCACCCCGTCCGGCACGGCCGTCCGGGCCATGGCCGCCGGGACCGTGATCTCGGCCGGCTGGGCCGGGAGTTTCGGCTTCCAGGTGATCCTCCGGCATCCCGACGGCATCCACAGCCAGTACGCGCACCTGAGTGCCATCGCCGTGCGATCCGGGCAGAACGTCGACGCCGCCCAACGCGTCGGCCGCTCCGGCAGCACGGGCAACACGACCGGCCCCCACCTCCACTTCGAGATCCGTACGGGCCCGGGCCACGGATCCGACATCGACCCGCTCCCGTACCTGCGCTCCCAGGGCGTAGCTCTCGGCTGACGCCGACGGGAGAAGAGCCCCGGCTCAGGCGCTGTCGCCCGGGCGGACCAGCCCCGCCTCGTACGCGAAGATCACCGCCTGGGCCCGGTCGCGGAGGTCGAGCTTGGCCAGGACCCGCCCGATGTGAGTCTTGACCGTCTGCTCGGCCAGCACCAGATGACCGGCGATCTCCTGGTTCGACAGCCCGCGCGCGATGAGTTCCAGTACCTCGGTCTCGCGCGGGGTCAGCCCGTTCAGCCGCAGCGCCGGGTCCTTGCGCGGCGCGGGCCGCTGGTGGACGAAGTCGGCGATCAGCCGCCGGGTCACCGAGGGCGCCAGCAGCGCCTCGCCCGACGCGACCACCCGTACCGCCGCGATCAGATCGGCCGGCGGCGCGTCCTTCAGCAGGAAGCCGGAGGCGCCCGCGCGCAGCGCCTCGTACACGTAGTCGTCGATGTCGAAGGTGGTCAGCATCAGCACCTTCGGCCGGTGCACCACCCCGGGCGGGGGATCGAGGATCTCCCGGGCCGCAGTGAGCCCGTCCATCTCCGGCATCCGCACGTCCATCAGCACCACGTCGGGGTGCGTGGAACGCGCCACCTGCACCCCCTGCCGTCCATCGGGAGCCTCGCCCACCACGTCGATGTCGGCCTGGGCCGACAGCAGTGCGGCGAAGCCCGCCCGCACCATGGCCTGGTCGTCGACGATGATCACACGGATGGTCAACTGGCGTCCTCGGTCGGGTCGTCCAACGGCAGGCGGGCGGCGACCCGGAAGCCGCCGTCGGGCAGCGGACCGGTGTCGAGGGTCCCGCCGGTCAACCGTACGCGCTCGCGCATCCCCACCAGACCGTGGCCCGTGCCCGAACTCTCCAGCTCCACCACGGCGTCCCGCGCCGGACCGTTGACCACGAGCACGAGGACCTCGTCCTCGTCCACGGTCACCGAGACCCGGGTGGGCGCCCCCGGCGCGTGCCGCACCACATTGGCGAGGGCCTCCTGCACGATCCGGTAGGCCGACAGGTCCACGGCGGGCGGCGCCGCCCGCTGCGCCTCCGCCGCCAGGGACAACTCCACCGGCTGCCCGGCCCGTACGGTCGCCTCCACCAGCTGCTGGAGCCGGCCGATCCCCGGCTGCGGGGTCTTCTCGCCCTCGGCCCGCTCCGTACCGTCCCCGCGCAGCACCGTCAGGAGCCGCCGCATCTCGCCCAGCGACTCCCGCGCACTGGCCGCGATCGCCTCGAACTCCTCCCGCACCGGCTCCGGCATGCCGGGCAGCCGGTACGGGGCGGAATCGGCCTGCACGGTGATCACCGACATGTGGTGGGCCACCACATCGTGCAACTCCCGTGCGATCCGGGCCCGTTCCTCCAGCAGCGTGCGCCGGGCCCGCTCCGCCTCGCTGATGCTCTCCTGCTCGGCGATCCGCTGCTGGGCGTCGCCCAGACCGCGCAGTGCCCCGGTCAGCGCCAGCATGACCCCGGCGAGTACGAAGAGCAGCGCGGCGGTGTTCATGACGCCCGGCGGCTGGAAGAAGCCCAGCACCGCCCCGACCCCGCCGGTCGCCAGCCACACCCCGACCAGGGTCCGGATGGACTCGCGCAGCCCGAGGCACGCCATCAGGACCAGGTAGCCGACGATGGCCATCGGAGTCCACGGCCAGGGGTGCCCGGACAGGCCGTCGGCCTGGATCAGCAGCACCGCTCCGAACGTGTCGGCCAGCAGGATCACGGCCCAGGCGGCGAGCGGCCGCGTCACGGCGAGGAGCAGCGGCACGGTCTGCGCCACCCCGAGTGCGCCCGACCAGCCGCCGCCCGCCTTGTAGTCGTTGGTGAGGACGGCGATGGTCACCGGCAGCAGCGTCACCACGAAGACGCCGATCACGAAGTACGGCAGCAGCCGCTGCCAGGCCTTGGGAGCCTGCGCGAACAGGGGCTGGGCCGCCCGCGCGGGCGTCCGCACGACGACGGCCAGCTGGGCCAGAGCGCCGGGCACGCGGGCCGGGCCGGAACCGGAGCGGGAGGTCGCGCGGGTCCGGCCGAGCCGCCGCGCACGGGGTTGGTCGCTCATGATCGGCCAGCCTACGGGACAGCCCTCATACGCCCGAGGGGCCGAAACGGGGCGGGGGTAGGCTGCTCGTCGGTCGATCACGGGGGATCAGGTCATGGGTGGCGCTGCCGCGCTCGAGAAGCTGGTGCCGGTGCTGCTGGCCTTCGGCGGCGGAGTGCTGCTCGCCCGGCGGAAGATCGTTCCCGCCGAGGCCTCCAAGGTGTTCGCCGACTACGCCTTCCTCTTCGCCGTCCCCTGCTACCTCTTCGGCAACATCTACGCCAGCGACCTTGCCGCTCTCTTCGACTGGCAGGCCATCGGTGGTTACGCCGCGGCGGCCGCCCTCGCCGTGGGCGCGGTCGTCGCGGTGGCCGTCGCCCACGGGCTGCGGGAGCCCCGCGAGGTGGCCCTGCGCGTGATGGCCGGGGTCCAGGTGAACACCGCCTACTTCGCCGTCCCCGTCTTCATCACCGTGTTCGGGACGGCCGCGCCCATCTTCCCGATCCTGCTCTTCCAGGTGTGCGTCCTGTCCCTGGTCGTCATCGCCCTCATGGAACTGGGCCGCGCGGGCCCCGCCGCCGGCAGCCCGGGCCGACGGCTCTCCCGCGCCCTCGGCGCCTCCCTCGCCACCCCGCTGGTCCTCGCGTGCAACGCAGGGATCCTGCTCAACCTGCTCTCGGTGCCCGTCCCGGAGGTGGTGCTGGACGGGGCCGCGTTCGTCGGCGACAGCGCCTCCCCGGTGGCCCTGTTCTCCCTCGGCCTCCACCTCGGCGGCCTCGGCCTGGACCTGCGGGGCACCACCCGCGAGGAGATGGCCCTCATCGCCTTCAAGTGCCTGGCCTTCCCCCTGCTGACCTGGGCGGTCTGCGGGGCCCTGTTCGGGGTCCGGGGCGAGTGGCTTGCCTACCTCGTCCTGATCGCCGCCATGCCGACCCCGCAGAACCTGTTCATCTTCGCCCAGCGCTACGACGTGGGAGTCGACCTCTCGGCCTCCATAGTGATCAAGACGTCACTCGTTTCCCTCCTGTTGCTGCCCCTGTGGCTGCAGACTGCCGTGTCATGAGCGAACCGAAGCCGCCCCCCGTCCCCCTCGCCTTCGCCACCCTCGGACTGCTGGCCGCCTGGGCCGTGCACGACCTGGAGGAAGTGGCGACGACGGCACGCTGGTCCCGTACCCGGGTCCCCGTCCTGCGCGAGCGCCACCCGCGCGTCCCCGACCGGATATGGCGGCGGCTCGAAGCCGTCGACGGCCGCGAGTTCGCCACTGCCGTGGGCTTCATGGGCCTCGTGGTGGCCGCCGCCTCCGCCGACGGACACCGCACCGGCGGCCGTTCCGCCTTCTACCAGAGCGCGCTGACCGGATTCGGCCTGCACGGCCTCGTCCACCTCGGACAGGCCGCCGCCACCCGCGGGTACACCCCGGGCGTGGTCACCTCGCCGCTCGTCGTCGTCCCCTTCACGCTCTGGGCCAGGGGCCGGCTGCGGCGCGCCGGAGTGCTGCGGCCCGCCCGGGTGCGCGACGCCGTCGGGGGCCTGGCGCTGGCCGCCGTCGCCACGGCCGCGGCGCACGCCGCGGCACGCCGGATCCGCTGACCCGTCCGGGTCCCCGGCCGCGCGGGGCGGGCCGGCTCGTTCCCCCGGCGGGCTCTGCTCGTTGACCGGGCATGGAAATGCCGACCATCGCGGCGCCCGGCGTCGGGGAACGCGCCGACGCCGTGGCCGATGCCGCCTGCCACCTCTACGACGCCGTCGCCCCCTGGGGCGGCGCGGCGCCCGGCGGGTGGAGCCGGATCGCCGCCGAGGACGCCGCCGAGGCGATCGAGACCACCGCGCACGCCCTCGCGCGCACCCACCCGAGGGCCGAGGTCGTCCTCGCGCCGGTCCACGCCGCCCTGGCCGACCTGCGCCGCCAGCTGGGCCTCCCGCCCGCCGACCAGCTGACCGCGGACGGGCTCCCGGCGACCCCGCGTACGGTCGGCAACCCGCGCCGCACCCGGTGGGTGCGGGTGCTCACCCCGCCTTTGCCCCGGCAACCGCCTTCTCGTACAACTTCCTGATGTCGGCGCCGAAGTAGGAGCTGTACGAGGTGTCCGCCGTGTCCCCGCCGGTCTTCCAGCCGCCGATCACCCCGACCACGTCACCGGTCCCGGTCCGCGCGTCGTAGCGGGTCAGGAACGGGCCGCCGCTGGTCCCGCCGGGATAGCCCGTGCAGTCGATCCGCAGGAACGATCCCGGAATCTTCGGATCGGCGCTGGTGAACTTCGTCGTCCGGTTGACGCACAGGCGCGGGCGCGCGGCGGACGCCGGATAGCCGATCAGCGTGACCTTGGGGTGGGCGTACGGCCCGCCGGTGACCAGGCGGTTCCCGCCGACCACGGCCTCCACCCGGAAGCCGTCGGCGTTCGGCCCCACTTGGGCGAAGGCCACGTCGAGTCGGGCGGCCCGGTCGGCCCCCTGGGACACGTAGCGGGGGTCGATCCACACCTTCGCGCGCCCGGCGGCGTTCCGCAGGACCGGGAACAGGCCGTACGGCTGCGGTTTCGCGCGCGTGTACCGCGGTACGAAGGCCACTTGGCGGGCGTCGGAGCCGAGCAGGCAGTGGCCCGCGCTGAGCACCAGGTCGCGGCCGGGGGAGGAGACCACGCTCGCGGTGCAGAAGTAGGCCCCGGCGCCCTTCATGACGAACATCCGGCCGACGACGGGGACGCCGTCGAAGTCCTGCCCGACGCCGGGACCCGCGAGGAGGGGCAGGTGGGCCGGGACGGGCGCCCGGGTCGGCGTCGTGGCCGGAGTCGGCGTGGGTGTGGGGGTGGGGGTGGGCGTCGGCGTGGGGCTGAGTACCGGGCTCGGCGGCGTCGGGAGGGGCACGGCCGCCGGGGCGGCCGGGCTCACGGCCTGCGCGTCGGGCGTGCCGGCCGGGCCCGGCGAGGGCACCGGTGCCGGGTCCGGTGCCGGGTCCGGTGCCGGATCCCCGGGCAGCAGGACGGCGGAGGCCATCCGCTCGGGCGTCCAGAAGGCCGCCGCCTCGCGGGCGGACCAGCGGGAGGGGCCCGCCGGCCCGGCCGGCCCCTCCTCGGCGACGGGCAGCGGCCCTCCGGGCAGCAGCAGCGCTGCCGTTGCCGCGGCCATCGTCAACGTACGTAGCATGCGGAGCTCCTCGTGGCGGTAGCTGGGACGGGCGCGCCCGTGGCAGGCCTGGTCGGCCCGGTGGCCCGGACGGTCTAGTGCTGTGGCCGGAAAGGTTTGCCGGGCGGCGCGACCCGGTGAGCCTTTCCGGCCACAGCACTAGACGGCCTGGGGGAAGCGGAACAGCCGGCCGGGGTCGTAGCCGCGCCGGACCTCCTCCAGGCGCGGGAGGTTCGGCCCGTAGTAGGCCTCCCGCCAGTCGGCGAGCTCGGGGTCGGCGTAGTTCTGGTAGGCGCGCCCGCTCGCCCAGGGGCGCAGGTCCCGCCAGAGCCCGTCGAGCCAGTCCTGGTGCCGGGCCGCCTCGGAGGCCGGCGCGGACTCGGGCCAGTAGACGAGGTACTGGGCGAGGAACGCGCTGTCGCGGTGGGTGAAGGCGGTGGCGGTGGCGGGCACGCGGTTGACGGCGCCGCCGCAGACCCCGTCGAACTGGACCACGCCCCGCCCGCCGCGCGGCACGGACGACGGGTAGCGCCGGACGGCGTCGAGTACCGCTCCGATCGCCGCGTCGGGCAGCCCGGCAGCGGCCCAGAAGTCCGAGCGGGCGGCGTACGAGTCCCGGCCCAGCCGCCCCCGCGGGTCCCGGCCGGGCAGCGTGCCCGGCAGCCGGCACTGTGCGGCGCTCCGCTCCAGGCAGCCCGCCATCGCCCGGACGGTGTCCCCGTAGCCGCGGACGACGATCAAGCTGTCCCGGGGCTGCCCGCCGATCAGGTCGGACAGCCGGGTGAGCTGCGCCTCCAGCTCGCGGCGCCCGTCGAGGGACACCACGCGGACCGCCGGGGCGGGCGCGGTCCCGGTCTCGACGACGAACTCCACCTGGCTCCAGAACGGGTCCGGCAGTTTGCCCAGCCAGCGCTGCCAGCCGCGCAGCACCGCAGCGGAGTCGCCGCCGGGCCAGTGGAGTTCGGCGAAGGCGCAGTCGCCGACCGGATGGGTGTCGAAGCGGAACTCGGTGACGACGCCGAAGTTCCCGCCGCCGCCCCCGCGCAGCGCCCAGTACAGGTCGGGGTCCCGGTCGGCGGAGACCTCGCGGACGGCACCGTCGGGGGTGACCACCCGGGCGCCCGTGAGCCGGTCGGCGGTGGTGCCGTACGCCCGGGCGGCCAGGCCGAGGCCGCCGCCGAGGGTGAGCCCGGCGATGCCGACGGAGGGGCACAGCCCGGTCGGGATGCCCAGGCCCCGCCCGGCGAGCGCGGCGTTCACGTCGCCCAGCCGGGCTCCCGCGCCGATCCGTACGCCGGCCGGTGCGCCTGTGGGTACGCCGGCCGGTGCGTTCGCGCGTACGCCGGACCCCTCGACCGTGACAGACGCCATGGCTCCGGTGTCCAGCACCAGGCCCGCGGCCCGGGTGGACCAGCCCGCGTAGCTGTGCCCGCCGCCGCGCGGTACCACCGCGGCGCCGGAGCGGCGGGCGAAGTCCAGGCAGACGGCCACGTCGCCCGCGTGCGCCGGATAGGCCACCGCACCGGGCGCGACGGCGTCGTAGCGGGGCTGGAACAGCTGCCGTGCCTCGGCATAATCCGCTTCGCCCGGGAGCACCACCCGCCCGTCGATCCCGCGGGCGAGGGCGCCGTAGTCCGGGCCCCCGGCCGCCGCGCCGACGGTGGCGAGCACGGCCGCGGCCGCGCTCCCCAGGACCTGGCGGCGATGGAGGCTCATGCCTCCTTCCTGCCACCGCCCGGGCCGATCGGCGTGAAGGCGGGCCCACACACACCGGGTTGCCCCCCGAACGGCCCACGGCGGAATCGATTCGGCTGGTCGTATGAGCAGTTCGGTCCGGGCGGCGGGCGACATTAGGGTGCACCCATGGCTCTCGTGGACCTCAGCGCGCCCGGCGAAGACTTCGACGCCGACCCCTACCCCTTCTACGCCGCCCTGCGCACGGCCGGTCCCGTCCACCAGCTGGCCGTCGGCGGCGACCGCTCCTGGCTGGTCGTCGGCCATGACGAGGCCCGGCAGGCCCTCAACCACCCCGCCCTGGCGAAGAACTGGCTCGGCTCCGAGCTGTTCGGCCTCCCGGCCGCCGCCGCCCACACCAACCTGCTGGAGTCGGACCCGCCCCACCACACCCGGCTGCGCCGCCTGGTGTCCCGCGAGTTCACCGCCCGCCGCGTCGAGGCGTTGCGGCCCCGCATCCAGCAGGTCACCGAGGAGCTGCTCGACGCGATGGCGGCCCGCCCCGACCGCCGGGGCGACCTGATCCGGGACTTCGCCGTACCGCTGCCGCTGACCGTCATCTGCGAACTCCTCGGCGTCCCCGACCTGGACAGCTCGCGCTTCCGCTACTGGTCAGGGGAGGTAGTGGCCCCGCTGGGCAATGCCGGCCCGGACAGCCGCGTCATGGAGCAGCTGACCGCCTACCTCCTCGAACTCGTCGAGGCCAAGGCGGCCGACCCCGGCGAGGACCTGCTCAGCGCCCTGATCCGGACCCGCGACGAGGACGGCGGCCGGCTCTCCCCGGACGAACTGATCGGGATGGCCTTCCTGCTCCTGATCGCGGGCCACGAGACCACCGTGAACCTGATCGGCAACGGCATACGGGCCCTGCTGGCGCACCCGGACCAGCTCGCGGCCCTGCGCGCCGACCCCGAAGGGCTGATCGACGGCGCGATCGAGGAGATGCTGCGCTACGACGGCCCGGTGCAGCACGCCACGTACCGCTTCGCCGTCGCCGACCTGGAACTCGGCGGGGTCACCGTCCCGGCCGGCGCCTCCGTCCTGGTCGCCCTCGCCGCCGCCGACCGCGACCCGGCCCGCTTCGCCGAGCCCGACGTCTTCGACATCCGCCGGACCGGACCTGGCCACCTGGCCTTCGGGCACGGCATCCACTTCTGCCTCGGCGCCCCGCTGGCCCGGATGGAGGGCCGCATCGCCGTCCGCGCCCTGCTCGAGCGGTTCCCGGAACTGGCCGAGGACCCGGACGCCGGGCCGCGCGACTGGCTGCCGGGCACGCTGGTACGGGGTGTCACCCGGCTTCCGCTGCGCTGGTAGCGGGCCGCGCCGGCCCGCTCAGGCCCGCTCAGGCCGGCTCAGTTCTTGCGGGCCAGCAGGAAACCCTGCGCGGACCTCTCGTACCCCTCGGGCTCCCGGACCAGCCGGGCCACCTCGGCGAGCCCGGCCCCGGCCAGCAGGGCGGCGATCCGGTCGGGCGGGGTCCAGTACACGTCGAGGTCGACGGGGTGGCCGTACGCGTGCTCCAGCCGGATCCGCTCGTCGCCCGCCTTGAACGCGATCAGCGCGTACCCGCCCGGGGCCAGCACCCGCGCGAACTCCGCGAACACCGGCGGGAGTTCCGAGGGCGGGGTGTGCACCGTCGAGTACCAGGCCAGGACCCCGCCGAGCACACCGTCCGCCACGTCCAGCGCGGCCATCGAGCCCACCTCGAAGCGCAGCCCCGGATAGGTCCGGCGGGCCACCGCCACCATCGCCGGGGACAGGTCGACCCCGAAGGTCCGTACCCCGAGCGCGTCGAGATGCGCCGTCACCCGTCCGGGACCACAGCCCAGATCGGCGACCGCCCGGCCCCCGCCGCCCTCCTCGCCGCGCACGTACTCGGCGAACGCGGCGAGCATGGCCCGGTCCAGGGGCCCTTCGGCGAGGGCCGTCCCGAGCAGCCGGGCGTAGTCGGCGGCGACGGCGTCGTAGGACGCCCGGACGGCGGTCAGGCGCGAGGTCTCTGTCATGCCCCTGAAAGTAGCCCGCCGGGCGCCGCGGCTCACCCCCCAGCTAGTGCTGCGACCGGAAAGGTTCATCGGGTCGCGCCGCCCGGTACGGCGCCTCGCCGCGTTGTCGGACCGCGCCGGTACGTCCAGCACGGGTCGCGGCCCTCCGCCTTGCGATGCTTCCCCTAGACGAGTAAGTCCGAAGTGGCGTCGTCCGCCCGCAGGGCGGGCGGACGACGCCACTTCGGACTTACTCGTCTAGGGCCTGCGGGCCTGGGGAGACCCCATGCACCGGACGACGCGACCCGATGAACCCTTCCGGTCACAGCACTAGCGGATTGGGCAGTTCCGCCCACTGGTCGCCGGGGACGCCTGGGCTCAGCCGCATCAGGGTGAGCGCCTTGGTCGGCAGCGGGCCGGTCAGCAGGGCCTCGGTGTCGGCGGTGGGGGAGAGCCCGGCCGCCTGGGCGAGGAGTTCGGCGAAGGCGCCGGCCGAGCCCGCCGTGGCGCCGAGCGCCCCCGTCACCAGCGACCCGAACAGCTTGCGCCGCAGGGTGGTCACGTCGTCGGTGACCAGCCGGCCCGACAGGGGCGGCACCGGCAGGCCGTGCCGCAGGAGCCGGGCGGGGCTGATGCGGATGTCGGCGAGGTCGCGGTAGACCAGCCGGACCGGCGCCCCGGTCGCGGAGACGACGACCAGGAGGTTCTGGCCGTGGGCCTCCAGGGCCACCCCGAGCTCCAGAGCGCGCAGGCACACCGAGAGCGCGAGGCGGGCGAAGGCGGCCTGCCAGGCGGCCGAACGGGCCGGCGGGAAGGCGGCCAGCGCCGCCACCGGGAGCACCCGCTCACCGGCGGAGGCGTCCGCGTACACCTCCGGCGGCTCGCGCAGCACGGCCGCCAGGTCCGGGCTGTGCGCGCTCGCCGCGCCGAGGGTGCGGGTGATGTGCAGCCGGCCGTCGAGCCGCTCGGACAGGGTCTCGGCGAAGGCGGAGACGGCCGCCGCCGTTTCGACGGAGTAGACCGAGATGTCCCGTACGGAGGAGGTCAGCCGGGTGCTCAGCGCGGTCTTCACATGCGCCCCGCCGAGCAGGTCCGCCCCGCCGGCCTCGCCGGTACCGCCCGCCTCGCCGGCACCGCCCGCCCCGTCCGGCGCGGGTGCGAGGGTGCGCAGGGACATCAGGGGATGCGCCGGGAATCCGCCCCGGACCCGCTCGTGGGTGAGCACGTGCTCCGCCTGCCACGGATGCACCGGGAGCAACAGCCGCCCCCCGTCCCGGAGCCGGGCCGGCCAGTCGCCGGTGACCACGCACTCCTCGGCCCGTACGGCGACCAGCCCCAGCTCCACCACCGGCCGGTGCTCCGGCGCGTACGCGAGCTGCTCGGCCACCGAGAAGCCGGGCCGGGAGCGGCAGTTGGGGTGGTACGGATGCCCGTCCACCACCCGCTGCTCCCATCCCCAGAGGGTCCGCGGGTCCTCCTCGGGCCCCTCCTCGCCGCCCGCCCGGGACAGCGCCAGCGAGGCCGTGCTGTCGTCCAGCTCGGCGGCGAACTCCTTGCCGTACGGCACGTCCAGCGCCGTCACCAGCCGGGCGGCCTGACGGTACGCCCTGCCGTCGAGCCGCAGCTCGCCGACGTACGCCCCGGTCGCGCAGGGATCCGGAAGCGGGCCCTCCAGCCGGCTGCCCCCGGCCAGTGTGAGCACCAGGCCGCCGGGCCCGCGCTCCCGGCTCACCACCCAGGGCAGGGGCTCGAAGGCCAACGCCCGCCACAGCCGGGTCAGTACGGCCGCCCGGGCGCCGCCGAGCGCCGCGGTGTACGCGGGGACGAGCGCGGGGCGTACGGAGGTCAGCCCGGCGGCGATCGCCTCCTCGGCCGGGGAAGCGGGCGCGTCGGCGCTCGGGTGCGTGCTGCGGTCCAGGGTCCTGTTCCTCTCAGGGGTACGGGCGGGGGCACGTGGGTACATCGCCACGAAGCGATGATCGGGTCATCATCGCGGATACTGATGATCATGGCCGGTGATACGCCGTGAATCTCCGGCGCACCGCGACGGACCGATTGGAATCAGTGGACCTCAACACCCTCGCAGACGCATATGCTGCGACCCCGCTCCTGAACTGCCTGCTCAGAGAGGCCGCGGAGCCGGCCACGGAACACGGCGCGGGCACCCACCGGCTGCTCGGCAGCGGGCGGCTGCTGCGGGTGCGGGGCGGGCGCCGACCCGTACGGCCGGAGCTGCGTACGGCGGACGGCTGGCATCCGCTCAGCCACACCGAACTGGTCAAACTCACCTCCGACGAACTGCGCCAGTACACCGGTGTGTCCAACGGCGAACTCCCCGTCGAAATGGCCGACAGCCGTGCGACCGTCGCCGCCCTGCTGACCGCCCGGGCCGGGGCCGCGCCCGCGCGGGACCCGTACCTGCGATCCGAGCAGTCCCTGGTCATGGGCCACCCGCACCACCCCGCGCCCAAGGCCCGGGGCGGAGCCCCGGCCGCGAGCTGGCTGCCGTACGCGCCCGAGGCCCACGCCCGCTTCCCGCTGGTCTTCCTGGCACTGCGCGAGGACCAGGCGGTCGAGGAGGGCGGCCCGGCGGCCGCCGCGGCGCTCGACTCGCTGGCCGACGTCCTCGACGGGCCGCGCCCGCCCGCCGGTTACCGGCTGCTGCCCGCCCACCCCTGGCAGCTCGACCTGGTCGGAGCCCGGCGCGCGGTGCGCGAGGCCTTCGCCGACGGGCGGCTGCTGCGGCTCGGTGAGAGCCGGCTGCCCGCCTGGCCCACCGCTTCGATCCGGACCCTGTACGTGCCGGACCCGGCCGCCGACCTGTTCGTGAAGTTCAGCCTCGACGTCCGCATCACCAACGACGTGCGCCGGCTCTGGCGGCACGACCTGCTGACGCTGCGCCGCACCGACGCCGCGGCCGCCGCCGGCTTCGCCGCCCTGCGCGCCACCGGATCGGACGCGGCCTGGCTCGCCGACCGCGGCTACCGCACCGCGGGCTTCGCCTTCGAGGAACTGGCCGTGCTGGTCCGCGACGGCCTGCACGCGCACATACGGCCCGGGGCCACGCCGCTGCTGGCCGCCGCGCTCGCCGAGAGCGACCCCGGGAACCCGCTGGCGCGCACCGCCGACCCGGCCGGCTGGTGGCGGGCGTACCTGCGCCAGGTCGTGCCGCCGGTGCTGGAGCTGTTCGCCCGGCACGGGGTGGTGCTGGAGGCCCACCTCCAGAACACCCTCGTCGCCTTCGACGCGTCGGGCACGCCGGTGCAGGCCCTCTTCCGGGACGCGGAAGGGGTGAAGCTCATGCCGGACCTGGACCGTGCGGCCGCCTGGCAGCGGCTGGTCTACTGCCTGGTCGTCAACCACCTGATGGAGATCGCGGGGGCGCTGGCCGAACGGCATCCGGACGTCTCGCCGTTCGTGTGGCCCGCCGTACGCGAGGAGTTCCTGCGCTACGACGCCACCCGCGGCCTCCCCGAGACGGCGGAGCTCCTCGCCGCCCCGGCCCTGCCCGCCAAGACCAACCTGCTGCTGCGCTGGACGCGGGCGGACGGGGCGGCCGCCCGCTATCTGCCGCTGCCGAACCCGCTGCGGGGGTAGGCCCCCCGAAGGGGCGGCCGGAGCCGGCGGGCCGGAGCGGGAGCCCGGGGGTGCGGAATCGGCCAAGGTGGGTCCCGTACCCACGTCCCCCTCACCCAGAGGTATAGACCAATGCTACGTTGGTCGGGCAGACCGCGCAGTCCTTGACCACCCGTCAGAGGAGAAGCCATGCCCTCCCCTTCGCGGGGCGGCGGCCCGGCCGCCATGCCCAAGTACCAGCGGATCGCCGCAGCGCTGCGCCGCGATCTCGACCGCGCCGCACACGCCCCCGGCGGCCGACTGCCCTCCGAACGGAGTCTGGCCGCCCGCTATCAGGTCAACCGGCAGACGATCCGGGCCGCGCTGCAACACCTGCGCGAGGACGGACTCGTCGTCACCGGACGCAGGGGCAGCCGCCCCGTCGGCATCGCCGCCGGAGCACGGCCGGCCGCCCACCCGGCGCCGCCGGTCTCCGCGCCGGGTGAGAGCCGGCTCACGCTGGTCACCGTGCCGCCCTCGCTCGCCGCCCTGCTCGGCATGGGCGGCGGGGACCGCACCCTGGTCCACCACCGGCGCGAACGCGGCCCGGCGGGAGAGGTCGTCCGGCACGCCGTCACCTACCTCAGTCCGGGTGTCGTCGCGCGGATCCCCGAACTGGCCCGCTACGGCGACCGGGCCGCCGCCGTACGAGACGAGGACCTCGGCCCCCTGCACCGCTGGCTCGAACGGGCCGCGGCGGACGGCCGGCTCGCCGAGACCATCACCATGACCCGCACCACCCACCCCCAGGGCCCCTCGCCGGCCTGCGGGCTGACCGTCCGCCGCACCCTGCACGACTCCTCGGGGCGCCTGCTGGCCGTCACCGACCTGGCCTTCCCCTCCTGGGACCGGCTGACCTTCCACCGCGACCCCGCCGAGTCCGGCTTCTGCGTGATCTAGGGCAGTGACCGCACTGTGCGCGGCTCCTTGCGGGTCCCTACGCCTCGCCCGGTGCCCCCTGCTCGACGGCGAGGTCCGGGGCCGGGGGGAGACCGAGGAGGTCCGTCGCCTCGGGGCCGGTGATGTCCGGGGGGAGGGGCGGGGCGTCCGGGTCCGAGGCCGCGCCGGTCAGCAGGGCGAGCAGTCCGGCCACTTGGACCCCGGCCTCCGCGGGGTGGCGGAAGACGGCCCCCGGGGAGATCTCGTACCGGTTGCGCCGGCCGTCGCGGGCGCGCCGCAGGTACCCGTCCGACTCCAGGTCGGTGACGATCGTCTGCACGGTGCGTTCGGTCAGTCCGCAGACCGTGGCGACATCCCTGAGCCGCACGGCCGGGTCCCGGGCGATGGCCACCAGAACTCGTGCGTGATTAGTCAGAAATGTCCAATTTTGACGCTGCGACATACTCCCCATGCGCACATGATGCGATAGGCGATTCACGTGTTGCAAGACGCGAAACGGATTTCCGGTAATTCTTGACGTACGAGCAGAAGAGGTCCACCATCTACGGCAGTCAAGGTCCCGCGCCGCAAGCCGACAAGCCCAAGGAGCGAACCCCATGCCGGTCCCTGCCCCGTCCTCCCCTACCGCCCCCGCTGCCGCCCCCGCCGTCTCCGCCGCCGTTCCGTGCCCCCGCCGCAGCGCCGAGGCCGCCCGGATCGCGGGTCTGCCCCGGATCGACGAGCCCCGGGAAGTGGCCCCCGCGGACGCGAGGGAGCTGTCGAAGGTCTTCTTCCGGCGGCTGCGCGAACTGACCGAGGGCACGCCGGAGTACCAGTACGTCCGCAACACGCTCATTGAGATGAACGCCTCACTCGTCCAGTACGCGGTACGCCGCTTCCGCAGCCGCGGCGACGGCGGCGACATCGAGGACATCGTCCAGGTCGGCACCATCGGCCTGATCAAGGCCATCGACCGCTTCGATCCGGCTCGCGAGAACGAGTTCTCCACGCTGGCCATGCCGTACATCACAGGCGAGATCAAGCGGCACTTCCGCGACACCTCCTGGGCCGTCCGCGTCCCGCGCCGGCTCCAGGAGCTGCGCATCGACATAGCCAAGGCGAAGGAGGAGCTGACCGTCACACTCGACCGCTCGCCCACCGTCGCCGACCTCGCCGACCGCCTCTGCCTCTCGGACGAGGAAGTCATAGAGGGTCTCGTCGCCGCCAACGGCCACACCAGCGGCTCCCTGGACGCGCCGCACGCCGAACACGGCGAAGGCTCGACCGAGGGCCACACCCTCGCCGACGTCATGGGCGAGGAGGAGCCGGCCATGGAACTGGTCGAGGACATCCAGACCCTCGCGCCGCTGCTGGAGGAGCTCAGCGACCGCGAGCGCCGCATGCTGCGGATGCGCTTCGGCGAGGAGCTGACCCAGGCCCAGATCGGCGCCGCCCTCGGCATCTCGCAGATGCAGGTCTCCCGGCTGCTCACCCGCCTCCTGGCCCACCTGCGCATCTCCATGCTGGAGGACCCCGCGGATCCGGCGGACCCCGCGTCGCACGCGGCCGAAACCGCCGCGGGCCAGGCCTGACGCGGGCCGGCCCGGACAGACCGGGCCTGACGCGCAGCAAGCCCCACACCCTCGTACTGGTTGACCCGGCGGACCACCGCCGGGTCAACCAGTACGAGGGTGTCTTTTTCGTCACACCCCGGTCCGCCGGGTCCAACGGGCCCCGCACGTGAGGTGGGTCACCTCCACGTTTGCCCGGGCGAATGCCGGGCACCCGCGCAGCTGGAGCGGACCCGTGCCCTCCGGCAGACCTGCCGGAGGGCCCGGCGCACGCGGGCCGATCCCGTCCCGCTCTACGGCCCGCCGGCCTCGCCAGGCGCACGCCGTCCCCGTACGACCCGCGAGGTTTATGTGTCCACGCTCCAGGCCGAGCACGTGTACAAGGTGTTCGGAAGACGACCCGGCGACGCCGCCGCCGCGGTCCGCGCGCTCGAAGGCGGCGCGGGCCGCGACGAGCTGCGGTCCGGCGGAACGACGGCTGCGGTCATCGACGCCTCCTTCAGCGTCGAGCCCGGCCAGATCTTCGTCGTCATGGGTCTGTCGGGCTCCGGCAAGTCCACGCTGCTGCGCATGCTCAACGGACTGCTGGCGCCCACCGCTGGACGCATCCTCTTCGACGGGCAGGACCTCACCGCGCTCAGTGCGCGCGAGCTGCGCCGCGTACGGTCCACGAAGATCAGCATGGTCTTCCAGCACTTCGCCCTCTTCCCGCACCGCGACGTGCTGGAGAACGCCGCCTACGGGCTGGAGGTCCAGGGCGTGCCCCGGGCCGAGCGCGAGCGGCGCGCCGCCGAGGCGCTGGCCCTGTGCGGGCTCGAAGGCTGGGAGAAGTCCTGGCCCGACGAGCTGTCCGGCGGCATGCAGCAGCGCGTCGGCCTCGCCCGCGCCCTGGCCACCGACGCGGAGCTGCTGCTGATGGACGAGTCCTTCAGCGCACTCGACCCGCTGATCCGCCGCGACATGCAGGACCAGCTGCTCGAACTCCAGCACCGCCTCAAGAAGACCATCGTCTTCATCACCCACGACCTCAACGAGGCCATGCGCCTGGGCGACGGCATCGCGGTGATGCGCGACGGCCGCATCGTCCAGCAGGGCACCGCCGAGGACATCCTCACCCGCCCCGCCGACGAGTACGTCGCCTCCTTCATCCAGGACGTGGACCGCTCGCGCGTGCTCACGGCCGACGCCGTCATGGACGAGCCCCCCACCGGGGTCGAGCCCTGCGGCTGCCCCACCGTCAGCGCCGACACCCCGCTCGCCGACCTGTGCTCCGTCAGCGCCCGCGTCCCGCACCCGGTCGCCGTCACCGACGCGGACGGCGCCGTCGTCGGCTCCGTGCCGCAGGACCGTCTCATCGCCTTCATCGGTGACGAACAACGGCCCCCGATGGCCTGCGTGGAGGTGGCCGCCTGATGCCCCGCCTCAACCTCGGCGCCTGGGTCGACAGCGGTGTCGACTTCCTCCAGCGCCACCTGTCCTGGCTGTTCGACGCCATCAGCGCGCTCGTCACCGGGCTCTACGACGGCATCGACGCCGTCCTGTCCGCCCCCGCCCCGCTGCTCTTCGCGGGCATCCTCGCCGTCGCCGCCTGGTGGCTGCGCGGTCTGCTGGCGGGCCTGCTCGCCTTCGCGGGTTTCGCCCTCGTCGACTCCGTCGGCCTGTGGTCCGAAGCCATGTCCACGCTGTCCCTGGTCCTGGTCGCCACCCTGGTCACGCTGGTGTTCGCGATCCCGCTGGGCATCTGGGCCTCGCGCTCCGACCGGGTCAGCGCGGTCCTGCGGCCGGTCCTGGACTTCATGCAGACCATGCCGGCCATGGTCTACCTGATCCCCGGCATCATCTTCTTCGGGGTGGGCGTGGTGCCCGGCATCATCGCCACCATCATCTTCTCGCTGCCGCCGGGCGTCCGGATGACCGAGCTCGGCATCCGCCAGGTCGACGGGGAACTGGTCGAAGCCGCCGAGGCCTTCGGCACCACCCCGCGCGACACCCTCGTACGCGTCCAGCTCCCGCTGGCCCTGCCCACGATCTTGGCGGGCGTCAACCAGGTCATCATGCTGGGCCTGTCCATGGTCGTCATCGCCGGCATGGTCGGCGGCGGCGGACTCGGCGGGGCCGTCTACAAGGCCATCGGCAACGTCGACATCGGTCTCGGCTTCGAGGCGGGCGTCTCCATCGTCATCCTCGCCATGTACCTGGACCGGATGACCGGGGCGCTCGGCCGCCAGGTCTCCCCGCTGGGCCGCCGTACGCTGGCCAAGGCGCGGGCCGCCGCGACCGGCGCCGCCAAGGTGTGGAAC
Organism: Streptomyces sp. NBC_01408; assembly: GCF_026340255.1. GTDB lineage: Bacteria > Actinomycetota > Actinomycetes > Streptomycetales > Streptomycetaceae > Streptomyces. The sequence continues at coordinate 27,633 of NZ_JAPEPJ010000002.1, read as the reverse complement.
CACCGTCCCCAGCCCGCGTACGCGATCACCGGGGCCGTGGTCCTCGCCCTCGTCGCGGGCGGCCTGAACACCTTCGGCGGCCCGGCCCGCGAGGACGGCCCCGCCGGGGCCGCGGACATCGGCAAGGGCCGAACCGTCTCCATCGGCTACATCCCGTGGGACGAGGGCATCGCCTCCACCTTCCTGTGGAAGGAACTCCTCGAGCGCCGCGGCTTCAAGGTCGACACCCGCCAGCTGGAGGCCGGCGCGCTACACCGGCCTGGCCGGAGGCCAGCTCGACTTCCAGACCGACGCCTGGCTGCCCGTCACCCACGCCCAGTACTGGGAGAAGTACGGGAACAAGCTGGAGGACCTCGGCTCCTGGTACGGCCCCACCTCGCTGGAGCTGTCCGTGCCCTCGTACGTGAAGGACGTGCGCTCGCTCGCCGACCTCAAGGGCAAGTCCGGGCAGTTCAAGGGCCGGATCATCGGCATCGAGCCGAGCGCCGGGGTCATGTCGATCCTGAAGGACAAGGTCCTCAAGGAGTACGGGCTCGACGCCGAGTACCAGGTCGTCGACGGCTCCACCCCCGGCATGCTCGCCGAGCTCAAGCGGGCGTACGACAAGAAGGAGCCCGTGGTGGCCGTGCTGTGGTCGCCGCACTGGGCGTACTCCTCGTACGAGCTGACCAAGCTGGAGGACCCGAAGGGGGTCTGGGGCACCGGCGACGGGATCCACACCCTCGCCCGCAAGGGCTTCGCCGAGGACGAGCCGAAGGTGGCCGAATGGCTGCGTTCCTTCAAGCTCACCGAGGAGCAGCTCACCGGCCTGGAGGCGAAGATCCAGGAGACCGGCAAGGGCAAGGAGCAGCAGGCGGTCCGTGCCTGGCTGGCCGACCACCCCGAGATCGACCAGCTGGCCTGACGGCCGGGTGAACGCTGCGCGGGTCCCCGTACGAGCTCGTACGGGGACCCGCGCAGCGCTGTGTACGCCCGCATCGGCGGCGGTTCAGCGGACCAGGACGCCCTCCGGCAGCCCCGCCGGATCCCGCCGCGGCTCCTCGGGCCGGGGCCTGGCGGGCCACCAGAGGGAGCGGCCCAGCAGCACCGCACAGGCGGGCACCAGGACGATCGACAGGACGAAGGCCGAGAGCAGGATCCCCAGCCCCGTCGCGAAGCCGATCTGCTGGGTGGCCGAGGCCGGGTTCACGGCGAGGCTGCCGAAGGAGGCGGCCAGCACCACTCCGGCGGTCGCGACGGCCGGAGCGGTGTGCCGGACCGCCCGGGCGACCGCGGCGCGGGCCGGACCCGGCCGCTCCATCTCCTCCCGGATCCGGTCGGTCACCAGGATGTTGTAGTCGGTGCCCAGCGCGACCACGAACAGGAAGAGGATCAGCGGGAGGGTGAAGGCCACCCCCGGCTGCTCCAGGGCGTGCTGGAAGACGAGCGCCGAGGCGCCCAGCGTCGCGGCGAACCCCAGCCCCACGGCGAGCAGCAGGACCAGGGGCGCGAGCAGGCTCCGCAGCAGCAGGAGCAGGATCAGCCCGATCAGTACCGCCGCCACCGGGAACACCACCCGCAGATCCTTGTCCACCACGGCCGAGATGTCGGCGAACACCGCCGAGGTCCCGCCCACATGGGCCTCGGTGCCCGCGGGCCGGTGCGCGGCGACCGTCTCCCGGACCGGACCGGAGGCCAGGTCGCGGGCCTCCTGGGTGTGCGGCGAGGCGTTCGGGAACAGGTCGATCCGCGCCGCCAGCCGGTCCTCGCTCAGCACGGCCGGAGCAACCCGGCCCACCCCGTCCACCTTCCCCAGCGCCCCGGCCAGCGCGCCGAGCCCGCCGTCGCCGAGCCCGCCGTCGCCGAGCGCGTCCGCCTCCGGCGCGGTGACGAAGACGCTGATGGGGTCCGACACGCCCGCGGGCAGGGCCCGTGCGATCTCGGAGGAGGTGACCGCGGACGCCGTGCGTTCGCCGCCCGTGTCGCCGGGGCCGTAGTCCATCCGGATCCCGGCCGTACCGGCCGCCAGCGCACCCAGCAGCGCGACGCACGCCAGGGCCGCCGCCACGGGCCGCCGGGCCACCCGGTCGCCCAGCCGCCCGGCGCTGCCCCCGCGGGGCTCCCGTTCCAGGGAGCGCGAGGGCCAGAACATCCGGCGCCCGGTGACGGCGAGCAGCGCGGGCATCAGGGTGAGGCTGCCCAGCAGCATCACCAGCACGGAGACGGCGATGGCCGGACCGAGCACCCGGAACTGCCCGAACGAGGCGACGGCGAGCGTGGCGAACGCGGCGACGATGGTCAGCGCCGCCGAGGTCACCGCCGTCCCCACCCGTCCGGCGACCTCGCACGCGGCGGAGCGCCCGGACTGATCGGGCCGCCTGCGCAGCTGCTCGCGGAAGCGGAACAGCAGGAAGAGGAAGTAGTCGATACCGATGCCGACCAGTACGACGTTGATCAGCTGCGGCGTGGAGGGGTCGAGGTCGATCCCCGTCAGCGCGGCGGCCCCGACCACCGTTCCCGTGGCCGCCCCGCCGACGACGGAGACGACGAGCAGCGGCAGCAGAGACGCGAGCAGACTGCGGAACACCAGCACGTGCAGCAGCACGATCGCCCCGAGCATCAGGATGCCGATGACGAGGGAGCGGGTCTTCCCGGCATCGGCGGTGTCCACGCCGTCGGCGAGCCCGCCGGTGAACCCGGTCCGCAGGCCCGCCTCCGCGAACTCGGCGCGGGCGTGCTCGCGGAAGGCCCGGTAGGTGTCGTGGACCCGGGGGTCCTGGGAGTTGCCCGTCAGCTCCACGGACAGCAGCCGGAAGCTGCGGTCGGGGGCCGTCATGGCCGGGCTGACCCGGGGCACTTGGGAATGGTCCGGGGAGAAGAACAGGTCGTCCTCCGACGGGGGCATGACGACCCGGTACCGGGCCAGCGCCGCGGCCTCCTCGTCGATGCGCCGCTCGTCGGCGTCCGCCAGCGGCGCGCCGTCCGCACGGGCCACCAGTACGGTCAGCGGGTCGGCGCCGGGCTTCACCCCGAACTTCTCCTCGGCGACCTGCAGGGCCGCGGCCGAGTCGTAGGCCGGGGGCAGGAAGTCCCCGCCGCTGCTCTGCGTGACGCGGTGGACAAGAGCCTGGCCCAGGAAGGTCAGTGCGATGCCGAGCACGGCCCACACGGCGATCACCTTCCACGGACGTCTCGTCGAGTATCCGGTCAGGGCGCGGATCACGTCGGTTCCTCCGGTGTGTGCGGTGCGTCCGGGGTTTCCCGGCCGGCTCCCAGACCATCAGTCGGAGCGGGCCGGTGCGTCCCGGCGGAGGACGATCCGCAGTCCGGGACCGGGGTCCGGACACCGGCCGGACCCAGGACCCCGGTCCTGGTCCGGCCCGCGACTCCAGGCCGGTGGAAGGGGGAGCGGCCGGTGCCAGAATGGATCACGGGGGCCGGCCGGGCGTCTGCCGGCACGGGCCGGGAGGGGCGGCCGGCGGGGGAGGACCGGCAGTGACGGACAAGGGAGCCGACCGGCTGACCTGGACGCGCCACGACGCACTCATGGCCATCGCGACCGCGGCGGTCGACCTGGTGGGGTTCTCGCAGGGATCCGTGTCCGAGACGGTGCCCCTCACGGTCGCGGCGGCCCTGGCGCTCGTACTGGCGGCGCTGGCCCTGGTCGCCCGGCACAGCCACCCGGTGACCGTGCTCGCCGTGGTGCTGCTCCTGGGCGTGGTGCCCAACCTCGCGACCCCGGTGCCCGCACCGCACTTCCCGATCAGCCTGGTCATCGCCCTGTACGCGGTCGTCAGGTTCCGCCGTCCCGCGGTGGCGGCGCCGTCCTGCCTCGCCGCCGTGCCCCTGCCCTCGGTGGGCCAGGGCGGCATGCTGCTGCTCGCCCGGCTGGGGCGTCGTCGCCAACGCGGCGGTCGTGCTGCTGGTCGCCGGTTCGGCGGTGGTCATGAACCGCCGGCAGCGGGAGGCCGAGGCCCACCAACTGCTGCGGGCGGAGCGCGCGGTGGCCGAGGAGCGCCGCCGCATCGCCCGCGAACTGCACGACATCGTCGCCCACCACATCACCACCATGCAGCTGATGGCCGGCGGTGCGCGGGCCAATCTGGCGCACGACCCCGAGGTGGCGCGCGAGGCCCTGGTGACCCTGGAGGACTCCGGCCGGATGGCGCTGCGCGAGATGCGCCAACTCCTGGACGTCCTGCGGGCCGGGGAGGAGGCGGAGACCGGCCCCGAGGCCCCCCAGCCCGGGGTGCGGGACCTGGACCGGATCATCACCGAGTCGCGGCTGGCCGGTACGGAGACCGAGCTGACCGTGGACGGGCCGGTCCGCCCGCTGCCGCCGACCGTGGGCCTCACCGTCTTCCGGATCGTGCAGGAGGCCCTGACCAACACCCGCAAGCACGCCGGGGAGGCGCGGGCCCGGGTACGGCTGACGTACGGCGCCGACGAAGTCGCCGTGGAGGTACGGGACGACGGGACGGGAGCCTGGCCCCCCGCCGCCCGGCCCGCACGGTCCGCGCCGCCCCGCTCCGGGTACGGTCTGATCGGAATGCACGAACGCGTCGCCCTGCAGGGCGGCACCCTGGAGGCCGCCGCACTCGACGGCGGCGGCTTCAGGGTGGCGGCCCGCCTCCCGGCCCCGGGGGGCACCGGGGGCGGCCAGGGAGGGGAACGCCACCGATGATCCGCGTGCTCATCGCCGACGACCAGCCGCTGGTGCGGCGCGGCCTGGCTCTGATCCTGGGCCCCGACCCGGAGTTCGAGGTCGTGGGCGAGGCCGAGGACGGGGCCCGCGCCGTCGCCCTCGCGCAGCAGCTGCGGCCCGACGTGGTCGTCATGGACATCCGGATGCCCGTCCTCGACGGGGTCAAGGCCACCGGCGAACTGGCCCGCACCCTCCCGGAGACCCGGGTCCTGGCCCTCAGCACCTTCGACATGGACGAGTACGTGGTCGCCGCCCTGCGCGCCGGTGCGTACGGCTTCCTGCCCAAGGACATCTCCCCGGAGGAGCTGATCGCCGCCGTCCGCACCGTCCACACGGGGGAGGCCGCCGTTGCGCCGCGGCTGCTGACCCGGCTCATCTCCACCTACGTACGGCCCCCCGCGCGGTCCCGCCCCACGGCCGCGGTGACCCCGGCCGACCTCACCCCGCGCGAACGGGAGATATGGCAGCTGATGGCCACCGGCCTGGACAACGCGGAAACCGCCCGCGAACTGGACATCAGCGTCTCCACGGTCAAGAACCACATCACCGGCATCTTCGGCAAGCTCGGCGTCCGCGACCGCGCCCAGGCGGTCATCGCGGCGTACGAATCGGGCCTGGTGGAGGCCGGCAACGGGAGCGGTTGATCACCAAGTGCCCCCAAGAAGACCGGAATCCTCCTGGCGACCACACCTCTGACCAGCCAAAACACTGGATGATTCGCCCGTGCGGACGAGGCCCCGTCCATGGCACAGTGCGATCAGCCCAACCGCACGACAGGGAGCCTCCATGCGCGATCCGCACTCCACGCCCTTCGCGGCCGCACCCGAGTGCCTGCCGGAGCCCGGTCCGCTTCCCCGCTGCCCGGTGTGCGACCGGGTACCGGAGCGCATCTCCTGGCGCCAGCGCCCCGGAGAGCCGGTGGTGCTGGCCTTCGACCCCTGCGGCCACCGCGCCTCCTCGCCCGCCGCGCCCGTCCTCGCGGTCGTCCCGGCGGCGGGCCGCGGCGGAGCCGGCGGGGCGCGCCCGTTGGACCTGTGAGGCCAGGTCGTGTCGTCAAAGTGGCGTCTGGCTGCTCGTAGGGTCCGGCACTGTCACGCTCTGCCGCGTGCGATCGTCAAGGTCGCCGGATGCGTCCGCATGCGGAGCATCCGTCCTCCGCCTTGGCGATCGCACGCACCAGACCCCGACAGCACCGCCCTACGGGCGGCCGACGCCACTTTGACGACACGACCTGGCCTCACAGGTCCAACGGGCGCGCCCCGCCGGCTCCGCCGCGGCCCGCCGCCGGGACGACCGCGAGGACGGGCGCGGCGGGCGAGGAGGCGCGGTGGCCGCAGGGGTCGAAGGCCAGCACCACCGGCTCTCCGGGGCGCTGGCGCCAGGAGATGCGCTCCGGTACCCGGTCGCACACCGGGCAGCGGGGAAGCGGACCGGGCTCCGGCAGGCACTCGGGTGCGGCCGCGAAGGGCGTGGAGTGCGGATCGCGCATGGAGGCTCCCTGTCGTGCGGTTGGGCTGATCGCACTGTGCCATGGACGGGGCCTCGTCCGCACGGGCGAATCATCCAGTGTTTTGGCTGGTCAGAGGTGTGGTCGCCAGGAGGATTCCGGTCTTCTTGGGGGCACTTGGTGATCAACCGCTCCCGTTGCCGGCCTCCACCAGGCCCGATTCGTACGCCGCGATGACCGCCTGGGCGCGGTCGCGGACGCCGAGCTTGCCGAAGATGCCGGTGATGTGGTTCTTGACCGTGGAGACGCTGATGTCCAGTTCGCGGGCGGTTTCCGCGTTGTCCAGGCCGGTGGCCATCAGCTGCCATATCTCCCGTTCGCGCGGGGTGAGGTCGGCCGGGGTCACCGCGGCCGTGGGGCGGGACCGCGCGGGGGGCCGTACGTAGGTGGAGATGAGCCGGGTCAGCAGCCGCGGCGCAACGGCGGCCTCCCCCGTGTGGACGGTGCGGACGGCGGCGATCAGCTCCTCCGGGGAGATGTCCTTGGGCAGGAAGCCGTACGCACCGGCGCGCAGGGCGGCGACCACGTACTCGTCCATGTCGAAGGTGCTGAGGGCCAGGACCCGGGTCTCCGGGAGGGTGCGGGCCAGTTCGCCGGTGGCCTTGACCCCGTCGAGGACGGGCATCCGGATGTCCATGACGACCACGTCGGGCCGCAGCTGCTGCGCGAGGGCGACGGCGCGGGCCCCGTCCTCGGCCTCGCCCACGACCTCGAACTCCGGGTCGGGGCCCAGGATCAGAGCCAGGCCGCGCCGCACCAGCGGCTGGTCGTCGGCGATGAGCACGCGGATCATCGGTGGCGTTCCCCTCCCTGGCCGCCCCCGGTGCCCCCCGGGGCCGGGAGGCGGGCCGCCACCCTGAAGCCGCCGCCGTCGAGTGCGGCGGCCTCCAGGGTGCCGCCCTGCAGGGCGACGCGTTCGTGCATTCCGATCAGACCGTACCCGGAGCGGGGCGGCGCGGACCGTGCGGGCCGGGCGGCGGGGGGCCAGGCTCCCGTCCCGTCGTCCCGTACCTCCACGGCGACTTCGTCGGCGCCGTACGTCAGCCGTACCCGGGCCCGCGCCTCCCCGGCGTGCTTGCGGGTGTTGGTCAGGGCCTCCTGCACGATCCGGAAGACGGTGAGGCCCACGGTCGGCGGCAGCGGGCGGACCGGCCCGTCCACGGTCAGCTCGGTCTCCGTACCGGCCAGCCGCGACTCGGTGATGATCCGGTCCAGGTCCCGCACCCCGGGCTGGGGGGCCTCGGGGCCGGTCTCCGCCTCCTCCCCGGCCCGCAGGACGTCCAGGAGTTGGCGCATCTCGCGCAGCGCCATCCGGCCGGAGTCCTCCAGGGTCACCAGGGCCTCGCGCGCCACCTCGGGGTCGTGCGCCAGATTGGCCCGCGCACCGCCGGCCATCAGCTGCATGGTGGTGATGTGGTGGGCGACGATGTCGTGCAGTTCGCGGGCGATGCGGCGGCGCTCCTCGGCCACCGCGCGCTCCGCCCGCAGCAGTTGGTGGGCCTCGGCCTCCCGCTGCCGGCGGTTCATGACCACCGCCGAACCGGCGACCAGCAGCACGACCGCCGCGTTGGCGACGACGCCCCAGCCGGGCGGCAGCAGCATGCCGCCCTGGCCCACCGAGGGCAGGGGCACGGCGGCGAGGCAGGACGGCGCCGCCACCGCGGGACGGCGGAACCTGACGACCGCGTACAGGGCGATGACCAGGCTGATCGGGAAGTGCGGTGCGGGCACCGGGGTCGCGAGGTTGGGCACCACGCCCAGGAGCAGCACCACGGCGAGCACGGTCACCGGGTGGCTGTGCCGGGCGACCAGGGCCAGCGCCGCCAGTACGAGCGCCAGGGCCGCCGCGACCGTGAGGGGCACCGTCTCGGACACGGATCCCTGCGAGAACCCCACCAGGTCGACCGCCGCGGTCGCGATGGCCATGAGTGCGTCGTGGCGCGTCCAGGTCAGCCGGTCGGCTCCCTTGTCCGTCACTGCCGGTCCTCCCCCGCCGGCCGCCCCTCCCGGCCCGTGCCGGCAGACGCCCGGCCGGCCCCCGTGATCCATTCTGGCACCGGCCGCTCCCCCTTCCACCGGCCTGGAGTCGCGGGCCGGACCAGGACCGGGGTCCTGGGTCCGGCCGGTGTCCGGACCCCGGTCCCGGACTGCGGATCGTCCTCCGCCGGGACGCACCGGCCCGCTCCGACTGATGGTCTGGGAGCCGGCCGGGAAACCCCGGACGCACCGCACACACCGGAGGAACCGACGTGATCCGCGCCCTGACCGGATACTCGACGAGACGTCCGTGGAAGGTGATCGCCGTGTGGGCCGTGCTCGGCATCGCACTGACCTTCCTGGGCCAGGCTCTTGTCCACCGCGTCACGCAGAGCAGCGGCGGGGACTTCCTGCCCCCGGCCTACGACTCGGCCGCGGCCCTGCAGGTCGCCGAGGAGAAGTTCGGGGTGAAGCCCGGCGCCGACCCGCTGACCGTACTGGTGGCCCGTGCGGACGGCGCGCCGCTGGCGGACGCCGACGAGCGGCGCATCGACGAGGAGGCCGCGGCGCTGGCCCGGTACCGGGTCGTCATGCCCCCGTCGGAGGACGACCTGTTCTTCTCCCCGGACCATTCCCAAGTGCCCCGGGTCAGCCCGGCCATGACGGCCCCCGACCGCAGCTTCCGGCTGCTGTCCGTGGAGCTGACGGGCAACTCCCAGGACCCCCGGGTCCACGACACCTACCGGGCCTTCCGCGAGCACGCCCGCGCCGAGTTCGCGGAGGCGGGCCTGCGGACCGGGTTCACCGGCGGGCTCGCCGACGGCGTGGACACCGCCGATGCCGGGAAGACCCGCTCCCTCGTCATCGGCATCCTGATGCTCGGGGCGATCGTGCTGCTGCACGTGCTGGTGTTCCGCAGTCTGCTCGCGTCTCTGCTGCCGCTGCTCGTCGTCTCCGTCGTCGGCGGGGCGGCCACGGGAACGGTGGTCGGGGCCGCCGCGCTGACGGGGATCGACCTCGACCCCTCCACGCCGCAGCTGATCAACGTCGTACTGGTCGGCATCGGTATCGACTACTTCCTCTTCCTGCTGTTCCGCTTCCGCGAGCAGCTGCGCAGGCGGCCCGATCAGTCCGGGCGCTCCGCCGCGTGCGAGGTCGCCGGACGGGTGGGGACGGCGGTGACCTCGGCGGCGCTGACCATCGTCGCCGCGTTCGCCACGCTCGCCGTCGCCTCGTTCGGGCAGTTCCGGGTGCTCGGTCCGGCCATCGCCGTCTCCGTGCTGGTGATGCTGCTGGGCAGCCTCACCCTGATGCCCGCGCTGCTCGCCGTCACCGGGCGCCGGATGTTCTGGCCCTCGCGCTCCCTGGAACGGGAGCCCCGCGGGGGCAGCGCCGGGCGGCTGGGCGACCGGGTGGCCCGGCGGCCCGTGGCGGCGGCCCTGGCGTGCGTCGCGCTGCTGGGTGCGCTGGCGGCCGGTACGGCCGGGATCCGGATGGACTACGGCCCCGGCGACACGGGCGGCGAACGCACGGCGTCCGCGGTCACCTCCTCCGAGATCGCACGGGCCCTGCCCGCGGGCGTGTCGGACCCCATCAGCGTCTTCGTCACCGCGCCGGAGGCGGACGCGCTCGGCGACGGCGGGCTCGGCGACGGCGGGCTCGGCGCGCTGGCCGGGGCGCTGGGGAAGGTGGACGGGGTGGGCCGGGTTGCTCCGGCCGTGCTGAGCGAGGACCGGCTGGCGGCGCGGATCGACCTGTTCCCGAACGCCTCGCCGCACACCCAGGAGGCCCGCGACCTGGCCTCCGGTCCGGTCCGGGAGACGGTCGCCGCGCACCGGCCCGCGGGCACCGAGGCCCATGTGGGCGGGACCTCGGCGGTGTTCGCCGACATCTCGGCCGTGGTGGACAAGGATCTGCGGGTGGTGTTCCCGGTGGCGGCGGTACTGATCGGGCTGATCCTGCTCCTGCTGCTGCGGAGCCTGCTCGCGCCCCTGGTCCTGCTGCTCGCCGTGGGGCTGGGGTTCGCCGCGACGCTGGGCGCCTCGGCGCTCGTCTTCCAGCACGCCCTGGAGCAGCCGGGGGTGGCCTTCACCCTCCCGCTGATCCTCTTCCTGTTCGTGGTCGCGCTGGGCACCGACTACAACATCCTGGTGACCGACCGGATCCGGGAGGAGATGGAGCGGCCGGGTCCGGCCCGCGCCGCGGTCGCCCGGGCGGTCCGGCACACCGCTCCGGCCGTCGCGACCGCCGGAGTGGTGCTGGCCGCCTCCTTCGGCAGCCTCGCCGTGAACCCGGCCTCGGCCACCCAGCAGATCGGCTTCGCGACGGGGCTGGGGATCCTGCTCTCGGCCTTCGTCCTGTCGATCGTCCTGGTGCCCGCCTGTGCGGTGCTGCTGGGCCGCTCCCTCTGGTGGCCCGCCAGGCCCCGGCCCGAGGAGCCGCGGCGGGATCCGGCGGGGCTGCCGGAGGGCGTCCTGGTCCGCTGAACCGCCGCCGATGCGGGCGTACACGCGCTGCGCGGGTCCCCGTACGAGCTCGTACGGGGACCCGCGCAGCGTTCACCCGGCCGTCAGGCCAGCTGGTCGATCTCGGGGTGGTCGGCCAGCCAGGCACGGACCGCCTGCTGCTCCTTGCCCTTGCCGGTCTCCTGGATCTTCGCCTCCAGGCCGGTGAGCTGCTCCTCGGTGAGCTTGAAGGAACGCAGCCATTCGGCCACCTTCGGCTCGTCCTCGGCGAAGCCCTTGCGGGCGAGGGTGTGGATCCCGTCGCCGGTGCCCCAGACCCCCTTCGGGTCCTCCAGCTTGGTCAGCTCGTACGAGGAGTACGCCCAGTGCGGCGACCACAGCACGGCCACCACGGGCTCCTTCTTGTCGTACGCCCGCTTGAGCTCGGCGAGCATGCCGGGGGTGGAGCCGTCGACGACCTGGTACTCGGCGTCGAGCCCGTACTCCTTGAGGACCTTGTCCTTCAGGATCGACATGACCCCGGCGCTCGGCTCGATGCCGATGATCCGGCCCTTGAACTGCCCGGACTTGCCCTTGAGGTCGGCGAGCGAGCGCACGTCCTTCACGTACGAGGGCACGGACAGCTCCAGCGAGGTGGGGCCGTACCAGGAGCCGAGGTCCTCCAGCTTGTTCCCGTACTTCTCCCAGTACTGGGCGTGGGTGACGGGCAGCCAGGCGTCGGTCTGGAAGTCGAGCTGGCCTCCGGCCAGGCCGGTGTAGAGCGCGCCGGCCTCCAGCTGGCGGGTGTCGACCTTGAAGCCGCGGCGCTCGAGGAGTTCCTTCCACAGGAAGGTGGAGGCGATGCCCTCGTCCCACGGGATGTAGCCGATGGAGACGGTTCGGCCCTTGCCGATGTCCGCGGCCCCGGCGGGGCCGTCCTCGCGGGCCGGGCCGCCGAAGGTGTTCAGGCCGCCCGCGACGAGGGCGAGGACCACGGCCCCGGTGATCGCGTACGCGGGCTGGGGACGGTGGTTCCACACCTTGGCGGCGCCGGTCGCGGCGGCCCGCGCCTTGGCCAGCGTACGGCGGCCCAGCGGGGAGACCTGGCGGCCGAGCGCCCCGGTCATCCGGTCCAGGTACATGGCGAGGATGACGATGGAGACGCCCGCCTCGAAGCCGAGACCGATGTCGACGTTGCCGATGGCCTTGTAGACGGCCCCGCCGAGTCCGCCGCCGCCGACCATGCCGGCGATGACGACCATGGACAGGCCCAGCATGATGACCTGGTTGACGCCCGCCAAGATCGTGGGCAGGGCCAGCGGGAGCTGGACGCGTACGAGGGTGTCGCGCGGGGTGGTGCCGAAGGCCTCGGCGGCTTCGACCAGTTCCCCGTCGACCTGGCGGATGCCGAGCTCGGTCATCCGGACGCCCGGCGGCAGCGAGAAGATGATGGTGGCGATGATGCCGGGCACCACGCCCACCCCGAAGAAGATGATGCCGGGGATCAGGTAGACCATGGCCGGCATGGTCTGCATGAAGTCCAGGACCGGCCGCAGGACCGCGCTGACCCGGTCGGAGCGCGAGGCCCAGATGCCCAGCGGGATCGCGAACACCAGCGTGACCAGGGTGGCGACCAGGACCAGGGACAGCGTGGACATGGCTTCGGACCACAGGCCGACGGAGTCGACGAGGGCGAAACCCGCGAAGGCGAGCAGGCCCGCCAGCAGACCGCGCAGCCACCAGGCGGCGACGGCGAGGATGCCCGCGAAGAGCAGCGGGGCGGGGGCGGACAGGACGGCGTCGATGCCGTCGTAGAGCCCGGTGACGAGCGCGCTGATGGCGTCGAACAGCCAGGACAGGTGGCGCTGGAGGAAGTCGACACCGCTGTCGACCCAGGCGCCGAGGTTGAGGCGGGGCATCAGGCGGCCACCTCCACGCAGGCCATCGGGGGCCGTTGTTCGTCACCGATGAAGGCGATGAGACGGTCCTGCGGCACGGAGCCGACGACGGCGCCGTCCGCGTCGGTGACGGCGACCGGGTGCGGGACGCGGGCGCTGACGGAGCACAGGTCGGCGAGCGGGGTGTCGGCGCTGACGGTGGGGCAGCCGCAGGGCTCGACCCCGGTGGGGGGCTCGTCCATGACGGCGTCGGCCGTGAGCACGCGCGAGCGGTCCACGTCCTGGATGAAGGAGGCGACGTACTCGTCGGCGGGGCGGGTGAGGATGTCCTCGGCGGTGCCCTGCTGGACGATGCGGCCGTCGCGCATCACCGCGATGCCGTCGCCCAGGCGCATGGCCTCGTTGAGGTCGTGGGTGATGAAGACGATGGTCTTCTTGAGGCGGTGCTGGAGTTCGAGCAGCTGGTCCTGCATGTCGCGGCGGATCAGCGGGTCGAGTGCGCTGAAGGACTCGTCCATCAGCAGCAGCTCCGCGTCGGTGGCCAGGGCGCGGGCGAGGCCGACGCGCTGCTGCATGCCGCCGGACAGCTCGTCGGGCCAGGACTTCTCCCAGCCTTCGAGCCCGCACAGGGCCAGCGCCTCGGCGGCGCGCCGCTCGCGCTCGGCCCGGGGCACGCCCTGGACCTCCAGCCCGTAGGCGGCGTTCTCCAGCACGTCGCGGTGCGGGAAGAGGGCGAAGTGCTGGAAGACCATGCTGATCTTCGTGGACCGTACGCGGCGCAGCTCGCGCGCACTGAGCGCGGTGAGGTCCTGCCCGTCGAAGAGGATGCGTCCAGCGGTGGGCGCCAGCAGTCCGTTGAGCATGCGCAGCAGCGTGGACTTGCCGGAGCCCGACAGACCCATGACGACGAAGATCTGGCCGGGCTCGACGCTGAAGGAGGCGTCGATGACCGCAGCCGTCGTTCCGCCGGACCGCAGCTCGTCGCGGCCCGCGCCGCCTTCGAGCGCGCGGACCGCGGCGGCGGCGTCGCCGGGTCGTCTTCCGAACACCTTGTACACGTGCTCGGCCTGGAGCGTGGACACATAAACCTCGCGGGTCGTACGGGGACGGCGTGCGCCTGGCGGGGCCGGCGGGCCGTAGAGCGGGACGGGATCGGCCCGCGTGCGCCGTGCCCTCCGGCAGGTCTGCCGGAGGGCACGGGTCCGCTCCAGCTGCGCGGGTGCCCGGCATTCGCCCGGGCAAACGTGGAGGTGACCCACCTCACGTGCGGGGCCCGTTGGACCCGGCGGACCGGGGTGTGACGAAAGACACCCTCGTACTGGTTGACCCGGCGGTGGTCCGCCGGGTCAACCAGTACGAGGGTGTGGGGCTTGCTGCGCGTCAGGCCCGGTCTGTCCGGGCCGGCCCGCGTCAGGCCTGGCCCGCGGCGGTTTCGGCCGCGTGCGACGCGGGGTCCGCCGGATCCGCGGGGTCCTCCAGCATGGAGATGCGCAGGTGGGCCAGGAGGCGGGTGAGCAGCCGGGAGACCTGCATCTGCGAGATGCCGAGGGCGGCGCCGATCTGGGCCTGGGTCAGCTCCTCGCCGAAGCGCATCCGCAGCATGCGGCGCTCGCGGTCGCTGAGCTCCTCCAGCAGCGGCGCGAGGGTCTGGATGTCCTCGACCAGTTCCATGGCCGGCTCCTCCTCGCCCATGACGTCGGCGAGGGTGTGGCCCTCGGTCGAGCCTTCGCCGTGTTCGGCGTGCGGCGCGTCCAGGGAGCCGCTGGTGTGGCCGTTGGCGGCGACGAGACCCTCTATGACTTCCTCGTCCGAGAGGCAGAGGCGGTCGGCGAGGTCGGCGACGGTGGGCGAGCGGTCGAGTGTGACGGTCAGCTCCTCCTTCGCCTTGGCTATGTCGATGCGCAGCTCCTGGAGCCGGCGCGGGACGCGGACGGCCCAGGAGGTGTCGCGGAAGTGCCGCTTGATCTCGCCTGTGATGTACGGCATGGCCAGCGTGGAGAACTCGTTCTCGCGAGCCGGATCGAAGCGGTCGATGGCCTTGATCAGGCCGATGGTGCCGACCTGGACGATGTCCTCGATGTCGCCGCCGTCGCCGCGGCTGCGGAAGCGGCGTACCGCGTACTGGACGAGTGAGGCGTTCATCTCAATGAGCGTGTTGCGGACGTACTGGTACTCCGGCGTGCCCTCGGTCAGTTCGCGCAGCCGCCGGAAGAAGACCTTCGACAGCTCCCTCGCGTCCGCGGGGGCCACTTCCCGGGGCTCGTCGATCCGGGGCAGACCCGCGATCCGGGCGGCCTCGGCGCTGCGGCGGGGGCACGGAACGGCGGCGGAGACGGCGGGGGCGGCAGCGGGGGCGGTAGGGGAGGACGGGGCAGGGACCGGCATGGGGTTCGCTCCTTGGGCTTGTCGGCTTGCGGCGCGGGACCTTGACTGCCGTAGATGGTGGACCTCTTCTGCTCGTACGTCAAGAATTACCGGAAATCCGTTTCGCGTCTTGCAACACGTGAATCGCCTATCGCATCATGTGCGCATGGGGAGTATGTCGCAGCGTCAAAATTGGACATTTCTGACTAATCACGCACGAGTTCTGGTGGCCATCGCCCGGGACCCGGCCGTGCGGCTCAGGGATGTCGCCACGGTCTGCGGACTGACCGAACGCACCGTGCAGACGATCGTCACCGACCTGGAGTCGGACGGGTACCTGCGGCGCGCCCGCGACGGCCGGCGCAACCGGTACGAGATCTCCCCGGGGGCCGTCTTCCGCCACCCCGCGGAGGCCGGGGTCCAAGTGGCCGGACTGCTCGCCCTGCTGACCGGCGCGGCCTCGGACCCGGACGCCCCGCCCCTCCCCCCGGACATCACCGGCCCCGAGGCGACGGACCTCCTCGGTCTCCCCCCGGCCCCGGACCTCGCCGTCGAGCAGGGGGCACCGGGCGAGGCGTAGGGACCCGCAAGGAGCCGCGCACAGTGCGGTCACTGCCCTAGATCACGCAGAAGCCGGACTCGGCGGGGTCGCGGTGGAAGGTCAGCCGGTCCCAGGAGGGGAAGGCCAGGTCGGTGACGGCCAGCAGGCGCCCCGAGGAGTCGTGCAGGGTGCGGCGGACGGTCAGCCCGCAGGCCGGCGAGGGGCCCTGGGGGTGGGTGGTGCGGGTCATGGTGATGGTCTCGGCGAGCCGGCCGTCCGCCGCGGCCCGTTCGAGCCAGCGGTGCAGGGGGCCGAGGTCCTCGTCTCGTACGGCGGCGGCCCGGTCGCCGTAGCGGGCCAGTTCGGGGATCCGCGCGACGACACCCGGACTGAGGTAGGTGACGGCGTGCCGGACGACCTCTCCCGCCGGGCCGCGTTCGCGCCGGTGGTGGACCAGGGTGCGGTCCCCGCCGCCCATGCCGAGCAGGGCGGCGAGCGAGGGCGGCACGGTGACCAGCGTGAGCCGGCTCTCACCCGGCGCGGAGACCGGCGGCGCCGGGTGGGCGGCCGGCCGTGCTCCGGCGGCGATGCCGACGGGGCGGCTGCCCCTGCGTCCGGTGACGACGAGTCCGTCCTCGCGCAGGTGTTGCAGCGCGGCCCGGATCGTCTGCCGGTTGACCTGATAGCGGGCGGCCAGACTCCGTTCGGAGGGCAGTCGGCCGCCGGGGGCGTGTGCGGCGCGGTCGAGATCGCGGCGCAGCGCTGCGGCGATCCGCTGGTACTTGGGCATGGCGGCCGGGCCGCCGCCCCGCGAAGGGGAGGGCATGGCTTCTCCTCTGACGGGTGGTCAAGGACTGCGCGGTCTGCCCGACCAACGTAGCATTGGTCTATACCTCTGGGTGAGGGGGACGTGGGTACGGGACCCACCTTGGCCGATTCCGCACCCCCGGGCTCCCGCTCCGGCCCGCCGGCTCCGGCCGCCCCTTCGGGGGGCCTACCCCCGCAGCGGGTTCGGCAGCGGCAGATAGCGGGCGGCCGCCCCGTCCGCCCGCGTCCAGCGCAGCAGCAGGTTGGTCTTGGCGGGCAGGGCCGGGGCGGCGAGGAGCTCCGCCGTCTCGGGGAGGCCGCGGGTGGCGTCGTAGCGCAGGAACTCCTCGCGTACGGCGGGCCACACGAACGGCGAGACGTCCGGATGCCGTTCGGCCAGCGCCCCCGCGATCTCCATCAGGTGGTTGACGACCAGGCAGTAGACCAGCCGCTGCCAGGCGGCCGCACGGTCCAGGTCCGGCATGAGCTTCACCCCTTCCGCGTCCCGGAAGAGGGCCTGCACCGGCGTGCCCGACGCGTCGAAGGCGACGAGGGTGTTCTGGAGGTGGGCCTCCAGCACCACCCCGTGCCGGGCGAACAGCTCCAGCACCGGCGGCACGACCTGGCGCAGGTACGCCCGCCACCAGCCGGCCGGGTCGGCGGTGCGCGCCAGCGGGTTCCCGGGGTCGCTCTCGGCGAGCGCGGCGGCCAGCAGCGGCGTGGCCCCGGGCCGTATGTGCGCGTGCAGGCCGTCGCGGACCAGCACGGCCAGTTCCTCGAAGGCGAAGCCCGCGGTGCGGTAGCCGCGGTCGGCGAGCCAGGCCGCGTCCGATCCGGTGGCGCGCAGGGCGGCGAAGCCGGCGGCGGCCGCGGCGTCGGTGCGGCGCAGCGTCAGCAGGTCGTGCCGCCAGAGCCGGCGCACGTCGTTGGTGATGCGGACGTCGAGGCTGAACTTCACGAACAGGTCGGCGGCCGGGTCCGGCACGTACAGGGTCCGGATCGAAGCGGTGGGCCAGGCGGGCAGCCGGCTCTCACCGAGCCGCAGCAGCCGCCCGTCGGCGAAGGCCTCGCGCACCGCGCGCCGGGCTCCGACCAGGTCGAGCTGCCAGGGGTGGGCGGGCAGCAGCCGGTAACCGGCGGGCGGGCGCGGCCCGTCGAGGACGTCGGCCAGCGAGTCGAGCGCCGCGGCGGCCGCCGGGCCGCCCTCCTCGACCGCCTGGTCCTCGCGCAGTGCCAGGAAGACCAGCGGGAAGCGGGCGTGGGCCTCGGGCGCGTACGGCAGCCAGCTCGCGGCCGGGGCTCCGCCCCGGGCCTTGGGCGCGGGGTGGTGCGGGTGGCCCATGACCAGGGACTGCTCGGATCGCAGGTACGGGTCCCGCGCGGGCGCGGCCCCGGCCCGGGCGGTCAGCAGGGCGGCGACGGTCGCACGGCTGTCGGCCATTTCGACGGGGAGTTCGCCGTTGGACACACCGGTGTACTGGCGCAGTTCGTCGGAGGTGAGTTTGACCAGTTCGGTGTGGCTGAGCGGATGCCAGCCGTCCGCCGTACGCAGCTCCGGCCGTACGGGTCGGCGCCCGCCCCGCACCCGCAGCAGCCGCCCGCTGCCGAGCAGCCGGTGGGTGCCCGCGCCGTGTTCCGTGGCCGGCTCCGCGGCCTCTCTGAGCAGGCAGTTCAGGAGCGGGGTCGCAGCATATGCGTCTGCGAGGGTGTTGAGGTCCACTGATTCCAATCGGTCCGTCGCGGTGCGCCGGAGATTCACGGCGTATCACCGGCCATGATCATCAGTATCCGCGATGATGACCCGATCATCGCTTCGTGGCGATGTACCCACGTGCCCCCGCCCGTACCCCTGAGAGGAACAGGACCCTGGACCGCAGCACGCACCCGAGCGCCGACGCGCCCGCTTCCCCGGCCGAGGAGGCGATCGCCGCCGGGCTGACCTCCGTACGCCCCGCGCTCGTCCCCGCGTACACCGCGGCGCTCGGCGGCGCCCGGGCGGCCGTACTGACCCGGCTGTGGCGGGCGTTGGCCTTCGAGCCCCTGCCCTGGGTGGTGAGCCGGGAGCGCGGGCCCGGCGGCCTGGTGCTCACACTGGCCGGGGGCAGCCGGCTGGAGGGCCCGCTTCCGGATCCCTGCGCGACCGGGGCGTACGTCGGCGAGCTGCGGCTCGACGGCAGGGCGTACCGTCAGGCCGCCCGGCTGGTGACGGCGCTGGACGTGCCGTACGGCAAGGAGTTCGCCGCCGAGCTGGACGACAGCACGGCCTCGCTGGCGCTGTCCCGGGCGGGCGGCGAGGAGGGGCCCGAGGAGGACCCGCGGACCCTCTGGGGATGGGAGCAGCGGGTGGTGGACGGGCATCCGTACCACCCCAACTGCCGCTCCCGGCCCGGCTTCTCGGTGGCCGAGCAGCTCGCGTACGCGCCGGAGCACCGGCCGGTGGTGGAGCTGGGGCTGGTCGCCGTACGGGCCGAGGAGTGCGTGGTCACCGGCGACTGGCCGGCCCGGCTCCGGGACGGGGGGCGGCTGTTGCTCCCGGTGCATCCGTGGCAGGCGGAGCACGTGCTCACCCACGAGCGGGTCCGGGGCGGATTCCCGGCGCATCCCCTGATGTCCCTGCGCACCCTCGCACCCGCGCCGGACGGGGCGGGCGGTGCCGGCGAGGCGGGCGGTACCGGCGAGGCCGGCGGGGCGGACCTGCTCGGCGGGGCGCATGTGAAGACCGCGCTGAGCACCCGGCTGACCTCCTCCGTACGGGACATCTCGGTCTACTCCGTCGAAACGGCGGCGGCCGTCTCCGCCTTCGCCGAGACCCTGTCCGAGCGGCTCGACGGCCGGCTGCACATCACCCGCACCCTCGGCGCGGCGAGCGCGCACAGCCCGGACCTGGCGGCCGTGCTGCGCGAGCCGCCGGAGGTGTACGCGGACGCCTCCGCCGGTGAGCGGGTGCTCCCGGTGGCGGCGCTGGCCGCCTTCCCGCCGGCCCGTTCGGCCGCCTGGCAGGCCGCCTTCGCCCGCCTCGCGCTCTCGGTGTGCCTGCGCGCTCTGGAGCTCGGGGTGGCCCTGGAGGCCCACGGCCAGAACCTCCTGGTCGTCGTCTCCGCGACCGGGGCGCCGGTCCGGCTGGTCTACCGCGACCTCGCCGACATCCGCATCAGCCCCGCCCGGCTCCTGCGGCACGGCCTGCCGGTGCCGCCCCTGTCGGGCCGGCTGGTCACCGACGACGTGACCACCCTGCGGCGCAAGCTGTTCGGGTCGCTGGTGACGGGGGCGCTCGGCGCCACGGCGGGCTCGGCCGGCGCCTTCGCCGAACTCCTCGCCCAGGCGGCCGGGCTCTCCCCCACCGCCGACACCGAGGCCCTGCTGACCGGCCCGCTGCCGACCAAGGCGCTCACCCTGATGCGGCTGAGCCCAGGCGTCCCCGGCGACCAGTGGGCGGAACTGCCCAATCCGCTAGTGCTGTGACCGGAAGGGTTCATCGGGTCGCGTCGTCCGGTGCATGGGGTCTCCCCAGGCCCGCAGGCTCCTAGACGAGTAAGTCCGAAGTGGCGTCGTCCGCCCGCCCTGCGGGCGGACGACGCCACTTCGGACTTACTCGTCTAGGGGAAGCATCGCAAGGCGGAGGGCCGCGACCCGTGCTGGACGTACCGGCGCGGTCCGACAACGCGGCGAGGCGCCGTACCGGGCGGCGCGACCCGATGAACCTTTCCGGTCGCAGCACTAGCTGGGGGGTGAGCCGCGGCGCCCGGCGGGCTACTTTCAGGGGCATGACAGAGACCTCGCGCCTGACCGCCGTCCGGGCGTCCTACGACGCCGTCGCCGCCGACTACGCCCGGCTGCTCGGGACGGCCCTCGCCGAAGGGCCCCTGGACCGGGCCATGCTCGCCGCGTTCGCCGAGTACGTGCGCGGCGAGGAGGGCGGCGGGGGCCGGGCGGTCGCCGATCTGGGCTGTGGTCCCGGACGGGTGACGGCGCATCTCGACGCGCTCGGGGTACGGACCTTCGGGGTCGACCTGTCCCCGGCGATGGTGGCGGTGGCCCGCCGGACCTATCCGGGGCTGCGCTTCGAGGTGGGCTCGATGGCCGCGCTGGACGTGGCGGACGGTGTGCTCGGCGGGGTCCTGGCCTGGTACTCGACGGTGCACACCCCGCCCTCGGAACTCCCGCCGGTGTTCGCGGAGTTCGCGCGGGTGCTGGCCCCGGGCGGGTACGCGCTGATCGCGTTCAAGGCGGGCGACGAGCGGATCCGGCTGGAGCACGCGTACGGCCACCCCGTCGACCTCGACGTGTACTGGACCCCGCCCGACCGGATCGCCGCCCTGCTGGCCGGGGCCGGGCTCGCCGAGGTGGCCCGGCTGGTCCGGGAGCCCGAGGGGTACGAGAGGTCCGCGCAGGGTTTCCTGCTGGCCCGCAAGAACTGAGCCGGCCTGAGCGGGCCTGAGCGGGCCGGCGCGGCCCGCTACCAGCGCAGCGGAAGCCGGGTGACACCCCGTACCAGCGTGCCCGGCAGCCAGTCGCGCGGCCCGGCGTCCGGGTCCTCGGCCAGTTCCGGGAACCGCTCGAGCAGGGCGCGGACGGCGATGCGGCCCTCCATCCGGGCCAGCGGGGCGCCGAGGCAGAAGTGGATGCCGTGCCCGAAGGCCAGGTGGCCAGGTCCGGTCCGGCGGATGTCGAAGACGTCGGGCTCGGCGAAGCGGGCCGGGTCGCGGTCGGCGGCGGCGAGGGCGACCAGGACGGAGGCGCCGGCCGGGACGGTGACCCCGCCGAGTTCCAGGTCGGCGACGGCGAAGCGGTACGTGGCGTGCTGCACCGGGCCGTCGTAGCGCAGCATCTCCTCCACCGCGCCGTCGATCAGCCCTTCGGGGTCGGCGCGCAGGGCCGCGAGCTGGTCCGGGTGCGCCAGCAGGGCCCGTATGCCGTTGCCGATCAGGTTCACGGTGGTCTCGTGGCCCGCGATCAGGAGCAGGAAGGCCATCCCGATCAGTTCGTCCGGGGAGAGCCGGCCGCCGTCCTCGTCGCGGGTCCGGATCAGGGCGCTGAGCAGGTCCTCGCCGGGGTCGGCCGCCTTGGCCTCGACGAGTTCGAGGAGGTAGGCGGTCAGCTGCTCCATGACGCGGCTGTCCGGGCCGGCATTGCCCAGCGGGGCCACTACCTCCCCTGACCAGTAGCGGAAGCGCGAGCTGTCCAGGTCGGGGACGCCGAGGAGTTCGCAGATGACGGTCAGCGGCAGCGGTACGGCGAAGTCCCGGATCAGGTCGCCCCGGCGGTCGGGGCGGGCCGCCATCGCGTCGAGCAGCTCCTCGGTGACCTGCTGGATGCGGGGCCGCAACGCCTCGACGCGGCGGGCGGTGAACTCGCGGGACACCAGGCGGCGCAGCCGGGTGTGGTGGGGCGGGTCCGACTCCAGCAGGTTGGTGTGGGCGGCGGCGGCCGGGAGGCCGAACAGCTCGGAGCCGAGCCAGTTCTTCGCCAGGGCGGGGTGGTTGAGGGCCTGCCGGGCCTCGTCATGGCCGACGACCAGCCAGGAGCGGTCGCCGCCGACGGCCAGCTGGTGGACGGGACCGGCCGTGCGCAGGGCGGCGTAGAAGGGGTAGGGGTCGGCGTCGAAGTCTTCGCCGGGCGCGCTGAGGTCCACGAGAGCCATGGGTGCACCCTAATGTCGCCCGCCGCCCGGACCGAACTGCTCATACGACCAGCCGAATCGATTCCGCCGTGGGCCGTTCGGGGGGCAACCCGGTGTGTGTGGGCCCGCCTTCACGCCGATCGGCCCGGGCGGTGGCAGGAAGGAGGCATGAGCCTCCATCGCCGCCAGGTCCTGGGGAGCGCGGCCGCGGCCGTGCTCGCCACCGTCGGCGCGGCGGCCGGGGGCCCGGACTACGGCGCCCTCGCCCGCGGGATCGACGGGCGGGTGGTGCTCCCGGGCGAAGCGGATTATGCCGAGGCACGGCAGCTGTTCCAGCCCCGCTACGACGCCGTCGCGCCCGGTGCGGTGGCCTATCCGGCGCACGCGGGCGACGTGGCCGTCTGCCTGGACTTCGCCCGCCGCTCCGGCGCCGCGGTGGTACCGCGCGGCGGCGGGCACAGCTACGCGGGCTGGTCCACCCGGGCCGCGGGCCTGGTGCTGGACACCGGAGCCATGGCGTCTGTCACGGTCGAGGGGTCCGGCGTACGCGCGAACGCACCGGCCGGCGTACCCACAGGCGCACCGGCCGGCGTACGGATCGGCGCGGGAGCCCGGCTGGGCGACGTGAACGCCGCGCTCGCCGGGCGGGGCCTGGGCATCCCGACCGGGCTGTGCCCCTCCGTCGGCATCGCCGGGCTCACCCTCGGCGGCGGCCTCGGCCTGGCCGCCCGGGCGTACGGCACCACCGCCGACCGGCTCACGGGCGCCCGGGTGGTCACCCCCGACGGTGCCGTCCGCGAGGTCTCCGCCGACCGGGACCCCGACCTGTACTGGGCCCTGCGCGGCGGCGGGGGCGGCAACTTCGGGGTGGTCACCGAGTTCCGCTTCGACACCCATCCGGTCGGCGACTGCGCCTTCGCCGAACTCCACTGGCCCGGCGGCGACTCCGCTGCGGTGCTGCGCGGCTGGCAGCGCTGGCTGGGCAAACTGCCGGACCCGTTCTGGAGCCAGGTGGAGTTCGTCGTCGAGACCGGGACCGCGCCCGCCCCGGCGGTCCGCGTGGTGTCCCTCGACGGGCGCCGCGAGCTGGAGGCGCAGCTCACCCGGCTGTCCGACCTGATCGGCGGGCAGCCCCGGGACAGCTTGATCGTCGTCCGCGGCTACGGGGACACCGTCCGGGCGATGGCGGGCTGCCTGGAGCGGAGCGCCGCACAGTGCCGGCTGCCGGGCACGCTGCCCGGCCGGGACCCGCGGGGGCGGCTGGGCCGGGACTCGTACGCCGCCCGCTCGGACTTCTGGGCCGCTGCCGGGCTGCCCGACGCGGCGATCGGAGCGGTACTCGACGCCGTCCGGCGCTACCCGTCGTCCGTGCCGCGCGGCGGGCGGGGCGTGGTCCAGTTCGACGGGGTCTGCGGCGGCGCCGTCAACCGCGTGCCCGCCACCGCCACCGCCTTCACCCACCGCGACAGCGCGTTCCTCGCCCAGTACCTCGTCTACTGGCCCGAGTCCGCGCCGGCCTCCGAGGCGGCCCGGCACCAGGACTGGCTCGACGGGCTCTGGCGGGACCTGCGCCCCTGGGCGAGCGGGCGCGCCTACCAGAACTACGCCGACCCCGAGCTCGCCGACTGGCGGGAGGCCTACTACGGGCCGAACCTCCCGCGCCTGGAGGAGGTCCGGCGCGGCTACGACCCCGGCCGGCTGTTCCGCTTCCCCCAGGCCGTCTAGTGCTGTGGCCGGAAAGGCTCACCGGGTCGCGCCGCCCGGCAAACCTTTCCGGCCACAGCACTAGACCGTCCGGGCCACCGGGCCGACCAGGCCTGCCACGGGCGCGCCCGTCCCAGCTACCGCCACGAGGAGCTCCGCATGCTACGTACGTTGACGATGGCCGCGGCAACGGCAGCGCTGCTGCTGCCCGGAGGGCCGCTGCCCGTCGCCGAGGAGGGGCCGGCCGGGCCGGCGGGCCCCTCCCGCTGGTCCGCCCGCGAGGCGGCGGCCTTCTGGACGCCCGAGCGGATGGCCTCCGCCGTCCTGCTGCCCGGGGATCCGGCACCGGACCCGGCACCGGACCCGGCACCGGTGCCCTCGCCGGGCCCGGCCGGCACGCCCGACGCGCAGGCCGTGAGCCCGGCCGCCCCGGCGGCCGTGCCCCTCCCGACGCCGCCGAGCCCGGTACTCAGCCCCACGCCGACGCCCACCCCCACCCCCACACCCACGCCGACTCCGGCCACGACGCCGACCCGGGCGCCCGTCCCGGCCCACCTGCCCCTCCTCGCGGGTCCCGGCGTCGGGCAGGACTTCGACGGCGTCCCCGTCGTCGGCCGGATGTTCGTCATGAAGGGCGCCGGGGCCTACTTCTGCACCGCGAGCGTGGTCTCCTCCCCCGGCCGCGACCTGGTGCTCAGCGCGGGCCACTGCCTGCTCGGCTCCGACGCCCGCCAAGTGGCCTTCGTACCGCGGTACACGCGCGCGAAACCGCAGCCGTACGGCCTGTTCCCGGTCCTGCGGAACGCCGCCGGGCGCGCGAAGGTGTGGATCGACCCCCGCTACGTGTCCCAGGGGGCCGACCGGGCCGCCCGACTCGACGTGGCCTTCGCCCAAGTGGGGCCGAACGCCGACGGCTTCCGGGTGGAGGCCGTGGTCGGCGGGAACCGCCTGGTCACCGGCGGGCCGTACGCCCACCCCAAGGTCACGCTGATCGGCTATCCGGCGTCCGCCGCGCGCCCGCGCCTGTGCGTCAACCGGACGACGAAGTTCACCAGCGCCGATCCGAAGATTCCGGGATCGTTCCTGCGGATCGACTGCACGGGCTATCCCGGCGGGACCAGCGGCGGCCCGTTCCTGACCCGCTACGACGCGCGGACCGGGACCGGTGACGTGGTCGGGGTGATCGGCGGCTGGAAGACCGGCGGGGACACGGCGGACACCTCGTACAGCTCCTACTTCGGCGCCGACATCAGGAAGTTGTACGAGAAGGCGGTTGCCGGGGCAAAGGCGGGGTGAGCACCCGCACCCACCGGGTGCGGCGCGGGTTGCCGACCGTACGCGGGGTCGCCGGGAGCCCGTCCGCGGTCAGCTGGTCGGCGGGCGGGAGGCCCAGCTGGCGGCGCAGGTCGGCCAGGGCGGCGTGGACCGGCGCGAGGACGACCTCGGCCCTCGGGTGGGTGCGCGCGAGGGCGTGCGCGGTGGTCTCGATCGCCTCGGCGGCGTCCTCGGCGGCGATCCGGCTCCACCCGCCGGGCGCCGCGCCGCCCCAGGGGGCGACGGCGTCGTAGAGGTGGCAGGCGGCATCGGCCACGGCGTCGGCGCGTTCCCCGACGCCGGGCGCCGCGATGGTCGGCATTTCCATGCCCGGTCAACGAGCAGAGCCCGCCGGGGGAACGAGCCGGCCCGCCCCGCGCGGCCGGGGACCCGGACGGGTCAGCGGATCCGGCGTGCCGCGGCGTGCGCCGCGGCCGTGGCGACGGCGGCCAGCGCCAGGCCCCCGACGGCGTCGCGCACCCGGGCGGGCCGCAGCACTCCGGCGCGCCGCAGCCGGCCCCTGGCCCAGAGCGTGAAGGGGACGACGACGAGCGGCGAGGTGACCACGCCCGGGGTGTACCCGCGGGTGGCGGCGGCCTGTCCGAGGTGGACGAGGCCGTGCAGGCCGAATCCGGTCAGCGCGCTCTGGTAGAAGGCGGAACGGCCGCCGGTGCGGTGTCCGTCGGCGGAGGCGGCGGCCACCACGAGGCCCATGAAGCCCACGGCAGTGGCGAACTCGCGGCCGTCGACGGCTTCGAGCCGCCGCCATATCCGGTCGGGGACGCGCGGGTGGCGCTCGCGCAGGACGGGGACCCGGGTACGGGACCAGCGTGCCGTCGTCGCCACTTCCTCCAGGTCGTGCACGGCCCAGGCGGCCAGCAGTCCGAGGGTGGCGAAGGCGAGGGGGACGGGGGGCGGCTTCGGTTCGCTCATGACACGGCAGTCTGCAGCCACAGGGGCAGCAACAGGAGGGAAACGAGTGACGTCTTGATCACTATGGAGGCCGAGAGGTCGACTCCCACGTCGTAGCGCTGGGCGAAGATGAACAGGTTCTGCGGGGTCGGCATGGCGGCGATCAGGACGAGGTAGGCAAGCCACTCGCCCCGGACCCCGAACAGGGCCCCGCAGACCGCCCAGGTCAGCAGGGGGAAGGCCAGGCACTTGAAGGCGATGAGGGCCATCTCCTCGCGGGTGGTGCCCCGCAGGTCCAGGCCGAGGCCGCCGAGGTGGAGGCCGAGGGAGAACAGGGCCACCGGGGAGGCGCTGTCGCCGACGAACGCGGCCCCGTCCAGCACCACCTCCGGGACGGGCACCGAGAGCAGGTTGAGCAGGATCCCTGCGTTGCACGCGAGGACCAGCGGGGTGGCGAGGGAGGCGCCGAGGGCGCGGGAGAGCCGTCGGCCCGGGCTGCCGGCGGCGGGGCCCGCGCGGCCCAGTTCCATGAGGGCGATGACGACCAGGGACAGGACGCACACCTGGAAGAGCAGGATCGGGAAGATGGGCGCGGCCGTCCCGAACACGGTGATGAAGACGGGGACGGCGAAGTAGGCGGTGTTCACCTGGACCCCGGCCATCACGCGCAGGGCCACCTCGCGGGGCTCCCGCAGCCCGTGGGCGACGGCCACCGCGACGACCGCGCCCACGGCGAGGGCGGCCGCCGCGGCGTAACCACCGATGGCCTGCCAGTCGAAGAGAGCGGCAAGGTCGCTGGCGTAGATGTTGCCGAAGAGGTAGCAGGGGACGGCGAAGAGGAAGGCGTAGTCGGCGAACACCTTGGAGGCCTCGGCGGGAACGATCTTCCGCCGGGCGAGCAGCACTCCGCCGCCGAAGGCCAGCAGCACCGGCACCAGCTTCTCGAGCGCGGCAGCGCCACCCATGACCTGATCCCCCGTGATCGACCGACGAGCAGCCTACCCCCGCCCCGTTTCGGCCCCTCGGGCGTATGAGGGCTGTCCCGTAGGCTGGCCGATCATGAGCGACCAACCCCGTGCGCGGCGGCTCGGCCGGACCCGCGCGACCTCCCGCTCCGGTTCCGGCCCGGCCCGCGTGCCCGGCGCTCTGGCCCAGCTGGCCGTCGTCGTGCGGACGCCCGCGCGGGCGGCCCAGCCCCTGTTCGCGCAGGCTCCCAAGGCCTGGCAGCGGCTGCTGCCGTACTTCGTGATCGGCGTCTTCGTGGTGACGCTGCTGCCGGTGACCATCGCCGTCCTCACCAACGACTACAAGGCGGGCGGCGGCTGGTCGGGCGCACTCGGGGTGGCGCAGACCGTGCCGCTGCTCCTCGCCGTGACGCGGCCGCTCGCCGCCTGGGCCGTGATCCTGCTGGCCGACACGTTCGGAGCGGTGCTGCTGATCCAGGCCGACGGCCTGTCCGGGCACCCCTGGCCGTGGACTCCGATGGCCATCGTCGGCTACCTGGTCCTGATGGCGTGCCTCGGGCTGCGCGAGTCCATCCGGACCCTGGTCGGGGTGTGGCTGGCGACCGGCGGGGTCGGGGCGGTGCTGGGCTTCTTCCAGCCGCCGGGCGTCATGAACACCGCCGCGCTGCTCTTCGTACTCGCCGGGGTCATGCTGGCGCTGACCGGGGCACTGCGCGGTCTGGGCGACGCCCAGCAGCGGATCGCCGAGCAGGAGAGCATCAGCGAGGCGGAGCGGGCCCGGCGCACGCTGCTGGAGGAACGGGCCCGGATCGCACGGGAGTTGCACGATGTGGTGGCCCACCACATGTCGGTGATCACCGTGCAGGCCGATTCCGCCCCGTACCGGCTGCCCGGCA